>QHWT01000073.1:0-46833 GCA_003222675.1 Acidobacteriota bacterium | reverse complement strand
CGCTCTTCACGTCGTACACGCCCGGCTCGGTATTGGGACTGCTCGGATCGGGCTCCGCAGGAACCGTCTGCCAGGTGTCGGTAGACTTCGTGATCGGATCTTCCGGCATCTTCCGGAGATACCCGTCGCTGACCAGCGCGTCGAGCGATGCGGGGTATTTCCCCTTGTCCGCATAGTACTGATCGATCGCGTCCCGCATGCGGAAGAGGTCCGTCTTGAGCGTGGCTTCACCCGCGCGCACGATGGAATTCTTGTACTGCACGAGCCCCATCGCGGCGAGGATCGAGATGAGGGAGATGACGACAAGGAGTTCCACGAGCGTGAATCCGCGCGCGCCTCGGCCGCGGTTCGGCATTGAGCATTCCCGCCTCCGCCGCGAAACGGCTACGGCGAGGCCTCGCCATAGCCCGCGCGGATGACGCCGCAGGCGAAGGCGGGGAACATTGAGCATTGACTGCTCAGTGTCATCACCAATCTTTGTATTTGGTGCCATCGAGGGCCTTCCCGTCTGATTTCGTGTATACGTCGAAGATATTGCCACCGGCCCAGGACGTCGAGTCGGGTTTGTCCTGATACGCGCGCAGGCCCCACTCGGTCGAGTGGGTGATGGGATCCATCGGGACGCGCCGCAGGAACTTCAGCTTCCGGCCGGTTGCATCGTTGTTGATCGAGACGCCTTCGATCAGAGTGTTGAGGTCGGGCGGATAATTCTCGGCGCCGGCGCGCAGGTCCTGCGGTGCAATCATCCCCGCGTCCGCGGCGTCCTTGAACTTGTCGATGGCCGTGCGCATCTCGCGCAGCGCGCGCCGCAACTCCGCCTCGCGCTGCCGCTGCACCGTGACGCGCGCCAGCGGCATCACCGCCGCCGCGAGGATCAACATGATCGTGCAGACGACGAGCAGTTCGACGAAGGTGAACCCTCCCTCGCTGCGCTCGCGTCGCAAGAGGATTGAACGTGTCAATGATCCATGCTTCCCGCCTCCGCCCGTGGTGAGATTCACGCGGGCTACGGCGAGGCCACGCCGTAGCCGCTTCGCGGCGGAGGCGCGAATGTTCAATGCACACACGTGCCAGCGCCGGCGAGGGCGGTCTCCGTTGAACATTGAACATTGGGCATTGAGCATTGTCGTGTTACCGCACCGTCACCGTCACCGGTGCCGAGGTCACCTGCACCGGCGTCCCTTCCGGCGTGTTCGCGACGCTCGTGACGGCAATCTGCGACGACCCGGACGCGACCGCGTCGAACAGCAGCGCGGCGAGCAGACCCGATCCTGACGCGCCCGTCTGATCGCCGGCGCGGGAGATCGCGATGTCGACGCGCCCCGCGGCGGCGTCGATTCGCGGCGTGAACGCGGCCGTCACGCCACCCTGCCGCATGAACGTGCCGTCCTGCACGGTCCGCACGCGCAGCACCGCGGGGTTATAGGTGATCGTCACCGTGATGACCGAGATCCGCGACGCGTTGTTGATCGAGATCGGCGTCGTATAGGGCCCGCCCGCGACCTGGAACGTCGTCCCGGCGGGCGTGATGATGATCTGCGCCGGCGTGGACGGCGGCGGCGCGCCGCGGCCCGTCGCCGGCCCTTCACCTGTGGGATTCGGGGGCGTGGTCGGCGCCGTCGCCGGAGGCGTCGCCTCGGGAGGCGTCGTTCCGGGAGCAGCAGGCGGCGTCGCTCCGGCCGGCGGCGTGCCCGCGGGCGGCGTCGGCGGCGGTGGCACGGGCGCCAGTGGCGTCGGTACCGGCGACGTTCCCGGAGGCGCCGGCGGATTCGGGTTCGGCACGCCAAACTGCCCTGCGGTCGGCGCACGTGGCACGCCTGGGGGCGGTTGATTGATCGCCACGGCGCCGCCGCTTGGATTCGCGGGCTGCGCGGGCTGTGCGGCCGCCTGTGGCGCTTCGGGCTGCGGCGCGATGAGCGGCGGCGGACCGGACAGGCCGACGTTGGACTGCGTGCCGATGTAGATCGAGCCGAGATCTTGCGCCGTCAGCTCCTGTGTCCGCACGATGTGCGGCGTGATGAGCATGACGATGTCGCTGTCCTGATCGGTGTTGTCGTTGCCCGACAGCAACTGCCGGATGCCAGGAACCTTGAGCAGCCCGGGCAGGCCGCTCAGGTTGTGAATGCTGTCCTGGCGAATCATCCCCGCGAGCAGGTTCGATTCCCCCTCGCGCAGCCGCAGCGTCGTTGACACCTTGCGCGTGGTGAACGACGGAATGCTCTGGCCCGCGACGTCGATGCTGACGCCGAGTGCGCTGTTGTCGACCGCGAGCGTCAGCACGACCTCGCCCTCGTACGTCACGCGGGGAGTGATTTCCATGTTCACGCCCACCGTGCGATAGCTGAACGACGACTGCGGGATGGTCGCGAACCCGCCGGCCGCCGCGGCGCCGAACACCGTCGACACAACGGGGATGTCCTGACCGAGATTCAGCGTGAGCTTCTGCCCTTCCTGGCCGCGTAACTGCGGCTTGGCGAGCGTTTTCGTGCGGTTGTCGCTCTCGAGGAAATTCACTAGCGCGGTCGGGACGCCGAGGTAGAAATCCGCAGTGCTGATTCCCTGACTGATGGTGTTCAGGTTGAACGGGGGTGGCGCGGTCACACCACCCGACGTGTTCGGCGGCGCAAGCTCCGGCGAGAAGAGAAGGTTCAGGGTGTATGAGCTGAGATTCAAGCCGTATCGCTTGAGGCGCGAACGACTGACTTCGAGGATCTCGACGTCGAGCACCACTTCGGCGCGCGGCTTGTCGTTCGCGCGGATCACGCGCTCGATGACATCGACCACCGGGCCCGTTGCGCGCACCGTGATGGTGTTCGCCGTCTTATTCGGCATCACCATCGGCTGGATCGTCATCTGCGGAATGCGCATGATGCTGTTCACGAGCTGCGCGAGCTCGGTCGCGTCCGCGTGCGAGATGTAGAACACGCGGACGACCAGCTCGTCGTACTGCGCGTGCTTCGCGGGCTGGTCCGGGATGACGATGATCGTCCGGGGGTTGACGACCTTGTAGTAATACTGGTTCGCCGAGAGGATCTGCTGCAGCGCTTCCTCGAGCGTGACGCCTTCCAGATTGATTGTGTACGGTTTGTCGACGAACTGCTGATCGTAGGTGATGTTGATGCCGGCGCTGGTGCCGATGAAATTCAGGACGTCGCGCAGGCTCGCATTGTTGAAGTTCATGCTGAGAGGCTGGCGCGACGCCGGATTCAGCAGCGGCGGCCCTGATGTGGTGCGGGCCTGCTGCCGGAGCACCTCGATGCGCGGCGACGGACGCGACGCTTCGAGCTTTTCACGAATCGTTTTCTCGAGGTCCGCCACACGCGTGGCGATGAGCCGGTTCTTGCTATCGAGCTCCATCGCGCGGCGGTATTCCGCCAGCGCGCCTTCGAGCTGATCGCGCTTTTCCAGCTCGCGCCCCTTCTCGATGTGCACGCGCGCGGCTTCTTCCCGCGCGCGCTGCAGGTTGATCTTGTACTCGGGATTATCGGGGTTGGCCTGAACCGCGTTCGTGAAATAGGTGACCGCGGCGTCCCAGTCGCCCATTCGCACGGCTTCCTGTCCGCGCCGGAACGCGCGACCGGCGGCGCACCCGCTTGCGAGCGCCGCAATCAGCAGCAGAACTGCGATTCTACGTGTCATAAGTCAGCTACCAGCTACCAGCCATCAGCCACCGGCGATCAGCGACTAGCTACCCGCGATCCGCTACGTTGATCTTCGTTTTCTCAGCTGGCAGCGGGAGGCTGGCAGCTGGTAACTTCTGTTTCAGCTGGCAGCGGGAGGCTGGCAGCTGGCAACTTCATTGTCCGCGCAGCGGAATCGTCTGTCTTCCGCGTCCATCCGCATATTCCATCACGACCGACTCCACGCCGATCTTCACGACACGATACTGACCGAGGATCAGTTCTCCTTCGTGACCGAACTGCGGCCTGCCCTGGCCATCCGAGAAGATCGCCACCTTGCCGGGCCCCTTGCCTTCCAGCGTCCCGATGAACTTCAGCGGAATCGGGGGAGGCGGTGGCGGTCCGGGCGGAGGCGGCGGCGGACCCGTCGGCTGCGGCGCCACCATCGGCGGCGGCTGTTGCACGACGGTCGGCGCTGGCGCAGGCGGCGGCTTCGGCTGGAACCGGAACGGATTCCTGTCCGCTTCGGTCGGTTCCGGCGGCGGCTGCTTCAACGCGTCGAGCCGAACATCGAGCGATCCCTGGGCGTTGGCGGACTGCTGCTGCGCCTGCCGTTGCCTCGGTTGATTAGACGGCCCGGCCGCGGGGCTGGCCGCCGGCCATTGCCAGTAGACGAGACCGACGACAACGAGAATTCCAAGCATAGCGAGAAACCACGGGCGAGGCCGCTGTGACGGCGGCGGCGCCTCAGTCGACATTTTCCGTCCGGAAATAGGTGGCCACGTCCAGTCTCACGGCGAGGCCCGTGCGCGTCTGCTGCTCGAGGCTCGAGAGCGCGATGTTCTCGAGCACCATGAACTCCGGCGCTGTCTCGAGCGAGTAGATGAACCGGCGCACGTCGCGATAATCCCCCGACAGCGTATAGGTCGTCGTGACCTTGGACAGGTGGCTGCCCTTTTCGTGCGAGTACGTATTGGTGCCGCTCTCCAGTCGCACGTTCGCGGCGCGCGCGAGCTGCGACAGCTTCAGGTACGTCAGCCTCCGCGCGACGCTCGCGTTCGCCGGCAGCACCTCCTGATAGAATTTCTGGAGCGAGGCGTCGGCGAGCTGCTTGCCCTGGACCATCGCCTTCGCGGCCTGGTGGTCCTGCCGCGCGCGCACGACGAGGTCGCGTTGCTGCTCCGCCTGCTGCTCTGCGGCCGACACTTGCCGGCCGAGCGGAAACACGACGACGACATACAGCAGCGCGCTCGCGAGAGCCGCAATCACGAGCGGGACGATGAGATGGCGCTTCTCCGAGAGGATGCGTCGCACGCGCGTCATCGCTTCACTCCTGGCGCCCGAGGCTTCGCTGGCACGTGGGCCGAGGCCGTCGACGCGGGTCGAACTGCCGGCGCGGGCGGCGTGTAGTCCGCCTGCATGCTGACCCGATGCAGCCCTTCTTCGGTCACGTTCCGAGATTGTCCATGAACGTGTCGACGTCTTCCGTGCGCTTCCCCTGCAGCTCGAGGTTGACGACGGTGGTGCTTTCCTTGAACGCCGGCCGCACCGCCATGAGCATCACGTCCTCCGGCAGCGTGGCCTCGAGCTGATTGAAGAGCGCCGTCCACGAGAACGTCCGCTGTTCGATCAGATCGTTCGCCTCCCGCGCGGCGGTCGTCACCACCGCGAGCTCCTGCTGGTTGATGCCGCGCCGGACCTCCCCCGCCTCGCGCGTCAGCTTCTCCGATTCGTCGCGGTCCCCGTGGATGGTGGCGGCGAGCTCGGTCTTGTGGCGCGACAGACGTACGATTCGCAGCACCTGCCACGCGGTCACCGCGATCAGCATCGCCGCAAGCACGGCGATTACCGCGTGAACGCCTCGCTCGTTGTAGAACGGCCGGGTCGAGAGATTCGTCCGAAGCACTACGCGACCCGTTCCCTCAGCACGACGCCCACCGCGGGCGCGAGCGTGTCGAGCAGGTCCGCGCCCGCGCTGATGCGATCGCGCATCGTCGCCGTGCCGCGGAAATCGAGCGGCTCGACCCGCGTGCCGAGCCTTTCCTCGAGACCGCGGCGCAGCCGCTCTACCGAATCGACCGCGCGCCCGGACGCGCCCGACAACACCACTCGTCCGAAGCGGCCGCCCGACAAGCGGTCCTCGTGATACATCGAGGTCTGGTGCACGAGATCCGCGAGATCCCCATCGGCTTCGAGCTGACGGGTGCGGAAGAAGATCAGGTCCGTGCCGCGCACGATCGCCAGCGTGGCGTAATACTGCGCGACGTTGACAACGAGCCAATCCCCGGCGGACGCCTGGCCGCTCGATGCGAGCGCGGCGTTGATCAGGTTCAGCGACGCGAGATCCACGACTCCCGCGCTCGCTCCGGCCTCCGCACAGGCGTGCTCGTAGCTCTCGATGATGTCGCGCCGCGCGAGCGTGACGAGAAACTCGCGTCCTCCGTCCGGCAGCACTGCGGCAGGTACCCAGGAAATCTGCGCCTCTTCAGGTTTGAAGGGGGCCGCCTTGCGCACCTGCCACCGAATCAGCTGGTCGAGGTCCGCGGCGGACGGCACCTTCTCGAACCGCAGCAGCGACAACTTCGCCGACGTGTCCGGAATCACCAGCGCCACACGGCGAGGTTTCGTTCCCATCCGGTCGAACACCGATCGGATCGCGGCCGTCACGGTGCGCGCGTCGTGAATGTTCACCGCGTTCAGCGCCGGCGTGACGGCGCCGGCCGGCAAGCGTTCGGTCGCGTGCGCGGCCACGGTCCATGCCGACGGCGGTCCCGAGAGGGACACGCCGGTCACACGATCCGACGCGATTTCCACCCCCACGGACGGGGGCCGACTGGCGAGAATCCCTGGCAGCTTCATTCGACGAACGTGACCTTGTTGACTTCGCGCAGCGTCGTAATTCCAGCCAGCACCCGCTCGACAGCAGACTCGCGCAGCGACCGCATGCCTTCTTCGCGGGCGGCCTTCTTCACTTCGGATGTGGGACGGCGCGCGAGGATGATCTCACGAATGTTATCGGTCAGATCCAGCAACTCGCAGATGGCCGTGCGGCCCTTGTAGCCCGTGCCGCCACATTCGATGCAGCCCGCGCCTTCGAAAAACAGGCCGCTGTCCGCGAGCCCCGGATCCATCGCCGATTCAATCAACTGCTCGCGCGTGATGTGCGCCGGGCGCTTGCAGTGGAGGCAGATGTTCCGCACGAGCCGCTGCGCCAGGACGCAGTTGAGCGCGGATACGAACTGGTACGGCTCGACGCCCATGTTGAGGAACCGGCCCAGGACGTCGACGACGTTGTTCGCGTGCACCGTTGTGAACACCAGGTGGCCGGTCAGCGCCGAGTTGATGGCGATTTGCGCCGTCTCGTTGTCGCGGATCTCTCCCACCATGATCTTGTCGGGATCGTGACGGAGGATCGACCGCAGTCCGCGGGCAAACGTCAGCCCCTTCTTCTCGTTGATCGGGATCTGCGTGATTCCTTTGAGCTGATACTCGACGGGGTCTTCGATCGTGATGATCTTGTCTTCGATCGTCTTGATTTCCGACAACCCCGCATAAAGCGTCGTCGTCTTGCCGCTGCCCGTCGGTCCCGTCACGAGCACCATGCCGTAGGGTTCACGGATGTACTTGCGGAAGCGTCTCAGCTCGTCCTCGGGGAAGCCCAGGATGTCGAGCCGCAGCTCGGTGAACTGCTCGCTGATCGATTCCTTGTCGAGAATACGGATGACCGCGTCTTCGCCGTGCACGCTCGGCATCACCGATACGCGGAAGTCGATTGTCTTTCCCGGCAGCCGCAGCTTGAAGCGGCCGTCCTGCGGGATGCGCTTCTCGGCGATGTCGAGCTCCGCCATGACCTTCACGCGGGAGATGATCGTACTGTGAAAGCGCTTGTCGATCGGCCGCATCGCGGGCTGCAGCACGCCGTCGATCCGATGTCGCTCGCCCTCCGCTGGATCGCGGTGTAGACCGTCGTGTCGACGAGGCGGATCACCGGACTCGCGTCGGTCGTCAGCTTCTCGACGGTCAGCTGCTCGTCGCCCTGCTCGTCCTCGCGGAGAATCTGCAGCTGGAAGCTCTCTGTCGCTTCTTCGAGGACGCGCGTCGAGCTCTCGCTCTTCTTGAGGATCGACTGGATCGCCGAGGGTGCCGCGACCATGACCTTGATCGGCATTCCGAGGAGCACCGCCAGCTCGTCGATCATCGGCAGGTCGGTCGGATCCGACACGACGATGACGAGAGCCTGCCCTTCGCGGCGGAAGGGGACGAAACCATAGCGCAACATCAGCTCCGCCGGGATCGTCCGGAACAGATCGTGATCGATGTTGAAGTGCGCCGAATCGAGATACGGCAGCCGGTAACGTTCAGCGAGGCGCCTGGCATGGGCGACCTCTTCGGCGTGTTCCGCCGCCGTCTGCTCCGGTGCGCCCGCGTAGAGATTCACATCCATAGAAGACCTAACTCAACGCTGAGGAAAGATTGAAGAGCGGTAGATACAACGCCAGCAGCAGACCGGCAATGACAAGGCCCATGATCACGAGCAGGATCGGCTCGACGAGCGTCACGAAGCGTCCGAGGTTCGTCTCGATTTCCTCGTCGTAGAAGTCGGCGAGACTGTTCAGCATCTCCTGCAGTGCGCCGGTCGACTCGCCTACTTCCACCATCTTGATCGAGACGTCCGGAAATGCGCCGCTGTCCTGCATCGCAGTCGCGAGCGCGCGCCCTTCGCGCACGTGCTGCGCCGCGCTGAAGAGCTCACCGGCCATGTACTGATTGCTCAGCGAACGCGCTGATACCTCGAGCGCGTTGACGAGCGGAATGCCGCCGCCGAGCAGCGTCGCCAGTGTACGGGCCGCCTGTGACGTCGAGAACTTCTGCGCGATTCCTCCGAGCGCCGGCAGCTTGAGAATGAGACGATCCAGACGGCGGCGCTGGCCGGGCTGTTTCACCCACCACCACACGCTTCCCGCCGCAATCGCAATCACGCCCACGATCAACAGGAAGTAAGTCGTGACGACGTTCGAGAGGCCGACGATGAAGCGCGTCGACCAGGGAAGCTCGTGCCCGAACTGGTTGTAGAAGGATCCGAACTCCGGCACAACGCGCACCACGATGATCGTGACGACGACGAGCGAAAGCAGGAGAAGGATCGCCGGATAGACGAGCGCGGAGATCGTCTTGCGCCGGACGCTGCTGACGACCTTCACGTAGCTCACATAACGCCGGAGCACCTGCTCCAGGTTGCCGGACTTTTCACCCGCGAGGAGCGATGCCGTGTACACGCCGGGAAACATCGTCCCGTGCGCTTCGAACGCCTCAGACAGCGCGCTGCCCGCTCGGACGCGCTCATACACATCATCGAGCACGCCTTTGAAAACGGGGTTGCTGACGCGGCGGCGAAGAATATCGAGCGACTGCACGAGCGGCATGCCCGCCTTGAGCAGCGTCGCGAGCTCCTGGTTGAAGACGAGAAACTCGCGCGTCGACACGTTTCGCCGGCGCGGGAGCGCGATGCCGGCGACCGCGCGCCGGCCGGCCGCGTGGATCGCGAGGACCAGGAGGCCCTTTTCCTCGAACTCCCGGCGCAGTCGCGTCTCGTTCTCGGCGACGTATATGCCCTCGATGATGTCTCCACCCGGGGTCCCGAGCCTGCAGCGATATTCCATTGTGGGGGAACGGCTCCGGTCTAATTTTACACAACCATTTGTATTAGACCGAGTTGCGGGTGCATTGGCTGGGCTTGGGTAGGCCGGGTCTTCAGGCCCGCCGTGTCGGGCGGGCCTAAAGACCCGCCCTCCATCAATGCCCTACGGGCGCCAAAGCAAGAGGATGCGCGTCACATAGTCGCGGGTTTCGCGGTAAGGAGGAATGCCGTTGAAACGCTGGACGGCACCTTCGCCCGCGTTGTAGGCCGCGAGCGCGAGGTCGACGCCCCACTTGTCGATCAGCGACTTCAGCTTCTTAATCCCGGCTTCGATGTTTGCCTTCGGGTCGTACGGGTTTTGCACGTTGTATTCGCGAGCGGTCTGCGGCATCAGCTGCATCAGACCCATGGCGCCCTTCGACGACTTCGCGCGCGGTTTGTAATTCGATTCGACCTGGATCAACGCGCGGACGAGCAGGGGATCGACGCCGTGCGCCTCCGACATCGCCGAGATGATCTGCCCATACGGTGTCGAGTCCAGCAGAGACCTGACGTCGATTATCGGACTCTTCAGCGCCTCCTGTGCAGCCGCCGGATCCGGTTCGGGCTGAGGCTCGGGATGCGGCACCTCGTCGGGCACGATCTTCTCGACCAGCGTCTGATCGCACGTGACCTCGCCGCCGGCACGCAGGCTGAGCACGAGGGATGCCCCCTCCTGCCGGTGCCCTTTGACCGATAACGTGCGGCCGGACGTGAGAAACACGATCTCCGCCGACGCGCTCGACACGCTCGCGCCCACGAGGACACACGTAGCGACGGCTAGCTTAACGGGAAGACACACTTTCATTGGGACGCAGCATCCTACCACCTGGTCGGGGTGCGCGTCCAGAATCACTACGAACACAGCTATATATAGATGTTGCTGGGCTGTCGTGGCGCGATACAGGTCAGCAGCGCTTGGTTGGGACTGATGGCGCTTTTACGTTCGTCCGGGCCGATCGCCTGCAGGCATTGCCTACTAGGACCGGGTATGCCAACGGTTCACGGTCGGGGCGGAACCGTCCATAGAAACAGTGGGGTGCCGTCGTCGGCGTGGATCGTCTTCTCGGGTGCCCAAGTACCGATGGGAAACGCGTGCGAAACGATCCGAGCGCCGGCCGGAAGCTCGCGCTTCAGCTTTCGCTCGAGTCTCGCATTGACCGGTGCAGAGAGGTATAAGGTGACGACTGTAGCCGCCGAAATGTCTGCGCTGAACAGGTCCGCTTCGTGGAAGACGACCTTGCCGTCTAGATCGTTGTCGCGAGCAATCTGGCGAGAAGTGTCGACGAGGGTGGGGTCGAGCTCGATGCCGACCGCGCGAGCGCCATACCTTTGCGCCGCGAGAACGGGTATACGACCGTCTCCAGACCCGAGATCGTATACGACATCGTCAGCGGTCACCCTTGCGAGTTCAAACATCTGATACACGACAGCCTGAGGGGTCGCAACGAACTCGATATCTGGCTTATGGCGGGGGCGTCGTGGGACCGTCCACAGGAACACGTTCGTGCCATCGGCAGTCTGAATCGTCTCCTGAGGAATCCAGTCGCTGAAGTCGAACGAGTGCGAAACGATCCGCGTACCAGGTCGAAGCTCCCGCTTCAGTTTCGCCTCGAGCGCGCTGTTGACCGACGGCCACAGATACAGCGCCACAACAGTCGCACGCGAAATATCAGCCTTGAACAAATCGCCTTCAATGAATCTGACACGCCCGGACACTCCACTCTCACGGGCCGCTCGTCGCGAGATGTCGACCAGGTAAGGCTGCAGCTCGACACCGACCCCCCGCGCACCGTATACCTGCGCGGCCAGGTTTACGATGCGACCATCTCCGGATCCGAGATCGTACACGACGTCTGAAGGTTTCACGCGTGCGAGCTTGAGCATCGCGTCCGCAACGGCGTAAGACGTGGGCTCAAATCCGATGTCCGGTACCCGAGCGGGTACGAGGCGGTCCGCCGTCCGTGCCATTCTGTTGGAGCAAGCAGTCAGCCCCAGAATTACGATTATCAGACTGACTAATCGAGTCGCCACGGCCCGGAGCCTCTTTCGTACAGTGTTCTGCCCGATACAGCCGTCAACCGACAACCGCTACTTCGGCTCCACGTATGCGTGGAAGACCCTGATGCCGAGCTCACGCGGGTCGCCGCCGCCTGGTGCGAACGCGCGGTCAATATCGATCGACAGATTCACCATGTCGCCCGTGCCGAGCTGCGTGGCGGTCAGGGGAAACGTCTTCAGCGTCGGGCCCTTGGCATCGGCAGCGAACTGCGCGAACGGTTGATCCCCGATCTTGAGCGTCACCCGCTGCGGTGGATTGAAGAGGTCGGTCCGCGCGTCGTACTCGAGGTACAGCGTGCAGTCCTTTTTCGGATTCCGGAACGCGAGCGTTCCGGTCTTCTTCGTCCACTGCCATTCGGTCGTCGGGTTCTTCGGGTCCACCTCGGCCGGATGCCACCCATCCTTGTACATGAGGAAGATGTTCTCCGACGTCGGCAGCACCTGAAAGCGCGCAACGACGTATTCGCGGCGCGACGCTTCTTCCGCGTTCAGCACGAGGCGTCGGCCGTTGGCGAGATCGTAGAGCCCGAGGCGCATGACTGCCGGACCGATGTAGGGATAGTTCGGCACGAACACCGTGCGCTTGTACTCAATCGTCTGCCCCGGCTTCCAGCTGGTCGTCGGCGTAGGCGGCATATGATCGTCAGTCCACATCTGCTCCCCTTCGGGATCGAGCACATGGGCGAAGACGTAGTAGTTTTTATCGAAGGACGCGCCGGGCGCCACCTGAAATTTATATGTGAGCGTGACGGCGCTCCCGATCGGAACGCGATCCTTACTGAGCGAGAGCGAGGGAGTGGCGACGGCTGGCTCGTTGTCCCGTTTCCTGCTGCAACCAGGCGCGAACGCGAGCGCAATGAGCACAGCCGCGCAGAGCGGAACCCTGACCGAAGTGTTCATAGTTGTCGAAAAACGTGATGGTAACGCAGTTGTGACAGGTACAGCAATATGTTAGCGTGGGCGCCAAAGAAGTCTGCAGCGGGCAGTCTCCGGTAAACAGCACGCTCCCGAACTCCAGACCACAGATCGCGAACCGCATATTACGAATTGCCGATGGACGCACTCGGAATGATTGAAACACGGGGTCTTATCGGCTCCGTTGAAGCCGCCGACGCGATGGTGAAAGCGGCCAACGTGGTGCTCGTCGGCAAGGAATACATCGGCGCCGGATATGTGACGGTTCTCGTGCGCGGCGATGTTGGCGCCGTGAAGGCGGCGACCGACGCCGGCGCCGCCGCTGCGCGGCGCGTCGGCGAGTTGATCTCGGTCCACGTCATTCCGCGGCCGCACGCGGAAGTCGAGAAGGTGCTGCCCAAGCCCCCGAAGGAGACGAAGGGCGCGTAGATGGCGCAGACGGACCGCGATCTGGCTTCGATCGCAGAGGCGCGGGCGCTTGCGCGCCGCGCGAAAGCCGCCGCGGCCCCGCTCGCCGAATCCTCCCAGCAACAAATCGATGCCATCGTCGACGCGATGGCTGCCGCCGTGACCCCGCATGCCGAGGCGCTCGCGCGTCTTGCCCAGGAAGAGACCGGCTTCGGCGTCGTCGCCGACAAGGTCCAGAAGAATCTCTTTTCGTCTGAGACGGTTTACCAATTCATCCGGCCAATGAAGACGGTGGGCGTCGTGAACCGCCTCGAGGATCGCAAGGTGATCGAGATCGCGGAACCCTTCGGGGTCGTCTGCGCGATCGTCCCGTCGACGAATCCGACGTCGACCGCCATCTACAAAATCCTCATTTCCTTGAAGGCGCGCTGTCCGATCGTCATCAGCCCGCATCCGTCCGCCGTCCGGTGCATCACGCGTTCGGCGGAAATCATGAACGACGCCGCGCGCCGCGCCGGGGCGCCCGACGGCGCGATCAACTGGATGACGATCGTCACGCTTGAAGGCACACAGGAATTGATGAAGGCGCGCGAGGTCGCCGTGATCCTCGCAACTGGCGGAATGGGACTTGTCCGCGCCGCGTACAGCGCCGGTAAGCCGGCCTACGGCGTCGGTCCCGGCAACGCTCCCGCCTTTATCGAGCGGTCGGCGGACGTGGTGAAAGCGGTGCGAGACATCATCACGGGAAAAACATTCGACAACGGCCTGCTCTGCTCATCGGAGAACTCCGTCGTGGCGGACGCACCCGTTGTCGAGGAGGTGAAGCGCGAATTCGTCAAGAACGGCGGCTACTTCCTGTCGCCCGCCGAGCAGGAAGCGCTCGCACGCGTGCTGGTGACGCCGCAGCGCCTGCCAAACCCCGCCGTCGTCGGGAAGCCCGCAACGTACGTCGCGCAGCAGTCCGGAATTACCGTTCCGGCAGACACGCGCGTCCTGATCGCGGAGCTGAAAGGCGTTGGGCGGGATTATCCGTTGTCGATCGAGAAGCTGTGCCCCGTGCTCTCCTTCTATGTTGTGGCCGACTGGAAGGAAGGCTGTCAGCGCTGCATCGAGATCCTGCGGTACGGCGGCATGGGTCATACGATGGCGATTCACTCGCGCAACGACGACATCATCCTGCAGTTCGGTTTGAAAAAGCCGGCCTTCCGCATCGTGGTCAACACGCCGACGACGCTGGGGTCGATCGGATTGACGACGAGCCTGGATCCGGCAATGACGCTCGGGTGTGGCGGCTACGGCGGCAACATCACGTCCGACAACATCTCGCCTCGTCACCTGTTGAATATCAAGCGGCTTGCGTACGAAACCAAGCCGCTGGCCGTTCGCGCGCGGTCGGTTGAACCGGCGCTCGCTTCGGGCCGTCCCTTGCCACGGCCGCCAGCGGGCCCCGCGGCAGCGGCCGGAATCAGCGCGGAGGCGCTCGCGCGCAGGATCGACGAGTTCCTCACGTCGCGAGGGTATGGGCCGACGAAGGTGGCCGCCGCGTCCGCGGCAGTGGCGCCCTCAGCCCCCGTCGCTGCGCCGCCGGCACCAGCGGGGAGTCAGGTAAAAACGGCCCCCCCAGATGGCGGCGCGACTGAAAAGCCTGCGGACTTCGTTTGCGAAGAAGACGTACGACAAGCGATGCGACAAGGGCGCAAAATCGTAATCGGCGAGCGCTCTATCGTGACACCTGCAGCGCGCGACCTGGGCGAACAGCATCGACTGTTCGTGCAGGCGGCGTGGCGGTGAACCTCTCGCGGGATTCAGGCTCCCGGCTTTCGGGCTTAGGGGTTCAGGCTTCGGGCTTCGGGCTTCAGGCTTCGGAACGCCGAGGCTCAAAGCGCTGAACCTGAAGCTCCTAAGGCCGGAAGCCTGGCAGCCCGAAGCCATCTTATTGTTGAGTCTATTGCCTTTAGATTGACCGGCGATCTCGGCGGTGCTATGCTGACTGCCCCAGCAACCAGAAAGAAGCGCCACCTACTGGCGCGGTGATCATCGGCCGATTCCCGGGTGAGTCGTTGGATAGGTCGACCATGGGCGCCCCCCGTACCGGGGGGCGACCTCAACAGGGCAACGGCCTTGCAAGACGGCGACGTCATGCATAAGACGGCCGCCCCAAGAGAGGGAGCGCCCCGAATGATTCATGGGAGTTTGCGTCCGGGGTTTGCCATCCTGGTTGCCGCCGGCCTTTGCGTGACCGTCGCCGCGTGCGGCGGGAACTCAAAGCCCAAGGTTGCGGCGACCAGACCCGCACCATCCGCTGCCCCGGCGCCGGCCCGCAGTGTCCCGATCGTCGATCCAATCGCGTCGCTCATCGACACCTCGCAACGGCATTTCGAGGCCGGTGAGCGTGAGCTGAAGGCGGGGCACCTCGAAACGGCCCGCGTCGAGTTCGATCGCGCGGTGGAAGTCCTGCTCGAATCTCCTTATGGCGCTCGGACCGATGCGCGCTTGCGCGAACATTTCGATCGGCTCGTCGACCGGATCAACGCTTACGAGGTCACCGCGCTCGCGCAGGGCGACGGGTTCACCGAGAAGAAGTACGAATCGGCTACGATCGATGAACTGCTGACCAACGCCACCACGTTCCCGGTGCTGCCGCCGGACGCGTCGACGAAGGCGGCGGTCGCGGCAGACCTCGAGTCGACGGCGCACGACATTCCCATTCCGCAGCACTCGAAGGTCCTGTCGTACGTCGAGGTCTTCCAGACGCGGCTGCGGGATTACATCCAGGACAGCCTGCAGCGCGGCGCGAAGTACCTGCCGATGATCCAGAACGTGTTCCGCGCCGAAGGGCTCCCGCTGGATCTCGCCTACATTCCGATCATCGAGAGCTCGTTCAAGACAAATGCGCTGTCGAAGGCCAGCGCGAAGGGGCCATGGCAGTTCATGCGAGCCACGGCGCAGGAGCACGGCCTGAAGACCGACTGGTTCATCGACGAGCGGTCCGATCCGGAAAAGGCGACGCTGGCGGCCGCCCAGTACCTGAAGACGCTGAACCGCATGTTCGACGGGGACTGGAACATGGTGCTCGCCGCGTATAACGGCGGACCCGGCCGCGTGCAGCGCGCCATCAAGAGGTCCGGCATCGACGACTTCTGGGATCTCGCGTCGACGTCGAAGTTCCTGCCGCGCGAGACACGGGAGTACGTGCCGATGATCTTCGCGGCGATGATTATCGCGCGCAACCCGGTGCAGTACGGGTTCACCGTCATCGAGACCGATCCGATCGCGTACGACAAGGTCAACGTGCCGCGCGCGATCGACCTGCGCCGCGTCGCGGAATGGGCCGGCACGACGGTCGACGAGATCCAGACGCTCAATCCCGAACTGCGTCGCTGGACGACACCCGTCAAGTATCCGCGGTACGAAGTGAAGGTGCCGGTCGGTACGGCCGGACGCCTGAACGCCCGGCTCGCCGAAGCGTCGCCCGCGGACTTCACGGCGCTGAAGTGGTACACCGTCCGGAAGGGAGAGACGCTGCTGGGGGTTGCTCGTCGATTCGCCGTCTCGCGAAGCGACGTCGCCGAGGCGAACAACATTTCGGTCAAGACGCGGCTGCGTCCGGGTCAGGATCTGATCATTCCGCGCGCGCCGGCAACCCTGCTCGCCGCACGCACCGAGCGCACGGTGCCTTCCGAGGTAGCATCGCGCTCGCTCGCCTCGTCCGCCGCAACGCCGACGGCGGCAAAGGCGCAGCAGGTGACGCAGATCACTTACCGCGTCCGGCGGGGCGACACCCTCTTCTCGATCGCGCAGTTGTTCGACACGACCGTAGCCAGGATCAAGACGTGGAACGGCCTGAGCGGGAACACGATCGCGCCGGGAGCGCGTTTGAAGATTCTGGCTAGCCGCGCGCACTGATACGCGGCAGAAACTGCGACGTTCTAAACGGCGCCGGCCATCCCGGCGCCGTTTTTCTTTGTAATTCGAGCTGTCCGAAGGTCGGGCGCCGCTTTGCAATCGAGCGGCGCATGCTTGCCTGCGTGTGTTCGGCGGCGGTGTTCGGCATCGACGCCGCTCCCGTCACGATCGAAGTGGACGTCAGCTTCGGGATACCCGGCTTCACCGTTGTCGGTCTGCCGGATGCGAGCGTCCGCGAGAGCCGAGACCGCATCAAGAGCGCAGTCCGCAACTCCGGGTACGAATTCCCTCCTACACGCGTCACCGTCAACCTCGCGCCTGCGGACGTCCGCAAGGCGGGATCCTCGTTCGATCTCCCCATTGCAATCGGGGTCCTTGCCGCCAGCGGCGTAATCTCGACGCGCAACGTGGACACGGTGCTCGTCCTGGGGGAGCTGTCGCTGGACGGGGGCATCCAGGCCGCGCGCGGGGTGCTGCCGATTGCGGCCGCGGCACGGCGGCGGCAGATTCGCGGCCTCGTACTTCCGGCGGCAAACAGCCGCGAAGCAGCCGTGGTCAGCGGTCTCGATTTCTACCCTGTGCGATCGCTGCGCGAAGCGGTCGCGGCGTTGAACGACCCGCGGCCGGTCGCGCTGACCGCTGACCGCGACGGAGACGTCACCGAGCAGGTGCACGGCGACTTCGGTGACGTGCGCGGACAATTCGCCGCGCGCCGCGCGCTCGAGATCGCCGCGGCAGGCGGGCACAACGTGCTGCTCGCGGGACCGCCGGGCTCCGGCAAGACGATGATGGCGAGGCGGGCGGCGGGGATTCTACCGCCGCTGACGTTCGACGAAGCGCTCGAAGTCACCTCGATCCATTCCGTCGCGGGACTTCTGCCGCCGGGCGCGGGCCTGCTGCGCGCGCGACCGTTCCGGGCACCGCACCACACGATCTCGGACATCGCGCTCGTGGGCGGCGGGCCAATTCCACGTCCTGGCGAGATCAGCCTCGCGCATCACGGCGTGCTGTTCCTCGACGAGATGCCGGAGTTCAGCCGGCAGGTGCTCGAGGTGCTGCGCCAGCCGCTCGAGGACGGCCTGGTCCGCATCGCGCGCGCGCAGCGCGCGTCAGTCTTCCCTGCGAGTTTCGTGCTGATAGGCGCGATGAACCCGTGCCCGTGCGGCTACGTCGGCGATCCCCGGCGCGCGTGCCGCTGCACGCCGCAGCAGGTGGATCGGTACGCGTCGCGCCTCTCAGGTCCGCTGCGCGATCGCATCGATCTCACCGTCGACGTACCGGCGCTGCCGCCTTCAGACCTGACGTCGGACGAAGGTGGTGAGCCGACGTCGGCCATCCGGTCGCGTGTCGAACAGGCGCGGGCGCGTCAGGCGGCGCGCGAAGAGACCGGAGGCGTGCTGAACGCGCGACTCGCGCCGCGAGCGCTGCGACGAGCGTGCGCGTTGGATGCAAAGGGCAGGCAACTGCTCCAGCACGCCTCTGAGCGTCTGGGCCTCACCGCACGGGCATTCGATCGGGTGCTGCGCGTGGCCCGTACGATTGGCGACCTGAATGCCGTCGAGCGCGTGTCAGCCGATCACGTTGCGGAAGCGCTGCAGTTCAGGGGGAACTAGTGGCCCGTCCTCGTTGAACGAGGGCCAGATCGCGGAGCGCGGCGCCTGGATGGCAAGGCGCGACGACCGAGAATACGGGGAGTATTTGAGGGAGGAGCAACGCCGCCAGCCGGGAGGCCCCGCCCGCGAGGTGTTCCTTGATCAGCGAGGACGGGCCACTGGTCTGCGATGGGTACGACACGCTCCCTGGCATGCTGGAGAACCTTCGGCCGCATGGGTTCGAAGACGACACCGGCGCGTAGCACTGATGGTGCATCACGCACGCACTGTAAACGCTTTCGCTTACCCGCCTACGGCTCCGCGTCCTACTGCTTACCGCCGCTTGCCGCATACCGCCTACGGCTTACGGCTTTTGCATACCTCCGCGCCAGCGTCCCGCCGACGACTGTGGCGACGAGCAGGAGCGTCGCGGGCTCGGGGACCGGATCGGCTCCGTCGAACCGGAACACGAGGCGATCGAGGCTCCACTCGTTCTGGCCTTCGACGCGGCCGAATGTACCGATCGCGGTTCCGCCTCCGAAGAGGTCGAACTGCTCGGGCACACCTTCCGGATGGAATACGAACAAGGTGCCCTCGAACGAGAACGTCGAGCGCGTGGTCGCCGATCGGCCACCAGGCAGCGGTACGAACATCGACCCGCTGAACCGCGCCTGCGCCGAGGTATCCGAACTCAAGTCTCCCACGCGTTCGAACGTCCGTCCGTCGACGGTGGCGGTGCCCGTGAGATCGTTCCCAATCCAGAATGCCCCTAGGCTGAAGGTCGTTCCCGGATCGCAGAACCCGCCACAGCCCGGGACGAAATCGACGACCCCGTCTCCAACGGTCGCGTCGAAGGTGAACCCGCGGTCGCCGCCGATCGTCAGCGGATCGAAGAACGCCCCGTTGAATATCAGGGATCCGCGAGTGATTGCGATGGTATCGGCGGCAGCCGGCGCGGCGCACGCCAGGGCGAGCGCTAACGTGGAGAGCATCGACCCAGCCCTCATGTCTCCTCCTCGCGAGTGTTGTGTCAGGAGCCGGCGCGGCTCGTGTCGGCCGAGCGCGCCTGCGCTTCTTCGAGATGCTTTTTGTAGAGAGTGTTCTGCGGGGCCAGTTCGACGGCGCGCTGAAATGCGGGCAGCGCGTGGACCGGCAGTCGTTTCTGCAGGTAAATCGATCCGAGCGTGTCGTGGGGCTCGGGACGATCGCGCAGTTCCTCGGTCGCGACCGTCGCCAGCTTCAGCGCCTCGTCGAGCTGTCCGTCTTCCGACATCATCCAGGCGAGGTTGTTGGCGGCAACGCCGGCCCGCGAGTCCTTCGCGAGGACTGCCTGGTACTGCGCGCGTGCGCCCGCGCGGTCTCCTTTGGCCTCCAGGATCATGCCGACCATCGTCGAGGGGCCCGTGGCATTCGGGGCATGCGCCGCCATCTCACGGTACTTCTGGAGCGCCGGGTCGAGCTGTCCCTGCTGCAGGTAGATCTCGCCGAGCATCTCGTACGCATCGAGACGCGACGGCTGCCGCTCGATGATCGTCAGCAGACGGCGCTCCGCCTCGGCCGGCTTCTTCTGGAGGACATCGAGGCGCGCCGCGAGAAGCTGCGCAGTCGCATCCTGCGGACGCGCGGCCAGCCAGCGCTCGACACGCTCGCGCGCGTTCGGCACGTCGCGCGCCGCGACATCGCCGCTGACGGCGCCCACGCGCGCATCCTCGTAATCCGGGGCGCGATCGAGCGCGCGCTCGAACGCTGCGCGCGCCAGGTCAACCTTTCCGGACGACAGCTCGATCCATCCCAGTTCGGTGTGCAGCCGCGGATTGTCCGGCGCCTTGGCCAGGCGGTCGGTGATCTCGCGGCGCGCGCGATCCAGCTTCCCCTGCGCTCTGAGACTGCGCGCCATCAGCACCGCGGCTTCCGGGTCGTCGGGCCGTCCCGCGGCGGCTTCCTCCGCCGCGCTCAAGGCGCCGGCTGCGTCACCGCGGGCAAGGCGCAGGCGCGCGAGCTGGAGCTGCGGCGCGGCGGCTCTCGGATTGAGTTTCAGCGTCTCCTGGAATGCGGCCTCGGCGCCCTTGTAGTCCTGCCGGGCGAGCAACACGAGCCCCGTGGTGTAGTGCGCGGCCGTCGACGATGGATCGGCCGCTACGGCATCGCGCGTATGCTGCCCTGCGACATTCAGGTCGCCCCCTTCCGCGAGGAGCAGTCGCGCCGCCAGCACGTGCGCGTCGGGATCCTTCGGCTTCTCCCTGACGAGCCCCGCGACAATCGCCATCGCGTCGGCATGATTGCCGCGCGCGTGCTCGATGGCCGCCATCCGCATTCGTGCCTGGCGCGCCGTCGCGGAACGCGAAGACGGCGGCGTCGCGAATGGGCGCAAGAGGTTGATCGCCTGGTCGTAACGGCCGAGACCCATGTAGTAATCGGCGAGCGCCAGCTGTCCTTCCGGCGAGATCGCCGCGAGCGCCTTGAAGTGCGGCTCCGCCTCCGCGGGACGCCGATCGCTGAGGTAGTAGAGCGCGAGCGCGCGATGTGCCAGCGCGTTCGTCGCATCGACCGCAAGCGCCGCTTTCAGCTCCCGCTCAGCACTCGCGCCATCGCCCACCGCCCAGTCGTAGTTGGCGAGCGCAAGCCGTGCATCAACGGAACGCGGATCGAGCTGCACTGCCTTCTCGAAGGATTGCCGCGCGGCGTCCCTCCCCCCGCCGATGAACTGCACGGCGCCAAGGGCGGCGTAGGCTGGCGCATAGGTCGGGTCGAGGGCGACCGCCTGCTCCATCTGGTTAATCGCCTGCGTGGTGTCCTTCAGGCCGGCCATCGCATTGCCGAACAGAATGTGCGCCTTGGCACTGTTCGGATCCGCCTTCAACGCGAGCTCCGCGCGCGTGCGCGCCTGCCCGAACTCACCGGCCATGAGCAGGAGCGTGCCCGACTGGAGTTGCGCGTCGATGTTCGAGGGGTCGAGATCGGCTGCCTGCGAATACGCGCCATAGGCTCTGACGGCATCGCCGACTTCGGTGTACGCGCGAGCGAGCTTGTAGTACACGTCCGCGCGCGACGGCTGCGCTTTCACCGCATTGCGATATTCGATGATGGCGTCCTTGACCTTGTGGTTCGCGACATAACCATCGCCGCTCGCCACGTACTTGTCGGCCCTGACCTTCGGGTCCGTCCCGCAGGAGATGACCCATGTCAGCAGCATGGTGAGCGTCAGCAAGCGTTTCGTCATGGCAGATACTCGGGCAGTCGTGGATACACCACTCGCGCGAAGTCGACCGCAGCGCTCTCTCTTGGTGCGATGATGCGAACCAGCGATCCGTTCGTGCGCCGCAATCGCGCGGCGTCCACCATCAGCCACAGCTTGTTCGCATATTCGTTCGCGACCACGCGTCCGCGTCCTTGATACCAGTACAGGACGACCTGGCGCTCGGGTCCCTTTTCGATCACGTAGCGGTTGACCGGCAAGGTGGCGCCCTCGACCGCGAGCGACGTTCGCGCGGACTCCACCGGCTGCCAGCCGGCGCCTGGCAGGCAGTTCTGTGGCGAGTGGATCGTGTCCCCTTGCCGCTGACTCGCGTAATAGCCGACGTACAGGTTCGCGGGCTCGCCGCTCGCGTCGACGTACGTTCGACTGACGTAATCGTCCACTCCAAGCACGCGCACGATCTCGTCTTCGAGCGGTACATCGCCCGCCGCGGTCCATGACCCCAGGGTCCGCGGGAATGTTGTCAACGATGAACGGCTCACCGGCTGCTCGGTCCCTAGCCCCCGCGCGCCGACCACGCCGGCGCATGCGATCAGAACCGACAACAGCACGGCGCGGCCCATCATGACGGCAACACCATGGTTGATGGTCCGCTGCCTTCCTGGATCGCGCGCGGCCCGTGCACAGCCCTTGGCCATCCGCGCGCGAGTGCGCGCTGCGTCAAGAGCAGCAGCCCGAACGCGAGCACGAACATGACCCAGCCAGAGAACGTGTGAAGGAATCCTTCAGCGGCTTCGGGTCCGATCCAGTGGGCCGCCACTCCTGTCCCGGCCACGCGCGCCGCGTTCTCGACGATGGCGATCGGGATCGCGACGAAAGCGAGCACTGCGCGCGCCCATCGTCGCGGCTCATTCAGCTTGCCGAGTATCACCCCGAGCGTCACCAGCGACACGAGCGATCGGATGCCGCTGCATGCCTGCGCCACTTCGAGCTTGGTCGTCGACAGCTCGAGAATGTTGCCCTCGCGGAGGACGGGAATGCCGGCTGTCGTGAGGACCAGCTCACCGACCCGCGACGCGAAGAGTTGCAGCGGAAAGGCGATCTGGTTGAAGACCAGCGCCGGCAGCGGCACCATCAGCACGAGCAGTGCGATGGGAAACGCGAGAAGACGCAGATGCTGCGATCCGAATAGAAAGAGGACCGTGCCGGCGAGCACACCGATGAGCGAGATACGCGCGAGAAACAGCTCAGCGCCAAAGAGGCCCGCGATCAGGAGGATGAGACTGCCGCAGACGATGATGAGACCGGCCGCCGATGGGCCGAGCGGCGCCGCCGCGAGGGACTCGCGGCCCGCCCACGCGAAATAGATAGCAAAAGGAACGATCAGGAAGCCGTGCGAATAGTTCTCGTCGCTCGCCCATTGCGAGACAAGCGACGAGAGTACGGGCAAGTAGACGGCGGTCGCCGCGAGCGTCACGAGCGCGAGCGCGGTGACCGTCCGTTTTGTCATGCGGCCTCAGGCCGCGATGCGCCGACGGTACCCCACCAGACCGGCCAGGCCGGTTCCAAGCAGCAGTAACGACGCCGGTTCTGGGTTAGCGATCGCTCGCGCGCCCGAGACGGAGAGCCGCACCAGGAACCCGCGCGATCCAAGCGTGTCGCGCAATCCGAACGTGACGCGCGCGGTATCGCCCCCTGCGAATCCGGAAAACCGCAGCAGATCACGTTCGTCAGTGAGCTCATCTACAAACAGACCGGCGGTCCCGCCACTGGCGAACGTGGCGCTCCGCGTGAGGCCGCTGAATTGCGCGAAGCTCAAACCGTCGTAGTTCGTGGATGTCGAGTACCCCGGAGTCTGCGCGACATAGGCGGGCTGGACCGGATCTTTCCCGTCGAATCCGTCGGAAAGCGGATCCAGAATCTCCGCCGTCAACGTATTCCACGGATTGCGCGCCGGGTTGCCCTTCACGGAAAATGTCACCGTGTAATTGCGGTTCGCCTGCAGCCCGTCAACGAAGATCGTTGTGCTCGAATTGCCGGTGGGCAACATGACGGTTCCAAAGTCGATGTTGAACCCACTCGTCGAGAAGCCGCTCGTCGCGGCGCTGGCCCCGCTCATCGCAGTGTTCAGCGCGACCGTGATCGGCTCGGCGCGGGCGGCCGCAGGCATAAACGCGGCCGCGCAGCTCCATACCAGAGCTACACCCAGTGCTCGCATGTCACCTCCACATTCCAGCTCGTCAGCGCAGAGCGGCAAACTATTTACGGGACCAGCCGGCGCACCGCACTCGCCAAACCGAGCAGCGTGGCGCCCGACAGGAGCATCCACGCCGGTTCCGGCGTCTGTGTCGCGTGCCCGGTAGCCGCCGTGAACCCCGCGGCTACCGCCGCAGGCTCGCCGACCAGCACAGCCAACCCCAGGACCACGAGCACAACAAGGAGTAAGGTTGCCTTCATTTCCCGATCCGATTCCGCGAGTGAGAGGGTTTTTTCCCAATCACCTGCTTTTCGCAGGGCCTGCGGCCGGCAGTGCAAGGCGCCGACCAGCTCGGAAACCCGGCCGTTTTTCTTGACGTGAAGCCCCCGTCCCGTGGTACAGTTTCGTCCTCCTCAGCAGGTCCCGGACTCGTTCGACCCGTTCGTCGGAATTCATGCGAGCGAAACGCTATTCCCTCGTCATCGCCGATCGGCAAACCGGCGCCCTGCGGCGCGTCACAATATCGTTGTGGCCAACGCTCGGCACGACTGCGGGCATCCTTGCGCTGCCGATCCTCATGGGCCTCGGCGCGCGATGGAGCGCGAGGACTACGATTACAGACCTGCAATCGATCAACGTCGCGCTCCAGGTCGAGAACGCCAGCTATCGCGAAGCGACAGGGCAACTGTCGAATCAGATTTCCGAACTGCATGCTGCCGTCAATCAGCTCGGCGAACGCGCTGTCGTCGAGCCCTCGGTCAGCCGCGCGATGAACAAGCTGCCGGCGTTGGTGAAGTCGCGCGCGATGGGCGGCGAGGTGGTGCCCGCGACGCACACGTCGTTGCTGGACACCGCAATCGGATCACCGGAGACTGCGCTCGGCGTGCTGAGCGAGCTGCTCGGCGTGATCGGCAGCCGCCTCGAATCGGTGCGCGATAACGTCGAGCGGCGGCACAAGCTCGCCATGGCCACGCCGTCGATGTGGCCAGTCGCCGGGTGGCTCTCGTCCTCGTTCGGCACGCGCCGGGATCCATTTACCGACGCGAACGACTTTCATCCTGGGCTCGACATCTCGGCCGACTACGGACAGCCGGTGCTCGCGACGGGCGACGCCACCGTCACCGCCGCGAGCCGCAACGGCGCCTACGGAAACATGGTGATGCTCGACCACGGGTTCGGCATCACGACGAAGTACGGTCATCTCTCACGCATCTCCGTTGTCGAGGGCCAGAGCGTGAAACGCGGCGACATCATTGGTTTAGTGGGATCTACCGGTCGTTCGACAGGCGCCCATCTGCACTACGAAGTGTGGATGAACGGCCGTCTGACCAACCCGATGACGCTGCTTGCTCGATAGGCCTTCCGGAGATTTTCCGCCTCCCGGCGGAAGCCACACGACCACCGCCGCCGCACCTCCCTCGCGGTTTCCGGCTTTAGGCGGAAGGGACCCTTGGTGTACAATTGTCTGAATACCCAAGCGATTAGCCCCGCATGCTGCTCGACAAACTCCTGGCGAAAGTCATCGGCACGCAGAACGAGCGCGAGCTCAAACGGCTCGCGCCGCTCGTGGCCGACATCAACACCAAAGAACCGGACATCGAGGCGCTCTCGGACGAACACCTCCGCGCCAAGACGGCCGAGTTCCGCCTTCGGTTCGAACAGGGAGAGACGCTCGAGGATCTGCTGCCCGAGGCATTTGCGGTGGTGCGCGAGGCGGGCCGCCGCACGCTCAATATGCGGCACTTCGACGTGCAGCTCATCGGCGGCATGGTCCTCCATCGCGGAAAGATCGCCGAGATGAAGACGGGCGAAGGCAAAACGCTCGTGGCCACGCTGCCGGCGTACCTCAACGCGCTCGCCGGCAAAGGCGTGCACGTCGTTACCGTCAACGACTACCTGGCGCGGCGCGACTCGGAGTGGATGGGGCGCATCTACCGCTTCCTCGGCATGACCGTCGGCGTCATCCAGCACGATCTCAACGACGCCGAGCGGCAGGTCGCCTACGCCTGCGACATCACCTACGGCACGAACAACGAGTTCGGGTTCGATTACCTCCGCGACAACATGAAGTTCGACCTCGCGCATTACGTGCAGCGCGGGCATCATTTCGCGATCGTCGACGAAGTCGACTCGATCCTGATCGACGAGGCGCGCACGCCGCTCATCATCTCCGGCCCCGCCGAGGAAGCGCCCGATCTGTATTACGAGGTCGACCGCATCATTCCGAGGCTCGCAAAGGGCGCGGTCACGCGCGGCGACGTCAAGGCGGAAGAGCGAGAGGAGCTCGAAAAGACGGGCGACTACATCGTCGACGAGAAGCACAAGACCGTCACGCTGACGGAGAGCGGGATGGTGAAGGCCGAGCACATGCTCGCGCATCGGCTCGAGCCGGGCACCGACGGGTTGTACGACCCGGCGAACATGAAGATCCTTCACCACATCAATCAGGCGCTGCGTGCGCACTCGCTGTTCCAGCTGGACGTCGAGTACATGGTGAAGGACGGCGCGGTAGTGATCGTCGACGAATTCACCGGGCGCCTCATGCCGGGCCGGCGCTGGAGCGACGGACTGCACCAGGCGGTGGAAGCGAAGGAACACAACACGAACCACCCCGAGGTGAAGATCGAGCGCGAGAACCAGACGCTGGCGACCGTCACGTTCCAGAACTACTTCCGCAAGTACGCGAAGCTCTCCGGCATGACGGGCACGGCCGACACCGAGGCGCAGGAGTTCGCGAGCATCTACAAGCTCGACGTCATGGTGATTCCGACCAACCGCCCGCTCAAGCGCGTGGAGGAGCCCGACACCGTCTACCGCACCGAGAAGGAAAAGTACGACGCGATCGTCAACGACATCATCGAGAAGCAGCAACAGGGCCGGCCGGCGCTCGTGGGCACCGTCTCAATCGAGAAGTCGGAGCGGCTCTCGAAGCAGCTCAAGTTGCGCGGCATCCGTCATGTCGTGCTGAACGCGAAGTACCACGCGCAGGAAGCGGAGATCGTCGCGCAGGCGGGCCGCAAGAACACGGTCACGATCGCCACCAACATGGCGGGACGCGGTACCGACATCCTGCTCGGCGGCAATCCCGAGTTCATGGCGCGCCAGCGCACGCTCGCGGACGAGATCGCCGACAAGCTGCCGAAGGGCCAGGAGAAGTTCATCGACGACGCCGACTACGTCTATTTCTATCACCTCGAGAACTTCTACCGGGTGCCGCGCACGCAGTACGAGCAGCTGTTCTCGGCGTACAAGAAGGAAACGGACGCCGAGCACAACGACGTCGTCGCGCTGGGCGGGCTGCACATCATCGCCACTGAGCGCCACGAGGCACGACGAATCGACAACCAGTTGCGCGGCCGCGCCGGCCGTCAGGGGGACCCCGGGTCCTCACGCTTCTACCTCTCGCTCGAAGACGACCTGATGCGCATCTTCGGGTCCGACCGCATCTCCGGGCTGATGCAGCGTCTCGGCATGGAAGAGGGCGTTCCGATCGAGCACGGCATGGTGACGCGCGCAATCGAGCGCGCGCAGAAACAGGTCGAGGCGCAGAACTTCTCCGTCCGCAAGCACCTTCTCGAATACGACGACGTGATGAACAAGCAGCGCGAGAACGTCTACGCGCTGCGGCGCGAGCTGCTCGAGGGGAAAATCCACATCACTGCAGACGAGGAGGTGGACACGCGCGGGTACCTGATAACGCTCGCCGAGGAGCTCGCTGATGCCACCGTCCAGAACTACGCGAACAAGGATATCGATCCCGAGGAGTGGGACCTCGACGCGCTCACGAAGGCTCTCACCGACATCTTCGGGTTCGACGAACAGGAAGTTGACTCGCTGGATTTCTCGGGGATGACCCCGGACCAGATGACCGATGCGGTCTGGAAGCTGGCGCTCGAGAAGTACGAGAAGAAGGAGGCGCTGCTCGGCGATCCTTCCGTCCTCCACCGCGTCGAGCGCGACATCATGCTGCAGATCGTCGACGCGCAGTGGAAGGATCACCTCTACAGCCTCGATCATCTGAAAGAAGGCATCGGCCTTCGCGGCTACGGCCAGCGGGATCCGCTCGTCGAGTACAAGAAGGAGAGCTTCGCGCTCTTCGAGGCCATGCGCGAGCGGATCGACGAGGAAATCGTCCGCTACCTGTGGCGCCTGATGCCGATCATCGGCGAAGAAGGGCCCGGCGTGCCGGTGCGCCGTCCGGCGCCGCGCCGTCCGCCGCAGATTACGATGAGTGCGCAGCCGGCGCCGTCCGACTCCCCCTTCGGGGCGATTCGTGCCGGGCGCGGGGCCACGGCCGTAGCCGAACCGCCGCGCCCCGCGCGCAGCGGCGGCGACGACGTCGTGCGGCAGGTGAGGCGCGACGAGCCGAAAGTGGGGCGCAACGATCCCTGCCCCTGCGGGAGCGGGAAAAAGTACAAGAAATGTCATGGTTCGTAAGACAAGGCCGACCGATGTCGGCCTTTTTTGCAGGTAGCTACTGATGAACACCCGCACGGACGTACTCAACGCGGATCAGATTTCCGTCGGTCTCACCACGGCGCTCACCTTTGACGACGTCCTGCTCGTCCCGCAGCACTCGAACGTGCTGCCCAGCGCGGTGGACGTCTCGTCGTCGTTCACGCGCAACATCCGGCTGAACGTGCCGCTCGCGAGCGCCGCGATGGACACCGTCACCGAGTCGCGGCTGGCGATCGCGATGGCGCAGCAGGGGGGCATCGGCGTCATCCACAAGAACCTGTCGATCGAGGAACAGGCGTCGGAAGTCGATCGCGTCAAGCGATCGGAGAGCGGCATGATCGTCAATCCGATCACGCTCTCCCCTTCCAACCGGATCTACGAAGCCCTCGAGCTGATGAAGAAATACCGGATCTCCGGCGTGCCGATCACCCAGGACGGCAGCAAGGAGGGGCGGCTCGTCGGGATTCTGACGAACCGCGATCTGCGCTTCGAGACGAATCTCGACCGGTCGATCTCCGAGATCATGACGCGCGATCCGCTGTTCACCGTCCCCGTCGGCACGACGCTCGAACAGGCGCGTGAATTCCTGCATCGGCACAAGGTCGAGAAGCTGCTCGTCGTCGACGAGCGCTTCATGCTGAAAGGGCTGATCACCGTCAAGGACATCCAGAAGGCGATCAAGTACCCGAATGCGTGCAAAGACTCGCTCGGCCGGCTGCGAGTCGCAGCGGCGATTGGCGTCGGCAAGGATGCGATCGCGCGCGCCGAGGCGCTCATTGCGGCGAACGTGGACGCGCTCGTCGTCGACACCGCGCACGGGCATTCGCAGGGGGTGCTCGACGTCGTGCGGCGGATCCGCCGTCAGTTCCCCAACGTCGATTTCGTCGCCGGCAATGTCGCGACGGCGGACGCCACCGCCGCCCTCATCGAGCTCGGCGTCGATGCCGTCAAGGTGGGCATCGGCGCCGGGTCGATCTGCACCACCCGTGTCGTCGCGGGCATCGGGGTCCCCATGATCACGGCGATTGCCGAATGCGCGCGCGCCGCCACGTCGCGCAAGATTCCCATCATTGCTGACGGCGGAATTCGCTACTCGGGCGACATCACGAAGGCAATGGCCGTTGGCGCCAGCTCGGTCATGATCGGCAGTCTCTTCGCGGGCACGGACGAGAGCCCCGGTGAACTGATCCTTTACCAGGGGCGCAGCTTCAAGGAATACCGCGGCATGGGGTCGCTCGGCGCGATGCGCCGCGGAAGCCGCGATCGCTACTTCCAGGATGAATTCGACTTGGACGCCACTCCGGAATCAGCCGAGAAGCTCGTGCCCGAGGGGATCGAAGGGCGCGTGGCGCACAAAGGCACCGTCGCGGCGATGATCCATCAGCTGATGGGCGGTCTGCGCGCCGGGATGGGCTACACCGGCTGCGGCACGATCCCGACGCTGCAACGCGAAGCGAAGATGATCCGCGTCAGTCCCGCCGGACTGCGGGAGGGGCACGTCCATGACGTGATCATCACGAAAGAGGCCCCGAATTATAGGGTTGAGTAGGACCGCACAGGGAGAACACGGAGAACACGGAGGGAACGGATTTCAAGAACGAAGCAACGAACACAACGGAGGTCAACGAAGCGAACTTCCGTTTTGTTATTTTCTTCGCTTTGTTCGTTTTCTTTGTTGCTTCGGTTCTGGAAGCCGTTTACTTCGTCTGCTTCGTTGGCCCCGTCATCGGCACGAATCGCACGGGAAGCGTACGGAGCGTCTGGGTTCCCGTTGCCGTACGCCGCAGGATGCGCAGCTCCTGCGTGACTGACCCCACGGGAATCGCCATCAATCCACCGACTTTCAACTGCTCCACCAGTGCGGGCGGCACGTCTTCGGGTGCCGCCGTCACGATGATGCGGTCGTACGGCGCATGCTCGGGCCAACCAAGGTACCCATTCCCGGTGCGCACTTGAACGTTGCGATAGCCAAGGGCGCCCAGCGTTTTCCGCGCACGGTCCGCCAGCGCCGCGATGATCTCGATCGTGTAGACCTCTTCCGCCAGCGTGCTCAAGACGGCGGCCTGATAACCCGAGCCAGTGCCGATCTCGAGCACGCGATGCGACGGTTCGATCTCGAGCGCCTGCGTCATAAATGCGACGATGTAGGGCTGTGAGATCGTCTGGCCGTGACCGATTGGCAGCGGCCGATCGCGATACGCCTCTGCCCTCACGGACTCCGGCACAAAGAGATGCCTCGGTACGGCGAGCATTGAGTCGACCACGCGCGGACTGCTGATATCGCGGGCGATCAGCTGCTCTTCAACCATCTGCCGGCGCGCCGCGCGCCATTCGCGCGTGTCGCGCTGCAGGCCGGCGTTGCCTGCGCCGCAGGCGGTGATTGCGAAGAGGAGCAGCGCTGCGCCAGCATCTCGAACGCCGCGTGCTACCGCTCGCGGCCCGGCCGGCGTCTTACAGCACATGGAGGCAAGCACTGACGGCGCTCGACACAACGTTGATCCTCGGCGTCGCGCTGGACGCGCGCGTCGATCCGGTGTTCATGCGCCAATGCTCAATGCTCAATGGTTCAAAGCGATCACCTTTGAGCATTGGGCGTTGAACATTGGACATTGATCTGCCGGTGGTCTTCGCCGGCGTCGTGGATCATCACCTCCACAACGCCCGTGCCTTCGGGCCGGCCGCGCCACCGTTCGGCCCACTCGATTGCGACGATGCCGTCGGCGGAAACGAGGTCTTCGAGTCCGAGGTCGTCGATCTCCGCTGGTTCGAGACGATAGAGATCGACGTGATACAACGTCGCTGCCTCGCCGGCATATTCCTGGACGATCGTGAACGTCGGGCTCGACACATCGTCGGGGTTCGCGCCGATGCCGCGGGCGAGGCCGCGCACGAAGGCCGTTTTGCCCGCGCCCAGATCGCCATAGAGCAGAACGACATCGCCGGCGCGTAGGGTGCGGCCGAGTGCGACTCCGGCGTCGGTCGTTTCCTGTTCGGTGGATGTGATGAGGGCGCTCATGTGAAGAGATCCGGCCTGCCTGCGTCGGGCCTGCAGGCGCCGTGGTCATCCGGCATCCGCCTGGCGTTTGATCCGGCGCCGCGCCGTCAATTCGAGGACCGCGTCGCCAAGCCGCGCGGCGATGTCGGTCGGCAACAACGCGCCTTCTCCCTCATCGGCTTCCGCGAGGTCGCCGGCGGTTCCGTGGAGATACACCGCGAGCTTGCACGCCCCTTCGGCGTCGAGAATCTGCGCGAACCACGCCGCAATCATCCCGGTCAGCAGGTCACCCGTACCGCCCGTAGCCATGCCCGCGTTCCCGGTGAGATTGACAAAGGCGCGCGACTCCGGTCCGGCGATGACCGTGCGATGTCCCTTCAACACCACGTGCACGCGGTGGGTCGCTGCGAACTCGCGCGCGTGCTCGAGTCGATCCGACTGCACCTGCTCGATGCTGACGTTCAGCAGGCGCGCCATCTCGCCGGGGTGCGGCGTGATGATGACGTCGACGCCGTCGCGTCCCGTCAGCCGCTCCGGATCGCCCGCGAAGGCATTCAGCGCATCGGCGTCGAGCACCAGCGGCACGCCTGCACGCTCGACGATCGCCTGCACGAACGCCGCCGTGGACGGATCGTGCCCGAGGCCTGGGCCCATCGCGATGACGTCCGCCTTCATCTCGAGCACGCGCTCGACGGCACTGAAATCGATCGCCCCGGCATTGGTTTCTTCGAGCGCCTCCGTCATGTATTCGGGCATCATCGCGGCAATGGTCGGGACGCACGATCGAGCGGTCGCGATCGTGACGAGTCCCGCCCCGGATTTCAGCGCGCCGAGCGCCGCGAGGTGCGCGGCGCCCGTTTTTCCGAACGAGCCCGCGATGATGAGCACGCGTCCGAAGTCTCCCTTGTGCGATTCCGCGGCGCGCGTCGGCACGAGCTCGCGCATCCGCTCGCGCGTGAGGAGCTCGAGCCACGGCCCTTCGAGCTCGTCGATCACCGCGGCCGGGATGCCGATGTCGGCGATCACGAGGTCGCCGCCGTAGGCGTCGGCCGGCGGCAGGATGAGCGGAATCTTCGGCGCTGCGAGCGTCACGGTCATCGATGCTTCGATCGCCTCCCCCCCGAGCTCGTGCGAGTCCGCCGACACCCCCGTCGGCAGATCGATCGCGACAACCGGCGCGCCGAGGCCGTTGACGTCGGCGACGACGGTTTCGAGGAGCCCCGTCAGCTGACCGTGAAATCCCGTGCCGACGATCGCGTCGACGGTCAGGTCGCACTCCGACACTTCGGTGAAGTGCAGCTCCCACTCCTGGGCGTTGGTGATCTCCACGACGGTGAGGCCCACGCGGCCCAGAATCTCGAGATTGGTGCGCGCAGTGCCGCGCACGTCTGACACGCTCCCGAGCAGGAACACGATCGCGTCGATGCCGCGCTGGGCGAGCGTGCGCGCGACGACGAAGCCGTCGCCGCCGTTGTTGCCGCGGCCGCACAGAACGCCCACCCTGCTCGCCGCGAGATCTTCGAACGCCGCCTCCATCGCAGCGACGGCCTGGCGTCCGGCGTTCTCCATCAGCACGACGTCGGGGATGCCGATCTCGTCGATCGTCTGCCGATCGGCCTCGCGCATCTGCTGGGTGTTGAGGACTCTCATTCAGTTCGCAGTATGCAGTCTGCAGTAAGGCGCAGGCGGTTCGCGGGGTGCACTCGGCAGACACGTTGACTCCCGCACTCCCGACTGCATACCGTTGACCGCGAACTGTTTACGGTACTGCGTATGCTAGACTTTTCGCAACATGCGCGGCGCGGTTTATGTGAACGGGACAATTGCTCCCGCGGATCGGGCGGTGGTCCCGGTCTACGACCACGGGTTCGTGTACGGCGAAGGTGTTTACGAGACGCTGCGCACGTACAACAAAGTACCCTTCCTGTACGATCGCCACATTCGCCGGCTGCGCCAGTCCGCGCAGCATCTCGATCTCGCGGTGCCCTTCGACGACCGCACGCTGCTCGAATGGATACGCGAGACGATGAACGCAGCGGGAGAAATGCGAGAGGCCTACATCCGCATCCTCCTCACGCGCGGCGTCGGCGAGCTCACGTACGACATCAAGGCGACGCCGACGTCGTCGCTCGTCATCATCGTGAAGCCGAACGAGGAGCCGGCGGCGCGAATCTTCACCGACGGGATCAAGATCTGTCTCGTCGACATTCTGCGGAACCACCCCGGGTCGGTCAATCCGATTATCAAGTCGAACAACCTGCTCAACAACGCGCTCGCGATGCAGGCGGCCTACAGACGCGGCGGTGAAGAAGCCCTGATGTGCAACTACCGCGGCGAGCTCTCGGAGTGCTCGCAGTCCAACTTCTTCCTGGTGCGCGGCGGCGTGGCCTTGACGCCAAAGTCCGAGGCCGGCCTGCTCGAAGGCATCACGCGGGCGTTCATGTTCGAGGTGGGCCGCGAAGTGGGCGTCGAGGTCCGCGACGAGACGCTGTTCCCGAAGGACCTGGACTCCGCGGATGAAGCGTTCATCACGAGCACGACCCGCGAGATGAGCCCGGTAACCCGGATAGACGATCGCGTGATCGGCACAGGGAAGCCCGCCGCGATCACGAAAAGGCTGCTCGATGGATATCAGCGCAAGGCGCAAGAGCTCACGCGCGCGGTGGGAAGCCGGGTCTAAAGACCCGGCCTACACAATGCTTTCCTTCCGCCTGAAGGGCGGAAGCCACGAGATTAGCCACGACCTTCCACCTGAAGGCGGAAGCCACCAGATTAGCCACGACGGAAGCCGCGAGATCAGGAAGCGGCGCCGGCCTCGACGTACTCTTCCAGCGGCGGGCACGCGCAAATCAAGTTGCGATCGCCATACGGATTGTCGATTCGCGATGTGGCCGGCCACATCTTGTTCATTCTGACAAACGGCAACGGATAGGCCGCCTGCTCACGTGAGTACGGATGCGACCAGTCGTCAGACGCGATGCAGTCCGCCGTGTGCGGAGCGTTCTTCAGAACGTTGTCCTTCGGGTCGACCTTTCCGTCGATGACCGCCTGGATTTCGCGGCGGATCGCGATAAGTGCGTCGCAGAACCGATCGAGCTCGTCCTTCCCTTCGCTCTCCGTCGGCTCGATCATCATCGTCCCGGGAACCGGGAACGAGACCGTCGGCGCGTGGAAGCCGTAGTCCATCAAACGCTTCGCGACGTCCTGCTCGTCGACCGACGCGCCCGCGCCGTGCTTGAACGGGCGGAGATCGAAGATCAGCTCGTGCGCGACGCGGCCGTTATGATTCGCATAGAGCACTTCGTAATGCGATTCGAGCCGCGCCTTGATGTAGTTCGCGTTGAGAATCGCGTAGCGCGTCGCCTCTGTCATCCCCGAGGCGCCGAGCATCCGGACATAGCCGTACGAGATCAACAGGATGCTCGCGCTGCCCCACGGCGCCGCGGAGACGGCCGGAATACCCTTCGCGCCGCCGACCTTCACAAGGGGATGGCCGGGTAGGTACGGCGCGAGGTGCTTTGCGACGGCGATCGGCCCCATGCCGGGGCCGCCGCCGCCGTGCGGAATCGCGAAGGTCTTGTGCAGGTTCAGGTGACAGACGTCGGCGCCAATCGCCGCGGGGCTCGTCAAACCGACCTGCGCGTTCATGTTCGCCCCGTCCATGTAGACCTGCCCGCCGTTCTCGTGCACGATCGCGCAGATCTCGCGGATGCGCTCCTCGAAAATGCCGTAGGTCGACGGATACGTCACCATGATCGCGGCCAGCGCGTCACGATGCTGCGCCGCCTTGGCGCGCAGGTCGTCGACCTCGACATACCCGTGGCTGTCGCACGCGACAACGACGACCCGCAGCCCCGCGAGCGTGGCGCTCGCCGGGTTCGTGCCGTGTGCCGACGCGGGGATCATCACAATGTCGCGGCGCGCCTCGCCGCGATCGCGGTGGTACGCGCGGATCGCCATGAGTCCCGCGAATTCGCCTTGGGCGCCGGAGTTCGGCTGGAGCGATACCGCCGCGAACCCGGTGATCTCGCACAACGCCGACTCCAGATCCCGGCACACCTCCGCGTAGCCGGCCGCCTGCTCCAGCGGCGCGAACGGGTGCATGCGGCTGAATGAGGTCCAGGTGACCGGCAACATCTCGGCCGCGGCATTGAGCTTCATCGTGCAGGATCCGAGCGGGATCATCGACGTGTCGAGCCCGACGTCCTTCCGCTCCAGCGACCGGATGTAGCGCATCATCTGGGTTTCCGAATGATGCGTGTTGAAGACAGGATGCGTGAGGTACGCGCTCGTGCGGCGCAGCGGAACCGGAGCCTTGAGCGAAAACGGCGACCGCTCCTTGAACACGGGACGCTTGCCGGACGTGAAGACCTTCACGATCTCGCTCACGTCGTCGATAGTCGTCGTCTCGTCGAGCGAGATGCCGATCGCGCCGTCTTTCGTGTAGCGGAAGTTGACGCCCGCGGCCTCAGCGGCATTCCGGATGGCTGCGACGCTCGCCCCTACGATCCGCAACGTGTCGAAGTACGCGGCGTTGGTCTGCGTAACGCCCTGGGCGGTGAGCGCCTCTTCGAGCGTTCGGGTCAGCCCATGGATGTGTTCCGCGATCGCGCGCAGTCCGTTCGGTCCATGGAAGACGGCATACATCGCGGCGATGTTCGCCAGGAGCGCCTGCGCAGTGCAGATGTTCGATGTCGCCTTCTCACGACGGATGTGCTGCTCGCGCGTCTGCAGCGCCATTCGATAGGCGCGGTGCCCACGCGCGTCGATCGACACCCCGATGATGCGCCCGGGCGACTGGCGGACGAACGACTCGCGCGTTGCGAAGAAAGCGGCATGTGGCCCGCCGTATCCGAGCGGCACGCCGAACCGCTGCGAGTTGCCGACGACAGCATCGGCGCCCATTTCCCCTGGCGGCGTCACGAGCGTCAGCGCCATCAAGTCGCTCGCCACCGCAACCAGCAGACCCGCGGCATGCGCCTTCTCAATAATCGGCGTCAGGTCGCGGACCTCGCCGCGATCATCCGGGTACTGCAACAGCACTCCGAACGCGCGGTCCATTGGCAGCGACTCGGGATCGCCTGCTTCTACTCGGATCTTCAGGGGCTCCGCGCGCCCGCGCACCACGTCAATCGTCTGCGGGAACGTGCGGTCCGACACCAGGAACACGCTCTCCTGTCCCGCCGGCGCTTTCTTCGTATTCACCCGGTGGAACATCGTCATGGCTTCGGCGGCCGCGGTGCCCTCGTCGAGTAGAGAGGCGGTCGCGATTTCCATCGCCGTGAGGTCTCGGACGACCGTCTGGAAATTCAGGAGCGATTCCAGGCGTCCCTGCGCGATCTCTGCCTGATACGGCGTGTAAGGCGTGTACCACCCGGGATTCTCCAGGACGTTCCGGAGGATGACCGCGGGCGTATGGCAATCGTAGTACCCCATTCCGATATAGGAGCGCGCGACGCGATTCTTCGCCGCGATGCTGCCCAGGCGCCGCAGATACGCCGCTTCGCTTTCAGCCTCTGGAAGATTCAGCGGATGCTGGAGTCGAATACCCGAGGGAATGGTCTGCTCGATCAGCGCGTCGAGCGACGGAACGCCCATCGCGCGCAACATTTCATCGCGCGCGTCCGCGTCCGGTCCAATGTGCCGCTCCTGAAAGGATCCTTGTAAGTCCGTAGTCATTCGTTGCACTGCCTGATCGGTGTACATCCGTATGATCCGTGTAATCCGCGGCCCTATTTCGTCAACGTCGTGTACTGGTCAGCGCTCAACAGGTCGCCCGACTCGCCGCGGACCCGAACGGCAATCATCCAGGAGCCGTGTGGATCCGAGTTGACCGACTCGGGGCGCTGCACGAGCGCGGAGTTGACTTCCGTCACTTCGCCGTCGACCGGGCTGTAAAGCTCGGAGACGGCTTTCACCGACTCGATCGTGCCGAAGACCTCCCCCTTCTTCAACGTTCGCCCGACCTGCGGCAATTCGAGATACACCACATCGCCGAGCTGCTTCTGCGCGTATTCGGTGATGCCCACGCGCGCGTCGGCGCCGCCGAGCCTCACCCACTCGTGATCCTTCGTGTATTTGAGATCTGCAGGATACATACGTCATTTCGCTCTTTTATAAAACGGCAGCGGGACCACGGCCGCCTTCGTTCGGCGCCCTCTGATGTCCACCTCGAACTCCGTGCCGGCCGCGGTTCGATCCGATGGCAGATATGCCATCCCGATCGCCTTCTTCAAGTACGGCGTCTGCGTGCCGCTGGTGACGACGCCGGCCTTCTCGCCGCCGACATACGCGTCGTACCCGTGCCGGCCGATGGCGCGCTCCAGCATTTCGAAGCCGACCAGCTTTCGAGACGTGCCACTCGCCTTCTGCGCGCGCAGCACGTCGGCGCCGATGAATTCCTCTTTCTTCCAGCCGACGATCCACCCCAGATCCGCTTCGAGCACCGTCGTCGTCTCGTCCATGTCGTTTCCGTACAGCCGCATCGCGGCCTCGAGCCGGAGCGTGTCGCGCGCGCCAAGTCCCGCCGGCACGACGCCCCCGCTCTTCCCCGCTTGAAGGATTGCGTCCCACACGCGCTCGGCGGCGCTTGGCGGCGCGAACACTTCGAAGCCGTCCTCCCCGGTGTAGCCCGTCCGCGAGATCGTCACGCGCACGCCGGCAACTTCGCCGGTCGAGAACCAGTAGTACTTGATGCGCGCGACATCGACGCCCGTCAGCGTCTGCAGCACCTCGCGAGCGACAGGGCCCTGCAAGGCGATCAGCGCGTAGCGCGAACTCGTGTTGACCGCAGCGGCGTCCCCGATGCCCTGGATATTCTGCGAAATCCAGTTGAAGTCCTTGATGATGTTCGAGGCATTGACCACCAGCATGAAGTGATCGTCTGCCAGCCGGTAGGTCAACACATCGTCGACGAACGTCCCGGTGGAGGTTGTCAGCGCGGAATACTGGGCCTGGTTGGTCGACAACCGCGAGGCGTCGTTGGTGGTGATGTGCTGGACAGCCTTCAGCGCGTCCGCACCGGCAATCTCGATTTCGCCCATGTGCGAGACGTCGAACAATCCCGCACGCGTGCGAACGGCCATGTGCTCATCGACGATGCCGGTGTATTCGACGGGCATGTCCCAGCCGGCGAAGTCGACCATGCGCGCGCCGAGCGCGCGATGTCGCGCGTGCAGCGGCGTCTTCTTGAGAGTGCCCGAGGCAGGCTGTGTCATCAGATCTGACAAGGGCCAGCCCTTGCAACGCGCGCAGGCGGGCGCATATCCACTGAACGTACTATGCGCTTCGGCTGGGGTCAAGACGGGCATAATGTGCGTGATGCCGCTGTTCACCCTTTCTCTTCTTCTCGCGCTCACTGCCGCGCCGCACTCTCAGCGGTCTGCCGTGCCGAGTACGGGCGTTGCCGTTGGGCGTGTGATCGACGCCTCCAATGGACGACCGATCGCGGGTGCGATCGTCACACTCTTCGGCAGCGCCGCCGTACCCGTTCCAAGAGAGGGTCAGCCGCGCGGCATGCCGGCTCCTCGCCTGATGACGAACGGCGCCGGACAATTCGTGGCGCGCGGCCTGCACAACGGTTCCCTGTTTCTCATCGTCACAAAGGGGGGCTACGTCGATGCATCGAATGCGCAGTGGCGTCCGGAAGGGAGCGCCCAGCGAATCGACGTCAAAGGAGGAGAGCGGATCATCGATATCGAAGTGCGGATGTGGAGGCACGCTGTCATCTCCGGCACGGTGATCGATGAGGCGGGCGAACCGGTCGTCGGCGCGCGCGTGCAGTCGTATCGCCGGGGATTTGCCGCTGGACACGTCGTTCTCACGCCGAGCGCGTCAGCGATGACTGACGATCGCGGCATGTATCGACTCGCCAGCCTCGTACCGAACGACTACGAAATCGCCGTCGTGTCACCACAGGTCGCGGTTCCGACGGCCGCTATCGACACGCTTCGGCAAGGCGCCTCTGGCGCCGTTCAACGCGCGGAGTTGTCGCGCGAGGTGGGGGCAATCGGCTCGCCTGGCGCACCGTCGGGCACTCCCTTCGCGATTATCGCTGGTGCGCACACACTCACATTGACGCCCGGCACCGCGACGACGATGCAGCGCACGGACGGATCGTGGCTCGTCTATCCGACGACGTTCTGCCCGGCATCGACGTCGGCCGCCGAGGGATCCATCGTCGGCGTAAAGGCCGGCGAAGAACGCGCCGGCATCGACATCCAGTTGCAGCCATTTCGAGCGGTGCGCGTGTCGGGTCAGATCCTCGCGCCGAACGGGTATGCAGGCACTATTCCTATTCGCTTGATTCCGTCGCCGGCGGAAGGTGCTGTCGATCTCGATGTCGCGACCACGATCACCGATCCGGACGGAGCGTTCGCATTCCCCGTCGTCCCGCCGGGTCAATACCTGCTCAGACTGGTGCGCATACCGAGGCCGCCGGTCGACATGGCTGACGCGAACGCGATGATTGTTCGCTCTGGTTCGATCGCAGTTTCCGCCTCGGAACCACCACCACCTGCGCCCACTATCCCGCCGGGGATTCCAGCGGACGCGACGCTGTTCGCGGAGGCACCGATCGCCGTCGGCGACACTGATCTGACTGGTGTGACGCTCGCACTGCACGCGGGACCACGGGTCAGCGGACGCGTCGAATTCGATGGAACGGGAGAACGTCCGGACATCGCAACGCTCGCGAACGTGCGGGTCACGCTGGATCCCGCCGATGGCTCGAAACTGCCCGAGCGCCTGGGGTTCGTGACGGGGCGTATCGATGAGAACGGCCAGTTCCACACCTACGGAGTGCCCCCAGGAAAGTATTTCGTTCGCGTCAATGGATTATCCGACTGGTTCTTCAAAGGGGCGATCTACGAGGGGCGCGATCTCGCGGACACGCCGATCGATCTGATGACCGACGATGCAACGGGGGTGGTTCTCACGTTCACGGACCGGCCATCGAGCATCACTGGAGCGGTGCGTCGTGGAGGTGCGGCGGACGGCAGCGCCGTGGTCCTCGTGTTTCCCGTTGACAGCAGCATCTGGACGGCAACCGGGACCGCGCCGCGGCGGATGCGCACCGCCCGCACTAACGTTGACGGCTCGTATCTTCTCCCGGCGCTTCCACCCGGCGATTACTATGTCGCAGCGGTGCGCGAAACGTCAGACGACTGGGCGGATCCCGCGTCCCTCGAAATCCTCGCGCGATCGGCTGAACAGGTGCACCTCGCGGAGGGAGAGCAGAAGACACAGGATTTGCACACGACCACGATTCGATAGAAACGGCTTTCCCGTGGCTTCTGGCTTATAGCCGGAAGACAAGGCTACGTGGGTGCGCCGAAACGCCTTCGCGCGAAGGCGGATGCCACGATAGTAGATGGAAGGGAGCAGACGATTACCGTCACCTTGCTGATCCCCTTGTGCCTGACGATGGCGGCCGTGCAGACGCCTTCGCTGCCTCCGCGCGACGTCCGGGTACACGAGAACGGCACCGGGACGATCACGGGAATCGTCGTTGCGGACGACGCTGAGGTGCGACCTGTGCGACACGCCCGCGTCACGCTCGGAAGTTCCGAGCCCGCGATCGGTCTTACGACCATCACTGGCGATGATGGCCGGTTCACGTTCGGCGGACTGCCCGCCGGACGGTTCAATGTTTCGGTCTCGAAGGATGGTTGGCTATCGATCGCGTACGGCGCGAAGCGGCTGTTTCGGCCTGGCACCGCCGTGCCGCTTCTCGCAGGTCAGACCGCGCGGATTGTCGTGCGGCTGCCACGCGGTGCCGTTATCACCGGCGCAGTATTCGATTCAAGTGGACAGCCGGCGGTGGGGACAACAGTCCGAGCGATGTCCTACCTCATGATCAACGGCGAGCGGCGGCTCGACGCCAACGGCTCGTCAGCGACCGCAGACGACCGGGGCGTGTATCGGATCTACGGTCTCGGCCCGGGTGACTACGTGATTGGCGCATCGTGGCGGCCGGCGTACTTCGGGACCGGAGGGAGCGAACTGCACCTCACAACGGACCTGGACGTGCGCGACGCATTGTCGTCGACTTCTCCGGCCCCGCCCCTGCCGCATCCGATCGCGCTCGCGTCAACGTTCTACCCCGGCACAACGGTGGCGCGGCAGGCCGCGCTCGTCACCGTACGCGCCGGCGAGGAGCGTGCCGGCATCGATTTCACGCTGCAGATTGTTCCCACCGCTACCGTTGAAGGGACGCTTTCCTGGCCGGGCGGTTCGTCACCGCCAGGCGCGCTCGTCACGCTAATCGCGACGGACCAGGTGGCGTTCCCGGGCGTGCCTTTCGATGGCTATCGCGGCACCGGAGTTCAGTCGGATGGCAGCTTCACATTCTTCGATATCGCGCCCGGACAGTACACGGTCTTCGCGCGCGCCAGCGAGACAAGTGCCGCGCGCGCGCCCCAGGCGCTGTGGGCTTCCACCGACATTCTCGTCGCCGGCGACAATGTGACTGGTCTGAGCCTCGTGCTCGCGCCAGGGGTCACGCTTAGAGGACAGCTGCGATTCGACAGTACAAGGCTGATGCCACCGGTGGATTTGAAAAACGTGCGGCTCACACTGCTGCCCGTTCAGACCGGCGGGGCCACGCTTGCGCCGAGCGGCGCCACCATCGATGCAGGCGGACGGTTCACGATGTCGGGCGTCATACCCGGCCGCTATACCCTCACTGCTTCGTTTCCCGGCCTCGGCGTGCCGGGCGGCTGGGCGCTCCGCTCCGCCATCGTCAATGGCGCCGACGCGCTGGATGTGCCGTTCACCGTGGCGCCGAACGCCGAGAAGGCCGACGCAATCGTCACGTTCACCGATCGTATGGGGCAGCTCACAGGCGCGCTGCAGAACGCGGGCGGCGCACCGGCGTCCGAGTATTCGCTCATCCTGTTTCCCGCCTCATCATCCTTGTGGCTCCCGCAGTCGCGGCGCATTCAGAGCGTCCGTCCGTCTGCGGACGGCGCATTTTCGTTCCGAAATCTCCCGGCTGGCGAGTATTACCTGGCCGCCGTCGAAGACGCCGAACCGGGGGCGTGGACAGACCCTCGGTTCCTGCAGCAGCTTGTTGCTTCGTCGATGAGGCTTGCGATCAGCGAGGGTGAACAGAGGGTGCAGGAGATCAGGGTGGGGCGTTAGCAGCTTTCCGTTCGCAGATGGCCGACTCACGGCTGACGATGGGCGACTGTCAAATTGACATGAGATTGGCGACTCATGGCTGTCGACTGCGGATTGACTGCCCATGCCCGCTCAGACTGGCAGAACGCCGTCGTCAATCGCCAATCTCGTCATTCCTCAAGTGGCGATTCGTCAGTCAACCTTCTTCAATCGTCATTGCGGTGAATCTGCAGTCTGCAATCGGCATTCTTCACTCGTGCATTAGAAGATGGGATCTCCGGTTCTTGCGGCATGGTTCTCTCACGCGGCGTTCTGGGCACTGCTGGGGTGCGGATTGTTGCTCGGCGAGCTATCTACTTGATGCTCTGGCTCCTCGGATACATCGGACTCCCATACATTCCGTACGGCCCGGCTCTCGTTGCTCCATTCGTGGCAGCGCTTGATATCGCACTGGTGTTCACGGTCTTCAAAGGCGACATCCGGCTGTCGTAATGTTCAGGCACGGCGGCGGCCGCAGCCAGCGTTCGCGATCGGCACGGCATGCCAGCCTTTGCCCTGCAAACGTGCGCGTAACGCACGGGCACGCGCTTCTGCCAGGTGTGCATCCGGAAAAGCCTCGCGGAATACGACGTCATCGTCTTGTAGCAGCGTGAGCAGCGCGCCAACGGCCAATGGCTGCAGCACGCACGTAGCCGTCGTATGACGAGCCCGCAGGCGCCACAGGATCGCCGCACGATCGTCCGTGTTGTGCATCGTAGATCCGGCCCCACCCCAACAGGAGCAACAGCTGCGAATTTGAGCTGGATGAACGGACGCTATCGACACGCCTGCAGGAATGCAATGGCACGAAAGTGGGGGTGGGCTGACGGCGCGGCATGAGGGTCACGTGACGCGACGGTCACTCGAGCGCCTCGCCAAGTCAAATGGTGCTCGAAAGCCAGCGCTCTGCCGCCTTGTATGTCCGGAATGTCTCAATTGTCATGGGCAGATCGCGGCCCTGAGCGAGCGTCTCGGCCAATTTGGACTTGCTGCAGGGGACCGACCCGAGCGTCATGACGATGGCCACGCGGACGCCGCGGAACTTGTCTCTGTGGGTCGCGAAGAAGTGCACGACGTCGCGAACAAACTCAGGCCCGGCCTTGCCGATCGCGTCGACGACGAACCCGAAAGTCGGCGCGTAGCCTGGGGCGGAGAGAATGTTCGTCGCGGCGGCGCGAGCCTGATCGCGCGTAGATGGGATCGTCAGCGTGACGTGTACCCGGCCCTTAGCAGCGTCCACCGTCCATGTAATCGGCATAGTGTAGTTACGTGCGATCGAACAGGTTGTTGAAAAAGCCAATGTCCATGCGAAATGTTGGATGTCCAATGCCGAAAACTGATTCAAATCTCGGCCGTTCGGCATGATAATTTGGCCGTTCAGACGGGTCTTGCAGCAGCCTGCTAAGGCGCGACGTGGGGCTCACGCGAGGCCGCTTCCGCCTGCGGCGGACACGCCGCAGCCAACGCGGCCTGACGCGCGCGCACGCGATCCACATCGCTGGTGAACCCGTACTGGTGCTCCGGCAAGACCCTCAGATAGTCGCGCAGCGTGTGGTATGAGATGCCGAGCTCCCGACAGGCCCTCCGTTTGTTATACCCGCAGCGATTCAGCACGAGGCGCGCATAGCGACTTCCCCAGGCGCGCATCGTGTGGCCGAGCGCGAACGAGGACATCAGGTTTCCCCGATAGAGATCAACCACCGATGACGGCAGGTCCTCCAGGCGCAGCTCGTCGGATTCAGCCAGCGCCACTGCGCGCTCGATTACACGTTCGAGCTCGCGCACGTTGCCCGGCCAGGCGTGCGCCACCAACGCTTCCGACGCGGCGAGCGACAGCCGCAGCCGTCGCAGGGTGCTGTGCCGTTCGAGGAAGTGCTCTGTCAACTCGAGAACGTCGTCTGGCCTTTCTCTCAGCGGCGGGACGATGATCTCGACACCCTGGACGCGGTAGAACAGATCGAGACGGAAGGCGCCGCGGGCGACGAGATCGGCCAGGTTCTGGTTCGTCGCGGCGATGATTCGGACGTCGACGCGGCGCGCCCCTGTCGTACCGACACGTTCCACCGACAGTTCCTGGATGGCGCGAAGCAGCTTCGCCTGCGCGCCGGACGAGAGGTCCGCGATCTCATCCAGGAACAACGTCCCCTCGTGCGCGTACTCGAACTTGCCGCGCCGACCGCGCACGCCGGTCGCCGTACGGTCTTCAATCCCGAACAGCTCCGCCTCGAGCAGTGTCTCGACGATTGCCGCGCAGTTCACCGGCACGAATGGCCCGTTGCGCCGCGGGCTGAGCTCGTGAATGTGGCGGGCGACGAGTTCCTTGCCCGATCCGCTTTCGCCCTCGATCGGGCGCTAGTAGAACGCGTTTTGTCGTGGATCTGCCGGCGAGCCTGCCGCGTCCGTGGCGGGTTGGAAGGCGGGGCTGATGACGCGTGCAACAGCAGGGGCCTGGTCGGATGGCATGCTGGCCCTTTACGGCTTCTTTATCGAGCACGCCACTGGGACTCGGGACCGATAGGAGCGCGTCCGGCAGACGCGCTGCGGCGGCCGAAGGTGCAGGAACCGACGTGGACGATGGCGTCTTCGTCAGTCGCTGCTGAGCGGATTTCTCCGCGGCGGTGACCGGCCATACTTGATTGTGGGAGACGTGTCTACAAATGCTGACGACTAGATGGCCTGTCATGATGCCGGGCGACGACGTGCGGAGACGGCACAGACTGCGCGGCAAAGCACTTCAAGACGCTTGGATCCATTTTCTCGGCCCGCTGCCGTGGCAATCCTTCGTAACGCTCACGTTCGATCCGAAGCGGGTCTATCCGGTGAACTGTGCCAAGGCCGGCCGGGAGGCTTTCACATGGTGCAACTTGGCGGCTCGCACGCTGCGATGTCCGCTGGGCTGGGTCTACGCTCCTGAGCGCTCCCGCTCTGGACAGTGGCACGTTCATGCCCTGATTATGGGAACGTCGCCCGAATCCCTCACCGTCCCCGCCGCGATCTGGCGGCTTCGGAACGGATTCACGGACGTTCAACCGGTTACAGGCCGCCGACGGATCACGCTCTACACCACCAAGGCAGCCGCGCTCACTGGGGAGGTGGTGTGGTCCGACACTCTCGGACGCTACCGGCATGCGCTTCGCGACGAAGTGACCGTCTCTCTGCATCCGTGACTCTCGCGCACGGGCCCAGCCTGTACCTCCAATAGCGAATGACCCAGAAGCGCCAGAAACGACCCGAGGACGTAAGTCCGCAGAAGTCCGCAGATGCCCGCGATTCCGCGAAGGCCGGCGGCCATGGCACCAAGCCGGAGGTGGTCCGCGAGACGGCCATCCTTGCGCTGCTCTCCGAGAAGACGATCGCGGCTGCGGCCAAGCGCTGCGGCGTGAACGAGCGGACGCTGCGCCGCTGGATGACCAACGACGAGGGTTTCAAGCGCGAGCTCGCCGACGCGCGGCGGGCGATGTTCCAGGCCGGCATGCACCGCGTCCAGGCGCTGACGGCGCAGGCCGTCGAGACGCTCGAGGCGCTGATGCGGCCGAAGATGCCGCCTGCCGTCCGGCTTGGGGCGGCGCGCACGGTCGCGGAGCTCGGCACACACCAACACGACGCCGAGACGATCCTCGAGAAGCTCGAACAGATCGAGGCGTTTCAGCGAGAGCAGGACAACCGTCGATAGGAGGCCTCAGTGCGAAAGTCTCTGGCAAGCGTTCGGGCGCGCGTGGAGCGGCTGGTATCCAGCCTTGGAACGATGGAAGGGTGCGCGACGTGTCGAGCCGACACGCTGTCACGGTTCGTGTGGGTCCAGGACCGACAGCAGCAGCAAGATGCTGTCGCTGCCGCTGGCCCGGTCACCTGTACCCAGTGCGGCCGGACGTATGACGTTCCGGTGCACGTGTTCAGGTGGATGGGGGCATAGATGCGGAAGTCTCTCGCTGCGCTGCGTGCACGCGTGGAACGGATCGCCTCAGAGATGCACGTCGGTGATGGCTGCCGGATATGTCGCGACCAGATCGTCATCGTTTGCGAATTGGACGGTGTCAGATACGAACCGCCTGAGTCGGACGGACGATAGCGCCTACCCTCCTGATTCGGCTCGAACTCGACGAGGTGCCCGTTGCGTAACTCGCTCTCACGCCTTCGGGCGCGCGTCGAACGGATGGCTGCCACACAAACCAGAGCGGCTCGGCGCTGCATCTGCGACGGGCAGCTGGAGGTGCGGCATGTGTTCATCGATATGCCTCGTGACTGCGATCTGAAGCCGCCAGCGCTCTGCTCATCGTGTGGGCGAGTTCTGATCACGTACGTTCAAGAAGATTCGTCGGCTCTCCCTGCGATTCATGCTTGATCGCCGCTCCGGGAAAGACCGCCGCTCGCAAGGACTCGGCGGGCGGCGGTCGGTCGATCACGGCACGCGTGTCGCCTACCAGTACGACGGGTGCCGTTGTCGGCCGTGCGTCGCCGCGGAAGCGGCGTATCACGCGCGGTATGCGAAGGGGCTGGTACCCGGATGGGTCGATGCCAGACCGGCGCGGGCGCATCTCGAGCGCCTGCGCTGCCGGGAGGGCCAGAAGCCGCGCGTCGGGCTGCGGCGCATCGCCGCACTCTCAGGCCTGTCGTATTCCACCGTCCGCGCCGTTCTCGATAGTTCCCG
>QHWT01000072.1:102337-171943 GCA_003222675.1 Acidobacteriota bacterium | reverse complement strand
GTAAACAGACCGCTGCGAAACTCCGTGACGAATTGCACCCGTTGGTCCATGGGCGACATCTCGCGCCAGGGCATCGAGGCACCTCCGGCTATGCAGGTGCCCCGGCCGCTGGCGAAAAGTGTTACCCATGTCCCTGGACTGAAGTGTTACCTATGTCCCTGGACTGAACCTCAGACAGCCATGAGTCATGAGTCATGAGCCAGGATTTGATCATCATCGGCGCGGGCATTACGGGCCTGACCGCCGCATATGAGGCACAGCGGCGAGGGCTGCGGCCGCTCGTGCTCGAAGCGTCGGCGCGCGCCGGCGGGTTAATCCAAACCGATCATGTTGACGGCTTCACGATCGAGGCGGGGCCCGACTCGGTGCTCGCGCAGAAGCGTCACGCGCTCGAATTGATACGCGAGCTCGGTCTCGGCGACGAGGTGCTCGATGTGCGGCCCCCGGGCGGCGCGTTCGTGCTTCGCGGCCGTCACCTCTATAAGCTGCCTTCTCCCTCCCTGCTCGGGGTCCCGCTCACCTGGCAGGCGCTCGCGCAGTACGACCTGCTGCCGTGGTCCGCTCGTCTGCGGATGGCTTTGGAACCGCTCGTGCCGGCGCGCCGATCACAGGAGGACGAGTCCATCGGATCGTTTTTCAGGCGGCGGTTCGGCGCGGCGACGGTCGACCTGATCGCACAACCCCTTCTTGGAGGCATTCACGCGGGAGATATCGAGCACCTGTCGATGCGCGCATTGTTTCCGCGCCTCCTCGACGCGGAGCGCACGGACGGCCACGTGCTGAAGATGCAGGGCGCCCGAGCAGGCGATCCACAGAAACAGGATGCGAATGACCGGCGCGGCGAAGCCGGCTTCAGGAGCCTGCGCCACGGCATGGGCACGCTCGTGCGCGCGCTCGAGGCGCGCCTTCTGCCTGACGCCGTCCGGTATGCGTCAGCGGCGCAGCGGCTCGAACCCGCCGCGCGCGGATGGCGCGTCAGGTCAGATGACGCGACGTTCGAAGCACCCGCCGTCATAGTCGCCGCCCCCGCCTTCGTGGCCGCAAGGCTCTTCGCGACGATCGACGCGGAAGCCGCGCGGCTGTGCGAGGAAGTGCCCTACGTCTCGACCGTAAGCGTCGCGCTCGCATGGCCGCGCACCGCCATCGCGCATCCGCTCTCGGGCACCGGCTTCGTGGTCGCGCGGCGCGCATCGGACGTCCGCATCACCGCGTGCACGTGGGTGTCGTCGAAGTGGGAGCATCGGGCGCCCGATCACGTCGCGCTGCTCCGCGCGTTCATCGGCGGCGCGCACGATCCCGAAGTGGTCGATCTGGAAGAGGACGAGCTCGCGCGGATCGCGCGCACGGATCTCGAACGCGTGCTCGGTATCAACGCGCCGCCGGTTCTGACACGCGTGTACCGCTGGCGCCGCGCCGGAGCGCAGCATAACGTCGGTCAGCGCGCCCGCATGGAGGCGCTGGACCGCCGGCTCGCGCAGCATCCAGGGTTGTTCGTCGCGGGCAGCGGGTTTCGATCCGTCGGCATTCCCGACTGCATCGCCGACGCACGCGCCGTCGTCGCACGGTGTACGATACCCGCATGTTGAAATCGATCACGGTCGTGACCCTTGCGGTGCTGGCGTTCGCCACCGCGAGCACCCGGGCGCAGCCGCAATCCGATATCCCGACGATTCTTGCGGACATCCGTGCGAAGGATACAGGCCAGCTCGCGGTTTCAGAGGAAGACGGCAAGTTCCTGCGTCTGCTGATTGCGTCCACGAAGCGCAAGCACGCGCTCGAGATCGGCGGCGCAAGCGGATACAGCGCGATCTGGATGGGACAGGCGATGCGCGAGACCGGTGGCAAGCTCGTGACCATCGAATACGATCCGGTGCGCTCGAAAGAGCTCGCCGGCAACATCAAGCGCGCGGGGCTCGCCGACATCGTGCAGGTGATCGCGGGCGACGCGTTCGTGGAGATTCCGAAGATCCCCGGCACCTTCGATTTTGTGTTCCTCGACGCGTGGAAGCGCGACTACAAACGGTTTCTGGATCTCGTGTATCCGCGGCTCGACAAAGGGGGCCTGTTCACCGCGCACAACGTGGTGAACAAGCGAACGGAGATGGGGGATTTTCTCGACGCCATCCAGCGCAATCCCGCTCTCTGGACGGCGATCGTCTCGCCATCCGGAGAGGGGATTTCGCTGTCGTATAAGAAATGAAAGATAACTGGCCGCCGGATGTGATCATCCGCCGGTCAATCTGATCTGGATCCGGACTACTCTTCGACCACGGATACGGCGGCGGCAACCTTTTTCGTCGTCCGCTTCTTGCGGGTCTTTCCTGCGCCCCGCAGCCCCGCGGGTACAGGCTCGCTGCTCGGTTCGAGTTTCGACATGCTGGTCAGGAATTTCTTTACGCCGTGCTCGTCGAATTGCACGCGGGTATACGCGTCCTCCACCGCGACGACGGATCCCAAACCGTAAGTCGGTTCCGTCACCCGGGCTCCGACCTCAAAACGCTTCATTGCATTGCTCCTCTCGGGCCGGCAGCGTCCGACCGTCCCATACGGACGGGCTCGCCACCGCAACTGACAGGCTATCAGCCTGTTAACTATTGCGTCAAATACACTCCTAGGACGCCGGTGCACTCCGCGAGGTGCCAGGATGCCGCTGACTGCGTGCGATTCGCGTGCCTGAATCGAAGTTCGACACGCAGCGGCGAGCCGCGGTCGCATCGATCACCCGGCACGTAGCACCTCGCACCGCGCACCGATATGCTTGTCCTCCATGTCGCGTCCCGTTCACATCATCGGCGTTTCACTGGATCTCGGCGGCAACAGGCGCGGCGTGGACATGGGACCCTCGGCCTTCCGGATCGCGGGTCTCGGGGAACGGCTGTCGGCTCTCGGCGTGACGGTCGTCGACGAAGGGGATCTGGTCGCGCCAATCCCTGAAACGAAGACATACGGCGACCCCCGCAAGAAATACATCCGAGAGATCGCGCGTGTGTGCGAGCGGCTCTACAAAGCGTCGCTCAACGCGCTCGAAAAAGGGGGCTTCCCGCTCGTGCTCGGCGGCGATCACTCGCTGGCGTCCGGCTCGGTCGCGGCCACAGCTGATTTCGTGCGCCGCGACGGCAAGCCGCTCGGCCTCATCTGGGTGGACGCGCACGGCGACATGAATACTCCCTCGAGCTCGAGCAGCGGCAACGTCCACGGGATGCCGCTCGCCTCGCTGCTCGGGCCCGAGCCGCAGGAGCTCTCGAAGATCGGCGGCTTCTCGCCGAAGGTGACGGCGGACAAGACGGTGTTGATCGGGATCCGCAACCTCGACGATCGCGAGAAGGAGCTGATGCGTGAATCGGCCGTGACGGTGTTCACGATGAAAGACATCGATCGTTCGGGGATCGCGACAATCGTCGAGCACGCGCTTGGCATTGCCGGCGCCGGCACTGCGGGCATTCACGTGTCCTTCGATCTCGACGTATGCGATCCGACCATCGCCCCCGGCGTCGGAACTCCGGTCAAAGGCGGCCTCGATTATCGCGAGGCGCATATGGTCATGGAGATGGTGGCCGACTCCGGCCTGCTGCGCGCGCTCGATCTCGTCGAGGTCAATCCGATTCTGGATGACAGGAACACGACGGCGATCCTCGGCGCGGAGCTCGCCTTGTCGGCGCTCGGCAAGAAGATCATCTAAGGCGTTCCCGGTCCTCGCGGGTTGCGACCGGGTTGCACGTCCGGGGAAGGCGAATTGAGCATCTGCCGCAGCGCTTCGGCGAGCAGTGTCAGCGAGAACGGCTTCAGGATCAGCCGTGTATTCGGCCTGATCTCCTCGAGCCGCTCGGATTCATGCGGCACGGCGGAGAAGATGATTACAGGGATGGGAGGGGGAATCGACTGGATCACGTCGCGTCCGGAGCCTTCCGGCAGCCGCAAATCGATGACCGCGGCGTCGGGCCGCCGTTCCGCCAGGATCTCGAGCGCCGCGCCAACTGTGCCCGCCCCGCGCACCTCGAAACCATGCAGCGCGAGGAACTTGGCGAGCGGATCGCGCACGGCAGCCTCGTCTTCGACCACGAGGACGAACGGACGCTCCATTGGCACCCCTCCGTCTTCCATATCGGTCCGAGCCGGCGTCAGCTTCACGCTTCGAGCTTCAGAGACTCACGACCCAGGGCTCGAGGCTCAGTGCGGCTCAAAGTCTTCAGACGGCTGAGGACAGCCAGCCATGAGCCAGCACGAGCCATGAGCCTATTTCTTCTTTCCGCCGCTGCTCTTCTTCGCCGCGCGACTGCGCTTCGCCGAAGACCGGCGCTTGTTCACCGTCGCGGCGGCAATCCGTTTGGCGGTCTTCGCGCTGCGGCCGCGCCCCTTCGCAGACTTCTTGATCTTTTCGTACATCCGCTTGTTCTTCGCGCCCTTTACGCCTCTCGGTGGCATCGGTCCTCCTCGTTGGCGACTGTTGGTTGCAGATTGTTGCAGATTGCAGATTCACGGATTCGTCGATTGGCGATTGCCGATTCGGATCGACGATTGAAGATTCGAGAGTGCCGATTGTGAATTGGAGCGCACGATTTGCCAATTGCCAATTGCCAATTGCCAATCTGCCATTCGAATCGCCAAGGGCCCATCCGAATTGCCAGTCATCAATCGTCAACGCTTAATCTTCATTCTGCAATCTGAAATCTTCAATAGCCGAGCGTGCTAGGATCAAACACTCTGCCGACCCGGTAGCTCAGTGGTAGAGCATGTGACTTTTAATCACAGGGCCGTGGGTTCGATCCCCACCCGGGTCACCAACCTTCGCTCACGCTTGCCGACGAACGCGTGAGCTACGGTTGGCGAGCCACTGGCGAAGGTTGTCCGCCGTAGCTTTAGCGGAGGCGGACCTCGATGCAGTCCCGAGGCTCGGCAGACACAGGCCACTGATAAAGAGTCTTGTATCCAGTCCTCTTCCGCATCGGGTCCCTCGATATCACGAGCTTCGGCGTCATGGTGGCGCTCGGCGCGCTCGCGGGGCTGTGGGTGTTTCGCCGCGAACTGGCGCGCGGCGGCCTGCCCGAGGCGGCGCTCGACGCCGCCGTTTACGGCCTCGTCGGCGGACTGATCGGCGCAAAGCTGCTCTATGTCTTCGAGCACCGCGCCGAAGGATCCTTTTTCTCGCTCGTCCTTGATCGCGGCGGGATGAGCTGGTTCGGCGGGTTCGTCGGCGGCCTGCTCGCGGGCTATGTCACCATCCGCGCGAATCGTTGGTCGCTCATACCCGTACTCTCCGCCGCGACCCCGGCGCTCGCTGTGGGACAGATGCTCGGGCGCATCGGCTGCTTCCTCGTGGGGGACGACTACGGGCATCCAACCAATCTCCCTTGGGGAGTGGCGTTTCCGCGCGGGCTTCCGCCGACGAACGAACGCGTGCACCCGACGCAGCTCTATGAAGCGGCTTTTCTGGTGGTGCTCGCGTGGATCCTGGTGCACTGGAGACGCCGTGGCGTTGACGATCGAAAGGTGCTCGGTCGCTACTTCATCATCGCGGGCCTCTTCCGATTCGCGCTGGAGTTTGTGCGCGTGAACACGCGCGTGTTCGGGCCCCTCACGGTCGCGCAGATCTTCTCGGCGCTCGTGACGGTGCTCGGCGTCGCCATCCTCGTGGTGCCGCAGGCAAAACCAGCAGCGGGCGCGCGTGTTCGGGCCTGATTTATGCGACCGGTGTCAGTTGTTCCTGCGAGATCAGCGGCACCATCGCGCCGGAGAGCAGGATTCCATACGCGACGAGTCCGTCCGCCGTACGAATCGGCGCGACTTCGAACCGTCTTCGCGGCGCGTCTCCGGGGATCGAGAATCGTGTGCTGCGCCCGTCGAAGGCGTCGCGACAGCGCTGCTCCACGTCGCGGCGCACGCCGAGGGGAAAGAGATCACCGACCGGCCGCCCGGGGTGGGCCCCGCTGACAATGATCAGGTGTCGATCGAAGATCAGCACCGACGGCTCGCTGGGCGCGCCACCGCCGAACCAGACGCTGCCTGCGTAGAGCAGGCCGGCGATAGTCGCGACCGTGGCGATAATGCCCGGAAGCGAAAAATTCAGGGCGGAGCTCATGCCGGCGAACACGAGTCCCACGCCCGCGAGCAGCAATACCGTGGATACGATCTGGTGCCTCTGGGTCATCGTCGCTCTGCGGCCGACATAATACGCTGAATGGGTTCGATCTCACCTCAACCATCAGTGGGAATGATCGCGGGTGGCCGGAGCTGCGCGCGCTGTGCTATGGTTGGCGCGGACCGAGACTCCCTTTCCCTTTAATGGCGACCTGTCCCCGTTGCAAGGGGCACCTGACGGAAGGCCATCGTTGCCCGCGCCGTCAAAGCCTGGTGGCCGCCGAGATCATCGCCTGCGCGATCGGCGGCGGACTCGTGGCGTGGCTCACTCTGATTGGCTTTGACCCGCATGGTCAAGTGACCGACATGGATGCGGTCAGCTTCATCGCGGGCGCGCTGGTGGCGGTGGGCATCAACCGCGCATTGCGTTCGTAGGAGCGGTTTAGTTCTTGCTGAGCGTGTCGGCCATGCTCACGGAAGGCGGCCAGATGTCCGAATTGCAGACAGCAGCAGCGGAACTGGGCGCCACCTTGGCGTCTGCGGCGACAGCCCTTGCGTTGCCGCTCGTGCTCGTCGCGGATGCGGATGGCGATTCACGCGTGCGCCGCGCCCGTCAGCTTCAATCGCACGGCTTCCGCGTGTCAATCGCCCGCACGGCATTCGAGACGATCGTCAAGGCCTCCTGCCACGTTCCCGATCTGATTCTGGTCGACGCGTCGCTCGGCGACACTGACGTGCAGGAGACGATGCATCTGCTGGCGATGTGCCCGGCGACGGCGCACATCCCTGTCGTCCGGTTAACGCGTGGGCGGCGCATACCCGCGCGGCTTCTGGCGGGAGTCGCGCCGCGGTAAGAGCTGGCAGGCTGCTGAAGGACCGTACCCTGAATGCCGATGGCCAAATCTGAATGTTGTCCGTATTCAGCATTCAGCACTCCGCGTCAGTGCTTACGGCGTTTGTCAACACCATGCTATTCAGCAAAAGCGGTCCTCGACACGTCAGGCACGACCTCCGCGACGTTCTTGATCAGGAGGTCGTGATCGACGGGCTTACCGATGTGGCGCACGAACCCCGCCGCGAGGGCGCGCCGCGAATCTTCTTCCGACGCATACGCCGTGACCGCGATGACCGGCAGCGGCGCGCGCGTCGGATCCACATCCCGAATTCGGCGCAGCAGGGCGTAGCCGTCAAGATCCGGCATCGCAATATCGGCGATCACGACGTGCGGCCGGAACGGCGCGAGCGCGTCGATCGCAGTCGTCGCCGCATCGACCGCCCACACCTCCGCATCCGCTGATTCGAGCACGAGCTGCAGCAGCTCGCGCGCATCCGCATCATCGTCGACCACCAGCACGCGCACGCCGCGCAGCGTCGATGGCCCTGGTGTGATCGGCATCGGCCGGGCTGACGCGATGAGCTCCGGCTGGCGTGCCGGCAGCGTGACGACGAACCGTGTGCCCTGGTTGCGTCCGGCGCTGTTGGCGGTCACGGATCCTCCGTGCAGATCGACGAGGTGACGTACGATTGCCAGGCCGAGCCCGAGGCCGCCTTGCGCGCGCGTCGTGCTGCTGTCGCCCTGGCGAAAACGATCGAACACGTACGGGAGAAACGCGGGGTCGATGCCCACGCCCGTGTCGGAGACCGTAATCTGCACGGCTCCTCTGCGTTCGTCTACGGTCACGTCGACGCGCCCGCCGCGCGGGGTGAACTTCACCGCGTTCGACGCGAGATTCCATACCACCTGCTGGAGGCGATCGGCATCGCCGATTACTTCGAGCCGCAGCGGCGCGACCGTGACCGCGAGCTCGATCTCGCGCCCGCGCGCGGCAGGACGGATCGCCTCGATCGCCGCGCTCACTACGCCGGCGACGTCGACCGGCTTCTGCTCCATTCGCAGCTTGCCGCTGATCACGCGCGAGACGTCGAGCAGATCGTTGATGAGGACGAGCTGCGCGTGCGCGTTGCGATCGATGCTGTCGATCGCGCGCCCGACGACGGCGCCCTCGGGCAGCTGCGCGCGCAGGATCTGCGCCCAGCCGAGAAGCGCGTTCAAGGGCGTCCGCAGCTCGTGCGACAGCGTCGCGAGGAAATCGTCCTTCAATCGGTTCGCGTCCTGCGCGTTACGGTAAAGGATGGCGTTGTCGAGCGCGAGCGCGGCGCGCGACGCGATATCGATCAGCAGCGGCAGTTCGCGTTGATGCAGCATGCGCGCGCTGCTCAGCATGCCCACGGTGAACAAGCCGAGCGTCCGTCCCCGTGCGCGCAAGGGAGCCATTGCGAAGGATCGGACGCCGAAGGCCCGCAGCAGATCCTCGTGTTCCGCGTTCTGCGCGGCCTCGCGCACGAGATCGTCGGTGACGTCTTCGCACACGAACGGATCGCCGGAACGGATCACGCGCGTGGCGACGCTCTCCACGCTCAACAGCGGCGGATAGCGCTGCAGTTCGCGGAGCGTGTCCATCTTCTCCGGCTCGGCGGTCGCGACGGCAACGCGGCGGACGGTCTCGTCTTCACCGACGACGTCGACGAGGCAGTAGTCGCCGAGCATCGGCACCGAGAGCTCGGCAAGAGCGCCGAGCGTGGTGTCGTGATCGAGGCTCGAGGCCAGCACCCGGCTCGCGTCCGCGAGAAAGCGCTGCTCGCGCTCGATGCGCACGCGTTCGCCGACTTCCACGACCGCGCCCAGCGCGCCGCGCACGTGTCCGTGCTCGTCGAAGAGTGGCGACGCCTGCATGCGGATCGGGATCGATCGGCCGTCCGCGCGTAGAATTTCGCAATCGAAGTCGCTGACGGCGACACCTTCGCTTGCCGCGCGGTGCAACGGGAGTTGATCGACCGGCACTTCGCGGCCCGAACGCAACATGCGGTAAGACGGCCGCTCCCCTGCGGGCGCGCCGAGCGACGCGTTCGCGGTCGGCGCAAGATCGAGCAGCCGCGCGAGCGCCGCATTCACGCGAATGTGGTTGCAGGCGGCGTCGTCGGCGATCGCCAGGCCGATCGGGAGCATGTCGAACAGCGCTTCGAGCTCGTCGATGCGATGGTGCAGCGCCTGCGCGAGTTGGCGCATGAGCTCGGCCGAAGCTTCGAGTTCCGACTGGTCGGCCACCGGATCGGTTCCTCAGAATCCTTCAGTTGTCGGGGAGTCCGGCATGAGCCGGGGCCGCGATTGTAATGCAGGATCGATCGGGCCGCCAGTCCTCAATCCGAAAAGAGGCCACAGCTCGTCTGTTCATCCCTCCGGGATGCTATAGTCGAACTATGCCTATGTCCGGTACCGCTCTGTTCATCATCCGGCCCAGACCAAAGGCGGATGCGAAAGGACATCGCGGCGTACCGGTTGGCCGTGCAGCTTCAGCACTGACGAACGCCCGCATGTCGGCGCGCGAGTGTTCGACATCGCAATGCTCGGCGCGCCGTTCGCGGCGAGCCTTCAGAAGTCGGGAATGCTGAAGGAGCTGCCGAAAGAGATGAACGCGGACGCCGTGAAGTTGATCCTCCGATATGAAGAAGAGGAACTGCGGCAGCTGCAGGGCGAGATGAAGGGGTTGCAGAAGTAAATCGGTTACCAGTTGTAGTCGCCGACTCGTCGGCTGCCGAGCCGGTTAGCGGAGGACGAAGAGCTACTACTGCCCGAAGGAGCCAGCGATGGCGGTCCAGCACCCTACAGAAGGACCGAGTCTCATCGATGTGCTCGACCGCGTGCTCGACAAGGGTATCGTGATCGACGCCTGGACGCGGGTGTCGCTTGCGGGCATTGACATGATTACGATCGAATCGCGCGTGATGGTCGCGTCCTTCGATACGTATCTCCATTACTCCGAGCCGCTGCGGCATCTGCCAGCGGTGACGGGCCCAAGAGGGATAATCGACGGCACTCCGGTTCATGCGTCCAGGCCGGACGGCGAGACGGCAAAGCCGCCACCCGAGCGTCACGCGGCGCGGCCGCCGCGAACGCGGAAATGAGCCGACTCCACGTCTGTCACGACTGCCCGGCGGCGGATAATTCTTCGCCTCGTCATCAACGACGAGCACCCGGTCGAACATCTCGCCTGCATCGGGCGGTGAGAACTCTCGCTCACCGCTATTCTGGCCCGGCTGATTGATCGCATCCGTCCACGGCTGCAGCGGATTGCATGAAACCATGTCGAGGAGCCCTGTCCTCCGGCCGGGTGCAGCGTGATCAGGTGCGCCCCGCCGTCGCCGCGGCGCAGCCCGCGCGCCATCGCGCGAAGGATCTCACGATGGAGATCCGTCTCGATCGGCCGATCGCCGCCAAGAATCCACACGATCCCCGCTCACGATATCGTCGCCCGAGCCACTCACCGTACTGCTCGGCGTTGGCGGGAGTGAAGATCTCCGGACCAGTGCCCCACTTCTTGTTCCACTTGTCTCCCCACGTCGGCAGGAAGGCGATGTAGAGGCCGCGCGCATTCGCGCGCGCGACGATCCAGTCCACGTGCGCGAAGTACGTCTCATTGGGCTGTGTGGGGTCGTTGCTGCGAAGGGGCGTCTCGCCGTACGCATTCGGCGCCGTCAGGCCATCGAATTCGGCAAGCGCGACCGCCTGGATCACGGTGAACCGAAGCGCGGCACGGTTGCGAAGATATCGATCGGCATCTTCTCGAGTCAGTCGATGAAAGAGCTCCCACGCGGTGTCCGCGAGCCAGAAGAACGGGCGCCCCGCGTCGGTCACGAGGAACCGTTTGTTGTCGGAGACCTTCAGCCGCGGCAGCTCGCGCGCGGCGGCCTCGATCGCGCAACACAGGTGAACCCGAGCGGCACAATGCGTAGATGTCTGCCGTTCATGGCGGACATCTTAGTCGCGGCATGCGGAGCGCGGACCGGAGGTGCGTCAGGTACAGCGCCGAGCTCAAACCGTGGCGCGCACGTCGCCGTCGACTCGGTCAAGGACCGAGTACGGCCGGCGGCGCTTCGCGACCGTGCACGGACCGCTATGCTATGATCTCGCGGATCCGGGTGCCCGCCCCGGAGGCGCCGATCGCGCACGCGTCCCCATCGTCCAGAGGCCCAGGACGTGGCCCTTTCAAGGCCAAAACACGGGTTCGAATCCCGTTGGGGACGCCAGTCCTACCCGAGCGAGTGATGGGACCGCGATCGTCAGCAAGCGATCGAACTGCAGTGGAACAATCAACTCGTACATCGCGGCACCATCGGCGCGATCGAACGGCCGAAACTCAATCCGACGACTGAGCACCGTTTCGAGTAAGCCGCGCGTCGCGCGCACGTGATCCGTCGTGGCTGTTGTCAGCTGCTCCCACTCGCGCACGTAGGTGTGCAACTCGCGCCGGAGTGCGGCCGTTGCTGGAATGGCCGTAACAGGTCGGTTACGGGCTTCTGCCTCAAGCTGCGCCAGGACCGCACGTCGTTCGTCGTCGGTGCGCGTGAGCGCCTCGAGGATGACCGGTACCGCGCCGCCGCGCGCCGCCGTGTCTGCCAGGTTCGCGAGCTGCGTTTCGAGCTTCGCGAGTCGCTGCTCGAGCTCGCGCCGCTGCCGCTCGCGTTCGTCCTGCTGGCGATCGCCGCTGAGCGTCTCGAGTGCCAGGTCGAGCGCCCGCTCCAGGACGCCCGGCCGAAGCACCTCGTTCGCCAGCAGCTCCCGGATGGCCGCGTCGGCGGTCTGCATCCGCGCCATGCGGCGATTGCCGCAGACGTGCTCGCCGCGGTTCACGTACTGGCCGCAGACGTACCGGAACAGCCGTCCCGTCGTAGACGACCGCGAGACGGCCTGTATGGCGCCGCCGCAGACGTTGCAGCGCGCGAAGCCGCTCAGGAGATAGCTCCGGCGCCTGGCGCACGGATCGAGCGCCTGCGCCGCGCCTGACGCGGTTTTTGCGTAGCGCGTGCGTCGGTTCGCAAGCTGTGTATGCGCGGCCTGCCACAGCGCATCCGAGACAACCCGTAGGTCATCTGCCTGAATGCGCAGCCATTCCGACGGCGGACGTGCGGTTGGCCGGGTCTGGCCGTCCGCGTTCCGCTTCCGCGTCTTGTTCCAGACGAGCACGCCGCGGTAACTCTCGCGGAGCAGAATTTCGCGGATCGAGGACGGCGTCCAAGCGCGCAGCCGCCCCTGCTGCGATCGCGGCGCCGGTGCACGATCGGCGTTGAGTCGCTTCGTGATCTCCTTGAACCCCTCCCCCATGGCACAGAGTTCAAAAATTTGACGCACGACGGCCGCCTCGTGCTCCTCGAGCTCGCGCCGCACGTATTGCCGTTTTGGTCGGCCGTCGGGTCCGGCCGCCGTCACGTCGACGTTGCGATAGCCGAAGCACTGCCCGCCGGTGACCTGGCGCTGTTCCACTTTCCGCCGCATTGCGTCGTACGTGCGCTGGCGTGCTTTCTCGCGCTCGAGTTCGTCGGCGAACGCGGCGAGTGACAGCATGATCTTGTCGGTCGGCGTATCGAGTGTGCGCTCGCGGTCCTCGAGATAGAAAAACACGCGCACGCCGGCGCGCAGCAACTGCTTGAGCGCGTACGCAGTTTCGATCGCTTCGCCCCCCAGCCGTGATTCCTCCGACATGACGAGGACCTGAAACCGCGGCCGCGGCGCCAGGGCGTTCATCAGCCGGACGAAGCCGGGACGTTTCGCGAACTCGGCGCCGGAGATCCCGTCGTCGATGTAGACGGAGGCCTCGTCGACCGTCCAGCCTTTGCGCTGCGCGTAGTCACGCGCGTGCGCCACCTGACGTGCGACGGATTTCTGTTCGTCGACCATGCCGGTTTGTTCCGTACTCTTGCGAGCGTAGATGGCAGCGATCATCATTTCCATAGCGTTACCGCCGTCAGCACGGCGATCATCACCGTGAGCGCCGCGATAGCCCATGTCAGTCGGATCATCGTTGTGGTTTGTTCGCCCGCTTCCCTCGACAACTTGAAAGTCAGCGCCGATTGAGTTTGGCCATCGAGGCATTCAATGCGGCGACGCGGTTCTCCACGTGGAGCCCCACGACTCAAGATCGCCGGGTGCTGGGACACCTGTGCCGCCTCCGGGAATCCCCCCTAAGGTCCAGATGCTGAACGGATGATCTCGCATCATCGCGCCCCGTCCGCATCAGGAACGATGGCCAGGCGATCCATCAACAGCCGCACGATCGCGCGCGCCTGGTCGTCGAGCGCGCGATAGTCGGTGATCAGTTTTCGTTCGGGCGGGATCAGTTCGCTGGTGTGCCGCAGCTTAGTTCGGGTCGGCCCGTACAACTGCTGGAGGATCTGCGCACGCTCCGCGTCATCCACGCGATCCAGTACCCGGCGCAGCGATGTCTCGTGTACCGCTCATGCGCGTGCCACATCGACTCCAGTGCATCTTTGGTGGGGCCGCCCCCGCGCGGAGCGAGCACGCCGGCGCGCGCCGTGGTGCGCAACTCGTCGTAGCACTGGCGCCACCGGTCCTTCAGTTGGCGTTCCTTTGCAGCAGGCTCGTCCGTCGTGAACGAGACGAGCGTGGCCGTCATCGCACACCGCCGTCGTCCACACAGTGCACCTCCTGTAGATCATCGCGAATCTCTTCGAGGTACTCCGAGAGCGCGCGCATGTGATCGGCGTCGAGCGTGTTGGTGCCATCACTGCTCGACGTGAACAGCAACGACGACAGCAACGACAGACGATTGATCGAGCGGTACACGCGTTCGCCGGACGACGGCGTGTGTGGGAGGAGCGGGGCATCTTTGACGAGTTCCATGTGGCCTCCCTCTGGCAAAGAGGCCGGCGAGAGGCCTGCTACACTTTGGTGCAGGCGTCGTCGGCAAGGTGAACGCTTGCTGACTGCTCAGGCCTGGCGCGGCGTTTCCATCATCACGCGGCGCCGGGCCGTTTTCTTCTACTTCCTTACGCTGACGAAACGAGTCGCGTCCATGCGCAGGCGACGTGCAGCCTAACATACGTGTGTCGGATCCCGTCGCGGCCGATCGGCGGCATCCCGATCAGCAAGCGTTACGCCTCGAGGGCACGCGCCTGTTGACGCTGCCCGAGGTCGCGGTGCATCTCAATTGCACCGTCAACACCGTCCGCAAACTGATTGCGTCCGGGCAGCTGCGCGCGATCACGTTGTCGCCGCGCACGACGCGGATCCCCGAGAGCAGTGTCGTCGCGCTGCTCGAACACTAGATCACAACTTCTCGACCCACACCGCCAGCGTGCGCGCGCTCAGGTTCGCGTTCGCCGCGGTGTGGTCAAACTCAACCAGCAGCGTTTGATTCACCGTGGAATCAACCGTCAGCGCGTTGTGCACATCATGCATTTCGCCAAAGGCCGGCACATCGCCGGAGCCGCTGTTCGAGCCGGTCACCCCTAACGACGTCCGTCCTCGAACCGTCTGCGCATTCGTCGTGCCCGCAGCCGAGATCAGCGCCTCGAGCAGCAACGCCCGACGATTCGCGTTCGTCGGCACGGTGTTGCACACCAGTGTGGCGATCTGCACGCCGCCGAACTTCACGCGCGCGACGAAGGTGTCACTGCTCCCGCTGTTATTGAGATAGTCGCCGGTGACCGTGAGCCGCAGCGCCCGATCCGTCGATAACGTGCCGCCCGGGACGGTGTAGGACCACGCAGTCGTGGCGGCGCCGGTGTTCACGATGTCGTGCGTCGTCACGTCTTTCGTTAGAACCAAGATGTCCCCCGCAGTGGCATCGGCGGTGAAACTCCACACAGATCCCGCCGTCGTGGCGTCGCCAACCTTGGCGACGATCTGCCAGTAATACGTTTGCTGATCAATCAGCGGTCCTGCGGGCGTGTACCCGCTCGCCGCCTGACCCGACGACACGAGCGGCGGCGGGTTCACGGTGCCGAAGAAGACGTCATACGACTCGGCCCCGACGGCACTCCACGACAGCGTCGGATTGAGATCCGTCACGGACGCGTTGTCCGGGGCAACCAGTACCGGCGCGTCGGCGCCGTCCGTCACGAAGGACCAGACCGGGCCGGCGGTCGTGCCGTCGGCGTTACTCGCGTACACCTGCCAGTAGAAGCGTTTCGCGCGCTTCAGCGGCGCCATGGCCTGCACGCCGGCCGTATTGGGTTCTTCGTCAAACGTGAACGTGCCGCCCGAGAGACTCCCGACGCCGTTGCGCGTCCAGGTGAGCGGCGGCCAAGGACTCGCAAACCCCTGCGCCGGAAATCGCACGCCGCCGATGATCGAATCGCCGCCCGGCGGGAATGGGCCAAAATACATCTCACACGAGGTCGCGCCCGGGGCGGTCCAGGTGAAGGCCGGCGGCGCGTTCCCAGAGACAGCCGTGGCGCCGTCCGCAGGTGTCGGCGTTGCCGGCGTGCTCGGAGGTGCCATCCGCTTACCGCGTGCGGGCGATCGTGTTCACGCTGAACGTGAACGACGGCGTCGTGCCGGTGATCGTCCAGCTCACGCGGATCAACTCGCTGAACGGCGTCGTGATGTTGATCGCTTCGCGGCTGACCGCGGTCTTCGCCGCGAACGTGCCGATCGTGTTCCAGTTGGTGCCGCCGTCGAAGCTGTCTTCGACGAGCACGGTCAGGGACGGCGTCGTGCCGGACGCGGCCGAGACGTCCAGCAGCACGCGCAGCGACGTCGCCGCGCCGTAGCCGAAAATGTTGCCGGTGTTGCCGGTCGTCGTGCGTGCCGCGGACGCGACGAGCGTTTCATTCCAGTAGCCGACGCCGCGGAAATCATCCTTCGTTCCCATTCACTCACTCACCTTTCACGGGGTCATCGTTGATCGGCGTCTCGATCACCATCTCGACCTGGCCCTGTGCGTTCCGCGTCACGGCCTTGAGCATCCGGCCTTTGGGGGCCAGGTTGATGTTCAGATCGATCGCTTGCGACGCGCGGCGGTCGAGCGCCGTGTGGACGGTCTTGAGCCATGCCTGGCGCTCGGCGACTGTCGCATTGGCCCGCCGGGATTCCGCGCCGATTGCGTTGAACGCGTCCGTGGCGGTCTGAATGGCCGCGACATCCTCGGCGCTCGCGCGCAGATGGCCGGCCCGGTGTTGCGCGTTGAGCACGTCGAAGAGCGCGCGCGCGTGGATATGAAAGGCCGCGTATGCGTCGAGCAGCGCGCGCGGCAGGACGGCGATGGGTTCCATGGGCATTCCCCCTTACTTGCGCGGCGCCTGCTGCCGATGCTCGAGGCCGCCACTGATAAACAGCGTCACGCCGGCGACGAGACACGCTGCCGGGAGTGACCACAGCGCGATCCCGAGGACCGCGAGCACGAAGCCGGCGATCAGGCACACCGTGGCCGTCACGCGCACTCCTCGACGATGCGATCGAGCGCGGCCTGCATACCGCGGTACACCTTCTGCCAGGCCTCCGGCGTTCGGGCCGCGGCCCACGTCATGCGATAGGCCGGCGAGGCGACTAGCGAGATTTGGCTCAACCGGGCTTCGTGAATGCGGCGCAAGCGGCCGCCGCGGAACGATTCGTAGGTGGACTGCACGTTGTCGCGATCGAAGGCAATGGAGACGAGCGACGCCCCGCGGAGCACATCCGCCTGATGGCGCAGATCGGACGCTTCGAAGAACAAGCCGTGCGGCAATTCAAAGGCGCGCGCCCGCGCGATTTCCGGACCGCCGTGACTCCGCGTCAACGGGACCAGAGTCGGACTGTAGCGGAACGCGCCCCGCTCGAACTGCTCCCAGTGCCCGGCCTTCAGTTCAACCGGCTCGCCAAATGGCACGGCCAATCCGACGACCCCGCGTCCCGTGTCGTCCTGGCGAAGACTGACTTCGATCGCGGCCTGGCGGTGCTGCCGCTGGCGTGTGGCGGCGTCGCCCCGCCCCGTCGTGTGACAGCCGCGGCACAGCGCCTGCGTGCCCTCGAGGATGTCCGCCGCGCGCCGGTGACAGCGGGCGCACAGTTCCGGTCGGGTGCGCCAGGCGAGCACACGCGCGTACCCGGCCGGCAGCCAGGGCGGTAGACCGGCGCGCTTCGTGGCCGTTTCGTACGGGGTCACAACGATTGCCCAGCGACCGGCGCGAGCGCGCGAATGCCGGCGTACCAGTTGTCGACTTCCCGGGCCACCCAGAGCGGCGCGTACGTGCTGCTGTTCGTCTCGTGGTTGAACGCGAACCGGGTCGATCGGTTATGGGGGAAGCCACGACTGAGCGCCAAACGCTGGAAGGCGGCCGCCGTGAGGCCGAGCCGCGCGCAGACCGCCGCTTCGTCGAGCAACGGCTCCGAGGTCGGCGCCGGCGGGGGCACGCTGCGGAATGTCGCCGGGTCGATGACGATTGTCCGCCGACACCAGGTCGGCCGCGTCTCGAGGAGGTCCGCGGTGTGGCCGTTGAACAGGAGCCCGCGGAGGCTGTCCGGCCAGCGCGTCGCGCCGGGCGCGAGCTCCAGCACGTGATCGGGCGCGAACGCGAACATCTCGCTGGCGACGGATGCGCGGATGTGGGCAAATCGGAAATCGGGTTTGGTGGACATTCGGTCAGAGTCTCCAGATAGGGTCTCGACGGCCGCCGCGGAACTCGACGCCGGCGGTCCCGACCGTGGATGGAGTTGTGCTGCGCCACGGTCGGAACGCATCGGACGTCTCAACGCCCATCAGGGCGGCAAGCTTACGTACGCGGGCATCATCCGCGCGTACCGGTTGAATCCGATTCACCCACGCGGACAACTGCGACGGCGACACGCCGATCGCATACGCGATGGCGTACCCGCGGTAGTCCGACGTCCGAATCGCGGCGATGAGCGCGTCACTGAGTTGCTGCGCAGAAGGCTTGTCGTGCATAGGAAAAGATTTTCAGGCCAGTCCGCTGCGGTGTACGTACACCGGCGAACTCACGAATTCATTTGCTGCACGTTGACAGCGACGGGGGGCTCAGGGTTCTTAGGTGAAACGATTGTAGAAAATGCCTATCCCCTGGGGGCCTAGGCGTCGTCGCGTGGGTGCCGCACTGCTTTGGACCCCTGGGGTATCGCGTTTTCTACAGATCATCGCCTCAGAACCTCAGCCTCCCCCTCTGTATGCGACCGCGAATTCAAAAGTTTCAGATTGGACGGGTTTTCAAATCGGGCGATCGCCGCCGGCGACGCTGCGCCTCGAGGACGGTCGACAACACGGCCGTGCGGGCATCGTCATAGCGGCGCCGGCCGCCTGCGGAGGCGCGCCGATCGACGGCGACGGGCGCCTGACGGGCACGGCGATCGAACAACTCCAGGCTGAGCGCGTCGAGCGCCGTCAACATTGTCTTCGTCAACGTCGCCCGTTTGCTTTTCGTCCCGCCTCACCGGCCATCCAGAAGCACACACGGCGGCCTCGCCGCGGCGATGGCGGATTCGGTGCAACAGTCACGTCGTCCTGCCCCCTTACGCGAAAGCTGACGCCTCCCCCGGTTTTTCGGAAAAGGTGCTCGCCGTGTCCCGCCAGGCCTCGTGCAGGCTCCAGAGCGTCGATTTTCCCCGGCCCGTTGCTCTGCGCCGTGACGAGCTCGAGCCATTGCAGGTCCTCACAGGCGCGCCGGCCGTGGCGCCGTGGCGCCGTGGCGATCGCGTCGGCGCCGGCGTCGCCATCTAGCCCCCGGCGCGCTCGCCGAAGACGCGCAGCGGCGGTGATTGCTCGAACGGATCGCGCGCGGCGGACGCCAGGACGCGCAGATTTTTCTTCGCGGTCTTGAGCTCCGCGGCGCACGCCTTCAGCTCGCGTCGAAAGCGTCGCTGCCGCTCCTGTAACCGCGCGACGCGTCGGGCTTCAGCGACGATCGCGGCTTCATGTGTGGGCATCACGGTCTCCTCGGTTGGTCGTCATTGCCGCGGATATCGCGCCTTCGCTCGTTTGGACACGATCGGGGGCGCGATCGTTTTGATTCGAAGCTGTTTCTTGACTTCGTCGAGTTGCTGTTTGACGCGCTCGAGCGCTGCGGGATCGTCGGCCAGGCGCTGCGACTGAGGAGAGGGATGCTTGCTTTTATCAGCGAGAGAATCCCGCGCAGCGGCGTTTGCGCGCGCGCGGTGATCTTTATGTACGCTCCGTGACGGATCCACTGGGGGATCAATTGACGGATCTATGTACTGATCCCCTGAAGTAGGCTTCAGGGTTCGCGGAAGTACACTTCCGGGTTCCGCGGAAGCCGGCTTCAGGGTTTGGCGGAAGCCGGCTTCAGGGTTCGCGGAAGTACACTTCAGGGTTTGTCCCTGAGGGACAGATCCCGGGACACTAGATTCGTCAATGTTTACGGACGTTAAACCCTGAAGTAGACTTCCGGGTTTGCGGCCCATTTTTTCGCGGTGTCTGAGAACTGTCGTCGAGCTCACCACGCGGTGTTTCCGCGGCGGCGGAATCTGCTCGAGGACCGGCAGGTTGATGCGATATCGCGTACTGCGGCCGGTACCTCCGCCGGATTGCTCGACGAGGAGCACCTCCAAGTCACGCAATCGACTCAGACCCGCCCGCACCTGGCGATCGCTGACTCCAAGGTAATCGCTCAGCGTCTCGACGCTTGGAAACACGCGACTGCCGTCATCGTTTGCAAACCACGCCAATGTGATTGCCAGAAAGCGGAGAGAGTGCTCGAGGTGCGACGCGTAGACGCGTTTCATCGCGTCGAAGCTCACGTGGTGTCCTGCGCGCCGCCTTTGTGTGTCGGGGGGTGTGCCGCGGCGTCGGGGCCGTCGACGTTTGCGCGGAGGGCCGCACGCCGTCGGTGCTCGATGACGAGCAACTCGGCGAGCCGTTCCGCAAGCTGACGGTCGTACTCGGCGCGCACGTCCGGTGGTCCTGGGTCCTCGGCGTTTTCTCCCATGGTCCACTCGACTACGCGGCATCGTCCGCGAAGCGTCGTCGCACAGCGGCGAGCCGTTCCACCACGGCGCGATGGTACAAGCGCCAACCGCGCGGACTCGTGAACTGCACGCGCAGGTCGCCTCGCCTGGCCATTTGTCGGACGGCGTCGGGAGTCACCCCGAGGATGCGGGCCGCGTCAGCCGTCTCGATGAGGTCTTTCGGAAACCGCATTCCGAAAGGCTAAACAGGACTGGCCGCGGGTAGGTAGGTACTTATTTGCGGGTACCGATTACGCGGGATTTTGTACGCAAGACCGAAAGGGCATACTTCTCACCCTCGAGAGCGCCCATGCGGACAAGACTTCCGAGCGTTCGCTTTTGACGAGCAAGGCGACGATAGCTTTGGCGAATGGCACCTGGCGTGACCGAAATCCCGGTGATCCGTTCGCGTTCATCGCGCACGGCCTGATATGCGGCATTCGGTGCCATGCCGTCTTTTAAACAGCGCTCCACCATCAAGTAACGGCCAAGGTGTTCAGCCCGTGCTCGCAGATCGCTGAGTTGATCCATTTTGCGATTCAGCTTCCGCTGCCTGAGTAATTGGTCCACAGCATTCATGAGCGCGATCCATAGCCAGTTTGGTATGTCGCGTCGCTCGTACAGAACGCCGAGGGCGAGATACAGCGCGGTCAGATCGCCGGCTTTGTACTCGCGTTCAATGGTTTTTAGATTGGGAAGAAACGATAGATGCGGCCGTGCCATGTACGCTGCTTCCTCGGGCGCAGCGGTAGAGATCCTCGGGTGATGGGGGGAAAAGGAAGATTCGGCGGCAGCCGCGCCCCGAGGAGAAGCGCGGACGCGGTTTGCAAGCCCGTGCCGCCGAAAGTGGATTCTAGCGCCGTTTATGCGGCCGCAATCAGTAGCCGTTGCTCTGTCGGGCAGGATCCGATACCCATTGGGGACGCCACTTGATTTTGGTCTATTGCGGTCACATGGGTGACAGTTCATTCCGGCCCGGGACATCGGTAACACCTTCGGGCGGGCCCGGGGGCGCGCTCCGCGATAGCGATCGAGACCGCCTCGTTCATAGACGTACCTTTCGTCCGCCGCTTCCTGCAATTCCAGCCGAACGCCGTCCACTCGATAGGGCCATCGCCTCGTCCCTGAGCGACGCTCGAAGACTACGACGCCGTCCTTGATGACGTAGCGTCCACTCTCCCGAATCCTCGCGTAGAGCAGCTAAATGCGCATGGTGAACTGACAGTCGGCCGCGAACGAGACGCGCACCCACGCAGGGCCGAGCGGCGTCATTCTGGCATCGGTCCACGCGCCGATGGGCGCGGCGTCTGATGCGTACGCTGAGGCCTGCTCGAGCACCCGGTTCTGGATCGTCGCGCAACCGGCTGCGGCGACTCCGAGCAGCGCGAGAGCGATCGCACGTCGGCGCATATGTACAACAAGGCGCAGCGGCGCGCAGGATCGGCTCAGCTGCCACCTGGGTCGACCCCGGACTCATCCGACAGGCCGCTGACAAGCACAAGTAGTTCTTCAGGCCGCACAGCGACCCACGCGGCCGAGGGCGGAAAGAATCCGCGCCGCTCGAGCGATGTACACTGTTCGCAATGACTGCCAAGACCACCGCAAGGCCGGGGCGCAACGAGCCGTGTCATTGCGGTTCCGGGCGCAAATACAAGCTGTGCTGTCTGGAAAAGGACAATGCCGCGCTGACCGCCGCTAACGCTCAGGCTGCGGCAGACGCAGCTGCGCAGCCGGCAGATGCGGACCGTGAAGTGCCGAAGCGGACAACTATCCATCAGACCGAGCAACCGTGGAAGGCGTCAACCTCGCGCGTGTTCGTGCCCCGCCCGCGCGGGCCGCGCAAGGTGGGCGGCAGTTAAAACGCATCCGAACGCAGTCCACCGGTATCCTGTCTGCGCGCCGTCGGTGTGATTCTGGATCGCGCCGTCCTGCGACGATACCGACAGACAGGCCCGACCTCACCGAATCCGAATGGATAGCGGAGGCTGCGTTCGTTCTCTCGAGAGCGTGGTGGGTTGTAGTACCATCGCCGGTTTCCCGGCGTCGTTTATCAGGCTTTCACCGTTCGTCGCCCGAATCGACGACGGATCCTCCGCCCTTGACCCACCACGTATCGCTTTCCAGGGCCAAGGAGCTGCCAGCCTTCGTGGCCGCTAGACCCGTTGAAGACCTGCAGCTTCACATCCGTCCCAAATCGCACTTCGAGGTCCGCATGTTCATCGACTGACGCTGCCGTGACCTCTTTGGACCCGACCGTTGCTGCAATGCGTTGTTTGACGTCAACCTCAGTATCGAGACCGAAGCGCTGACCCTCGTCCTCGGAACCGACGATGATCTGATTCGCGGAGGCGAGCCGCCAATGGGACGAAAGCCGAAGCGTTCGGCCGCCTGTGAAGGCAAACACCCACTCATACGTCTCGTCGTCGAATATCACAGATGAGATCGTCTGTTCGTGGAGATGGAATAGTAAGGCTGGCATATCGGCGTTTGATTGTGCCATGTCATTTGGCACGAGCGCTCCACGCGGCCGGGTGTGGCGATGACGTGCAGCTCCGTTGGCGACACCAGACGCACGTGCTCGGAGAAGAGCGGAAGTGGTCGTCTCGGCACCTCAGGATGGAGAGCGTAACCGCTCATCCGCCCGCACGTCGGCGCTCGCTCCTGTCACGCAGGCGCCTGGCCGCCTCCTCGCCGTCGATCGGCGCCACGCGGCCGCTCTTCAGTTCGTCATAGCGAGGGTCGAGCGTCTCACGGAGAGCGACCAGTTTTCGACGTAACCAGTCAATGCGGCCGCGACGAGTTCATCCGGGCGCGCGACCGGCACTTGCGGCGAGACGTCGCTTAATTTCCTGGCCAATTCGGGCGTGACCCGCACTTGCATAGGGGGGAGTGTAAAGCCCTCCGCGAGTGCCCGACAAGGAATCAGGCCGCACGACGCAGACCGTCGATCTGTCCGAGCCAGAGGGCCACGTGGTTCGAACTGGCAGGCATCAGGGACGCTACGTTTTCTACTAGCCCCATCAACAACCCGCCGGGCCGCGTCGTCATTGCTCATGTACCGATGTTCTCCGCGCCGCGTGTGTCGCCGCGTTTGACGTGTTGGGGCACTGGCTGATTCGCGATACAGATCGGGAGATCGAGCAGATATTGCAGCACAGGCGCGCTTGCTGGACGTGCTTTCCCCGCAGCACGTCGCGCCCACTCGAAGCCGCGCAGCCGCAACGCCGCGCGCAACACGTCGCGACCAGGAATGATCATTGACTTCGAGCTTCCGTCGGAGCTTTCCCGGATGCTCGACGATGCTTTCTATGTTGTCTTCTTGAAGCATCCGCTCCACTTTCAGATCGGGAGCCGGTGTGGTAATCGAGAGATTACATCCACTCCGTCGGCGCAATTCAAGCCGCGCCGTCGCCGCCGAGGGACAAGAAATAGCGGCTGCGCGATGGAGGAAATCGATGAATCGCGCGGTTATCGTCATCCATGGGGCCCTCGTGAGCACGGCGGCTGCTGCTGCTTTGGCCGGCCAGGCGCAGGCGCCGCTCATCGTCGCGTACATGACGTCAGACGGAGAGCTGGTGCCGATCGCTCGGTACGATGGCAGGGTCTGGCGGAATACGTGGCCAGAGCCTATTCCGAATGGCGCTCCCCTTCCGGTGCGTACCGTCAGCGAGATACCAAGGGGCTGGCTCGGTCAACCGGTTCCGTTGACGTGGACGGCGTGGTCGCAGGCGACGGGGAAGCAGCAGCGCGTGACCGTGACGGGCGTCGACTGTGATGGTGCCTGCGTCGAAGCAATCACGCTGGCCACGTCCCTCAAGCCGGACCCGCGATCCGGCGGTCTCGCGTTCAACCGGCCGACGACGGTCGACGCGATCGTCGCGTTGGAGCAGAGTTCGCGGGAATGGGATCTGTTGCGTCGCGAGGTGGCGTCCCATTTCAGGACCGCGATCACCAAGACCGTGCTTCCGCAGCCCGGCAGTGAGCAGCGTGAGATGGGGCCAAAGTTCGCGCACTCGCGCGCGCTGACAAGCTTGCCGATGACACTGTGGTCGTCGAGGCCGTGTTCCGGGATGCACGATTCCCGGTCTTTTTCATCGAAGCGCAGCGCAAATTTGGCGGGATTCCGGCCGATACCGACTACGACGCACTTTCGTACGGCGGCTGGTTCAGGAGGGACCGTGGCGGCGCACTGATCCCGATCAGCACGTCCGTCGCCGCCTTTTCCACCGCGGAAGACAAGTTGCCGCGGTATACACCGATCGGGATCCTGCGCCTCGGCGTGGGCTCGATCTGGGCGATGTCGGAAGTGGGAAAGGAATCTCAGACGATCGTGCTGTTCGATATATCCGCGAAAGGAGTCCGGAAACTCACGTCGGCCGACATCAGCGGCTGTTGACGAAGGAAGTGCGTCAGGCGTCCGTCAAATGCGCCACCGCAGGTTGGTCGGCGCCGCCCACCCGGGGCTTTGCCTTGCAGTCGATCCTACTGATGCACAAGGAGTCTGGTGATGGGAGCCCGGACCCTCAGGATCTTCCAGGCGCACGACCGGCCCCACGGTGTTTCATGCGCAACTTGCGACGGTTGCGGCACCGACAAGTTCGGGCGATATCGAAGTCCGCTTCCAGCTGCAACTGATGTTCGGTCGCTGTGACGTCAGGCTCTGTTGCAAGACGGCAGCATGCGCGTCACGCCTTTGGGCGCGGGCGTTTTAAGCGAGCGCCGAAGCGATCTCGACATCCCGCCCGCCTATGGCGGGTAGACCTGTCCCTCCCTCAAACTGAGATGCCGAAAGTCACGCAGCAATGTGGCGCCCGATAAAGGTCCTGGGCGCCACGCCGCCCACTCGTGGAATCTCCGTTGGGGACGTACCAAATCGATTTTCCGCTGCACGAAGATCAAAGATCGAGCTTCATGAATGTCGCCTCGGGAACGGGATTGAAGCGGTAAGCCGCAACTCGCTGGAAGCCCAGAGATACGTATAGGGCCTGTGCCCGCCGCATGGTCGGTAGCGTATCCACAGGGATGCCGCGGTTGTCCTGCCCCGACAACAAACCCTGCGGACCGCGTCTCATCGCCCATTTCCCGGCTGCGCTCCGAACGGCGCGGTTGCATGAGGCACCTACCGCACATCCTACCCGGCGACGGCCGGTCGACAGGTTGATGGACGCGGGCGATCGCGGGCAGGACCGCAGCAGACGATCAGCGCGACAAGGACATCCGCCGAGGCGACCATGCACAATCCTATGGGCGCGGCTCCTATTTCTCCGCCAGGAGGATCGTTTCAGGCGTCGGGAGCGCGTGCGCTGAGACGTTGCCGAACCCCGCGTCTTGGAGCTGTCGTCGCAACTCCGCGAACGTATATGCGTCGCCGCCCGGCGTTCCCGCCAGCATCGTGAGGCTGAATCGGGCTGGAACCGGCGGCGACACACGATCGTCATTCGGCACGAACTCGAGCACGACCACCTTGCCGCCGGGCTCGAGTGCGGCATAGACCTTCTTTAGAAAATTGGTACACGTCGGGGCATCGAAGTGGTGCAGGAAGTTGGTGACGAGCGCTACATCGTAGCCGGTGCCAAAGTCCACCTTGAAGGCATCGCCTGGCAGCGTGCGATAGCGGTCGTGCACCTGGGCGGCAGCGGCGTGCTCCTCCGCAACAGCCAGCACCGGCTTCCAGTCCACGGCGACAATCTCGGCGCGCACGTTCCGCTGCGCGATCGTGATGCCGAACAGACCATGCCCCGCCGCAATATCGAGCACCTTGAGCGCTTGCGTCGACGGCTTCGCGACGAGCTCCGCGATCGCATGCGCGGCGGGAACCATCATCGGCATCATCGAACGCGCGAACTCCACCCAGATCGGGTTCTCGTCCGCGACCGCATTGTCGCCCGACGGCGCCACGCCGCCGCGCCGAACCGCCTCGGTGAGATCGTCGAAGTTCCCCTTCAGCTCCCGCCGCAGGAGGAACCGCGCCGTCGTGCCGAGATAGGCCGGCGACCGCTTGCTCAGGAACGTAGCCGATTCCACTACGAGCTGATATGCGCCATCGGACTTCCTGAGGAGTCCGATGGTCGAGAGGTAATCGCAGAGAATTCGTACGCCGCGTTCCGATGCGCCGCACCGCTTGGCGATCGCCGAGGCCGTCCGGGCGCCATCGTCAAGGGCCGTGAACACCTCGAGATCGATCGCGCTCTTGAGCGCTGCGGAACGCTGGTACGCAAACAGGGTGTCGAAAACGACCTCTGCGGATGGTACCGTTTGCGTCGACATCAGGTCCTCCTGTGGTTGCGGAAACCGCCAAGTGTAGCGCGCCTGCTGGCACCGAGCGACCAGTGGTGCCGGGCAGCCGTTCACTCTGCGCAACGGGTCCTCGATTTGTCGAAGCCGCGAAATCGCGGCGCGCGCGCTACCCTTATGAGTCGCGCGCGATCGCGGCAAGCGGTCGTCGACCGGATGCGAGTATCCAGCCACGATGATCACGGCGCTCTTTGTCGCAACGAGAATCATCGCGAATCCTCGGATCGATCAATGCCTACAAGGCAGTCGTGAGCCTCGTCCTGGGTATCTTCTTGATCGGTGAAGTGCCGAGCGCTCTCGGCCTGGTTGGCGTCCTGCTCATCCTGTTCGGCAGCTACTTCGTGGTGGATCGGACCGAGGGCCGGCCGTACTGTCGCGCGTTTGTGCAGTTCTTTCGCGAGCGCGGCGTGTCATACCGGTTCGCGGCGCTCGCATGCTCCGCCCCTGAGGCGGTGTTCCTGAAGCGCGCCGTGTTGCAGTCGTCGCCGCTGCTGGCGTTTTTTCTGTGGTCCACCCTCGGACTGCTGGTCGCATTCATGTTTGTGGCGATACTCCTCAGCGGGCAGGTTCGCACGGAAATGCAAACGCTCCGGCAGCACTGGAGTACCTATGGATGGTTGGCGGTCACGACCGGTCTGATGCAAGTGAAGACACTTCTGACCTTCGGTGTCCTGCAGGTCGGGTATTCTCTCGCGTTATTCCAGCTGTCGACGTTGTTCAGCGTATTCCTCGGCTACCGATATTTCGAGGAACGGAATATCGCGCAGCGGCTGTTCGGCTCCGTCGTGATGATCATCGGAGCGGTAATCATTGCCCTCGGGTTGAGCACCGAGACGCTCGTTCTACCCGTCAGCGTTCGATCCGGTCAGAATGTCGTGGACGTTGGCGAGCAGGAAATTGCCATGCTCGTCGAGTGACGTCTCTCCGCCGAGTTTGTTGCCGGGTCCGTGCAGATCCTCGAGAGTGGCCTTCGACCGCACGCTTGTCTTCTACCCAGCGGCGTAAGCACGACGAGTCGACGCGGCGAGTATAGCGTAAGGCTCAGGAGCGGACCGGAGCCTGCCAACCGCAGAAGCCGGCCTACGCGACGGCAATGAACGGCAGGTCCGGCAGCGAGTGCGCCACGTTGGCGTGACGGACAGCCGGCGTGCCACGCGCGCTCACGCGCGCGGCGGCGGGATGAAAAACTGACAGAAGAAGCTGTTTGCTTGTTATTGCACGAGCGGCAGCACCGTGACGACCACATCGGCGCTCGTGACCGCGACGCTCCCAGTCGACGCGAACAGGCTGACGGTGATCGAGACCGGGACAGACGTCGGCCTGGAACCGGTTAGGTCGACTGTCCTCGATAAGTTCGGATTGTTCGAGAAAACACCCAGGCTGAACGGGTGACCCGCGACGACCCACGTCGCGCCACCCGCCGAGATGTCGGTGCGGCCCGTAAAACCCGTGCCTCGCTCGGTGTAGGTGATCCTCGCTATATAGAAGCCGATCGGCGCTTTCACGGTGAAACTGATCGTGTCCATCGCACTCCGGTTGCTGAACGGAAGGGCGGAGGCTCTGAAGTCGTTCGCGATGAAGGTCGTAAGATTGAACCCGGTATTGAAGCCGATCAACAACCTATTCAGATTCGCGGGGTCGCGCGCGGTCGTCGCTGCATCGAAGAACTTGCCGGGGACCGCATCTCTGATTGATCTGAACGACACGATCTGCGCCTGCGCGTCCGAAGCAGCGCCGAGAACGGCGAGTATGACGGCGGCCGTGACTGTTGCCCATGTGCGTGATCGCATAGCGTAACCCTCCGCGCGCGATAGCATGCAAGAAAAGAGTCGCGCGACACCCGGTTCTCTGCCTGCCGCGTGACTTGTTCGCGTCACGCGGCGATCAGCAGTAAACGAGAGGGTCGCGCGCGAGTTCGCGAAATATAGGTCACGGGCATCTTTATTCGACGTCTGCTTCTCGCGCGCCCGTCGAACACGATATCGAACGCGCAGCGGACTTCTGTTTCATGTTTGGAAGAGCTCAGCCGTTTCCGCGGTGCGATGATGATCGTGCGCCCCACCTCTACGGTTCAGCTGCGGGTCCATAACTGGAAGCTAAGACGCATCGCGGTCGGAACTGCGCCGCGGACGGCGTTCGCAACTGCGCTGACGTGCGTCGATGTCGAGCGACGAGCGATCGCCAGGACGGTACGGCAGGATGGCCCGAACTGGATCATCCCTGTGTATGAACGCGCGAGAGTCGCACATGCGTGAACACGTGGGAACGCTCGACATGAATTTGCAGTAAGGAGCCGCCAGACTTCCGATGTAGATAAAAGTAGAATAGCGACCGATGCGCTGCGCTGCCTCGCTGATAGGACTGATCGCGCTATGGCTGATGACGCCGACTGGCTATTCTGTCGGCGTGCACGCGCAAGACGAGGAACGGCCGCGCCTATCCGTGAAGCCGACCGGGGACTTCGAGATCACCGGCGCCGCTGAAGACGCGAGTTGGCAGAAGACCGAGTGGACGGTGCTCCGCCGCCGCCAGGCAGACGGCCACCCCTACGACACTCGCTTCAAGATGCTCCACTCGCCCACCGGTGTGTACTTTCTGATGGAGGGCACGGATCGAAAGCTCACCGCGTCCATGAACGACGATTTTCTCGATCTCTGGAACGAGGATGTCTTCGAGGTGTTCCTCTGGACGGATGAGCGCTATCCCATGTACTTCGAGTACGAAATCTCGCCGCTCAATCACGAGCTGCCGATCATGGTCCCGAACTTCGGCGGCCAGTTCCTCGGCTGGCGGCCGTGGCATTACGAACGCGATCGCCTGACGCAGAAAGCCACCATCACGATGGGTGGGCCGAAGACGCCGAACGCGTCCATTCAGGGTTGGCGCGCCGAGTTCTTCATTCCTTATACGCTGTTGAAACCACTACAAAACGTTCCGCCCGCGCCGGGCATGCGCTGGCGGGCGAACTTCTACCGCATGGACTACGACGAGGGGAAGCGTACGCAGTGGGAGTGGGCGCGCGTCGGTGAGAGCTTCCATCAGTACGAAAAGTTCGGCGAGCTCCTATTCGTGGATCGCTGAGCGGCATCCCTGAGCCGATCCCACGCCTCATCCGCCGGACGCCAGCGGACCGCCGCTGTTCCTGATTCCCGACGCGAGAGACGCGTCGCAGATCCCCTGGGGGTTCTCGTTCAGTCTGGTCGACACCGTTGAGTTATCGACCATCATTCGGCGCCCGGATGCGGCTCAGCGATCCGCGCACTGCAGGTCCGGCGAACTTCTCGTTGTCATGGAACTCTGTGGCGAGATCTACCTAGACTTTCGGGCGGACCACCCACTTTTTCACCCAAGCCAACGGCTTTGTCCGACAATCCGTCTCCTCGGTGCGGTACGCGTGTTGCTCTTCTCCCCACCGGCGCGGATGCAGGCAGCGCACGTGCGGCGTTGATTGGGCCCGTCAGCTCGGTATGGAGCCTGTACGCGCACGCTGCTCGGCGTGCGCTTGGCTTGCGCGGTCATACGAGGTGCGCGACAGCGTCGCATCGTATAGCCGTAGCCGCGCCGCAAACTCTCTCGCGGACGGCATCATGCGACTCTTCGCGAGTTGCTGCGTGCTCGGTTTCCGTGCCGTGACGGGATCGCAACTGTCCAAACGGCAGGACTAGACGGCGCGCGACGTGACGGCGCCGGTGCGAATCTCGCCCGGGTGTGAGAGATCGAGGGCTGCCGCCGGCACACGGTAACGTCCGCTCCACCAGTGCTGACGGCCTACGGCCGCCTCAATGGCGCCCAGCTCGCCAACCACCACTCCGGCGACACGTCCGGCGTGCTTTCCTTGACGGACGACGCGCACTGATCGGCTCAACAAGATCGGCTCCGCCGCGGCCGATGCGGATGACGGCGCCGGCGCATCACCAAGGACGAGGGTTCCACGTTCAACACGCACGGCCTCAAGCGATTGCGTGTGCGCCTGCGATCCAAGTTTCCCATCCTGGCTGAAGACGATCTTCGTCACGCGCCGCGAGACCCCATCGACCTCCACGCCGGCCAAGTATCCGAGTCGCCGGCCGCCCGAACGAACATGGCTCCCGAACAGCAGTTCCATGACGTGACCTCCTCGAAGGCACAAAAGTAGGCGAGCGCGGCGCGGCCGTCAACCGGCAATTGCCGGTCTGTCAATTGCCGTTCTGGCATTTTCGCTCAGGTCTTGTCACACACTCCGTTTCTCTTCGCGTCGCCGGCCGCGGCAAGCGCTGCACGCAACATCTTGACGCTCTGCTCTGCGCTCTGGCCCGCCGTATCGATGACGATGCGCTCGCGGTCCCATGACCGGTAATCCCGCTCGACAACTTCCTGCCACGTCGGAAGCCGCAATCCTGGAATGTGCCAGGTCCGCGTCTCAACACGGCGCCGATGCTCGGCGAGATCGGAGCACGTGACCTCGACGTCGATCGCGCTCACCCCGGCGCGATCGGCAACGTCGCGCCACGCCTCGCGGGTCAGTGGCCACGGGTTGACCGAGTCTGCCACGACGCTGCGCCCGAGACGAAGGTTGTCCTCGGCCACTCGGTAGCCGACGCGATAGCCGGAGCCATCAACGATCGCGCCTGTCTCACGAATCGCCTGTTCGATCGAGTCGATGCGCAAGTACACCGCGGCGAGTGCTCGCGCCAGCTCGCGCGCAATCGTCGTCTTCCCTGCGCCAGACCGGCCGGCGAAAATAATCAGCATGATGCGTGGCTCAACACTTCCCAGTCCAGGTCCCTAGCGCGATGAACCGAAGTCCTGTTCTGCTGCGAACTCGCTTCTCGCTTCGTTTACGGTGTTGTACACTCAGGTTTGCCTCTGGTCTCCTCTTCGGGAGGAACACGCAATATTGTCGAGATTTTGCGCTCTTCGAGCGCCATCATCCACGGACAGACATCTTAGAGAATGCCTACGAATATCCAGGAACGCCGGGCACGCCGCCGGGACACACTCTCCGCCGAAGCTCCTCGTGAACACCTCGTCTCGATGATTCTCGGAACGTATCGGGAGATGCCGGGCCTGCGTCTCGACGTGGCCGAGGCCGCTCGCCTGTTCGGCCTTCGCGCCACCACGTGTAAGGTCGTGCTGAACGCTCTCGTTCATGAAGGGACGCTGCGCCGCACGGACGACGGACAATACGTGATCGCCTGATGTCCCACCTCGCCCGCCGCTCACCATCGATACACGTCGATTCGCGTATTCATGTGAACGGCGACCGGCCTTTTCCGTCAAACGTGACTGGTCGGCTGAATATTTCGCGCGCTGCGCGGCGCGTCGCAGAAAGGCACGCTCGCAACGTTCCTCTGATCGTCTTGACGCGCGAGCGCGGAGGGTACGGCGACGATCTCGATCTGCCGGCCGCGGCTCTGGAACGCAACCGCCTCGACGCCCAGCGTGCGCTCGCTGACCTCTCGTCAGCAGGAACGCAGCGCATCATCGCGAGCGGTCACAGTATGCATCTGGAAGCGCCCGAAGCGGTCGCGCAGGCCATCCGGGACGTTACGGCCGCCGCTCGATCGCACCAACGCAGCACAAAGAGGCTGCACGAACACCATCCCCAAGCTACGATTGTCGCTTCACCTCCGCGTGCCATTTCCACATCTGGTACACCGGTGGGTAGATCACCAGTTCCAGCAGGAACGACGTGAGAATCCCGCCGACGAGCGGCGCCGCGATCCGTTTCATCACGTCGGATCCAGGCCCTGTGGCCCACATGATCGGCACCAGGCCCAGGAACATCGTCGCGGCGGTCATGAACTTTGGACGCAGGCGCCTCACCGCGCCCTGCATGATCGCGTCGCGCAAGTCGGCGACGGTGCGAAGACGACCGTCCCGCTTGGCCTCTTCGTACGCGAGGTCCAGATACAGGAGCATGAACACTCCGGTTTCCGCGTCCACGCCGAGCAGTGCGATGAGCCCGACCCAGACGCCGACGCTCATGTTGTATCCGAGGAAGTACAGAAACCAGATGGCGCCGATTGCCGAGAAGGGCACCGCGAGCACGATGATCGACGTGCGGACCATTGAGCGGGTGTTCACGTACAGGAGCAGCACGATCAGCAGCACGGTGAGCGGCACGATGAACATGAGGCGCTCCTGCGCGCGCCGCATGTCCTCGTACTGACCGCTCCAGGCAACAGCGTACCCGGCCGGGAGCGTCAGTTTCTCGTCGAGCAGACGGCGCGCCTCGGCGACATAGCGGCTGACGTCCCGTCCGGCGAGGTCCACGTATACGTAACCGGTCAGCAGCCCATTCTCATTACGCACCATTGAGGGGCCCGTCGCCGCGTTGATCGTCGCGAGCTGTGCGAGGCGCACCTGCCGGTGGCCGTCCGGCGTCGTCACCGGCAGGCGTCCGAGCTCCCCGATCTCGTCTCGAAAGTCCGGCATATAGCGCACGTTGACGGGATATCGCGCTCGCCCTTCGACCGTCATCGTCACGTTCTCGCCGCCAATTGCGTTCTGGATCACGGTTCCTGCCTCGGCGACACTGAGGCCATAGCGCGCAAGCTCCTCGCGCTTCCAGTCGATGTCGATGAAATGACCCGCGGCTGTCCGTTCCGCAAATACGGTGCGGGTTCCCGCGACTCCCGCGAGAAGCTTTTCAACGCGGCCGCCAATCTGTTCAATCGTCTGCAGGTCCGCGCCTGAAATCTTGAGACCAACCGGCGTGCGAAGACCCGTCGTCAGCATCGCGATTCGGCCGTGGACTGGCATCGTCCACGCGTTCGAGACGCCGGGTATCTCGAGCGCTTCGTCCAACTGCCGGACCAGCTCGTCCTGCGAGATGTGATCTGGCGTGATGTGGCGCAAGAACGCGCTCGCCCAGACGGGCGCCCACGATGAGTACCATGTCTTTATCTTGCGCCACTCTGACGTCGGCTTCAGCGTGATCACGGTCTCGAGCATCGACAGCGGCGCCGGGTCGGTCGGCGTTTCCGCGCGCCCCGCCTTTCCGAGCACACGATTCACTTCGGGAAAACTCGAGATGATGCGATCGGTGACCTGCAGCAGCGTCTGCGCGTTCGCGATCGAGATCCCAGGCGTAGTCGACGGCATGTAAAGGAGCGTGCCTTCGTCGAGTGGGGGCATGAACTCGGACCCGAGGCGTCCGTAGACCGGAATCGTTGCAGCCAGGAGGCCGCAGGCGATCGCGATCGCAGTCCACGGGCGATCGAGCGCCCATCGCGCGACCGGACCGTAGATCGCCATGAGGCCGCGGCTGATCGGATGCTTCGCCTCGAAATGGATCGTGCCCGCGCGCATGAACAGCACGCGCAGCGCGGGGTCGAGGGTGATGGCGAGAACGGCCGCCACGAGCATCGAAAGGCTCTTCGTATATGCGAGCGGCCTGAAGAGGCGCCCCTCCTGCGCTTCGAGCGTGAGCACCGGCAGGAACGATACGGCAATGACGAGAAGGGCGAAAAAGCTCGGCGCGCCGACTTCCCGGATCGCGCCGACGATCACGTCACGGTAGCCTTCGCGGCGATCCGATCCGTGCCAGAGCTCGAGCTTCTTGTGGGTCTGTTCGACCACGACGATTGAGGCATCAACCAGCGCGCCGACGGCGATGGCAATGCCCCCAAGCGACATGATGTTCGCGCTCATCCCGAGCATGCGGAACGGAATGAACGACACGACCACCGCGACCGGCACGGTGATGATTGGGATGAGCGCGCTCGGCACGTGCCAGAGGAAGAGGAGGATCACGAAGGCGACGGTCAGCATGATTTCCAGCAGCGTGGCCTTCACGGTGTCGATGGATTTCCTGATCAGCTCCGAGCGATCGTAGACCGGAACCAGACGCACGCCGCGAGGCAACCCCCGCTCCACCTCGCGCAGCTTTTCCTTCACACGCCCGATCACGTCGAGTGCGTTCTCGCCGTTCCGCATGATGACGATGCCGGATACGGCTTCGCCGTGGCCGTCGAGATCCGATGCGCCGCGGCGGAGATCGGGGCCCAGCGCCACGTTGCCGATGTCCTTGATCCGGACCGGTAGTCCTTGCTCGCCGGCCGTCAGCACGATGTTCTCGATGTCGCGGCCGGATCGCGCGTAGCCGTGGGCCCTGACCATGTATTCCGTTCCGCCGAATTCAATCACGCGTCCGGCCGCATCTTCGTTGCCGCTTCGCACCGCGTCAACGACCTTCCCGATGGTCAGACCGTAGGCGTGCAGACGGTTGGGGTCGACGTTCACCTGGTATTGCCGGACGTAGCCACCCAGGGATGCGACGTCGGCAACGCCGTGGACCGTCTTGAGGTGGGATCGCAGATACCAGTCCTGCAGGGAGCGCAGATCGGCCAGGCTCTGGGTGCCGGAGTCGTCAACGAGCACGTATTGGAAGACCCACCCCAGGCCAGTGGCATCCGGGCCGAGTTCGGTGGTTGCTCCTCGCGGAAGGCGCGAGAGCACCGGCGAGAGATACTCGAGCGTTCGCGACCGCGCCCAGTAGATGTCGGTGCCGTCTTCGAAGATGACGTAAACGAAGGAATACCCGAAGTCGGAGATGCCGCGGACGGCTTTCACGCGTGGCGCGCCGAGCAGGGAGGACACGATGGGATAAGTGACCTGGTCCTCGACGACGTCGGGGCTGCGATCCCAGCGCGAGTACACGATTACCTGTGTGTCGCTGAGATCCGGAAGCGCGTCGAGGGGCACGCGCTGCATCGACCACCAGCCCGCGGCTGCCGCTACGGCCGCCGCGAGGATGACGAGCGCGCGATGCGCCGCCGACCACTCGATGATCCGGCCGATCACCGGCGGGATCCGGTGTCGGCCCCCGCGCGCCGGATGCGGGTTTCAGAGTCGAGGAGGAACGCGCCGGACACGACGACCTGTTCGCCTGCGCTCAGCCCCTCGATGATCTCGACACGCTCGCCGAAGCGCCAGCCTGTCCGGACCCGCCGTCCTTCGAACATCCCGTCTCCGCGATCGACGAAGACAGTCTTCTCGCGACCGGAATCGAGGATGGCATCCACGGGAACGGTGATCGCCGGAGGCAGCGTGACCGGCAGGTCGACATCGACAAACATGTCCGGCCGAAGGACGTAACCCGGATTGTCGGCCTCGACCCGAAGCCTGACGGCCTGGCTCACGGGATCGAATTGTGGCAGCACGGCGGTGCTGACGCGTGCAGTAAGCGTCGGTGTTCGCCCCGGAATGGACACGCGCACGTTCGTGCCCGGCCGCACATGCTCGGCTTCGGGGCCGAAGACATCCGCCAGGATCCAGACGCGACGGAGATCCGCAATGCGATACAGCTCGTTGCCCCGATCGAACTTCTGGCCGATTGACACAGGGCGCGCGAGCACGAAGCCGTCGTCGGGAGCCGTAATTCTTATGGTGGAGGGCACCTGACGGGTGCGGCCGATCTCCTCGATCTGTTCGCTGGACATACCCAGCGTCAGCAGCCGGTCGGTCGTTTGCTGCAGTCCGGCGCCGGCGAGATCAATCGCTGCTGGACCGTCACCTGATTTTTTCGTGCGCTCGAGGACATCGAGCGTAACCAGGTATGCCTGAATCAACGCCCGCGCCTCGGGCGCAGAGAGCGTTGCCAATACGTCGTTCTTCCGGACGTGGCTGCCGGTGGTCACTGCCGAAATCGTCCGGATGAAGCCGGAAATACCCGCAGTGATCGTGTACAGGCGCGTTTCGTCGGGTGCGACGCGGCCGTAAAGACGTAGTCGCCCGGTGGCGGATCTCTTCTCCGCTGGGCTGACACGCACGCCGATTATCTGTTGCTGTTCCGGGCTGATGAACAGCGTGCCAGCCTCGATCGGCGCCACGCCGCCGCCGAGGCGGGGGCTGGAAGCACCGTTCCGGACGTCCCCGGCATAAACCGGCACGAGCTGCATCCCACAATCGGGCGCTACGCCCGGCTTGTCGGATTTATACGCAGGATGCATCGGGTCCACGTAGTACAGGACCTTGCGAGCGTGCACGCCGGCCGCGCTCACACGCTCGCGCTGGTTGTACCAAGCTCCTGCCAGGAATCCTGCGCCAAGTGCACCGAGCAGAAGCAACGACAGAATGGCGTTCTTCATGGCGCCACCGACAACAGCGTTACGGTTCTACGATGTTCCACCCGAACATCATGTTGTGGTCTTCGTGAGCCAGGTTGTGGCAGTGCGCCACGTACTTTCCGGTGAACGTCCGGAAATTCCTGTAGATGACCACTTCTTCCCCCGGGTCCAGCGCGATCGTGTCTTCCTTCGACCAGTCGTCCGCGTGTCGTGCATTCACGAGCGCCGGATGCACGACGCCCCTGCTGTCCACCGTGGGCCGCGGCGGTTCAACAGTCGGTATCCCGTTCCGTGAAAGAACGCGGTGTTCCTCCTGGTGGAGGTGCATCGGGTGTGTCCACCCGCCCCCGCCGTTCTCGATGGTCCAGATCTGCGGACGGTCACGGTTGGGCAGGGCGAGGGGAAATTCGGCCCCGAATACCAATCCATTGATCACCCATTCATCTTCCGGAGTCCCGCCACCGCCGCCGCCTCGCTCCAGCTTGAACTGCTTACGCTTCAGTTCCGCGAACCTGCTGAAGTCAATTTGCGGCAGCTCACGCAGCGTGAGCGGAACGCGGCTCACATCGGGTTCTGCCGGGTAGTCGCCGATAACGATTTTCAGTATCGGTACTACGTAGCTTGGATCGAAGCCGTCGAGATCCTCTTCCCGGCGCCCGCCGTTTTCCATCTGGAGGACATTCACAAGGTAGAGAACGTCGCCTTTGCTCGTCGGCGAGCCGTCGATGTACCTCGTGAAATCGACGATGACCTCACGCCGTTTGGCCGGAGACACTTGGATCGAGTCTCGATCGATCGGGAATGGCAGGAGGCCACCCTCGCTGGCGATCTGAGTGAAGCGCATGCACTGCTGGGCGTCGGGCAGCTGATACTGGCCCGCCCTCGCAGGAGCAGCGATTGGTCCAGGTCCCGAGCTCATCAACATGAGTCTGTATAGCCGCGCGATAGAGATGTCGATGAAACGGAGCCGATACTTCCGCCGTTTGACCTCGAGGACCGGGTAAGCGGCCCCGTTGACCGTGAAGACGTCGCCGACGAAGCCGTGATTCGGGAAATGCCGGAAGTACAACTGCCCCCACCACTCCGGATGCGTCTCGCCGCAGCCGTTGTGAAAATCCTTGTGCTGCGTCACGCCATCATCGAGCGCGCAATCGAACAACGCGAGCGGAATGTCGTACAACTTTGGTGAGTACGGATCATTCGGGCGCACCATAACGCCCGGCAGATGGAGCGCCTTTCCTTCGGAACCCGCTGATCGTTCGTCCCCTGGATCCAGCTTCGGATCGTAGAGGAGGTAAAAGCCGACGAGCCCCTTGTACACGTTGGCGCCGGTGTGAGATTCTCTATGATCGTGAAACCACAGGAATGACTGCTTCTCTCGGTCGTCGTTATTGGGAGGCCAATTGAGATACAGGTTGTCGACGTACTCACATGGACGATAACCGTGTGGCGCGTGATTCGGGTTGCCGTCGCTCTCTGCCGCGGTATGACCATTGTGGAGGTGCGTGAGAAACCCGAAGCCCGGATCGCCGAAATCGCCGCGATCGAACGAGCAGGGATTCTCGTGGAGGTGGTTTTCGAACCGCACTAACGCCGGTTGCCCGTACTGCGCATGGATCAGCGGTACTGGGAATCGTGGCGGGCAAAGTACCGGCTCAGGATCGTTCGCGTTGTACCGGTAGATTGTGCTCGTGGGCAGATATCGCGGGTTGGCGTTGTCTTTGTTGGGCGGCGTGACCGGCCTGCCGTCGGCTCCAATTGGCAGCACCTTTAACGACGTGAACTCGTGCTGTCCTACTTCCACCCTGATCTTGTAATACACCGGTTCCGGCAACTGAAGTTGCTTCGGTAGAATCTGGTGTGAGTGTCCCTCGGAGTCTTGCAGGCCTGGGGCGTACCATCCTGCTGGCAGCGGCCTCGCCACCAGTGGATCCGCAATCGGCAGTTCCTGGGTGAACGCCGACGCTCTTACCACGTTGTTGCTATCGACGTAGCCGCCGATCAGCGGGCTGGTCGGCATCACTTCAATCGCACCTCCGCCTGCGCACGGTTCGAAGTCGACTTTTGGTGCTGGTGGCCCTGCGGGGCATACAGGTCCACTCTGGCCCCATGCGGCCGTTGGTCTGAGGTCTGCCACGCCACCGAGGAGGGCTGCACCTCCCCATTTCAGTAGATCCCGCCTGTTCAATCGAACGCGAATTGGTATCTCCATGACGCTCACTCCTTGCTCCTGGCTGGAGCAGAGGTGTCACGTTGAGCCACGAAACGATGCGTTCGGACCCAGCGCACAGAAACAAAAAGGCCCGCTGCGCGAGCCGGGCCTCTTCGCGCAACGGGCCTCAATTCCTGGCGGCCTCGCAGGGCCTGCCACCTGATCTGCTAGCGGTTACGGCGTTCCAATCGAATAGTTCATCACCTTACAGTGCGCGCACTTGATCTCGATCCGCTTACCGGGACGCAGGGCGTGCTCCTCGATTTTCTGGAGCAACCGCCCGCATCGCACGCAGCGCATTTCTACCCAGCGGATGGGAGTCGATGGATCACTCCCCTCCCGCTGCTGGGATGACAGCCGCATCACGTTCCTCTCCTCCGGAACGGGGTTGTCGGGTGTGTTGCGCGCGTAGAATCTGCCGAATGACCGAACCTGTCAAGTGGCCCGTGGAAGTCCGCTACAAAGGAGACTTCTGCCCTTTCGTTCGATCACCGCTGGGAGACACGACCGTGGAGCTCAGCGTACAATTAATTCATGGATGAGAAGGACCGCAGGGCGGTCAAGGACCGGCGCCGCGTGCCGCGCGGCGGCCGGCGTCAGTCGGACCAGATCACAGTGCAGGCGCTCCAGCGCCAGCTGGAGGCCCTGCGGATCGAACTCCGCACGTTGATGGCGGAGGTGAAGGAGCTCAAAGACCAAGCGGATTGATTGCGTCTGCCGCCTGCCTCCCACCCGTCCCGGATCCGAAGCATCAATTCAGAGGTATTCCGTGCTGGATCGACGGCGCTCCTGCGCAACCGCGACATCCGGCGCCTGGCGCCGCTCGAGCGTGAGCTTCACGCGGGTCGTCGCGCCGTATTCCCTCCACACGGGCACGACCTGTTCGAGATCCGCCACCAACGCGCGATAGCGCGGCGCCTGCAGATCGATATTGGGATCGGATCGCACGCGGTGCAGGAACGTTTCGATGGCGCGCGCCATGTTCTCGTAATTGGCGAGCAGTTGCAGGACGGCTTCCTTTTCCGGATCGGAGAACATGCTGTTGCATCCACTATCGGCACGGCATGGCTGCAGCTTCAGGGGCGTCGGCGTGACGGCCGACGGTCTGGGATTTCAACAGCGACAACATCGACACCGATCTCCTCCGCATGATGAAGATCGTCGTGGATGCTTCCGACCATGGCCACGGAGCATCGAATAGAGTCCCGAGCTCGCAGGTCAACGACCTCCGCAAGCGCCTCGAGGCCGTCCGCGAGCAGCTCACGGCCGCGCGCTCACAGGCTTGAGGTCCAGCCTGTTCGATATGGCGGACGAATGAAGATGTCCGCGTCCGGAAGATTGACCGCTTTCAGATTCGCGCGGTCCCACACGATTCGGTGGCCCGCGCGCAGGGAGACGTTGCCAAGGAGCAGCGTCTCGGTGACCATCCCTTCGAACTCGAAGTTCGCTCCTGGCTTCGTCTTTCCTCCGAGACATGCGTCGAGCCATTCGCGATCGTTGCCGGGCGAGCGCGGCAGCGTTTTGGGTGGCTGTGTGAATGCGTCCATCTTCGGCTGCGGGATCAGCTTCGGATTCTGACCGTTGAAACCGCACAGGATGGTGCCCTTGTCACCAATGAACAGGAGCCCTTCCTCGGCCAGCTCGCGTTCCCTCTCGAGCTCGGAGGGGCGCGGCGGTTTCAACCGCCCGTCGTACCACGTGACCCGCACCGGAGGCATGTCGCCTCGCGCAGGAAAGTCGTAGTGAATGATTGCCGCGTTGGGAAACGTCTCTGTGAAGCGATCGGTCGAACTCGCCTCCACGGCTGAAGCCGCTTCGAGCTTGAGCACGCGGAAGATCGTGTCGAAGCTGTAGCCTCCCATGTCTCCGAGCGCGCCGCCACCGAAGTCGTACCAGCCGCGCCAGACAAACGGCAGGTACGCGCGGTTGAACGGCCGCTCGGGCGCGGGGCCGAGCCACAGGTTCCAGTCGAGGCCATCCGGAACCGGATGCGTTTCCGTAGGACGCTCGATCCCCTGCGCCCAGAACGGACGGGTCGACCAGTTCATCACCTGGCGCACGGGACCGATCGCGCCCGACCACACCCATTCGCACAGCAACCGCGTAGCTTCCGACGCCTGGTTGCCGATCGCGACCGTTGTCGCGACACCCGTCTCGCGCGCGACCTCCGCCATGCGCCGCGCTTCATAGACGGTGTGGGTCATCGGCTTCTGGCAGAACACGTGTTTGCCCTTCTGCATTGCCGCGATGGAGATGGGCGCGTGCCAGTGGTCCGCTGTGCAGACGACGACCGCGTCGATGCCGCGTTCCTTCTCGAGGAGCTCGCGGAAATCGGCATATGCGGCGCACCCGCGATACTCGTTCGACCGCTGCTGGCTCGCGTAATAGCCGTTCACGATCTTCTGGCACGGCTCGCGTCCGGCGACACCCGACGTCGCGTCGGTTGAATGGGTCAACTGAATCTTGTCGTTCGGACTGAGCCACTCCCAGCCCGAGTCCGTCCCGATCAATTTGCGAACGCCGTCGCAGAACTCGTTGTTGCTCCACTGCGGATAGCCGGCGCTGCCCTTGTTCGGATCGCACACCGCGACACCCTGCACATCAGGCTGGCGCAGGAAGTTCAGCATCACGCGCAGTCCCTGCGCGCCGACGCCGAGGAACGCGATGTTGACCTTCGCCGATGGCGGGATCTGCCCCGGCCCGCCCAGCACGGAGCGCGGGACGATCGTAAATGCTGCGGCCGTGGCGCCGGCCGCTCCCAGAAACTGCCGTCGCGAAACCGCACTGCCCGCCGGTGTGCTCGCCATACGTCACTCCTGCCGTAAACGTCTTCGGACCCGGACGCATCTTAAAGGAGGTCTGCCCTGTTGGTCACAGAACTATTGCGGCCCCTCACCCCCGGCTATAGACTGCCCGTACTGCGGATTACCCTACCATTCACGAGGAGGTCGTCAGCATGTCGTCGACCCCACGGTCCATCGTTCCTAGTCCGAGGGGCTTCGCCCCGCCGGACCCCCCTACACGCTCGTTCGCGGGGGCCCCAAGCCCCGCGCCGCTCGCGTGGCTCACTCGCGATGCTCGTTCGCGTTTCTCTTTAATGATTCTTGCCTTCACGGTCTTCCTGCTCATTGGTGCGCGTCCGGTATGGGCGCAGTCGGACACCGGCGTCATTGACGGCCGCGTCGCGGACGAGAGCAAGGCCCCCGTTCCCGGCGCCACTGTGACCGCCAGGAACACAGCCACAGGGCTGTCGCGTTCCACGGTCTCCAGCACGCTCGGCACCTATCGGATCGAGTTCCTGCCGCCGGGCACGTATGAAGTCGTCGCGGAGCTCACGGGCTTCGCGAAGGTGGTCACCAAGGAGGTGCAGGTCCAGGTCGGCACCTCGACCAACGTCGACGTCACGATGAAGGTCGCGGGACTGAATGAAACGGTCAGCGTTACGGCCGAATCGCCGCTCGTACAGACGACGAAGTCGGATGTCGGCCAGGTGATCACCGCCACGCTGGTCGAGAACATGCCGCTCAGCGGACGCCGTTTCCAGGATCTCTCGCTCCTCGTGCCGGGGACGCGCCCGTCGAATTATTACGACCCCACCAAGACCGAGGTCGGCGGCATCAGCTACGGCGGCATGACCGGACGCGCCGTCAACATCACGGTCGATGGCGGCGACAACAACGATGGCGTCGTCCGCCTGCTTCTCCAGCAGTTCAGCGAAGACGCGATTCAGGAATACAAGGTCACCACCGGGCGCTACAGCGCCGAATATGGCCGCTCGACCGGGGGCGTCGTCAACGTGATCACGAAGAGCGGCACGAACCAGCTCCACGGAAGCGGATTCCTGTTTGCCCGCAACGACACGCTCAACGCGGAGACCTTCTTCGAGAAGAAGACAGGCGCCGGGAAGCAGCCGTTCCAGCAGCAGCAGACGGGTGCGACCGTCGGCGGTCCGTTCAAGAAAGACTTCTCCCACTACTTCGCGTCGTACGAGTTCAACCGCCGCCAGGACTATCGGACGGTCTTTACGAACGGCGTGCTGCCCAATGAAGAAGGACCGCAACTGGCGCCGTTCCGCAACCACCTGCTCACCGCGAAAACCGACTTCAAGCTGTCGGACGCGAGCTCGCTGCTCGTGCGCTACGCGCGCGAGGACAACAAGCGAGAAAACGACTTCATCGGCGGCAGCACGCTGAAGTCGGCCGGTGCGCTCAACACGAACAAGATCGATTCCGTCATCGGCAAGCACACCATGGTGTGGGGATCGAACAAGGTGAACGAGGCACTGGTACTGTTCCAGTACTTCGACAACAAGATCAACGCGAACGACAACACGAACCCCGGCATCCAGACGCCGGATTTCTTCTACGGCGCGAACCTCAACACGCCGCAGGAGACCATTCAGAAGCGCTGGCAGTTCAAGGACGATTTCGCGTTCCGTAAGCAGGGATGGGGAGGCGACCACGACTTCAAGGTCGGCGGCGAGATCGTGAAATCGCACTACGGTGGTTTCTTCATCCCGACGTTGTACGGCTTCTTCAACTTCAACGACCGGTTGCCGGGCAACAGCATCAACGCGTACCTCAATACCGTTGCGGATACGTTCACCGGATCGGCCGGCACGAACGAGGCTGATGACAACTGGACCCACGTGGGCGTGTACTTCCAGGACGACTACCACCCCACGAAGAATCTGACCCTGAACCTGGGCCTTCGGTACGAGGTCCAGGCTGGTCCCTACAGCAACGATTTTCAGACGCCGGTGCTGAGCGACCTCGCGGCGCTGGGGTTCAACAACCAGCGAAAGACCGACATGAACAATTTCGGTCCGCGGCTCGGTTTTGCCTGGGACGTCAAAGGCGATGGCCGGAGCGTCGTGCGGGGCGGATACGGCATCTACTACGACGAGATCTTCCAGAACATCACCTTGTATGAACGCTGGACTGACGTGCGGACGCCGCTCAACTTCCTGTCGTTCTCGCCGAGCCCGTGGACCCCTGCGTTCTACGCGGCCAACCGTGAGACGATCCGCAATTCCTTCATCGATCCGACCTTCGCGGGCGGCATCATGCGCCTGACCGCCCCGGATCTCGTGCAGCCCTGGGCTCAGCACTTCAACATCGGCGGCTCCCATCAATTGACGCGGGTGGTGGCGCTCGATTTCGATTACATCCACTCGATCGGCAAGGACGAGATCCATCGGTGGCCGATCAACCGCGCCGTCAACCTGAATACGCGATTGTCGCCGGTCGGCATCTTCAACCCGAATTACGGCGAGGTCCGCGTCGAAGGCAATCGGGGACACTCACGGTTCGACGGCGTGTATCTCACCGGCAAGGTGCGCATGACGCGAGCCGAGTTGATGACGAGTTACGCCTGGACCAAGGCGATGAACCTCGCGAATGACTTCGGGAGCAACCCCTCGGATCTCACGAACCTGAATTGGGAACTGGACTGGGGCCCGACGCCAAACGACGTGCGGCATCGCGGCACGCTCGGCGGCACGTTCCAGGTCTGGAAGCAGCTGCAGCTCTCCACAATCGTCCAGGCGAACACCGGGAAGCCGTTCAGCGCGTCGGCCGGCCTGGGCGGCTCACGCAACGGCGTGCGCGCCATCGATCCGGCAACCGGACAGATGTTCCCGCGCAACTCGTTCCGCGCGGGCGGCTTCTTCAGTTGGGATATGCGGTTCTCGTACAAGTTCCCGCTAACGCACGCGCGATCGCTGGAGGCGATGTTCGACATCTTCAACATCACCAACCACGTGAACTACGATCGCGACCAGTACAAGACGCGGTTCACGTCACCTGACTTCAGCACGCCAACCGAGATCATCAACAACTCGGAGCGGCAGGGTCAGTTCGGGATCCGGTTCCGATTCTGACAAGCCGCTACGGCTTGGCCCGCAGGGCGGCCAGCCGTGCCGATGCGGCCTGGCGAACCTGCGGCGAGGTCGCCGCTTGATCCAGCAGCCGCCGATATTCCTCGGCGGCTGCTTCTCGCGAACCCAGACGTTCGAGGGCCTGTGCGAGGTCGAAGCGCGCACTGTCGTTCGCCGAATCGGTCGCAACGGCGCGTCGCAGAAGATCCACCCCTTCCTGCAGATGTCCCTGCTTCGCTCGAAGCGCGCCAAGTCCCGTCAGCGCAGCCCCGTCCTGCGGCTGTTGCGCAAGGATCGCGGCGTACTCGCGCGCGGCCTCGTCGTGACGGCCAGCCTCATCGAGCACCTTCGCAAGATCCAGACGGATGACGTTCTTGCCGGGGTCGACGTCGAGAGCGGCGCGCAGCTCGCGCACCGCCTCGTCGTACTGTCCGCGGCTCGCAAAGATGCCGCCGCGCAGCACGCGGCTGTCTGTTGAACCTGGATCGAGCGCGAGCGCCGCGGCTGTTTCTCTCAACGCGGCGTCCTGCTCCCCGAGCCGCACGTAGCAAATCCCCATCCACTGATGCGCGTAGGAGCTGGTTGGCACCAGCGCGATGTAGTTGCGATACTGCTCCACGGCCCGGCGGTACTGTCCCATTCCCATGAACGCGCTTCCCAGCACGAGCTGAGCGAATGCATTGCGGGGATCGTCCTGGAGCACGCTGCGCAGGATCGGCAACGCCTCATCGTATCGCCGGTCACGTACGGCGCTGTTTGCCCGACGTAGACGATTGAAGAGTCCAATCACGTCCTTTGGATCGCGCGGTGCGGCGTCTCCTGCCCCCTCGTGGTATCCGCCTCGAGCCGGAACGACATCACCTGCCGCGCCGACGTAGCCCAGCGCGGCGAGCTTCTCCGCCGTCTCTCTGTCGATTGCCCCGATGTTCATGCTGCCCGCGGACCCTGCCGTCAGGCGCTGGAGCGCGGCCCGCATCGCCGCCGCCGTCTGCGGCTGGCTTGCATACAAGTTCCGCATCTCGCCCGGATCGTGTGACACGTCGTACAGCTCCGGACCCGGCGCATCGATGTATTTCCAACGATCGTCACGAAGTGTGCGCAACGGCGCCCAGTTCAAATAGAACTGTGGCAGGTACGTCTCCGCATAGACGGGCGTGATGGCGGCATTACGACGACCTCGCATCACGCCGACCAGGCTCCGCGCGTGCGGCGCCTGCAACGCCGGCGCGCCGACAAGTTCCAGCAGCGTAGGCGCCAGGTCGATGCCACGAACGGGATCTCTGACAACGAGTCCCGCAGGTATGCGCCCCGGACGCCACAGGATGAACGGCACGCGGATCGCCGCGTCGTAAACAAACATCGAGTGCGTCTCTTCACCGTGATCGCCAAGACTCTCGCCATGGTCGCCAATCACGGCGACGATGGTGTGGTCGAGCAGGCCGTGTGCGCGAAGCTTCTCGAGCACGTCCGCGATGATTGCGTCGGTGAACGCAATCTCGCCGTCGTATGGTGCATCGGCAAACGCCTCACGAAACGGCGGCGGCGGCCGATACGGCTCGTGGGGATCGTACAGATGGAGCCAGACGAAGAACGGCGGCTTGTCAGGCGTCGGCGAGCCATGGTCGGGCGTCTGCGCGTCCAGCCACGCCGTCAGCGCCAGTTCGGTTCGATCGCCACGACGCTCCGCCTCGAGGCTGACGACCTGCGGCAGGGCGCCTTGCATGCGATCGTCGTAGGTGTCGAAGCCCCGCGCCAGACCGTATCGTCGATCCAGCACGAACGCGCTCACAAATGCGGCGGTGCGGTAGCCCTGCGCCTTCAGCGCGGTCGCGAGCGTCTCGTAGCGCTGGGGCAGGTAGAAGTTGCCGTTGTTCCGTACACCGTGCTCGAAAGGATAGAGGCCCGTGAAGATCGAGGCGTGCGCCGTCAGCGTGATCGGTGCGGCACTGTAAGCGCGATCGAACCGGACGCCTTCGCTGGCCAGTCGATCGAGATGGCGCGTCCGCGCTCGCGCGTAACCGTAGGATCCAAAATGATCCGCACGCGCCGTGTCGATTGTGATGAGCAGGATATTGTCGCGCTCTGCTGGCCTCGCGACCGGCGCGCGGGACGACCATATGATCCAGGCGCCCGCGCCGAGGAGGACGATAGCCGCGATGGCCGCCGCGGTCACGCCCGGACGGCGGGTCGGCGCTCGCTTTGAGGGGACGGCCTGACGTGTCGTCATCGCACGACTGGGGGTGGTGTCGTCGACGAAAGATCGTGTACCGCCTGCTGCACGCCCGGCTGTTTTGGCTCGAGCGACAGCGATGCTTTCAACGCGCTCAGCGCGCCGGCCCGATCGCCCGACTCGAGCTTGGCGAAGCCCAGTCCGTTCAGCACCGCCGGCGTGCGCGCCCCCGCCGAGATCGCGCGCTCGAAAAAAGGAACGGCGGTGTCCGGCCTGCCGCCTCGGGCCAGGGCAGCGCCCAGCGCCGCGAGCGCCTGGGCGTCGGCGGGCGCATCTGCGACGACCTCCTGCAGGATTGCAACCGCGTCCGCCATGCGTCCCTGCCGTCCGCGGACGAGCGCGAGGCCAGTCCGCGCCTCCACGTCATGCGGCGCGTCAGCGAGCACGCGTTCGAACAGCGTGGATGCTCGATCGAGATCCCCTTTCGCCAACGCGAGCTGTCCCAGCCCCGCGAGGGCCTCGGGATTACCCGGCGACAAATCGAGCGCGCGCTCGTAGGCGTGCCGCGCGTCGTCGCCGCGTCGTTCGGCCATCGATGCCCGCGCCTCGGTGAGCACAACTTCCGGCGACGCGGGATCCATGCGAGCCGCCCGCTGCCGCGCGGCCGCAGCCGCCGCCAGGTCACCGGTGGCGCGGAGCGATTCGCCGAGCAGAAGCAGGTCTTCCGCGCTCGCGTTGCCGCGCGCCTCGAGCCATCGCACCTGCTGGATTGCGCCGCCATGATCGCCGATCGCCGACAAGGCCGCGGCCAGCTGCCGACGGGCCACTGTGATCCCCTCGTCTTCATCCAGCAGGGCGCGCAACGCTGATGCGGCGCGCGTGGGATTGACGCGGGTGTCCGCGATCGCGTGCTCGAGTCGCGTGATGAGCGCGATGCGATCCTTGGGATCGTCGCCAGTGGCCCTGCGCGAAGGGCTCGTCGATCCGATATAGCCCAACGCGTGCAATCGTGCGGCCGTATCCGCCGTCACGGGCTCTGTTGCCGCCGGCGTCGCTCGGTCACTCGCGGCGGCTAGCACCTTCGCCATCGTCGCCGCGCGTTCTGGCTGCTCCGGGAATCGGTTGATCGATTCACGTCGATCGGCGGTCAGGTCGTACATCTCTCGCGACGGTGCGTCGATGTATTTCCACCGTGCGTCGCGCACGCCGCGAAGTGCCGCCCATCCGAAGTTCCGGCTCGCGAGCAGCGACTCGATATAGGCAGGCTCATCCGTCATCGGACGACCTTCGATCGCCGGACGCAGCGAGCGCCCGTCCAGCGACTGCGGCGCCGGCAAGCCGGCAAGATCCAGCAGCGTCGGCAGCACGTCGACGCCGCGCGCGACGACGCCCGCGACGCGGCCGGACGGCACCCCGGCACCGGCAATGATCAGGGGGACCCGCAATGTTGAATCGTAGATGAACACACCGTGCGTCTCTTCGCCGTGCTCGCCGAGACTCTCACCGTGATCGGCCGTGACAAGCGTGATCGTGCGGGTGAGCGCATCGCGATCGCCAATGTGACCAAGCAGCCGCGCGATCTGTGCGTCGACGAACGCGATCTCTCCGTCGTAAGGCCGCGACGCAAACCGTCGAAGGTACTCCGCGGGCGGCTCGTATGCGGCGTGCGGATCGAAGTAATGCACCCACACAAACCAGGGCCGTTCCTTCTGCGCGGCGTCCGGCTGCGTCGTCTGACGATCGATCCATGCGGTCACGCGCGTGGTCGTCTCGTCGGCGTGCCGCTCCGTCGCGTCGCCGCCGCCGCGCGACGTGCGGCCCCGCGGCAGCCTGTCGTCATACGTCTCGAATCCTTTGGCAAACCCGAACCGGCGATCGAGTGGAAAACCCGAAATGAATCCAGCCGTCGCATACCCGGCGTCGCGGAAAACCGTCGCGAGGGTCGGGAGATGTGGCGGCAAGACGAACGCGCCGTTGTCGCGAACGCCGTGCCGAATGGGCGTGAGCCCCGTGAGGATCGACGCATGTGACGGCGCGGTCAGCGGCGCATGCATGATCGCGGTCTCGAAGCGGACCCCGCGCGCGGCCAGTCCATCGAGCGCCGGTGTCGATACGTCGGAAGCGCCGTACGCCCCAACGTGATCCCATCGCAGTGTGTCGATCGTGATGAGGAGTACGTTCGGCAATCGCGCGGGGACTGCCCTCTCGTTGCGGGGCGATCGGATCACGATCGCGGCCGCGGCCGCGATCGCCACCACGATTGCCGAACCGACCCCAAGTGTCCGCACGCTCATCGCCCGAGCTCTTTCAAGAGGCGACGAATCTCGGGCTGGTCTGGCTTCGCGGCAATCGATCGCTCGAACGATTCAGCGGCTTCGCGACGCTGGCCGAGTTGCATCTGCGCCCAGCCGAGGCCGTTGAGCACGTCGGGCGTGGCGCGGCCGGCGCTCAGCGCGCGCTGCAGGTGCACGACGACATGCGACCAGTCGCGCGTGGAGGAGTACGCAGCGCCCAACAGAACATCACGATCCGGCGTCGGCGCTGCACGCCCGAGCTCCTCGAGCGCCTCGCCGGTCTTATGTCCGGCAATCAAGGCGCGCCCGAGCGCGACGCGCACGGCATCCGCGTCGGGTACCAGGGCGAGTGCACGTCGAAGCGCGCGCTCCGCCCCTGCGGGATCGCCCGCGGCGAGCCGTGCGTCACCCGCAAGCGCCAGGAGGCGTGGCGCGTCCGGAGCGAGTTGCACGGCATGTTCGATCGCGTTGAGCGCATCGCGACCGCGGCCTTCGCGCGACAGCACGTCGAAAAGACGCGCCGACGCCTCGAACGACGTCGGCTCTCGATCGAGTGCCGTCCGGTACTCGCGCTCGGCAATCGCAAATGCGCGCTGGGCTTCGGCGATCGCCCCTCGCGCGACGTGCACGAAGGCCTCGTCCACGGGAACAAGCGCGATCATCCGTTGCGCCCGGGCCACGTCCTTGTTCGCGACCGCAAGCTCGGTCGCCTCGACCAGCGCGTCGCGGGCGCCGTCGGGAAGCGCAATTGCGCGCTCGTAGGCGACGAGCGCTTCGCCCGCGCGCCCGGTGCGGGCGAGGACCTGCGCGAGCCAGAGCTGCGCCGCGACATTCTGCGGCTGCGCGCCGATCACAGTGCGCAGCTCGCGTTCTGCCGCGGCGTCCTTTCCACGCCGGAACAGGCTCTCAGCGAGATTCTGCCGACCAAGAGACGAGCCGGTTGCGCCGATATACCCCAGGGCCTGCAGCCGCTGACGCGTGTCGTCAGCGTCCGCACGCACCAGGCCGTCGGTCGATGGCGGCACGAATTTCGGCGCGGCCGCGCGCACCGGCGGCCGCGCGGCGATCTCCGCCGGTAGAAGCGCAGTCACAATCCGTCCCGGCATCTCGGATGAGACGGCAACACCAGCGGCGTGAAGCAACGTCGGGGCAATGTCCAGTGGCGTTATCAGTCCGACGTCCGCTCTCGCGAACGTCGCTGAAGACTCACCAGTCGCCAATGCCGCTGCCGTGGCGACACCGACGATGCCATAAGGGCGGTGCCATGCGGTCGCGGGGCCGGAAAGATTCGCCGGGTCCTCGCGTATCGCGGCCGTCGGCGGATAGAAGCCATGGTCGGAGCACACGAATACGAGCGAATCAGGCTCGCTCGCACGCGCGAGCTGCCCGAGCACCGCGTCCGCGTCCTCGTAGGCGCGATCGATTGCCTGCTTTCCGCCACGCACGCGCACCGACACGTGCGATACGCTGTCGATGACCTCGAGGTACACCGCCAGCAGATCGGGCCGCTCGGTGCGCGCGAGATCCTCGGCAATTCGTCCGTACGTCCGCGTCGCTGCGACGATACCGGCCAGAGTGCGCGACTGGTCGGACTCTCCATCGCCAGGCGCGAGGTATGCGGCCAGGTCTTCGCGCGTCAGCGCGTCCGCCCGCACCACCGCACGCGCGAGTCGATCCATGGCGGCCGGAGGATAGACGAGCCCCGCGTCGACACGCCGTACCTGCCGCGACAGCTGCGGCGCGAGCGCGTCCGACACGATAGTGCCCCGCACCTGCTCCGCGGGCCAGGTCGCCCACCAGCCCACGATCCCAACGCGGCGCCCTGCCGCCGAAAAGAGGTTCCAGATTGCCGGCGCAAGTCGCTGGCTCGAACCCACGGGCGCCTGCCGCCCGCCGGGAAGGTCGATCATGAAATCGGTGATCCCGTGGTTCTCCGGCTCCAGGCCTGTCGCGATCGTGGTCCAGATCATCGGCGAGATCAGCGGCGGCGTGGACACCATTACGCCGGTTCGGCCGAGTGCCTTGAGTCGCGACAACGTCGGGAGCTTGCCTGCCGCGACCAGCGGATCGATGGCGAGCCAGTCCGCCGCATCGAGACCCACGAGGACGACGTGACGTGTCGACGAGCGCTCGATGGCGCCAGCGGCATCGAGCCAGCCCTCAGGCCGCTGCAGCACGAACAGGGCGAGCCCCATTGCGATCGCGATCGCGGTGGCCGCCCGGCCGTGCCTCATGACTGTCTTCACGGGGGGTCGCTGGTCTATGGTCGATCCGCGGTGCGCGCCAGCGTCACGCGCGCGTGCGTGCGCGCCGATTGGCGCGCGGCATCGAGAATCTCGGTGACGATCAGGTTGTTGTCGAGCGACGACAATGCGTTGGGCTTTCTGTGTCCGCGGACGACAGCCATCAAGTGCGAAATCGAGTCACGCTCGTCAGCCGGACGCGGATCGGGCGTTACAGCATGCTCGCGTTCATTCGGGAGCGCGATAGTGAGTCCGCCGCCGCCGGTTGTCGCAATCGCAGAGCCGTGGTCGCCGTAGACCTCGAAATCCTTCCGATTGAACGGCCAGTTCCACGAGGCCTGGATGATTCCCTGCGCGCGCGGATACTCGAGCAGGATCGTCGCCTCGTCGTCCACGCGAGGGTAGACGTCCGGTTGAAACTGCTGCGCGATGGCTGTCACCGCGATGGGGCGCCGGTTGTCCATCAGCCACGTCATGAGGTTCGCGCCGTAGCAGCCGAAGTCGAACAGCGCGCCCGCGCCATTCTTCACGGGATCGGTCAGCCACGCGAAGAACTCGGGCTGCACGTTGATCTTCTTCGGTCCCGAGTGGCCGTCGAGCGCCACCATCTTGCGGATCTCCCCGCCGGCAGCACGCTCCTTCATCAACGTCCAAATCGCGCCGTGGTTCGCGTACCAGGTGGTCTCGTAGTTGACGAGGACGTCGATGCCGCCGCGACCCGCCGCCGCGCGGATGCGTTGCGCGTCCGCGTTGCTGACGGCGAGCGGCTTCTCCATCATCACGGTGACGTGACGCGCCGCCGCGGCTTCGACGATCGCCGGATGATCGAGCGTGCTGGTGAAGGACGCGACCGCTTCCGGCTTCGCACGGTCGAGCATGAGGGTGAGATCGCTGAACAACACACTATCCGGCAGTGAGTAGCGCTCCCCGTACTTCTTCAGCAGCGCGGCGTCAGGCTCATACACGGCCACGATCTGCACGTCGTGGCGCTCCTGCGCCGATCTCAGGAATCCGCTCACGTGCCCGTGCACCAGACCGGCAATCGCAAGGCGGAGCGGCTGAGAAGACAGGGCCGGTTCCTGCGCGTGCGCCGCCAACAGCGCCGAGAATGCGAACATCGCGACGAGTGCGCGAGCGGCTTGCCGCATCATCGCGCGCAGTCTACACCAGCTTCCTTCCGTCGGGCGACCTCCACGGGTCACGTACGATTCACGCGGAGGCGCCGAGGCGCAGAGACAAGACTTGCCACGGATCACCCAGACGAACACGAACAGCTGCGCGCAACTGCGGAGTACAGAACCGAGGCAGCGCTGCGTTTGGCGCATTCGCCGCCGCGCGCAGCGTTTCTCCTGGTGCTCTGCGCCTCGGCGCCTCGGCGTGAGATCATCTTCCGCATCATGCGACGCTGCGTGTCATGTACGGCAAAATGTAAATGCTGACTGTGCGGCTCGTGTACATCTCCCTCATCACGCTCGCTATCGGACTTGCCGCGCTCATCGGCTTCGTGCGCTGGCTCGAGCCGCGGTTCGCGTTTTTTCCGTCACCCGGCGAGACGGAAACACCGCGGCACTTCGGCGTCGAGTACGAGCCGCTCACGATCGACACCGCTGACGGCGAGCACCTGCGCGCCTGGTTGATGCGTGCCCCGTCCCCGCGCGCGACCATCGTGTACTTCCACGGCAACGGCGGCAATCTCTCGATCTGGGCGCCCATTCTCGCCGGCATCGTACGACATGGCTTCTCGGTGCTGGCGATCGACTATCGTGGCTACGGCGTGAGCACAGGACGGCCCACTGAACGCGGACTGTATCGCGATGTCGATGCGACACTGACGCGCGCGTGGACGTCAGTCGACGGTACGCTGGCGGTGCTGTACTGGGGGCGATCGCTCGGCGCCACGATGGCCGCGTACGCCGCGAGTAAGCGCGCCCCCCAAGGACTGATCCTCGAGGCGGGTTTTCCAGACGCCCGCGCCGTGATTCGCTCCTCGCCCCCGTTGCGCCTGCTGTCGCTGTTCTCTTCCTACCGGTTCGCCACAGCCCGCCATCTTCAATCCGTCAACGTGCCAATCCTTGTCATGCATGGCGATCGCGACAGCGTGATCCCTTATACACTGGGCCGCACGCTGTTCGAAGGGATTCGGGGACCGAAGACGTTCGCGACGATTGCGGGCGGCGATCACAACGACTTCGCGCCCGTCGATCCGCAGGCGTATTGGGTCGCCGTCGAACGGTTCGTCCAGAGCGTGCAGGCCCCGGTCGACCGATAAGGAAAACCCAGATCCTCTCGTCGAGGATCGGCGAAATGCGGGTACAATTCAAGGCAGGGACGCCCCAGCGCCCTTTCCCAAACAATGCCCAGACTGAATCGCACCGTGCTCGTGAGCGGCGGGCTTGCGCTTGCCGCTTTCCTCGCCATCGGCTTCACCCTCGCGTCGCCGGGACGGCGCGCGGCGCCCGCGCCGCCGCGACCCGAGCCCGTTGCCGGCGGGGACGTCGCCGCGTCCGGCACGCAGGACTTGGCGCCAACGCGCGCCGATTGAGCCTGGCCTCAATCGAAGATCCCGATGCGCCGTTCGGCGTCACGAACCTGGAGTGCGACCGCATCGCGTACGCGGCAGGACGAGGCATCTGCCTGCGCGAAACGGGCGGGCTCCTCAGCAGGTTCGAAGCGGTCTTGTTCGATTCCGCCTTTCGTCCCGGCGCAACCGTGAAGCTCGATGGAAATCCGAGCCGCACGCGCATTTCTCCTGACGGCCGCTTCGGCGCGATCACGGTGTTCCTCACCGGTCAGGCGCACGGTTATGCATCCGCGTCGTTCTCCACGAAAACCACCCTGCTCGAGATGAGCAGCGGCACCGTCGTCAGCGACCTCGAACAATTCCAGACCTGGCGTGATGGAGAGAAATTCAGCGCGGCTGATTTCAACTTCTGGGGCGTCACGTTTGCGCGCGACAGCAACACGCTCTACGCGTCACTGTGGAGCGCGAAGAAGACGTACCTGGTCGGCGGCGACGTCGCGGCGCGGAAGCTGACGGTGCTTCGCGAGAACGTCGAATGCCCATCGCTGTCGCCGGACAACCGCCGTATCGCTTTCAAGAAACGCGTCGGCGGTGACCTCGCTCCCTGGCGTTTCTACGTGCTCGATCTGGCGACGATGACGGAGCACCCTCTCGCGGCCGAGGCACGATCGATTGACGATCAAATCGAGTGGTTCGACGACAGCCACGTGCTTTACGGGGCGAGTCGCGGACCGGTGGACGCCGGCGGGCCCGCCCGGGCCTTCCTCCTCCAGGCCACCTCACCCATCGTCGTGCGATAGACAGCGAAAGATCGCGAAAAGTCTGCGGGCCGCCGGATATTAGTGCCGGCTTTGGCAGACTTCCGCGTTCCAGTCGCCGCAACTGTTGACAACCTGCCCTTTGCCGTGGCGGGCTCCTTGCCTCTCATCTCGGCTCACCCAGCCGTTTTGAGACACCTTTATGTACGCAATTGATTGGGCGGGTCTGCTCACGCGGCCCGCCCGGATCGGGCAGCCCGCGCCGCGGGAAGTCCGCGGCGGCAGGTTCAGGTCGCTTGTGCCGGTCGTCCACCGCACGGTGTGGGCGCTCGGCATCACCAGCCTGCTGACGGACGTGTCGTCGGAAATGGTCGCCAGCATTCTCCCGATGTATCTGGTCATGGAGCTGGGGATGCGGCCGCTTGCGTTCGGCATCATCGACGGCATGTATCAAGGCGTTGCGGCGCTCGTGCGTGTGGCCGCGGGCATATTCTCCGATCGGCGCAGCCGGTACAAGGAGGCGGCCGCGTCCGGATACGCGCTCTCGGCGCTGTGCCGCGTCGCGCTCCTGGCGGTGGGCGCCGCTCCGGCGGCCATCGCGGCGATCGTCGCGGTGGATCGCATCGGCAAAGGCGTGCGGACGGCGCCGCGCGACGCGCTGATCTCGCTGCGCAGCAAATCCGATCAACTGGCCACCGCCTTCGGCGTCCATCGATCGCTCGACGCGGCGGGCGCGATGCTCGGTCCGCTCCTCGCCTTCGCGCTGCTCGCCGCGATGCCCTCGAGATTCGACGTGCTGTTCGCCGTCAGCTTCGCGGTGGCGCTCGCAGGGCTGGGTGTGATTCTCCTCTGCGTCGAGCCAGCGTCGCTGGAGAGCGGATCGGCGCGGGCGGCGCTGCCGTGGCGGGCCGCGCTCGATACCGCGGCAACGCCGCAATTGCGCAGGATCCTGATCGCCGGATTTGTCCTCGGCCTGCCGACGATCAGCGACGGGTTCATCTTCTTGTCGCTGCAACGACAGTTGCACATCGGCGCCAGCGCGTTCCCATTGTTCTACGTCGGCACGTCGCTGCTCACGGCGCTCTTCGCGGTGCCGATGGGCCGCCTCGCCGATCGAACCGGCAGAACGATCGTGCTGCTGGGCGGCCATGTGCTGCTTGCGCTTCTGTACATCGCGCTATTGCGGCCGTCGATCGGGCCGGCGCTGGCGGTCGCGAGCATTGCGCTGCTGGGCGCGTACTACGCGGCGACTGACGGTGTGTTGACGGCAGCGGCAGCCGCAGTCCTGCCGAAGTCGCTGTCGGGCAGCGGCCTTTCCTTCCTCGCCACTTCGACGAACGTCTCGCGGCTGCTCGCCTCAGTGTTTTTTGGCCTGCTCTGGCAGCGATTCGATATTCACACGGCGACGACCGTGTTTCTCGCAGGTCTCGTGCTATCGATCGCAACCGCCGCGGTCGTGCTCCGCGGAGGTCGCGGCGTCAGTCAAGCGGCTTGATGCGGATGTTCTTGTGGGGCGGCGAGCAGCGTCGTCCCGAAGGCCGAGGTGACAAAGGCGCGTCTGTCCACGCCTGCATCTCATCCCCAGTGATGATCGCCCCGGGACCTGGCATGCGCGAGCCAGTCTCCACTGACAGGTTCCGAGGTGACACCGTGATCGGCGCTGCGGCGCCGCGCCCGCGCGAAGTACCCGACTCCGACTACGATAACTGCAAGAGGAATAAACCAGCCCATGCGGCCCTCCGAGTCAGCAAGACTGGATCCGCTCGCCGGCGCGCTCGATTGCGTCTCGAGCCTCACAAGAGAGAGGGAGAACAAGAGACTTGTGTAGAAAACCCGTTCTCCTGATCTCCTGGCATCCCGTGACCGAAGAGAGGCGCGTCGCGTTTCGCGACGGTAACTATTGCGCGGTTACACGACCCGGGGTCGAGCTTGTACTTGACGTCGTACGGCCGCGCACGATTTGGTCGACGCTCACCCTGCATTACTGAAGTTGAGGGAAGGCGGAAGCAATGCCCGCGCTATGGTCGGTGAACCATGGGGCCAGGATTGTGAGGCTGCAGCTCGTTGAATCTCTGGCCTTCGACGATTGGTTCGCCACCGTCGAACGGATTGCTCACGATTCGTCGATCGACCGGGGATACCGCATCCTCGTCGATCGCCCGTGCATGACGAGGCTGACGGACGACTTCGCAGAGCAGATGACCGTATACTTCGCGCGGCGTCAGAGTCTCTTCGCGCAGCGTCGCATCGAGATCCTCGCCCCCGTCGCGCGTCGTGCCGCGATCCGGGGTGCGGGGTGCGGGGTGCGGGGTGCGGAATTAACGATTGAGGATTAGGGATTGCGGATCAGGGATGAGGGATTAGCGATTCAGTCCCGTCCGCACGGTCCCCACCAGCCCTCGCCAACGAGTTCCTGCTGCAGTTGCCGCCATCGGCGAGAGACTTCCGCCGAACCGACGACGTACTGAGAGCGCTCCGCCCCGTTCGGCTCGGTGACAACGATTGCGAATGTATCCGGCGCATCCGCCGTGCGGATTTCGCACTGCAGAAACTGCTGCTGCTTTTGAAAAAAATAGAACATGACCTGGCTGTTGCTGAAATAGCAATGGAAGTGCCGTCGCGTGGGAATCACAGCGGAAATCCGCGCAACCCTCGTTGCTGAAAGGACTTTTGTACTTCCCGTCTGCTCAGTCGCAGTGCGGACAGGGCCCGAAACAGCGCCAATTTTTGTCAGCGGTGGACCAAAAATGTCGCCAGCCACCGGGGGCAGATCTCGATTTTCCATTTGCATCGAAAAATCGAGATCTGACCCCCAAGTCCCCCCTACCAGCGGTAGGTGTGCCCCTTTGCAATCGTGACGTCACGACTGACGGTGTCGTAACGCACGCGCGTCCGGCTGTTGGTTGTGAGCGCGCGCACGGCCGCTGACGTGAGCCGGCCGTCGTTCCAGGCGAGATCGACCTCGAACCCGCCGCGCGCCCGCAGGCCCGTGACCGCGCCGGTCGGCCACGCCTTCGGCACGGCGGGCAGCAGCGCGATCTCGCCGCCGTGGCTCTGGAGCAGCATCTCGACGATCCCCGCCGTCCCGCCGAAGTTGCCGTCGATCTGAAACGGCGGATGCGCACCGAACATGTTGGGATACGTGCGATCGGGACTGAGCAGCCGCGCGAGGATCGTGTAGGCGTGCTCGGCGTCGAGCAGGCGCGCCCACAGGTTCAGGCGCCAGCCGAGACCCCAGCCGGTCGCCTCGTCGCCTCGCATCTCGAGCGACTTGCGCGCGGCGGCTGCGAGCGCCGGCGTTCCGCGCACCGTGATCTGATCGCTCGGGTACAGCGCATACAGGTGCGAGACGTGACGATGGTGCAGGTCGGGCGCCTGCAGGTCCCAGTCGTCGAGCCACTCCTGTAACTGCCCTGCCTTGCCGACGTGATCGGGCGCAAGCCGCGCGTGCGTGACCGTGAGCCGATCGCGCAGTTCCGGATCCTTGTCCAGGATCTCTCCCGCGCGGATCGTGTTCGCGAACAGATCGCGCAGAATCTCGGTGTCCATCGCGGGGCCGGCGACGAGAGTGGTGTTGCCGAACGGATGGCGGTTCTCGGGCGACAGCGACGGCGACGTCACCAGCCATTTGTGCGTTGGCTCCTCGACGAGCGTGTCGAGAAAGAATTCCGACGCGCCCTTCAGCGCTGGATACACGCGCGCGAGATAGTCCTTGTCCTGCGTGTATTGATAGTGCTCCCACAGTGTCTGACAGAGCCACGCGCCGCCCATCGGCCACATGCCGGACGCGGGACCATCCACCGGCGCTGACGCGCGCCACAGGTCCGTGTTGTGGTGCGCGACCCACCCCCGCGCGCCGTACTGCACCTTCGCCGTGCGCGCGCCGCTCTCCGTCAGATCCATCACGAGACTTGTCAACGGTTCTACGAGCTCCGAGAGGTTGGCCGATTCCGCGGGCCAGTAGTTCATCTCGGTGTTGATGTTGATCGTGTACTTGCTCTCCCACGGGGGTTTCATCTGATCGTTCCAGTCCCCCTGGAGCGTCGCGGGCTGGCTTCCCGGACGCGAGCTGGAGATCAAGAGATACCGGCCGAACTGAAAGTACAGCGCCGCGAGCTGGGGATCGTGGCGCGTCGCAAACATCCTGATGCGCTCGTCGGTCGGCCCGGAGGTGCCGGACGCGCCGAGATCGATCGTCACGCGCCGGAAGAGCCGTCGATGCTCTGCCACGTGTGCCGCTCGAAGCGTGGTGAACGATTTCCGGCTCGCCGCCGCAACCTGGCGCTTCGTCGTCGCCTCGGGATCACCGCTCACGTCCTTGTAGCTGCGATAGCTCGTCGCCGCCGCGAGGAGCACGGTGACGGCGTCCGCATCACGAACGGCAACGTCCGCGCCATGCACGATGGTCGACCCCCGTTCCGCAATGACGCGTGCGCGCGCCTGGAACGTCAGCGCTCCCTTGATGCCCTGCGCTTCGGCATTGGCACCGCGCATGACAATGGTGTCCGCTCCCTCGATCGCGACGTGGGCGTGCTGCGGGGTCGTCATGCCGACCGAGACCGTCACGTGCCGGGGCCGATCGGCGGACAAGCGGATCGCAATCACCTGATCGATCGGGCTCGAAAAGATCTCTCGCGTATACGTGACGCCCGCCGACGCGTAGGTCACGCGCGCGATCGCGGTGTCGAGGTTCAAATCACGGCGATAGCGCTCGACGGCGCCGGCGTCCGGGAACGTCAGGAGCAAATCGCCAAGCGGCTGGAAGGGCATCTGCCGCACCGGCTTCCCCATCATCTGGTCCGCGACGAGCGCCGGCAGCGCCTCGAGCGCGGCTGGATTCGCAGGCTCGTACGGACCGCCGGCCCATAGCGTGTCTTCGTTGAGCTGCAGGCGCTCGCGCGCGACGCCGCCGAACACCATCGCGGCGAGCCGGCCGTTGCCGATCGGCAGCGCTTCGACCCACTGCGCGGCAGGCTGGCGGTACCAGAGCGACAGCGGCTCATCCGGCGCACCCGCCCGCAAATCTGTTGATGATGTGCGGTTGGCCGCGAGCACGACCGCGAGGACCGCGATCAAGGTGAGCCGTTTCACTTTACCGTTTACTTTAAGGCAATTCGGCGTGCATCGTGTTACGATGCGCGGCGGGCCCGCGCGCCACCCTGGCGGCTCTGAATGGCCCCCGCGATCCGCATCAGGAGGAGGTCTCTGTGCCCAGCGACGAGAAGGATTCGAACGGCATGTCACGACGGGATTTCGCCACGCGTCTCGGCGCTGCGGCGGCGGGTGTCGCGCTCGGCGGCGAATTTTTCCGGCCGAGCGCCTACGCTGCCGGTCGCAGCGGCCGCATTCTCGGCGCGAACGATCGCGTAGTCACCGCGAGCATCGGGATTCGTGGTCAGGGCAATGCGCTCAAACGCGGCTTCGCGCAACTGAAGAACGTCGAGATCAAGACGCTCTGCGACATCGACGCCAACCTCGCCGACTCGCGAATTCACGACCAGCAGCTGCTCGCGAAGGCGCCGAGTTTCAAGCCGACGTTCGCGCAGGATCTGCGCCGCGTGCTCGACGACAAGGACGTCGATGCGATCGTGATCGCGATCCCGAACCACTGGCACGCGCTCGCCACCATCTGGGGTCTCCAGGCGGGCAAGCACGTGTACGTCGAGAAGCCCGCGTCCCATACGGTGTGGGAAGGGCGCAAGATGGTCGAGGCCGCGAAGGCGTACGGCAAGGTCGTCCAGGTCGGAACGATGAACCGCAGCCGCCCGAAGGTCAAGGAGGCGATCAAATTCATGCAGGACGGCGGCATCGGGAAGGTCTACATGGCGCGCGGCCTGTGCTTCAAACCGCGGCCGCCGATCGGCAAGTATCCGGACGGACCGATGCAGGCGAGCGACGGAAAGTTCTCATTCACCGTGGGCGGAACCGGAACCGAAGGTCCCTACACTGCCGAGTACCTCTCGAAAGTGGACTACGACATGTGGCTCGGCCCGGCGCCGAAGCGGCCGTTCAACCGCAACCACTTCCACTACAACTGGCACTGGCACTGGGAGTATGGCAACGGCGACACCGGCAACCAGGGACCCCACCAGTTCGACATCGCGCGATGGGGTCTCGGCAAGAACGAGCATCCGGTGAAGGTCAGCTCGTTCGGCGGTTACTTCAACGAACCGTCATCGCAGGAGACTCCGGACGTTCAGACCGCGCTGTACGAGTACGCCGACGGCACGATCCTCGAGTTCGGCACGCGCGGCGAGTTCACGAACGACGAGGGCACGCAGCGCATTGGAAACCTGTTCTACGGGTCGAAGGGATGGGTGTGGATCGACGGCGACGGCCGCACGTGGCAGTCGTACATGGGTCCGAAGAACGAACAGGGCCCAGGCTCCGATAAACCAGTCGAGGGCACCGGCGGCAGCGATCCGAACATGCCGACCAGCATCGAGTTCGCGCACTACCAGAACTTCGTCGAGGCGATCCGCGCGAACGATCCGAAGATCCTCACGTGCGACATCCTGGAAGGCCACCTGTCGGCGACGCTTCCGCATCTCGCCAACATCGCGTACCTCTCTGGACACTCGCTCGTGTTCGACGGCAAGACGGAAACCTTCAAGGACGACAAGAAGGCGGACGCGCTGCTGACGCGCGAATACCGCAAGGGCTTCGAGATTCCGAAGTCGTTCCCGGCGCCAACGACCACCGCGTCGCGGTAGCACACCAAAGCCGGCCTCGATCACCCGGGGCCGGCCTTTCCTACTCCATCCGACCTTCATTCACTTGCATTTGCTTGCCACGTACGACTTCACGCCGAGGTCGCAGAGCACGCGGAGCACCTGTTGTCGTACGGACTCGAATTGAAGTTCTTCGCGAGCTCTGCGCGCTCCGCGTGAGGACGTCCGTCGCATGCCACGCAGGCGGCCAGGAGACTCTAGGACTGCCCGATGATTTTTCGATACACCTGGCGGGCAGCCTCATAGGCGGCGCGAGCTTCTTCCAGTTCCCCGGCGCCGATGCGTGTCGATTTCTGCGTCCAGCACTGGTTGACCGCGGCCAGACACCATTCGGCGCTCGCGCGTGACGCGCGAACGGGTTTGTCACCGACGATCACGAACACAGGATTTGTGTGCGATGACGGCAGGATCCGGGCCGCCACCCAGCTGCTCTTCTCGATGGGTACCTCGACGCTCACCTCGCGCGGCGTGCCGTCGGCGATCAGCGTTCGGTTCGCGACCGCGACGCCATTGACGACGATCTCGAGCGGCACCTCGCGCGTGCTCCCGATGCGCGCGCGCTCGAGATGCCAGTAGGGTTTGTCCGTCGGAGGACGACTGCGGATCTGTTCGTCGGGAACGGCAGGCAGGTTGGCCGCAACAACCACCGTCGCGCGCACTGTTCCTGGCTGCGCAAGACGCACCTCTCCGCCCGACTCCACGCTGGACACGCGGAAGTCCATCAGATGACTGCGGCCGTCGGACACGTACGTCCGGCCGTCGCGGATGGCATCGACCCAACCTCGATATGACAAGGCTCCGTCGAGTTTCACGTACGACCGCCCCTGACCGACGCGCTCGTCGGTGATGCACGGAAAATCGGTCTCACCGCTGATGCGCGTGCGGAAGCCTGCGTTGAGCACGTGATACCAGATGTTCAGCTCCCAGACCGGCGGCGTGTCTCCCGCCGAAATGAAGTCGACGGCGCCCGGCCGCGTAACGTCGACGATGAACTCGTTGGCGCCGATCCCGTCGAACGCGGGCATCTCGTAATTCGGCAGGTCGCGCGACGCGACCTCGAGGCCCCATCCAGAGTGCGCAAAGCCGGTGACCGCCTTCTGCGCGCTGGCCCAGCGCAGGACCGGCAGCGTCCACGTCGGCCACTGCTCGATGCGCGTGGCGCCGGGATAATCCTGCTCTGTCAACCCGAGCAGCACGAGGTGCCCTGCGTGGCTCGACGGAAACCCCGAAATTTCCAGGTCGTAATGCAGAAGCTGCTTCGACGTCGACAAGGGGTCGTCGTGGCCGCTGAAGAATCGCTTCTGGCTGTAGTAGCACGGGCCCCACGTCAGCACGGATGCGATGTTGAGCGCTTCGCCGCTCACCTGCGGCCACATGTGCCGCGGTTCCACACCTTCAGTCGGGTTGTCGTAGTGTGAGCACCCGGCGGCGTGCACGTGGTGATCGCCGGAGTACCATCCGCGCGTCGCCGGATCGATCCAGCGCCGGAGATCGAATGCGATCTCGGCGGGACCTTCGATCGTGAACGCGCGCGTTTCGGAGATGTACTCCGGTCCCCTCGATACCGTGACGGTGAACCGCCCGCCGGGAAGGTCGATCGTGTCGCCGTCGGAGCGATACACCTGATCCTGGAACGGCAGATCCGGCGCGAGGCGCTTGAGCCGATTCGGATAGACGCGGTTGCGATCGTCGCGGACCAGAAACGACGCCGTCGTCGGCCGTCCCTGTTCATCGCGTACGCGCAGCTTGACGGGATATGCAGGCTTCGCGCGAAACAGGATCTCCACGTCGTTCCTGAACCCGATGTCAGCGGTTCCCTGCCCGACATCGAAGCTCAGAATGGCCGACCGCTGCCCCGCGTCCCTGCTGTAGACCTGCAGGATCGCGTACTCGATCGCCAGACCTCTCAGACGCGGCGCCATCGGCGGCTTGTCGAAGATCGCGATCTCCGCCCACCGGTTCCTCACGTCGCTCATCGTCAATTCGCTCGGGGGCGCGTGGCTGAGGGGATCGTCGGCTGAGCGCGTTCCTGAGCGCTTGGAGATGGGTCCGGTGTTCGGGCTCTTGACCGCCAGCGGCGCGGTAATGCCCGCCTGGTTGATCACCTTGACCAGAAAGGCGCGCGTACCTCCCTGGACGAGCTCGGCTTGCGCACTGCCCTGCGTCACCTTGACGCGACTCTCCGGATTGATCTCGACGGTCACGAGGACGTGCGGATCGAGGATCTGCTCGATGCGGGTTGCCGCGGCGCGCTCGTCAGCGTCGCCAATGGCGTCGTTGATGGCCTGGTGGACCGCTGCAGGCAGCGGCTGGCCGATGGATTCCAGCGCGCTCTCGACCCGGCGCACGTGCTGCGCGAACGGCTGCAACGGTGCCGCGCCCCGCTGCGGTGCCGAATACGCGGGCATCAGCAGGGCCACGACCAGCACCGCCGTCACGCTCACCCAGAGATGCTTCTTCACCGTAGTTCGCGGATCTTGATGTTGCGGAATGCCGCCCAGTCGCCGTGGTCCTGGATCCCGATTCGTCCCCTCGGCGCGCGTGCGTAGCGCGGATGATCTTTGAACTTGCTCTTGGCGACGAGCTGCTCCCACGCGGGGCTGCCGATCTCGTACTCGACAAGCTTTACGCCGTTCAACCAGTGCTCGACGTGCTTCCCGTCCGCGATGATGCGGGTTGCATTCCATTCGCCGGCAGGCTTCGAGACGTGTCGAGCCGGCGGCTGGAGATCGTAGTTAGCGCCCGTGTACTGTGTGTCCTTCAGCTTCTGCGGATATCCCTTGTCGTCGATGAGCTGATATTCGGGCGCGACCATCCACATCGATTCGTCTTCCTGATTCTCGACCACGCGATAGAAGATTCCGCTGTTGGCTCCCTTCGCGATCTTCCAGTCGAGCGTCAGCTCGAAGTCCGCGAACTCGTCGAGCGTGACGATGTCACCTGCCTTGTCGACGCGCGTGAGCGCGCCGTCCACGACCTTCCAGCCGTCGGGCATCTGCTTCGAGAGAAAGCCGCGCCATCCGGCAGTTGTCTTGCCGTCGAAAAGCGACCGCCACGTCCCCGGAGCCTCGCGCGGCGACGCCATGTTCATCACCCCCAGGGCCACGGCCATCATAAGGGCTGCCGCGCCGCGCTTCATTGCCGGCTCCCCGTGTCCGTCCGAGTGACGCGCTTCATCGCCTCAGGATCCCACGCGATCGCGCGCCCTTCGAAGTAGCTGTCGTTCGTGAGCAGCGCGGGGGCCGCGGCGCGGAAGCTGAACACTGCGTCCTCGACGCTCGGCTTGCGCGTCCGGACCGAGTCGAAGAAGTTGACGAAGTGATCATAGGCGTCCGAGTATCCGGGAGGCGCCGCGAACAATTCCTCGCTGTCCGGCTGCAGCTCCGGCTTCTCCGGATACTTCGCGCGGTGCTGCTTCAGGATTTCGTCCTGCATGGCCCGCGGATATGTGTCGATCGAGTAGCCCGGATCGTTCGGTCGCGGCTTCTTCGCGAGCGTGACGCCGGCGCCGCCAATCGTGAGAACGCCCTCCGGGCCGACGAACCGGAACGCCTGGTTCTCGCCGCCCCCTTCCGCGAAGTTCACCTTGAGCGACAAGGTGAACGGCGGGTGCGACGCCGTCTTCGGGTAATCGTAGAGCGCGAGCATCACGTCAGGGACGTCGCGGCCGTCGTTCCAGTAGCGCAGCCCGCCAGTCGCAATCACGCGCGTCGGTCCCGTCGAGTCCAGCACGAAGTGGATGCCCGTGAACAGGTGCACGAAGAGATCGCCGGGGATGCCGGTGCCGTAGTCGCGATAGTTGCGCCACCGGAACAATCGAATCGGCTCGAACGGCCGCTTCGGTGCGTGGCCGATGAAGCGATCCCAGTCGATTGTCTGCGGCGAGGCATCGAGCGGCAGCGTGTACTGCCACGCGCCGAGCGCGGAGTTGCGATTGATCCATGCCTCCACGAGCGTCAGGTTGCCGATCGCGCCGGCGCGGTACAACTCGCGTGCCTTCGCATACACGATCGAGCTGACGCGCTGGCTTCCCACCTGGACGATGCGGTTGGTCTGGCGCGCGACGTCCGCGAGCGGCAGGCCCTCCTCAATCTTCTGCACCATTGGCTTCTCGACATAGACGTCCTTGCCCGCCTTCATGGCATCAATCGCGATGCGCTGGTGCCAGTGATCCGGCGTCGCGATGATCACCGCGTCGATTTCCGGCCGCGCCAGCACGTCGTGGTAGTCGCGCGACGTGAAGACCTGCGACCCCCACAATTCCTTCGCGCGCGTCAGGCGGCCGTCGTAAATGTCGGCGACCGCCGTCAGCTCCGTGCCGGGCACGCGGAGCGCGGTGCGCGTGTCGGACATGCCCTGGCCGCCCGCGCCGATGAGCGCGATCTGGAGGCGGTCGCCGGGCGGCACGTCGGCCGCCTGCGGACGCTCCTGCGCGCGGAGCAAGGTGGTCGGCAACGACGCCGCCACGCTGCCCGCGGCGGCAGTCTTCAGGAATTCGCGACGCGACGGGCGCTTCATAGTGGTCTCCTGTTTCGGAAGAGCGGAAGCGGTCAGGGCAGATCCATCCTTGTCCGCCAATCGACGTGACGCTAAGACAGCCATTCCATAAACCGTCAGAGGTAGCGCTTGACGATCTTCGCGAGGGCGGCCGCGTTGATCGGCTCGGGCAGGAATTCCGCGGCGCCCGCGTACATTGCCGAGACGCGCGAGGCGTCGTCGGTATACGTCGCTGACGTCATCACAACCGGCACGTCGGGGTAGGCCTCGCGTAGCCGCCGGCACACCGCAAATCCGTTTTCATCCGGCAGGTGCACATCGAGCAGCACGAGTTCCGGCCGGCACTCGGCCGCAAGCTTCAACGCGGTGCCCGCACTGTCGGCTTGCTGCACGTCGAACCCGTGTCCGCGCAGCATGCGCGCGTGCAGGTGCAGCGACGGCGCGGTTGTCGGTTGGTCGGTTGTCGGTTGTCGGTTGTCGGTTGGTCGGTTATCGGAGGTCGGAGGTCGAATGTCCGAATAGCATTGACCCCACGAAACGGCTCCGCTAGTATCCGGACCCTACCTGCGAGAAGTCGAGCGAGACCCGAACTGCCTTGCCTCGCGTCCTCTGTCCGCCTTTAGTCTGGGAAATCGATACTCGCCTGCCACGGCGCTGCGTTCAACCGGTGACGCGGCGTCTGGACGGGTTCTGATGGAGAAGGTGCAGCATGCGAAGGTTCCTAATCGCGGTCGGCGTATCCTTGGGAGTGGCGGTTTTTATCGCCGGTAACAGTCCAGCGCGCTTACAAGCAGACTCAGAGCATAACCATAAGGTCGCGATCACCGACGATTGCGATCAGACCGATCTGACCTGGGGCACCGTTGGCGGATGCTTCAAGGCGGGAACCGTGACACTGGCGGAGTTCCGTGCCTTGCTTTCCTCCCCGAATTCCCCAACAACGGTTGTCGGACACCCGTCCTGGCGCATTGATCCCGGGCTACTCGTAATCGAAGCAGGTGAGCGCCTGCGGGTCCGCAACACGGGCGGCCGTGCGCACACGTTTACGGAAGTCGCCAACTTCGGCGGCGGAAAGATTCCTCCTCCCGACTCGCGTGAGAGACTTGCCATCGCGGCCTGTCCGCGACGGCACGGGCCTCGGCGCAAATTGCGTGCGGACAGCATGCCAATTCGCGCATTGTCGAACCATCGGTTCCAGTGCTGCATCCATCCGTGGATGCGCGGAACTGTGCGGGTCGTTTCGGACGACGAGGACTAGTGATTTTCCGTATGCTGAAGACTGAAAGCTGAACGCGTCGGCATTCAGCCTTCGGCATCATTTCGCGGCCAGCAGTCGCAGGCCGTGCACCCCTTTGAGATCCAGACGCCACAACGCGCCTTTGCTCGTCTTCTCATCGGTCAGCGCGCCCGTGATGTAAAGACGATCCATCTCTGGCCCCGCAAACGCCACGTTGCTCGTCGTCAGATTTCCCCCGGGATAGCTTCGGAGCAGCGTGCCGTCCGGGCTGACGACCTGCACGGTGTGCATGCCGTAATGCGCGATAAACAGATTTCCCTGATCGTCGAGCGCCATGCCGTCCGGCTCGTTCGCGATTTGATCCCCTTGCTTCCTCGGCAAGGTCGCCAGCACGCGACGCGGTCCAAGTTTGCCGGGTGCTATCACCTCGTAGGCGAGGATCCGGTTCTGCTGACTCTCGCCAACCAGTAGCGTCTTGCCGTCTGGACGCAGGACGATCCCGTTCGGAAACGCGAGCCCCTCGGCAACGAGGTGCGTCTTGCCTTGTGGATCCACGTAATGCACCGTCCCGATCGGAGTGCTTAGACTCGACCCGCCCGGATCCGTGAAGTAGAAGCCTCCCTTCGGATCGATCGTCAGGTCGTTCGGCACGCGCAGCGGCTTGCCGTCGCATTCGTTCGACGCGTCCGCCAGGCGCTTTCCTTCCGCATCGAGGTGCAGCACCGCCCCCTTGTCACACACCAGGTGCGTGCCGTCGTTGAGGATCTTATGACCATTGGGCGCCGGCGTCTTCGCCCACATCGTCGTCTCGCCGGCGGCCGAGACTCGATAGATCGTGCCGTGGTTCGTGTCGGAGATGTAGGCCAGTCCCGCGCGATCGAATACGACCCCTTCGCAGTAGCCGGGCACCTCCGCGACTTTCACCGGCTTGACCGCCGTATCTGGAGGAAGCGCGGACCGCTGGAGAACGGCTGGCACGATCACGAGAGCAAGAAGAAGATGCTTCATGGCGCGCGATAGTACTCGATTTTGGCGCTCGCGGTTGGCGCTCCGGTCGCGGCCTGCCTCGCCGAAGCGACCGGGTCATTCGTCGGTTGCGAAGGCCGGCCGATCCATGGCGCTCGCATTTCTCCAGGACGGCATCAGGCTTGCTCCGGTATCAGTGGAGGTAGGCAATGGCCAAACGTGGGAGCAGCAAGCGCGAACTGATCGATACGGGACGCAACACGATGTACGGCAAACGCGACGTGCAGGGGCGCTTCAGAGAAATGGACGATGTCGGACGGTCGCTCAGCTCGGATCGCCGGAAGAGCGCGAGGACGTCGGTGAAGTCCGGCCATGGCGATCAGGGGGATCGGAAGCGATCTTGATCGTCCGCCTAGTGGCGGAAGCCACCGGGATCGAGTGTAGGGCGGCTCTCTGGATTAGACCTAGCGAAACCGCCGTTGTAATTTCGTGAGCTCCTCGCGTCCCGGGCAGAGATCTTCGTAGGGCACGTGCACCAGCGGCATCGTGACCGTGTTGCTCTGCTCGTGGAGGTCGGTGGAATCGGACGACAGGTACAAGAGTCCCGTGACAATCTCCCCCTCCTTCTGGCTGTCGCGGATGAAGGTGTAGGAGCGATCGCGATCCGTCGGATCGTAGTCCTCGGTAACCTTGTGCAGGCGCACCCAGCTCCCGTCGTGCAGCATCACGTTTCGGACGGCCCCGGCGTCGTACTCCGTGGTGATCGCGTGCGCCGGCGGCACGAAGTCGGCCTGCACCACCTCTACGTTCTTCTCCCGCGTGTACGCGTAGCTCTTCGTCGAACCCTCGTGATCGTTGAACGTCACGCATGGCGAGATGACGTCGACGAACGCGAAGCCTTTGTGCGTGAGGCCGGCCTTCAGGATCGGCACGAGCTGCGCCTTGTCGCCGGAGAACGCGCGCGCCACGAATGTGGCGCCGAGCGTCAGCGCGAGCAGGCAGCCGTCGATCGCCGTCATCGTGTTCGCTTCCCCCTTCTTGCTCGTGGACCCCACATCCGCTGACGCGGAGAACTGTCCTTTCGTCAGGCCGTAGACGCCGTTGTTCTCGAGCACGTACAGGACGTTGACGTTGCGTCGAATCGCGTGGCACAGCTGTCCGAGACCGATCGACAGCGAGTCACCGTCGCCGGAGATGCCGATATACAGGGTGTCCCGGTTCGCGGCATTCGCGCCGGCCACGAGCGCCGGCATGCGGCCGTGCACGCCGTTGAACCCGTGCGCCTCGCGCAGGAAATACGCCGGCGTCTTCGACGAGCAGCCGATGCCCGAAAGCTTCGCCACCTTGTACGGCTCGATCGAAAGCTCCCAGAAGGCCTGAACGATGGCCGCGGTGATCGAGTCGTGGCCACAGCCGGCGCACAGCGTCGTGATCGCCCCTTCGTAATCGCGCCGCGTGAGACCGACGGCGTTTTTCTGCAGGGCCGGGTGATGGACCTTCGGTTTCGCGATGTAGGTCATGCCGCCTTCTCCATTTTCGCCTTGACCCCCGACACGACGTGATGCGCGCTCATCGGGAAACCTCCGTAGTACCGCACCGACTGCAGCTTCTCGACGGCGACTCCCGTCTCGAGCATCAGCAGGCTTCGCAACTGTCCGTCGCGGTTCTGTTCGACGATGAAGTTGACATCGTGCGATTCGAGGAACGCGGTGACCTCCTGGCCGAACGGAAACCCGCGCACGCGAAGGTAGTCGAGCGCGAGACCTTCCCTGGCAAAGAGATCGAGCGCCTCCATGCACGCCCCATGGCAGCCCCCGACAGTGACGATGCCGGCCTTGGCGCCGGGCGCGAGGCGCACCAGCGGCGCCGGTACCGCGCGCGCCGCGTGCTGGATCTTGCGATCGATTCGATCGACAACGTCCACGTAC
>QHWT01000072.1:23420-102332 GCA_003222675.1 Acidobacteriota bacterium | reverse complement strand
GAACCGGTTGTGCCCAGACCCGCGCGTGAAATAGGCGCCATTCGGGCTCATCCCCGGCAGCGTGCGATACGGAATGCCGTCGCCGTCCGGATCGAGATACCGGAAGAACGTCGTGACGTTCTCCAGCTCCGCGGGCGTCAGCACCTTGCCGCGATCGGGACGATAGGTATCGTCCCAGGTCAACGCCGGCACCATCCAGTCGTTCATGCCTATGTCGAGATCGCTCAATACGAACACCGGCGTCTGGTACCGCTCGGCGAGATCGAACGACGCTACCGCGAATTCGAACGCCTCGCGCGGATCGGCAGGATAGAGGCAGATGTGTCGCGTGTCGCCGTGCGACGCGTAGGCGCACATCATCAGATCTCCCTGTTGCGTCCGCGTCGGCATGCCGGTGGACGGCCCGGTCCGCTGCACGTCGAAGATGACGGCGGGTACTTCCGCGTAATACGCCAGGCCGATGAACTCGCTCATCAGCGAGATTCCCGGACCCGCCGTCGGCGTAAAGGCACGCGCACCGGCCCACGACGCGCCGATCACCATGCCAATCGCGGCCAGTTCGTCCTCTGCCTGAAGGATCGCAAACCGGTTGCGACCCGTCTCGGGCTCCCGGCGGTACTTCTGGCAGAACCCCTTGAAGGCTTCCATCAGCGACGTCGCCGGCGTGATCGGATACCAGGCGCCCACCGTTGCACCGGCATAGACACAACCGAGCGCAGCGGCCGTGTTGCCATCGATCAGAATCGCGTCCGTCGTCTTGTCCATCGGCTGGAGGCGGATTGGCAGCGGGCACTGGAAGTGCGCCTTCGCGTGGTCGTAGCCGAGGCTCACGGCCTTGCGGTTCGATTCCATCAGCGCCGGTTTCCTGCCGAACTTCTCGTCGAGGAGGGCGCGGATGATGTCGGTGTCCATATCGAGCAGCGCCGCCAATGCCCCGGCGTACGCGATGTTCTTCATCAGGATCCGTTCGCGCACCTCGCTGAACTGCGCGTTGCACATCTCGGCGAGCGGGATGCCGAGATATGTGACGTCGGGCCGCGCAAGACGCGAATCAAGCGGCCACGTCGAGTCGTAGACGAGCCATCCGCCGGGTCGGATTTCCGCGACGTCCTTGTCGTAGGTAGCCGGGTTCATCGCGACGAGCAGATCGAAGTGTGGCGTGCGCGCGGTATAGCCGTGCCGGTTGACCCGAATCTCGTACCAGGTCGGCAGCCCCTGAATGTTCGACGGGAAGACATTTTTCCCGGTGACGGGCACGCCCATGCGGAAGATCGCCTGCATGATGAGGCCGTTGGCCGACGCCGACCCGGTGCCATTTGCCGTCGCGATCTTGAACGCGAACTCGTTTACTCGATCCATGGGTATTTGAATGTCAATTGGGGTTACGACTTAAGGCTCATCGCTCATCGCGGCTCATGGGCCCATGCCGGCTCATGGCTCCGCTGGCTTGTGGCTCACGCTCCAATGACCTTGAGTCCCCCCGAGCCCTGAGCCATGAGCCCTGAGCCGTTTGTCCCCGCATACGGCAGGTGCAGCACGAATTTGCGCATGTCCCACGCGTAGGTCGGACAACGCTCGGCGCAGAGCCCGCAGTGCACGCACACGTTCTCGTCCTTCAACATGACGCGGCGTGTCTGCTTCAGCGCACCCGAGACGAACAGGGGCTGTTCGAGATTATCGGCGGGCACCTTGAATTTCGCGCGCAGCTGCGCTTCATCGCCGTTTGGCGCGATCGACAGGCAGTCGACCGGGCAGATGTCGATGCACGCGTCGCACTCGATGCACAGCGAGTCGATGAAATGCGTCTGGACATCGCAGTTCAGGCACCGTTCGACTTCCGCGCGCGCCTGTTCCGCTGTAAACCCCTTCTCCACTTCCATCGTCATGCTCTGGAAGCGAAGCGGCAGCTCGACATGCATCATCTTCTGCCGCTGCACGGGGCTGTAATCGTTGCTGTAGGCCCATTCGTGCAGCCCCATCTTTGTGCTCGACAGGGTCATGCCGCGCGCTGGACGAGTCGTAACGGGGATGCCCTGGCAGTAGTTGTGGATGGAGATCGCCGCCTGGTGGCCGTGCTCGACGGCCCAGATGATGTTCGCCGGCCCGAACGCAGCGTCGCCGCCGAAGAACACACCGGGCCGGGTCGACATGAACGTCGTCTTATCGACGACGGGCATGTCCCACTTGCCGAACTCCAGGCCGATGTTCCGTTCGATGAACGGAAACGCATTGTCCTGCCCGATGGCGAGAACGACGGTGTCGCACGGGATGATCTCGCGGCCGACGACTTCCTGTTTCAGCCCGGAGGGCGTTTCGATGGATTTGAACTTGTCGAACTCCATTCCGGTCAGCGTGCCGTTCTCGATGATGAACCGCACCGGCTGCAGGTTTTCGAGAATCTCGACGTGCTCTTCTTCCGCGTCTTCGAGCTCCCAGGGTGACGCCTTGAAATACTTCCGCGTCTTCCGCGCGATGACCTTGACATCGGTGGCACCGAGCCGCTTCGCGGATCGACAGCAGTCCATCGCGGTATTACCCACGCCGATGATCAAGACGCGGCTGCCGACCGAGTCCACGTGGCCGAAGTGGATCGACTCGAGCCAATCGATCCCAATGAAGATCTGATTTGTATCGTGGCGGCCGGGGATCTCGAGCTCCTTGCCTTTCGGCGCGCCGCTGCCGACGAATACCGCGCCAAATTCACCGTTGTCCAGCAGCGCTTTCAGGCTGTCGACGGAAGTGTTGTACCGAACGTCGACACCCATGTCGGTGATGTAACCGATCTCTTCGTCGAGGACCTGTTCGGGAAGACGGAACGCCGGTATGTTGATACGCATGAGGCCGCCCGGCCTCGGCAGCTTCTCGAAAATTGTCACCTGGTAGCCAAGCGGCATCAGGTCGTTCGCGACAGTGAGCGATGCAGGCCCGGCGCCGATGAGCGCGATCTTCTTGCCGTTCTTCTCGACGGGCGCCCGCGGCAACAGGTGCCGTACCTCGCCGCGATTGTCGGCCGCGACGCGCTTCAAACGACAGATGGCAACGGGCTTCCCGTCGACGCGGCCGCGCCGGCACGCGGGCTCGCACGGCCGATCGCACGTGCGTCCGAGGATGCCCGGGAAGACGTTCGATTCGCGGTTGAGGATGTACGCCTCCGTGAATTTTCCGTGGGCGATCAGGCGGATGTATTCAGGAACATTGGTGTGCGCGGGGCACGCCCACTGGCAATCGACGACGCGGTGGTAGTAATCCGGGTTGAGAGCGTCTGTGGGGTCCATTGCAGAGATTATAGGGGATTGGGCCGAACATCTGGTAGAATAAGGGGTTCTCCCAACCCATTTGAGCCAGAAGTAGAGTCGTTCTCATGATTTCAGTCGCCGGTGTATCCATGCGGTATGGTTCGAGGGTCCTGTTCGAGGACGTGGCCACCACGTTCTCAAGCGGGCGGCGTTATGCCCTGACGGGGCCCAATGGCGCCGGCAAATCGACCTTCATGAAGCTGCTGACGGGCGAGCTCGCGCCTCAGCAGGGCACGGTCTCGCGTCCCCCGAAGCTTGGCGTGTTGCGTCAGGATCAATTTGCCTTTGACCGGTTCCGCGTCGTCGACACTGTGATCATGGGCAACCAGCGGCTGTGGTCCGCGCTGGAGGAACGCGAGCGGCTTTACGCCAAGACGGACATGACCGATGGAGAGGGCATGCGTCTGGCCGAGCTCGAGGGTGTCGTTGGCGAAGAGGACGGTTACACCGCTGAAAGCGACGCCGCCATTCTTCTCGAAGGGCTCGACATCCCGCAGGATCTCCACGAGCGTACGATGGTGGAGCTGCAGGGAGGACAGAAAGTCCGCGTGCTGCTCGCGCAGGCGCTGTTCGGCCATCCGCAGGCACTGCTGCTCGACGAGCCGACGAACCACCTCGACCTCGATTCGATCCACTGGCTGCAGGAGTTTCTCGTCCACTACGAGGGCACGCTGATCGTGATCTCGCACGATCGGCACTTCCTGAACGCCGTCTGCACACACACGGCGGACATCGACTACCAGACGATCATCACTTACACAGGCGGCTACGACGAGATGGTGGTCGCGAAGACGCAAATCCGGTCGCGGCTCGAGTCGCAGAACGAGCAGCGCGACAAGAAGATTGCGCAGCTGAACGACTTCATCGCCCGGTTCTCGGCGGGCACGCGCTCCAGTCAGGTGCAGTCGCGCCGCAAGGAGGTCGAGCGGCTGCAGACCACCGAGCTGGCACGATCGAACATCCAGCGCCCCTACATCAAGTTCACGATGCACCGGCCTTCAGGGCGCAATGCGCTCGAGTTCAAGAACGTCTCGAAGGCATTCGGCGGTGCATCGGTTGTGACCGACTTCAGCGCAATCGTGAACCGCGGGGAGAAAATCGTGATGGTCGGCCGCAACGGCGTGGGCAAGACAACGCTGTTGAAGGCGCTGCTGTCTGACGCACCTGGCATCGCGCCGGCGCCGCAGGACCTCGACACCGGCGTGATCCGCTGGGGACACGAGGTCTCGGTCGGGTACTTCGCGCAGGATCACACGGGTGTTTTCGACAACGCGTCGCAAGGTTTTACCCCCGGCGCCGCAGCTCTGACGCCCGCGAAGACAACGATAGTTGAATGGCTGCACCGCTTCGACCCGGACGCATCGCGTCAGGACATCCACGCCTTGCTCGGGCAGATGCTCTTCAGTGGTGAAGAAGGTCTCAAGCCGACCGATGCGTTGTCGGGCGGCGAGACCGCGCGGCTGCTCTTCTGCCGCATCATGCTGCAGAAGCCGAACGTGCTCGTGCTCGACGAGCCCACGAACCACCTCGACCTCGAATCGATCAACGCGCTCAACGTCGCGCTGCAGCGGTTCGAAGGTACCGTGCTGCTCGTGACGCACGACCAGGATCTGATGGAAGAAGTCGGCACCCGCGTGTGGCACTTCACCAACGGCCGGATCGAAGATTTCAAGGGTAGCTACGAAGAGTACGCGGGCACGCTTGCGGAGTAGCGGCGTCCACCTCAGGCGGAATTATTCTCCGGAGCGCTTTCGAGCGCGTCGCTGTCCCACGAATAACGATAGCGGCCATGCGTCGGGCACCGATAGTACAGCCCCACCTGCTCGCCGACGAGCGGTACGCGCTCCATGTCGCGCCCGCACTCCGGACACTTGTTCAACTCATCCCACCTGCCCAAGGGCGCGTCTTCAGTCATTTGCTATTCCATTCCGCCACGACCGGTATTTCGGCCGCCACCCGAGTTCGGCGGCGACCTTCGCGTTCGAGGCGCCGCGGAGTGTCACCATCCAGGTCGTCATTGCATTGCCAATCGCGAGCCGCGCGAGAAACGCCGGCACGCGCAGCGGCCGCGGCGCGCCAATCGCTGCGGCATACGCGGGAATCCATTCCGCGGCCGGCGCAGGGTCGTCGTCCACTACGTTGTAAATCGCCGAAGCACGCGCGCTCAACGCCCTTACGGCGGCAGAGGCCGCGTCGTCGACGTGAACGAACGACGTGACGCCCGCGCCGTCGCCGATGATTGGAAACCCGCGGCTCTTCATGCGCCTGGCGATCTCTCCGCCGGGCGCGTACCACGTCCCCGCGCCGTAGAACCCGCCGTAGCGGAGGACAACGCCGATTGGCGTCTCGCGCATGACGCTGGTTTCCATTGCCGCAACGGTCCGCACGGCCTCGCCGATCGGCTCCGGCGCATCAGTCCAGAGCGGGTCGCTTTCAGACTTGATGAGCCCGCCTTCCGGTCGATACCAGGTGCCCATGCTCTGCACGACGAACCGCGTCACTCCTGTTTGCACAGCGGCCGCGATGAGGTTGCGCGTGCCTTCGCGGCGCACGCGATTGTTCCGCTCGTAAATCGCGCCGAGCTGACGCGGATTCATCGCCGTGGGAAGATCGGTGAGCTGGTTGATGATCGCGTCGGCCATCGCGCCGCGAACGGCCGCCAGAAGGCCGTCGCGATCAAACACATCTCCCACGACAGTCTCGGCACCGGCAGCGGTCATCGCGGCAGTCCGGGACGGCACGCGCGTCATCGCGACGACCGTGTGTCCCGCGGCGACGAGCTGCGGAAGCAGGCGTCGGCCGACGGCGCCGCTCGCTCCCGCGACGAAGACTCTCACGCTACCTCGAACTGATGGAGTACCGGATCAGCACGCCTTCCACGAACTCGCCGACGATCCGCTGATCGTCGCGCGAGAACGTTGCGGTGACCACGCGCAGCGCGCCTTCAGTGCGCTCGCTCGTCTTCTCCGCGCGTCCGAACGCCTGCTCCGCGTCCGCGAGCGTCATCCCCTTGTAGATCGCGCCGGCCGCCGCGATCGGCGCTCGGAGCTCCGGTGTTTCGACATGCGCCTCCGCCGGACGCTGGTCGGTTGCGAACGGAAAGTCGACGTACCCCGCAAGGGCGCGCATGATCCCGGCGGGCTCGAGGCCCGGCGGGACGCCGTTCTGGTAGCGGATGTTGAAGCGCGACCCTGCGTGCAGGCGCTGCTCCGCGATGCGCTGCTTCTTCTGTTCCTCCGCTGTGGCCTTGACGGCCTCGTTGCGGCTGTCTTCGCGGCGACGTTCGGCCCGAACGTCGTCCAGCTCGCGCTGAACGCGGCGCTTGCGCGCGGCATCGGTCTCGTGCTTCACCTGCTGTTCGAGATCCTTTTCGCGCTTCGACTTCGGCGTGTCCGGGATGTAGACGCTGGTGCTCGTGTCGTCGCCGAACGTGCCGAATCCGCCACCGCCAAGCTGGAACTCGAGCAGCTTGTCCTTCACGCGCACGCGCGTCACGAGCGCCGAGTTGCCGGACCGAATAGCGACGCCGGAGGATTTGATCCGCTCCGAATAGTCGCCGAAGTTCAGCGGACGGCGCGCATCCGGGAAGACATCGATGCCGTCCGACGTTGCCGGCATGTCGAGCTTCACCACGACACTGCGCCCCTCGAAATATTCCTTCAGCGCCGCCTCGTTCTGCGCGTATGCCGGTCGGGCCGCGAGTGCGGCCGAGATCGCGACCAGCAGTCGCAACCAGTGCTTCATGGGTCTCCTCACACGGGATGAATGGTGTGACGAGAGGGTATCACGCCAGGCCACTGATCTGAATCAGCGGCTCGTACAGATGAGTGCCCTTGCAGTCCGGACACTTCCCTGGCTTGGTAAGCTTCGATTCCTCGAAGGTGAACCCGCAACTGCGGCACCGCGCGGGCTCCACGACGACGCGCCGCCCCGCGGCACGCGCGGACTTCAGGAGGTGACGGACGTGTTCTTCAACGTCTGGTCGCGTAACGCCGAGCTCATGGGCGATGGAGGAAATGGTGCGAGGCTGGGCGAGCATCGTACCGATCTGTTGTCTGAGCGTTGTCGTCAATAGGATTGACTCCGGGCTTCAGAATTTTATCCTGAAGCCCGAAGCCTGAGAGCAGCCGCGTCAAGCGCCGCGGCGCTCGATGCGACGATGCGTCTCGACGGCGTCGCGACCGAGATATTCCTTCAGCCACACATTCTCGACGACCGGATACATGGCCGCGATGGGCAGCGCCAGGAGCGCGCCCACGATCCCCCCGATCTCGGCGCCAACGGCGAAGGCGAGGATGACAGCGAGGTTTGACAGTCGAAGGCGACCACCGTACACCTTCGGGCCAATCCAGTAGTTTTCCAGCGCGTGATACCCGACGTAGAGCGCCGCTACGGTGATCGCCACGGCCGGCGAGACGGTCAGCGCGAGCAGCACCGCCGGGAGAGCCGAACAGATGAAGCCGAGCACCGGCACGAAGTCGAAGATGCCCGCGAGGAGCGCGAGCAACAGCGCCGCGGGCACGCGCAGCAAGGACAGGCATACGAGCACGAAGATCGTCGCGAACACTGACGTCGCGACGTTGCCGACCGCGTAGGCGAGAATCGCCCGGCGCGCTTCCCGCGCGGTGACGTCGACTCGGGCACGATGCGCGGGCGGTGCGTAAGCGACGAGCCAGGCGTAGGTCTGCTGTCCTTCGATTAAGAGATAAATCGTCAGGATGAGCGCCAGCGCCGCCACGACGACCGCAGCGAGCGCGAGACGGCCCGCGTTGACCGCGTAGCCCGCGAGGGCGGACATGTCGGGCACGCCGGTACCGTTCCTGCGCATTGCGTCCGTGATCCAGGGCGGTGCGCGCTCGATGACGGTACGTTCGAATTCCATCACGCGACCGCCCAGCATTCGCGCCTGCCCCGACAGCGACGCGCCCGTGACCCAGAAAAACCACACGATCAGCAGCGCCAGCACGACAACGACTGCCGTCGCGCCCAAGCTGCACGGGATGCCGCGGCGTTCGAGCCACTCGACGGCCGGATAAAGCGTGATCGCGAGGACGCAGGCGACCACAATGACCATGAGGAGTTGCCAGAGCTGCAGCCACATCCAGATCAGGATGATCGCGGCGATCACCTTGATGAGTGCGGCAGGCGCGATGTCGATGATCCGTCGTGACTCGCTCATCCGGTGCTGTCGTCGGCGTGCAAGCGAAGGGCCGTCATTACGGCTGAGGCTTCACCGATGTGGTGACGTGTTTGCGTGAACGATAGGCATGCGCGGCCCGACGTCCAGTGAAACGATGCCTGACCTGTTCGGGGATCCGGCGGTCCGCGCGTGGCCTGACGGCTTCCGCTATCGGGCGGATTTGATCACGGTCGCGGACGAGGCGGCGCTCCTGAACGAAATTCGACGCCTGGAGTTCCACCGGGTGGAAATGCGCGGCGCGATCGCACGGCGGCGGGTGATTCAGTACGGATGGAAGTACGGCTTCGACCGATCGCGACTGGCGCCGGGCCCGGATATCCCCGCGTTCCTGCTGCCCTGCCGCGACCGCGCCGCCGCATTTGCCGAGGTGGAACCGGCCTCGCTGTCGGAAGCGCTCCTGACGGAGTATCAACCTGGTGCGCCGATCGGATGGCATCGCGACGCACCCGGGTTCGCGCTCATTGTCGGCATCTCGCTCATGTCCGCGTGCCGGTTTCGATTCCGCCGCGGACCCGAACGAGAGAGCGAGCGCGTGAGCATCACGCTCGAACCGCGATCCGGCTACGTGCTCTCCGGCCTCGCACGCAGCGAGTGGCAGCACAGCATTCCCGAAGTCAACGCGCTTCGGTACTCGATCACGTTTCGCACGTTGCGGCGCTGAGTGGACCCAGGTCAGGACTCTCCGTGCAGTTGACACGCGCGCTGCGGCACCGCAACTACCGCCTCTTTTTCAGTGGGCAGAGCATCTCGCTCGTCGGCACGTGGATCACGCGCATCGCGACGAGCTGGCTCGTCTATCGGCTCACCGGGTCCGAGCTGCTACTCGGCGTCGTTGGCTTCTGCGGACAGATTCCTACACTTGTCTTTGCCCCGTTTGCCGGCGTGCTGGTGGATCAGTGGGACCGCCGCCGCATCCTCGTAATCACGCAGGTTTCGTCGCTGCTGCAATCGTTGGCCCTGGGCGTGCTGACGCTCGGTCACTGGGTCACCGTGCGCGACATCGTAGCGCTGCAGACTCTGCAGGGCATCATCAACGCGTTCGACACGCCCGCGCGCCAGGCCTTCGTCGTCGAGATGGTCGAGGATCGCAGCGATCTCGCAAACGCTATCGCGCTCAATTCCTCGATGGTGAACGCGAGCCGCATTGTCGGCCCCTCGATAGGCGGAGTGCTGATTGCCGCGGCCGGCGAAGGCTGGTGCTTCATGCTCGACGCGGTGTCGTACCTCTTCGTCATCGGATCGCTGCTCGCGATGCGGGTCCGGCGTTCCGCGCTAAGACGCGACACGCGCCTCCGCGCAGAGCTGCGCAGTGGCTTTGATTACGTCGTCCGATCCGTCCCGATCCGAACGGCGTTGATCGTGCTCGCGATCGTCAGCGCGATGGGAATGCCATATACGGTACTGATGCCTGTCATCGCCGCGAACGTGCTGCACGGCGGCCCTAACACGCTGGGACTGCTGATGGGCGCGACAGGGGTCGGCGCGCTCGGCGGCGCACTCTACCTCGCGGGACGGAAATCGATTATAGGGCTGGGCCGCGTGATGATGTACGCGACGCTGGCATTCGGGGCGGGTCTCGTGGCCTTCGCTTTTACGCGGCAGCTGCCCGTGGCGCTTGCGATCCTCGTTATCGTGGGCGCCGGATTCATGGTGCAGATGGCGGCGACGAACACCGTGCTGCAGACGCTCGTCGACGATCAGATGCGCGGGCGCGTGATGGCGTTCTACACGATGGCTTTTCTCGGTACTGCCCCGATCGGAAGCCTGCTTGCCGGTCTTCTCGCCGATCGTATCGGCACCGCGGCCACGATTGCCATCGGCGGCGTGGCCTGCCTGCTCAGCGGCGCGTGGCTTGCTGCTCGCTTGCCCGCTCTGCGCACTATCGTCCGCCCCATCTACATCCAGCGCGGCATCCTGCAGGCTGTGGAGACAGCGAGCGCAGAACCGTAATGCCTTCCCGCCTGAAGGCGGAAGCCACACGCTCTGATCGACACCACACGATCTGACCGACACCACGCGATCCGACCGACACTCTCGTGGCTTCCGCCTTTAGGCGGAAGAACCTCATTCCGCACGCAGAGTGAGGGCCGGATCCAGCCGCAGCACGCGCAGCGCCGGAATCACGCTCGCGATGAGTGCGACGGACAGCAGCGTGACGATGACCGCGCCAAACGTGATCGGATCCGTAGGCGCGACGCCCCAGAGAAACGACTGCATGAGCCGCACGGCCGCGAACGCGACCACGCTGCCGATCGCAACCCCCGCCGTCGCGAGGGCTACGCCTGGCAGCACGACGGTCCGCATGACCTGGCCGGTGGTTGCGCCCAGCGCGAGACGAATGCCGAGCTCTCGTGTGCGCTCGGAGACCGAGCTCGCAATCAACCCATGGATACCGATTGCCGCGAGCAGCAGCGCGACCCCGCCGAGACCGAGCACCAGCACCATCATGAAACGCTGCGACGCGAGCGAGGCCGCCTGCACGTCCGACATGCTTTCGAGCCGCGCAATAGGGAGCATCGGATCGACGGTCGCCATCGACTGCCGAATCGCCGCGGCCACGGTTTCCGACGGGCCGGACGCTCGAACAACCCATGAGGGAGAGAACCAGGTGTGCACGAGCTTCAGGAATCCGGGTGTAGTCTGTGCCGCGGGAATATAAATGATAGGTGGCGTCACGAGCGGCTGGCTGTAATCGGAGAATCCCGACGAGGTCGCGCGCGCATTGCCCACGATGCCGATGATCGCCCGCTCTCCCGCGACACTGATGCGCCGCCCGACGACGGTCTGTCCCTTGTAGTACTTCTTCACGAATTCTTCATTGACGATCGCCACTCCGGGCGCGCTTGCCGCATCCCGGTCGGTGAAGCTTCGGCCTTCGCGGACGGGAATGCGCAGCGCTTCGATGTACCCCGGAGTGATGTAACTCAGGTTCGTGATGCCCCCCTCGTCACCGCTGCGCGGCCCATCCAGCCGTCGGAACCCGAGATTCAGCAGCCGCGTGTACGGAAGGCCGAGCGAAACGCCCGCGGCCTGCACGCCTGGCACCTCGCGAATGCGCGTCAAGGTATCGCCAAACAGCCGATCCACCTTGGTGACTTCCTGGTAACGCGCGTCCTGCAGCGACACCGATGCGGTGATCACGTGCGTAGGATCGAAGCCTGGATCGAGGCTGCGCAGGTGCACGAAAGTACGAACGAGCAGTCCCGCGCTGACGAGCAGCACGACGCCCATCGCGACCTCGCCGACGACGAGGAGCCGGCGCGGCCAGCGCGCCGTGGCGCCCGCAACCGCGCGTGTGCCCGATTCGGCGAGCGCGCTCTGGACGTTCACGCGGCTCGCGTGGAGCGCCGGCACCAGTCCGAACAGCACGCTCGTGACAAGCGCAATAATCAGCGTCGCCGCGAGCACGCGTACGTCGAGCTGAATCGGGAAACCGATTGGGAACACGTTCGTGCTGAGCCGCTTCAGCGCGTCGAGTACGCCCCATCCGACCGAGATGCCGAGTGAACCGCCGGCAAGAGCGAGCATGCCGCTCTCGATGAGCAGCTGACGGACCACCGCGCCACGTCCGCTGCCAAGGGCCATGCGCGTCGCGATCTCGCGCGTGCGCATGCCTGAGCGCGCCAGCAGCAGTCCCGCGAGATTCACGCACGCGATGAGGAGCACCAGGCCGACCGCTCCCCAGAGCATGAGCAGCGGCTCGCGGATTTCCGACGTCTCATCCTGCTGAAGCGGAATCAACCTGCACACCGCGGTGACGTCAGGTTTGTAGCCCTCGCGGGCGGCCGCCGAACCGAGCTGGGCGATCTCCGCATTCGCGTGCTCCCACGTCGCTCCCTGGCGCAGCCGCGCAATCATTCCGTAGTTCGATCCACCTCCTTCGCCTTTCGTCGATGGACGCAAGGGAGTCCACACGTCGGTCGGCGCTCCCGTCGTGAAGCCATTCGGCATCACGCCGACAACAGTGTAGGGCTCGCCCCGCAGCGTGATCGCACGGCCGATGATGTTGGGATCGCCGCCGAATACGCGCGTCCACAACGCATGGCTGAGCACGGCAGCGGTCTGCCCTCCCTCGCGGTCCTCATCCACGGTGAATTCGCGACCGACTAATGGCGCAACACCCAGAACGCCAAAATACCCCGCGCTGACCCGGCGCTGCTCCACGTTGGCCGCCATGCCGCCTGCGACGAGGTTTATTCCACCGCCAAGTCCACCGGATGACACCGCGGTTGCAACCGTCGTCGCATTGTCGTGAATCGCGAAGAATGTCTTCCCGTCGACGGAGGTCTGTTCGCTTTGCCCTCGCGGCGAACGGAACAACGTGGTGACCGCGCCGAGGCGGTCAGGCTCGGGGAACGGAAGCGGCTTCAACAGGAGCGCGTTGACGACGCTGAAGACCGCGGTATTGACACCAATGCCGACCGCGAGCGTCACGAGCGCGATGGCGGTGAAGCCGGGCGTCTTGCGGAGCATGCGCGCCGCGTATCGCAGATCGCGAAGGAGTGGCTCGAGCATAAGCACCAAGGATTGTAGACGGAATGCCGAGCAACTTGGTTTACCCACTTCGGCATTCAGTTCCGCGCGTGTGGGCTGCGGAATCCCATTCCGGGCAACGGAGTGAACTCGGCCACGGGCGTGGCGCCGCTCTCAGTCGCATCTTGTGTCCCGCAACCCGCATTGCCCGACCCATCGGCTCAAAATGTGGCCCGCGTGTTGCTGAACTTGCGGGGGAGAGAACCTGCGTGCCCACAATTCGAGGCCGCCGTCCACGGCGCCTGTCCCCGGAAGAGCGGAAATCTCTTACGCACGGCGATTTCTGGATCCCGGAAGAGGAACGCGAGGTCTACCGGCGCGCACTGCAGGCGCTGAACGACGCCGGCGTCCCTTATGTCGTGGCCGGCGCCTATGCGATTTACGAACATACAGGCATCTACCGGCAGACCAAGGATCTCGATCTCTTCGTCGAACCGTCCGTCGTCGTGGCGGCCGCGCACGCGCTGCACGCCGCGGGCTTCACGATGCGGCTCGAGGATCTGCATTGGCTCGCCAAGGCCGTTGCCGGCGAACGGTTCGTCGACTTGATCTACGGCATGGGCAACGGCGTGTCGGTGATCGATGAGGGGTGGCTCAATCACAGCCGTCCGGGCGTCATCGCAGCACAGCCTGTGCGCATCGCGCCGCCGGAAGAGCTCATCTGGCACCGGCTGTTCATCAGCGAGCGCCATCGACACGACGTCGCCGACATTCTTCACTTGATCCTGTGCGTCGGCGATATCCTCGATTGGGAGCGCCTCGTCGGCCGCGTCGGACCGCACTGGCCGCTGCTGCTGGCGCAGCTTCAAACGTTCAGTTACGTGTATCCGGGCTATCGCAGTCACGTGCCGGCGTGGGTGATGGAACGGCTGATCGAACAGGCGCGCGCCGACGCGAGCCGCGACGACGAGGATGCCGACGTCACGCGCGGCACACTCATCTCGCGGTTCAGTTTCGCAATCGACGTCCGCGAGTGGGGGTTCTCCGATCCTCGCGGTGAGTTGATCCGGCAGGCGCGCAACCTCCCGGCCATCCGCACCATCGCCGAGTCCGATGTGTGGGACGAGCGCTCCGAAGAGCGCGCGGAGTCACGCGAAGAGTCCTGAAATCTGAAAGACGCGCATGACTCAGGGCTCGAGGTGGGTCATGCCTTGGGCCGACTTAAGCCTTGAGCCACCCTGAGTTCTGAGTCGTAAGTCCTGAGTCCTACTTCATCTCACATTTGCCGCCCTGCGGGTTGACGGAGTTGACCTGCAGCGTCCGCATGTCAATTTGGGTCTCGGTCTGCACGGTCGGCTTCCCGGCGGTGCCGGTCGCCTTGTCCTGTTGCGTCGGTGTCGACCGGGTGGCGATCTCCTGCTGTGTCGCGAGCACGCCCCGACGAGCTGATAGTTCGCCGTCTGCGCCACGCCGGTGTTGGACGCGTCCTGCGTGAGCACGTACGTGTCTGACGCCTCCCCGGCGCGCAAGCATCCTGCAACCGTCATGGGCACGCCCGGTGTTCGAACATCGCCCGCCACCTGCGTCTCGGAGGGCACTTCACTTTTCGATTTGCTGCACCCTCCGACGATCGCAAGCGTCCCCGTTATCGCGAGCACTCCCACCATCCGCGTCAGTTGCACAAGTCCTCCTCTTCTGATCCTCATTCGGCGATCGGCCGTTTCTGAAGCAGGATTCAGGCCGTGTTCCGGGCGCCCTCCGGGTCAGATCTCGATTTTCCATTATCGAAAAATCGAGATCCTGACCCCAGATGTTCTGCGCCGGCACAGATAGCGGTTGACCGGCACCTCCGGTTGGGGTCAGATCTCGATTTTTCAGTTCCGATCGAAAATTGAGATCTGACCCCAATGGTCCAGGCGCTGCCGCATCTGCTTGGGTTTCTATTGCCGGTCGCGGTTGTCTATGGCGTCCGTCTCGGCGGGTTCTGGACCTTCCTGCCGGTCGGGCTGCTGGTCGGCTACTTCGACGCCGATCGTCTGGTCTTCGCCGGAAAGGTCGGAACGGGTTTCACCGCGGCTGCCGCGCGTGAGCTCCGCACGGCAGTGAACGCGATGGAAACCAAGGAGTGTCCCTTCTCACCGCCTCCATCCGGCTGGCTGGGGCGCCACGCGCACTGGTGCGACCGGCGCTGGTGGCAGAAGCCGTCTTCACCGAGTGGACGGATGAGGGCAAGATTCGGTATCCATCCTTTCAGGGCTTGCGCCGCGATCGCGATCCGAAGAGCGGGATCCGCGAGCGCCCCGCGGAGACGCCGCTGCCCGCGAGCGGATCGAAGACGACCCCTCCCGGAGGCGGAACGGGCATCGTGGTGCGCGGCGTGCAGATCAGCAACGCCGACCGCATCATGTTCGAGCGTCCGCCGCTCACGAAGCTAGACCTGGTCCGCTACTACGATCGCGTGACGAGCGCCATGCTTCCCCACGTCGAAGGCCGGCCGCTGACGCTCGTGCGCTGCGGACGCGGCGTCCCGGCCGGCTGCATGTATATGAAGCACTCGAACCTGTGAGCGTTATCCGCCCATGGCTTCAGGCGACGGGAAGCCGTGCTGCGAACGCCCTTCATCCCCGTCGTGCAACGCGGACGTCTTATACAACTCGAACCGCCCGTCCGCGGCCACTGGTCCCAGCCGATGGCGGAGGCGTGCCATCTGTTCCGCCGTCATTGGCTTGAAGTTCGTCGCAATGCGGACGTTCTGCTTCAACACGTGCATCGAATCGATCCCGCTGACGGTCGTCGTCACAGGAAGGCTCATCGCATAGCGCAGCGCGTCTTCGACCCGCACGGCGCGACGCTTCACCGCATCGCCCCTTCCGCCCAGGCTCTTCATCCCGAGGGCGGCGATCTGCTGACGGCGCAGTTCGGGCAGCACGCGCTGCTCGAAGCTGTTGAACGATGCGTCGAAGCAGTTGAGCGGGAGCTGACAGCTGTCGAACGGATAGCCGAACGCCAACATTCGGAGGTGAATCTCGGGGTGCTTGTGGCCGGTGAAGCCAACGTAGCGGACCTTGCCATCGCGTTTCGCGCGTTCGAGCGCGTCGACGACGCCTCCGCGCGCGAAGTGGAGATCGGGCTCGTTGAAATAGACGCACTCGTGGATCTGCCACAGATCGAGGTAGTCCGTGCGCAGGCGCTTCAGCGATTCTTCGAGCTGCCGCATCGCGACCCTGGCGTCGCGCCCGTGCGTGCAGACCTTCGTCATGAGAAAGACACGCTCGCGTCGATCCGCGATCGCGCGCCCCATGCGCTCTTCGCTTTCGTGCTCGTTGTATTCCCAGGCGTTGTCAAGGAACGTGATCCCTTGATCGATGGCCGCCTGGATGATCCGGATCGCCTCCCGGACGGAGCTGATGGCACCGATGTGATACCCGCCGAGCGCGAGCGCAGAGACCATCTGATCGGCGTGACGGCCGAAGGGGCGTTGTGGAATGCTCATGTCGCACCGCCCAAGCAAGAAATGGGCTCATGGCTCATGAGCCCTGAGTCCTCAGTCTACGAACTCGATTGCCAGATTGCTCGACCGACGAAGAACGGGCCCAGGCGGTCGAGATACAACGAAGTCTGCTGCGTTTTGCGCATCGCCTGCACGAGGGCAGAGAGCGGGAAGAGGTCCTTGCCAATCAGGCCGATGACGAAGTCGTTGTCGTCGCGATCCAGCCCGTGACATGCGAGGCGGATGTCGTGCACGTAATCCGCCGCACCGAACGTCATCCCAATCGACCCGTGTTCCGCAAGGATCGTGCGCTGCTCGTCCGCAGGCAATTGCGCGAAGCGGCCGTTCCGCCGCAACGGGTACCAGATGCCCCAGGGCCATGCCGGATTCAAGACGGTGCGTCGTGGCCGATCGATCAACGCGTCACGCAAATCCGGCTCGTAGCCGAGCGAATACGTGCGGCCGAGCATCGTGTAGTCGGGCTTGAACGTCAGCGAGGCGAAGGGCCCGCTCGTGAGCGCGGGACGGACGCGTGTCACGAACTCTTCAGGGGCAACCGTGAGCGTGACGATGGCGATGCCGCGCGGATCGTTGACGTCTTCATATATGACGCCCTCGATGCCCGCCTGCTGCAGGTAACGCGCGGCCGCGCCGCTGTCCGCGCAGCCACCGAACGCGAGAAGCTGCATGAATAGCCGCTCGTCAGACCGCTGCGGCACTCCGCCCTTCAGGCCGCCTTTTTCGCTCAGGTCCGGCGGCTCGAGCCGCGCGCGTCCGCGCGGGGCGTCGTCCGCGTCCACTCCGTGTTCGCTCATGTCCTCAATGTATCAGCACGGCGCGCTTTTTGGATGCGGGCCCCCTGTTGCTGATCTACCGCGAAGACGACCGCCGGATCAATACGCGCGACGCGCTGGCGCTGGTCACTCTCGCGGCGGCTGCGGATCCCATTGAACCTGACGCGGCGCTCTCGTTATTCGTCGACGTCGCGGAACTCGAGGCCGGCATCACCGACGCCATCTCGCCCGGCCGTGAAACTCTCGATCCACTGGCGTCGGAAATGCGAAACGCGACGCTGGCAGCCGCGCACATTTGGTATCGGTTGACGGAGAACGGTGATCGGGTATCGAAGGAAGAAAGATGGTTGTCGGAGAACGGAGGACGGATGTCGGAAGGGGAAGAGCCGGCATCCATTCTCTCTCAGGTTCTGGAGCGTGTGAGTCGCTATACGCTGCCAGACACCGTCCCGGTGCGCGTATCGGAGGGCTTCGCGTATTACGCGCTGTTTCCGGAAACATACGCGGCGAGCGCCAGGCGATTCTGGAACGCCTCGCATCCGCCACGCGCGACGGTCATCGGCATTCGCAGTATCGGCACGAGTCTCTCCGCGATCGTCGTGGAAGTCCTGCGCGCGCGCGGGTGCGAGACCTGGTCGTGCACGGTGCGTCCGCAGGGGCATCCGTTCGAACGGCGGCTCGCGCTCGCCGACGACGTTGAAGCCGCATGGCGTGCTGAGGCGGCACGTGGCGCGGTTTTCGCGGTCGTGGACGAGGGTCCGGGATTGAGCGGATCGTCGTTCTCGTCTGTCGCGCACGCGATTGGCGCGCTCGGCGTTTCCGCGGATCGGATCGTCCTCTTTCCGAGCTGGGATCCCGGACCGGAGCGGCTGAAGTCCGACGCCGCGCAAGGGACATGGCGCATGCATACGCGCTGGTGCACCGACGCCCGCGACGCGGGCGTCACGCCCGAAGCACTCTTCAGCCCGGCAGCACCCGTCGTCGAACTCTCCGCGGGTGCATGGCGGTCCACGTTCCTGTGCAATCGTCACGTGTGGCCGGCGGTCCAGCCGCAACACGAGCGATGGAAGGTGGCCGTCCCCTCCGAGCAGCGCCTGCTCCGTTTCGCGGGACTCGGGCGGTACGGTGAGGCCGCGCGCGATCGAGCGGAGCGACTCCACGATCTCGGGCTGGGCCCGCGTCCCGGCCGGCTGCAGCATGGGTTTCTGGAGCTGCCGTTGGTGCCCGGACACCCGCTGACGGCGTGTCGTGACGAGATGGATGCGACCGAGGTCGGCCGCTACATCGGCACGATCGCTCGCGCCTTTCCAGCGAGTGCTCCGGCAGATACGTCAACGTTGGAGCACATGATCGATACGAACGTGCGCCACTTGATCGACGTGTCCTCAGCGGATCGCATCCGCCGCGTGTGCCGAAACGTGCCTCGTGATCTTCCTGCCGGATTCATCGACGGCCGTATGCTCGCGCACGAGTGGATTCGAACGGGCGGGGGACTCGTGAAAGTCGACGCGCTCGACCACCATCGCGATCATTTTTTTCCAGGGCCTCAAAGCGCAGCGTGGGATCTCGCCGGCGCCGCCGTGGAAATGCGACTGCACGACAAGGATTCGGCAGCGATGCTCGCTGAGTACGAGCGAGCCTCTGGCGATCGACGAGCGCGGCACGCGCTGCCGTTCTACACCCTCGCGTATACGGCATTCCGCGCCGGCTATACGGCGGTTGCAGCAGAGACGCTCGCCTGCACCGACGAAGGGGAAGGGTTCGTCCGCGCGCGTGCCCATTACGTCTCCGCCCTCACGGCTCCCAGTGCGCCTTGAAGCCGATCACCTGCTTCAACGCCTGGTCGAAGTCTCCCTGGAAGCAAATCGCGCGATCATCGATGAACACGTGCGCCGGCGGCTTTCGTCGCGTAACGGCGGTCACGAGATCGTGAAAATTGTGCTCCCGCAGCCAGCGTCGCACCCCCGCCGGATGCCGGGTCGTGAAGACGACGATGTCGAAGCCTTGGGCGTGGAGCGCTTCGAGAAAGGCGCGCGCGCCGGGCCGGGGAGGATCCCAGTGGTCGGGATCTTTCCAGCCGGTGTAAGCATCGAGCACGCCATTCAGGTCGACACACACCAGCGGACGTGACGGGTTGTCGAGATTGACCCGCATTCTACAATTATGGCCGTTATGGCTACGGAACACCGACTCGCAGCAGAACGCCGCGTCAATGATCTGATTGCGGTGGGCCGGGCGCTCCCGCGGCACGAGCACCTGACACTTATGATGGAAGAGGCCGAGAACCTCGCCCGTGCGATTGCGGCGTTTCACCTCGAAGGGATCCGCTTCCGGATGTACAACGTCGACCGCATGACGACGCATACCCCGGTGCCATTGCCGGTCGAGGTGTTGACGGCCGTCGCCGACATCCACCGTCACCTCGAGGCAGCGGGCTTTCACACGCGGTCGCATCAAGCGCCGGGCTGACGCGGTTACCGGTTGACGGTTCCCTGGTTGTTCGTTATCCGTGCCGGGTTGTCGGGGTGCTCGGCTGAGGTTTTCGGCCTTCATTTGTCAGTTTTTCGCTCGTCGATTGCGGTTCAGATCGAGATCATCAAACTGCCCTGCTCGACCACTTTCCTCGGCGTTGCTACAATTGTTCAATCGCAATGTCACAACTGACCCCACTGGCCAATGTCACCGACCTCGAGGCGGCGATCGCGGAATCGAGCGAGCGCCTCGTACTGCTGTTCAAACACAGCCGTTATTGCGGCGTGAGCTGCGAAGCACTCGACGAGCTCCACGCGCACATTGGGGCAGCGGCCGGTCAGACCGCTTACAAGATCATCACGGTCCAGACCCATCGCCCTGTCTCCGATGCCGCGGCTCAGCGTCTCGGTGTGCGTCACGAGACGCCCCAGGCGCTCCTTCTGCGAGACGGAAGGGTCATCTGGAACGCGTCGCATTTCCGCATCACCGCGACCGAGCTCGACCGCGCGACCTCTGCGAATTGATGTGGCTCATGACTTATGTCTCGGCTCATGAAGGCGCAAGGCTCCGTCGGCTCAAGGCCTCAGCCATGATTCGAAGGCCTTGAACCAGCGTGAGCCCTGAGCCACAACTCGTAAGCTGAATTCATTTTTCCCACAGCCATGCGGCGCCGCGTACGCCGCTCGAATCGCCGTGGCGTGCGCGCACGAGACGCGTATCGACGCGGTCCGAAAAAATCCATCGATGCCATACGGCAGGCACCCGTGTGTACAATTCGGTGATATTCGACAAGCCACCGGCGAGCACCACGACGTCGGGATCGACGATGTTGATCACGCTCGCGAGCGCGCGCGCGAGGCGGCTGGCATACAGGTCAATCGCGCGGGCCGCTCGCGCATCACCGGCGTCGGCCTCTGACGCGATGATCGCGGCGTCTGGCGCCCCCGCTCCATACGCGCGCTGAAGACCCGTTCCAGACAGGAACGTCTCAATGCAACCGTGCAGCCCGCAGTAACACGCAGGTCCTGGAGACTCGTCAGCTTCTGGCCACGGCAGCGCATTGTGTCCCCACTCCCCTGCAATCGCGTTCGCGCCGGTGATAAGGCGTCCGTGCGCAACGATTGCGCCGCCGGTGCCGGTTCCGAGGATGACGCCGAACACGACGTCAGCACCCGCGGCCGCGCCGTCGCTGGCTTCCGACAACACGAGACAGTTTGCATCGTTGGCGAGCCGGACGGGTCGGCCGAGGACGCGCGAGAGATCCACGTCGAGGGAACGTCCGATCAGCCACGTCGAGTTGGCGTTCTTGATGAGGCCCGTCGCGGGAGAGATCGCACCAGGCATTCCCACGCCCACGCTGCCCGTTGCACCCGTGGCGCGCTCGACGTCGTGCACGAGGTCAACGACAGCCCGAACGGTCGCGTCATAGTCCTCGCGCGGAGTGACCGTGCGACGGCGAAACAGTTCGCGGCCGTCACGATCGAGCGCGATCGCTTCGATCTTCGTGCCGCCGAGATCGATGCCGATCCTGATCACGATCGAGGTTCGAGGTTCGAGGCCCGAGGTCCGGCGTTCAACAGCCGCAGCAGTCGCGCCGCGACTCCTGCGGCCGGTACGAGGCTGTGAATCTCGTCGGCCTCGTAGTGCGGTAATGGTCGCGGCAGCCGCTGCGGATTGAACCATACAGCGCGAATGCCCGCGGCGTGCGCGCCTGCAATATCCGCCTGCCACGAGTCTCCCATCATCACGGCATGCTCGGTCGAGGCGCCTATCCGGTCGAGCGCGATCTGGAAGATCGCCGGGTCGGGTTTCGAAACGCCGACGTCCTCGGAGGCGACGAGCGCGTCCACGAATGACGCGAGGCCGCAGTACTCCAACTTGTCCTGCTGCTCGTCGAGCAGGTTGTTCGTCACGATTGCGACGCGAGCGTGAGGCCTGAGCTCGGCGAGCAGTGCAGCGGCGCCCTCGGTCGCACGACGCGCGGTCATGTAGCCATCGCGGTACGCGCAGGCCACGGCGTCGGTCGTGCGCTCGTCGATCGCCAGGCCAAGCGCCGCGAACACGCGCCGGAACCGTTCCCGCCGTGCGTCGTCCAGCGCGACGCGGCCCGCGAGCACTTCGATGTGCATTTCCTCCAGGAAGTGAATGTGATGGCGCTCGAACTCGTCGAACGAGGCGCTGCTCGCGAATGCCGCGTGGACGCCGGCGAGCGCGGCCCGGGCGGAACGATGGTGATCGAAGAGGGTGTCGTCCAGATCGAACAGCACCGCGTGGGGCGTCAACGGCCGCGGCGATCCCTGCCGCTGCGACGATCGGGTCCGGTGCGTCGCTCGGCGCCCGGCGGGCCGAGATCCGCCTTGCGCCGATCGGCCGCGCGGCGCTCGGTCCGCCGGCGTTCGGCTTTCAGTGCCGACGCCGCCTGCCGCGCCGCGCTGGCCTGTTCGCGCTGCCGCCGCGCAACTACACGCGCCGGATCGAGGAGGTCCAGCAGTCCTTCATACACGGCGACCAACCTCGCGTCCTCAGGCGTCCGCGCGATCTGCTCGCGCATGTAGTTGGCGGCCGCCAGGACGTTGGCGCGCTGCCAGCCCTGGAGTGCGGGTGTACGTAAATCAGCCATGCTGCATCGGTGAATCGGCCACGGGAGTGGCCGATGAATTATAGCGGCGCGCGCCGCGCAGCGCGACCCACGTCAACCGCGGGAGCAGTCGCGGAAAGTGCCAGAGGAGACGGCGCCGCGCGGCGCGGTACGACAAACGGCCGCTCGCGTAGTCGACGAGCAGCCGCGAAAATTCCGGCCGTGCGTTCGCGCCGCGCACCACCATGTCCATCCTCGGCGCGCTGTGAAAGAGATAGCGCTGGATGAGGACAGAGTCGCGCAGCTCCCCGCCGATCTCCCGCTTCCACGCGCGCACGTAGGCGCGGCACGTGCGAGCGGGGAAAACGGCTCCGCCCGCACGTGATCCCAGCACGGCGCGCGCGGCAAGATCGCCGGTCACCATCGCGTAGTAGATCCCTTCCGCCGAGAAGCCGTTGACGAATCCGCCGGCATCGCCGGCCAGCAGCACGCGCCCGCGCGCCGTCTGCCGCAGCGGACCGCCGACCGGAATCAGAAACGGCGTGAAGTGTTCGCGCCGCGACTCGCCGTCCATCAAGCCTCGCGCCCGCAGCTCCGATACGAACCGCTGCTGCAGCGCGTACGGCGCCTCGTCTACCTGTTCGCGGAAGTACGGCAACAGGTATCCGATCCCGACGTTGACGTGCTCGCGCTTCGGAAACACGTACGCATAGCCATGCGCGCCGCCATAGCCGTAAAAAACCCAGAGCGTCTCCGGCTCAGACGTCTGCAGGCTGGCGACCGGCGTTTCCTCCATCATGTCGAGCGCAAGATGGGCCGCGGGCCATCCGGCCGTCGGCCGCAATCACGATGGGCGCGCGCAAGCGGCGTCCGTCGCGCAGCTTCAGCATGACGCTGTCGGCATCCTGTTGCGCCTGCGCGACAGCGGCGGGCGCAACGAGTTCGGCGCCAGCCTCGATCGCCAGCTTCGCCAGCAGGTGATCGAATTCGATGCGTCGGATGAGGACGACGGCAGGACCGTTCGATCGCATGCGGAAGACGTCACCCGACGGACCTTCGAGATACAGACTGGACACCGGAAGGTGCGGGATGCGCGCCAGCGCCGCCTGCAGATATGGAAAGCGCGCGAACACGCGGGTGCTGATGCCACCGCCGCACGGTTTCTGCCGCGGCAGCGCGAAGCGCTCGACGATGAGCACGCGCATGCCCGCATGCGCGAGGCGCCGCGCCGCCGTGGCGCCGGCGGGACCGGCGCCCGCGACGATGACGTCGGCGTCGAAGCTCATGCTAGACTGAGGCGGATGCCCACGGCGGCGTTGGTCATAGCTGCGCAGAATCTCATGCCCGCGCTGAAAGAGCGCGTCGACGGCGATCTTCTCACGTTCGCCGACACGGAACCGATCCAAGCCCTCCAGGCGATCATCGAGCATCGTCCTCGCCTGATCGTCCTCGAGCGCCTCTTCGCGGCCACGCCGCGCGGTGCGGCGCTCATCAACCGCATCAAAAGTGATCCGCAGCTCTCGATCTGCGAAGTGCGCGTGATGTCACACACCGGCGACTACAGCCGCCAGGTGGTCAAGCCGTCGCTCGTCGAAGCCGCGCCGGTTGCGCATGCGGCCTCGTCGTCACATGCATCGCAGGCGCCGGTCGCAACCGAAGACACGCCGCGTCCACTCGACTGGCATGGCACGCGCCGGGCCGCGCGGACCCGCGTCCGTTCCGGCGTCGAGATGCAGCTCGATGGCAACCCCGCAATGGTCGTCGATCTATCGACGGTCGGCGCGCAAGTGGTCTCCTCCACGGTCCTGCGGCCGAACCAGAAGGTCCGCATCAGCCTGCCGTTCGAAGAGTTCGTGATGCGCTTCCGCGGCGCGATCGCGTGGGCGAAGTTCGAGCTGCCGAAAGGACCCGCGAAGGGTCCGCAGTATCGGGCCGGCGTCGAGTTCACCGACGGAGACTCGGCCGCGCTCGAGAACTTCTGCGAACGCAATAAGTCGTAAGCCGGCTGCAGGCTTCAGGCTTCGGACTCCAGGCGTCTGGTCGCGCTTCGCGCGAAACGGAGCCGCGAATGCGGCAACGTGGAAATCCGGGGCCTGAAGCCCCGAAGCCTGAAGCCTGACGCCCGAAGCCTGAGCCCTATGCCGTGATCAGTTCCAATCCCCAGCGTGACGCCACGGAATCTTCGCGGATGATCGTGTCTTCGCGGCCGGATCCAGTCGACAGGATCGCGGCGGGCACCCCGGTCAGCTCCTCGAGGCGCGCGATGTATCGCTGCGCATCCCGGGGCAGGTCCGCGAAACGGCGCACGCCGGCGGTCGGTGACGTCCATCCGGGTACGGACTCGTAGACGGGCTCGCAGGCAGCCAGCTGCGCGATCTCGCCGGGGAATTCCGTCAGCGTGGCGCCATTGCAACGATACGAAGTACAGATCTGCAGCTCGCGCATGCCGTCCAGGACGTCGAGCTTCGTGAGCGCAAGCGCATCGAGGCCATTCACACGCACGGCGTAGCGGACGGCTACCGCATCGTACCACCCGCAGCGGCGCGGCCGTCCGGTCACGGCGCCGAACTCCTGCCCGGACTCGCGGAGGCGATTGCCAATCTCTCCCGTCAGTTCTGTAGGCAACGGCCCTTCGCCGACGCGCGTCGTGTACGCCTTCGCCACGCCGATTACGCCGTCGATTGCGCGCGGTGGAATGCCGAGACCCGTGCAGACACCCCCGGTCGTCGCATTCGACGAGGTGACGTATGGATACGTGCCATGATCGATGTCGAGCAACGTCCCCTGCGCTCCCTCGAACATAATCGATCGCCGGGCGGCGCGGGCCCGCGCGAGGAACAGCGAGACGTCCGTCACCCACGGCCCCATTCGCTTCCAGAACGCCGCGAGGTCCGCGAGCACCTGCTCGGCGTCCATCTTCGATTCGGCGATGATCCGGTTGCGCGCGTCGACGTTGTGGCGAACCGCCTCGGCGAGCGAACCGGTGTTCGCGAGATCTCCCACGCGGACGCCGCGCCGCGCGATCTTGTCCTCGTAGGCAGGCCCGATGCCGCGCGAGGTCGTTCCGATCTTCCGTTCGCCGCGACGCGCCTCGCTCAGCAGATCGAGCTCGCGGTGATACGGCAGGATGAGATGCGCCTTGTCGCTGATGACGAGCCGGTCGCCGATCGCGATTCCCGCCTTCTTCAGTTCGTCGATCTCAGCGAAGAGGGCCTGCGGATCGACGACGACCCCGTTGCCGATGACGCACGTGATGCCGTCGTGGAGAATGCCGGACGGCAGCAGGCGCAGCACGAACTTGCGCCGGTTCACGTACACAGTGTGGCCGGCGTTGTGGCCACCCTGGTAGCGCGCAACGATCGAAAAGTTCGGCGTCAGCAGGTCGACGATCTTTCCCTTGCCCTCGTCTCCCCACTGCGCGCCCAGTACGGCTATGTTCATATGTTTAGAAGTCCCGAAGTATTCTACAGGCGAATTCGGGCTGCCTCACGTACGACTTCACGGAGGTCGCAGAGCGCCTTCGTCATAAGTACTCAATGGTTGCGTACTTTGCAGCTCTCTTTCGACGGAGCTTCATGGAAGACGGCACAACAGTTCTCTGCGACCTCCGCGAATTCCGCGTGAGTACGTCCGTGGCACGCCGCCTCAAACCGAGTTTTCGATGATCCTTCTCGACGGCCATTCCCTGACCCTCGCGCAACTGGCGTCGATTGCCGACGAACGCGAACAGGTCGCGCTCGCGCCGGGGGCCGCCGACGCCGTCGACGCCGCCCGTCTCGTCGTCGATCGTCACAGCGGCGGTGATGCCGCGGTGTACGGCATCAACACCGGATTCGGTTCGCTCTCGGAAGTCAAGATCGCGAAGGACGCACTCGGCGATCTGCAGCGCAACCTTCTGCGCAGCCACGCGGCCGGCGTCGACGCGCCGCTCCCGGCCCGTGCGGTGCGCGCCATGATGGGGCTGCGCGCCAACGTGCTCGCGAAGGGCTACTCGGGCGTCTGCCGCGTCACGCTCGAACGGCTGATCGATCTGATCAACCGGCGGGTGCACCCAATCGTGCCCAGCCGCGGGTCGGTGGGCGCGAGCGGCGATCTCGCGCCGCTCGCACATCTCGCGCTCGTCTTGATTGGCGAAGGGCACGCGACGGTTGGCGACGATGCCGAGGTGCTCGATGGGGGCGCCGCGCTCGCGCGCGCCGGATTACAGCCGGTCGCGCTCGCACCGAAGGAAGGTCTCGCACTCATCAACGGGACGCAGGCGTCCGCTGCGGTCGGCACGCTCGCGCTCGCCGGCGCTGAACGCCTCGCGCGCGCCGCCGACATCGCCGCCGCGCTCTCGATCGACGGCCTGCGCGGCTCGTATCACCCGTTCGAGCGTCGCGTGCACGAGCCCCGCCCGTACGAGGGGCAACTCGCGTCGGCCGACAATCTGTTTCGCCTGCTGCAGGACAGCCCGATCAATCAGTCACACGAGAATTGCGGGCGCGTCCAGGATGCGTACTCGATGCGCTGCGCGCCGCAGGTCCACGGCGCGGGCCGCGATGCGCTGCGGTACGCGCGCGCGACACTGGAGATAGAGGCCAACGCGGCGACCGACAACCCCATGGTCTTCACCGGTGACGGCGAGATCGTGTCGGGAGGCAACTTTCATGGCGCTCCGATCGCGATTGCCGCCGACGTCATCGTGATCGCGCTGCTGCAGTTCGCCACGATCTCGGAGCGGCGGTCCGATCGGCTGGTGAATCCGGCGCTGAGCGGCCTCGAGCCGTTCCTCGTGCGCGAGAGCGGTCTGCAGTCGGGCTATATGGTTGCGCAGGTAACCGCCGCTGCGCTGGTGTCCGAGCTCAAGACGCTCGCGCACCCGGCGAGCGTCGACACGATTCCGACCTCCGCCAATCGCGAGGATCACGTCAGCATGAGCATGGCGGCGGCGTTGAAGGCCCAGCGGGCGCTCGAGCTGGCCTCGCGCGTTGTCGCGGTCGAGATCCTGCTCGCGTGCCAGGCGCTCGATCTGCTGGCGCCGCTCGCGACCTCCCCTGCGCTCGCGCCCGTGCACGCGCACGTGCGATCGCGTGTCCCGATGCTCGTCCACGATCGTCCGCCGTCCCCCGACATCGAGTGGATTGCACGAATGCTCGCGGACGGCTCGCTGGAACGCGCGTGCGCCGCGGAAGTCAAGTAAGAAATTTTTCCTTTCGATTTGACAACGCGCTCGTACGTTTCTAGATTGCTAACCTTCGGCGCGGCAGATCTGCGAGCTGTCGCGCGCGTGAGGAGCGCGACGCGTCCGCCCGTCATGAAGACCCTCAGCCGACAAGTCAGCGCGCCCCGCGGCGCGGCGATCAGCTGTAAAGGCTGGCCGCAGGAGGCCGCGCTGCGCATGTTGATGAATAACCTGGACCCCGCCGTGGCGGAGCGCCCCGACGAGCTGATCGTCTACGGCGGCTCCGGCCGCGCGGCGCGGTCATGGGCTGCCTTCGACGCGATCGTCGATTCCCTGCGGCGCCTCGAGCACGACGAAACGCTGCTCGTCCAGTCCGGCAAGCCCGTGGCCGTCTTCCGCACGCATCCCTGGGCCCCCCGTGTCCTGATTGCGAACGCGCTGCTGGTCCCCGCGTGGGCGACATGGGACGTCTTCCGCGATCTCGAAGATCGCGGTCTGACGATGTACGGACAGATGACGGCGGGGAGTTGGATCTATATAGGTACGCAGGGGATCCTTCAGGGCACCTACGAAACGCTGGCCGAATTGGCGCGACGGCACTTCGGCGGCTCGCTGGCGGGTCGTCTGGTCGTGACCGCCGGTCTGGGCGGGATGGGCGGCGCGCAGCCGCTCGCGGTGACGATGAATGAAGGCGTGGCGCTCGTCATCGAGGTGGATCCGCAGCGCATCGCACGCCGCGTCGCAACGAGGTATGTAGACGAGCGCGCGTCCTCGCTCGACGAGGCCCTCGCGCGCGCCGACGCCTGCCGCCGCCGCGGCGACGCCCGATCGATCGCGGTCGAAGGCAATGCGGCGGACGTGCTGCCCGAGCTCGTGCGGCGCGGGGTCATCCCCGATGTGCTCACCGACCAGACGTCGGCGCACGATGCGCTGAACGGCTACGTGCCCTCGGGGCTCTCGATCGCGGAGGCGGAGGCGTTGCGACGCGCGGATTCCGCGAGCTACATCGAGCGGTCGATGGCATCGATGGCTGTGCACGTGAGGGCGATGCTCGATCTTGCGGCGCGCGGCGCCGTCGCGTTCGATTACGGCAACAACATTCGCGCGCAGGCGCAGAAGGCCGGCGTCGCAAACGCCTTCGACATCCCGGGGTTCGTCCCGGAGTACATTCGTCCCTTGTTCTGCCGCGGCAAGGGACCGTTCCGTTGGGCGGCGCTCTCCGGCGATGCCGCGGACATCGCGGCAACCGACGCGCTCGCGCTCGACATGTTCGCCGAAGATGCGGCGCTCTGCCGGTGGATCCGCCTCGCCGCCGAGCGGGTGGCGTTCCAGGGACTGCCGGCGCGGATCTGCTGGCTCGGGTACGGTGAGCGCGCGCGCTTCGGGCTGGCGCTCAACGATCTGGTGCGACGTGGCATCGTGAAGGCGCCGATCGTGATCGGGCGCGATCATCTCGACGCGGGATCGGTCGCGTCGCCGAATCGCGAAACCGAAGGCATGAAGGACGGCAGCGATGCCATCGCCGACTGGCCGATCCTGAATGCGCTGTTGAACACGTCTTCCGGCGCCACCTGGGTGTCGGTGCATCATGGGGGCGGAGTGGGAATCGGATATTCGCTGCATGCCGGAATGGTGATCGTCGCCGACGGCACGCGCGAAGCGGACGAGAAACTGCAGCGCGTGTTGACGTGCGATCCGGGGATCGGTGTCGTGCGCCACGCCGACGCGGGGTATCCGGACGCGATTGCCACTGCGCGCGATACGGGCATCCAGATGCCGATGATCGGAGGGACGGGTCGATGATGATCCCGGAGCGCCCCTCGCTCGAGCGCCGCGTGCTCGCCGCGCTCGACGGATCCGCTGGCAATGCCGGGCCGAGAATTCCGGTGATTCTCGGCGGCTGTGGATCCGGTCGCACTTCCTTGCTCCTCCGCCTGCGCGATCTGATCGGCCGCACGCAGGCGCAATACGTCGATGTCGAGCGAATCGCCACGACGCCCGAACGGTTCCTGCGCTCGCTGCGCGACGCCTCTCCATTCCCGGCGCATCCGTACGGCGCGGCCGCGGGAGCTGAGCCCGGCGCGCGCGATGCGTTCGATGCCGCGCTCGCCTTCCTCGACTCCGCGCGCGCGGCCAGCGGTGCGCCCGCGACGTTCCTGCTCGACGAGTTCCTCGAGCTGCGCACGTTCGAGAGCTTCCCCGGGCTGCGCAGCGTGCTGCGCGACCTGATTGGCGCGCTCAGCACGAGCGGCAACCGGTTCGTGCTGACCACGCGTTACGCGGCCCGCGCGCACCGGCTGCTGCGCGACGCACCGGCGCCGTTCGAGATCATTCATGCCGCGCCGCTGTCGGCGGCGGAGATTCGCGCCACGCTGCCGGGCGCCCACGGCGAGGAGCACGGAATCCGCGGCAACGAAGAAGAGCAGGATCGCGAGCGCGACGAGCTCGCCCGGCTCGTACAGGCGCTCTCGGATGGCCGGCCGTCATATGCGCGCGCGATCGCGGAGACCGCCGTCTCGATGGCGTCTCGTGGTGGTCCTGATCCGGTCGGCGCGCTGGCCGCGCTGCTGGCGCCGGGCGGTCAGCTCACGCAGGCGTGCCGCTACGGCTATGAGCTTCGTCTCCACCGCGCGCGCGGATATGGCGCGCTCAAGGCCATCCTCGAGGTCCTGTCGGAAGAAGAGCCGCTGACGCTCACCGAGATCGCGCAGCGCCTTCGCCGCACGCCGGGATCCACCAAGGACTATCTCTCGTGGCTCGAGGATGTCGACCTGATCGTGTCGCGCATGAAGCGGTATAGCTTCGCGGATCCGGTCCTGCGCGTGTGGGTGCGGCTCCACTGCCGGCCCGCGCCGCCGACGGAGGAAGAAATCGCGCGCGAGCTCCACAGCTACATGCAGGCGCGGCTTCCGCTCGCGGAGCCCGCGCTCGCGCTTGCCGGTGGACAGCCGCCCGAGCGCGAGAAGAGCTGGGGAATCATCGAGATTGATTAGGCTTCGGGCTTCGGGCTTCAGGCTTCGGGAACTTCAGGCGCGCGGCTCGAAAACCGAAGCGCCAGCAGCCCGGGCCTAGAGCCCGAACCCCGAGAAGCCCGAGGCCCCAGAAGCCCGAGGCCTGAAGCCTACGCGGTCAGCCGTTCAAGTGCCGCTCGCGCCGCCGCTTGAGCGGCTTCTTTTTTGCTCCGCCCCTCCGCCCGCGCAACGGATTCACCGCCGATCACGACCTCGACGACGAACTGCTTGCGATGATCCGGACCGATCTCGTCGGCGAGGCGGTACGCGGGAAGACCGTGGCCGTGCGACTGCAGCCATTCCTGCAGCGCGGATTTCCAATCGTCGGTGAACGAGGCGGCCGCGCCGGTCTTCCTTGCTTCAACGATCAACACGGCGAACTGCCGCTCGATGAAGGCCCGCGCCGGCTCGATGCCGCCGTCGAGATAAATGGCCGCGATGAGCGCTTCATAACAGTCCGAGATGATTGCGTGCTTGCGGCGGCCGCCGGTCTTCTCTTCTCCGCGTCCGAGAATCAGGAACGTCCCGAGATCGATCGCCTCGCCAAGCCGCGCGAGCGACGCAGCGGATACGAGCGACGCCTTCAGCTTCGATTTCTGTCCCTCGTTGTGCTGCGGAAACTCGCGGAAGAGCATGTCCGCGATCACGAAGCCCAGCACCGAATCGCCCAGGAACTCCATCGACTCGTTGTCGAAGACGCCGCCGCTCGCATCTTCGTGGACACGTGATCGGTGCGTCAGGGCGTGCTCGAGCAGTCCGCGATCGCGGAAGCGGTACCCAATCCGCTGCTCCAGGGGCTCGAGCTCCGACCCGAACGGCACCACGCGGCCCCCGGGCATATCGTCGCGATGACTCTCGATGATGCGCTGCGCCGCCTCGGCGTGCTCGGCGCTGACGGCGACGCGACGCTCCCACGACTGATCGTTCAGCACCAGCGGAAACGCCGTCCGCGAGTTGTCGCTCAGCAGCGCCGAGCGGATGCCGTGCGTCTCCAGCAGGCCGCGAATGACATTCGCCTCGATCTCGGACGGCGTCCGGAAAATAATCACGAGGTCATGAGCCATACACGACGCGGCCTCCGACGATGGTGAGCACGGGCTTGGTCTCGAGGATCTCGCGCGGCGAGATGCTGAACAGATCTTTCGACAGCAGCACCATGTCCGCGAGCTTGCCTTCCGTGATGCTCCCCTTCCGTTCTTCGGCGAACTCGGCATAGGCGGAGCCGAGCGTGTAGTACTCGATCGCCTGCGCCATCGTGATGCGTTCTTCCGGAAACCAGCCCCCCGCCGGCGTGCCGTCCGGATACTGGCGCGTGACGGCTGCGTAGAGTCCCAGCATCGGGTTCAGCGGCTCGACGTACCAGTCGGTGCCGAACGCGATGCGGGCACCGGCGTTCGCGAACGACTTGAAGTTGTATGCGATGCGGCTGCGGTCCTTCCCGATGCGCTTCTCCGCCCAGCGCATGTCGTCGATGCAGTGACTCGGCTGGATCGACGCGATGACGCCGAGCGTCCTGAACCGCAGCTTGTCGCTGTCGCGCACGACCTGTGCGTGCTCGATCCGCGGGCGTCGATCGCGAGGGCCGCGCTCCTGCTGAAGTTTCTCAAACGCATCGAGGACCATCGCGTTCGCTCGATCGCCGATGGCATGGACGATCACCTGGAACCCGGCGGCATCCGCGGCGAAGATCGCTGTTTCGAGCGCCTCGGGGGTATGAAGCACTAGTCCGCTCGTGGAGGGGTCATCGGTGTACGGCTCGAAGAAAGCCGCCGTCCCGGAGCCCATCGATCCATCCGCGAACAGCTTCTGGCCGCCGATGCGGATCCAGTCGTCACCAAATCCCGTCGCAATCCCTGCATCGACCAGCCCTTCGATGCCGTGATTCTGAATTGAATAGATCCGTGCCGTCAGCTCGCGTGACGCGCGCAGCGCGTTGTAGGTCCGAAGCTCCATCGCGCCGGCCGTCATGTCCTGGATCGTGGTCACGCCGAGCGACGCCGCGTGCTTCAGGGCCGCGCGCGCCTTGCCGATCGTTTCATCCAGCGTGTCGGGCGGGATCGCACGGGTGATGAGATCCATCGCGTTGTCTTTGAACACGCCTGTCGGCTCGCCGGATGCGTCCCTGACGATCGTTCCGCCCTCGGGCGCTCTCGTGTCGCGCGCGATCACGGCCAGCTTCATCGCGAGCGCGTTCGCCACGCCCATGTGTCCATCGAGGCGCTGCACGAAGACCGGGTGCTCGGGTGTGACGCGATCGAGCAGCACATGTGTCGGCAGCGTCTTGGTCGGCCACGCCTCGTGATCCCAGTAGCCGCCCCGGATCCACCGTCCTTTGGGCAGTCCGGCGGCGTACTCGCCAAGACGCCGCGCGAAATCCTGCTCGTCGATCGCGGGGCGCAAATCAATCCCGATCAGCTCCTCCGCGCCGCTGACGAGGTGCACGTGCGCATCGTTGAATCCGGGAACGAGGAGCCGGCCGCGTGCGTCGATGGTCCGCGTACCCGCGTCCGCCAGACGACGCACCTCGTCGTTCGTGCCGACACGCGCGATCCGCTCGCCACACACCGCGACTGCTTCGGCGGAGGGCCGCGCCGCGTCGACGGTGTGCACTTTTGCGTTGACGATAACGAGGTCAGCAGTACAGGGTTGCGCCAGGGCGCGGGTGATCACCAGGGACGGGCTTATCACGACGAGGGCGAAGATACAAAGACCGCCGGGGCGTCGCGTCATACGGCGACCGGTTCCTGGGACACCGCCATCTCCTCGATCTTGATCAGGATCATCGTCATGTCGTCGTGCTGATCGGCGCTGCCGACGAACGCTTCGACTTCGCGCAGGATCCGTTCCCGCAGCTCGGCGGCGTCGAGATGACCGTGTTCAGTGACGATACGACTGAGGCGCGCTTCCCCGAAGAGGTCGCTGTCGCTGTTCATCGCTTCGGTGATGCCGTCGGTATAGAGCACCAGCACGTCGCCGCGCTGCAGCGTGATGCTGTCTTCTTCGAGGAGGTCCGCAAATTTTTGGGTCGCGCCGGGAATACGAAGGCCGACTACGATACCGCTCGGCGCCAGCACTTGCGCGGCGCGCCCATCCGCACCGTTGGCCTGCAGGTAGATCATCGGCGTGTGACCGGCGCGCGCGAACGTCATGACCCCCACGCCGAGATCGATGACGGCGTAGGTCATCGTGATGAAGCTGCGCGTGTCCAGATTCTCAGAGATGATCCGGTTCACCTCCATCAGGAGCTGGCGTGGCGACTGATAGATCTGGCTGAGTGACAGCACGAGCCCTTTCAGCTCCGCCATGTAGAGCGCGGCCGATGTGCCCTTGCCGGACACGTCGGCAATCAGCACCCCGAGACGATTGCTGCCCAGCGGAAAGAAGTCGTAGTAGTCAGCGGCCCCTGCGGCAGGAGCGACATCTGGATTTCGTGCGCGATGCGGAGCTCTTCCTCCAGCCGCTTCTTCTCCGCCGCTGTCTGCAGCAGGTTTTCGATGCTGCCGGTCATCTGGTTGAACGATCCCGCCAGCTCGCCGAGCTGATCGCGTGACGGGATTTCAATTCGATGCGTGAAATCTCCCTGCCGCACGCGCTCAGTGCCCATGAACAGCTCGTGCACCGAACTGGTGATCGATCGCGCGAGCGCGAGTCCCATCAGGAGAGCGACGGCTTCGATGATCAGGAACAGGAAGGCGATCACCACGACGACCGCGAGAATCGCGTCGCCCAGTCGCATGCCGCCGACAACAATCGACTGCGCGCTCGAGAGCTGGTTGTACAGTTCGCCCAGGCGATAGCTGATCGAGATCGTCGCGCGGCCGGGATTGCCTGTCTCCCAATCCACGTCGTCGAGCTGGATGACGCTCCGTGTCCACATCAGGGCGATGCCGTTGGGATACGTTCCCGCCGTGCCGCTGGTTCGGGCCGAGGCGCGCGCCGCCTGCTCGGTCGTGACCACTCCGCGCGCGCGAACCGCCGTCTTCTCGTGCAATTGCTGCACGCGGTCGTCATCGATTGGGATGTCGACGATGACGTAGCTGCGCCCGGCGCTCGCCACTTTGGCCGCGCTGCGCACCACGAGCTCCGACTGGTCAGGCGAGCCTTGCAGCGGCAACGCGACCGTGCCGGCGAAGAGATCGTCGGTAAGCCACGTGGGGGCCTTCACCGGCGCCTTCATGTGCTCCCAGCGGCCGACGGGATGAACGCTTCCATCAGGCGCGATGTACACCACGGACAAGGCACGGTAGGTCTGGGAGCGAATCCGGTGCACCCGCTCGACGGTCTGTTGAGCCGTCGCCGGCGATCTCGCAATTTCCAGCGCGGCCGCCTGCGCAACGACTCTCGCGTCGTCGACAATCTTGTCGTAGCCGTTCTTGAACAAGTATGCGGCGACGCTCATGAACAACACCGCGCCGCAAAAGAGAAAGAACACGATGATCAGCAGCGACGGAATGACGCCGATGAAGATGTAGGAGAGGATCAGCCTCCGCCGCACGCGCCAGAGCAGGCGCTGCTTCATCAGCACGAAGAGCTTCGTTGCGAAATAGCCGACCGAGATGATCAGACCGATCGTCGCGGCACTGCTGACGACCCGCGCCGACGTGGGCAGCGCGCCGGTCAGGCGCCACAGCGCCACCAGCATCTTCAGACCGGCGGCGATGAGGAAGAGGCGCCCGGGCCAGGTCGTGAGGAGGAGTTCACGCGGCGAGAGCTGTGGCGGATCGTCGGGACGCACGGGACCGCGGAGCGGCAGCGCCGCCGCTGACCTCCGGCGGCGACCCGTCTGGTGCGTGTCCGGAAGTCGTTCGCGCGCCATGCCTTATTGAATTCGAGATGATAACAGACTATCGTCAGGCGAGCATGAAACTGCCGCCCGACGCGCGCTTCTCGACCATCTGCATTCACGCCGGACAGACCCCCGATCCCAGCACAGGGGCAATCATCACGCCGATCTTCCAGACGTCGACGTACGTGCAGGATGAGCTCGGGAAGCACAAGGGTTTCGAGTACGCGCGAACGCAGAATCCGACGCGCGCGGCGCTCGAGGCGAACGTGGCCGCGATCGAAGGGGGCAACGCCGCCTTCGCATACGCCTCGGGCATGGCCGCCATCGGTGCCATCACGACCATGCTGAAGTCCGGCGACCACGTGGTCGTCACCGATAACACCTACGGCGGTACGTTCCGGCTGTTCGACAAAGTGCTGACGAAGTACAAGATCGATTTCAGCTATGTCGATACGTCGCGTCCCGACCTGATCGAAGCAGCGATGCGTCCGGCGACGAAGATGCTGTTCGTCGAGACGCCCACCAATCCGGTGCTGCGGCTGACGGACCTGTCGCAGGCGGCGGCCCTTGCGCATGCGCACGGCGCGAAGCTCGTCGTCGACAACACGTTCGCGAGCCCCGCCGTACAGCGGCCGATCGAGTTCGGCGCGGATCTCGTGGTGCACAGCACCACGAAGTACCTGAACGGCCACAGCGACAGTGTCGGAGGGATCGTCATCGCCGTTGGGGACGAGGACGTCGAATGGCTGCGGTTCATCCAGAACGCAGCGGGGGCCATCCTCAGCCCGTTCGATTCATGGCTCGTGCTGCGCGGCACGAAGACGCTGACCGTGCGGATGGCGCAGCACAACACGAACGCGATGGCGGTCGCGGCGTTCCTCGCCGCGCATCCGAAAGTGGCGAATGTGATCTACCCGGGGCTGACGAATCATCCGCAGCACGATCTGGCGAAGCGCCAGATGCGCGGGTTCGGGGGGATGCTGTCGTTCGACGTCGGCACGTTCAACGCCGCACGCTGCGTCTTGAATCGCGTACGTCTGATGTCCCTCGCGGAAAGCCTGGGCGGAGTCGAGACGCTCATCTCGCATCCTGCGACGATGACCCACGCGTCGGTGCCGCCCGCGCGGCGCCAGGAGATCGGATTGACGGACAGCCTCGTGCGCATTTCCGTCGGCATCGAGGATCCTGCGGATCTGATCGCGGATCTCGAACAAGCGCTGTCTTAGACTCGGATGGACGTCGCGAATCGATAACGGCTCCTCGTTGAGGACCGGCGCTCGGACGATCTCACGCAAAGGCTGATTCTTGTCTCAAGGCGCGGAGGCCGCGGAGGAGGCCGCGGATGCCAACGTTTGCGCTGGCCGGCCTGTGGCCGGCACTGCACGACGCGCGAGTTGCGAATACAAGCACGCCACTCAACACCGCGTGCTTGTATTCGCGCACTCGTGTCGTAGCAAACGTTGTCGCGCGGCCGTTTCTTCAATTGTCCGCGCGTCGGGTGCAGTGTATTCTCTGCGTGAGCCGTACGTGGACGAGTGGCTGTCGTGTACGCGATCCCCGCGCTCGGGAGCACCGATGTCAGTCGCGTTTCTCCGCGCCTTTGCGCCTTTGCGTGAGATTCGTCGTGGCAAGCGAACCACTATTCCGTGCGCGGCTGCCCCGGCCTCGATGTTCTCCTGTGGCGCACGAGCTCGACGATCATCGGCAGCATCGACACCAACACGATGCCGATCGTGACCAGGGAGAAGTTGTCCTTGATAATCGGGACGTTGCCGAACGCGTAGCCCGCTCCAACACACAGGGCCACCCACGCGATGGCGCCGATCAGGTTGTAGAAGACAAACGACGACCAGGACATGTGCGCGGCCCCTGCGACAAAGGGGACGAACGTCCGCACAATCGGAACGAACCTCCCAAAGACCACCGCTTTGCCGCCGTACTGCTCGAAAAAGGCGTGCGCACGCTGAAGATGCTCCCGGTTGAGCAGCTTGTGCGACAGTCCGGACGCGTCGCTCGCGCTGAAGGCTCGCGGACCGACGTAGCGGCCTGCGGAGTAATTCACCGTGTTGCCGGTGAATGCCGCGGACGCGAGCAGCACGCCCGCAAGCCAGGGATTCAGGATCCCTTTCGCCGCGAGAGCGCCGGCCGCGAACAGCAGCGAATCTCCCGGCAGGAACGGGGTGACCACAAAGCCGGTCTCAGCGAACACGATCCCGAACAGCAGTCCGTACACCCACGCGCCATAGGCGGTGACGAACTCGGCGAGGTGCTTGTCGATGTGAAGAACAAAATCGATCAGGGTGCTCATCTGGCGTCGCGGGTCGACTCGCCGATCCAGCGCAGATACGCGTCATTGCCGTCAACGATCGGTACGACGACGAACTCCGGCACTTCGTACGGATGGAGCTCCCGCACACGGTCCCACAGCGCCAGCGTGCGATCGCGCGTGGTCTTGATGATGATCTGACGCTCCGCTTCCTGCTCGACGTGCCCTTCCCACCGGTAGACCGACTGCATGGGCGGCAGCAGGTTCACGCAGGCTGCCAGGCGCTCCTCGACGAGAGCGCGGCCGAACGCGGACGCGTTCGCGTCGGCGGGGAGAGTCGTCATCACGAGCACATATTCTGCGGCCATTCGGATTTATCGCTAATGAGGGGAGTCAAAACAGACGAAACTATTGTACAAAGGAAGTTGCCCCACGCCATGCCCCAGGTTGTCGTTACGAATACGGAATCCGTCAAGACGCAGGCGCCGCCCCCGCTGAGGCGCCGCCGCGTCCAGCCTGTGGTGCCGCCCTCACCCATCCGCCGGCGGCTGCTCAATTACATTCTTGCGCTGGTGACGGTCGTGCTGGTCGTGGATGCGCTGGTGGGAGACAAGGGGCTCATCGAGACCATGCGGGCGCGCCGGCAGTATGCGAACGTGGCTGCATCGCTCGCCGTGCTTCGACAGCAGAACGCCCTGTTGCGCGACGACATCCGCCGCCTGGAGGAAGATCCCGCCACCATTGAATCGATCGCACGCCAAGAGCTCGGTTTGATGCGCCCCGGCGAACTCCTGTTCGTCGTCAAGGACGCCGATAAGACACGGTAGTCCGAGGATGCTGGTGCCGTGGCACGTTGCTGGCCACGATGAGATATCCCCAGCGTTGTCGCCTGAGCCCTTTCCCTTCCGTGCCTTCAACGGCGCGCCTGCGATAGACACTGTGTAACGGGACTCCATCGGCGCGGAGCGCGTCGTAGTCTTTTCTCAGCAGGACGACATACACGGCCCGCGGCTGCGAGAGGTACGCACGCAACTCGTCCGGGTTCTCCAGCCGTTCGACGGGACGCTCCAGATAGTACCGCAGGCTCGCTCGCCAGCGCTCGAGCCGATAAATCCCGACGGGCGTGCTCGCCGACGTCGTCTCGCGCAGCGCGCGCGCAACGACAGCCGTCGGACGCGTGTGTTCGAGGACCGGGTATCCCACTGCGACGACAACGATGTACGCCGCCACCAGTGTGGTGACCGGAATGGCGGGCGAGCACGGCACATCCCAATTACGTCGCGCGGATTGTGTCATCAGCGCGATCCCGCCAGCGAGCAGCGCGAACGGCAGAAGGATCGCGATCGCCGGAAGCTCCAGGTTCAGTTGGAAGAGGAACACGCTTCCGAAGCTGCCAGCGACAATCATCACGCCTGCGACGACGGGCACGCTGATGCGCGTGAAGCGTGCCGATGATCCCGCGTCAGCAAGCGCCCTCCGCCAGGCATCGGCCGCAATGAGACAGCACGCGGGCGCCGCAGGATAGATGTAGTGATCGAGCTTGAACCGCGCCATGGTGAAGAAGCCGATCACGACGGCAACCCAGAGAAGGAGCAGCTTCTCCTCGGTAGGCATCGCGTCGCGCGCGGGCTTGCGCACCAGATCCATGGCGCGTCCGACGAACACGGCGCTCCACGGGAAGAATGCGCCGGCAAAGGCGCGAACGTAGAACGTGTGACTGACCGCGCGTCCTGAGAAGACGTCGGGCTGAGTGAAATACCAGACATTCCCTGCGAGCAGATATCCGCGCACGAACTGGTCTCCGAAGTGGATCGACATCCACACGAACCACGGCGATGCGGCCGCTACCACGGAGGCGAGACCGGTCTTCCAGCGCAGCCTCTGCACGATCTCGCGTGTATCGCGACCCGCCACTGCGGCCGCACCCAGAAATGCGCCGACGAGGATCAGCGCGACAGGGCCCTTCGTCATCACGGCGAGCGTCAGGAGCGCGTAGCCCACGATCTCGCTGCGGCGCCGCGCGCATTTCGCGCCGACGAGAAGACACGCGATCCCACCAAAGAGGAACGCCGTGAACACCATGTCGAAGAGCGCGATGCTCGACAGGGCGAACGTGGCGGGGATCGTCGCGAACATGATCGCGCCCCATTCACCGGCTTCCGCACCGAGCAGCGTCATGCCCGCCCAGCGCGTCGCCGTGAAAAGGGCGAGCGCGGCGAGCGCGCTCGGCAGCCGGGCGGCGAGCTCCGTCTCGCCGAGCAGCCAGACCGACGCGCCCTGCAGCCAATGAAAGAGAACGGGTTTATCGATGAAGGGACGACCGTCGAGCAGCGGCACGAGCCAGTTGCCCGCATGCAGCATCTCGCGCGTCAGCTCCGCGTAGTGCGCTTCGTCGGGATCGAGAAGGCTCGCGTAGCCGAGCCGCCAGAACACCACGATCCAGGCGGCCAACGTCCATCGCAGCCGGCGAAGACCCGGGGCAGACACCCATAGCCACGCGACCCGCGGCCAGGATCGATCCCCTCAACTTGAAGCGAAATATCGCGCGGACTCGAGCATCGCGCGTGGAACGATATACTCGCGCGACGCGGCTCGCAACGAGAATTACGATGCGAGGTTCAGCGCTGTCGAGGGGTGGAGTGCGTTCGGCATTCGGCATTGACATCGTGTCGTTGCTAGCTGCCGTCGAGGCGATCCGGCATGACGAAGGTGCGGCGCGCGCGATCGGACCACAGCGTCTCGTCGCGATAATAGCGCTGCAGGATGGATGGCTTCCACGTGAGGAGGTCCGCGTTGCGCGCCGCGAACGCCTCCCAGCCCTCGTCGCGCGCGCCGTTTTCGTGAAGGCGCTCGTTGATCAGAAGTACGAACGCCGTCGTGATCGTTTCGTGATACAGGTCCGGCTTGCTCTGCGCTTGCGCAAACGCGCGCAGGCGCGTCTGGAATCTCTCGAGAGCCTCGAGCACCGGGTGATGCCGCAGGTAGTACCATGCGACACGCACGTGCTGCGCATGATGAAAACCGCCTGGCGGCACGACGCCGTTCTCGAACGCCTGCACCAGCTCTCGGTCGTTCATCGCGGTACCAATATACGACGCCGCTTTGCAGGCTGATGGGCACACGGGGGTATGCGACTAACTCGAGGCTCCGAAGCCTCGGATTCGTTTCGCGAGCCAGTCCTGGACGGTCGTGAAGTAAGCGGGCACGAATCGCTGCAATGACGGCATCTCCGCGTTGCTTCCCAGCTTCGCTTCGAACTGCTCGTGATTCCCCTTCGGCAGGATCAGCAGTGTGTAGTCGCGGTTGCCACCCGCTTTCAACGCAGCCTCCCACGCGGCCTTGTTCTTCTCTGCCATGACGTTGTTGTCCAACTCGCCCCATAGCGCGAGGGTTGGCGCCTTGAGCTGACGGAGCGTCGGTGCAGGATCGTAAAAGTACAACCGCCGAATGAATTGCCAGTAAGGATGGTCGGGCGTTCCCGGGAAGGTATCGGGCGGGGGTCCCATCCGAGCGGCGAGCTTCTCACGGGTGGCGGCGTACTCATCCCACCCCTGGCCCGTACGCGCGAAGTGGTACTCCAGCTTCATGAGGCCGACGATCTGCTCGACGTCCTGTCGGGGCATGCCGGTCATCGTCATTTCGTTCTGCGCCTGATCGATCGTTGTCTCGGCCGCTGGTACGCCTGCGCCCGAGATACTAATCAGAAAGGCAAGATCTTTCGCGCGAACGGCCGCGAGCGGCATGATCCAGCCCGCCTGGCTCACGCCCAGCACTCCGATCTGCGCGGGATCGATGTCGCCGCGTGTCTTCAAGTACTCGAAGGCCGCCACCACGTCGCCGGCCAGATCGTCGAACGACGCCGTGTTCCAGTCTCCGGTCGATCCGCCCACACCGCGTTTGTCGTACCCGAGCACCGCCACGCCGCGGCGGATCAGAAATCGCGCCCACGGAAGTATGTAGTCACGATTCTCGGCGCCAGACCCGTGGACGAGAATGATCGCGGGATGTTTCCCGCCCGTCGCCGGGTTGATGAGCGTACCGGCCAGCTGAATGTCGCCATTCGGGAAGCGCACGTCTTCGTGCTTTTCGATCTCCACGCGTCGTGCGGTACGCGGAACGGCACCTTCGCGCCGCCAGGTGAGCGAGGCGATCTTGCCGGTGCCGTCGCGCTGAAACTCGATTCGCGACTCGACGGAGGTGGGTACTGCGGCGCCAGGACCGGCGAAGAACTGATCGCGATCGGTCGGATACAGCGTCCGGACCTCGCCGGATTCATCGAACGCAACGAGTTTCGGTTTGCCGAATCCGCTGAATTCCTCCCACATCTGCAGATACACGACCGCGGTCGGCTCCCAGCGATATACGCCGGCGTATTCACGAAGAACCTTCTCGTCCACCGCGCGCACGACGGGAGTCTGAAGCACCGATCGCGCGCTCATCATTCCCAGAAGAGCCGTCGCGAGCGTCATGCCAATCCAGGAACGCATACACGTCCTCCCGCTACCGGATATAGCTCCAGCGTCTCTTGAAACGTAAGCCGTAAGTCGATCGACTCGACGCTCGCACGATCGCGCAACTATACTCTGGTCATGATGAAGCCGCTGTTCCCGATCGTGATGCTCAGTATCGCTCTACTGGGTCCCGTCGCGCCTCGATCGCTTCCCGCCCCCGATACCGATGACGGCGCGATCACGCTTCCCCCCGGCTTTCGCGCGCTCGTCGTCGCCGACAACCTCGTGGTCAACCGCAAGGTGGGCAACACCGGCGAACGCCTGCGGGGCATCGCGGTCGCGCCGAGCGGCGACATCTACGCCAAGGGAAAATTGGGCGCCATCTTCGCGCTGCGCGATACGGATGGCGATGGGCGCGCCGACATGATCAAGGAGTTCGGCCCCGGCGATGGCGGGACGCACATCGCCTTTCATGACGGGTGGCTGTATCACTCCAGCCGCACCGCGGTGTATCGCTACAAGTACACACCGGGCGAGCTCGTGCCCACGACGGCGATGCAGACCGTGGTCTCGAATCTGCCGGCGGAAAAGGATCACGATGCGAAAGCATTCGCGTTCGATGACGTGGGACGAATGCTGGTGGAGATCGGCTCCCCCTACAACGTCTACAGCAACCCGGACCGCCAGCTTGGCGCCAAAGGGATGGATGCCACGGAGTTCCAGAAGACATATGGCGGCTTCTGGCGATTCGATCCGAACACGCTGAATCAGACGCAGGCGAACGGCACTCGCTTCTCGACCGGCCATCGCCACTCGCTCGCGCTCGTCTGGAATCCCGTCTCGAAGCACTTCTTCATGGTGCAGATGGGGCGCGACAATCTGAACGTCGTCGATCCGGTGCACATGCTCGACGAGGGATCGAATCTCGGATGGCCGTATTCGTACTGGGATCCGTTCAAGAAAGGGCACATGGTGGCCCCGGAATTCGGCGGCGACAACTTCAAGCGGGTCGATCCGGATCCGTACGACAAGCCGGTGGTTGCTTTCCCCGCGCACTGGGCGCCCATCCAGATGACCCTCTACAACGGCACACAATTTCCCGAGAAGTATCGCGGCGGTGCGTTCGTCGCATTTCATGGATCCTGGAATCGCGCGCCGCGCCCGCAGGCCGGCTATCAGGTCGCCTTCGTGCCGTTCGATGCCAAGGGGATGCCTCTGGGGACGTACGAGACCTTCGCTGACGGCTTTGCGGGCAAGGACGTCTTCGTGAACACGGGCGATGCGCGCTTCAGGCCGGCGGGTGTCGCCGTGGGCCCCGATGGCTCGTTGTACATCAGCGATACGGAGAAGGGTCGCATCTGGCGTGTGATGTACACCGGCGAGACGACCACGGCGGCGCGGCGGGCGGCGGCGTCGACGTCAGGCAACTTCGTCCCGCCAGACGATCGATCGCGAGGCGCGCAGCTGTATCAACAGATTTGCGCGGCGTGTCACATGCCTGATGGCAACGGCGTCTCCGGCATGCAGCCGCCGCTCGTTGGATCGGCGGTCGTCGCCGGAGATCCCGCAACGCTCATCCGCGTCGTGCTGCACGGGCCCGCGCAGGTGCTGCCGGCAAATCGTCCAAAGTACGCCAACCAGATGCCGCCATTCGCCGCGGCGTTGAACGATGCGGACACGGCGGACATTCTGACGTTTGCCCGGCGTGTCTTCGGCGAAGGCGCGGCGGCCGTCACCGCGGCGCAGGTGGCGGCAGAACGGCAGGCGCGACGCTGACAGGTCTGGAAGAGCCGCGTCTCGATGGCAAATGCTGTGTTCTTCAGCAGCCTGCTCTAGTGGACGCGAATGCCCAGCGGCGTGTCTGCTATTCGAACCGCCAGCGGTTTTGGCGGCGTGGCGACCGTTGATGGCGGAATCAGATTCGCCAGCCCGCGCGCGATCACTTCGACGACAGGGACGTGAGCGTCGGTGAAGGGCTGCCGGCGGGTCGAGTAGATCGTCACGACCCCTACGAGATCGGCGTCCTGGCACATCGGCGTGCTCAGGCACGCGAGCGGCATCGGGTCGAGGTGCATGGTGAGGTTGCCGAGGTCGAGGGCCGCGTCGGAATTCACAATCGTCTGCTTGTTGGCGGCCACCCAGCCGGTCAGGCGCTGTCCCAACTGAATCGTCGTGCCGGCGATCGCGTCAGCGTGCCCGCCACTCACGAACGTGGCTACGAGGTTGTCCGCTTGCGCGGAGTACAGATACACCGCAATGACGTCCGCCGGCATCATCCGTTGAAGCACCGGATGGATTCGCGACAGCGCGTCGGCCGGTGTCGACGCGCTGGCCGCATTGAATCCGAGATCGAACAGCGCCGCGAGCATCTCGGCGCTGTGATACGGGCTACCCGATCGCAGTTTTTCGTCCTGCGCGGTGCGCGTGATGTTCGAAAGCGCCTCTGATGGGACGGTCGTCTCGGACTCGGTCGGGATGCTCTCGAATATCTCGAGGAATGTCTTCACGACCCGAGGATCGTAGACTGTGCCGCTGCGCGCCTGAAGCACTCGAATCGCTTCGTGCTGGGACAGCCGCTGGCGGTAAGGCCGGTCCGACGTCACCGCGTCAAAGCAATCGACGACCGCGAGAATTCGCGCGCCAATCGGGATCGCCTCTCCCGCAAGACCGGTGGGATATCCGGATCCATCCCAATTCTCGTGGTGATGGCGCACGATGGGGACGACGGGATAGGGGAAGCGGATCGACGACAGAATGTCGGCGCCGATATCGGCATGCCGCTTCATCGTCTCGAACTCGATCGGCGTCAGTGTGCTCGGCTTGTTCAGAATGTGCTCCGGTACCGCGAGCTTCCCGACGTCGTGCAGCAACGACGCAGCCTCGAGCGCACGCAGTTGCCCGGGATCGCTGATCCCGAGCGCGTGCGCCAGCTTCATCGCGAACTTCTGCACGCGCCTGATGTGCCCGTGCGTCACCTGGTCCTTGGCATCGATTGCCTGCGCGAGCGTCTCGATTGTCGACAAGTACATGCCGTTCACCTGATCCAGATGTCCGACGCGGTCCTCCATGCGCCCCACCGCATGCCGGAAGGTGGCATAGATGATCAACGGGATCGGCGCGAGCAGCAGCAGCACGGACAGGTCCGCGTGCCGCTGCTGCATCAGCACGATAAGCTGCGCCGCGACCGTTGCGCCGCCGAAATACGTCAGCCAGAGCGAGAGGAAGTGCTCGCGCCAGATGTGCACCGCGCTCAGGCGTTGTTCGAGCGCAATGGCAATTGCGATCAGCCCTGTATTGAGCAGGAAGAAGATGGCGGCGAACAGCGCGAGCGGGCCTACCAGATGTGGCAGCGATGCCCGCGCAATTCCGTCGGCGCCCGCGAACCACTGCAGCACTTGCGCTGCCGTCCACATCGCCAGCGGCGGCGCCGTCGCGTTGTAGCACACGCGCTTGATCGGAATCGGCTGCCGCGCAAGGCGCATCGTGATCACGAGGCTGTCGATCGCCACGGTCACGGTGCCGGCGGCCGGGCCGAAGAGCAGCGCGGCCGCCATCGTGAAGCTGTCCGAGATGGAGAAACTGACGGATGTGCCCGGAATCCGCAGCGTCGCCGAGCCGCTGAGGACCGTTAGCGCCGCCAGGACGTACCAACGCTCATCGACCGGCTCGATGGCAAGCCGATAGAGCGAGGTGAGGATCGCGACAATGCCGGTCGTCACGACGACCGGCAGAAACAGCCGTTCGCTCCGGCGCCTGAGCGGCCCCACGTTACCGACGAATCCCCAGCGGGCGCGGTCCGCTCATCGTCAGCGCACCGCGTTGATCAGCGTGTTGCTCCCGAGCACGGCATTGCTCGCCGTCGCGCCACTGAGATCGTTGTTGCCCCAGACGACGGTGTTGCCCTCGAGAACAGCGTTGCCCCACACGACCGTGTTGCCCCAGACGACCGTGTTATCGGTCACGACGTTGTTGCCCCACACGACCGTATTTCCCCAGACGACCGTGTTGCCCCAGACGACGGTGTTCGCCCAGGCTGCCTGGTTGATGCCGATGGTGTTCCCCCACACCACGGTGTTGCCCCACACGACCGTGTTCCCCCAGACCACCGTCTCGCCGTCGATCGTTGACGAGCCGGGATCGGGCGACAACGCGGCGTCCAGCCATGATGAAGCGACCGCAGTCGCGTTCTTGACGCCGCGCGCAAAGTTGATCGCCCCTGCGCCGTTGAGGGCGCCCGCGCCTTGAGTCATCGCGTCGTATTCCGCGCCAGTGTCATCGTGCAAGCGCAGCGCTGTATGCTGCAGCACCGCCTTGATGGCATTCGGCGGCAGCGCGCGCGTGAGGTTCGTCGAACGGTTCGCCTGGATCAGCTGCGCAACGACGCCCGATGTCACGCCAGCCGCCATGCTGGTGCCGCTCAGCATCATGTAATCGCCGCCGCTTGTACCCGACACGCGCAGGCTGGGGTATGTGTTGTAGAGCGTGCTCTGCTTCGCCGCGTTTGCGATCAGCTTGTAGCCGGGCGCCACGATGTCGGGTTTGGCGAACGCGTCGAAGTACGACGGACCGCGCGAGCTGAATCCGTTCATGCGATCGTCGGACCGGCGCAGTGTGTCCTCGGTCATGAATGATCCGACCGTCAGCGCCGACGGCGCGTTGCCGGGAGACGCAATTCCGCCGTATCCAATCTCGTTCGTGGTGGCGTTCCGGCCGTAGTTGCCCGCGGAGGCCACGACGACGATGCCGGCGCGGACGGCCGCTTCAACTGCCCGCACCAGCGGATCGGTCGACGCGCTCTCAAAGGGCGGATGACCGAGTGACAGGTTCATCACATCGATGCCGAGCGCCGCGCGGTTTGCCGTCGCGAACTCGATCGCGCTGATGACGTCGCTGGTGTATCCGCCGCCGGTGCTGTTGAGCGCCTTGAGCACGACGAACTTCACGTCGGGCGCAAGGCCCGCGTAGGCGCCGTTGCTGAGGACTCCGGATCCGCCAATCAGTCCCGCGACGTGGGTGCCGTGGCCGTAGTCGTCAAACGGCGCGGTGGCAATCCCTCCTCGCGTGAAGTCGTAGAACGCGCTGATCCGCCCGGTGAAGTCGACCGACGGCTCGATCCCCGAGTCGATCAGCGCAACGCCGACGCCTGCGCCCGTCCACGTGCCCGAGATGCTCACCGAATCGCGAACGATCTGTTCCGTCGTCAGCACAGCCAGCGGAGCGATCTGAAGCGCCTCGAGCGGCGCGTCGATGGAAATGGATTTGACTCCGGGATGTTTTGCAAGCGCGAGCAGGTGCTTTGAACGCACCGTGAATGCGCCGATGCCCGGATGGTAGCGAAGCGGTTTTTCACCGCGACTCTTCAACGCCGCCTCGACGCTGTCCGCCGCGCCGGCCTCGACCTGGACGATGACGCGCTCGGCGAGATCGTCGCCATCGCGATCGATCGCCTGCCGCAGGTGCGCATCGAGCTTCCGCGTACCGGAATCGTCCGATGCTGGGGCCGTAAAGCCGTGAGTCCCTGAAGCCAGCCATACGAGAGCGATGGCGAGCGCCACGAATCGCCCGCGAACAAAGGGACGTCGCAATGTTGCATGCATATAGGGTCAGTCCGTTGAGATAGAGTCGACCGCAGTGGCTGCTCAGCAATTCATCAGCCAGCACAGCGTTATGTTGCGACGATGGCTTTAAACTACTGCATTGAATGTGGTTATGGTCTACCAGGACGCGACGGCTGGCAGGGGGCGATGGGGGGAGCTGTTCCGTTTCGGCGCGAACCTGCAGTTCTGTTGTTGAACACCTGACCCGCGGGGAGGCCTATTCCTGAGGATTTATGTGCAAAGGCCGAGTCTCATTCCGGTACAGCACACGACCTACTCCTCGGTTTTCCAATGAATCGCTTCGAACGGAATGGGCTCGGGAGCGAGTCCTCCAATGTGCTTGACGATCTGGTTCGCGTGGAAGCGGCCATTCTCGATGAACCACCGACCCGTCCGGTAGCCGCCACAGACCGTCCCCGCCAGATACACGCCAGGCCGCGTCGTCTCGAACGTCGCGGCGTCGAAGACCGGCGTCCGATAGGCATCGTCTGCGATGCGGAGTCCCAGCGCTTCGAGAAACTCGTAATCCGGATGGTAGCCCGTCATCGCGATCACCCAGTCGTTGTCGACGTCGCGGACGCCGTCTGGCGCGCGCATCACGACTGATGATTCGCGAATCTCTTCGATGACGGTGTTGAAGTGCGCGCGGATGCTGCCCTCTTTGATCCGGTTCTCGAGATCAGGCTTGATCCAATATTTGATCTTGTCGGAGAGCTTGGACGCGCGGACGATGAGGGTCACCTCGGCGCCGTGCCGATAGCAGTCGAGCGCCGCCTTCGCCGCGGAATTTCGCGCGCCAATGACGGCGACTCTCTGGCGGACGTACTGATACGGCTCCCTGTAGTAATGCGTGACCTTCGGGAGACCCTCGCCGGGTACGTTCATCAGGTTTGGTCGATCAAAGAAGCCCGTCGAGACAATCACGTGTCGGGCGCGGTGCTCGCCTCTGCTCGTCACGACGGTAAAGTCGCCGCGCTCGCCGCTGACGGTCAGCACGCGCTCGTAGAGCCGCACGTCGATTGCCGCGCGCTCCATGACCCCTCGGTAATACTCGATTGCCTCTTCGCGCGTCGGCTTGTATCCCTGGACCGGAAATGGATAGCCGCCGATCTCGATGAGCTCCGGCGTTGAAAAGAATTCCATCTTCGCCGGATAGCCGACGAGTGAATTGACGAGCGCTTCTTTTTCAATCACCGACGCGCGAAGGCCTGCCCGATCCGCTTCGATTGCGCAGGCCAGGCCAACGGGCCCTGCCCCGATCACGATGACGTCGTGCATCCCGAAGATCTTTGCACATAGCGTTCAGACGCACCAAAGTCGTGCCGCCGTGGAGCCGCTAGACGGCGGAGATGACTGCAGACTGGACGGCGCTTCTTGCGCGGTGGACCAACATCGCGGTATTACAGATCGCGGACGGGACGTCGATGATCTGCGAGGGTGCTGCACGGGCGACTGCGCGGTGAAGCTCGACGTCGCGGGTATCGAGCGCATTCGCTCCGTCCAGGCCTCCGGCACTGACGGCGCGTCGCGCATCGCCGACGCGTATCGACAGTATCTCGTCGCCTACGCCGCGCGTTACCTCGCGCACGGAGACTCCGCCCTTCTCGAATATCGCGACCCGACCTCTCCACGCCGTCGGCCCCGCGGACGCGCGTCATCTACATCAATCGCTCGCGTGTCGACGCCTTGAGCGGCGTGCTGGGAAGCGTCAAACGCGCGATCGCGCGGTCGCGCGCGCGGAAGGGCGCGGACCACACCTTGCGCGCGCTGAAGGCGCGCCTCGAGCAGGACTTCAAATTCGCTGGATGTTCCGCTGTGACCGGGAGCAAACGGAGGAAGACGAAGACGGGAGGAGCCGAAGCACTCGAAGGCAACGGATTTCAAACACGAAGCAACGGAGGGAACGGAGGTCAATGAAGCTGCTTCGGCCGCGCATGATACGACCGTCATGGGCTGCGCGGCGACGAACGTGCCTCCGTTCGTCTTCGCTACCTTCGTTGTTTCGTTTGTGGATCCGTGTCCTTCGGAACAGCCGTGGTCACCTTCGTCATCGCGGCAGGGTGGCTTCTATCGCCTTCAGCTGCTTCATCAGATCATCGAAGCGCTTGATCGCTTCCTGGCCGACCTTCTGGTCCGTTCCGCCGACCAACGCGCTGCCGGCGTCGCTATCGCGCTTCCCCCTCGCACTCCGGGCATCGGCCCTGCACATGCCGAAGCCACTCGATGTTGGCGTCAACGTGCGGCAGGTCTGCTGCGGATTCCACTTCAGCGCGACGAATGCGACCTCTCCCCATCGATCTGCGATGACAATTGCCGGAGCCCGCACACCCGCGATGTCATCGCCGGTGATCACGCAACTGGTGTCGTGCATTGTCAGGTCGGCGATGTGGTCCCGGACTGTAGAAATGTAGGCGTCTTGTTCCTCACTTCAGCGTGACGGCGATCGATGGCGAGCGTTGTACTTACGCAGACATCTGGCAAAAAAAGAATCTCTTGCTGGTGCTGATGCCGAGGGCGACATCAGCCGATTGTGACGTCGCTCAGTCATTGCACAGAGTCCGAGACGCGTCGCGTGACGGCCCTTTCGAGCCTCAGGTTACGGGTGAAAGGCCCAGGCGCGCCGCCTGTTCGAAAAGCGCGATCTGCTCGCGTGTGCCGAGCACCGCGACCAGGTCACCGGTCTCGAGGCGCACCTCGCTGGCGGGATTCGGCACCAGTGTGGCGGCGTGAATGATGCCGACGATCGATGCGCCGATCGCCGTCCGAATGCGAAGCTCCCGCAGGCTGCGTCCATGGAACTGGCTGTCAGGCGGAATGCCCACCCACGTGAAGTCGAGCTGACGCGCGACTTCGCCGATCTGTGACATCAACCCGCGGCCCGACTCGGGATCGCCGCCGGCCAGGTCATACCGCTGGCGGCGGATGGCGCTCGCGACCCGGAGGATCTCGTGCGCGGGCACGTTGCAGTGGATGAGCGCCTGGCGTGTCATTTCGATGGCCGCCTCGAATTCCGGCGAGGTCACTTCCTCGATCCCGAGCGCGTAAAGCGCCTGAACGGCCTCGCGTCCATCAGCCCTCGCGATGATCGCCAGGTCGGGCTGGAGTTGCCGCGCGGTCGTCACAATGCTGCGGACGTCTGGAAACGCCGGCACGGTGACGAGAATCGCGCGGGCGCGACTGATAGCGGCCGCTTCGAGCACGATGCTCTGGCTCGCGTCGCCGTAGATCACCGGCAACCCCGCCACACGCGCGTGCTGGACCCTGCGATCGTCGAGCTCGATCACTACGCACGGCACCTTCAACTGCCAGAGCGCATCGGCGACGCTGCGCCCGACACGTCCCGAGCCGGCAATGATGATGTGATCCGCGAGTCCCCCGGCCGGAATATTGATCGCTTCCAGTGTTTCGCGCGCCCGCCGCCGATGCACACGGGCGTAAACCGCGGGCGTCAGGCCCGAAATGGCAGGCGTGAGGGCCATGGTGGCAATCGCGGTGTTCAGCATCAGCGAGTAGAGATCGTTCGGGATCGCGCCGGTCGACTGCCCCACGCGCGCCAGCACGAACGCAAACTCGCCGACCTGGAAGAGCGTCAACCCAACCGCCAGCGGCACGACGTTCCGGTAACCGAAAACGCGGACAACCGCGGCCAGGATCGCGGACTTGCCGAAGATCACCGCGACCAGGACGACCGCGAGCGTGCCGAGATGCTGCCAGACCTGCGCGGGATCGAGCAGCATGCCTTGTGACACGAAGAACAGCATGCCGAACACGTCGCGCAGCGGGATGACGTCGCTGAGTGCCTGGTGCGCGTACTCCGACTCGTTGATCACGAGCCCCGCAATGAACGCGCCCAGCGCGAGCGACAACCCGAACGACCAAGTCACGTAGCCCACGCCGAGCGCCGCGGTCGTCGTCGAGAGCAGAAACAGCTCGCGCGAGTTCCACCGCGCGACGAACGCCATGACGCGCGGGACGATGCGTGTCGACACGAACACAATGACGCCAAGGAGCACGACCGCACGGGCGGTCGCGGCAACGACGGGGATGACGCCCCCACGCGACGCGCTCAATTCCGGCAGGACGATCATCATCGGGACGACCGCGAGGTCCTGCACGACGAGGATGCCCAGCATCACACGGCTGGACAGCGTCCCGAGGCGCCCCTGCGCCTGGAGCGTCTTGAGCGCAACCATCGTGCTCGACAGCGAGATGAGCGCGCCGAACCACAGCGAGGCGGGCCATGGCCACCCGAACGCGAGGCCGATGCCATGACCGAAGGCGATCGTGAGCACGATCTGGAGCGTCGCCCCCGCGAGTGCGACGGTGCGCACCGGTGCGAGCTCGCGAAACGAGACTTCCAGGCCCAACGAGAACAGCAGGAGAGCAACGCCGATCTCGGCCAGTTGCTCGATGTCGTGGACGTTGACGACCGTGAGTCCGCCGGTGAACGGACCCACGACCACGCCGGCAAGAATGTAGCCGACGATCAGCGGCTGTTTGAATCGCTGCGCGAGGAAGGCGCCGACGAGCGCCGCCACCAGCACGAGCGTGAGATCGCCCACGAGTTCCATGCGTACGGCAGCCTATCATCGGAGGTTGGCTGTCGGAGGCCGGGTGTCGGTTGTCGGATGGCTCACGGGGAAGTGACGAAGGGAGCGGCGCAACACGGTGCGCCCACCACGTCACCGGGCGCTGGGAGACAACAGCCGGTCTTCCGCTGAAGCCGTTCCGCATCGCGATGCACGGCGTCCATATGCGTGAGCGCATGGCGCACGGCGTCGCCGACGGCCACGAGCACCGGATTCGAGAGATGCGCCATCCGATAGTGAATCCAGAGCCCTTCGCGGCGCGTGTCGACCAGCCCCGCCCGGCGAAGATACGCGAGATGACGCGAGGCTTTCGGCTGCGGGATTTTGAGCGCCTGGTGGATGTCGCAGACGCACACTTCGCCGGTCAACAGGAGGCCGAGGATTCGCAGCCGGGTCCTGTCTGCGAGCGCCTTGAAGAGCCGTTCCATGTCATCGAGCGGGCTGGTCATATATTCGCCTTGACATATATATCATAACTCGAATAGACTCTCATATATTCGTGTTAACGCATATAAGGAGTTTTCGATGGCGGACATCAGTCAGGCGATTCGAGAGCGATACGGTGCGATTGCGACGGCCGTTGCCACGACGTCAGCGAACTCCGGCTGTTGCGCTCCCGCAGCGTGCGGCTGCGGCGACCCGATTAGCTCGAATCTGTATTCCGATGCGGAGACCAATGGCTTGCCCGCCGATGCGGTGACCGCCTCACTCGGGTGCGGCAACCCGACGGCCCTGGTCACGCTCGAGCCCGGTCAGACGGTGCTCGATCTCGGATCGGGCGGCGGCATCGACGTGCTGCTCTCCGCGAAGCGGGTCGGTCCCGCCGGCAAGGCGTACGGCCTCGACATGACGGACGAGATGCTGGCGCTCGCGCGCGAGAACCAGCGCAAGGCCGGCGCCACGAACGTGGAGTTCCTGAAAGGCACCATCGAAGCTATTCCGCTGCCCGACAACTCGGTCGACGTCATCATCTCGAACTGCGTGATCAACCTGTCGACCGACAAGGATGCAGTGCTGCGCGAAGCATTTCGCGTGCTGAAACCGAACGGCCGCTTTGCCGTTTCGGACGTCATCGTCCGCGGCGATGTGCCCGCAGACATTCGCCGCAGCATGGAGCTGTGGGTCGGCTGCATCGCCGGCGCGCTGGAGGAGTCCGAGTACGCCTCGAGGCTGATGGCGGCGGGATTCGCGGACGTGACCGTCGAACCGTGGCGCGTCTACAAAGTCGAGGACGCGCGCGCGTTTTTGATGGAGACCGGCGTCGACGTCGACCGCCTCGCGCCGACGATCGACGGGCGGGTCGCAAGCGCGTTCGTGCGCGCCCGCAAACCTGACGTCACGAGTTGCTGTACCTCTGAGTGCTGCAGATAGGGTACCTTTCGTTCGCAACGCTCATCACGCGACGGCGACCTCGTGCCGCAATCGATGACCATGCATGGACGCCGGTGACCGGGAAGCGGTGTTCCGCGCGTTCGCGCGGGATCAGCCAATACCCTCGCGTGACGTTCGCCCTCAACCGCGCCGCCAGATCGACGCTTTCTTCGCCCACGACGTCTGCTGATACTGCCGCTCGAACTCGGCGGCCACGACCGGCAGCGTCGTATGATCGTTGGTCCGCTTGTACCGGCAGACGCCGCGCCAGTAGACGGCTTCGGCTGCGCCGGTCGTCTGTGGAAACTGCTCGATGACGTCATCGTAGAACCGCTCCGCCTCGGACCATTGCTTGCGCATGAACGCCGCGCGTCCGAGGCCGAGATGCAGCTCCGCGAAGAATTCGTCGCGAGGCAGGTAGCCTTCGCTTCGGCGACGCTCAACGCCGGATGGATCGAGGATGAGCACCGTCGGCGTCCACAGGACGTCGAATCGGTGAAATACGGTGCCCTGCTCCTTGATGTGCGCCTGCGTCGGAATGAACTGCTGCTGGATGAAGGCGGCAACCTCTTCGTTGCCGTACGATTCGGCTTCCAGCCGAACGCATCCGCCTCAAGCAGGTGCCGCGGTGAAGTCTGCGAGGACGGGCTTCTTGCTGCTGGTGGATTCCCGAAGCGCCTCGTCGATGTCCTTCCACTTGATTGCCATTACGACCTCTCTCTGCGAGCTACCCTCGGCCGACGAACGGCATCTTGGTGGCCATCACCGTGAGGAACTGCACGTTCACGTCGAGCGGAAGGCTCGCCATATAGATAACCGCGTTGACGACGTGCGCGACATCCATGAGCGGCTCGACGGCGATCTCGCCGTTTGCCTGCACCACACCGGTTGCGAACCTGGCGGCCAGCGTCGTGGCGGCATTGCCAATGTCGATCTGGCCGCAGGCGATATCGAACTTCCGTCCATCGAGCGAGGTCGACTTCGTCAGGCCGGTAATCGCATGCTTCGTCGCCGTGTAAGGAGCGGAATTGGGGCGCGGCGCATGTGCCGAGATCGAGCCATTGTTGATGATACGTCCTCCTCGAGGGTCCTGGGTCTTCATCAGCAGGAACGCCTGCTGAGTGCAGAGGAACACGCCGGTCAGGTTGACGTCCACCACGCTCTTCCACTGGTCGACGGTCACCTCTTCGAACGGCACGCCGGGCACGTTGATGCCGGCGTTGTTGAAGAGCACGTCGAGTCGTCCGAACCTGTCGCGCGCCGCCTGGAACAAGCGGCGGACGGATTCCGGATCGGTCACATCAGTAGGCACCGCATGCGTGCGCGACGAGCCGGACTCCTTCGCCGTCTCTTCGAGCAGCTCCGCCCGTCGACCGGCCAGGACGACTGAATAGCCTTGCTCGAGCAACCCGATCGCGACCGCCCGTCCAATGCCGCTGCCCGCCCCGGTTACGACAGCCACCTTGTGTGGTGTGGTCACGCGCTAGACGGTAACATGAGCCACAGATAAACACAGATAAACACCGACAAGCACAGATGCACACGGGCACACCGTGTTGATTTCCATGAAGATTCTCGTAACCGGCGCCGCCGGTTTTCTCGGCAGCCGACTGATTCGCGCGCTGCTCGCGCCGACCGCCGGGCCGGAGCTTTCGAGTATCGTGGCGGCCGATCTGACGAAGTGTCCGATCGACGACCGTCGCGTCGATTCCAGAACGGGAACGATCACTGGCGAGAATTTCATCGCCGCAATAGTCGATCGAGATGTCGACGTCGTATTCCACCTGGCCGCGGCACTGAGCGGCCAGTCCGAGGCAGAGTTCGATGTGGGAATGCGCGTCAACGTGGATGCGACGCGCAACCTGCTCGAGGCGTGCCGGCGCCTGAACAGCGCGCCACGATTCGTCTTTGCGAGCTCGGTCGCGGTGTTCGGCGGCGCCTTGCCGGATATCGTGTCGGAAGATGTGGCGCTCTTGCCGCAATCGTCGTACGGCACAGAAAAGGCGATCGCTGAGTTGCTGGTTAGCGATTACTCGCGCAGAGCGTTCGTCGACGGCATCGCGTGCCGTCTGCCGACAGTCGCGATCCGCCCGGGGAAACCGAATTCGGCAATGTCGTCGTTCGTCAGCGGCATCATCCGCGAGCCGCTTGCGGGCATCGACAGCGTCTGCCCGGTGCCGCTTGACACCCGCCTGTGGGTCAGTTCGCCCGCAGTCGTGACCGCGAATCTGCTGCACGCCGCATCGCTCTCCACGTCCGCACTGGAAGGAAAACGCGCCGTGAACTTCCCCGGATTGTGCGTAACCCCCGCGGAGATGCTCGCCAGCCTTGAACGGCTCGGTGGCGCCGCAGCCCGGGCGCGTGTTCGCTGTGAACCGGATCAGCGACTGATGCGCGTTGTGTGTACCTGGCCGGGAGCATTCGATGTCAGCCGTGCAACGCGCCTCGGATTCCAGCGCGACGTCGACGTTGACTCCATCGTGCGTCAGTTCATGGATGAGCAAACCACGCATCCGGGAAACGAGACATCGTGAGACTCAGACGGCACGGCGTCATCGAACATCCATTTGAAAAGTAGGTTTCTCCTTGGCCTCTGAGTAAGTCCCGTCGCGGCCTCGGAGGAAGTCCTCGGTCGCCTGTGCGGAACCACCAACAGAATTGAACGATCTGCGATCAAGAAAATCCTAGAACCGGGTGTGGAATGTAGGGCTCCTCCAGTTCAGCGACTTCTTCATCCGTCAGCGTCACCGACAGGGCGGCGATCGCGTCATCCAGATGGTGCGGCTTCGATGCGCCGACGATAGGCGCCGTGACCGTCGGGTTATTCAACAGCCACGCGAGCGCGACAACGGCGGGAGGGATGCCTCGGCGAGCGGCGACGTGCGCGACACGCTCGACGACCCGGCGGTCCGCGTCCCTGGTTCCCGCGTAGAGTTTGTTGCCGAACTCATCGGTCCTTGCGCGCTCGGTCGATTCATCCCAGCCCCGCGTCAGCCGTCCGCGCGCAAGCGGGCTCCAGGGGAGCACGCCGACATCTTCAGCCGCGCAGAGCGGCAGCATCTCCCGCTCTTCTTCGCGGTACAACAGGTTGTAATGGTCCTGCATGGTGGCGAATCGAGTCCAGCCATGACAGTCCGCCAGATATAACGCCTTGCAGAACTGCCACGCGTGCATCGACGAAGCCCCGATGTAGCGGACCTTGCCTGCCTTGACGAGATCGTGCAGCGCTTCGAGCGTCTCTTCTATCGGCGTTGTGTAGTCCCACCGGTGGATCTGATAGAGATCGACGTAATCCATCCCGAGGCGGCGCAGGCTGTCGTCGATCGCGGCGAAGATCGCCTTTCGCGACAAGCCGCCGCCGTTCGGGCCCGGCCGCATCGGATTGAACACCTTCGTCGCGATCGCCACCTCGTCTCGCCGCGCGAGCTCGCGCACGGCCCGACCGACGATCTCTTCGCTCGTCCCATCCGAGTAGGTATTCGCGGTGTCGAGAAAGTTGAAGCCGAGTTCAAGGGCTCGGCGGATTATCGGCCGGCTCCGCTCCTCGTCGAGCGTCCACGGATGTGCGCCGCGTTCGGGCACGCCGAAGGTCATGCATCCAAGGCACAGGCGGGAGACGTCCAGTCCCGTGCGACCCAGTTTGACGATCTGCATCGCACCACGCTACCCGACAACCGCAGCGCGGACAAGAAACACCCTCCTCCCGATGACCAGCAGCGCGGTGACCGTCGTCGATTCAGCGCTCGGCACCGGACGCGAAGACACGGAGAACGTGCTCAGGCGGTTTGATTTCGCACAGCCTCGGCGTCAGCTTGTGCCGGTCGGCTCCGCGCTCGCCGCCGCAGCGTCGACCTACCGTCTCGCGACGAACGGTTGGACGCTGATCCACATCGCAGCGAATTGCAGAACAGCAAAGCCAACGACAATTCCGAGCCGCGCCGCAGTCAGAGCTCTGTGTCCTCCCAAAGACGACGAGAGAAGCCCTAGTAGTGCCGCCGTCCCGATAACGACGGTCAGCGCGATTTCGATGGGCGTAAAGGTGCCAGTAAAAATTCGAGCCATGCCCAACAGAAACAGCCAGATCGAAGCCATGACGAGCACCCAGAATGCAAACAGCGGCGCGGCCGCCTGAACGGCGAGGACAGGCCGGCGAAAGGACAGGCCGATTGCGATGAGGAGAGGCACAACCTGGACGAAGTGACGCAATAGCGTATGGCTCACAATTCCGACAATGATGAGCGCTCCGGCTATGACCGTCAGCCAGAGCACAACTGACCCTCCAAGCGATGATCTCAGGCGGGCTGGCGACGCCACCACCGGCCGCGTCTGCGTGAGTCGGGCCAGAGCTATCACCACGGCGAGCACCGTGAGAATCATGAGCTTCTGAAGGAATGTCATTCGCGTGTACGTACAGCATTCGCGCGCACGGCGCCACCGCGCCCGCGAGGCCAGCCAGCTCTGTCTGAGCCTGCCTGACGCTCGCTCAGCGCCGCGCCGCACCCGTGCCTTATTCGATCTTTTTCAAGTCGGCTGCCATGGCTTCCGCGCGGCTGTGAGCCTTCGACAGCGCGTCCTTCGCGTCATCTGAACGCTTCGCTGCCGCCTCACGCAGGCCTGAGGCGGCCTTTGCGGCCCTTTCGGCGCGCTCCAACTCAGACGTGGCTTCGCGGACTGCTTCGCGCGCGTCTTCAACGGCCTTGGCCGCGCGGTCCTCGTCACGCGTCGTGCGGACCATCTCGAACTCTGCACGATGCGCCGCTTGCTCCGCGTCTCGAAGCGCGCGCGCAGCGGCCGCGGCCGCTTCGCGGGCGCGCGTCAATGCCTTCGCATCGACCTTCGGAGGTGACGGCAATCTGGTCGCGCTGCGGGTGTCACGCGCGGGCGCCGGCTTCGAAGGCTTTGCGGCTGCGCCGCGCGCCAGCGAGACACCTGTGAGCACTTCGAAGCCGCCGGGCTGAAGCACGTGCGTGAGGCGTCCGGGCGGTTCGTCGCCGGGGAGCGCGCGCAGCGTGGTCGCGATTGCGTGCTTGGTCGCATCGGACGCTGGATGACCGGCGTTGGCGACGAGCGCGAGCGTGGTTCGAAGTGCCTCCTCCACGGCATCATCGTGGACCTTGCTCGCCGCGCGCACGTCGCCCGCGCGCCCGGAGAGCACCGCCTTGTGGGCGCGCCGCGCATTCTCGGCAGCTTCGATGAGCGCGTTCCACACGTCGACGTTGCGCCAGTACAGCTGATTGACCGCCCATGCCGCGACGGGCGGCTTCGCGAGCGCCTTGATCCGCGGCGACTCCGCGCCGGCCCCTTTCGCGAGCGCGTTACGCGCCGGCGTGAACTCGTCGAGTGGCAGCTGATAGAGTCGATCGATCTCCGCGTCGAGTGCGCGCGATGCCATCGGCCGCCGTTAACCCAGATCGACGGCCATCATGTTCCGGCGATCGCGAATGTACAAGCGCGTGCCAACCAGGACCGGCGGCGTCCAGGACAAATTCGTGAGCAGCGAGGCCTGAGCCGAGATCTTGAATGCTTCCGGCGACGGGTGCGCGATCATCAGATTACCGTCCTGATCCAGCGTGATCAGCTTCCGGTCCGCCCACACGAACGTCGCTTTCTGAATGCTGCGTTGTTGCCAATAGATCTTCCCGGTGCGCACATCGACTGCGCTCAGAATCGCCTGGCTGCCCTTGCCGCCGCTCGAGAAGTAGATCGTGTCGTCGATCCGCATCGCGTTGCCGTGATGGAGCCGCAGCCGAGGAGAGCTCCACAGTTCCGTGGCCTTCGTCTGCTGGCCGTTGCGCTGCAGCTCGATCACCTTTGATCCGGCGTCGTACTCCGCCGACACGAAGAGGAGGTTGCCCGGGCCCCACAGCGGCGTTGCGACCGAGATTGCATAGTTCGCCTTGAAGGGCACCTGCCATTGCGGATCGCCGTTGTGCGGATTCACGGCGAGCACGGCGCCATCCATCAATGCGACGAGCTGTTCGAGCCCTCCGAGATTGATGAGTATCGGAGAGGAGTAGACATTGCCGAAGTCGTTCCTCGCCCACGCCACTTTGCCGTCCGCCTGATTGAATGCCATCAGCGCCTTGCCGGCGCCGCCGACTGGCACGATGACCATTTCGCGAAACGCGATCGGGCTGGACGCGTAGCCGTACATCAGCTGCGAACCTTGATGATCCTTCCAGAGCTCCTGCGTCCACAGGAGCTTCCCGGTTTTCTTGTCGAAGGACTGGAGCCGGCCCGCGACTCCTGCCGTGAAGACGCGGTCGCCCACGACGAGAGGCGTTGCATACGGTCCGTTTCCCTTTTCAGGCGCGCCGCTCTGAAATGTCATCGGATTCGAATGCTCCCACAGCGTCTTGCCCGTGTCGGCGTTCGCCGCGAGAACGACCTCTTCGCGCGGCTTGCCGTACATCGTGTACAGAACGCCGTTCTCGACTGAGGGGGATGAATAGCCCTCGCCGAGCGGACGCTTCCACACGACCCGTGGTCCCGACGCCGGCCATGTGTCCTTCAATCCACTGGCTTCGGTTTGAAAATTGCGGTGTGGACCGCCCCACTGTGTCCAGGGCACAGGCCGCGAACCGGTTCGGACATCTGCCTTGGCCACCCGGACAACAGCCGGTGCGCCGAGCGCGACCGTCAAGAACGTTCGTCGATCCATATCGGAGTCCCTTTCCGCGACAACTGGTGGGATTCACTCACGCGACGCTGCCGTCCTCGAACCGTGCTGGCTCGATCCTCCCGAGCACGCCGAACACACTCAGCATGGCGAAGAACGGCAACATGCCGGCGCCGATGAAGACCGGCGTCCACCCGTAACGATCGACGACGAGTCCCGTGTAAAGGACGGCGAGCAGCGCCGCAGCGTTATCGCCCATTCCGGCGATGCCGTTCACGCGGCCGGCGAGCTGCTGCGGTACGACATCCCCCACGGTACCGATATACGTTGCGGCGACCCACTGGTTGCCGAACAGCGCGAGTCCCATCAACACGACCGCCAGATAGTTGTTCGCCACGAACGGCATCGTCATGCTGAGCGCGCCCAGCGCGAATGCGCAGGTGAACGCGATCTTGCGGCCGCGATCGACGTCGGCCGTTCCGCGGACGAACCGATCGGTCAGCAGCCCGCCGGCGACATTCCCCGCCATGCCGATCAGATTTGGAACCGAGGCGAAGAAGCCCAGCGCAAGAAACGACATCGCGCGCCCGGTGCGCAGATACAGCGGCAGCCACGTCCAGTAAAAGGTGGTGATGGGGCCCGAGAATACCCGGATCAGAAATAGCCCGAGCACTTTCCGATTCCTGAACAGCCGCGCCAAGGAGATCGCCGCGGTCATCTCCGGGAGGGCCGGCCGAGCAGCGGCGGGTTTGAGCGCTGCCGTCGCCATCGTCTCCTTGTCCGGGAATGTCGCCAACCAGGGGATCAGCCAGACGAGGCTTACGATGGCCGGAACGACGAATCCCATCCGCCATCCGAATCGTGAGGCCAGGAAAACGACGATCGGAGGCGCGATGACCGATCCGAACTGCGCGCCTGCATTGAAGACGCCGCCGGCGCGAGCCCGGGTCTCCGCCGGAAACAGACCCGCGAGCGCTTTGATGCCCGCAGTGTAGTTGCCGCACTGGCTCAGGCCCATGAGGAACCGCAGCAGCAGAAATCCTGCGAGCCCGGCCGCGAGCGCCGGAAGCCCCGGGATCCAGGAGATCAGCGCCGTCGCGATCGCCTCGATCGGCGTGCCGGGTCCGGCGAGCCCGTGGGCGAGGCTCAGCGTGGACCACGCGAGAAAGATCATCGTCAAACCAATCCGCGTTCCCACGCGATCCATCAGCGCGCCGACCGGGATTTGCCCACACATCATTCCGACGTTGAAGGCAACGGCGATGTAGCCGTACTGGGCGTTGCTCCAGTGGAACTGCGTCCGGAGCTCGGAGGCGAGGACCGACAGCACCTGACGATCCAGCAGGTTGATAGTGATGGATGCCGAAAGCAGGCCGACGATCGTCCACCGCTGCTTCGACGTCAGCACGGGGTCGATGACTCTCACACCCGCGCCTCCGCGACCGACGTCCATTGCCTTGTAGTGACCGACTGCTGCAGCGCGGCGAGCACGCGCTGAACAGCAAGGCCGTCGGCGAAATCCGGATGGAACTCGAGATCGCGCGCCAGGCACTCGAGGAATTCCGCGAGCGCTGCGATGAACGTATGCTCGTAGCCGATGATGTGACCCGGCCGCCAGAAATTGCCGAAGATGGGGTGCTTCATCTCCGTGACGAGCACATCGCGCGCCCCCTGCTCCAGCGCGGGCTGGGTGGCATCGAAGAACTCGAGGTGATTCAGGCGCTCGAGATTGAACCGCAGCATGCCGCCGGCGCCGTGGACCTGAAACGTGTTGGCATTCCTGCACCCGATCGCGAAGCGCGTTGCTTCGAACATCCCGAGGCTGCCGTTGTCGAATCGGATCATCGCCTCGAACGCATCGTCGATCGCGCGATTGGGCACGAACGTGCGCGAGACGGCGATCGCCTCCGCCACCGGGCCGTTCAAGTACAGCGCCGTGTCGAGGAGGTGTGTGAGCAGGTCGTCTGCGACGCCCGATCCTGCCTGCGCGCGATCGAGCTTCCACGAGCCGACCCGTGAGAGATCGGGCCCCCACTGCTGACGATACGCCGCGTCATAGTGGTAGATGGTGCCGAGCCGTCCTTCCTCAATCAACTCGTGCGCGTATGCAATAGCGGGAACGCGGCGGTAGTTGAACCACACCATCGTGCGGCGGCCGCGCGCGGCGTCAACCATCGCTTCCGCCTCGGGGAGTGACAACGCGAGCGGCTTCTCGCAGAGGACGATCTTGCCGGCGCGCGCCGCCGCAATGGCCACCTCGGCGTGAAGGTAATTCGGCAGCGCGATGTCGACGAGGTCGATGTCCTTGCGATCGATCGCGCTCCGCCAGTCGGTGGAGATCTCTTCCCATTCCCAGCGACTGGCCGTCGCCGCCAGCGACGTCTTGTCGCGGCCGCAGAGGAGCGTACGCCGCAGCCGGAACGGGAGGTCGTAGAAATGCGGCGCCTGGGCGTAGGCGTTCGAGTGGGCCTTTCCCATAAAGCCTTGTCCCAGCAGTGCGACGCGAAGCAAACGATCGTTCATCCCTAGATCCCTGATCCGACATCCCTAATCGCCAATCGACAATCCACGATCCAAAATCGATGATCGGGGATCGACGATCACTGATCCAGCATCGATGATCGAGATCAGCGATATGGATCGAGGGTCAGGGATCCCAGATCAGAGATCAGGGATGGGCGATTCGCCCGCTAGAGAATTGTGCTCTTCCGTGAATCAGAGTCCCACCCGAGCGGCTTGCCCTGCTGGAGCGATTCGAGCGCGAGCAGGCACGGCAGCGCCGAGTGATAGCCGATTTCCATGTCCGCGTTCGGCTTGCGCCGCGATTTCACGCAGTCGAGGAAATTCCGCGTGTGCACGTCGAGCGGGTAATCCTCCTCGACGCCACCGCGTGGATTCACGTACATCTTTGCGTCGATCGGCGGTTGGTTTCCGCGGCCGCCGCGTCCGCCTCCCCCTCCCGGCGCGCCGGACGCAATCGCTGCGCCGCCGGCGCCGAGCGTTACGCCGCCGGCCGTCGGCGGTGGTGGCGGCCCCTGCTTTCGGATCACGTGCGGAGCGTTGTCACTCCCCGAGGCGGAAGCGATGGTTGACGCCGCGCGCGGCCGCCGCACGATGGTGTGGTTCAACTACCGCCGCGTTCCCGCTATTGCATACGCGCACGAGTTGATTGAGGAAGGACGGCTCGGCACCATCTCGGGATCCGCGTCGGGCACGGCGAGGAATGCACCCATTGCCGATGTCCGGAGCGGAACCCTGTTGTCAGCGTTCATGAACCAGTGGGCGATGTCGACATGATGCGCGCCCCAATCGCCGACGAGGCCGCTGCCGTACGCGTACCACGCACGGAAACCAAGGCGCGTCGGCTTGAACGGCCGCTTCGGCGCATCGAGCTGCCAGAGATCCCAATCGAGGCCGGCCGGCACGGGCTGTTCCGGCTCCTTCGCTCGTGCGTAGGTTCCCGGCTGCACGACGATCACGTGAGTGATGTTGCCGAGCGTGCCGGCGTCGATGATTTGTTTTGCCTCGGCGAAATGATCCCAGCTCCGCTGATGCGTCCCGATCTGCACGACCTGCCTGCCCTTGCGGTACGCGTCGAGCATCGCGTTGATGCGCGGGATCGTATTCGAGGCGGGCTTCTCGCAGTAGACGTCCTTACCGGCGGCCATCGCATCGACCATGATCCTGCTGTGCGAATGATCCGGTGTCGCAATCAGGACGGCGTCAACGTCTTTTCTGTCCAGAATCCGGCGGTAGTCGACGAGTGTCTCCAGTTTGAACGTCTGACGCTCGGGCGTCATCCATTGATCGAGCTTCGCCTTGTTCACTTCGCACGCTGCGACGAACTGGCAGTCCGCGTGTCCACTGCGGGCGAACGAATCGAACACGCGTCCCGATCTGTTCCCGCATCCGATGACGGCCATGCGGATGCGATCGTTGGATCCTTGCCAGGCGAACAACGGTCTTGCTGCGGTGACGGCAACGGCGGCGGCGGACCTCTTCAGGAACGTGCGCCTGCTCTTCATCAACGGACTCCTGGGATAAAAGCGCGCGCGATCGGTGACCGCGGATCACATGGATCTTGCCGATTTCATTCCGTCGATCGCGCGCGAGTCTATCCTCGATTCGAGTTCCCGCGCAAACGGACGACCGGAATCAGGATCGAGAGGGCAGCGCGTAGATGCGGACTTGTTGAATGCCCCAGGCCTCGCCGTTTTCTGCCGTGCCGGTCTGGGTGACGCGGATGAACTTCGCGCGCACCGGCTCGAACGAAATGGTGGTGGTCGGCGTCTGACCGTCTCCCTGCGCAACTGGCGGTCCCCACGAGCTCCCGTCTGAAGACACCTGCACGGAATAGGACACGGGGCCGATCGCTCGAAGAAACGCGCCGCGGCCACGGCCGCGACCTGTCGCGCCGGCGCCGCGGCCGCCGCCCGGTGGAAATAACGGCCGACCGCGAACGGTGCTGTCGATCTGCAGTTCAGAAACCGTGACGTCGTTCGGCAGTTCGATCTCGAACCACATGCCCGGTTGCTGCGGCGCACCGGTGTCCCAGCGCCCCACGTTGCCAAGGACGTTTGCCGCCGCCTCGGTGTTGTGGCTCGCGCTGACCTTCCATGCGGACGTGTTGGCGAGCAACGCGGGTATGTGCGGCTCCAGCTCCGCGAACGTCCACGGCGTCGTTCGTGCCGATTCCTTCCGGACCGCGGCCACCTGGTCGGCGGTTACCGGTGCAGCAGCGTTGCCGAAGCCGCTCCGGATGTACGTGGCGATGTCCGCCACCCATTCATCCGTGTTCGTTCCCATCGGCACCATCACGCCCCCGGGATACTCCTTGCCGTCGATCGGTCCCATGAGCCCGTTGAGGAGCACTTTGATGACGTAGTCGCGATGCGCCTGCACGTGTGGCGATCCTGCGAGCGCGGGCGCCATCGCGACACCCTCCGCCCCCGCCATCGGCGCTCCTTTCGCGTCGGACCCATGGCACGTGCCGCACAGCTCCTTGTAGATGGTCTCGCCACGCTGACGCGAGCGGCGCTGCTCCACTGTGAAATTGACCGTGCCGGCTCCCGTGTCGGACAACGCGGGACCCTGCCCCTGCGATTGACGGGGCTGCAGCAATTGACTGCCGATCTCCTTGACACCACGCACTGAGCTACTGTCGGCGATCGTCCGAATCAGCGACCGCGCATCCGGAATCCTCTGGAGATTCATCGTCAACATCGCCTGGATGACCACGCCGGGATCGGGATCCTGGGTCATCGCGCGGTAGTCAGCTGCGAATGACTTGTCGCCGGGTGTCGCCTTGTAGAGCGACTCGCTCGCGCGGATGCCCTGGATGCGAAGCTGCGGATCGGGACTCTTCATGAACTCCCGTGCCAGACCGGCATCGAGAGCATCAAGCCCTTCGAGCGTCCACACGGCATGAATCCGCGCGAGATGGTTGGCCGATGCGCGAGCCATGGTGCGCAGCGCAGGCACCACGCTCTTGTCCTGACGAAGAACCAGCAGCTTCTGCGCGGTATCGCGCCACCAGCCGTTCGGGTGCTCCAGATGGTCGACGAGCTGCGCCGGCGTCTCCTGATACATGCGCGGCAGCCCGCGATCCAGCGGCATCCCCTCGTAACTAATCCGCCAGATCCGTCCCCAGTTGTGCTGCTTGTCGAGATCGTACTGCTCGATCTTTCTCCGAAGGTACGTCCCCGGACCGGCCCACTGCGCGTCCTGGATAATGCCCGTGTACATGTCGACGAGGTACAACGAGCCGTCCGGCGCATTCGAAATGCTGACCGGCCTGAAGAGCGGATCGGTCGATCGAACGAACTCTGATCTGGCGTACGCGTTTCGCAGCTGCGTGAGTCCTTCCGTCACCACGATCTTCGCGCGTCGGACGATGCGGCCGACTGGTTCGTTGAAGAAGAGATCCCCGATCGCATCCGGCGGCAGCCGATCGCCGCGATAGATTTCCACGCCCGACGCCGCAGTGAAATGGTTCAGCGTGCCGTCCGGAAGGCGGAGGCGGCGCAGTCCGCCCTGCATGTCGGAGATTCCGCCGGGCGCCGGCCATGGCACCTGGAACTCGGGCTCGAAGTTGTCTGGAACATTGAACGCCCCATAGACGATCGGCGTCTGGAAATTCACCGGGCCAATCTCGCCGCCGCCGTCAACCCACCACACCTTGCCGTAGTTGTCCTGCGCCGACCACCACTGGCCGCCGTTCGCCTCCGTCTCTTCGCGCAGCACCTTGCCGCTGGGCGCGATACGAAGCCGGAACGGGTTGTAGGTCGAATACAGCCAGTTATCGAGTGCCCACGTGAGTCCGCCCGGCTGCCACTCCATGTTCGTGACGCGCCCGAAGCCCGGATAGAACAGCTCCTTCTTGTCGGCGATGCCGTCGCCGTCGCTGTCGGTGTACTTGTAGAGATCGCGATTGTCGGTTTCGAGGCCGAGAATGACGCCGTCGCCGAGCGGAAAGGCGATGCGCGGCATCACCATCTTGTCCGCGAACACCGTGTGCTTGTCGTAGACGCCGTCACCGTCGGTGTCCTCGTGACGCGAAATGCGGCTGATCGGTTGTCGCGATCCCGATCCGTCGGCGTCCTGCATGTACGAACGCATCTCGAGGACGTACATCCGGCCGTTTCCGTCGAACGTGACGCCAACGGGATCCTGAATCTCCGGATCGCTCAGGACGAGCTCGATGTTGTAGCCAGGCGGCAGGAGGAACAATTTCTGCTGCACCGCGGGCTCTTGACGGACGACGGGCGGTCGCTTGAGAAAATCACCCGCTTCGTCGACCGCTGGTGATTGTTGCGGCGCTTGCGCGTCGGCGTGATCGCCGGGTCTGAAGACCCGGCCTACAGATCTAGGGCGGGCCTTCAGGTCCGCCGGCACTCTTGGTTGAGTGGCGGCGAATACGCTCGAGAACATGGCCGCCGCGGCGACGACCCACGCGCGGGTTGCAATCGGCTTCATGCCGGGCTCACCTTAGGCGGTGTCAAAGATAGTGTCAACGATGGGGTTCCTCGACGCCTGGCTGATCGTGTAACTTCTCAGTGATGAAGGGTCGAGTCCTGGTCGCATTTCTGCTCGTCATGGTTGCCGGGATGGCCGGCTGGCCTGTCATGGCGTTCGGCCAGACCGCGGGTGCGACACTACTGGTCGAGGTGCGCGACCAGACTGGAGCCCCGGTGCAGGGCACGGTCGTGCGACTGACGAGCGTGGAAACAGGAGTGGAACGCATCGGCACGACCGTCGAGGACGGGACCGTGTGGATCGTGCGGCTCGCGCCCGGAGCGTACACGCTGACGGGCGTCCGCGGCGGATTCAAGACGGAAGTGGTCCGCGACATCCGGATCGAAGCGGCCGCGCGCGCAACGATGACGCTCGTGCTCAAGCCTGGCGACTATACCGAACAGGTCGTCGTCCAGGCGGATGCCTCGACGCTCCGCATCGGCAACAGCGCAGTCGGCGCCGTGTTTGATTCAGACACGCTGCTGACGCTGCCCGTGTCGGAACGCGAAGCGCTCGCCTTTGCGACGGAGGTGCCAGGGATGGCGCCGCCGGCTCCCGGGTCGAGATTATCGACGCAGGGCAACACCGGGGTGAACAGCGCGGGCGCCCGTGAAGCGGCGAACAACTATCTGCTCGACGGCGTCGACAACAACGATCAGTTCCTCAATCGTCTCGTCATCAATCCAAGCCTCGACGCCATCCAGGAATTCGCACTCCTGCAGAACACGTACGACGCGGAGTACGGCCGCAGCGCCGGTGCGCAGTTGAACATGGTGCTGAAGTCGGGGACGCGAACGCTGCACGGATCCGCGTACGAATTTTTTCGCGACTCGGCGCTCGACGCGCGCAATGCGCTCGATCGCGGGGACGGCGCGAAACCGCTCCTGCAGCGTCACCAGCTCGGCGGCACCGTCGGCGGGCCGCTGTGGCTGTCGCGCTCGTTCTACTTCTTCAATGCCGAGGCGATCGATGGCCAGGAGGCGGACACGCGCCTGGCGCACGTCCCGACGACCGCTGAACGCGCAGGAGACTTCAGCGCGTCTGGCGTGACGATTCGCGATCCGTTCACGGGCCAGCCATTTCCCGGCAACGTGATTCCCTCGTCACGGCTGAACGCCGCAGGTACGGCGGCGGCGAATCTTTATCCCGCTCCAGACAGTGCGGACCCGCAGACGAACTTCGTCGCGTCGCCGCTCGCAGATCGCCGCGCGTTCCAGTTCACCATCAAAACGGATCACACGGTGTGGCGCGGCAGCCCGCTGATGTTCCGGTATAGCTTCAGTCGTGACAATCGCGATCAACCGTTCCCGGTGCGGGGCCGCAACCTGCCCGGGTTCGGCATCTCCGTCCTCGACCAGGGACAGAACGCCGCGCTCGGCCTGACGAAGGCGCTGAACGCGCGGATCTTCAACGAGCTTCGTATCGGCGTGAATGCGCTGAGGCGCGAAAACCTTCCCCAGAGCGCCGGCACGAACGGCTTCGCATCGCTCGGCATCGGGGCGCCGCAACTGGACGGTGCCGATCTCGGTTTTCCAACGCTCGTCGTACCCGGATTCGAAACGATCGGCGACGATCCAAACCTCCCTGTCGTCCGCCGCACGTGGACGACGCACCTGTCGGACGCGCTCACGTTCGATCGTGGTCGCCATCACGTCAAGGCCGGCGGCGAGTTCCGCGCGTATCGCTCCGACGGCTACAACCATTTGTTCGCGCGCGGCCAGGCGACGTTCCAGGGCCTCTTCACCGGTCAGCCCCTTGCCGATCTGCTGCTCGGCCTGCCCTCGCTCACACTGCTCGGTGTCAACGACAATCGACAGGCGCTGAGGACGTGGTCCGTGCACAGCTTCATGCAGGACGACTGGCGCGTCACGGCGAGGCTGACGGTGAACGCGGGCCTCCGCTACGAGTTCAACGCGCGTCCCTACGATGCAGACGATCGGATGCGCATCTTCGATCTGACGACGCTGCAGCTGCGGCAAGTTGGTGCCGATGGTGTGTCGCGATCGGGGCTGCACGCCGACGACAACGACGTCGCGCCGCGAGTGGGCGTGAGCTGGGATCTGACCGGAAGCGGACGCTGGCTCCTGCGCGGCGGCTACGGCATCTTCTACGATTCAGGAACGCTCATCGAGAATTCTGCCCTGTACTTCAACCCGCCGTTCTTCTCGCTGCAGCTGTTCTTCCCCGGCGCACAGCCGCTGTCGCTCTCGAATCCGTTTCCCGCCGGACGCGGGTTCTCACCGCGCGCGACGATCAACACGCTCGATCCTGATATGCGGACCGGCTACTCCCAGCAGGGCACCGTCGGACTGGAAGGCACCGTCGCAGGCACCACGATGACAGCTCGCTACGTAACGGCGTACGGCTTCGATCTGGTGCGAAAGCGGAATCTCAATCAGCCGTCGCCCGGTCCGGGCCCGCTCGACCCCCGCCGTCCACTCCAGGGGCTTGGCGACGTGCTGCTCGTCGAGTCCCACGGGTCATCGACGTACCGGGCGCTGGAGCTTGGCGCCGTCCGGCGTCCCGCGCGTGGCGTCTCATTTCGTGCGGCGTATACGCTCGGGCGTTCGATGGATGATGCGTCCGCATTCCTCGCGACCGATGGCGACGACAACACACCGCAGAACAGCCGCGACCTTGCCGCCGAGTGGGGGCCGTCCGACTTCGACGTGCGGCAACGGGTCGTGCTCACGGGCACGATCCAATCGTCGCCGCGGGCGCATCGGCTGTTTGCGCGCGACTGGCAGGCCAGTGCGGTCTTCACTGCTCAATCCGGTCGTCCCTTCACGCCACGCGTGAGCTTCGACAACAGCAACACGGGCAACGTCGGCGGAGGGACGTTCGCCTATGATCGACCGAACGTCGTCCAGGGGATCCCTCCGGCCGGTACCCGCACCGTCACCTACGACGGACGTGTTCTGGCAATCGCGCCGCAGTACACGTTCGGCAATGCCGGCCGCGACAGTCTCACGGGCCCGGCCTACGCGACGCTCGATGCCATGGTGAGCCGCAGGATTCGGGCCGGCGAGCGCCGACTGCTGACGGTGCGTCTGGAAGTGTTCAATGCGCTGAATCGGAAGAACTATCAGCTGCCGGACAGCTTCGTCGATCGTGTGACGTTCGGTCAGGCCCTCGCGGCCTACCCGCCGCGTCAATTGCAGCTGGCCGCGCGATTCGCGTTTTGAGCCGCGGCTCACGCTAACCCGGATTGCCGCGGTTGCGTGAGTCGCACGTAGCAGGTGACCGGCAGCCGCTTCTTCAATTGTCTTCTCCGCACAGCACGCCGCTGTTCGTGATAATCCTCTGATCCGTGTTAATCAGTGTGATTCCGTGGTCGAGATCTTCGTCTGTCTTCTCTCTGCGGCCTTGGCGCGCTCTGCGTGAATCGTACGTGGACAAACGTACTCTCCCGCATCAGTCCGCGTACCGTGCCGCACCCTTGAGATCCCCGAACAGCGCCCGCAGATGGCGCAAGCCTTCGCGCGCGAGGAACTCAGGTGAGGGTGCCAGCGGGCGCCAGATCGCGACGGCACGCGCCATCGTCTTCACGCGGTCTGTGAACGTTTCAATCACAACCGGTCCGTCGTAGCTGATCGCGCGGCAGGCATCAGCCACCTCCTGCCACGGGACGTGACCCGTGCCCGGCGTCCCGCGGTCGTTTTCGCACGCGTGCAGGTGGCGCAGCCGCGCGCCGGCGGCACGGATCGCCTCGCCAACTGAGCGCTCTTCGATGTTCATGTGGAACGTATCCAGCAGAAGACCGCATGCCGGATGATCCACGCGATCGACGATCTCGATCGCCTGCTCCGCCAGGTTGATGAAGCTCGTCTCGAATCGGTTCAGCGGCTCGATGCACAAAGCGACACCGCGCTCGGTCGCGTACTGCGCGAGGCTGCGAAGCTGGCGCACGAGCAGATCGACCTCGCGTGCGCGCTCGTCAGGCGTCGGCTGCCACAAGCGCCCGACGGCGCTGTAGATTGGACCGATCACGTTGCGCGCGCCGAGCGCGTGCGCCGCGTCGATGCAGTGGCGCACGTAAGCGACGCCGTTCGAGCGGACGAGCTCGTCCGGATGTATCAGATCGCGATTGGGGCTCATGACCGCGCACACGCTCGCCGCCAGGCTCACGTCGCTGATGACCGCGGCGGCGTCCCGGTAGTTGAGATCGGTGGTGCGCTCGACCGGCACCTCAACGAGATCGAATCCGAGCTCCGCGATATGCCGGGCGATCGATGGGAACTCTTCATTCGAGAGCGGCGCGGTCCAGACCCACGTGGTGATGCCAATCTGGTTCATAACCCTGGTGGGCGCAGATGATACGCTTCCTCGTCTCGGCGTGGAAGCGCGGAGCGGAGGGACCATGACGAGGACGCGGGCACTGAGTGTGGCGGTCATCGTATCCGGCGGACTGCTGCTGGCCAGACCCGCCGCGCAGCAGGCGCCCGAGGCCAGCGTCGCAGGGTTGAAGACAGAGCCTGGGCTCGAGATAAAACTCTGGGCCGCCGAGCCACAGTTGTCCAACCCATCGAACATTGCCGTTGATGCGCGAGGGCGGGTGTGGGTCCTCGAGGCGGTGAATTACCGGCGCCGGTTGCGCAACGAGCCGGACATCCGCCCTGCAGGCGATCGGATCCTCATTCTCGACGATACGGATCGTGATGGCCGCGCAGACAAGGTGACGGTGTTCGATCAGAGCCCTGAGCTGCGATCACCGCTCGGCATCGACGTGCTCGGCGACAGGGTGATCGTCTCCCAAAGCCCCAACATCATCGTCTACACAAAAGACGCCGGCGATCGCATCGTCAGCAAGGACGTGCTCCTCACGGGATTCAAGGGTGTGGACCACGACCATGGCGTCCACGCGGTCGTCTTCGGTCCCGATGGCCGTTACTACTTCAATGCAGGCAACGAGGGGTGGGACATCACCGGCAAGGACGGCACACATGTGCGCATGGACGCCACATCGTACTTCCAGGGCGCGGCGTTTCGCGTGAATCCGGACGGCACCGGGCTGCAGGTGCTCGCGCAGAACTTCCGCAATCCCTACGAGCTCGCGCTCGACTCCTTCGGAACAATCTTTCAGACGGACAACGACGATGACGGCAACGCGTGGACGCGGCTGAATTATCTGATGGAAGGGGGCAACTACGGGTTCCGCGGACCGCTGAATCGAACGTGGCGCGAAGATCGCGGCACGCACTTTCACGCGGAGCTGCCCGGCGTCGTGCCGAACATCGCCCGGCTCGGTGCGGGTGCACCGTGCGGGCTGATCGTGTACGAAGGGACGTTGCTGCCGGAGAAATACCGCGGACAGCTGCTGCACGCGGAGGCCGGCAAGAGAATCATCGCGGCCTACCTGCTCGATGCTGACGGCGCCGGCTACTCCACCCGCGCGGAGCCACTCGTCTCTTCGTCCGACACATGGTTCCGGCCGTCCGATGTTACGGTTGCGCCTGACGGTTCCGTATTCATCGCGGACTGGTACGACCCCGGTGTCGGCGGCCACGGCATGGGAGATCCCCTGGGCGCGCGCGGTCGCATTTACCGGCTCGCGCCGGCCGATGCGCGACCGGCTGTGCCTGCCGTCGATCTCGACTCTTCGCAAGGACTGACGGCTGCGCTGCGATCGCCGAACCAGGACGTCTTCTATCTTGCGCACTGGCGGCTGGCGTCTCAGGGGCGTGCCGCACTTCCGCTGCTGCGCACGTTGTGGCAGGGCGTGGATCCGGTCCTGAGGGCTCGTAGTCTCTGGCTCGCCGCCGCGTCGGGCGCTGACGCCGCCGACATGGTGCGGGACGCTTTGCGCGATCAGGATGCGCGGTTTCGCGTGCTCGGTCTGCGCGTCCTCGCGATGCACGGAGACGTGATGGCCGCGGCACGGGCGCTGCTGCATGATCCGTCGCCGCAGGTCCGTCGCGAGATCCTCGTCGAACTTCGCGATCCACGTCACATGATGCCGCCCTACCTCGTTGGGGATCAAACATCGGCGCCGCCCGGCGCTCTGGAAAGCTGGCTCGAACTGGCGAAGCAGTACGACGCAAGGGACCGCTGGTATCTCGAAGCGCTCGGCCTCGCCGCGCGCGGCCGCGAAGACGCGCTCTACGTGAAGCTGCGCGAGCAACGCGCCGGCATGACGCCCGCTGCGTTCAATCAGCTGCTGGTGGAGCTCCGGCCGAAAGCTGCCCTGCCGGATCTCGTGACGGCGGTCAACGATCGGGAGCGCGACGTGATGGTGCGCATCCAGGTGCTCGATGCGCTCGGATCGATGCAATGGCCGGAGGCGGCACGCGCGGTGGAAGCGCTGATCATGTCCGATGCAACGCCGCGCCCAATCGTCGAACGCGCGTTCCGCCATTACAGCCGCCAACTCTTCAGCATGTGGCCGGACGCTGTGAAGAGTCCGGCCCTGCCGTCCGTGATGCGGACGGCCTTCAGTCTGGATACGCTGCGGCCCGCCGCGATCGAGACGGCCGACGCGCTCGGCGATCCGCGGTTCGTACCCGATCTGCTGGCCATCGCGCGATCGACGTCCGCACCGCCCGAACTCCGCGCGGCCGCCGTCGACGTCGTGGGTCGCGCGCGTGCAGAGGCGAACGTGTCGGCGCTCGAAGCGCTCGCCGCCGACGCGCCCGTGGCCGTCCGCATCGCCGCGGTCCGCGCGCGTGGTCTGCTGCCGGAATTGGACGCGCGCACGTGGGCCCCCGGCATCGTCCTCGGTGATTCGCCGAACGAAGTTCGATTCGAGGCGCTGCGCGTCCTCGCGCGCACGACGGAGGGTTTGACGACGATCCTCGATCTGGCCGAACAGCGGCAACTGCCGCCGGAGCTGACGAGCATGGCGACCCAGCTCGTAAACGGCGCGCCCGGCGCGCTGCGCGCGGCTGGCAGCGGCGTCAGCGGATTCGGCGGCGGACGCGGCGCGCCGCCGGACCCGGCAGCCATCGCGGCTATTCGCGCACGCGCGGCAACTGTGCTCCCGCCTGCCGCTCGAGCCGCCAGCACAGCGCCGAACCTGCGCACGCTCGAACGCGATTTCCAGGGAGATGCCGCCGCAGGCAGTAAGATATTCGAGAACGAAGGGACGTGCATCGCATGCCACAGTCTGGGTGGTCCGAAAAAGCTTGGACCCGACCTCTCTGCGATCGGAGAGAAGTTCGGCAAGCAGGGGCTGCTCGATTCGCTCGTCACTCCGAGCGAGGCGATTGCCCCTGAATATCAGGTGTGGGTCTACACCACGAAGACTCGTGGCGAGGTGTCGGGATTGATCGCCTCTGAGACCCCAGACGCGGTGGTGATCAATACCGGCGCCGACGAACAGGTCCGTCTCACGCCCGCGGAGATCGTCTCCAGGCGACCGTATCGAGCATCGATGATGCCCGAGGGACTGCTCAATAATCTGTCGCCGCAGCAGATCGCGGATCTGCTCGAGTTCCTCACGACGTTGAAAAAACGCACCCCATAGCGTCAGCCGCGGCCGCGGCCTTCACCGGGTGCGGCCGGCGCGGTGCCGCGACCGCGCTGCGGCCGGACGGTCATCAGCGCATCCACAGGACGCTTCCCCGCCCATGCGATGCCGCGCAGCAGCATGGGCTGGATCCTGGCGTCCGTGAAGTTCGAATAGTTGTGTCCTTGCATCCACACGAATGCGCGGTACGGCTGGCCGCCGTCGAGCGTCCGCTCGTACGTCCAGATCTGCGGAACCTTCTCGCCTTCGTGCCCCTTCGCGCTCGGCGTCGATGCGATCGTCGCCGTCGCGAGCACGTGAATCTCCGGCGCCTTTGCCCACGTCATCAGAAAGAACGCTTCGTCTTTGATCGTGAAGTCGGACAGACCCTGCATGATCGCGCTCGACGTGTCGACGATCGTGTAGGGAACTTCAGCCTCGAGGGTGAAATTCGTCTGCCCGTGCTTCTTCGCGCCGCCGACGATTGTCGAGTAGTAGTCGGGATCGGGACCGCAGAGCGTGTCGTGAAGACTCACGAGGCCGCCGCCGCGTTTGAGGTACGCCTCGAGCGTCGCCTTTTCGTCGGCGTTCATGCCGCCGGCATCGCCCTTGTACATGACGATCACGTCGGTGTTCGCGATCTCCGCCGCGGTCGGGAAATGCAGCGACCCGTCGACGACCGCGCCGCGCTCGGTCAGAACCTTGCTCCAATCGGCAAGATACTGCGGGTAATCGTGCTGTCCGGGCCCGTGGGTCTTCAGCCCGGCACGAATGTAGATGCGCAGCGGTGGAGTGCTCGACAGAATGCCCTGACCTCCTCCTGCGGGCGCCGGTGAGATGGGCTGCTGGGCGGCCATCGACGCGCAGAGAGCTGCGACGGCAATCGCTGACAACAAGCCGCGGCCGTTCATATCTCCTCCTTGGAGAAACCCACAAGCAGGACGAACGCGAGCGCCCACGCGCCGCGTACGTTTTGCTGAATCCGTTGCGAGTGCGATTTGCCTGATGTGCATCATTGAAAATCTTCCGCCTGAAAGGCGGAAGCCACGAGAATAGAAACCGAGAATAGAAACGCCCTGAGTCATGCGTCGTGAGCCACTCACATTCCGCCCGCGCGGCCGCGTCCCTGCTGCAACTCCGCATCCGTCCATGGCCGCGCGCGAGTCTTCGTCAGCCCGCGGATCTCACGGACATCCTCCGGCCCGACGGCGGAGCCTGTATGACCCCATTCGCGGCGGATGTACGTCAGAAGGGACGCGATCTGCTCGTCGCTCAGCGTGGATCCAAGCGGCGGCATCAGACCGATCTGACCTTCCTTGCCCGCGAGCAGGATCCGAGCCGCGGCGCCTGCATCTACCGACGTCACGTACCGCGATTCGACGAGGTCCGGTGCGAGCTTCTCGCGTCCGCGACCGTCTGCCTGGTGACAGCCAAGACAGATGTTCTTATACAGCTCGGCGCCGCCTGTGAAGCGGCGTTGCTGCTCGTCCGTCAGCGGCGCCACGTCAACGACCGACGCCGGCTTGCCGGGCCATTCGATCTTGCTCGCAATGCTCTTGGCGATCTTCCCCGCATCGCTATCCGCGGCCGCGAGGCGCGTCAGCGCAGCGGGTTCCGCCGCGATCGCCACGGTGCGCGCGAGTACCGCACTGCCGCGTCCGCGCGCGCCTGTTCCGGCGCCCCCGCGTCCGCCGCGGCCGCCCGCGGTCGGTAGTCCCGTGTCGATCCCTTGCAGCAGCAGGAGGCGCGCCCCCACGATGCCCTGACCTTCCGTGGCGCGCGCGATCAACCGCTGCACGGCGGCAGCGTCACCGCTTCTCGCGATTGCCGCGGCCAGCATCATCACGGCATCTGCCGGTTGCACCGGCGCGTTCGGTTGGAACAGCCGTTCGAGCACTGCTGCTTCGCTGCCTCGCAGCCCGGATATGACCGCGTCGACGAGAATCGGATCGCTGCCGTAGCGTTCCAACATCGCCGTCCCGGCTTGCTCGCGCACCGGCTGCGGCAACTCGCCGATCGACGCGGCAAGCTGTCGACGGACCGTCCAGCTCGCATCGTCCATGAGTTTGAGAACCGCCGTGCCAAGCGGATCGTCCGCATTCGCGAGCCAGCGCTCCGAAAGACGGATGGCGGATGCCCTCACCTCCGGTGATTTGTCCGCGAGCGCGCGCGCGACCTCAGCGGATCCAATCGCGTCCAGACCATCGAGCGTCCACAGCGCGTGCAGGCGCGTCGGCCAGTCCGGCGCTTCTGCGGTCAGCTGCGCGAGCTGTGGCGCGACGCTCTTGTCGCCGCGCTGCACGAGGAGTTGCTGTGCCGTGTCGCGCCACCAACCGTTGGGATGCGCCAGCATGCGCACGAGTTGCGCGGGTGTCGCGGACGACAGCCGGGGCGCCGGGCCAGGCCGCATGCCGTCGTGCGCGATACGCCAGATCCGTCCACGTTTGACCGGCAACTCCAGGCTCCGAGACTTGATGTAGTCGCGCAAGAAGTCCGTCCAGAACGCGCCGTCCTGCACGACGCCTCGATACATGTCCACGACGTACAGCGTTCCGTCAGGAGCGGAGGCGAGATTGACGGGCCGACAGCGCTCGTCCCAGGACGCGAAAATCTCACCCTTCTCGTAGAAATCCTCGGCGTGCAGCCGCCCCGTGCCGTCGTCGACGATCCGATATGCGTGGACGAGGTTCGTCGGCGAATCGGTGATGAACGCCTGTCCTTTCAGCGCTTTTGGTAGACGATCGCCGCGAAAAATGACCGGGGTTCCTGCACCCTGAATCGTGACGCTCGAATCGTCCGCGCGGAAAAACTGATCGCGATAGCCGCGATTCACGCCACGTGTCGCGCGAACCGGCCACACGATGGACTCTTCACGAGTGATGAGCACGTCGTACAGGCCACGTGTCCGTACGAGGTTGCCGTTCCGCATGTAGTACTTCGGCGCGATGTAGTCCACGAACAGCGGCGCGTCGTTGAAGTTGCGATAGACGCGTCCGGCATCGTCCTGCGACGCACCCCACTGGCCGCGACTGAGCGTCGGAACGGTCTCGAACGCGCCGTTCTGTCGCCGGAGGTGCCAGTCGTGCTCCGACGTGTAGATGACGTTGTCGAGCGCCCATACGAGGCTGTTCGCGTTGTGCTCGATGTTTCCTTCGGCCCGCCCGTACGAGTTGTTGATGAGCGTCTTCGTGTCCGCCCTCAGGTCGCCGTCGGTGTCTTTCATCAACCACAGATTGGGCGGCTCACCGATCAGGACTGCGCCGGCGTCGAGCACTTTGATCGCGCGCGGGAGCACGAGCCCTCCAGCGAACACAGTTCGCTTGTCCATGACGCCGTCGCCGTCAGTGTCTTCCAGCACCGCCACGTCGTTGATCGGATCGCGCGAATCGCGACCGGATGTATCGGGCATGAACCCCGGCATCTCGAGCACCCACATCCGCCCGTCCGCGTCGAAGTCGATCGCGATCGGATCCACCACGAGCGGCTCTTTTGCGATCAGGTCGACGCGGTAGCCCGGCGGGACGACGATCGTCCGGCGCTCTTCTTCCGCGGTAAGCGCGGGCGCCGTTTCGGAAGTCTTGCGCACGGCGGGCGGCCATGCGGCACGCTTCTGGATCGCTTCGGTGGTGACGAGCGACGCCGCCATCAGCGCGACAACCAGCGGCGCCAATGGGATGCGGAGACCGAGCGTCATCTGTCGACTACTGTTGAAGGGGAACCAACCGCGCGATCATGCCTGGCGTCGATTGCGACAGCACTTGGCCCGGCAGCTGCAGCGTGACGTAGAGGTAACCGTCAGGCCCGACAATCACGTCGTGTACGCGGCCGAACTGGTTGAACACTGTCTCCTGGTGGGTCACCTTGTCGCCGTCGATCTCGAGCCGGCGTAGTTGCTGCCCCGCGAGCGCGCTCATGAACAGGTTGTTCTTCCAGCCCGGGTACTTGTCGCCAGCGTAGAACGCGATCCCGCTGGGCGCGAGCGTCGGCGTGAAATAGACGATCGGCTGCTCCATGCCCGGTTCGGATCGTTTCGTGATCCCCGGCTGAATTCCCATCGTGATCACGCCCCAGCCATAGTTGCGTCCCGGCTCGATGATGTTGATCTCGTCGCCGCCCATGGGGCCGTGCTCGGACTCCCACAGCTTGCCGGTGACGGGATCCCACGCGAGCCCCTGCGGATTGCGATGGCCATAACTCCAAATCGTCGCCAGCGCGTTCGGTGTGTTCGCGAAGGGATTCCCCGCCGGCACGGTGCCGTCGTCGTTTATGCGATGGATCTTTCCGGTGGGCTTCGACA
>QHWT01000072.1:0-23359 GCA_003222675.1 Acidobacteriota bacterium | reverse complement strand
CGATCAACGACGTGGCGGTGCTGGAAGACACTGACGGCGACGGCGTCATGGACAAGCGAACTGTGTTCGCTGGAGGGCTCGTGCTCCCGCGCGCGATCAAAGTGCTCGACGCCGGCGCATTCGTTGTCGCGGGTGTTGTGGTTGTCGCATCAGCAGCGGCAGGCGGCGGGGGCACGTAGCCCGGCAGCGTCTCGGAGTACGAGAGATAGATCCACTCGTTGCGACTGTACTGCGGGTGCACCTCGACGTCGAACAGCCCGCCGTCCTGCTTCTCCCACACCTTCGGCAGTCCTTTGACCGGATCGGGAAGCAGCCTGCCGTGGTCAACGATGCGCAGGCGTCCGGGACGTTCCGTGATCAGAAGACGGCCATCCGGAAGGAACGCGAGTGCCCACGGGGTTTCCAGGTTGCGCGCGACGATCTCCACTTTGAACGCCTGCTTCTCGGACTTGATCACCTGCCCGTCAGGGTCCGGCACGTACTCCGGCCTGTCCTTGAGATTGCCGGCCTGGAGGTGAATGTACGCGACCATCTGCCAGATCTGTTGATCCGTCAGCGATTCCTTGAAAGGCGGCATGCCGGCCGCCGGAAATCCCTCGCGGATGTTCTTGACGATCGATTCATCGTCGGCGCCGTGCGCCCATTGGTCGTCGAGCAGGCTGGGGCCACGCGGACCGGCGATCACCGCGGCGCCATGGCATCCGGCACAGATCTCCGTGTAGAGCGTCGCTGCGGGGTTGCCGCGCCCTGCGCGTCCTGCCGGCGCCGCGGCGCCGGCGACGGCGGCGACTGGCGCGGCCGGATTCGCCGCAGGCGACGGCGGACTCTGTGGCGTCGCGGTTTGCATGGCCATGGCACGCGGACCGAGCAGCATAACCGCCGCAACAACAATTAGCCTGATCTTCATGACACCGTCTCCTCTACGCCGCGTCGCGTCCTCTGGTTTCGCGGTGCTCAATACGTGGCGCGGCCTCCGCTCAGATCGAACACGGCGCCGGTCGAAAATGAATTCTCGGCGGAGACGAGCCACGCCGCGAGCGAGGCGAGCTCTTCGACCTTCAAGAAGCGCCCGCGCGGAACCTTCGAGAGCATGTAGTCGATGTGCGCCTGCGTAATTTGATCGAAAATGCGCGTCCGCGCCGGCCCGGGCGTGATGCAGTTGACGGCGATGTCGTCGCCTGCCAGCTCCTTTCCGAGCGACTTGGTGAGCGCAATGACGCCCGCTTTGGCGGCGCTGTATGCGGCGGCGTTCGGGTTGCCTTCCTTCCCGGCGATCGACGCAATCATGAGCACGCGTCCGTAACGCTGGGCGCGCATGTGCGGCACGACGGCGCGGCAGCACAGGAACGCGCCGGTGAGATCGATATCGATGACGCGCCGCCACTCGTCCGGTGGATACTCCCACGTCGGCAGCGTCGGCCCGGCAATGCCGGCATTCGCGACGAGAATGTCGATGCCGCCGAGTCGACCGAGCGTGTCCGCCGCGGCAGTCTCAACTTGATCGGCGTTGACGACATCCACGAACGCAGTGTGGACCTCGCCCAACGCTTTGAGCGCTTCTCCTGCGGCACGAAGCACGTCGCCGTCCCGATCCCAGAGCGCCAGACGCGCGCCGGATTGCAGGAATCGCTCGGCGATCGCGCGGCCGAAGCCCTGCGCTCCGCCTGTAATCACGGCGCGTCGCCCTTGTAGATCGAATTGATGCATACGGTTCGCGAATCGTTCCTCGGGCGGGTCTAAAGACGCCCTACAATCGCCCGCCGATCTCCTCCTCGGACGGGTCTAAAGACCCGTCCTACCAGTCGCCCGTCTATCTGTAGGCCGGGTCTTCAGACCCGGCGTCAATGCGACTCGCGCGCGATCTCATGTCCGCGACACCCGACAAGAAAATCGAAATCGGTGCCTGTGTCCGCCTGCTCGACGTGTTCGAGGAACAGCTGCAGGTATCCGCCGCGCCTCGCGAGCACCGGCGCGCGCCATTCGGATCGGCGGCGCGCCAGCTCCTCGTCAGAGACCTCCATATGAAGCCGGCGCTCCTCCACGTTCAGCTCGATCGGGTCGCCGTCGCGCACGAGCGCGAGCGGACCGCCAACCGCCGCTTCGGGTGAGACGTGCAGCACCACCGTGCCATAAGCCGTCCCGCTCATGCGCGCGTCGGAAATGCGGACCATGTCGGTCACGCCTTGCTGGAGGAGCTTCGCGGGAAGCCCCATGTTCCCGACCTCCGCCATGCCGGGATACCCCTTCGGTCCGCATCCTTTCAGCACCAGTACCGAATCCTTGTCGACGTCGAGATCGGGATCGTTGACGCGCACCTTGTAATGCTCGATATTTTCGAACACCACCGCGCGTCCGCGATGGCGCATCAGGTGTGGCGATGCCGCCGACGGCTTCAGCACCGCGCCTGCCGGCGCGAGATTGCCGCACAGTACCGCGATGCCCCCGTGCGCCACGACGGGACGATCGAGGGGGCGAATCACTTCACGATTGTGATTCGGCGCGTCACTGGAGTTCTCCCATACGGTGCGTCCATTGACGGTGAGCGCATCGCGGTGGAGCAACCCCGCCTCGCCCATCGCCCGCAGCACAGCGGGCAATCCGCCGGCGTAATAAAAGTCCTCCATCATGAAGCGGCCCGACGGCATCAGGTCGACGATCGTCGGCACGGTCCTCCCGATATCGTCCCAGTCGCGGAGCGTGAGCGGAACGCCGATCCGTCCGGCCATTGCGAGCAGGTGAATCACGGCATTCGTCGATCCGCCGACAGCACCGTTGACGCGAATGGCGTTCTCGAACGCCTGCCGTGTCAGCACGCGGGACAGCGGTACGCCCTCGCGCGCCAGGTCGACAATGCGGCGTCCCGACTCGTGCGCGAGCGTGTAACGGCGCGCGTCAACGGCGGGAATCGCCGCATTGTTCGGCAGCGACAGTCCCAGCGCCTCGACGATGATGGCCATCGTCGACGCCGTGCCCATCACCATGCACGTGCCGGTTGAACGCGACATGCAGGGCTCGGCCTCCATGAACTCCTGCTGGGTCATGACGCCGGCCTTCACGTCTTCGCTGAACTTCCACAGGTGGCTGATGCCGATCTCCTGCCCGCGGTAATTCCCGTTCAACATCGCGCCGCCCGACACCACAATCGTGGGCACGTCGCAGCTGGCCGCCCCCATGACCAGCGCGGGCGTCGTCTTGTCACAGCCGCAGAGCAGGACGACGCCGTCGATCGGATTCGCGCGGATCATCTCCTCGACGTCCATGCTGACCAGGTTGCGGAACAGCATGGCCGTAGGACGGACGCTCGTCTCGCCGGTCGAGGTGACAGGAAACTCGAACGGCAGCCCGCCGGCTTCCCATACGCCGCGCTTCACGTGCTCGGCGAGCTGCCTGAAATGCGCGTTGCAGGGTGTGAGCTCCGACCACGTGTTGCAGATGCCGATCACCGGGCGCCCATCGAAGACGTCCGCCGGCAGGCCGCGCCCCATCCAGCTGCGATGAATGAACCCGTCCTTGTCCCGGGCCGCAAACCACGCGCTCGATCGGAAAGTGCGGGACGTCCGCTCTGACACGCCGTGACCTCCGTTACCGGCCTGCAGTGTACCTCCACAGAAGAGAAGGCCACAGAGAAACACGGAAGAACGTAGAAAAACAGAACACACAAACACCCGGAAGACGCTACGAGACGAAGGACCGATCGAGCCCGTGTTTGTTCGCCTTCCTTCTGTGTTCTTCTGTGTTTTTCAGTGGCCGTTTTTTCTGTGGTCCGTGCTGGCGCATCGTAGAAGACCTGTGGCAGTATGGCGCGCCACGATGCAGGAGACGCATCACCTGACGTCCGTCCGTCCGACGCGCGTGCGTTACGTCACGACGGCGTACGCGATGGTGCTCGCGATCGTCATGTACCTCGATCGCGTCTGCATCTCGCAGGCCGCCCCGGCGATGACGCACGACCTCGGCCTGACACGAGTGGAAATGGGATGGGCGCTGTCCGTGTTCGCGTGGGCCTATGCGCTCTTCGAGGTGCCCGGCGGCTGGCTCGGCGATCGCATCGGGCCCCGGCGTGTTCTGATGCGCATCGTGCTCTGGTGGTCGTTCTTCACCGCGGCCACTGGGTGGGTATGGAATGCCGCCTCGCTCATCGCGACCCGTGCGCTCTTCGGCGCGGGCGAGGCCGGGTGCTTCCCCAACCTCACACGCGTGTTCACGACGTGGCTGCCCGTCGGCGAGCGCGAACGCGCGCAGGGACTGCTGTGGCTCTCCGCCCGATGGAGCGGCGCCTTTACGCCGCTGATCGTGGCGTCCGTGCTGGACCTCATTACATGGCGCCAGACGTTCGAGATCTTCGGACTGCTGGGGCTCGCGTGGGCGGTCGCGTTCTACTGGTGGTACCGCGACGATCCGCGGACGCACCCGTCCGTCAACGAGGCCGAGCTCGCACTGCTGCCCACGCGCGAGCAAAGCGCCGTCGGCGCGAAGATCCCCTGGCGCCGGATCGTCGGCAGCGTTTCGATGTGGCTGCTGTGCATCCAGTATGCGTGCCTGTCGTACGGCTGGTATTTCTACATCACGTGGCTTCCGACGTATCTGCGCGAGGCGCGCGGCACGAGCGTGAAGTTCGGCGCGCTGCTCGCATCGCTTCCGCTGCTGCTCGGCGGCGTCGGGTGCATGGTGGGCGCGCAGTTGATTCCACGAGCCGCTCGCGCGCTCGGCAGCATCGTTCTCGCGCGCCGCATCGTTGCCATCGTCGGATTCGTCGGCGCGTCGGGCTGCATCTTCGCCTTTACGCAGATTGCCGATCCCGTGCGCGCGATGCTCCTGCTCGGCCTGGCGGGGTTCTTCAATGATTTCGTGATGCCGGCGTGCTGGGCCGGCTGCATGGACATCGGCGGCCGCTTTTCGGGCACCGTGTCGGGCACGATGAATATGGTGGGCAACATCGGCGGCGCGCTGTCGCCGCTGATCATCGGCTACATCCTGACGTCGAATCCGGGCAACTGGGCGCTGACGTTCTACGTCTCGTCGGCGATTTACCTGATGGGCGGCGTCTGCTGGCTGTTCATCGACGCGCACACACCGCTGGAGCCGCGTGCCCTCTAAATCGAAGCTGCGAAGGAGGCGCGAAGGAATCGCAGGATCTGCTGGTTTATTTTTTTATGGTCCTTCGACCCTTCGGTCTTCCTTCGAATCCTTCGATTGAAAGAGACATGACAGCACACCGAAACGTTCTCGACACGTTCCGCCTGGATGGAAAGGTGGCGCTCATTACCGGCGGTGCTCGTGGGCTCGGACGGACGATGGCGATCGCGCTCGGAGAGGCGGGTGCGGATCTCGCTCTCGTCGGACGCTCGCGCGAGAGCTGCAAGGAGGCGGCGGCGGAGATAGCCGGCGCAACGGGGCGCACCGTGCGGGGCTTCGCGGCCGACGTCACGAGCACCTCGGACGTGACGCGCGTTACAGGCGAGATCATGCAGGCGTGCGGGTCCATCGACATACTCGTCAACAACGCCGGCACGAACATTCGCGGCACTATCGAGCGGCTGTCGGAGGCGGACTAGGACAACGTCATCGACACGAATCTGAAGGGGCCGTTTCTCTGCTCGAAGGCGATCGGTCCACAAATGGTCGCACGAGGTTGGGGACGCGTCATCAACATGGCGTCGATTCTCGCCGTCATCGCGCTTCCCGGCCGGGCACCGTACGCAGCATCCAAATCGGGAATCGTCGGCCTGACCCGGGTCCTCGCGCTCGAGTGGGCGCGGACCGGCGTCACCTGCAACGCCATCTGCCCCGGTCCGTTCGCGACCGACATGAACAAACAGCTGCTGAGCGATCCCGAGGCGTATCAACAGTTCATCAATCGCATTCCAATGGGACGCTGGGGCGAGCTCGATGAAATTGCGGGCGCGGTCGTGTTCCTCGCCTCCGACTCGTCTGCGTACGTGACCGGCAGCTCGTTGTTCGTCGACGGCGGCTGGACTGCCCGCTAGCGCTCCCTCGGATCTTGCAGGCCGTCCCGGACGGACGTACGATCCGCGCAGCGGCTCTGCCGGACCGCCGGGTCCGGCAGACATCGCACGGCGTTCCGGTACCGGACGACATCGTGAACGGCACGAGAGGGGAGGAGTTCATGATTTGGAATCGGGCCACACGAATACTGGCGGCAACAGTGTTCACCCTGGTCGCGAGCGCCACCGGCCCGCTCGCGCAGATCACCACCGGCACCGTCGCAGGCACTATCAAGGACGCGCAGGGCGGCGTCGTTCCCGGCGCCACTGTTGTTCTCATCAGCGAAACCAAGTCCACCCGGTCGAATCCCGCGCTTACCAACGAGACCGGCGACTATGTCTTCCCCAACGTCAGCCCGGACACTTACACCGTCGAAGTCACGATGCAGGGGTTCAAGAATCTGACCCGGCCGAACGTGAAGGTGAGCGGCGGCGATCGGGTTGCCGTACCGCCTCTCATGATTGAAGTGGGTGGCGCCGAGGAGACGATCACCGTCGCGGCCGAATCGCCGATGATCCAGGCGCAGAGCGGCGAACGATCGTTCGCGATTGCGACCGAGCAGATCCAGAACCTGCCCGTCAACCACACCAACTTCACCAGCGTCGTCGCGCTGACGCCGGGCGTCATCGCGGGCGGCGCGTCGGCGGGCGGCACGCGCCTCGGCGGCGCCGGGCAGAACAACATCATGATGGACGGCGTCTCGGCGATGGACACCGGAAACAACGGCCAGATGCTCAACATGAACCTCGAGTCCATTGGCGAGGTCAAGGTGCTCGTGCAGGGCTATCAGGCCGAGTACGGACGATCGAGCGGTCTGCAGATCACCGCCGTCACGAAGAGCGGCACGAACCGCTTCCACGGGTCCGCGTACGACATGCAGTCGAACTCCGACTGGGCGACCAATAGCTGGGTGAACGTGCAGAACGGCGATGCCAAGGTGAACGGAAAGTTCAAGAGCATGGGCTACACCATTGGCGGCCCCGTGGGCAAGAGGGGCGGCAACAACAAGCTGTTCTTCTTCTACGCGCACGAGTATCGGCCGACGACTGCGCCAATCAACGGCGGCAACCCCATTCGTCTGCGCGTGCCGACGGCTGCCGAGCGCGCGGGCGATTTCTCTCAGACGCTCGATCTGAACGGTCAGTTGTTCAACCTGGTGAAGGATCCTGCCTCGTCACTTCCCTGCACGGCGACAAATACGGGCGGCTGCTTTCAGGACGGCGGCGTTATCGGGAAGATCCCCGCAAGCCGCTTCTACGCGCCGGGGATGGCCGTGCTGGGCCGCTACCCGCTGCCGAACAGGACGCAAGGCCCAGGAGAGAACTGGAATTATGAAATTGCGAGCAGCGCGCTGCCGACCATCGAGAACCTGACGCAGCAGCCTGCCATCCGCATCGATTACCAGACCTCGCCGAAGCTGCGCTTCACGGGAAAGTATTCGGGCCAGCGGGCGCGCCGCATCACGCAGTCCGGCCTCATCCCCGGCTTCAGCGACGTCTATACGCCGTATCCGTTCATCACCAACTACGGCGCGACGGTCAACTACGCGCTGAATCCGACGACGTTCCTCGAGGGCACGTACGGCTTCATCCGTAACCAGCTCTCGGGCGGAAACGAAGCGGGCATTCTCGTCAATGATTCCGCGAATCGCTTGAACGGCCTCGCGGATTTCCCGCTTCTCTATCCGGAGGCGGGCGTCGTCGATCGGCGCTATTACGCCTATCAGGTGATGCAGGCGATCAATCCCGTGTTCTGGGACGGCGCCAAGCTAAATCTGCCGCCGATTTTCGGTTGGGGCAGCCGCATACAGGGCAATGCCAATGCCTGCGCGACGCCCGCGCCGCCATGCCAGCGGTTCCCCGGGTTCCTCAACATCAACCGGACGCAGGACATTGCCGCGAGCATCACGAAGGTCGCCGGACGCCACACTCTGAAGGCAGGCTTCTACAACAACCATAGCTACAAGGCGCAGAACACCGGCGCCGGCGGCATCGCGAACCTGTCGTTCCAGGGCTTCGTGGATTTCGGCAACGACACCAACAACGCTCTCGATACCGGCTTCGGCTACGCCAATGCGGCGGTCGGCGTCTTCCGCCAGTACCTGCAGCAGTCCCAGCTCATCGAAGGCAGCATGATCTACAACAACACCGAAGGCTACGTGCAGGACAACTGGAAGGTGAACAGCCGCCTGACAGTGGACTATGGCATTCGCCTGACGCGGCAGCAGCCGCAGTACGACCAGTTCCTGCAGATGTCGAACTTCTTCTCGAATCTGTGGTCTGCCGCAGCCGCTCCGCTTCTCTACGTGGCCGGGTGCAGCAACGGCGCGACGGTCTGCTCGGGCAACACGCGTAACGCCATGAATCCGCGGACGGGCCAGATCCTCACCGTGCCCGGCGCCGGGAATACGCAGGCGGCGATCGGCACGGTGATTCCAGCCAGCGGCGATGTGAACAACGGGATTCGACAGGCCGGCGAGGGCATCGCCAAGACGTCGTACGTATGGCCCAAGCTGGTGGTGGGCCCGCGGTTGGGTGCCGCGTATGACCTCTCGGGTACGCAGAGCCTGGTCATTCGCGGTGGCGTCGGGCTGTTCTACGACCGTCCGGACGGCAACACCGTTTTCTCCATCCCGGGCAATCCGCCGATCTCGACGTCGCAGGACCTGCGCAACGGCAGCCTCGCGACGCTCAGCACCGGCCTCAGCACGGTTGGCGTGCCGGCGTTGAGCATCTTCCAGTACGACGCGAAGGTGCCGTCATCATGGCAATGGCAGGTCGGCCCGCAAATCGCCCTGCCGTGGGCGATGGCGATCGACGTCGAATACGTCGGCAATCACGGTTACAACCGGCTCGGCGCGTTCCAGGGCGGAAGCACCGTCAACCTGAACGCCGTCGACTTCGGAGCCGCGTATCGTCTCGAGAATCAGGATCCAACGCTCGGCGCGAGCACGGTTCCGGCTGCAAACGCGAATACGGCGAACCTGCTGCGGCCGTACCGCGGCCTGAGCACGATCGCGCAGCAGAGGACCGAGTTCCAGGACACGTATCACTCATTGCAGTTCTCGCTGAATCGGCGGTATCGCGCCGGGCTGGCGTTCGGCGTCAACTACACGCTCGGCCTCTCGTTCAAGGGCAACACGGGTCTCCAGCTCCGGTTGCAGCACGCGGCGGACGGCACCGTGACCGTACGAGCCGACCAGGCGGATTACGAGAAGCTGAACGAGATGCTCAACCTGCAGCGGCACGTGCTGAAAGCGAACGCGGTGTGGGATCTGCCGAATCTCCGCGCGAGCAGCGCCGGCACGAAGGCGCTCTCGTACCTCGTGAACGACTGGCAGATCTCCAGCGTGTTCAGCGCGAACTCAGGTAGCCGGTACGACCTGGGCTTCCAGTATCAGAACAACGGCGGCGCGGTGAACCTGACCGGGTCGCCTGACTACAATGCGAGACTCGTCCCGAAGAGCGATCTGGGCAGCGGCTGCTCGGGCAATGTGTTCCAGCAGTTCAGCACCGGCGCCGTCACGGGCCCGAGCTACGGAAGCGTCGGCCTCGAATCAGGGCGGAACTATCTGATCGGATGTCCGGACCATACCCTCGACCTGTCGCTCCTCCGCAGGATCGGCGTGGGCGGCGGACGCGATGTGCAGTTCCGCGTCGATGCGTTCAACATCTTCAACAGGTACATCATCAACGCGCGGAACACGACCGTTCAGTACCGCAGCCCGACCGATCTGACCATCCTCAACTCTGAGACGCTTCCGGATGGCTCGGTCGATCCGAACCGGGTGAAGCCGCGCGCCGCGGGGTTTGGCGCGGCAACCGGAGCGATCAATCACGGCGGCGAAGTGGGCCTCGGCAACAACTACAACCGCGTCGTGCAGTTCCAGGCGCGCTTCAGTTTCTGAGGCCGCCGAACCAGCGGAACGCGGAACAGCAGAACGCGGGATTCAGGGCCTGAATCCCGCGTCCGGATTTCCAGGAGGAGACATGCGAATGACATCGAGCGCTCCGCTCGCCGCGGCGGCATGCACGGCATTGCTGCTTGGCGCGCTTGGACAGCTCGTTGCCCAGACGCCCGCACCAACTCAGGGACCCGGAGCCCGGGGCGGTGGACGCGGCAGCGTGGCGCCGGCGCTGTTCACCGCGGCGGACGCCGACAAGGATGGCGCGCTGACGCGCGACGAGCTGAAGGGCGCCTTCGACAAGTGGTTCACGCAGTGGGACAGCGCGAACGCTGGATCGATCACTCAGGCGCAGCTCGCGTCCGGGCTCGCCGCGGCGATGCCTCAACCCGCGGCCGCGATCCCGCAGGACGCTTGCGGCGGAAGGAGCTCGAATCCGCGCGTGCCGTGCCAGGCGGACGTCGACAAGATGATCGCGGCGCTGCCCGACAAGGCGCCGGCGAAGCCGCTCAAGCCGCGCAAGATCCTCGTACTCGGACGCGCCGCCGGCTTCGTGCACTCGTCGATCCCGCTCGCCGCGAAAACCGTGGAGGCGATGGGAACAAAGACCGGCGCATGGTCGACGACGATTACGTACGATGCGGCCGACATTAACGCCGACAACTTGAAACAGTACGATGCGGTCTTCCTCGACAGCACGACCGGCTGCTTCCTGGACGATCCAGCCGACAAGGCGGCGACTGACGCGCGCCGCGCGGCCCTCCTCGATTTCATCCGGAGCGGTAAAGGGATCGCAGCGATCCACGCGTCGACCGACTCGTATCACGGATCGTCGTGCGGCGGCGCGCTCCCGCCCGCGGGCGGGCGCGCCAGCGGAGCGACCTTCGGGCTCGCGACCGCGATCATGAGTGACGGGGACAAGAACGGCGATCAGCGGCTCTCACGCGAAGAGCTGGCCGCCGTCACCGACGCGTGGTACGACAAGCTCGATCCCGACAGGGGGGGACGCGTCAGCCAGGCGGATTTCGCCACGCGGTTTGGTGGCGTCGTGCCGACCTCCGCGCCCGCAACGGGCCGCGGCGCCGGCGGCGGCCCGGGCGTGCCGGGCGGACAGCCCCTGTGGCCGGAGTGGAACAAGATCATCGGCGGCTACTTCAAATTCCACTGGCTCGATCCGCAGCTGATTACGGTGAAGATCGATGATCCGAAGAGCCCGCTGACCGCGATGTTCAAGGGACGCGAGCTCGAGATCCGCGACGAAACCTACACGTACAATCAGGAGTCGTTCTCACGCGACAACGTCCACGTCCTGACCAGCATCGATTACGCGAAGATGAGCGACGAGGACAAGGCGACGGAAACCAATCCGCGCAGTGATCACGACTACGCGCTCAGCTGGATTCGCCGCGAAGGCAAGGGACGCCTGTTCTACGAAGCGCACGGGCATCATGAACGCATCTACGCGATGAAGCCGATGCTCGAACACATCCTCGCCGGGATTCAGTACGCGCTCGGCGATCTCAAGGCGGACGATACTCCGGGCACGAAGATCGGCGCGAGATAACGTCGCGTACCGCAAAAGTGGAGAGTACGCTTGCCGCATACGAAATCACGCGGAGGCGGCAGAGCGCGCGGAGAAGACCCTGAACGAAGCGGCTGCTTGCCGCACAGCGGCAGCCTTCTCGGCGGCCTCTGCTCCTCTTGAATTTTCCGTGCGTGAGATCGTCTTCTCCGCGCCGCAGCTCTCAGAGTTGCCGGGACGTGCGAACGAGAGTCAGCGTGAGCGGGCCTTTCCGGCGTCGCTCTCCGTCGATCGCGGCTGCGGCTGAAACAGCAGCTGCGCGAATTCGTACAGATGGGGGCGCCACAGTCTCCACTCATGGCGCCCGGGAGTCGTCTTGAAGACGTGCTTGACGGCGTTCTTCGTCAGCGCCTCGTCGAGCGCCTTCGCCCCATTGAGCGCGAAGTCTTCATCGCCGGCCGCAATCCAGATCAACTTCATCTGCCTTGCCGCGGACGCGTTGTTGCCGAAGAACTTCGGATACGACGCCTCGACGTTCTGTCCGGCCTGTCCGGCGCCCGCGCTCATAATAATGATGTAGCCGAAGAGATCGGGGCGGCTGAACGTCGTATTCACCGTGGCGGCGCCGCCGGCCGACAGGCCTCCCATCGCCCGATCCTCTGCGCGCGTCGAAGCCCGGAACGTCCGCTCGACGGCCGGCATGAGATCGCCGATGAAGTCCTGCGCGAATGCCTGCAGCGGCGCGGGGCCCGCTGGCGCGGGAGGGGCGACGCCGGCTGCTGCGCCGGGCGCCGGCGCGCCCGCCCCGCGTCCTGCGGGCGGCGCCACGTTGCCGGCGGCCGCGATGCCCGGCGACATGCCGTTCGGTCCGAGGCCGAGGCTGCCGCCGCCCCGCGCGAGCGGCATGACGACGAGCATCGGACGCGCCTTTTTCTCCGCGAGCAGGTTGTCCATGATGATGGGCGCGCGTCCGGTCATCACCCAGCCCGGATCCAGATCGCCGCCCCCGTGCAGGAGATACAGGACGGGGTATTTCGTTGTCGTGCGGTTGTAATCGGGCGGCGTATAGACCCACGCCTGCCGCGTCGCGCCCGTCGCTTTCGATTCATACGTCATGATCTGCACGAGGCCGTGCGGCACCGGCTTCGAATCGTAGTACTGCGGCCCGTCGCCGGGGACTTCGACCTGGCTCGCGAGCCCGGTGCCGGACACGAGCTTCACCCACGGGTTGCGCGGATCGGGCGTGTTCACCCCGTCGATGTTGAACGCATAGAGATAGACGTCTGGTGGAACAGCAGGCAGCGTCGCGGTCCACACGCCGTCTTCACCTTTCGTCATCGCCGCGGGCGCCGCGCCGTTGAGGATCTCGCCCGTCACATTGACTTGAGTGGCCTTCGGCGCGTACAGCCGGAGCGTGACCGTTCGTTCCGCGTTGACCTGCGGTGAAACAATCTGCGGACCCTGCGGTCCCCCTCGACCGCCGCCGCGCTGCCCCGGGGCTTGTGCCGTGCCCGGCTGCGCGGGAACGCCGACCTGCGGCGGCTGCGCGCGTCCCTGCCCGAACAGCGTGACGCCGACGAGTGCCAGCATGCCGGTCACTGCGGACGTGTGTCGTGTCATACGATCTCCTCCCGTTGAAGGCGCCCGACAGATTACCGCACAATACCGAGATGACGCTCGCTGAACTGAAAGCCACGCTCTCGTCCGCTGCTCCGCCTCCCGTTCTGTCGCCAGCGCTTGCGGCGCTCTGGCAGGATGCGAAAGGCGATTGGGACGCCGCCCATCGAATCGCGCAGGATATCGAGAGCGCTGACGGCGCATGGATTCATGCGTATCTGCATCGCAAGGAAGGCGACGCCTCGAACGCGACTTATTGGTATCGCCACGCCGGAAAACCGGTGGCCTTGACGTCTCTCGAAGCGGAGTGGGATCAGATCGCGGCGGCGCTGCTTGCGAAGATGGGGTGATCGGGGGATGCCATCGACTTCCCTGATTTACTTCAGTCCTGGCTTCTTTCCCGCCGTCAACAGAGCGATCGATTCACGCATGCGCCTCTCGTGCGTCTCGGGTCTCTTGGCGGAATGGATCCACGCGATGAAGTGACGCCGGTACGCCACTGCTCGCGATTCCGAACCTCCAGCATCGTGAGTTGTGTCGCCATGGTATTTCGGGTGAGCGGTCGCTCGACACCGGCGCCTTGTTCATTCCTCCCTGAGCAGCGTCACCGGATCCACACGCATCGCCTGACGCGCGGGTCGCCACGATGCCGCGATGGTCGTAGATCCAAGGACACCGAAGACCAGCGCCCAGCTGACGGGATCCGTGATCGCGACGCGGTATTCGAGCGACGCGAGTGTCCGCGTCAATAACACGGCGGCAACCGCTCCAATCGCGACGCCGCTCAGCGCGGCGACGAGGCCGTCGCGAAGAACGACCTGGCGAATCTGGACTGGTGACGCGCCGAGCGCGGTTCGAATCCCGAATTCGCGCCTTCGACGACTGACCGCAAAGCTCAGCAGGCTGAAGAGGCCACCCGCCGCGGCAAGCATGGCAATGCCAGCGAACGCGAACCCCAGAGCGGCGGCGGCACGTGGCTGCGCGAGCTGTTCGAAGTACACGTCCGCTAATGCACGAACGTCTTCCACGTGGATGGCAGGGTATGTCGCGACGATTCGCTGCCGTATCAGGGCCACATTAGGACACGAACCGCCGCATCGAACGCTCATCATCGCGTAATTGCCGACGCCGCCGAAGGGCTCGTAGAACTGCGGCCGATCGAGCGCCGCGTCGAGCGAGGGAAAGTGAATCTCTCTGGCGAGACCTATCACATGAAATCGTTGCTCCTGAAAGCTGAAGCTGCGGCCGATCGGATCCAGCCCGGGCCAGAGGGCACGCGCGAGCCTCTCGCCGACGACAACCTCGGTTCGCGGGTCGGACCACTGGAACGTGCGACCGCGAAGCAGCGGCACGCCGAAAAGCCCGAAAAAGTCCGGACCGACGCTGTAATGATCGACGATCATGTCCACCGCAGGCGTGCCCGGTGCGTCGGACTCCCATTTCCCAAATGACACTGCGCCGGCGTGGGGTGGCAATCCGTACGACCATGCGACGCGCTCCACCCCGGCAAGCCCACCTATTTGTTCTTCGATCGACCGCGCTGCTGTCGTCCGCGACGACTGATACGGAAACGCGGAAGCGGGCAGTGACATGGTCGCCATCAGCACGCCGTCTGCGTCTAGTCCCCGCTCCGCGTGTGCCAGGTTGATGAACGATCGTACGAGCAGCGTCGCGCCAACCAGCAGCGTGCACGCGAGCGCGATTTCGCCGACGAGCAGCGTCCGCATGACGGCCCGCGCAGTACGCGTCTCGGTCGCGCCGCGATCGGTGACACGCAGCGACTGCTCCATGTTGACCGAGGTCCCCAGCCACGCCGGCAAAAGACCGGCAGCGAGCGTCGCCACGCTGCCTGAGACGGACGTGACGGCGAGCGCGCGCAGGTCGATGTTCAGTGGATTGAGGGTTCGCAGCAGAATGGTATCGGGGAGGAAAGCGCGCGAAAAAGCGACTAGTGCCCAGCCGATACCGAGTCCACCGATAACGCCAAGCACACCGAGCACGCTGCTCTCCACAAAGGCCTGCCGGATCAGGCGTCTCCGGGACGCGCCGAGCGCCGAGCGCATGCTGAACTCACGCTGCCGCGTCGTCATGCGCGCCAGAAGCAGGCTGCTGACATTCGCGCACAGCACGAGGAACACGAGTACGACGCCGCCGGCGAGCAAGGGCATCGCCCGTCGATAGTACGGGTCAAGCACGACGCCCGCGAGTGGCCGAGCAATGGTCCGAAGCTCCGCGTTCGTATTGTCCGCGGCGCGTGCGGCGTCCGTCGCAATCCGCAGTGCATCGGCACGAGGCACGTTCGGTGCGAATCGCACGCATACGATCGGCCGCACATTTGGTCGTGACCGAGCGGGTGCCTCGAAATCAACAGCTCGCCAGATGACCGTGTTCCAGGACGGAAACCGAAAGTCGGCAGGCAGGATGCCGACAACCAGCAGCCGCTCGCCGTCGATCGAAATCGAGCGGCCAACGATCGCGGGATCGGCCTGATACAACCCGCGCCAGACGTCTTCGGACAGGAGCACGCGATCGTCGACGCCAGCTCGCACTTCCGAAACGTCGAAGAGCCGCCCGCGGATCGGTCGCACGCCGCCGAGCAAATCGAAGAGTCCCGGCGTGACCCGCGCGATCGCTTGGGTGACAACAGTGCCATCGACCTCGATCAGACTGGTGTCCGGCACGGCCGCCTCAACGCCGGCGAAGCCTGCGCTTTCGCGCCAAGCGCGCAGCACCGCTGGCGCAACGGCACCGTGTCCTCCGTGTTCGTCCCCCATGTAAACGAAAGCCAGTTGATCCGGCTCGCGAAACGGCACCGGACGAAGAAGCAAGGCGTCGACGACCGTGAACATCGCGGTGGTGATGCCGATGCCCAGCGCGAGCATGCCGGCCGCTGCGACGGCCACACTTCGGCGCCGCAGCAGCGTGCGAACGGCGTAGCGGACGTCTTGCCACACCGAATCCACCCACGTGGCCCTCACATTCCGGATCGCCTCCTTTGTCTGATCGAATCCGCCGAGATCGCGAATTGCCAGTCGATGCGCTTCCACAGGAAGCACGCCCCGCTCGATGTTGGAGCGCGTCTCCATCTCGACGTGGAACCGCAACTCGTCGTCCATCTCCCGCGCAACGCGTCTTCGTTGCAGCAACCTGCGCACTCGAGTCAGCATCGACGCGAACATCGCTACTCCGCCTTCATGAGCCTTCAGCCTGAAGCAGCCGGCGAATCGCCAGCGAGAACTGGCGCCAATCGGCGGCCTCCGCCTCGAGGCGTCGTCGACCCGCCGCGGTGAGCCGGTACACCCGGGCCCTTCGATTGTTGTCGGATGAGGTCATCTCGGAAGCAAGGACGCCAGCCGCTTCGAGCCGGTGCAGCGCGGGGTAAAGGGAGCCCTGACTCACGCTCAATGTCTCGCGAGAGACCTGCCGGATGCGTTGCTGGATGCCCCAGCCGTGATTGGGCCCGAGCGCGAGCGTCTTCAGGATCAGCAGGTCGAGCGCGCCCTGGAGGTAATCCGTCTTGGGCATTCCGCTCCTCTCGTGTGCCGAGAGGAGCGTAAAACGCAGTTTGTCTGACTGTCAAGCTCTTGCAAGGCGCTTTCATAGGCGCCATCTAGGCCGGGTCGGAAGGCCCGGCCTACAAATGCGTGACGATCCGGCCTAGAGCTGCAAGCGCAGGTGGAAGGACTTCGGACGCGTCAGCGCCTCGTATCCGAGCCGCGAGAGCGAGCAGCCGCGGCCGGAGTCTTTGACGCCCGTCCACGCCAGTGCTGGATCGAGATAGTCGCACCGGTTCAGGAACCACGTGCCGGTTTCGACGCGGTCTCCGATGCGGATGGCAGCCTCGACATCCGTTGTCCAGATGGACGCGGTCAACGCGTAGCGGCTGTCGTTCATCAGCGCGACCGCCTCGTCGTCATCTTTCACCGCCATCACGCCGACGACAGGCCCGAACGTCTCTTGGGTCATCACGCGCATACCGTGGTCGACCTCAACCAGCACCTGCGGCGCGACGTACGGCGTGGCTTGACGGTCTGCAGGAAACTCGCGAGGGTCGATCAGGCTCCGCGCGCCCTGCGCAACTGCCTCAGCGATCTGCGACCGGACGAAATCAGCGGAACTCGTGCGAACCATCGGCCCCAGCGTGGCTTCCGGCGTGAGCGGATTATCCAGCCGATACCGACGCGTCAGCGCGACGAAGCCGTCGATGAACGAATCGTAGACGTCGCGATGCACGTAGATGCGCTCGACCGCGCAACAGGACTGGCCCGCGTTGAAATAAGAACCGTCGACGAGATTTTCTATGGTCGCGTCCAGCGGCGCATCCGCGCGCACGTACGCCGGATCCTTTCCGCCGAGCTCCAGGTTGGTCCCGATGAACTGCCGCGCAGATGCGCGCTGCACGGCGAATCCCCCCTCGACCGACCCGGTGAACGATACGAACTTGATGCGGCCATCGCCAATCATTCGCTCGACGTCTTGGTGGCTGGCCTGCAGGTGTTGAAACACGCCGTGCGGCAGCCCGGCTTCCTTGAAGGCGGCTGTGTAGCGCTCGGCCACGCGCGGTGTCTGTTGGGAGACCTTGAGGATGACGCTGTTGCCGGCCATGAGCGCGGGAATGACCGCGTTCACGGAGGCGAGATACGGGTAGTTCCACGGCGCAAGGACCAGAACAACGCCCAGCGGCTCACGACGGATGAAACGCTGGAATCCTTCCTTCGGCTCGAGCGCGATATCGGCCAGCGCCCCGCTGGCGATGTCAATCATGTACTTCGCGCGCTCCTGAAAGCCGCGGCGGATCTCGAACGGACTCTGCGTGATCGGGCGGCCCATCTGCCACGTCAGCTCCGTCGCGAGAACGTCGGCGGCATCGACCATCAGCTGCACTGCCCGGAGGCACGTCTCTGCCCTCTGCTCAATCGGGACATCTTTCCAGTGCCGCTGTGCGCGCGTGGCGTTTTCGAGCATGGTATCGATCGCGTTCGCCGGCGCCAGGTCGAATTCGGCGTAGACGGAACCGTCAACGGGACTGATTGTTTGCTGAAGTTCGCTTTTCATCGATATTGTGGCTGCCGCCTTCAGGCGGAAGAGTCGGTGCGGGACGTGTCATTCGGCGGTGACGTAAGCCGCCGTAATGCCGCCGTCGACGAGGAATTCGGTGCCCGTCACGAACGACGATTCGTCGGAGGCGAGAAACAGGGCCGCGCGCGCGATTTCCTGCGCCACGCCGAAACGTCCCATCGGAATGTGGACGAGCCGCCTCTGCTTCTTTGCGTCCGTGTCGAGAAATTTCATCAGCATTTCTGTCCGCAATGGTCCGGGACAGAGCGCATTGACGCGAATGTTCTCGCGCGCGTGGACGACCGCGAGCTCACGCGTCAGCGCGAGCACCGCGCCCTTGCTCGCCGTGTACGCGATCTGAGGCGTCGCCGCCCCCATCAGCGCCACGAAGGACGCCGTGTTGATGATCGAACCGCCCTTCGCTCGGCGCAGTGCCGGGATCCCGTACTTGCAGCCCAGGAAGACGCCTTTCGCGTTGACGTTCATCGTCAGGTCCCAGACCTCCTCCTCGGTCGATACCGCATCGTCGTCACGACTGTGCATGATGCCGGCGTTGTTGAAGAGCACGCTCAATTTGCCGAACGTCTGTTCCGCGGACGCCACCATGCGCTCCGCGTCCGACGCCTTCGCGACGTCGGCGTTGACGTACCTCGCGCGACCACCCGCTTTTGTGATCGCGGCGACGGTGTCATTGCCGCCTTTGTCCTCGATATCGACGACGACGACCGATGCGCCTTCCGCGGCGAACAGGAGCGCGGATTCCCGGCCGATGCCGCTTCCGCCGCCCGTGATGAGCGCGACTTTGTCACTGAGCCGCATGCTTTACCTCGCACCCCGCGTCCCGCGCCCCGCGCCCCGCACCCCGCGTCCCGCGCCCCGCACCCCGCGTCCCGCGCCCCGCACCCCGCACCCCGCACCCCGCACCCCGCATCCTGCGCGTCGCACTCATATCCGCTCGAAGTAGCGACGCCGCTCCCAGTCAGTGACGGCGCGGTTGAACGCGGCCTGCTCGGTCCTGAAGAAATGCGCGTAATGCTCGACCACCTCGGCGCCGAACGCGCGCGCGGCGAAGTCACTGGCCGTGAATCGATCGGTCGCATCCTCGAGTCCCGTCGGCACGTGAGGCAGATCGCGCGCAGCGTACATGTCCCCGGTGAAACACGCCGGCGGCTCCATGCGATTTCTGATTCCGTCGAGGCCCGAGGCCAGCGCCGCGGCGAATGCCAGGTACGGATTGCAATCGGCGCCAGGGATGCGGCACTCGATGCGAAGATTCGATTCCGCGCCAACGACACGGAATGCCGCGGTCCGGTTATCGTAGCTCCACGCGATTCGCGTCGGAGCCCACGATGCGTCCACGTAGCGCTTGTAGGAATTGACAGTCGGCGCGTAGAACACCATCACGTCGGGCACGTGGGCGATCCAGCCGCCAAGAAACCAGCGGAACGACTCGGAGCATTTCACTCCATCGAGGTTCGCCGCCCCTGCAAACGCGTTCTTGCCGTCGCGCCAGAGACTGAAATGCGTGTGACAGCTGGAGCCGGCACGATCCGCGGCGAACTTGGCCATGAACGTGACCGACTGCCCCGTCTGTTCGGCGACTTCCTTGAGACATTGTTTGTAGACGACGTGGCGGTCCGCCATCTGCAGCGCCTCCGCATAGCGGACGTTGATCTCGTGCTGCCCGAGGCCCCATTCTCCTTTCGATGTTTCGACGGGAACGCCCGACGCTTTGAGATGACGCCGGACGGCCGCCGTGAACGGTTCCGTGCGCGTGCCTTGCAGGATGTGGTAGTCCTCGAAATACCAGCCCGCTGGATGAAGCGTCCGGTAATCCAATTCGGCCGCTTCTCGGTAGCTATGCTGAAACAGGTAGTACTCCAGCTCGGATGCCGCGCACGCGGTGACACCCAATTCACGCGCGGCCTCCACCTGACGACGAAGAATCGAGCGCGGCGCGACCGGCACTAGATCATCCGTCTGTGCCGCCTTGACATCGCAGAGGACGAGCGCGGTCTTCTCGAGCCAGCTCGCCACCGTCANATCCCTTTTGCCAGTTGGCAACACGGTACCCCGGTGTTGGATCCATCTCCATATCGGCGGTGAGCAGGTAATCGCACCCGTGCGTTCCGTGCGCCGCCGTTTCATCGACGAACATCTCCGCGTCGTATCGCTTCCCGAGCAGCCGTCCGTAGTGATCGGTAAAGCCGACGATCACCGTCTCGATCTGTTCGTGTGCCGCGAGCGTGCGCAGCTCGTCGAGCGTGAGCCGTCCGCGTTGAGCTGCTGTCAGATCGCCCACCTCATCCCCTTAGCGGAGTCTGACCCCGCTCTGACGCCGCGAGCGCGGCGCTCGTCTCGGCTGCTGTCCACGCCGGACCGCGGAACCGGTGCCGCTCGGACGCGAAATACCACACACCAAGCAGCATCGTGAGGCCCGCGATGGTCTTGCCTGCGCGCATGTCATCCGGGATGCTGAGAATCACCGTGATGAAGATCACCCACAGGATCGCCACGAGATTGATCGCCGATCCAAACCGTCCGAGGTGCCACGGGCCTTGCGGGGCGGCGGAGGCCGTTCCCCGTCGACGCCAGGCCAGATAGACGGGGATGATGTACGAGAAGTACAAGCCGATCACGCTGACGGACGTCACGACCGCATACGTGCCGCTGCTGATCGTTGCCGCAAACGGGACGACCGCGCACAGCCAGATTGCCGGGGCGGGCGTCGAATATTTTCTGCTCACACGCTTCCACATCGACGAACCGGGCATGCCTCGATCCCGCGCGAACGCATAGATCGTTCGCGAGCTCCACGTGACGGCCGAGAGGCCGCAGAACCACATCGCCATCGCGGCGAGTCCCGTCACGGCGCTGCCGGCACGCGCACCGAGCGCGCTGCTGAGGATCGCGATCACGGCCGGGATCTCATGGCCATCGGCGTCCCGCGCCGTCAGCACCGACGGAATGTCCTTGATCGCGAGCGTCAGTGCAATCAGCAGCACGTACCCTACGACGGCCGACACGACAACAGCCATCACGATACCCCATGGCACGCGGCGTCTGGGATCGACCGTCTCCTCCGACACGCTCGCCGAGGCGTCATACCCGGTAAATGTCCACTGTGCCTGCAGGAGTCCAATGATGAACGCCCACCAGTACGGCCAGCCTTGCGTGTTCGATGTTATTCGAGCGAAGAAAAACGCGATGGGCTGCTTCGGCGCAAACAGCATCAACGCTCCGACAATGGCGATGACCCCGACCACGTGCACGGTGACGCTGAGATCGTTGAGCCGCGCGACCAGCTTGATACCTACGTGATTGATGAACGCATGCGACAGCAGAATGCACGCATACACGATCAGAATGTTCGTCGTGGTCACCGCTAAACCCACGAGCGGCGTGACGAAAATCGCCGCGCCATAGTCGATGCCGGCAATCGCCGCAAGTTGCCCGACGATGTTGAACCACGCGGTGAACCAGCCCCACGCGTTCCCGCCGAGACGCGAGGCCCAGTGATACATCGCCCCAGAGGTTGGCACCGAAGACGCGAGTTCCGCCATGCTCAGCGCGACCGCCATCGTGAAGGCCGCGACCAGCGGCCAGCCGAACGCCATCTCCGCCGGTCCACCCATCAGCAGGCCGTGCTGATAGAGCGTCACCGCGCCGGTGAGGATCGAGATGATTGAAAAGGAGAGAGCGAAGTTCGAGAACCCGCCCATGGTTCGGAACAATTCCTGGGCGTAGCCGAAAGTACTGAGCTCTCGCTCGTCTTGATGCCGCTGGTCAGCGGGCTCAGGCATGGCGTCGCCACTCGTGGTTCTCGGGTTCCCGGGTTCTCGGGTTCTCGAGGTTCTCGAGGTTCTAGCGTTCGACGCTGAAACTCGCGACGTTCGAATGCCAGAACCCGTAGAACCTGTAGAACCCGTAGAACCTGTTCAGAACGTGTACCTCAGCGAGAACTGCACCGTTCGCGGTGCTGCCTGGTCGACCGTCTGCGTGTCCGTGATCAGGCCGAACTGGCTCGACCTCACATTCCGGTTCGGGAACCCGAGGTTCTCGACGTTGAACAGGTTCGAGAACGCGGCCTCGAAGCGCACACGCGAAGTACCGACGACCGTGAAGCTCTTGCCGAGCGTCATCGAGAACACCTTCGTGTTCGGTCCGATTAGCGAACCTACGGCCGCATTCCCGAAGCGACCAATGTTATTCGCAGGAATCACGAACGCGGCTCGATCGAAATACCGCGTGACCGTGGGATCGCTGAGACTGCCATCGGCGACCTGATCGGGTCTCGTGTTCGACGTGAACCCACGCACATTCGCACCGGTCCCGCTCGGATCGCCGCCGCTAAAGAACGGCGTGAGAAACGGCCCCGACTGGAACAGTACGATGCCCGCAACATCCCACCCGCCGGCAAGCACGTCGAGGCCGCGTCCCATGCTGCCTCCGAACGTCCGGCCGCGGCCGAACGGCAACTCGTAAAGGAATGTGCCCACGAAACGGTGGCGCCGTGTAAACGGCATCGGCCCGTAGTCATCCTGCGTTCCGCGGAACGTATTGAGAAGGCTCGGACCGTTCTCCGCCGGAAAGTTGCCTGGCACAGCGCCCGCGGCATCCGACAGTTGTCGCGCGAGCGTATAGGACGCATCGAGCGTCAGCCCCTTCGATAACCGCCGCGTCAACTCCGTCTGCAGCCCGTCGTAGCGGGAATGCGCGCCATTGTCGCGCGACGCGACCACGTTCCAGTCGGGGAACGGCCGCGTGTTGATCAGTGCGGCGTATCCGGTGGTATTCGGTTGAATCTGGTTCAGGTCGGGGCTGACGATGATGTTGTCGCTCTTGTTGCCGATGTAGCTGACGCGCAGTCCCATGTTTCCGCCAAGATCGCGCTCGACGGTGAACGACCACTGGATCGTCTTCGGATCGCTCAGGTCGAACTGGTTCGCGCGCCGGAAGTCCTGGCTGCCCGCCCCGGGAATTGCGCGCAGCGCCGCCGGGAACACGTTCGGGAACGTGATCGCAAATCCGTTGGGAGTGGTCTGATTGAAGAAGACCGGCACGTCGCTCGTGACCGTCGCCACGAGTGAATAGTTGACCGATCCATAGAGCGGCACCGTATAGGAACCGACGCCGCCGCGAATGACGGTCTTGTTGTCGCCGAACGGCCGCCACGCGACACCGAGCCGCGGGTTCACGTTGTTCTTGTCGGTCTTTCGCAGTGCCTCCGGCAGGCCAACGTCATTGGCCAG
>QHWT01000071.1:239208-262226 GCA_003222675.1 Acidobacteriota bacterium | reverse complement strand
GTGAACGTCGCGAGCAGCGATCCGTCGGGCGACACGGTCAGCGGCACTGCCGTCTTGTCGTCGATGAGAACCGCGCCGCCGTCCGCCGCCATCGTCGGCACAGCGCGCAGGTGGATCTCCGTGCCGCGGATGACCGCGATGTCGCCGCCGTCGTCGATCTTTCGCGGCTGCAGTCCTGTGTAGGCGGGGAAATGGTATTCGAGCTCGAGCCGCTGCACGTACGGCATGTCCGCGACGTTCAGCGAGAACACCGCTGACCTCACGCCAACGGCTTCTACGAAGTACTCCATCGGCGCGTTGACGTCGAAGAGCGTGCCGTCGTACTGATCGTTCTCTCCGCGAATCAGCGGCAGCCGTTCGAACGCGGCGGTCCTGGACTTCCTGATCATCAGGGATGCCTGGTCGGACTGGAATCCGTGCAGGCGGGCGCTGACCGCGAGGTCCGCTCCCCGCGGCACGGTCGCATTGCCCGGTTTCACGTCGATGCGATACGGCGCCGCCGCTTCAAGGCTTCGCGAGACGACGAGCAGCGCCGAGAGCGCGTGGCGCATGTACGATGGTCCGAGCATGAATACCGCGCATGCAATGAGCAGCGCGGCCCCAAGCGCGCTCGCGTACCGTCGCAGCGGCATCCGCTCAACCCGGCGCCCTTCCTCAATCGTCCGGCACCGCTCGATTGCTGATTCGATCAGCCGGCGGACCAGCACGGGGGATTCCTGGGACATCCCGGTGCGTTCCGCCTCGATCGCGCTGATGATCGCCGCTTCGAGCGAAGGCTCGTGCTCCTCGAGATACATCGCGACCTGTTCGTCGGACACGCGCCGCAGCACGGGACGCACGAGCAGCACGGACGCGAGCAGCGCGAAGATGACGCCGATGACGATGCGCGCCACGAGGATCGACTCCGGCGTGAAGCGCATCCACTGAAGTCCCCACGCGGCAAGAACGAGCGCCGCCCCGCCGCACGCGGCCGTCAACGCCGCCCCGCGCACCAGGAGCTTCGTGCGCCAGCGCCGGCGAACGTCATGGATGATCGAGACAAGCTGCTCGTTCATAGGGCCTCGCACGCCGGGCCTACAGACCCGGCCCCAACTGTCCGCCGGGTCTAAACACCAGGCCTATCTGTCGCATCTCGTGGCTTTCCACCGCTGACCCATTCTCGTAGCGGCCGCCTTTAGGCGGAAGATCCTTCCGGCTAGAGCCGGACGCCACAAGAGTGCAGATGTCTAGCTTACGCCGGTCAGCTGATTCGAAAGCAGCGTTTCAGCTGCCAGCAGGAGCCCTCCCGCCACCAGGAGATACCACCAGAGTCGCTGCGCCTGTGCCTGTGCATCGTCGGTCGGCCGCGGCTCGGCAAAGCCATTGGGACCGGTAGCGGGACGGCCGATGACGGCAGCAATCAGCTCCCGTGGATCCATCGCCGTCAGATCCGATTCGCTGAGGTCGACGTTGCTGGCCAGCACGGTCGCGGTCTCGGGCCCCGCGCCCTGCGTCCGCACTTCGTAAAAGCCCTGCTCTCCGAGCTCGATCGCGCCGTCCTCGGCTCCGAGCGTCAGGCGCGCGCCCGACGGCGCGAGGGCAATCGTTGCGCCGCGAGAGGACGTTGCCACGTGCGCCGCGCGCAACGCGGGCACGACCTGGCCGACTGTCTGTGACGACGGAGGCTCCGCGTAGTCGGACAGGTAGCGGATCACCGTGTGCACGAACGGCAGGAACACCGGCTTCAGCGGCAAGTCGTTCCACCCGAGATCGATCGTCGATGTCCACAACAGCACGCGTCCCTCTGCCGCCTTGCGCTCCATCAACGCGGGGGTCCCGTCGTCGTAGCGCGCCAGCACGGGCGCGACGGGCTTGTCGATTGCGCGGTAACTGTAAAAGCGCGCTGACGAGAAATCACCGCTGCGTGGTGCGCGGAAGAGCTCGAACACCGGATGGCTGTATTCGAGCGCGCCAAGCCGGGCGGAGGGGCCGCTGGTGCGATCGACGATCGCGCCTGGCAACCCCGGCAGCACGTCGGCCCGAGCGGCGGGCCATGACGCATGCGGACCCGACGAGAACAGCAGTCCACCGCCGGCGATCACGAACCGCGCGAGGCGATCCGCCAGCGTGTCGCTGACCGGCACGTCATTGAGGATCACGACGGTGGCGACGCGAAGGTCGTTGTCCGACAGCGTGTCGCTCGTGCGTTCGGTGATCTCGACGCGCGGTGTGTCGCCGATCGACAGCGCGCGCAGCAGGTACAAGCTCTCGCGCTCCGCGCCCGCGCGGTTCACGACGACTGTGCGCACCGGCTCACCCGGCGAGACGACGAAGTGGAACACGTTGTCGCGCGCGAGCGCGTCGGGCGGGAGACGCACCGTCGCACGCATGTTCCGCGACGAAACCGTGAACGGCGCGAACGTCACGCTCGCGGTGCCATTCGGTCCGATCGAGACGGGAAGCGCCTGCATCTGCTGGCCGTTCAGATCGAGCGACAGCGTCACGCGCGCGGCGGACGCCGAACGGTTCGCCACGCCCGCCGTCACCGCTACGCGATCCTGGTTTTCGAAACGTGTCCGCTGGAGCGAGACGGGCGTGACGGACAAGTTTGCAGACGAGGGATCGCCCACAGCGACCGGTGTGACCACGGTCTTGTCCGGCAGCCTTACATCATCGCGTCCCGGGGTCTGCTCCCATCCTCGACGCTGGAAATCGCTGATCAGAATCACTTCGCGCCGCGGCAGCGGCGATTCACCGAGCAGGCTGCCGGCCAGCTTCAGCGCGGGCGCAAAGCGCGTCGCGCCGGGGCCGGCAGACGCGGCCGCCAGCGCGGACCCGAGCCGGCCGCGATCGGACGTGGATCGGACCGCCACCTCGGCGCCGGACGAGAACAGCACGAACGACGCGCGATCGCCGGCTGAGAGCCCATTGATCGCGTCGCGCGCGGCCGCCTGTGCGCGCGCCCAACGGCCTCCATATTCCATGCTGTACGAGGTGTCGACGAGGATGACCACCTCACGCGCGCTCTGCTGCGCTGCCGCAGCCAGCGTGTTGCGGCGGAAGAACGGGCGGGCGAATGCGGCCACGATCAATGCCAGCGCGGCGAGCCGCAGCATCAGCAGCGCCCAGTGGCGAATCCGCCGGCGTCGTACCGATTGATACGGAATGCGCCGCAGGAACATCAGCGAGGGGAACTCGACGACCCGCTTCTTCTCGCGCTGAATCAGGTGGATCAGCACGGGGATCGCGAGGGTCGCGAGCGCGCCGAGGATGAGAGGGGCGACGAATCCCATTTACCTGACCCGTGACATCCGCTCGCGCATCGAGAGGTAGTTGAAGAGCGCGTGATCGAGCGGCGCCGCAGTGTTCAGCAGCGCGTAATCGATACGGAGCTCGGAGAATTTCGCGGTGAGCGCGTCGATATGGGCGCGCACGAGCTCGCGGTACTTGTCTTTCAGCGCCTCCGGGACGATGGGGATCTGCTCGCCGCTCTCGAGATCCTCGAATGCCGACGCCTCGTCGTACGGAAACTCGATCTCGGCGGGATCCAGCACGTGGAACACGATCAGATCGTGGCCGCGGAAGCGGAGCAGCGACACGGCGTCGAAGACGACCTCGGGATCTTCGTAGAGATCCGACACCAGCACGAGGAGGCCGCGACGGCCGAAGTGCTCCGCCAGCTTGTGCAGCGGCGCGCGAAGTTGTCCTGGCCTGAGCGGTCGCGTGCGATCGAGCACGTGCAGCACGGTTTCCATGTGCTTGGCGGACGGCGGCACGTGTTCGACGATCTCCGAGTCGAACGTGACGAGGCCGACGCGATCGCGTTGGCGGTGCACCAGGTAGGTCAGGCACGCTGTGAGGATGCGGGCGTAATCCAGCTTCGTGATCCCGGTGCTCCCGAAGCCCATCGACTTCGAGACGTCGAGCAGCACGGCGAAGTTCGAGTTGGAATCCGCCTCGTACTCCTTCACGTAAAACCGATCGGTCCGCGCGAAGAGCTTCCAGTCCACGCGGCGGATGTCGTCCCCGGGTGTATATCCGCGATGCTCCGCGAAATCCACGGACGCGCCGAAGTACGGCGAGCGGTGCATACCGTTGATGAAGCCGTCCACGACAGAGCGCGCGACGAGCTCGAGGTTCCCGATGCGTGCGAGCACCACGGGATCGACGAACCGTGCCCCAGGGATAGCGCCGGATTGAAAAGTGTTGCGCATCGTTAAACGGCGGGTCTAAAGACCCGTCCTACATACGCACTCATTCGTTTCAGGCCGGGTCTTTAGACCCGGCTCCTGAGCCATCATGAGCCCTGAGCCATTCACATGCCGGATCGTGGCATCGGAACCGACTCGATCAGCTTATCCACGAGCGCGTCGCTCGTGACGCCCTCTGACTGCGCGTGGAAGTTTGTCAGCACGCGGTGACGCAGCACCGGGTGCGCGAGCGCGCGGACGTCCTCGAAGCTCACGTGGTAACGTCCGTTCGTCAGCGCACGCGCTTTGCCGCCGAGCACGAGGTACTGCGCGGCGCGCACGCTCGCGCCGAACGCCGCCCACTTGCGGATCGCGTCGGGCGCCGTGCTCGACTTCGGCCGGCTCGCCCGGACGATCTCCAGCGCGTAGCGAATCACGGGCTCGGCCGCCGGCACGCGCCGCACGAGCCGCTGAAACGCGATCAGGTCGGCGCCCGTCACCGGGCGATCGAACACGACATCATGCAAGGAGGTGGTCGATCGCACGACCTCGTACTCCTCCTCGACGGGCGGATGATCGATGACGATGTGGAACATGAAGCGATCGAGCTGCGCCTCTGGGAGCGGATACGTCCCTTCGAGCTCGATCGGGTTCTGTGTGGCGAACACATAGAACGGCTCGTCGAGCTGATACGTGCGCCCCTGGATCGTGACGCGGTGCTCCTGCATCGCCTCGAGCAGCGCCGACTGCGTTTTCGGCGGCGTGCGGTTAATCTCGTCCGCGAGCAGGATGTTGGCGAAAATCGGTCCCGGCGCGAACACCATCTGCCGCCGCCCGGTCGCAGAATCTTCCTGGATGATATCGGTGCCCGTGATATCCGACGGCATCAGGTCCGGCGTGAACTGGATGCGCGCGAACTTCAATTCGAGCACGCGCGCGAGCGTGTGCACCAGGAGGGTCTTGGCGAGGCCAGGTACGCCGACAATCAGGCTGTTGCCACCGACGAACAGCGTCAGCAGCACCTGCGACACCACCTCCTCCTGCCCGACGATGGCTTTACGCAGCTCGACGATGATCTGGTCGCGGCCGCTCTTCATGCGGTCCGCAAGCGCGACATCGTCGGGGGAATCGAGATCGATGGTGCCGGTGACGGTCGGGTTCAATCGAGCCTCCGCTGTCGGGTGCGGGATGCGGGATGCGGGGTGCGGAATCCCAGCTGCGGAAAACCTCGGATTTCGCGTCCCGCGCCCCGCCCCCCGCGCCCCGACTCAATGTGTCATCCCATAAATGACGTAATTGACGCCGAACTTGTACGCTTCATTATCCAGATCGACCGGTGCGTAGCCGGTGCCGGACCATTCCCAGTACTCACTGATGTCGTTGTTCACGTTTGCGATCGCGACCAGGCGCTTCTTGGGATCGTTGTTCTCGAAGATGCCCCAATAGGAGGGCGGCAGGCCGCCGTATGGCGGCGGGAACGACAGCGGATCGTTGATTTCGAAAAAGGCGTGGAAGATCGGGTGCGTGCTATCGAGCTGCACCCAGTGACAGTTGGGCAGCACGCGGCGCATCTGCTCCTGCAGGTTCTCCCAGTCGTAGCCCCGAAAATCGTCGAAGATCACGAACCCGCCCTTCTGCAGGTACGCCCGGAATGATTCCGCCTGGCGGTCCGTGACGGCCCAGAAGCCGGGCTCGGCCATGTAGGCCACCGGATAGTTGAACAACTCCGGATCGTCGAGATCGAGGATGTTCGAGCCGGTCGTGCGCGGCTTGAGGAGCGTAATGTCCTCGATGATCTTCATGAAGTGCATTTCCCCATCCGGGTAGTCGTGCGACCACGGGATGCCGCCGTTGCCCAGGTGCCGGAAGCCGTCCCAGCGCGTCGGGTACCTGAGTCGAATGAACACGAATCGCCCGTCGTACGGAGTGTTACCCTCCGCCTGCAGGCCCAGTGACGGGCGTTGAGGACCACGGCCGCCACCTTGAAACTGTTGCGCGGCGCCGGGCGCGGTGAGGCGAGCGGCGCTCGCGCCTCCGCCGGCAATCAGCAATGCGAATGCGATCACCACACTGGATCTCACTTGCCCCCCTCCGCTTCACGAATTTGGCGGCTCGTGACCGCCAGCTCCGTGGCGAGCTTTTCGAGCTCCGCGGCGTACTTGTCCGGATCCATGCCGCTCTTCAGCAGCTTCAGCGATTCGATGCGCCGTTCGAGCGCCTGGCGCTCGGCGTGGAGCGCGCGCAGCTTTTCGTTCGCAGGCGCAGCCTCGTGACGTGTTGACCCGAGGCTGAGCACCGCCGCAGACTGGCCGTCTTTCGCCTGCGGCCCCGGGTTCATGCTGCCTTCGCGATCGCCATTGTCGTCGAGCAGCGCGTGCTCGGTCTGCATGAGCCCTTCACGCTGGTATGCCGCCTCGACCTGCCGGCGCGCGTACTCGAACGCCTCGAGCACGCTGACGCGCCCATTCCGATCGGCGTCGGCCGCCTCTGTTGTGAACGCCTCGACAAACGGTCCGCCGAACAACGTCGCGTACTGCTCCGCCCCGGTGCGCGTCGCGGTGACGATCACGCGACCGGCGCCCGAGAGCGACTCCACGAACGGTCCGCTGGCGCTGGCCGTGTCGACGAACACGACGCGCTTCGATCGCACGCGCTTCACCAGCGTGGCGAAATCGTCGGGCGTCATATCGGGCCCCTTCAGGTTGAACTTCGCCACTTTATTCGCGAACGTGCCGTGGCCGAACAGCACAATCATCACCGTATCGTCCTCTCCGGCCGAGGTCGCCAACGCGCCGAACGCTTTCGTGACCTCATCGCGTGTCGCGCGATCCCCGGACAGGAGCGTCACGTTTTCCTTCGCCACGCCGAGCTTGTCGGTGGCCGTATCGGCGAGCGTCGTTCCCCATTTCTGAAACAGCTCCCCGTGCTCCGGATCGCCGGAGAGGCCGACGACGATCAAAAGATGCGTCGACTGCGCCGCCGCCGCGGCCGGCACCAGTGCGATCGTCACAACGATGAAAACGACAATCCGTTTCAGCATTCAGGATTCAGCAGTGACGGCAACGGTTTCCATCTGTCACGTACGAACTCACGCGGAGGCGCGGAGGCGCAGAGCCAAACCGCGGGTCGCACGGATTTTACGGATCCCGCACAAATGCGCGGAGAAGACAATTGAGGAATCGGCTGCGCACCGCTCCGTCGAGCCCGCGCCTCGCGCGGGCTGGAGGTTACGCGATCCGCGAATACAAGCAGCAGCAGCGACAGAGGGCTGTTTGTATTCGCGGATCGCGTGACCTCATGCCGCCGGCCGCAGGCCGGCGTCGACGGAGCGCACCGCGCAGCCTCCTCGGCGCTCTCTGCGCCTCTCGTATTTCTCTGCGTGAGATCGTCTTCTCCGCTCCGCACCATACGTCGAGTGGTGTGTCTGTCTGTCATCATGCCAACCGCCAGTGGCGCCGCAGTCCCCACTCCGTGCAGATCACCGTCAGCAGCGCGAGCAGCAGGATCGGCATGTGCCACAGTTCGCGCTCCTCAACCGCGGTGACGCCCTTTCCCGAGTACTTCAAGTCTTCCGGCAGCGCCTGCAGGTCGTCGCTCGTGTAGAACCGGCCGCCGGTCTCTTCCGCGATCCGCTTCAGCAGGGGCGCGTGCATGGCCGCATCGAAGTACTCCGCATCATCCGGCACGGCGCGCACGTGTGTCGTCGACGTGCCCACGGCCTTTCCGCCGCGCGAGGCCTCGAGCTTCGCCTGATACCAGCCCGGCTCGGTGGTGTCGAACGTCGCGCGATACTGGCCGCTGCGTTCGCCGGTCCACTGCAGCGGCACATCCGCGGTCTTTCCCGAGGGTGACGACACGCGCGCGATGACCTGCGCGTCGTTCAACTCGACGAAGCGCGGATCGACGACGTCGGCCGTGAGGGTGACGGGCTGGCCGGGCTCGACGCGATCCGTCAGCGTGCGCGATTCCACGGCGTCCGGCACGCTGTCGACGAGCCATCGCAGCAACTGGCGCCAGAAGTTCTCGTGCGTCTGATCGTCGACCCGCATCGACGCGTGCATCTGCCACTGCCACGAGTCGTGGACAGGGAACGCGATCGACTTGCCGCGGCCATACCGCTGAAACGCGAGCACGACACGATCGCGCCGGCGTTCATCAGTGCCGGAGAGCAGCACGGTCGCGCCTGGCTTGATGGCCTGGAGCACGTTCAAAGCCGTCAGGGGTGGCATCGACTTCCATCGATCCGCCGACTCTTCCTCCGTGTTGCCGAGTTGTGTGACCGCATGCGCCTCCCCGGCCCGTGTCGGCCGCACTTTCAGGTGCGACGCGGTCGCCGGTGAATTCGCACGCTCGAGGATGACGGGCATCACCTCGGCGACCGGCGTGCCCGCATATCCGCCTTCGGCAAACGCGTGCGGCCCCCCCAGAAACAGCAGGCCGCCGCCACGAACGTCGACAAAGTCCGAGAGCATCCTCAGCTGATCGCCGGTGAACGCGCTCGCCTCGACGCTGCCGAGCACAATGGCGCGATACGCGAACAGCTCTTCGCGAGTCTTTGGAAAGCCGGCGGCGAGCTCGACGCCGCTCGGATCGACATCGAACCGGTAATACTTGTTCTCCGCCGTGCGCTGCAGCGTGACGAGCTGCAGGTTCGGATCCTCTGCAATCGCGAGCCGCATGAACTTCATTTCGAAGCGCGGCTCTCCCTCGAAATAGAGGATCCGCTCACGGCGATCGCGCACGTCGATCTGCACGTCGCGCTGGTTGTTCTGCGTGACAACCTCGCCGGGCTGCGGCGGGATCTTCAACGTGAACACGCGCGGGCCGGCTTCCGTCGCAGTGAAGCGCACGCGAACAGACGCGGGGTCTCCGTCCGCGGGCAAGCGGATTGGCTGGGATCCGACGATGCGGCCGCCATCTTCCACGTCGAGCGTGACGGTCTGCCCGGCATAGCCTGTCTGTGTGACGATCGCATCCACGAGCAGCGACGTGCCCTTCAGCGCCGTGCGCGGCGTGGACACGCGGCCGATCTGAATATCGTGCGACAGCGTTTCCTGTCCGACACCAACCGTGAACACCGGCAATGCATCGGCCTTCGACGCCAGCAACGCGTCGGCGACCGACGCGTCGGTCGTGTCTGCGCCATCCGTCACGAGCACCAGGCCCGACACTGGAAGGCCTGCAAGCTCCTGCCGCGCGCTGTCGATCGCGCCCGCCAGCCGCGTCTGCGTGCCGCCGAACGTGAGATCGCCAGCCGACGCCATGCGTGCGCTCGCCGCCGAGAAGCGAAACGTGCGGATCAGGAACCGCTCCGACAGATTGCGCATCAAGGGGCTGTCGGGATTGGCGAACGTCTGCCGTGCGAACTCGCCGCGGGTGCCGTTCGCATCCGCGATCTGCATGCTGCGCGAGTCGTCAATCAGGATCCCGAGCACGTTCTGTTGCGACACCGCCGCCTTGACGACGAGGACCGGTCTGAAAATGCAGAAGAGGAGCAACGCGAGCGCGCTCAGCCGCAGCGCCGCAAGCACGGCGCGCTCACGCCACCGCACGCGCGTCTGGAGCACACGGTAGCTGACGAACGCGATGGCGACGCCCGCAATCACGATCGCCGCGGCAAGCGACGCCCCTGCCGGCGGAGAGAACCGGAAGTCTCCCTGCCGGAAGACGATGGGACGGTACTCGAAGAGGAACTGGAACAGCGACTCGAACACGAGGGCTCCGCAGGCGCCGGTTGATTGTACAACCCTAAGACGCCGCGAATGGGCGATCGGCTTATGCCGGGTCTGAAGACCCGGCCTACATCGATAGGGGGCCCTTTAGATATCGGTAGGGCGGCTCTTTGGACCCGCCGGTTCTGAAGCCCCGGACTACGCGTGTCGCAGCCGGATCGGCAGGGCTGTATCGACCGTCCCGAAAGCGCGCACGGCGCTGCCGATCGCGGGTGCGACGCACACCAGTGACGCTTCGCCGGCCCCCGCCGACGGCAGGTCGGGACGATCGAGAAGTACAACGTCGATCGGCGGAACGTCGCTGAACCGCGGCACGCGATAGAGGGCCATCGTCGCGTTCCGCAGGCGGCCGTTGGCGAACTCGATGGCTTCGAACAGCGCGCCGCCGAGTCCCTGCACAACCGATCCCTCGACCTGGTTGTGCAGGCCGTCAGGATTGACGATCGCGCCGCACTCGAATGCAATCGCGATACGTTCCACTTTGAAGCCGTCGGCGTTCTTGGAGACTTCCGCCGCGGTCGCGACGTAGCCCCCCTTTTCCGTCCCACAGGCAATCCCGAGCGCCCGACCCGCCGCGGATGGTTTCGGCCATCCAATCTTATTCGCAGCCGCCTGCAACACTGCGCGGATCCGCTCGTCCCTGAGATGCCGCATGCGGAATTCGACCGCGTCAATGCCCACTGCGCGCGCCATGGTGTCCATGTGCATCTCGCGCGCATAGTGGTTCGCGGTCGAGGCGAGCGCTCGATACGAACCCTGCCTCAAGGGCGAGGTGACCGGGTGGAACACCACATTCCGCACCGCGACGTCATACGGCGACTGGAGGCCCGCGCCGCCGGAGTTCCAGTTGTCGAACAACCACGCAACGATCCGGCCGTGGGCATCGATGCCGCTCTTGACGTCGATCACTCCCGCAGGGCGGAAATACGCCCACGTGAACTCTTCCGCGCGCGTCCAGACGAGCTTCACCGGACGATTGACGGCGCGCGCAAGGCGCGCGGCTTCGATTGCTACTTCACCCGTGTGCTTCCCGCCGTAGGCGGAACCGGTGTCTGGGACGATCACCCGCACGCCGTCTTCGGGAACCCGGAACGCCTGGGCAAGCTCACCGCGCACTCCCCATGGACGCTGCGTGCCGGTCCACACCGTCAGCTTGCCGTCGCGCCATTCGGCAACCGCCGCGCGCGGCTCGAGCGGCACGTGCGCGATGTATGGAATGCGGTAGGTCGCCTCGAACGTGCGCGTGACGGCGGGGGGCATTGGCGTCGCGACGGCTGGTGCCGCATCATGCCCGTCAGGATGCTCTTTCAAGTAATCGAAGAGCGTCTCGGACGAAGGCTGACCTTCGGGCGCAAGCCATGTCGCCTTGAGGGCCGAGGCCGCGCGAGCCGCGACGCGTTCGGTGGGCGCCACGACACCGAGGAAATCACCGTCGCGCACTACCGTGACACCCGCGATCGCGCGCGCGCGTGCATCGTCGACCGTGGCGAGCGATGCGCCGTACGCGTCGGGGCGAATGATGCGACCGAACATCATGTCGGGACGAACGACGTCCGGCGTGTACTGATGTCGGCCGGTGACGAACGCCGGACCGTCAACTTTCTTCGCTGCTGTGCCCCGGACCTTCCAGCGGTCGTGACCATCGATCGGGCCGTCGGGCGCAATGGTGCCGGTGAGCGCACGTCCCTTAGTCAGTTCACCGAATGACATCGAACGTCCGTCTGTCGTTTCGATGTGACCGTCGCGCGCGGTCAGCACCTGGCGTCCGAGCTGCCATCGTTCTGCGGCCTGATCGATGAGCATCTCGCGCGCCACTGACGCCGCGCGCGCCATCTGGGGCGCCATCGTCGGGATCGTCCGTGAGCCGAACGTTCCCATGTCGAACGGCGTCTTGTCCGTATCTCCCATCAGGAGCGTGACCGACGACAGCGGCACTCGCAATTCATCGGCAACGACCTGCGACAGCGACGTGCGGATGTTCTGGCCGAGCTCGACCTTGCCGGTGCACGCCGTCACGTGTCCGGCTTCGTCGATGTGCAGCCACGCGGCCAGTTCGGGCGTGGCGCGGCGCGACTGCGCGCTGCCACCCGGTCCGGATTCCTGCGCGAGAACGTCGGAGACGGCGACCACGACGAGCAGGCCGCCGCCGAACAGGCGGATGAAGTCACGTCGATCGACTTCAAAGCGGTAGCGTCGGGACTCCGACCATTCGTATCGTTCCGGTTCGCTGTCGTAGCGGTCGACGTATTCGACGCTCATCGCCGTGCTCCGGTGCTGGTGGCCGTCCGCATGCGCTCGGCCGCGAGCCGGACCGCCTTTACGATCCGTGGATACGTGCCGCAGCGGCAGACGCTACCGTCCAACAAACGCGCGACGTCCTGTTCGGACGGATGCGGGTTCGTGCGGAGCAGGCCGACGGTTGCCATCACCATGCCCGACGTGCAGTACCCGCACTGGAACGCTTCAGCATCCAGAAACGCCTGCTGCACGGGATGCAAATCCCCGCCGGCGGCGAGCGATTCGATCGTCGTGATTGCCTTCGTTCCGACGCTCGCGACGCGCGTGACGCAGGACCTCGCGGCCGCACCATCGAGCAACACCGTGCACGCGCCGCACTGCCCTTCCCCACAACCGAAGCGGCTGCCCGTGAGGCCTAAGTCGTACCGCAGAATGGAGAGCAGGTTATCGCCGGGCTCCGCGTCGATCTCCCGATCCCGGCCGTTCACGCGCAGGACATAACGGGCCATACGGTGGATCCTAGCAAAATCGATATACGCGGGTTCACGGTTTCACGGTTCAGGGTTCAAAAAGTTCAACACTCACAACCGTGAACCGTGAACCCGCGTATATGTCCTACATTGCAGTCATGACGGACCACATTTATCTGGGAGAGCTCGAACAAATCGTCCTCCTGGCGGTGTTGCGGTTGAAGGACGAGGCATACGCCATCCCGATCCTCGACCAGATCGAAACGCAGACGGGACGGAAGATCGCGCGCGGCGCGTTATATACGGCGCTCGATCGCCTCGAGGCGAAGGGATGCTTGCGATCGCGCGTCGGTGAACCACTGCCCGAACGGGGCGGACGCGCGCGTCGATATTTCACGGTGACCCCTGCCGCGCTGCACGCGTTGAAACACTCGCGCGCGTCGTTGCTGCGCCTCTGGCGTGGACTCGAATCGCTGCTCGAGCGCTGACATGCATGCCCCTGGTCCACCGCGCGCGGCGGAATGGCTGATCGCGCTTTCATTCCGCCGCGTCCACGAACGTGACATGGTCCTCGGCGATCTGCACGAGGAATACGTCGGGCATTCGATGCGGCAGGGCGCGGATCGCTGGTACTGGCGGCAGGCAATCTCGATTGCGGCGCACGCGCTCGCACGCCGCATCCCGGCCGACAGCACACCTCACCGATCGGGAGATTTCTTCATGCGGATATTCCTGAAGGACGTCAAATACGCGTGGCGCTCGCTGCTGAAGCGGCCGCTGCTGACGGTGACGGTGGCGACAACGCTGGCCTTCGGACTCGGCGCGAACGCGGCGATCTTCAACCTGATCGATCGCCTTGTGTTCCGTCCGTTTCCGCTCGCCGATCCGGACCGCACGGTCCTCATCTCGGAGACCGGCCCGCGTCTGGACTACGGCAACAAGGAAACGGTGTCGCCGGCCAACTTCATCGACTGGCGAAACACCGCCGACACGGTGACGCACTTGTCGGCCCTGCTGTGGTGGGACGCCAACCTGGTCGAGCGAAATAATCCGGAGCGGGTGCAGGGCACTCAGGTCTCGTGGGGATTCCTTGACGCGCTCGGCATGCGTCCGGCGCTTGGCCGCGGCTTCGTCCGCGACGACGAAACCTTCGGACGCCATCACGTGGCGATCGTGAGCGACGCTCTCTGGAAGCGACGCTTTGGCGGCGACCCGGCACTGATCGGGCGCAGCATCACGATCGACGGGGATCCGTACCAGGTCGTCGGCATCGGACCGCCGCGCTTCGCGTTCCCCGACGGCTCGGAACTCTGGGCGCCGCTCGCGTTCGACCCGAAACAGGCCCCGCGCCGCGACATCCGATACCTCACGGTGATCGGCCGCGTGCAACCGGCCAGGACCGTCGATGACGTGCAGAACCAGATGTCTGTCATCGCCGACCGCCTCGCGCGCGAGTACCCGGATGCCAACCGTGATCACGGTGTCCGCGTGTTGACGCTGACCCGCGGAATCATGGATCAAGGCACCGGACCACTCCTTTCGCTCTGGCAGGCGTCCGCGCTCGTGGTGCTCCTGATCGCGTGCGCGAACATCGCGAATCTCATGCTCGCCCGAACAACGGAGCGGCGTCGCGAGACCGCCGTTCGCCTCGCGCTCGGTGCGAGCCGCGGACGCGTTGTCCGGGAACTGCTCACGGAGAGCACGCTGCTCGCGTTGATAGCAGTTCCTCCCGCGATTGCGTTCGCGTGGGTCGCGCTGCACATGATGCGCATCAGCATGCCGGCGCGAATTCTCCGCTTCGTGCCCGGCGTCGAACGGCTCGGCCCCGATCCGCGCCTGCTGGCTTTCACCATCGGCCTCGCGTTGATCACGGCGCTGGTCTTCGGCGTGCTGCCAGCGCTGCAGGCGGCGAAGTCGCGCGTATCCGAAGCGTTGAAGGATGGCGGCCGCACCACGGGACGTCAGTTGCTCCGCAGAGTGATCGTCGTCGCGGAAATGTCGATCGCGCTGCCGCTGCTCGTCGCCGCGGGCCTCGGCGTGCTCGGCACGCACAGGTTCCTGAACGGCCCGCAGGGATACGACCCGGATGGTCTGCTGACGATGAAGCTGGTCCTTCCCGAGCGCACGTACGCGGACGATTCGGCGCGGCGGCGATTCGTCGAACGGGCGATGGAGACGCTTGTTTCGGTGCCGGGAGTCGAGCATGCCGCCGCCGTCAACAACCTTCCTGCAGCCGGATCCAATTCCTCGCGCGCGATCGAGATCGACGGCCATCCCGCCGTCGATCCGAAGAATCCCCCCGTGGTCGACAATCGTGTCGCGACGCCGGACTACTTCACGACGATGCGAATCCCGATTCAGCGCGGACGCGCATTCAGCATTGCTGATCGCGAAGGCGCGGCACCCGTTGCCATCATCAGCGAGTCGATGGCGAAGAAGTACTGGCCGGGTGAGGACCCGGTGGGGCACCGCCTCCGGATCGGCAAGGACCCCTGGATGACCGTCGTTGGCATCTGCGGCGACGTGATCCAGGATTGGTTCGACCGGAGGAACGTGCCGACGTTGTATCGCCCGATCGCACAGTCGCCCTCCGATTATTTCGGGATTGTGGTCCGCACGGCGGGCAATCCGGCCGCGATCGCCGCATCGGTGCGCCATGCACTCCTCCGGGTCGATGCGACGCAGCCAGTGTTCGAGATGATGTCGATGCGGGTGCAATTGAAGGAGCGGACGATCGGGCTTCAGTACCTGGCGGCAATCATGACGGTTTTCGCGGGGCTCGCGCTGTTGCTCGCCGTGGTCGGCCTCTATGCCGTGATGGCGTACATGATGACGCAGCGGCGGCACGAAATCGGCATCCGCATCGCGCTCGGCGCGTCACCGCGGGACATCGCGCGCCTCACCGTCGGTCAGGCCGCGCGCCTGACCGCCATCGGCGCCGCCATTGGCTTTGCGCTCTCGCTCGCGCTCGGCCGGCTGGTGCAGGCGGGGCTGCTCGGTATCGCAACGAACGACGGCCGCGTGTCGGTCGTCTTCGGCCTCGTCCTCGTCGCCTCGGCGCTCGTCGCCAGTTATCTTCCCGCCCGTCGTGCGGCAGCGATTGATCCGCTGGTGGCGCTGAGAGCGGAATAGCGGTCCACAGGGGTAAGATCCTTCCGTGCCTCCCATTGTCATCGGTGTCGCCGGCGGGTCAGGCTCGGGCAAAACCACCGTCGTCCGCCGCATCGTCGATGCGCTCGGCGACAGGCAAGTGAGCGTCCTCGAGCACGATCGCTACTACCGCGATCGGAACGATCTCCGCCTCGAAGAACGCGCTGCCCTCAATTACGATCACCCTGATTCACTCGAAACCGACCTGATGGTGCGGCACCTGCACGAGCTGCGTGCCGGGAGTCCGATCGAAGCGCCGCTCTACGATTTCGCGCGGTACGTGCGCCACGCCGCGACGGAACCGGTCGCCGCCCGGCGCGCGATCATCGTTGAAGGCATCCTTATTTATACCGACGCCGCGCTGCGCGCGCTCATGGACGTCAAGGTGTTCGTCGATACCGACGACGACACGCGGTTCATCCGGCGGCTGCAGCGCGACATCACGGAGCGCGGGCGAACCGTGCAGTCGGTCATCGATCAGTACCTCGCGACCGTCAAGCCGATGCACCTCGAGTTCGTTGAGCCGAGCAAACGATACGCGGACATCATCGTGCCCCAGGGAGGGCACAACGCCGTCGCGATCGACATGCTGCTGACCCTCATCCGGGGACTCACAAGTGGGTGACAGATTACTGAACGACGGGGTGTCAATGACACATGCTTGATTTGGTGATTTGGTGATCGGGTGATTTGGTGATCGGGCATGCGCGGCCTACCGGCCGCGCTTCAAAAGCACGCGCGGTAGCGCGTGCGAAGCAAAATTATTTCACTTTCTTGACTTCCGTGAGCCGCACTGGCTCGCTCGAAAAGTTCTCCAGCTCGATCGTGTCCTTCTTCGCCGTGATCTTGGTCGCAATCGAGAGCTTGCCGACGCCGGTATCGTTCCGATCGAGCTTCAGCTGGATGAGCGTGAACGGATAATCGATCGTGCGCGGACGGTTGAGCGCTTCCCATCCGGTGATGTAGCGGTCTGTGGCGAGCACGATCGTGCGGCCTCCCTCCGGCTCCGGCCGCTGACGTGCGAAGTGCAGATCGTAGCGCAGCGATCCCGGTGTCGCGATGTAGCCCACGACGGGCATGCTCTGCAAGGCGTCGAGCAATGCGTCCTGTCCCTTTTCACGCAGGATCGTCAGCAATCGATCGCGATCGGCATCGCTGGACCATCGGTTCACAACGATGTCCACGGTCGTCGAGTTCCTGCCTGTGCGGGCCGTGTTGCTCATGTCCACGGCGAAGGCGGTGAAGTGTTCCGGCCCGACATTCGCCGCCTGGCCACCCAGGCCGAAAGTCAGGAGTGCGTAGAAGAGTGCTGCGAGCATTGCGTCCTCCGTTTCAACACCACATCAATGCAACTTTCGTCCCCAGACGTAACACGCTAGCTGGGGCATAATCGGGGCCGCCCGCATGATATCCCGCGCGCAGCGTTCCGGTGCAGCTGTCCTCTGCCTGTTACTGGCGATCGTCCACACTTGGCCACTCGCGCTGAACCTGGCGCACCTGTCGCGCAACGACAACGGCGATGCGCAACTCAACGAGTGGATCCTCGCCTGGGTGGCGCACCAGCTGCCCCGCGATCCGATCCATCTGTTCGAGGCGAACATCTTCTATCCCGCCCACGACGCACTCGCTTTTTCCGAACCGCTCATCGTGCCCGCTGTCATGGGCGCACCGCTCGCGTGGATCGGCGCGTCACCGGTCCTTGTCTATAACGTAATCCTGATCGTCGGCTTCGCGCTGACGGCTTTCGCGACGTGCCTGTTGATCGAGGCATGGACGGGCGATCTGCTGGCGGGACTCCTCGCCGGCTCGATGTTCGCTTTCAACACGCACACGCTGACGCGTCTGGCGCACATCCAGGGGATTCACATCTACGGACTGCCGCTCGCGCTGCTCGCGGTGGACGCGATCAGCCGAGGACCGAGATCCGAGGTCGGAGGCCCGACGTTCGAGGTTCGATGGCCCGCGCTGCTGCTGGTCGTCTCGATGGCCCTGATGGCGTATACGTCGGGCTACCTCGTTGTGTTTGCCGTCGTGATGATCGCCGTCGCGCTGCTGACGCGCGCGCCGGAGTGGTGGACGCGCGCGCATACTGTCCTCCCGCAGTTCGCGGTGGCAACGGCGATGACGGTGGTCGGGATCCTGCCGGTGTATCTGCCATACCGCCGCGTCGCGCGCGAGCAGCAGATGGTGCGCACGCTCGACAGCGTGAAGGACTTCTCCGCGACCTTGCAGGGTTACCTCGCCGCATCCGGCCGCATCCACTTCGCCACATGGAGCGGGCGCTTCTTCAAGGACGCGGTCGACAGCTTCTTCCCCGGCATCATTGTCCTGGCGCTGGCCGGCGTCGCCGTCATTGCAGCTGTCCGGACGCGTGAGCTTCGTCCACGCGTGCTGATGCTCGTCGCCATTGCCGCGGTGGGTCTGGTGCTGTCGCTCGGCACGGCAACACCAGCTTACGCCGTCCTGTTCCACATCTTCCCGCCCATGCAGTGCCTGCGCGCGGCAGCACGCTTCGGCCACCTGTTCCTGCTCGGCATCGCGCTGCTGGGAGGAATCGGATTGGCGGCGCTCAGGAGCTCTCTCCAATCTCGTGGCCGCCTTCAGGCGGAAGGACTTGGGATCCTGCTGATCGTGCTGGCCAATATCGAGTCGCTGCGCGCGCCATTTGAATATCGCGAGTTCACGGGCGTCCCCGGCATTTACAGGCTGATCGCGCAGGAGCCGGACCCGGTTGTGCTCGCGGAGCAGCCGTTCTTCCCACGCTCGGCGATCTTCGAGAATGCGCCTTACGTGCTGAACTCGACCGCGCACTGGCGGCCGCTCATGAACGGCTACAGCGGCTACATCCCGGCCTCGTACCAGAAGTACGCCGACGCGTTCTGGTATTTCCCCGATGAGCGGGCGATGCGTGCGATGAAAGACGCAGGTGTCACGCACGTGATGGTGCACCCGCAGCGGTTCATGAGGGATGCGGAAAAGGTGATCGAGCAGATCAGCGCGCGATCCGACATGGAACTAATCGCCGTGGGCTCGAACGGGATTCGTCTCTACAAGCTCGGTCGGTAGTTTTCTGGCGAAGGCGATACGATAGGCGCATGCTGTCCGTCCGTATCCGGCGCCTTGGGTCCGACGTGTCCTTGCCCGAATACCAGACTCCCGGCGCCGCCGGGTTCGATCTGGCAGCGAGCGAGGACATCTCGGTGCAGCCCGGCACCGTCGCGCTCGTGCCCACCGGTCTCGTCGTCGAGACACCCCGCGGATATTTCCTCGGCATCTTTGCGCGCAGCAGCACGCCATTGAAACGAGGGCTCATGGTGGCGAACGGCGTGGGCGTCGTCGACGCGGACTACTGCGGCCAGCGCGACGAGGTGAAGATCGCCGTCCTGAATTTCACCGACGCGCCCGTCCACGTCACCGCGGGGGATCGCCTCGCGCAGGGGCTCTTCATTCCCGTCGCGCGCGCGGAATGGCACGAGACCGCCGGCGATCTGCGCGATGGGTCGCGTGGCGGCTTCGGTGCGACAGGGTAAGTAACCAGTGACCAGTAGCCAGTAGTCAGTGGCCAGTAGTCAGTAGCCAGTAACCAGTTTCAGTAGCCCAGCTTCTGGGAACTGACAACTGGCAACTGGCAACTGACAACTGACAACTGGCAACTGGGAGGACAGGATTTCGAGGCTGATCGCGGGTGCGTCGCATCCGAGGTGCACGACGATCGCCTATACGAATGGCGACGGGCTGATGGCGAGCGTTGAACGCGCGTTGGAAAGCGGCTCCAAAGAGCCGCCCTACAGCAGTAGGCCGGGTCTTGAGACCGCCGACAGCGCTGAAGAACTCACAGGAGCTCAGAAGATCAAGAGAACCGCAATAGTCTCCTGACCTCCTGCACTCCTGTTCGTCGGACCGCGCTTTAGGCTGAGACGTCCTATTTCGCTGATTCCTGCGGCTCCAGCGTGCGGATCGCCGGCTGCGTAGCCTTCTTGCGACGACCGAGCCGGTCCTGCAACATGTCCATATAGATGTAGAACACCGGCGTGACGTAGAGCGTCAGCGTCTGCGACACGATCAACCCGCCCACGACTGCGAGCCCCAGCGGCCGGCGCGCTTCAGCGCCCGCGCCCCATCCGAGCGCGATTGGCAGCGTGCCCATCAACGCCGCCATGGTCGTCATCATGATCGGACGGAAGCGTACGAGACACGCCTCGTAGATCGCGTCGGCCGCGCCAACCTGCCGCTCGCGGCGCGCCTCGATCGCGAAATCGATCATCATGATGCCGTTCTTCTTCACGATGCCGACCAGCATGATGATGCCGACGAACGCGTAGATGTTCAGCTCCTGGTGGAACAGCAGCAGCGTCAACAGGGCGCCGAAGCCGGCTGAGGGAAGACCCGAGAGAATCGTCAGCGGATGGATGAAGCTCTCGTAGAGGATCCCCAGCACCACGTAGATGACGAAGATCGCGAGCGCCAGGATCCAACCGAGGCCTCGCATCGACTCCTGGAACGCCTGGGCGGTGCCCTGGAAGCTGCCGGTCACGATGCTCGGCAGCGTTTCGAGTCCCAGGCGCTGGACCCGCGCCACCGCATCCCCGAGCGCCACGCCGGGCTTGAGGTTGAACGACACCGTGACCGAGGGGAGCTGGCCGACGTGATTGATCGACTGCGGTCCGGCGGACACCTTCGTCGTCACCACCGCCGAGAGCGGCACGAGCTTACCGCTCGGCGCCTGCACGTACAGCATCGAGAGCGCGTTCGGGTCGCGTTGATACTGCGGCGCGACCTGCATGATCACCTGGTACTGATCTTCGGGCGCGAAAATCTGCGAGACCTGCCGTGTGCCGTAGGCGGAATTCAGCGCCGACTGCACCTGATCGACATTGAGGCCGAGCGTCGATACCTGCTCGCGATCGATGTCGACCGTGAGCTGCGGCGTCCGGATCTGCAGATCGGAGCTGATGTCCTCCAGGCCGTCCACCTGCCGCAGCCGCGCCTCGAATTCCGGCGCCGCGCGATATAACTCGTCGGTGTCGGGACTCTGCAGCGTGAACTGGTACTGGCTGCGCGACTGCATGCCGCCGATGCGAATCGCCGGCGGATTCGTCAGGAACGCGCGCACGCCCGGAACGCGCGCGAGCTTCGGCCGCAGTTCGTCGATGATCTCGTCCGCCGTCAGCGTTCGCTCGTTGCGCGGCTTCAGCTCGACGTCGAGGCGCCCGCCACCCATGCCGCCGACGTTCACGGTGTAGGCGGCGACGTTCGGATCCTTGTCGAGAATGTCCATGATCTCGAGGTGGTGCTTCACCGACTGATCGAATCCGATGCCCTGTATCGTTTCGACCTGTCCGTTCAGCGCACCCGTGTCGACCGACGGGATGAACCCCGTGGGCACGATCGTGAAGAGATAGACGGTCGCCGCCAGCGTCGCGGCCGACACGAGCATCGTCGTGCCCTTGAAGCGGATCGTCTGCCGCAGGCTCCACGCGTAGCTGTTCAGCCACATGTCGAACATGCGCTCGGTCGCGTTGTAGAAGCGGCCGTGCTTCTCCGCATGCGGCGGCTTGAGGAACCGGCTGCACAGCATCGGCGTCAGCGTCAGCGACACGAGTCCCGACACGAGAATCGCCGATGCGATCGTCACCGCGAACTCGTGCATCAATCGCCCGACGATGCCGCCCATGAACAGGATCGGGATGAACACCGCCGCCAGCGACACCGTCATCGACACGATCGTGAAGGAGATCTCCGCCGATCCGTCCAGCGCCGCCTGCATGCGCGGCTTGCCCATCTCCATGTGCCGGACGATGTTCTCGAGCATGACGATCGCGTCGTCGACGACGAAACCGACGGAAAGCGTGAGCGCCATCAGCGACAGGTTGTCGAGGCTGTAGTCGAGCGCCCACATCACGGCAAAAGTGCCGATGACGGAAAACGGCAGGGCAAGGCTCGGAATGATCGTGGCGGACAGGTTTCTGAGGAACAGGAAGATCACGAGGATGACGAGGAACACCGTCAGCAGCAGCGTGAACTTGACGTCCTCCACGGACTCGCGAATCGACTTGGCGCGATCGCTGCGGATCGCGAGGGTGACCGACGCTGGCAGCTGCGCCTCCAGGTCCGGCAGCTGCGCCTTGATCGCATCGACGACCTCGACGGTGTTCGTGCCCGGCTGCCGCTGGATCGCGAGATAGATCGTGCGCAGGCCGTTATACCAGCTGACGTTGCGCTCGTTCTCCACGCCGTCGTACACGTGCGCGACCTCGCCCAGCTGCACGGCGCTGCCGTTGCGGTAGGCGATGATCACGCTCCTGAAGGCGTCCGCGTTCTCGAGCTGTCCGGATGCCTGCACCACGAAGTTGCGATTGGGTCCGTACAGGGTTCCGGTCGGCCGGTTCGAATTCGCGTTCGCGATGGCGGTCGCCACCTGGTCGACGCCGATCTGTCGCGACGCGAGCTGCATCGGGTCGAGATCCACGCGCACTGCGAACTTCTGCGCGCCGAACACGTTTACCTGCGCAACGCCGCTCACCATCGAGAGGCGCTGCGCCAGCGTGTCTTCCGCGTAGCGGTCCAGCGCAGCCAGCGGCAGCGTGTTCGAGCTGAGCACCAGAAACAGGACGGGCGTGTCGGCCGGATTCGTCTTCCGGAAGGATGGCGGCGACGGCATGCTCGGCGGCAGGCCACGTTGCGCGCGCGAGATCGTCGACTGCACGTCCTGCGCAGCGGAATCGATATCGCGGCTCAGATCGAACTGCAGCGTGATGTTCGTGTTGCCCTGGCCGCTGTTCGAACTGATGGACGAGATGCCCGGGATCGTCGTGAACGCCTTTTCGAGCGGCGTCGCCACGGTATTCGCCATGGTCTCGGGATTCGCGCCCGGCAGGTTGGCGCTCACCTGAAGCGTCGGAAAATCGACCGTCGGAAGGTCTGCGACCGGCAGGAGCCGGTACCCCATGACACCGAAGATCAGGATCGTGAGAACGAGCAGCGTCGTCGCAACCGGCCGCCGGATGAAGGGTTCAGCGAAATTCATGACGTCCATCCTCACGTGGGGCTCCGCCCCACACCCCGGCTCGTCGCTCGCGGGGCCCCTGACCCCGCTCCGCTCCTCGCAGGCGCGCCGTGCGCGCCTCAGCGCTCACTCACGTGGGGCTCCGCCCCACACCCCGGCTCGTCGCTCGCGGGGCCCCTGACCCCGCTCCGCTCCTCGCAGGCGCGCCGTGCGCGCCTCAGCGCTCCTCACGTGGGGCTCCGCCCCACACCCC
>QHWT01000071.1:238485-239180 GCA_003222675.1 Acidobacteriota bacterium | reverse complement strand
GCGCCTCAGCGCTCCTCACGTGGGGCTCCGCCCCACACCCCGGCTCGTCGCTCGCGGGGCCCCTGTCCCCGCTCCGCTCCTCGCAGTCGCGCCGTGCGCGCCTCAGCGCTGTGCAGCTCGGCTTTAGTCAAATTTTCTCATTATGCGCCGCATAGCGGGCTAATACCCGGTGCCGCGCCCGCTTTCGCCGCGCCGGCCCTCGCCCCTGCGCGCGCCGCCGCTGCTACCGGAACCGGCACCGGCGTCCGCACCCGCGCCTCGTCGCCCGCTCGTGCCCGACTCACCAGGGACGGTGACACGCGCACCAGGCGTCAGCCGAAGATGTCCGTCGGTCACGACCTCCTCGCCGGCCGACACGCCTTGCGCGATGATCGTTTCCTCCCCCTGCTGACGATCGATCTGCACATTACGCAATTCGGCGGTGCGATCCGCCTTGATCACGTAAACGTATTGACCCTGCTGCGAGGTCTGTACAGCGACGGCGGGGACGACGATGGCGTGGGGATCCGTCGTGAGCTGCAGCGCGACCTGAACGAAGAGTCCGGGCCAGAGCGTGCGGCTGGTGTTGGGAAACGTCGCCTTCAATTTGATCGTGCCGGTCGTCGGATCGACGGCGTTGTCGATGAAGGTCACCTTTCCGACTTCCACCGGAATCGGCGTTCCGGGAACCGGCGAGTCAGTCGGCGGCACGCCGC
>QHWT01000071.1:211220-238372 GCA_003222675.1 Acidobacteriota bacterium | reverse complement strand
CCGGCACCGAGAATGTCACGTAGATCGGCGACATCTGGTTGATGATCAGCAGTGATGTGGCGTCGTTGGCGCGAACGAGATCGCCTTCGTGCAGGTTCAACGAGCCGGTCCGCCCGGAAATGGGCGCGCTGATCCGCGTGTACTGCAGATTGAGCTTCGCATTGTCGACCGCGGCTCTGTCGGCCTGGAGCGTAGCCTGCAGGGCTTCGGAACCGGCGGTCGCCGTTTCGTACTGATCGCGCGGGATCAGGCCGCGCTTGTAGAGATCCTCGTACCGCGCGCGCTGCGACTGCGCGTTGTTCGCCGTCGCGGTGTCGCGCGCCAGCACCGCCTGCGCCTGCGCGAGCGCCGTCTCGAACGGCCGCGCATCGATTTCGAAGAGGAGCTGCCCCTTCCTGACTTCCTGTCCTTCCGCGAAATGAATCTGGCTCAATTGACCGGTGACTTGCGCGCGAATCTGGACGGTCGACAGCGCCTCGCCTGCGCCGACCGCCGGCAGCGTCAAGGCAACGCTCTTGGCCTGAGCCTTCGCCGTGACGACGGGCACTGCACCACCGCCGCGCCCGCCACGTCCTCCTCCGCCCCCGGCGCCGCGCCCCTCGGCCGCAGCGGTGCCAGAGCTGGGCCCCTTCTCGGACGAGCACGCCGCGAGGCACGCACTGAGCACACTGACGAAAAGGACTCTATGAAAGTGGCTTGGCATTCGGTACAAGGAAAGACCTGTCTATGCGAGGACGACGGAGCTCGCCACGGCGTTTACCTGAAACCCCTATTTTATTGCGGAATAATCAGTTGCCTTCATGAACCGCGACTCGACCTTGATGCCCGTCAACCCCTGGGCCGCTGTCTCCGTGCTCACCTTCTGCCACTCGGGATCGGTCCGGAACTCCCCCCAGTTCTTCTTCGCTTCGTCGAGACTCGGATGCGCAAGGATGTAGATGAGGGTGTTCGGCGTCTCGACTGGCGTCCAGTAGCCGATGCTCGTCATGTTGTGCTTATCGAAAATCCGGCGTGTGTGATCGCGGAACCGTGCGTTCAACTGGTCGAGCTTGCCTTCCGGCGTCGTATAAGTCCGGAGCTCGAACACGCGCGTGGATGTCTGCGGAGCCGCGACGGCTTCCGTCATCGAAACCCGTCCCAAGACATAGCCCGTCAATAGCAGCGCGACCGCGGCAGCGATCCGAGACATTCTGCTCACCATCTCGTCCTCCCTTCAGCTCTATGCATACGAAGTCGTGCCGGCGCGCGTGGACGCGCGCTCGGCGGTGATGCGTTCGAGATAGCCGCTCTCCCGGAACGCCTCCATCGGGTCGGGCGGGAGGCCCCTCGCGACGCGCCAGTCTCTGACGGCGGGCCGCACATCGGTTGCGAACGCGTCCTGCAACGTCGCCTCGGCGCGGACGATGTCGGAACGGCGCTGCGCGCCGATGAGCGCCGCGTGATCGACGATTGCGGCTTTCGCGAACAGCTCCTGCGCGATTGTGACCGTCTGGATCATCGCCTCGATCTTGCCCTTGAGATTGTGGCTCTGATCGACCATGTACGCGATGTCGGCGCGGCGCCCTGTTTCGTGCTCGAACAGCCGAATCTCGTGGAAGATGCGGAATACCTGGTAGGGATCGATCGAACCCAGCGTCAGGTCATCGTCGGCGTAGCGCCGATCGTTGAAGTGAAATCCTCCGAGCATGTCTTCGGCGAGCAGCCACGCGACGATCTGCTCGATGTTCTGCGAGAGGTAGTGATGGCCGGTGTCGACGAGCACGCGCGCCGCGGGACCCGCCGCGCGCGCGAGCAGCAGCGCCATTCCCCAATCGCCGATGTCGGTGTGATAGAAGGCCGGCTCGAACGGCTTGTACTCCACGAGCAGGCGCTGACCCGCGCCCAGTGCGGCGTGGCTGGCCTGCAGCGACTCGATGAACCACGCGCGCCGCTGGCGGATGTTCGCGCTGCCAGGATAATTCGATCCGTCCGCACACCAGAGGGAAATGTCGCGGCAGTCGAGCGCGCGGGCGATCGCAATGCTGTCCTTCACGTGCTGCCGCGCGGCGTCGCGGACGATCGGATCGGGATTGCCGAACGATCCGAACTTGTACTGCTGGTCCTGAAACAGGTTGGGGTTGATCGAGCCGGATCTTACGCCGTATTTCGCGGACAGCCGCTTCACTTCGTCGCTGCTGACGACGCCCTCGGGCAGATCCCACAACACGTGAAGCGCGAGCGTCGGACAGACGCCCGTCACCGCGTGCACGTGTCCGGCATCGCTGAATTTTTCCTCGATCGTCGAGGCCGCGGCCAGCTGCAGGAACTTGCCGAACCTCGTGCCGGTGTTCGCAAAGCCCCACGACGGCAGCTCGATCCGGAAGCTGTCGAGGGCGGCGTGGACGATGTCAGCGTGTCGCGTGTTCATGACGGAATCCTCAGGATTTGGTGATCTGACGATTCGGTGATTTGGTGATTGCATTTTGCAGCACGCGCGGTAGCGCGTGCGATGCGAGATCGCCGAGTCTCCGGATCACTAAATCACCAAATCAAAAATCATAGCGATCGATGTTCCCCTTGTTCATCAGCAGTGGCGCACCAAGAATGATCTCCGAGCCGCGCACTTCGATCGTGCCGAGACGGCCGGCGTCGATCGACCGGGCTCCCGGTGAGAACGCATTTTGTACGAGCCTGGCCGCCGAGAGGACCGTCAGGTACCCGAGGTCGCGCGTATTCCACAGGATCACCGCCTGCACCACGCCGCCGTGGACGTACGGCTTGTTGATGTTCGGCAGCGACAAGCCGATCACGTTCACGTCCCCCTCGCGATTGGCCTGGCGCACCGCTTCCGCCGATCCGGGCACGGCGGGCGCCGAGATCGCCATCACGAGTTTCACCGCCGGGTACACGCGAAGAATTGTCTGGGTCTCGGCGAATGCCTTGTCCCGGTCGTCGTCGCTCGGACGGATCGTTGCAAGTTTCAGATTCGGGTATCGCTCCGCCAGCCGTTTGCGGATGTTCGCGATCCATTCGTTCTGGTTCGCAGCGCTGAGGGCGCCGGTGATAATTGCGAACTCTCCCTTGCCGCCGAGCAGCCGCGCGGCTTCGTCGGTCAGCGCGTTGCCGATTCCTTCCGGCGTCGCCTGGTTGACGAAGAAGTCGCGCGCGTCCGCTTCGGCGTCCGCGTCCCAGGTCAACACCCTGATGCCGTGCCCGCGCGCCTTCCGCAGCACGGATGAAATGCCACCGCGGTTCTCGACGGCCACCGCAATGGCGTCGACCTTCCTCGTGATCCAGTTTTCGATGAGCTCGTTCTGTCGCGCCGCATCGAGACTCGTGGGGCCGTCCCAGATCAACTCGACGCCCAGATCGCGCGCGGCTTCTTCCGCGCCCGCGCGGCAACTGATGAAGTAGGGATCCCCTTTCGCCTTCGGCATCATCGCGATCACCGGTCGGCGGCGCGCCGGGCCGGATGTCTGGCCAGACGGCTGCGCCAGCGCCGCACCGCTGCGCCCATACGAAGAGGCCAGCGATCGCACCAGCCAGACGTTCGTCCCGGCGACAATCAACGAACCGACAAGCATGGTTGCGCAGAGCACCGCAACCTGGCTGTTTCTCACGTCCAGTGCCTCCGTGGCGGACACCGCCGCCGCGCGCGCGCCCATCCTGACACGATCGATGCCGATCGTCACGAGCAGCAGGGTGCCCGTCATCACGCCCGCAAGCTCCGACGGCAACGCCGCGAGCTGCAGGCCATTGCGCAGCACGCTGAGCGCCAGGAGTCCGAACAGCGTGCCCCAGAGCGTGCCGCGGCCCCCGAACACCGACGTGCCGCCCAGCACCACCGCGGTAATGGCGTCGAGCTCGTAGCCCGTCCCCGCGTCGGACCGCGCCTGGCCCATGTGCGCGACGTAGATGACTGCCGCAACGCTGGCCATCAGGCCCGACAAGAGATACACGAGACCCACGCGTCGCTGGACCGGTATGCCCGCGTAACGCGCGCCCGCGGGCGAAAACCCGATTGCGTAGAGCGCACGTCCGAGCACCGAGCGGTGCAGCAGGACCGTATACGCGGCAAATGCCGCGATGAAGATCGGCAGCTGCGCCGGCAGCACGCCCCAGAAGTACCCCTGCCCCAATGCGAGGAACGATGCGGGGAAGTCCGTGTAGTTCACTGCCGCGTGCGTCAGTCCCTCTGCGATTCCCCGGAAGAGCGACAGCGATCCGAGCGTCACGATCAACGGCGGAAGCTCGAGGCGCGAGACCAGCACGGCATTGAGGGCGCCCCCGGCGGCGCCGACGACCAGCGCGACCAGCGCGGCCGCCGCAATCCCGAGGTGCCAGTCGCGCGACGCCGCACCAAAGACGACGGCAGACAGTCCCATCATCGCGCCCACGGACAGATCGATGCCGCCGCTGACGATCACCGGCGTCAATGCGATCGCGAGCAGCCCGAGCTCCACGCTCACGCGGAGCACTTCGAAGAAGTTCGCGCGCGTGAAGAAGTTCGGCGCGATCGCCGAGAACACCAGCACCTGGATCAGGAGCGCGAACAGCAGGATCCATTCGCCGCTCGTCAACCACTCCTGGTGCCGGCGCATCAGGAGGCCTGCACGGCGAGCATGACGTCAGGTTGACGGCGACGCGCGCGCCATGCATCAAGCGCGACCGCGGCCAGGATGATCGCCCCCTGAATCGCGCGCTCCCAGTACGCATTGATCCCGAGGAACACGAGTGCCGGCCCGATGAGCGCGAGCAGCACGAGGCCGAGCAGCGTGCCCGCGAGGGTGCCGCGTCCGCCGCGAATCGCGACGCCCCCGACGACGACCGCCGCGATCACTTTCATCTCGAGGCCCAGCCCCGCGTTGCTGGGAATCTGGTTGAACCGCACCGCGTTGAGGAGCGCGGCGAGCCCTGTCAGCGCACCGCCGATCGTGAACACCGCGGATTTCACGAGCGCGGTGTTGAATCCCGCGAGCCGCGCGGCGTTGGCATCGGACCCGCTGGCATACACGGCGCGCCCCGCCGCGACGTGCCGTAACCCATACGAGAGCGTCACCTGCAGCACCGCCGCAACAGCGCACGCGACGAGTGGATATGCGCCCTGCGACAGGCCGAACCACTGGAAGCCGGATGGCAGGTTCTGCACCCACGCGCCTTGCGTCGCCCACCGCAACCCATCACGCAACGCCACCATGGTCGCCAGCGTGACGACAATGGACGGCAGTGCGGCATACGCGACCAGCACGCCGTTGAGCGCGCCGAGCAGCGCGCCGGTGGCGCAGGTTCCTGCGATGGTCAGCAGCATCGGGGATCCCGCCTGCGCGAGCAGGCCCGCGACGATGCCGCAGATGGCGAAGACGGATCCGACAGAGATGTCGATCTCCCCCGCGAGGATCACCAGCGTGGCGCCCATCGCCACGATCAACGCCGGCAGATTGCCGAGCAGCAGGTCGCCCAGGTTCTCGCGGCTGAAAAATCCCGGCGCCGCGACGGCCAGCACGGCCGACAGCGCCGCAATCGTCAACGCGACCGACACGACGCGGCGGTCAGGCAATGGCCAGCTCCAGCACCTTGGCCTGGGTGGCCTCGGCGCGCGTGAGCGTGCCGCGAATCGTGCCGGCGCGCATGACGGCGATGCGATCGCTCATGCCGAGAATCTCCGGCATCTCCGACGAGATCATGATGATCGCGAGGCCGCGCGCGGCAAGCGCCCCCATCAGCTCGTGAATCTCTGCTTTCGATCCGACGTCCACGCCCTGCGTCGGCTCGTCGAGGATCAGAACGGAGGGATTCGTCGACAACCATCGCGCGAGCGCGACCTTCTGTTGATTGCCTCCCGACAGCGATCCGACGTCCGCATCGACCGATGTGGCCTTGATACGCAGCTGGTCGATGTAGCGCGTCGCAATCGCGCGCTCCGCCGTGCGGTTGATCAGGCCGGCGCGCGCGACGCCGCTCAAGTTCGCCAGGCTTGTATTCGAGGCGATCGACATGTCGAGCACGACGCCGTGCTGACGTCGATCCTCCGGGACGTATCCGACGCCGCGCGCGATCGCCTGCGATGGCGACCTGATGCGCACCGTTGCGCCGTTGACCCAGATATCGCCGGCGTCGGCCGGACGAAGGCCGAAGAGGATCTCCGCCACCTCCGTTCGCCCGGAACCGACCAGGCCTGCGAGGCCGAGAATTTCGCCGCGGCGCACGCTCAACGAGACATCGAACACGCCGCTGGCCCGATGCCTGAGCCCGCGCACCGCGAGGGCATGCTCACCGATGGTCACCTCGCGCTTCGGAAACACCGTCGATAGATCCCGGCCGACCATCATGCGAATCAAATGAGCGCGATCGATCGCGCGCGCCGGCCACATGCCGACGCTCTCGCCGTCGCGCAACACAGTGATGCGATCCGCGATCGCGAACACCTCGTCGAGGCGGTGCGATATATAGATGACGGCCGTCCCGCGCTCGCGCAGCCGCGCGATCACGGCGAACAGGTGTTCCACTTCCCGATCCGCGAGCGACGCGGTCGGCTCGTCCATGATCATGACACGCGCGTCGGCGCCGACCGCTCTCGCGATCTCGACGATCTGCTGTTCGGGCATGCTGAGCGTCTCGACCGATCGATCCGGATCGATCCTCGCGCCGACGCGGTCCAGCAAGTCACGTGCGCGGCGCCGCCGCGCGTTCCAGTCGACGCGCCGCCACACGCTCGCCGATTCCAGCGCGAGCGCGATGTTCTCGGCGACCGTGAGATGCGGAAAAAGCGCAGGCTGCTGGTAAATGGCGGCAATCCCCAGCGCGCGCGCCGCGTGGGGGTCCATGTGCGTGACGCGCCGCCCCGCCACCTCGATCGATCCGGAGTCGGCGGCCACCGCGCCCGTCATGATCTTGATGAGCGTCGACTTGCCCGCGCCGTTCTCGCCGACTAACGCGTGCACCTCTCCCGCGTGAAGATCGAACGACACGCCCTTCAGCGCGCGGACCCCCGCGTAGGTCTTCGTCATGGAATCGGCGCGCAGGAGAACCGGGGGCGTCTGCATCTCGTCGACCGGCAAGGCTACTACACGATTTGGTGATTTGTGGATTTGGTGATCTGGTGATTTCGGCCCTCTCGCGCTTCCCGCGCGTATCCAACATCACAAATCTCTGAATCACCAAATCACCCGATTGACAGACCGGACGCGCGTGCGGTAGAAGAATTCCTGTGATCGTCAAGGCTCTGCGCGCGGCGTGTTGTCGTCCGGGCCACATGTGCCTTCGCGCCTGCGCCATCCTTGCGACCTCGATGATCTCCTGATTTTCGACCCACGCGGATGCTACCGAGGCCCGGAGGCGAATCGCCTTCCGGGCCTTTTCGTTTGTACGGCTGTTTTCACCCGTAGCGCAGTCCTTCAGGGCTGCTGTGACGAGCAGGGCTGAAGCCCTGCGCTACGGTGCGGAGTTTCGAATGCGTACCTTCACACTTCTCGCGGCTGGCGTCCTTCTCACGCTGGCCACCGCACCCGCGACATACGCATTCGCGCAAAGCGGTACCAGCGCCATCGTCGGCATCATCAAGGATCCGGCGGGTGATCCCGTGCCAGGAGTGCAGGTAAGCGTCGCCAACGAAAGCACGGGTATAACGGTGCAGAGCGTAACGAATGCAGAGGGCGCGTATCGCGTCAGTGCCCTCGTGCCAGGCATGTATCGCCTGGTGGTCACACTCGATGGCTTCGACTCGGTCACACGGCAACAGATAACTCTGGAGGTTGGACAGAGGCTTGCGATCGACGTGACGCTGGACCTGCAGAAGCGCACGGAAGCCGTCGAGGTGATCGCCGGCGCGCCCGTGCTCGAGTCGCAGAGTTCGAACGTCGCGCAGACCGTGACCCGCGAGATGCTCGGGGCGCTGCCGCTGCCCAACCGCTCCGCCTCGTCATTGGCGTCGCTCGCGCCTGGCGTCATCATGATCGACACGGGCGCGGGGACTGCCGAGAACTACCCCGTCTTCTCCGTGTCCGGCGGCCGCGCGCGCAATCAGAATTTCATCCTCGACGGGGGCAACGCCTCGAACGCCGTCGGCCTCACGCGTCCGCAGCAGCTGACGAGCCTTCCCGTCGACGCGATGCAGGAATTCCGCGTGATCACCAACAACTACGCCGCGGAGTACGGCCACTCGACCGGCGGCGTCGTGACGATGTCGACGCGATCGGGGACGAACCGTTACCGCGGCAGCCTGTTCGAGTCGTTGCAGAACGATGCGTTGAACGCGAAGAACTACTTCGCGGCGACGGAGTCTCCGTTGCGGCTGAACCAGTTCGGCGGCACGTTCGGCGGTCCGATCCGGCGGGGAAAGACATTTTTCTTCACGTCGTGGGAACGCACGCGGCAGCTCACGAGCGATACGGTGCTCTCGACGGTGCCGACGCTGCTGAACCGCCAGGGGGATTTCTCGGATCTCCGGAGCAGCTCCGGTGTGCCCGTCGTCATCTACGATCCTCTGACGCGAGCGCCCTTCGATGGCAATGTTATCCCGGAGGATCGGTTCGATCCGGTCGCCGTCGCCGCACTCGCGTACTACCCGCTGCCAAATCACGCAGTGACCGCGAGCAATGCCGGCAACTACGCCGGCACCAGCGAATCAACACTCGACCGCGACATCATTGTTGGACGGATCGATCATCAGCTTCGCCGCGACGATCTGTGGACGGCGCGGTACTACCTCAATGACAGCGCGACGAGCGTGACCGGCTCGTACGGCAACCCCGTCGTCGATCCGCTCTCCGACACGACCGCCGTGCGCGTGCAGAGCGTGACGGGCGCTTACACACACATCTTCAACTCGAAGGTCGTCAACGAGCTGCGCCTGACATATCTCCGCCGCAAGTTCATCGACCGCCATCCGGGACTCGGAACCGATCTCGCGGGTGCAATTGGATTGTCAGGAGTGTCCGACCAGGCGTTTCCCGTCTTCACTGTTCCGGGTTATGCGGCGCTCGGAAGCGCCGCCGTCGCAAGGTTCCAGACGCCAATTCTCGATCGCCAGGTGCTCGAGTCGCTGACGTGGTCGCGTGGCACGCACGCCTACAAGTTCGGCGGGGAATTTCGAGCCGGTGCGAATGACGAAATACGGGATCGCGGGTCGTCGGCAAGCCTCACGTTCACGCCACTGATAACGAGCAGCGCCGGCGCGGCAAACACCGGCAATGCCCTGGCGAGCCTGCTCCTTGGCGAGGTCAACGCAGCGAGCGTCCAGATCTCCGATCTGCTGCAGACACGCGCGTCGTACGTCGCGCTCTACGCGCAGGACGACTGGCGGCTCACGGATCGGCTGACGATCAACTACGGCGTGCGGTGGGAAGTCGAATTGCCACGCCGCGAAGTGAACAACAAGATGAACTCGTTCGATCCAACCGCGATCAATCCAGTCTCCGGCACTCCGGGCGTCGTGACGTTTGCGGGCGTGAACGGCACCCCGGAGCGCGCATTCCCGCCCGACTGGAACAACGTAGGGCCACGACTCGGCTTTGCGTACCAGGTGGACGGTGCGCGCCACACTGTGATTCGCGGCGGAGCCGGCATCTTCTATGGGCCGACGGTCAGTAACACGGTTGGCGACACTGCTGCGCTGGGGTTTTCCACTGCGGCAAGCTTCGTCGCATCGCAGGCGACGACGCAGAGCACGTTCCACCTGCGCGACGGTTTTCCGCCGTACGCGCCGCGGGATCGGACGAGCGGATTCGGGGCAGTCCCCGTCGGGCAGCGGCCGAATACCGCCGTCTCGTATTTCGATCCACGCCAGGTCGCGCCGACGTCTTACCAATCCAATATCAGCATCCAGCACGAGTTCGGTTCCGCCATGGTCGTCGAAGCGGGCTACATCGGCAACGAAAGCCGTCACCTGACCGCCAATGATTTCTCGTTGAACCAGGTCGCGCCGGACTTGATGGGTCCGGGTGACGCGCAGCCGCGGAGGCCGTTTCCGCAGTTCAGCAACGTGACCATCATCAACCCCTCAATCGGGAAGTCCAGCTATCACGCCGGATTCGTGCGGCTGCAGCGCCGCCTGTCGAATGGATTCTCGCTGCTCGCGCATTACACCCGTTCGCGCTACCTCGACGATGTCGAGTCGGCGAACGAGTACGGCAACAGCGGCAGCTACATGGACGCGTATCACCGCGATCTCGATTGGGCGAGGAGCGCGAGCGACGTGCCGGATCATTTCGTTGTCTCGCTGGTGTACGAAGTCCCGCGCGTTAGAATTCATCCGTACCTCAGCGCGGTCCTGGGCGGTTGGCGCCTCGGTCTGGTCGAGACGCTGCAGTCGGGTCCGCCGTTCACCGTCATCACCGGCGCGAACACGACAAACGCGTTTCCGGCGGGGCCGCTGCGTCCGAATCTCGTCGCGGACCCGGTGCTGCCGGCCGATCGGCGGACGCTCTCGAGGTGGTTCAATACGGCGGCGTTCACGAATCCCACGCCGTTCACGTTCGGCAATTCGCCCCGGTCGGTCATGCGCGGACCGGGGATCGCGACCACGGACGCGACGCTCGAGAAACGGACATCGCTCGGCCACGGTATGACGCTCGAGCTCCGGGCCGAGGCCTACAATCTGCTGAACCAGGCGAACTTCAACATCCCCGGGTTCACGCTGGGCAGCGCGGATTTCGGCGTGATTTCGAGTGCGCGGCCGTCACGCACCGTTCAGCTCGGTGCGCGCGTCAGCTTCTAATTCTTATGGGGCTCCGCCCCACACGCCGGCTCGGTCGCTTGCGCCCTCGACGATGCTCAGGGCGCCCCGAGCCTGTCGAGGGGCGGGTGCGCGGGCCGCTCCGTTCCCTCGCAGGCACGCGCATGCGCGCCTAAGCAGTTTTTTTGATGGGCCCCATACGGTAAACGCATGGCCCTCCGTGATAGGGTTTTCACATCGTGATGCGGATGTCTCAAATCATGTGTTGCTCCGGCATGGCATCGACCAGGTGTCGATGCGTCTGTAGGTTGCCGGCAACGCGCGTGTGAGAGACGCTCCAGAATAGTTCCTTCCGGCTTTCTCCTCCGCGCTTCCCGGCCTTCAACACGGACGTCGGACAGCGCACGCGCCTTCGCGTGCGAGGAGAAAAGCCCGGTGCACATCCCACATTCGCCCGAACTCATCGTCATCACGCTGCTCGCCGCGATCGTGAACGGCGCGCTCGGATACGGTTTCTCGTCGATCACCGTTCCGCTGGCGCTGCTGTTTCTCGCGAATCGCGTGCTCAATCCGGCGCTGGTGCTGGTCGAAGTGGGGCTCAACGCGTACGTGTTGTGGGTCAATCGCGGCGGCCTGCCGGCGGTGCGCGCGCGCGTATGGCCCATTGTGATCGGCCTCCTTCCGGGCGTCGTCTTAGGGACGCTCATCGTCGCGCAGGTACGGCCCGACTGGCTGAAGCTCGGCACCTTCGCGCTGCTCCTGCCGCTCATCCTCGTGCAGGCCGCCGGGTTTCGACGTCCAATCCGCGCCGAGCGTAAGTTCGGGTATCCGTTCGGCGCGGGCCTCGGCGTGCTCTATTCGGTGACGACGATTTCTGGGCCTCCGCTCGCGGTATTGCTGAACAACCAGGGGCTGGCAAAGCGAGAGTTCCGCGCGGCGCTCGGCTTCATTCGGCTGGCGGAATCATCGCTGACCGCGATCGCCTACGCCTACGCCGGTCTCTACGCGCGAGAGAGCATCGGGCTCGTCCCGCTGATTCTCCCGGGACTGCTCGTCGGCGTGCCGCTCGGCGCATGGCTGATTCGCCGAATCAATGCCGAGACGTTCCGTCGTGTCTGTATGAGCTTCGATGCGTGGGTCGTCAGCTTCGGCCTCTCCACGCTGGTGCGCGCGCTGCACATCATCGACGGACAGGCCGCCTACACGATCATGGTCGTGGTCGTGGCAATCGACGCGCTGCTCCTCTACCGGTTTTTTTCGGCCGGGCGTGCGCCCGACCTGACCACGGTTCCCGAATCGCGCCCCGCGGCCCGCGCCCCGCGCCCCGATTCCCCCTACCTCTCATCTCGAGGTTGATACGGCATGCATGGCACCTTCGTAGACGAGCCCCCCGCCGCGGCCGACGTGCGCCTCGATCACCTGCGCGCGCTCGAGGCGGAAAGCATCCACATCATTCGCGAGGTCGTCGCCGAGTTCGAGCGTCCAGTGATGCTGTACTCGATTGGCAAGGATTCATCGGTGCTCCTGCGGCTCGCGCAGAAGGCGTTCCATCCCGCGCCGATCCCGTTTCCGCTGCTGCATATCGATACGACCTACAAGTTCCGCGAGATGATCGAGTTCCGCGACCGGTACGCGGCCGAGATCGGCGCCCGGCTGATCGTTCATACGAACGACGAGGCGATTGCCGACGGCACGCAGCCGTTCGCCGTTGGCACGCAGCGCTGCTGCGGGCTGCTGAAGACGAAGGCGCTGCTCGATGCGCTGCAGGACGGCGGGTTCGACGCGGCGTTCGGCGGCGCGCGGCGCGACGAGGAGCGCTCGCGCGCGAAGGAGCGGATCTTCTCGCTGCGCGATGCGCGAGGCCAATGGGATCCGAAGCGCCAGCGACCCGAGCTGTGGCACCTGCTCAACAGCCGGATCCGGCCCGGCGAGAGCATCCGCGTCTTCCCGCTGTCGAACTGGACGGAGATCGACGTGTGGCACTACATCCACGCCGAGCAGATCCCCGTGGTCCCGTTGTACTTCGCCAAGGAACGGCTCGTGATCGTGCGGGGGAACTCGCTCATCGTGCCGGAACAGCCTTTCGTCCCCTTGCACAAGGACGAGCGTCTCGAGCTGGTGAAGTGCCGCATGCGATCGTTGGGCTGCTCGCCGTGCACGGGCGCGGTACGGTCCGACGCCGACACGGTGCCGCAGATCATCGAGGAGCTCGTCGCGGCGCGTCACTCGGAGCGTCAGCTGCGCATCATCGACCACGATCAGGACGGCTCGATGGAGCTGAAAAAGCGGGAGGGCTACTTCTGATGTCCGGCCTTCTACGCATCTGCACCGCGGGCAGCGTGGACGACGGGAAGAGCACGTTGATTGGACGCCTCCTCTACGACTCGCGCGGCGTGTACGAGGACCAGGTCCGCTCGGTCCGCGCGGCGTCGCGCAACCGCACCGCCGGCCCGATTGATTTCTCGCTGTTCACCGACGGCCTCAGGGCGGAACGCGAGCAGGGCATCACGATCGACGTCGCGTATCGGTACTTCGCGACCGCGCGCCGCAAGTTCATCCTCGCGGACACGCCGGGCCACGAACAGTACACGCGCAACATGGCGACGGGCGCGTCCACGGCGGACGTCGCGATTCTGCTGGTGGATGCGCGCCACGGCGTCCGCGAGCAGACCGAGCGCCATGCACGCATCGCGCGGCTCCTCGGGATCTCGACGTTCGTACTGGCGGTCAACAAGATGGACCTCGTCGATTTCGATCGCGCCGTGTTCGATCGAATACACGGCGAGTTCGCGCGCCTCGTCGACGGCGCGGCGGTCCATGCCATTCCGCTCAGTGCGCTCGACGGCGACAACGTCATCGCGCCGAGCGCACGCACGCCGTGGTTCAGCGGTCCCAGCCTGCTGTCCTACCTCGAGAGTGTCGAACTCGATCGTACCTCCGACAATTCCGCGTTCCGGCTTCCGGTGCAGCTCGTGCTCCGGCCGACGCACGACTTCCGCGGCTACGCGGGACGAATCGCGTCGGGGCGCATTCGCGCCGGCGACACGATTACGGTGTGGCCCTCCGGCCTCACGACTCGGATCGCGCGCATCGTCACGTGGGATGGCGATCTGGATGAGGCGTTCGCGCCGATGTCCGTGACGCTCGCGCTCGAGGACGAAGTCGATGTGAGTCGCGGCGATGTTCTCGCACGCGGGCCCATCCATGTCAGTCGCCGCTTCGCCGCGAACGTGGTCTGGATGGACGAGCGGCCGCTCGATCCCGGCCGGCCGTATCTGCTGAAGCACACGACGCGCACCGTTGCAGCGGAAGTCGATCGGCCGCTGAAGTTGAACGATATCGGACCGATCACCGTCACGACCGCGACACCGATCGTCTTCGACGGCTATCGGGACAACCGCACGACTGGCAGCTTCGTCCTGATCGACCCGTCGACCAATTTCACGGCGGGCGCGGGGATGATTGCGCACGCGCTCGACGAGCAAGCGGAGTCATCAAATCAAACGTCCGCCTCGGCGCGCATCGCGCAGGCGGCCCGGTCGGCGGCCACGGACGCCGAGGCCGCAGAGACGGTTCGATTGATGCTCGAGGAGATCCTCACGTGACCGACGTGCGCACGCTCATCGCCCAACAGCTCGCCGCGGCCACCACGCCCTGCGTCACATCGAGCTTTCAGGCCGAGTGCGTCGTGCTGGTCCACATGCTGCGCGAGGTCCGGCCGGACATTCCCGTGCTGTTTCTCGACACAGTGCATCACTTCGAGGCGACGTACAAATATCGCGATGACATCGCGCGACGCTGGAACCTGAATCTCGTCAACCTGCGCGCCAAGGAACCCGTACCTGGACTCTGGCAGGAGGATACCAACGCATGCTGCGCGCGGCACAAAGTGGGTCCGCTGTTTGCCGCGCTCGCCAACTATGACGTGTGGTTCACGGGACTCCGCCGCGACCAGTCGCCGACGCGCGCGAGCCTCGCCGAAGTCGAGCCGTTCACGCTCGGCAATGGCAACGTGCTGCGCAAGGTGAGCCCGCTTGCTGGCTGGACTGTCAAGGACGTCTGGGACTACGCAAGGGCGCACGCCATTCCGCTCCTTCCGCTCTACGATGAGGGCTACACGAGTATCGGGTGCGAGCCGTGCACATCGCGTCCATTGGATCCGGACGACCCGCGATCAGGCCGATGGGGCGGAGCCAAGCGCGAGTGCGGCATCCACATCCAACCGGCTCAGGGCTCATGACTGGTGCTGGCGATGACGCCGGGTCTCAAGACCGGCCTGCGGTGCGGTGTGCGGTAAGGCGGCCCTTTTAGGTCCGCCGTCCATGACCCCTGAGTCATAAGTCGCCAGGCGACCTCAGCCCTTCGCATACTGAAACGCCGTATTGCGCTCTGCAAAACGTCGCGACATAATGCGCCTCGCAATTCCCGCCGGAGGCGAGGCCACGTGAGTAACACGCCACAAAAACCCGCAGCCCGTGATCCCTATCTCGTGAAGTCCGTCGTGCATTCGTCGCAACTGCTGTCCGCGTTCCGATCGTCGGGCGAGGCGCTGCCGCTTCGCGAGATCGCCGCGCGGAGCGGCCTCCCGAAGAGCATGACATTCCGTCTGCTTTATACGCTGGAGCGGTGCGGCATGATCGAGAAGGCGGGCGAGAACCTCTATCGTTCGCACCTGCGCCCGTTCAAGCAGCGCCCCTACCGGCTCGGATACGCCGCGCAGGGCACCGACTATCAGTTCTCGAAAGAGGTCTCGACCAGCCTGCAACGCGCCGCCGCCGCGCAGGGCATCGAACTGATCTGCGTGGACAACCGGTACAACGCGAAGATCGCGCAGCGCAACGCCGATGTGCTGGTGCGCGAGAAGGTGGATCTCGTCATCGAGTTCCAGACCGACGACCATGTCGCGCCGATCGTCGCGGCGAAATACCGCGCGGCGGGCATTCCGCTCATCGCGCTCGAAGTGCCGCATCCGGGGGCGACCTACTTCGGCGCGAACAATTACGAAGCCGGCCTCATCGGCGGCCGTCACCTGGGGCGCTGGGCAAAGCAGCAGCGCTGTACCGATGCCGACGAGATCGTCTTCATCGCGCTCGATCGTGCGGGAAATCTGCCGAAGATGCGCCTCACCGGCATGCTCGTCGGCATGAAGGAGGTGTACCCGGCGCTCGAAAGCTGCCGCGTCACGTATCTCGATGGCGACGGCAAGCTGGGAGAGAGCTTCGAGATCATGCGCCGCTATCTGCGCGCGAGCCGGCCCCGGCGGTTCCTGATTGGCGCGATCAACGACCCGAGCGCGCTCGGCGCGCTGCGCGCGATGCACGAGGCGGGACGTTCGGAGAACTGCGCCGTGATGGGGCAGAACGCAGCTCCGGAAGGCCGCGCGGAATTGCGCCAGCCGAACACGCGCCTGATCGGATCGGTCGCCTACTTCCCGGAGAAGTACGGCGCGGAAATCGTCGCCGTGGCGCTCGACATTCTCCACCGCCGTCCGGTGCCGCCGGCCGTCTTCGTCAAGCACCAGCTGGTCACGCCGGAGAACGTGGACCACATCTACCCCAATGACCAGCTGATTCAGATGGGGACGTTTGCATAGTTGGCAGGTTTTCTCTGCGTCCTCGGCGGCCTCTGCGTGAGGTCGTACGTGACTGCATCGCATGTCACGGACGTACTCACCCTCGCAGAGCACGCAGAGCCTTTTAACGGGTCGAAGAAAGAATCGAGCTCTTAGCGCAAGAACGCCTCCGGCAACCCTCCGTCCACCGGGATGACGTGCCCGGTCGTCTTGGCACTCTGATCACCTGCGAGGAAGCAGATCGCGTTCGCATTGTCGATCGCCAGGATCGGCCGGCGCGTGATGGTCCGCTGCGCGTAAAACTCCGCGAGCTTGTTCCGCAGCTCCTCGGTCGATTCCTTCTCGTCGAAGGCGATCTTGTACTTCTGCAGCGAGACGATGACGCGTTCGCGCGGGAACATGGACGACCCGGCGACGACGGTCGCAGGTGCGATGCCGTTGACGCGTACCAGCGGCCCGAGGCCGATCGCCAGCTCGCGAATCAGGTGGTTGATCCCTGCCTTGCTGACGTCATAGGCTTCGCTCCCCGCTTTCGGCACGACGGCATTCGCGGAGCTCGTGAGCACGATGGACGCAGGCAGGTTCTGCGCCTTCAGCACCTTCGCCGTTTCCTGCGCGAGCACGAAGTTCGACGTCACGTTGATGTGCAGCGTCTTGCTCCAGACGGTCTCGGCCGGCGTCGAAGGATCCGGCGTCGGAAAGATTGCGGCGGTGTTGATCACCGAATCGAATCCGCCGAACTGCAGCACCGCCGCGCGCACTGCGGCAGCGATCGTCCCGCGTGACGTCAGGTCGAGCGGGGCCGACTGCACCATCTCCTTCGTCGACAGCTTCGCGGCTTCGGTTGCGGTTTCCTGTGCCGCCGCGCCGTTGGCGTCCGCGACGACGAGGTGGCCGCCACGTTTCGCAATCTGCAGCGCGACTTCCCGGCCGATCCCGCTCGCGCCGCCGACGACGACCACCACCTTGCGGCTGAATTCCTTCTCGGGGGGCATTCGCTGCAGCTTGGCTTCCTCAAGCCCCCAGTATTCAATCCGGAAGGCCTCGAGGCGAGGCAGCGCCACGTAGTTGTGGAAGGTCTTGAATTCCTGCGCCTGATGCGCGCGACGCACCTGCGGCAGCACCTTGTCGTGTCCCCCCTCGTCCTCCAGGGCATTGGCACCGGCCATCACGTGGATCGCGTTGACGAAGAACTCTGTGGTGATCCGCGCCTCGCGCTTGTCCTTGCCGAAGCCGAACAGGCCAAGCGCCGGAATGACGACGACCGACGGATTGCTGTCTCGAAGCGCGGGCGATCCGGGCTCGGCGAACGCGTGGTAGTACGCCGCGTAGTCCTGACGGTATTTCGTGATGCGCTCGGCGATCCGCTCCCGAATCTTCGGCGTCTCGTCCTTCGACGGATCCCACGGAATGAACATCGGAGAGATGCGCGTCCGCAGAAAGTGATCGGGGCAGCTCGTGCCCATCTCGCACAGGCCGGCAGCCCATTTGGAGTTGGCGAACGTCAGCGCGTCCTCGGATCCATCGAAGTGACCGATGACGCGGCGGTTCGACGAGACAGCGCCGCGCAGGTGCGGGAAGAGCTCCGCAATCGTCGAGTCGCGATCGGCAACGACCGCCGTCACAGCGGGGCCGCCGAATTTCGGGCGGTTGCCGCGCGCCACGTGTTCCTCGATGAACTCCCCCATCTGATCGATGGTCTTGATGCTGTTCACGTAGCAGTCGCGTTGCGTGGTGCCCCATGTAAACAAGCCGTGTCCGCCGAGGATGATGCCGTCGCACCCGGGAGTGTCCTCGACTGCCTTCCGCAGCATCAGCGCCAGCTCGAATCCAGGTCGCTGCCACGGGACCCATGCGATCCGGCGGCCGTACTTCCGGTTGAACTGTTCGAGCTTGGCCTTGCCGTTCGCGCTCGCGGCCAGCGCGATCGCCCAGTCGGGATGCAGGTGATCGACGTGGGGGAACGGCAGAAACGCATGGAGCGCCGTGTCGATCGAGGCGGCGACGCGGTTCTCGCCGAACGCGCAGAGCGGATAGAACCCCACCATCTCGTCTTCGTGCGCCTCGCCGCGATAGCGCGGGATCAGCGCTTCGAGCTTGTCGAGATACAGCACGGCGAAGCCCGTCGTGCCGATCGACCGCAGGTCGCCGCCGCTCCCCTTCGCGGCCATCACCCGCTGCGACTGCCCCGTCAACGGATCGGCGAGCTCGAACTTCGAGCTCTTGTTGCCGCCTCCGAAGTTCGTGATGCGCAAATCTTCGCCGAGCAGGTTCGAGCGGTATCGCAACAGCTCCAGCGGGGTCGATTCGAGCTTCGCGGCCTCGCGATCGTCCCAGAGGTTCTGAAGGAACGTTGTCTCTTTCGTCGATATCTCAGACACAGGTCAGCTCCACGTAATCCAGGAAGCGACGGTACTGCGCGGCCCAGCGATCGGCTGCGGCCGGCTCGAAGCGCTCGGTTGGAAACGAATGCGCGATGATGCGGCGCGCTTCGGCAATCGTGCCGACGGCGCCGGTGGCGAGCATCTGCATGCCGATGTTGCCAAGCGCGGTCGCCTCGATCGGTCCGGCAGTCACGGCGCGTCCCGTGGCATCCGCGGTGAACTGGTTCAGCAGCCGGTTGCGCGATCCGCCGCCGACGATCTGCACGTCGGTGATGGGGATCCCGGTGAGCGCCTGCAGCGCGTCGAGCACGACTCTGTACTTGAACGCGAGGCTCTCGAGGATCGCGCGGGTGTACGACGCCGGCCCGCTGGGCTCCGGCTGGCCGGTGCGATGGCAGTACTGCGCGATCGTGCGCGCCATGTCCGACGGATGCAGGAAGACCGGATCATCAGGATCGAACAGCGACGTGAACGCGTAACGATCGTCACCCGCCGCGTCCATCAGCTCCGCGTACTCGTAGTGATGTCCGTCGCGCGCCCAGCCCCGGCGGCACGACTGCAGCAGCCAGAGGCCTGCGATATTTTTCAGGAGGCGGGTCGTGCCGCACACGCCGCCTTCATTCGTGAAATTCGCGTCGAGCGCCGCCTTGTTGATGATCGGACGTGGCACCTCGGTGCCGAGCAGCGACCAGGTGCCCGAGCTGAGAAACGCGCGCGCTCCGTACGCGGGCACCGACGCGACCGCCGAGCCCGTATCGTGACACGACGGCGCAACGACGGGTGTCCCTTCGAGGCCGCGCGCCACGCTTGACTTGAGACCGGCGAGAATCGCTCCAGGTTCGATCAACTCGGGGAGCAGGTGCGTCGGCAGATCGAGGTCGCGCAGGAGACCGTAGGCCCAGGTCCGCCGACGCGCATCCACCATCTGTGTCGTCGTCGCGCTGGTGTATTCGGCGCGGAGCTCGCCGGTCAGCAGGTAGTTCAAAATATCGGGGATGGTGCCGAAGCCCGTCGCGGCATCGAGCAGACGCGGCGTCGACTGCGCCGCCGCGACAAGTTGATACAGCGTATTGAAGGTCAGGAACTGGATGCCGGTGATCTCGTAGACGCGTTCGCGCGGCACGCGCGCGAACACGGCCTCCATGAGGCCGTCCGTACGCGCGTCACGATAGTGATAGGGATTGCCCAGCAGTTCCCCGCGCTCGTCGAGCAGGCCGTAATCGCATCCCCAGGCATCCACGCCGATGCTGTCGAGGCCGCGGACGTCGCGCTCGAGCCGCTCCAGGGCGCGCTGCATCTCGCGCCAGAGGCGCAGCAGGTCCCAGTGCATGGAGGCGTGCTCGCGAATAGGCTCGTTGGGAAAGCGGCAGATCTCCGTCAGGTCGAGCACGCCCGATCGGAGGCGTCCCGACATCGCGCGTCCGCTCTCCGCCCCAAGATCGAATGCCAGGAAGTGGGCATCCATGCGGGATGTCCAAGAGCATATGCCCTCGAGCGACGTCGCGCCAACCGGGTTTGGCCTGATCGCTCATGTTTCGCGGCTCGCAACAAAGCGGCCCGGAGCACCTCGTGCTCTGTCGCGGCAACCACTCATCGTGAATTTCGCGGTGCAAAACGCACAGGACCGGATGGCTTGGGGGTTGCCGGCTCGAATCCCGAGGTTGTATCGTCAGCGGCCATGACGGATCGATCGCAAGTTCAGGACGCTATCAACGCGGGCAACGGTCTGCTCCGGCTGGAGCCGTGCTGGGTTCCCCGCTCGTTCATGCATCCGGGGCGGCGGCTGCGTCTTCATCCCGACGATCTCTACGCGTACGGCGCGCATCGCGGCGGCATCAACGAGCGGTGGTTCTCGTCGACGACGAATGCCGACAACGGGCCGGGCACGCCGGCAGACGAAGGCCTCAGCTACGTTCGTCTCGCGAACGGCAAGCACTTCCTTCTCAAGGACGCGGTCGAGCGCGCCGGCGAACTCCTTCTCGGAAAGCAGACGATGGAGAAGGAGAAGGGCTGGAACCTGCTCTGCAAGTTCTTCGACAACATGGGGCCGATTCCGCATCACATGCACCAGAGCGACGAGCATGCGAAACGGGTCGGCCGGCGTGGGAAGCCCGAGGCGTACTATTTTCCTCCTCAATACAATCCGACCGACAACAACTATCCGTACACGTTCATGGGACTCGAGCCTGGCACGACGAAAGACGACGTGCGACGCTGCCTCGAGAATTGGAACAAAGGGGACAATGGCATCATGTATCTGTCGCGCGCGTATCGGCTCGAACGCGGCACAGGCTGGCAGATCGATCCGGGAATCCTGCACGCACCCGGTTCGCTTCTGACATACGAGCCGCAGGTCAACAGCGACGTGTTCGCGATGTTCCAGTCGGAGGTGGAAGGACGCATCACGCCCTGGGACCTGCTGGTGAAGGACGTGCCGCTGGACAAGCACAAGGATCTCGACTACATCATCGACATGCTCGATTGGAACGCGAACGTGAATCCGAAATTCGGCGAGAGCAATCGCTATCGTCCGAAGCCGGTCAAGGCCTTCGCTGAAACAGAGTCCGAGGGGTATCGCGAGCAGTGGGTCACGTACGGAACTGGTTGGTACTCGGCAAAAGAGCTCACGGTGCTGCCCAAACGCAGCGTCACGATCAAGGACGGCGCCGCGTACGGCCTCATTCTCACGCAGGGGCACGGCACGTTCGGCAGCCTGCAGGTCTCGACGCCCGCGATGATTCGCTTCGGCCAGATGACGGAGGACGAGCTGTTCGTGACGGCGGACGCCGCCGCCGCGGGCGTGCGGATCGAGAACCGCAGCAGTAGCGATCCGCTGGTGATTTTGAAGCACTTCGGGCCAGGGAATCCGGAGGCCCCGAAGAAAAGGTAGTCAGTAACCGGTGGCCAGTTTCCAGTAGCCAGTTACTGAAAACCGGAAACCCGGAACTGGAAACTGGTAACTGGTAACTGGTAACTGGTAACTGGCAACTGGTAACTGGTGACTGACAGCGGAGCTCATATATGCACGCGAAGCCTGCTTTGCACAACGCGATGTGGCCGGGCCTGGTTGGCAAGGGCGGCCCCGGCGCGGAGCCGCCAATCGATCTCGACACGATGCTGAACCTGACGGCGGGCGCGCAGGTGAACGGGACGAAGTTCGACGGCGTCGATCTCTTCCTGTTCGATCCGCACGTCAGCATCGATTCGTCGAACGAGGATCTCAAGCGGCTCGCGGACAAGATTCGATCGAAGAGCCTCGTCGTCGGATCGCTCGTCGCGCCGGTGTGGCCGCCGACCGGCGGGGGATCAGCGATGGGCAGCGAAGAGGAGCGCACGTCGTTCCTCAGGCAGGTGCGCAAGGCTTGCGGGATTGGAAAGAAGTTACGAGACATCGGCATCCGGAGGTACGGAATCGTCCGGATCGATTCGGCGACGGGTCCCGGTGACTGGGCGAAGGATCCGGCAGGCAACACGAAGAAAATTGCCGAGACCTTCCGCAAGGCGGCCGACATCGCGGAGGACTACGGTGAGCGCCTCGCGGCGGAAGGAGAAATCTGCTGGGGCGGAATGCAGAGCGTGAAGCGCAACGTGGAGCTGCTCGAGATGGTGAATCGGCCGAAGACCGTCGGCTTCCAGGCGGACATGGCGCACACGCTGCTCTTCACCATGGGCTACAACGCGCCCGACGACCGCATCCTGCCGGAGAACTTCGACTGGTCGGATCGCAAGACGCTCGACGAAGGACTGCGCAAGATGACCAAGGCGCTGCGGCCATGGACGATCGACTTTCACGTCGCGCAGAACGATGCGACCGTCAAAGGCTCGGGGTCGCACGATAAGACGGGACGTCACTGTCTGCCGTTCGATCCAAACGGAAAGCTGGACATCGTGCAGCACGCCGGCTTCTGGCTGCGCGATGACAATGGCAAGGTCGAACGCAAGTTCGATCACATCTGCTGGGATGGCTGCATGTTTCCGAACGCCGTCATGACCGAGCAGAAAACCTGGAACGACGTCCTGGGCGTGATGGAGGCCGTCCGCGACGCGCACGGATGGGACTAGGAGACTTCGCTGTCAGCTGCCAGCTTCCAGCCGCCAGCTTTCAGCTGAGAAAACGGAGCAAAATCTCGCTGGCGGTTGATAGCTGGAAGCTGGAAGCTGGAAGCTGGTCGCTGGTGGCTGACTTATGAACACACTCAATATTGGCCTCGTGGGCTATGGATTCATGGGTCGGACGCATTCAAACGCGTTCCTGCAGGCGCCGCGATTCTTCGACCTGCCCTTCAAGCCGGTCCTCAAGGCGGTTGCTGCGCGCAACGAGGATCGCGTGAAGACGTTCGCCGCGAACTGGGGGTACGAGTCGTACGAGACCGACTGGCGGAAGCTGATCGATCGCAAGGACATCGACGTGATCGACATCGCCAGCCCCAATGACACGCACCGGGAGATCGCGATCGCAGCGGCGCGCGCCGGGAAGATGGTCATGTGCGAGAAGCCGCTCGGGCGCACCGCCGCTGAAGCCGAGACGATGGTCGCCGCCGTCGAATCGGCGGGCGTGCCGAACACCGTCTGGTACAACTACCGGCGCGTGCCCGCCGTCACCATGATCAAGCAGCTCGTCGACGAGGGGAAGCTCGGACGCATTTTTCACTACCGCGCCAAGTTCCTGCAGGACTGGACGATCTCGAAGGAACTGCCTCAAGGCGGCGAAGGGCTATGGCGCCTCGACGTCGCCGTGGCAGGCAGCGGCGTCACCGGCGATCTGCTCGCGCACAATATCGACACTGCGCTGTGGCTGAACGGGCCGATCACCGAAGTCACCGCGATGACCGAAACCTTCATCAAGGAACGCAAGCACAACATCACCGGCAAAGTGCAGGCGGTGGGCATCGATGATGCCAGTGCCTTTCTATGCCGGTTCGAGAACGGATCGCTCGCGATGTTCGAAGCGACTCGCTACGCGCGCGGGCACAAGGCGCTCTACACGCTCGAGATCAACGGCGAGCACGCGTCCGCGTTCTGGGACCTGCACGACCTGCACCGCCTGCAGTACTTCGATCACCGTGACGAGGGGCGCGTACGCGGCTGGCGGAACATCCACATCACCGACGCCGATCAACCGTACATGAAGCATTGGTGGGTGCCGGGGCTGCAGATCGGCTACGAGCACACGTTCACGCACCAGTTCGCCGATTTCCTGGAAGCCGCGGCGAAGGGCAAGAGCCTGCCGCCGACCTTCCGCGACGGTCTGGCGACCGACTACGTCACGGATGCCGTCCTGAAATCCGGTAGAACGCGGCAGTGGGAGAAAGTCGCCGGAGCACCGGCGACAGTCGCGTAGATTCACTCAGAGGCCACGGAGAGGCGTTAATTGATTTTTCTCGGTATTCTCCGTGGCCTCTGAGTAAGTTATTTCCGTGGCCTCACTGCAGTGCGAACGCAAAGAGCGCGTCTCCGCCGGCGACGAGCACATACTGCTTGCCGTCGAGCATGTACGTCTCCGCTGCGTTCGACACGGTGCCGAGCCGCGAGTGCCACAGCGGCTTGCCGTTCGCCGGATCGTAGGCGACGAAGTTGCCCGCGCCGTCGCCCGCAAACAGCAGACGCCCGGCCGTCGTGAGCATTCCCGTCTCGCCACCGCCTGGCAGCTCGTGGCGCCATGCGACCTTCGCGGTGTTCGGATCGATTGCGGTGATTGAGCCGCCCGTCGATACCCCGCCGCCGCCCTGGATGCCACCGAGCCCCATCGATCCACGCGGATCCGCATCGATCAGATATCGAATCGTCAGGCCGTTGTTTTCAGGCGTGTAGAGCAATCCGGTATCGGGCGAGTACGCCTGAGGCTGCCAGTTCGTCGCGCTGCCGCTGACGATCGCGCCAGGAATCGTCGCAACCTTTTCGGGGTTGAGAATAGGCCGGCCCTGCTTGTCCATCCCGCTGGCAAAGTTCGCCGCCGGGCTGTACTTTCCGCTCGCCACGTACTCGCCCGTCACGCGATCGACCGTGAAGAAGTAGCCGTTCCTTGCCGCGGTCGACACGAGCTTGCGCGGCTGGCCGTTGATCTTGCTGTCTATCAGGATCGGCGTCTGCGCTGAATCAAAGTCGTGCATATCGCGCGGCGACGTCTGGTAATACCACGCCATCTTGCCGGTATCGACGTTCACCGCGATGAGCGAACAGGTGAACAAGCCTGTGCCGGTGCCGCGGCCCGCCACCGTATATGCCGGCGTGGGATTTCCGGTGCCGAAGATATATAGATTCGTTTCCGGATCGTACGCGCCGGGGACCCAGGGTTGCGCACCTCCGTGGCGCGCCGCATCGAGGCTCGGCCACGTGTCGACGCCGGGATCGTCCGCGCTCATCGGCACGGTGTAGAGGATCCACTGCCGCTTGCCGGTTTCAGGATCGTACGATTGAAGGAACCCCGGGGTATCGAGATCGTTTCCCGTGCCGACGATCACGTGATCGCGAACGATGATCGGCGCCATCGACGAGAAGTACTGCTCGTCGAACGGGGCGAGCTCGACATGCCACACCTCTTTCCCGGTATGCGCGTCGATCTTCACGAGGTAATCGTCGTGCGTCTCCATGAACAGGTAGTTGTGCCACATTCCGAAGCCGCGGTGTCCCGTGTGCGTCCCGCCGCGCGTCTTCCAGTAGAACTGCCACAGGATGGTTCCGTCCCGCGCGTCAATCGCCCACGCGTTGTCCGGCGACGTCGCGTACAGCACGCCATCGACCATCAGGACCGAGCCGCGAATCTGCGCGGGGCCGCCGCCGTTGAACTCACCGCTCCCTTCTCCAGCCACCGTAAACCGCGCAGAGCCTTCGCCTCGTCGCCCGGCTCCGGCCGCGCCTCCATGGCCCGTCGGACCTGAGCCCTGGACGAACCCTCGGGACAGCCAGGCGAGACCGAGATTCTTGACGTTCGATTGGTTGATCTGCGTGAGTGAGCTGTAGCGTCTGCCCGTGTAATCGCCCGAGTAGGTCGCCCACGAATCGCCAAGCGGCTTCAGGAGCGACGCCGGATCGAGCCCCCCTTGGGTCTGGGCGACGAGCGCGATCGGTGCGAGGAAGAGAAGCAGCGCAAATGTTCGTGTCATGGCTTTCATCGCGGCAACCATTATTTGAGGGTCCACAGATACGCCGTCACGTTGTGCATGTCTTTCTCAGCCAACGTCGAGACCAGTTTTCGGTGAGCGTCTGCCGGATCGTGCACTTCAACCTTCGGGCCGCTGGCGGTTCGGGTGAACGTCTTCCGAGTTCCATCTTCCAGAATCAGTGAGACGACGAAGTCGTCGATGCGCGCGAGTCGGCCTTCGAGAGGCGATCCGGACGCCGGGATGACAGTGACGGTGACTGGCTGCCTGCGGGTCGTCTCACCACCTTCGGCATCGGCGTCACGTCCGCCGCGCCCGCGACCGCCGGACACCCACAGATCCTGCAGCTCGCGCGGATCGCGGCTGCGAGATGCGATCGCTTTCAAATCACCATCCACCGAATGACACGTACTGCATTTCGCCGAGAAGTACGCCTGCCCCGCCGCGGCATCTCCGACGAGCACTCGTTCAGGCGGCACCAGCTCGCCTTCAGGCGGTCGTCCCTGCGCCCCAGCGTGCGCAAGGACGCTGTGAAAGTACTCCGCAATCGCTTTGATGTCGTCCGGCGGCATTGGGAATGCCGGCATCGGCGGCGCGCCCGCGGGCGGATTCGGGCGTCCGCGCTGCACGACTGGCGTGATCTGCTCACCGCTCTTGTCGCTGAGCACGAGCTGCGACCGCAGCAGGTTTGGCCCACCTTGCTGCCCTCCGCGCAAGTCGATGCCGTGGCAGGCCGCGCAGTTGCTTTCGTACAGGCCCTTCCCGCGCGCGATTACCGCGGCGTCGGCCAGATGCCGCTGCTGCTGCGGAAAGTTCGGTGGGGGCGGACCGCGACGTTCCACTGGCGGTTGAGGGGCGCCCTGCGCGGCAGGCGCCGGCGGCTGACCCTCGGGCGGTTTCGTCTGCGCGAGCGTCACGATGTTCGCGTGATTGACGCATTAGGCCTGCCTCGACTCGGTCGTCGTCGACTTGCCCGTCAGAGCCCGGCGGCAGTACTCGAGGCAATTGCGGACCTCCTTGACGGCGTCGGAACCTTCCGGAATGTCATATTCGAGCTCGATGGTCGCGGGGATCTTCCACTTGTTCTTCTTCACGAGCTGGAGAATTTCCTTAATCGGCGTCTCACCGGTACCCCACGGCAGATTCAGCGCGCAGTGCTCCGCGGTCGTCCGATCTTTCAGATGGAAGCTCGCAATGCGATCGTGGTACTTCTGCAGGAACTGCATCGGGCTTCCGCCGATGTTGCCGGCCGCGACGTAGTGGCCGAAGTCGACGTTCGCCATGTTGCCTCTGGACAAGGCAAATGCCTGGTCGAACGCGGTCATGCTGCCCTGCGTGTGAGTGTGGTACGCCGCATAGATCTTTCTCTTCATCGCGAAGTCGCCGATGCGTTTGAGCTGGGCAGAATCGGTCGGCAGTTCGAGCGTCGTGTGCGTGCATCCAAG
>QHWT01000071.1:179531-211173 GCA_003222675.1 Acidobacteriota bacterium | reverse complement strand
AATCATCACGCCGGCGTCGTCGTACATCTTGCGCAGCTTCTTGAATGCGTCCATCGAGACGCTCGTGCGCCAGTCCCTCAGCTTTTTCGCCTGGTCCTGCTGCGCGGCCTGCTGCTCGGGCGTCATCTCGCCGCGCCCGCGTCCGCGACCCGAACCGCCGCCGACTCCACCACCCGCGCCCGCTGCGGCGGGAATCACGCACTCGTGACCGTTCCACGACCCTTTCTGCGCCCCATCGGGTATCGGGCCCGCTTCCGCGCCCTGCGGACGCTCTGTCGCGGCAGGCCCGCGGCCGCCGCGGCCACGACCATCGCCGGGCCCGCCGCCACGACCGCTCGACGGCGCGCCGGCAAAGCTCTCGACCGGCCCACCCATCAACTCAATCGCGCTGAGCCCGGAGTCGACGAGGTACTTCAGCGTCGCTTCCGCGCTCTGATCCGTCATGCTCCGATAGCTGTACGTAATCGTCCCGATCTGCACGCCGTCGATCAGCGAGTTCGGCTTCGCCGGCGCAAACGCGCCAAAAAAGATGGATTCCCTGCCAAGGACAGCCGCCGCCGGGCTGGCAAGCGCGAGCTTTCCAAACGCTCGTCTGGTGTACGACATTCGTGGCTCCTGAATGTGATTAGCTCCGGCAGAGTTGTGAAAGATTTTGAAGTTTCGGTAAATTGGCGGCCGCGAGTTGCCGTAATTCCAACCGAGTAATGCGCTCCACCGCCATGGTGGACCGGCCTGGCAGGCGTCATTGTTATCAATTTGTGACTGCCCGACAACATCAATCAGCGAAAGACGACGAAGGAGGACAATGTGTTTCTGTCACGAAGCCGTGTTCGCGGGTTCATTCGGGTGACTACAGCGGCAACCGCCATCGCACTCGGGATAGGCCTCGTGTCAGCACAGCAGCCGCCGGTGGCTGGCGGCTCGCCAGCGGGAGGCCCACCAGGCGCGCTCGGCCAGGGTCGGGGTCGTGGCGGTGGCTTCACGCAACCGGAGCCAATCGATTTCCAGGAACATGAGGGCTGGACGTCGTTGTTCGACGGCAAGACACTCAACGGCTGGTCCGGCGACAAGAACTGGAAGGTGGAAGACGGCGCGATCACGATCGAGTCGACCTGCGAGCAGCCGACCGGCACTGTGTATCTGGTGTGGCAGGGGGAAGCCGCGGACTTCGAATTGAAAATGGAGATGAAGGGGACGGGCAACATCAACGGCGGTATCCAGTACCGCGGCTGGATCGCGCCACAGCCGTCGCCCGCGGCGAGGGCCGCCGCCGCGCCGGGAGCCGCACCGTCAGGCGCCCCCGCTCCTCCAGCGGCCGCGCAAGGTGCGCCGCCTGCCGGCGGGGCACAGGGTGGTCGGGATGGCGCACGCGGCGCGCAAGGTCCGTGCCCCAGCGGTGCACCGCGCGGCACACCCCCGGACCCGAAGGCCGAGGAACAGTGGAATATGTGGGGCGCGCAGTACGACTTCGACGCAGGCAACCGCTTTACCGGGCAATTCTACGAGCAGTCCACGGGCCGCGGCATCATCGCGTGGAAGGGACAGGTCGTTCGTACCGAGACCGGGAAGAACAAGCGGCTGCTCGCCACGCTCGGCGAACCTGCCGTCATCGATTCGTACTACCAGCCGAACGAATGGAACGAGCTCCACATCGTTGCGATCGGCAAACAGATGACGCACATTCTCAACGGCCACGTCGTTTCGATCCTGATCGATGAAGATGCGTCGAAGGCGCGTAGCGCCGGCAAGATCGGCCTCGAGGTCGAAGCGACAGGCAAGCTGTTCGCACGCAACATCTGGCTCAAGAAACTTTCGTAACAGTGGATAAGCCGATGACCGATCTACATTCTAAGGACCCGGCCTACCGTGTCCGCCTCGTCACCATCGCGGCAACGGTACTCCTGGGTGGGAGCCTCGCCGGCCAGACGCCCCCACCGCGACCGCAGCCGCTGCCCTTCGACGATCACGCGGGTTTCGCACAGATCTTCGACGGAACAACGTTGAAGGGATGGGATGGGGATCCCGGCTTCTGGCGTGCTGAGGGTGGCGCGATCGTCGGGCAGAGCACGCCTGAGAACAAGCTGACGGAGAACACCTTCATCATCTGGCGCGGAGGGCAACCCGGGGACTTCGATCTGAAGCTCGAGTACCGCATCAACGCCACGAACAGCGGCATCCAGATCCGCAGCCGTCGCCTCAGCGCAGGGTCCACGGATCCGCAGGGACGGACGGTCAAAGGGCGATGGGTGCTGGCAGGATACCAGGCCGATATCGATTTCGCGAACAGGTACACCGGACAGATCTATGAGGAGCGCGGACGCGAATTCCTCGCGATGCGCGGCCAGTACACGTACATCCCGTCCAGCGGCGGCCCGAAGATCGTTGGCGCGCTGCAGACAAGCGAGGACGATCTGAAGGCCATCATCAAGGCGAACGACTGGAACCAGGTCCACATCATCGCGCGCGGGAACATGATCGCGGAAATCATGAACGGTCACGTCACGAGCACGTTGATGGACGACGACACCAAGGGGCGTGCGCTCCGCGGGCAGATTGGTTTTCAGATGCACGTCGGCGAACCCATGAAGGTGGAGTTCAAGGATGTTTGGTTGAAGCAGTACTGAGCCGAGATCCGAGGAGCGAGATCCGAGGTCCGTCGGACCTCGGCCCTCGGACTTCGGACCTCGAACGCCATGTTCACCATGCACCCCATCGGCACGTCGGCTCTCCTTATACGGAGACCGCGCAGATCCCGAAAGGCCCCGGCGCCGAGCATCGCGCCGAAGGCGTGCTCGAGATCCTGCCGGCGTACGAGCAAGGGCTCATGGACATCGACGGCTTCTCGCACCTCTACGTGTTATGGGTGTTCGATCGCGCCGCGGGCTCCTCCCTCATTGCCACTCCACCGCTCGATAATCGTCCGCACGGCGTGTTCGCCACGCGGTCTCCGCAACGGCCCAACCCGATCGGCTTGACGGTCGTCGCGTTGATGCGGCGCGAAGGGACGAAGCTGTTCGTGCGCGGCATCGACATGCTCGACGGCACACCGATCCTCGACATCAAACCGTATCTCTCCAGCGTTCCTGACGCTGAACTGCGCCGCGGCTGGCTCACCGCCATCGACGGAGGGGCTCCACCAGTGCGCTGAGCCGTCGATGTCGCGCGTGTTAGGATCCCGTCGGTACCCACGCACGCCAGCGGATCGTTCGACGTGAAGCTCACACCGCAGAGGATGGTGAACAACGAGGAAGGCCTCGCGCGAATGTCCATCGACAAGCGGTTTCACGGTGATCTCGAAGCGACGAGCACGGGAGAGATGCTGAGCGCCGGCACGAGCGTGAAGGGCTCGGCCGGCTACGTCGCAATCGAGCGCGTCACCGGCACGCTCGCGGGCAGGAGCGGTACCTTCGTCCTCCAGCACACCGGCACCATGAACCGCGGCACACCGGACCTGACAATCACGGTCGTGCCCGACTCCGGCACCGGCGACCTCACTGGACTGGCCGGCCGAATGTCGATCAATATCGACGAAGGCAAGCACTCGTACGGATTCGACTACACCCTGGGCGATCCCGGGTAGATTCTGCCGCTCTCGACGGTGATATTCATCATCGACACGGAAATTCGCGTCCGCATCGAAGACAACTGCTGGCTTCGCGTTTCGGCGATCGGTTCCGCGACTATCAGCACAACGTCGGAGCGTATATTCCGTTTCTGAAATCGTTCGCACACCGATCGAACCCCATCACCCCGGCTTTTTTGATCGACCTGATCGGTTCCTCTCCTGGCATCCAAGTTCCAGGGGGCGTGCCGAATATCTAAATGAGCTTCTTCACCCACATGTTCCGCACCGAGACCTTGGTGGTTGCCTCAATCTCGATGCCGAACAGCCCTGACTGATTGTTCGACGACGAGGGGTCGTCGTCGATCATCGCGGCCATCAACCGGCCGTTGATGATGTGGAGAAACGTCCCGCCGCGCGCCATCACGACGTACTGGTTCCAGTCGTTCATGCGCACGAGAGCACCGAGCGCGGTGCGATCGGCGATGGTGCCCATCAACTTCTTGCTCTTGTCGCCGAAGCCTTCGACGACCTGGCCGCGCCACGCGAGAATGCGCATCGGCGTGTTCTCGGAGTAGAACTGCCCGGTGTAAACGCGGCTCGGCCAGAAGTCTGCCTGCGGGCCGGTCATCATCCAATTGAGATTGACGGGCCCGACGTTGGCGGTGACGTTCGCCGGGATCGGCCGGAGCCACGGGAGTCCCGTCCTGCTTCGGTACTGAATGCCGCTGCCGCCATCTCCCTCGATCTTGATCTCGAATTTCAGCGTGAAGTCCTTCGCCTCGAGGTCGCGGTAGACGATGTAGCTGTTGCCGCTCGGGTTCGCGGGTGTCGACTCGCCGACGATGGCGCCATTCTCGACGCGCCAGAACTTTGGGTTGCCGTCCCATCCCTTGAGGCTGACGCCATCGAAGAGCGACACGTAGCCTTCATGATCGTTGAAGTCCATCGGCGTCGGCTCTGTAAAGCCGCCGCCGCCGCGTCCCCTCTGCGCGTCCGATTGCGGCGCGCCAGCAGCGAGTTGAAGGGCCATCCCAACGATCAGACCGATAACCAGTCCCGCCAGACCGTGGTGGAGCGGCGCCTTCATGATGGCTCCTGTTCGTCGGCATTGTTCAATGCGCGTGGGGCCCGACTTCCTTTTGATCGCGTCGGGGCCCCACCCCCGACGCGTGCCGCTCCGCGAGAACCTCCTCCCACCAGTTACCAGTTCACGGTAGCCAGTCAGCAGTTCACAGTGACCAGTTCACAGTGGCGGCAACTGGCAACTGGGAACTGAAAACGGTTGCGAGCGAAGCGAGTACTAGAAGCAGACGAGTCGATCGCGCCGCTCGTCGATCTTCTTGAATGGAACGCCCGGTACTTTCTTGAAGTCATCGAGCGACTTGCACGGCCCGTTCTTGTTGCGGTAAGCGATCCACGCCGCCGCTTCTTTGCGAAGCAGCGCCGCGACGCTTTCGAGCTCGACGGACGTGGCGCTGTTCATGTTGATCGGCTTCGGCGCCTCGCCCTTGAGATTCTCCGAGAGATAATCGAGGATCGCGGTGAGCTCGTCGTCAGTCGCCTTCATGCCAAGCGCCGACATCTTCGCGAGCACGGCTTCCCACGCGTCGCGCGTCAGTCGGACCGACGCGGCGCGCTGCGGTTCGTGACACTGGCTGCAGACGCGCACGGTCACGTCCCTGCCGGGCGCATCAGGCAACTGACCCTGTGCGAAACCAGTGGCACCGAACGACACGAGACAAGCCAGCGCTACGCCGGCCGCGGCGCTCACGCTCGTTGTCATTACGCCGGTAGTCATTGTCGATCCCTCACGATCGTCCATCTTAGGTCTCGCTCGCGAAGCCGAAGGCGATCGCGACCGCACCGGGCTTCGAAAGATCTGCCGGCTTGGGACGAGGACTGATTACGCGCGAGTCGTGCTGACGTTTCTCACTGCAAATGGCGGACCTGAAGGTCCGCCCCACAATCGCTCACGTGTAGGCTCCAGACCAGCTCTGTAGGCCGGGTCTTCAGGCCCGGCGTCAATGCTCCATCGGGATACCGAACGCGTAGAGGTGATTGTCGTACGTGACGAGATATACCTGGCCGCTGCCTGCGGAAAGTCCTGCGCGCGCGAACGACGTGATCTTCGTACCGCTGCTCCACAGCGTCTTTCCCGTGGGGCCGTCCAGTACGTATAGCACCGCCGGGACCGATCGCTGCGCGCGTTGCGCCGCGCCCAGCGCCGCCGTCGTGCTCGCCGGGCGATACTCGCCGCTCGACACGGCAAACACCATCCCGTTGACGACGATGGGCGCGAGCGGTGAGATGAGATCGCGCGACGCCCACTCCGATTCCAACGAGAGCTTCCCGTCCCGATCGATCAGCTTGAACGCGACAACCCGACCGTTCGGCGCGAGACCGTTCGACATGAACTTCATGCCCGCCTGCGCCGGACCGGCCGCCGTGGCGAGGACCCAGCGCGTGTCCCCGTCCTCCCACGTGCTCAGCGCGGTGCCCGCACCGCTCGATGTGAATTTCGCCGTCACGTGCAGCGGGGTCTTGTGATCACTTCCGCCGAGCGACGTGCTATCCAGAAGATAGACACGTCCGTCATTCGCAGTCACGGCGACGAGATCCTTGTCCTTCTGGCCAATGACGATCGGCGATGCATTGAAGTCGGCGCCCGGCGCAGAGAACCAGTCCTTCGGCTGCAGCGTGACGCGATCGAGCGCGACGACCGCATCTGCGTAGGTCTGCTCCCGTCCCTGTCCGTCCGTGGCCGTCGACGACCGTTTGCTTCCCGCAGGCTCGCTCGCGACTGCGACATACAGCGTGCCGTCGGTTCCCAATGCCAGCGCGTTTGTGCCCGCAAGGCTCGCACCGCCGGTCGTCCACCTGATCGACTTGCGATCCTTGTCCGGCGCCGTCAGATCGATCGCCCAGACCGCGTTCGGCGCCGCGCCACAACCGTTGGATGTGGTGGTGTAGACAATGCCATCCACCCAGAGCAGCGCTGACGGCTTCGTGCTAGGTGGGAGGAACGGCACGGGCGGCTCCGCATCCGCGCCGTTGCTCGACTGGAGCGTATGAAGGTACCCATCGCTGCCCATTGCGTACACCGGATCGACTCCGCCGAATCCGATCGGGGCCGGCCCGCGCCCACGCCCCTGCGCCTGTTGCGCGGGCCCCGCTGGCGCGCCGCGTCCGCCTCGAGCGCCCCGCTGCGGCTGCTGTTGACTGAGTACGGCCGCACCCTTGCCGGGCTCGCCGACGGCGCTGCCGGTGCGCGCGCCGCCGCGACCGCCGCCAGAGCCGCCGCCCAATGCCGACGGCGTGAGCACGGTGCGCCGACTGGGTGTTGCGATCAATCCGCCGGGGCACTCCCACGAGCTGGGCGGACGTCCTCCCGTGGCCGCGGTGTAGTTCAACATCGTCGTCCAGTACGGACGCGCGAGATCGGTGTCGATCGCGAAGATGCGATCGTCGCTGCCGCCGATGAACGCAAGCGCCTTGAAGCCGCGATAGCCGATCAGTCGATCAAGGATGATCGGCGTCGTCAGCGAGTTGAGCTGGCGCGGCTCGTTGTCGAATTTCGCCTTCCAGAGGAACTGGAATTCCCCCTTCTGGACCGCGTTCTTCGTCAGCCGCGCATCGCCGCGCAGCCATGCGGTCCGCTGCGCGTCGTACCCGCTCGTCGTCCACTCGCCGCCGCCTCGTCCCTGCGCGTGCAGCAGCGCGATCGAGCCGATGGTCACGATGGCAGCCCACGCGAATCGCAGCGTCCAAGGTTGCTTCATGGCTGCCTCGTGCTGAACGCGCGGTCGATACCGAAGCAATACAACGTGCCGTCGTACGTGCCGATGTAAACCCGCCCGTTCGCGATTGCGAGGCTCGAAAAATGGCTGAACGACGCGATTTGATCGCCGCTCGACCACAGCTCGTCACCCGTCTTCGCATCGAAGGCGTACAGCGTCGCGTGTGACGAGTGCGCGACCCGATTCGCGGCGGAGTTGTACGCGAGCCCGATGTCCGCCGTCGACTGCGTGGCATCTTCGCCGTTGCCATACCCGAACACCACGCCGTTGGCGATGACGACGGGGTCCGCCTGGTGCATGTTGCGCGAGATCCACGCAGGCGTCAGCTGCACCTGTCCCAGCTTCTCCTCGACCTTGAACGCCGCAATCGCGCCGAGCACGATTTCGCCATGCTCGATCGGCGCCTTGAATTGCGAATGCTTCGGTCCCCAGAACGGCATCAGTACCCACCGTGTGCCGCTCGATTCTTCCCACGTCGCGAGCGCGCCCCACACGCCGGCGCCGGCGAACTGTACCTCTTCGTTGCACACGAGCGGCGTGCGGTCCACCGGTGTGCGATGATCCTCGCCGCCGAGCGCGCTCGTATCGAGCAGCCAGATGCGGCATTCCTTGCTGGTTTGAACGGTATATTCCTTCCCCTTGTAGTCGAACACCGGGCCCGTCGCGTTCATGTCGAGATCCCGCTTACGCAACCAATCGGCATTCGACGGAGCGAACCAGTCGGTCATCTCGAGCGCCTTCGAAGAGGGATTCTGCTTCACGGCGACGATCGCTTGACCGAAGATCTGCTCCTCCGGCAGGTAATCGCCGTCACCGCTGCCGGCGTAGACCGTGCCGTCCTTGCCAATGGACGGACCGAGACGCGGCCAGAGACCGCCGCTTCCGGGGTTGAAACTGCCCACCTTCTTCGTCGCCAGGTCGTACCCGTAAAACTGGTTCGGATTCCCGCCGCAGCCCTGCGCGGTCGTCGTGTAGATCACGTTCTTGAAAATGTTGAGGCCGTACGGTTTTCCATTGGCGGGAAGGAATGGTTCAGCGGCGGCGATCTCTTCACCGGTCCCGGGATCGAGCGTACGAAGACGTCCGTCCCACGATACGGCGTACACCTTGTAGTTGCCTGGCGTATCCGTCGGCGCGACGACGGGCGTCGCAGTCAAACCGCCAGGACAGAGCGTGTAACTCCCGGATCCGCTCTGTGGCTCCTCGAACGTGCTGTCGAAGTGCCGCTTCCAGATTTGTGTCCCCTTCGCGACGTCAATGCCATAGATGTTGTCGGACACGCCGGCCACGATTGCGATCTCGCGAGCCGGGTTCGCCGTCTGCACGTCGGGAATGATGAGCGGTGCAAACAGGTTGTGCAGCTGCCGCGGCGCGTTATCGAGCTTGACCTTCCACAGCAGCTTCATACCCTTCACACTCGCCGGGCTGAGGATCGTCTCGTTCCTCTGCCAGGACGTGCGCTGCGGATCGCCGCCGTCAGTCAGCCAGCTGGCTTGCCCTGGGCTCAGTCGAAGAGCCTTCTCCTGAGCGCGAGGCGCGACGACCGCAGCCGCACAAAAGGCGGCGACAGTCGCACAGAGTCTTGGGGTCATCATCGGTATCGTTCCCTAACAAACTGGCCCTAACAAACTGGGCCGGCAGGATGTTCAGAGCTCACCGGTCGCCATGGGACGGTCCGTCCCGAGCTGAATCGCACGGTAGCCGCCGCGCGCCTTGAAGTACGCGTACAGCCCGCCGAAGATGACCGCCAAGATCACGCACAGGTAAGAGATCATCTGAAGCGCGGCGCCGGGCCCGAACTTATCGATACGCGCGCCCATGATCGGCAGCGCAACCGCCACGGACAGCATCCCCGTGCCACCCATCAACGAGATCAACAACGCGCCGCCGCGCGGGAACTGCTCCGCGGTCACTCCGATCATCGTCGGCCAGAAGAAGCTCTTACCGATGCCGAATACCGTCGCTGCCGCGAACGCCACGGCCGCGCTCGCCCCGGGCTGAAGGCCGCCGAGCCAAAACAGACCCACGCCGGTGAGGATGGAGCACACGAGCAAGGCGGCGATCGGCGCCCGATGCGCGATGCCGCTGCCGAACGTCCGAAGCAGGAACATCAGGCCAGCGGTGTAGACGAGGAACAGTACGCCCTGGAGCTGCGGCACGAGATCCCCCATCACCTTCGGGAACCACTGATCGGGACCGAGCTCCGCGGCCGCCGTCATCCACATGCACACGAACAGGAGCAGGAAAAGCGGCTTCGCCGTCTGCGCCCACATGTCGCCGGTCGACACCTTCGACTGCACGCGCTCGGTCACGGGATACGGCGTCGAAAACGCCATGACGAGATAAATCGCCGCGGGCACGAGAATCGTCGAGAGCTTGATCTGCCAGCCCACGCCAACCGCGGTCAGCAGGACGGCGAGCAGGCCGCCAATGACCTGACCGCCCGGCCACCACGCGTGAAGCATGTTCAACCGTTTTGTCTTCTGATCGCTGTATATGGTTGCGACGAGCGGGTTGATGACGCCCTCGACGAGCCCCTGCGAGAGGCCCATCACGAGGAACCCGGCATACAGCAGCGTCGTGCCGGTGTTATCGAAGATCGAGGCGACCGGCGCGGTCGGGTGCGGCGCGAGCAGCACGAGTCCGATACCGACGAAGTAGCCCAGCGACGACAGGATGTGAAGTCCGCGCATCCCGACGATGTCCACGATCGCGCCGCTGATAAAGATCGCGATCGTGAACGCCCAGAACGCCGGGCTGAAGATCAGCCCCATCTGCTCGTTCGAGATCTGGAAGGCGGTGCTCATCGGACCCGCCACGTCGCCGCGGATCGCGAACACCATCGAGGTCGTCACGAGCGACACGCAACTGGCGACGAAGAGTCTCTGCTTCTGCATCTGATCCTCCGGTGACCGTTAGCGCCGGCTTACACCCCGGGCAGGACGCCCTTTGGAGAGATTTTCTATCAGAAACAGGCCGCTCTTCCCAGCACACACCAGATCGAGGTCCCCGTCGGCGTCAATGTCCACGACCGGGATCTGCATGCCGCCGCCGATCCGTCCGCCATATTCGATGACGTGCCGCACCCATTCGACGCCGGCCGAACCTGGGCGGCCCACGCCCCGAGCCGCGCCTGCCGTGTTCGCAGGGGTTGCGGCGGGCCGGAACTCGTACCAGTAAACGCCAAGCGGCTCGCGCTCACCCGGATCGCCGCCGTTATGTGCCATGAACCGCTTTCCGGTGACCAGGTCCATCCGGCCATCGCCATTCAGATCCACGAGCGTCGACGCGTGCGCCTGGGACCACGCCGTATCGATCGCGCGACGCGTCCATGGACCCTCGTCTGTGTGCTCGAACCAGAAGACGCCGTAGTCGTGGGCGGCGCCGGCGATGACATCGTTCTTTCCGTCGCCGTTGACGTCGGCCACATGCATGAATCCCAAATCGGTGACACGAGGTGACGCGACCTGTGGCTGCGCGCCCGGCGGCGCGGGCGCTGTCACATTGGTCGTCTCCCAGTCCGGATGGAACGTCCAGTTGCCGGCGCGCGGATCGGCGGGGGCTTCGAGCCAGCCGCGGGGCGTCAGGACGTCGGTCCGGCCATCCTTATTGATATCGCCCACGCCGATCCCGTGGCCGTAGCTCCGGTCGCCGACGACGTGCGCGACGAATGCGCCATTCCGGACCTCGTACCACGCCTGCGGCGTACCGTTCTCCTGCGCGACCACCTCGTTCGCCTTGCCGTCGTTGTCCATATCGGCGAGGATGGCGAACTCGATGTTGAAGCCCGCATGAATCTCCGCCTCCTTCCACGATGACGGCAAAGAGGCGTGGCCCGGATTCTTCCACCACGCGATGCGCTTGGCGAACCACGAGACCGAGACGATGTCGGGATATCCGTCGCCATCGACGTCGAGGGGCAGATCGCTGAAGTCGTCGATGTACTGCTGAACGAAATTCAGGTCACGGAAGCGGTGCTTCGTCCAGGTCGGCGCTTCGTACCAGTTCTCCCCAGACACGATATCGAGCCGCCCATCATGGTTGATGTCGGCAACAGCGGCCGTCTCGGCGGCGCCGGGATCGATTGTGTGTGATTGAAACGGGATCTCAGGCGGACGCGGGTTCACCTGAACACCGAGCGCGAGGGCAGCCCACAGAAGAATGATGAGAGGCACTCGGTGATACATGCGTTCTCGTGGCTTCCACCTGAAGATGGAAGCCACAAGTTCCTGCTTCAGAACGTGAAGCGTGCGGCCAGCTGGATACGGCGCGCGCTCTGCGTCGCGCCCGTAAGCGACCCGAACGTGTTCGCGTTCGTGAGCGCGCCCGTCTGGAAGTCGAATACCGCGTTCCTGTTCACGTCTGTCCACTCGTCGGTGTTGAACGCGTTGTACAGCTCGGCGCGGAGCTGCAGACGACGAGTGCCGCCAACCGGAATATTCTTGAACAGGGAAATGTCCCAGTTCATGAACCCTGGCCCGAGGTATTCGTCGTACAGGGCATTGCCGAGGCGGAACGCATCCGACGGTGGCTTGACGCAGTCGGTGTTGAACTGGCGCGCGAAAGTCCGATCGCCGCGGGACACGTTCGGGTTGCACACGATGTCCGGACGGCTCGCACTCAGGTTCGAGAACGTCGGTGCATCGATTGCCCCTGTGCCGCTGAGCACTCCAGTCGGCACGTTCGTGTACGAGTAGGTCAGGGCCGTGTAGGTACCACTGAACACTGACGTGATCCCCGAGACCTGCCAGTTGTCGAGCACCGCCTTCGCAATCACGTTGTCCCAACGACGGCTCACGTTCGGGATGTCGTACGCATAGCTGACGGTGAGCGTGTGCGGGCGCCGTCCATTCGAGTCGTAGTTCCGCGCACGGTTGTCGTCGACGAAGGGATCGATCGTCTGCAGCGTCTTATTCTTCATCTGATATGTGTAGGCGACACTGAACGCGAGTCCCTCGGGTCCGCGCCGCCGCGTGCCGGAAAACTGCAGCGAGTGGTAATCGGAATAGCCCGTGAACTCCCGCTGCGTGATACCGGCCCAGCCCCGATTCGGACGCAGCAGGTCGTTCGGCAGCGGCTGGACGACGCCGCCGACGACGTTCGTCGGATCGAGGCTCGACGCCTGATATGCGTAGCCGTACGGACGTCCGTTGATGGGTCGGTTGATTAACTGATTGCGCGCGGCGTTGCCAACGTACGCCACGTCGCCGACGAAGCGCCATCCGAGATCACGCTGCAATCCCAGACTCCAGTTGTAGACGACCGGCGGCTCGAAATTCGTGATGCGGCGAACCGCCGTCGGCGTCGCGGTCAGCGGGCTCGCGAGCAGCTCCGAGATCGTCGTGTAGTTCGTCGTGTAAGTCTGCAGCAGCGGCGGCAGCTCCACGAGATCCAGGATGTTGTCATCCGCGTAGCGATCGTAGAACGTCCCGGCGCCGCCGCGGACCGACGTCCTGCCATCTCCCGTCACATCCCACGCGAAGCCGATACGCGGCGCCGCCTTGAACGCCGATTTCCGCTGCGGGGTGCCGTCGTAGACGACCATCCCGTTCGTGAAGTCGCCCGTGCCCGGCACGAGGCGGCCCAGATACACCAGCGGGAAGATCTCGCCGGTAACGGGGTTCACCGCGCGCCGCCCCTGCGGCGTCGAGATCGGCTGGAAGAGCAGCGGCGCGTTGCTGGCGGCGAAGACCGTCGGCTCGAATTGCGCGACCTGATCGCCGTGGCTCGAGGTCGGCGTGATGTAGTAGAACCGCACGCCGGCGTCCAGCGTGAAGTTCCGCCGCAGCCGCCAGTTGTCCTGGGCGTACCACTCGGTGTTGTAGAACAGCGAATGCGCGGACGGATGGCCGTTCGATTCCTGGTACTGCGTGACGGCGCCGAGCAGCGCGTTCGCGAAGCCGATGTTCGTGTTCAGCGGATTCGATCCGTCCGTGTTGAAACTGAGCGAGCCGTTGAACGTAGACGAGCGCTGCGCGGGACGCGTGGTGTGCTCGACGAAGATGCCGGTCTTGATGTTGTGCGAACCGAGCACCTTGGTCAGATTGCTCGACACGTTGAACGGCGCGTTGTAGCCGTAGAACGGCCAGCGGCTCTCCACGTTGAAGGCGCCGTAGGTCGGATTGCCGCTGCCTGGCGTCGGCAGGCCGCCGACGAATGAAGCCTGTGGCATCGAGTTCAAGGGATTCGCTTCCGGGAAGAACTGATGGAAACTTGGCAGCACGATCGTCCGATCGTTGGCGTCCTGCGACGCCTGGTCGAGCGGGCTGGTGTACTGGTGCGCCCAGTTCACGCCGATGGTGAACTCGGCGAAGGTGCTCGAGTTGAACGTGTGCAGGATCGTGTTGACGTAGCTGAGCGTGTCGATCTCGTACTTGCTCGGCTGCTGCGGCCAGCCCGCGCCCGTCGATCCGAGGAACGACACTCCGCCGGCACGCTTCTCATATCCCCATTGCAACCGGCCGTATGCGGTCGTGTGCTCCGCGACGTTCCAGTCCATGCGCAAGACCTGGTCGTTGCGCGGCCAGTCCTGCACCGTCTGGAAGGTGTAGTTGTACTGATTCGCGCCGGTGGGGTCCGCGGCATTCGGCAGCGGGAACAGATTCAAGAGCGCCTGCCCGACCGTATCGAACCGGCTCGCCGGGATCCTGTTCCCCGGGAAACACGCCGGTCCGCCCGTCACGCTGTTGCACGTGCCGGAGAGGAGCGGATCGCGAATGAAGATCAAACGTCCCTGGCTGTCGAACGTCTGTGAGAAATCCCCCTGGCGCTCGAGCGCCGTAGGCATCCGGCGCTGATTCAGGCCGCCGGGATCGGTGCGGGACAGCAGATCCTGCGAGAAGAAGAAGAACAGCTTGTTGCGCCCCCGGTTGAAGTTACTTCCGGGAATCAGCACTGGGCCGCCAAGCGTCCAGGCTTCGTTGTCGAACGTGTAGAGCGGCGCGCTGCACTGCGACGTCTGGCCGAGGCTGCACTGCTGCCGGCGCGAGAACTCGTTCCCGTTCCACGAATCGTCGCGCTTGTAGTAGGCGGCGCTCCCGTGAAAGTCCTTCGTGCCCGCGCGCGTCACCACCGTGATCGTCGCGCCGGAGCTGCGGCCGTACTCCGCCTGGAAGTTCGAGGTCTGCACGCGGACCTCGCCGATGGAATCGAGCGCCGGCGCCGCATAGTTGCCACTGTTCGATCCGGTGTCCTTGTTCGTGACGCCGTCGTAGGAGAAGTTGAACCCGCCGCTGCGGCCATTGATCGACAGGCCGCCCATGCTGCCCCAGCCCGGCGCCTCGCGCGCGCTCGTGTCGATCACACCCGGCAGCAGTTTCAGATAGCCGGCGAAGTCGCGTCCCTTGAGGGCGATGTCTTCAATCTGCTGGCGCTCGATCACCGCGGATCGCGCCGCGCTGTTGGTCTGCACGAGCGCCGCTTCCGCCTGGACGGTGACCTGTTCGTTCAGGCCGCCGACCTCGAGCGCGATCGTACGAAGCGCGATGCGTTCGGTCGCACCGAGCTTGATGCCCTTCTGCTCGTAGGTCTTGAAGCCGCTCATCGTAACGGTGATGTCGTAGGTGCCCGCCAGCAGATCGGGAAATACGAACGCACCATCGGCACCGGTGATCGTCTCCCGCGTGCCGTTCGTGCCGGCGTTCTTGAGGACGACTGTGACACCGGGCATCACGCCGCCGCCAGAGTCCGCGACGGTCCCTGACAGTTGTCCTGTGAGACCCTGGGCGGATGCGCCCGCCACACCTACGGTGGCGAACAGAAGTACAGCCAGAACCATTCTTGCGAGCCAACGTTCCACGACACCCTCCTCCCACTTGCGAGCCGTTGAAACGCCGAAAGAGCGGATCTCTGCCTGGCAGAGTCGCTGTTGAGCGGACGTCGCGTGCGAGCGTATGGCGGTTCCTGGGACGAGTCAAAAAGGAACCGTTCGCAGAAGAATTTATCGAACTGTCAAACAGGTGTTGAACTGCTAAGAGACGCGGCAGGAAGAAGTTAACAGGCAATTCTCAGCGGAACAGCAGGACAAATTGCGCGCAAGACGTTTCGCAATGCGCAATGTCTTGCCTGCCTGCAGTTCCGCACGTCACGGCGTGACGCCGAAGCAATAGAGCGTGCCGTCGTACGTCCCTAGGTATACGCGGCCGTTGACGACCGTGATGCCGGAAAAGTGATTCCACTGGTGCATCTGATCGCCGCTCGACCAGAGCTCCTGGCCGGTCTGCGCGTCGAGCGCGTAAATCACCGCGCGCGTGCCTTTCGATGCGCGGATCGTCGAATCAAACTGCAGCCCGACATCCGGGAACGACTGGCCCGTGTATTCACCGCTCCCATATCCGAACACCACGCCGTTGACGACGACCACCGGCTCACCACGGTGCATGTCGCGCGAGACCCACGCGGGCGTCAGCTGCAGCGCGCCGTTCTTCTCCTCGAGTTTGAATGCCGCGACGCCTCCTTCCTTCGGTGCTGGCGAGTTCATGAGTGGCGCCTTGAACTGCGAGTGCACAGGTCCCCAGAACGGCGCGAGCACCCATCTCGTAGCGCTCGCGTCTTCCCACGTCGAGAGCGCGCCCCAGCTCCCCGCGTCCTGGAAGTCCACTTCCTCGTTGCAGAAGAGATCCGTCTTGAACATCGGCGTCTGATGATCCGCGCCGCCGAGCGATTTCGGATCGAGCAGATAGACGCGGCACTCCTTGCCCGACGCGGCCATCAACTCGCGTCCCTTGTAGGTGAAGATCGTGGGCGTGTTGTTCGGATCGAGATCGCGCTTGCGCAGCCACTCCCAGTTCTTCGGCGTGTAGTAGTCGTTCAGCTTCAGATCGCCGCCCTCGACCTTGACGCCGATGACGCTGTTGCCGTACCGCGGCGGATCGCTCGCGGGATCGTAGACGCCATCTCCGGTGGTGGAATAGGCGTTGCCCTGCGAGTCGATCACCGCGCCGCGCCGTCCCCATGCACCGCCGCTCCCCGCGTTGTACGTCATCACCTTGTGCTGCGGATCGTCGAGCTTCACCGCCGCGATTGAAATCCCGGCGTACGTGTCCGCCATCCACAACGTGTTGCCGACCAGATTCAGCGCCCACCCCTTGCCAATGTGGAACATGAACGGCGGCTGCAGATCTGTTCCATCCGCGGCGTTGAGAATGTGGAGCATGCCGTCGCCGGTGACGAAATAAATCGCCCGGCGTCCCTGCGCATCGGGAGGCCCGATCACGGGTGTGTCGCTGCTTCCGCCGGGACGAAGGAATCCGAGGTGGCGCGGATCGCTGGGCTGTTGCCCGCGCCTGCCGCCGCCACCGAAGCCGGCCGGAGGGGCCGGCTCTTCATACGTCCAGTGCTTCTGCCACAGAATCTTGCCCGTCTCGACATCGAACGCGTAGAGATTGTCGGAGATGCCCGCAACGAACCCGACCTGTTTCGGCCCGTTCGCGGTGCTCAACTGACCGACGACGAGCACCGGCATCAACGAGTGCAGGGCGCGCGGGTAGTTGTCCGTCTGCAGTTTCCAGAGCAGTTTCAGGTTTTTGACATTGTCCTTCGTGAGAATCTTTTCGTCCTTGTTCCATCCTGTGCGCTGGTTGTCACCGCCGTCGGTGATCCAGTCGATCAGCTGACCCGCAGTCGAAGCGGGCGTCTGCGCGCGCAGTGCGCCTCCGAGCCCGCACGCGACCGCAATCGCCGCCGCACAAATGAGTCGCCTCATCTCATGTCCTCTCTTCACCGATCTCGGACCTCGGACCTCGGACCTCGATCTCACCGCTCCAGCGGAATCCCAAACGCGTAGAAGGTGCCGTCGTGCGTGACGACGTAGACCTGGCTGTCACCTGCTGACGCCGGTTGCCACATCGAGCGCGTAGAGCACGGCCGGCTTCGATCGTTGGGCGCGCTCGGCCGCGCTGCCTATGCCGTGGTCCTCACCGCTCGACAACGCGAACACCACGCCGTTGACAATCGCCGGCGTGACCGGTGAAATCAGATCCCGCGACGTCCACGCGACCCGCAACGTAGGCGTCTCCGCCTGCCCGGCAAGTTGCAGCGCAACGGCTGCGCCGTTGGTCGCGGACGCCTTGGCGCTCAGCGTCGGCCCCGCGATCGACGCGACGATCCACCTCGTGCCCGCCGTATCGTCGACGGTCGACAGGCCGGTGATTGTTCCCGTCCCGCTCGTCAGCGGCTCGGTCGCGGAAAGCGGTGACTGGTGCGGTTTGCCGGAGGCGAGATTGGACGCGTACAGAACGTACGCGCGTCCGTCTTTGTTGCCGGCGACGATTAACGTCTTGCCTTTGTAACTGAACACGATCGGCGAGGTGGTGAACGGGGTTTTCGCTGCGCTGAACCACCCCTTTACCTTGAGCGTCTTCGGCTCGAGCGCGACCACGGCGTTCGTGTAACCGTCGGACGCTTCGCCGTCGCCGGTTGCGACGTAGATCGTGCCATCCATCCCAAACGCGGGACCATCTCCGGCGATGTTTCCTTTCGTTTCCCACCGCGTCACGGTATTTGCGTCGTTCGCGAGCTCGATGGCCCAGACGCCATTCGGCGCGCCGCCGCACCCGCCGGTCGTCGCGGCGTACAACACGGAATCGAGCAGAATCGATCCGATCGCCCTCGTACCGGGCGGAAGGAACTTGATCGCGGGCACCATGTCGGTGCCGTCCTGCGGATTCAGCGCGTGCAGGCGACCACCGCTGGAGATCGCGTACACATTCGGGTTGCCGCCGCGCTCTCCGGCGTAGCCGCCGAGCACGGCGTTCGGACCGGGCCCCGAACCGGGCATTGGAGGATTCGCAGGCGGCGGGGGCGGCATCGGTGTCGCGCCGCGGCCGGCGGCCGCGAGCCGCGGATCCGGTGCGCCGCCAACGACAGCCGCGCCTGGCGCGGGCGGGACACCTGCCGCCGCTGCTGCCGGCGTGCCCGCCGCGTTAGCCGGCGGCTGGCCCGCACCTCCACGGCCGCGGCCTCCTCCCGCGCGTGTCGATGGGGCGAGCGTGCTTGCGCGCGTGATCGTCGTCAGCGCGCCCGAACACGCGATGGACGGATTCTGCGCGGGCGCTCCCGTGTCGAGCCGGCGTTCCCAGAAGATGCGCGACAGATCGTAGTCGATCGCGTAGACCACATCGGAGCTTCCGCCCATGAACGCGAGCGCCTTGAATCCCTTGTACGAAATGATGTTCGGCAGCAGCAGCGGCTGCGTGAGCGCATCGAGCTGTTTCGGCTGGTTATCGAGCGCGCGCTTCCACAGAAACTTGAAATCAGTCGCGACGCTCTCCCTGTTCAACTTGGGATCGCTCTTCACCGACGCCGTGCGCTGGGCGTCGGATGCGGTGGTCGTCCAGGGTGGAAGTTCGCCGCGCCCCTGCGCTTCGACGCCCGGTGTGCCGGTCAACGCCGCGGCGATCGACAGCACCGCAATGCGGGTCATCATGCTTTCCATGACGCCGCATTGTAGCGATCGCGTCGTGATGTGGCGAGCGTTTGACAGAGCGAAACGAACCACGGATTACACGGACTGCACGGATCGCACGGATCAAAATGATTCGACAATCACCGTCGGAACAATACGCGCAGGCTGACGCCGACGCGGCGGCCGGATCCGAAATGCGTTCCGCTGAACGCATTCCCGAAGTTGAACGCGTACAGCTCGTTCGTGACATTGTTCACCCACGCAACCGCGGACAGATCGAAGCGCTGGCGCCGCATGAACGCCCATTCCGCCTGAATGTCGGTGAGCGCGTACGCACGAACGCGGCCGGATTCGAAATCGACGACCTCAGCGCCCCGGCGTCCGCGCAACTCGTCGACCTCGTCTGCGTTGAGCTCGTCGAGTCCGACGGGCGTCCCGGTCTGGTACCGGAACGCACCGGCAACGCGCCAATGCTGCCGATCGTCGCTGAACGCGAGCGTCGCGCCGAGAGAGTGACGCTGATCGTGATCGGGCGTGAAGCGCGTCCCGTCCCTGATCGCCGCGACCTGCTCCTCGAGAAACAGGCCGCCTGTGAACGGCCCGAACTGTTCCACGCGCGCGCGCGAGTAGCTGAGCGCGCCGGACCAGCCGCGATACGGCATCACGTCGACGCGCGCCTCGAGACCCCACGCGTGCTGGCGGGCGACGCTGTTCGGCACCGTTACCGTCGTCCCGAAAAAGACGTTCGGATCGCCGACATCGCGCGCGCGGCGCCGCCAGACAGAGACGTTCACGCGCCCATGCGACGTCACGTCCTGCAAAAGCGAGAAGTCGAGCGCGGTCTGGCGCTCCGGCGGCACGCTCGATCCGCCGCCGATCTCGTCGCTGTCGAAGGGCGACAGCGTGCGCGCCTCTTCGGACGATGCGAGCAGCAGGTACTCCGACTGCGGCGGTTGAAAGAGACGCTGCGCTGACGCGCGAAGCACGGTTCCGCGCCGCACTTCATACGCGACGCCGGCGCGCGGGCTCACCTGCGACGCCGCGAGCAGGAGACGGCTGCGATCGTAGCGGACGCCGAGGTTCAACATGAGCCGGTTGGACACACGATACGCGTCCTGTGCGAAGAGCGACCACAGCGACGGCCCTCGTCGATCGACGAAGAGGAACGGATGCGACGGGTCGTGGGCGATTGCGGCCTCGGTGAGTCCCGCGTCCGCGGCCGCATCCGCATCGGTGACCGCGAACGAGAACTGCTCGTCGAGGCTCAGCGCGGACGCTTCGAAGCCGGTTTTCGCGGTATGCCGGCCACGTTGATGGGTGAGGCTCCACAACAAGCCGCCGCGATCGTTCGTTCTTCTCGCCGTGCTCGTGACAGGCGTGTCGTTCGGCGACGCCGTCAACGCGGCCGCGCCGTGGCGCATGTACGCCGACAGCTGCCACACCGTGCGATCGGAGACGATTCGCTGCCATGTAGCGGCCCCCAGCATCTGCCACATGCGCTGCCGCTGATCCTGCCCCGCCTGTTCCTGTGTGAGATCGTGAGGCACGTCGTATGCGTTCCGGCCTCCTTGTGCAGACGCGGTGATGAGATTGGCGCCCGCGCGCCACGTCAACTGCGTCGTTGCCGCGGACGCCCATCCCTCGTTGTGCAGGTTGTCGGGATCCACGGGATCGAGAAAGCGGTCGGAACGCTCGTGCGATGCGGTGACCATCAACCCGACCGCGCCTCCGAGCGGCCCGGATGCGGCTCCCTCGACGTGCCGCGTCGCGGTGTCCGCAAGGCCGGCGTCGAGGTTTCCGGACCAGGCGGCGTTCAGCCCGGTCTGCGATCGGACTTCGATAACCGCGCCGCTCTTGAACCCGAACTCCGGCGGAATGTAAGCATCGAGTACGTGCAGCGATGCGATCGCCGAGGCGCTGGGAGGGATGCCGAAGAGCCGATCGAGCCGTTCGTAAACAGGGATTCCGTCCTGGACGTACAACAAGCCATCGTCGACGCCGCGCACGTGGACGAGCCCGTTGTCTTCCTCCATGAACCCGGGCAGTCGGACGAGCGCGCTCTGGATACGATGCCCCGGCATCGGTTCCTGCTCCCGGCGGAGGGCGTCGCCGGCGATCGATGCGGGTTGCTCGGCCGTCAGCGCGCCGGCGTCGCCGCGGACCACCACGTCTTCCTGTACTGAGGGACCAACATCGAGGATGACTTCAACGGGAAGCGAGCCGCGTATGACGATGCGCCTGGTCAGCAGAAGGGTCGAGCGGAGCTCCACGCGAAGCACGTACGATCCGGGCGCGATGTCGGCAATCTGGAACGTTCCGTCCGGTGCACTCGTGCGCGTCGCGACACTGGTGCCGGTTGAATCCTGCAGCACGATCGTGGCGCCGACGACGACCTGCCGCTGCGCATCCACGACAACACCCTTGAGCGCGGAAACCTGCAGCTGCGCAGCTGCGCTCGAAGAGAGCAACAGCGTGATGAGTATTGCTCGGCCGAGGTCGATCCGGGACATCCCCTTCGACGAACTGTAATACACTTTTCTGGCAGGGCGCCGTTGTATGAAACCGGATCGACATCGATTCCAGGTGAGCTCGGTGATCGCGTGCTGCATTTCCGCGAGCGCAGCGCTCCTGCTCACGTTGTGCGTCTTCGCGCCCGTCGCGATCGCGCAGGAACCATCCGACGACCCCGGCGCGCAAGAGTTCCAGGCCGTCTGCTCGAAGTGTCATCCACCGGATCGGATCGTCACGGGGCGCCGCACGAAGACGCAGTGGGAAGAAACGCTCGAGAAGATGACCAAGCTCGGCGCGCCGATCACCGACGACAACTACGACATCCTGCTGTCGTACCTCGTCCAGCACTACGGAAAGGTGAACGTCAATCGGAGCGCCGCCGCCGACATAGCCGACGCCGTGGGACTGACGGCCGACGAGGCGCAGAAGATCGTCAAGTACCGCGACGACCACGGTCCGTTCGTGGATTTCGACCAACTGGCGAAGGTCCCCGGAGTCGACGCGAAGAAACTGGAAAAGAACAAGGACGCGATAACCTTCTGAGATTGCCTGCGTCGCCGGTCGCGGGTATCTTGTCATTCATGCTTGTGCCGGCCCGACCGCCACGAACGTTCGTTGTCTGTTTGCTGCTGGGCGCATTGCTGCTCGGCGCCTGCAATCGATCGTCTTCACCTTCTTCCTCATCGTCCGGTCCGGGGACGGACACCGGACAGGGACCGCGTCTGTACGTTTCGGATGAAACAGGCAGTGCGGTGGTCGTCGTAGATCCCGATGCGGGACGCGTCGTGCAACGGCTCGAGATCGGCAAGCGTCCGCGGGGAATCAAACTGGCCGCCGACGGCAAGCACTTGCTCGTCGCCCTCTCGGGATCGCCGATTGGCGGTCCTGGTGTCGATGAGTCGAAGCTGCCGCCGGCGGATCGCGCGGCCGACGGTATCGGCCTGGTCGAGCTCCCGAACGGCGCCCTGGTGCGCAAGTACCAGAGCGGACAGGACCCCGAATCGTTTGCGATCTCGCCCGACGGCAAGACGTTGTACGTGTCGAACGAAGATGCGGCGGAGATGTCGGTGCTGGATCTCGGCAGCGGCAACGTCCGCGGACGCGTGAAGGTCGGCGAGGAACCCGAAGGGGTCACCGTACGTCCCGACGGTCGCGTCGTTTACGTGAGCTGCGAGGGAGAGAACGACATCGTGGCGATCGACACCACCACGCTCGCGGTTCTCGGCCGCGTCAAGACAGGTGCGCGGCCGCGGGCCATTGTGTTCACCAGCGACGGATCGACCGGCTTCGTGACCAGCGAGAACGGCGGCGTCGTCACCGTCTTCGATCCCACGACCAATGCCGTCGCCATGACAATCCAGGTGCCGAGGAGCGGGAACAGCCCGACCCCGCCACGGCCGATGGGCGCAGTGCTCGCGCGCGACAACTCGCAGCTCTTCGTCTCGCTCGGCCGCGCCAGATCGATCGCCGTGATTGACGTCGCGGCGCGGAAGGTCGCCAGACTGATCGAGGACGTCGGCGCGCGGCCGTGGGGCATCGGGATCAGCGCGGACGGTAAACAGCTTTACACGGCGAATGGACCATCGGGCGACGTGTCCGTCGTCGACATCGCGTCGGGAAAGACCGAGAAGCGCATCTCGGTCGGTGGAAGCCCCTGGGGGATTGCGGTGAAGCCAGCATCATGACAAGCGCAGCCCTCGCCGCCCTGTTCGCCTGGTCGCTGTGGCCGTCGACGTCGGATCCGCGGCACGCGCCAATCGAACAGTCGCACGCCGTCACGGATGCTCGCGTGATCAGCGGTGTGGTTCACGATGCGAGCGGCAGCGTGATTGCGGGCGCGTCCGTTGTCGTTCGCGCGCCCTCGGGCGTCGAGCGCCCGGCCGTCAGCGGCGCGGACGGCACGTTCAGCGTCACCGTGCATTCATCAGAGGACATGCTTCTGATCGTTCGCGCACCGGGATTCTCGGAGGTCCGGCAGACCGTGCGTCAAGGAAACGATCAGCAGCGCGTGAACGTGGTGCTGGTTCCGGCAACACTCACGGAAACGGTGACGGTCACTGCCGTGCGCAGCGAGCAGCGGGCCGGGGATGTGCCCGCCAGCATCACGATCGTCGATAGCGACAGCGTGCGGCAATCCGCCGCCATCGTGGCAGACGATGTACTGCGGCAGGTGCCGACGTTCAGCCTGTTCAGGCGTACCAGCAGCCTGGCGTCTCATCCCACGACTCAGGGAGTGTCGCTGCGGGGCATCGGGCCCAGCGGCGTGAGCCGCACGCTCGTGCTGTTCGACGACATTCCATTCAACGATCCCTTTGGCGGCTGGGTGTACTGGACGCGCGTGCCGCTCGAGAACATCGAGCGGATCGAGATCGTCGACGGGCCGAGCTCGAGCCTGTACGGCAACTACGCGATGGGCGGCGTCATCAATATCGTCAGCAGCCCTGCGACGCGCCGACAGCTGGACCTTCGCGCGCAATACGGCACTCATCGAACGCCGAAGCTCGATGCGACGTTCGCTGACGTGTGGGGACGCGTCGGCGTTGTCGCCGACGTGAGCGCGCTCGACACCGATGGATATCCGATCGTCTCGAAAGCGGAGCGAGGGCTCGTCGACAACAATGCGGCGGTCGACTATCGCAACGCCAACGTGAAGCTGAATTATCAGGCCACGGACCGCGTGCGCGCGTTCTTCCGGGGCGGTTACTTCCACGAGAACCGCGACAACGGCAAGGCCAGTACGATCGACGGCTCTGAAGAAGCCAACCGCACGCGCTGGTCGTCGGCGAGCGGCGGCGTGCGCGTGGGCATGCCGGATGAGAGCGAGCTGCGGGCGACGGTCTTCACCGATGTGGAAACGTTCCGGAGCAACTTCCTGGCGGTCCCCCCCGCGACGCCACCGCGCAGCATCGGGCGCATGACGCTCAATCAGAACGTGCCCGTCCACGCCGTCGGGACGACGGCCCAGTACTCGCGCGCGTTCGGCCGGCATTTCATCAGCGCGGGCACCGATTGGCGGTGGGTCGACGGCGACAGCAACGAAGATGCGCTCGACGCCGCGACCGGCGCTCGGGTCACGCTCCACCGCGTCTCCGGCGGCACGCAGCGCATCCTGGGCGCGTACGTGCAGGACCTGTTTCAACCGATGTCGCGGCTGACGCTGACGCTGAGCAGCCGCCTGGACAACTGGAAGAACTACGACGGTCACAATCTCGAAACCCCGGTCGTCAGCGGCGTGCCGACCAACAACGTCCCGTCGCTTCCCTCGCGCAACGACACGGTGAACAGTCCCCGCGCGGCCGCGCTCTATCGCATCAACGACGTCATCAGCGCATGGGCGGGCCTTGGATGGGGATTCCGCGCGCCGACACTCAACGAGCTCTATCGACAGTTCCGCGTCGGGACGACGCTGACGCTGGCAAACAACGCGCTGGGACCCGAGCGTCTGTTCGGGTACGAAGGCGGCGCGACATTGACGCCGGGAAGAAACGTCACGCTCCGCGCCACGTTGTTTGCCGACCGATTGAAAGATCCCGTGTCCAACGTGACGATCGCGACAGCGGTCGGAACCGTCACTCAGCAGCGGCAGAATCTCGGACGAACACGCGTGCGCGGCATCCAGGCGGATGCGGAGTATCGGCTCGGCGGCGCGTGGAGAGTGATGGGCGGCTACATCTTCAACCGTGCGACGGTCACCGAGAATGAGAAGGATCCCGTTCTGGTCGGCAATTTCCTTCCCCAGGTACCCGAGCACCGGGGCTCCGCACGGCTTGCGTACTCGGATCCCGCGCATGGCACGGTCGCGATCGGCGTGCTGTTCGTCGGCGCGCAGTTCGACGACGACCGCAATACGATCTCGCGCCGCCTACCAGGGTATCGCGTCGTCGATCTCACGCTCGCGCGCAACCTGCAGCGGAACGTCGAGCTGTTCTTCAGCGTCCAGAACATGCTCGATCGGGAATACCTGGTCGGCACGCAGCCCACTACAGTCGGGACGCCGCGCTTCATCAGCGGCGGGATCAGGGTCCGATTCAACTAGTGGACCCGTTTGGGCTGTTTCGGTACCACTTGGATGAGCGGACGAGCCCGATCTGCCGGCCGCGAAACAGAGCGGCCGGTCGTATCGCCGAAACAACGTTCCAGTAGATGTTCCGCAACCGCCGCGCCTGCAGCATCGAGAACGGAACGCTTCGCGTCACCGTCCTCGAAGAGGGCGGGCACATCGCGGAGATTCTCGACAAGCCCTCGGGCGTGAATCCGCTGTGGATCCCCGACTGGCCGTCGATCGAGCCATCGGAGTACGACGCGGCGACGCACACCATCTACGGAAACAACGCGGAATCATCCCTGCTCGCCGGGATCATGGGACACAACCTGTGTCTCGATATTTTCGGCGGACCATCGGCCGAGGAAGCTGCCGCAGGCATGCCGGTGCACGGCGAAGCCTCGGTTGCGCGGTTCGAGATCGATCGGTCGGAAACAGCGCTCTGCATGCACGCGATGCTGCCGATGGCGCAGCTCCGTGTCGAGCGTCGCATCGAAGTGGTCCACCGCACCGTTCACGTCCGAGAGACCGTCGAGAATGTGTCGGGCGCGGATCGGCCGGTGGGCTGGACCCAGCACGTGACGCTCGGGCCGCCGTTTCTCGAGAAAGGCACGACCGAATTCCGCGCGTCGGCCTCGCGGTCGAAGGTCTTCGAGTCGACCGTGGGCGCGAACGACTACCTCGAGAAGGGCGCCGAGTTCGACTGGCCGCTTGCGCCGCGCGCGAGTGGAGGCGTCGCGGACCTGCGCGCGTGCGGCAAGGCGGCGAAATCCAGCGGTTACACGGCGCACTTGATGGATCCGGCGCACGACGAGGCCTTCTTCGTCGCGTTCTCACCCTCGGCGCGGCTTGCGTTCGGCTACGCGTGGCGTCGGACGGATTTCCCCTGGATGGGAATCTGGGAAGAGAACCACAGCCGGCCCGCGGCTCCGTGGAACGGACGGACGCTCACGCGCGGATTTGAATTTGGCGTTTCGCCCATGCCGGAAACGCGGCGGCAGATGATCGAGCGCGCGCGGCTCTTCGAAGTGCCGACGTATCGCTGGATTCCAGCTCGGCAACGGACCACCGTCGAGTATCGCGCTGTGCTGTATCCGGCGGATGCTGTACCAGAGACGCTCACGTAAACCTCGACCGAGGAAAGGCGAGCGCACGGCGGAATGCTAAAATCAAAGGAGCTCTTTTTCTGTAGAAGGATCGATCGATGAAAGTGTTTTCGCTCGTGTGTTTGCTCGCAGTTGTTCCGGTCGCAGTGAGTGCCGCTCAGACGAAGCCAAAGGCGGCGGGCACCCAGGCCAAATCGTCGAAGGGTGCCCGCACGGTCGAACTCACCGGCGGCGACACCATGAAGTACGACGTGACATCGATTCAGGCGAAGCCTGGCGAACGGCTGCACGTCGTATTGAAGTCGAACGGCACCGCGCCGAAGATCGTGATGGCGCACAACTTCGTCCTGCTGAAGCCCGGAACCAGCGCGCTCGAGTTCAACAACGCCGCGATGACCGCGCGCGACACCGACTTCATTCCGCCCGCCATGAAGGACAAAATCATCGCCAATACGGGGCTCGCCGGCCCTGGCGAGACCGTCGACGTGACGTTCACGGCGCCGACCAAGCCGGGCGCCTACGAGTACCTCTGCTCCTTCCCGGGTCACTACCAGGTGGGGATGAAGGGGGAGCTGGTGGTGAAATGATTCGTGTTCTCCAGCGGCGCTGCTCGGCATGGTGGTCGGCAGCATGCTCTACGACGTGAAGCCGCTGGACCCCGTCGTCTTCACGACCGCGCCGCTGATGCTCGCGCTGGCCTCGATGGTGGCGACGTGGCTCCCGGCGCGCCGCAACTGAACGGGGACACTCACACTTCTTCCCGGAATCGGACATCGGAGGTCGAAAACGGTGACAGTCACACTTTCGGACATGCGCTGGCGATCCGAACGGTGACTGTCACAGTTCTGCACGCGGAAGCGTCCGGCTGTGGGAAGAACTGTGAGTGTCCCGGTTCTGTATCATGGGCTCAGTGCGAGAGCTTCTGTTGCTCACCGCAGCTCTGGGCGCGGCTGTGTTTCAACAGTCGACACGTCCGCGCGCGCGGGACCTTGGCATCACGCCCGGTAGCTTTCCTACCGGTCCCCTGAACGCGATCACCGACGTCGCCGGCGTGCGCGTCGGACACACGACGATCATTGAAGGCGACAACATCCGCACCGGCGTCACCGCGATCGTGCCGCACTCAGGCAACCTGTTCCAGGAGAAGGTCCCCGGCGCCGTCTTCGTCGGCAATGCCTTCGGCAAACTCGCCGGATCAACGCAAGTCGCGGAACTCGGGACGATTGAAACTCCCATCGTCCTCACCAACACGCTGTCGGTGGGCACCGCGATGGACGCGGTGGTCAGATGGACCCTCGCGCAGCCGGGCAACGAGCGGGTGCAATCCGTGAACGCGCTCGTCGGTGAAACGAACGACGGCGCGCTGAATGACATCCGCGGACTTCACGTCACGCGCGAGCACGTGACGGCGGCCATCACGTCAGCACGCGGCGGCGCCGTGGACGAAGGCGCAGTCGGCGCTGGAACGGGCACGATTGCGTTCGGCTGGAAGGGGGGCATCGGCACCTCCTCGCGACTCGTGCGCCAGGGAACGGATACATGGACCATCGGTGTGCTCGTCCAGACCAACTACGGCGGCAGACTGGTGCTCGGCGGCATGCCGATCTGGAAAACGCTGACACCCGATGAGCGCGGAGCGGGTGGCTCGTGCATGATCGTCGTCGCGACGGATGCGCCGGTCGACGCGCGCGATCTGCGGCGGCTGGCCGTGCGCGCGATCTACGCGCTCGCCCGGACCGGATCCACGTACTCGAACGGCAGCGGCGACTTCGCGATTGCGTTCTCGACGCACCCGTCCCTCCGCGTCACGAGTGCAGCCGCGCCGCAGTCACGCACGATTCTCCCAACCGACAGTGTGTCCGGCCTCTTCGAGGCGGTGCTCGACGCGACGGAAGAAGCGGTCGACAACTCGCTGCTGAAGGCCACGGACACGACCGGCAACGGCCGCACCATTCGCGCGATTCCGATCGAGCCGCTGAAGGCATTGCTCGAAGGACATCGCTGATCCGGAACGATGGAGCCACGGATCTCACGGATCTCACGGATCAACAACCCAAACGATGGAGCCACGGATCTCACGGATCTCACGGATCAACGACCCAAACGATAGAAGCCACGGATCTCGCGGATCTCACGGATCAACAACCCAAACGATAGAAGCCACGGATCTCGCGGATCTCACGGATCAACGACCCAAACGATGGAGCCACGGATCTCAGGGATCTCAGCGATCGAACCTTTGCGGATAGCCACTGAGCACACAAACTTCACGAATCAAATCATCGGGACAGCGCAGATTCTGCAAACAAACCGTCGCGCTTTGAGCTCGTGAGCTGAAATCGTTCGGAATTTCGATTGGGCGCGGCGCTTGAATACTCCGGCTCCATGACCACAACGATAGAACTGCTCCATGGCGATATCACCGATCGAATCATCGGCATCTACCTGGAGGTGCTCAACGAGTTGGGACATGGCTACCTCGAACAAATCTGCCAGCGCGGGATGGTCATCGCGCTAGAGAGCGCAGGTCTGGAGGTTCAGCAACGAAAGTCATTGCCCGTCTGGTTCCGCGGCCACCAGATTGGCGATTTCTCCGCCGATCTCGTCGTCGAGAAGGTTGTCCTGGTCGAGATCAAGGCGACGCATCGACTCGAAGCCTGGCACGAGGCGCAACTCCTGAATTACCTCCGCGCCTCCGACTTGGAGGTCGGACTGCTCATCAACTTCGGTCCGAAAGCAGAATTCAAACGCCGCCTCTACACCAACGATCGGAAAGTGCGACTATCCAGTTCCTCCGGGGTGACGTGAGTTACCGATCAGGGCGTGTCATCGCCGCGTGAGATCGGCGGATCTGCGTCGCCCGCGAGATCCGGTCTGAACCATTTCATCCGTGTCACCGGTGAAATTCATGGCTCGACGCACACGTTCCGTGGCCTCCGTGAAATCCCTCGGCCGCCGTGGAATCCCTAGCTCAAACGCATTGTCTTTCGTGGCCGCCGTGAAATCCGTGGCTCAAACGCATTGTCTTCCGGGGCCGCCGTGAAATCCGTGGCATCCATGCAATCCGTGGCTCGAAGGGGTTTCAATCCGTGGTCATTCGTGAAATCCGTGGCTATTATTAGGCCGTGGCTGGGAATCCGTTCGATCCCGACGATCCATCAATTCTCGAGGTGCCCGCACGCGCCGCTGGTCCGGCTGGCGCGCTGCCGTTCACGCCCGAGATGCTCCGCGAGCTCCCCTCAGGCCATCTCTTCGGCTGGAGTCAGAACGCCGGCATGGGCTGGGATCCTGCCGCCCTCGGCGGCAAGGAGTTCCTGATCCTGTCGACGCACGGAGGCATCCGCGCGCCGGACGGCACGCCGATCGCGCTGGGCTATCACACGGGACATTGGGAAGTGGGACTGCTCGTGGAAAGGGCCGCGCACGTGTTCAAGGACGCCGGCGCAGTGCCGTTCGCGGCGGCGTGCACGGATCCGTGCGACGGCCGCTCGCAAGGCACGACCGCGATGTTCGACAGCCTGCCGTTCCGCAACGATGCGGCAACCGTGTTGCGCCGGCTGATTCGATCGCTGCCGACGCGGCGTGGCGTGCTCGGCGTCGCGACGTGTGACAAGGGACTGCCGGCGATGATGATGGCGCTGGCGGGCAGCCGCGATCTTCCCTGCGTGCTCGTGCCCGGCGGCGTCACGCTCCCGGCCGCGGAGGGTGAAGATGCCGGACGCGTCCAGACGATCGGCGTCAGGTTCGTGCACGGCGAACTGACGCTCGAGCGCGCGGCGGAACTTGGATGCCGCGCGTGCGCGTCGCCAGGCGGCGGCTGCCAGTTCCTTGGCACTGCCGCCTCGTCGCAGGTCGTCGGCGAAGCGCTCGGCCTTTCCGTAGGTCACGCCGCGCTCGCACCCTCCGGCCACCCGATCTGGATCGACATGGCGCGTCGCTCCGCCCGCGCGCTGATGACGCTGGAAGATGCGGGCCGTCAGACGCGGGACATCATCACTGACCGCGCGATTAGAAACGCGATGATCACGCACGCGGCGTTCGGTGGCTCGACGAACCTGGTACTCCATGTGCCCGCGATTGCGCATGCCGCCGGCCTGCGGCGGCCGACCGCGCAGGACTGGTCCCTCATCAACCGCCAGGTCCCGCGCATCGTCGACGCGCTGCCCAACGGGCCGCGCAATCATCCAACCGTGGAAGTGTTTCTCGCGGGAGGCGTCCCCGAGGTGATGCTGCATCTGCGGCGCGCGGGATTGCTGGACACGCGCGCGTTAACGGTCAGCGGTCTGACGCTGGACGCTCAACTTGACGCATGGGAATCGTCGGAACGGCGCGCGCGGCTGCGCGAGCGGCTCCACCGAGAGCACGGAGTGGATGCCGACGATGTGATCATGTCTCCGGACGCGGCGAAGAAACGCGGCCTGACGTCGACGATCTGTTTTCCGCACGGCAATCTCGCGCCCGACGGATCGCTGATCAAGAGCACCGCGATCGATCCAGCGGTCGTGGACGCCGACGGCCTGTATCGGCTCACCGGCCGCGCCAAGGTGTTCACGAGCGAGCCGGCGGCAATCGCGGCCATCAAGGCGAACCGGATCGTGCCTGGAGACGTGATGGTCCTCATCTGTCGCGGTCCGATGGGCGCGGGCATGGAGGAGATCTATCAGCTGACTGGCGCGTTGCGATATCTGCCGTTCGGCAAGCACGTCGCCATCGTTACCGACGCGAGGTTCAGCGGGGTCTCCACGGGCGCATGCATCGGCCACGTGTCACCGGAAGCGCTCGCCGGCGGCCCGATTGGAAAGGTCCGAGACGGCGATTGGATCGAGATCGTCGTTGACGTCAGGTCGCTCGAAGGCTCGTTGAACTTCGTGGGCGAAAACGGAGGTGTCGTGGACCGAGACGAAGGCGCGCGTGTGCTCGCGGCCCGCGCCCCGCGACCGGATCTCGCGCCGGACCCGGCGCTGCCGGACGATACGCGCCTGTGGGCGGCGCTGCAGGATGTAAGTGGCGGTCCGTGGGGTGGATGCGTGGTTGACGCGGACGCCATCGTGGAGGCGATCGCAACGGGAAGAGGGAGCATGCGGAAGTGATGAAATCCGGCCGCAGGCTCTTCCTGCTCTGTCCGATCGTCCTCGTCACGGCGATCGGCATTCCGGCGAAAGCGTTCGTTCCGTACGAAGAGGCCAGGCTCCTGATCGAAGCGTTTCGAGAGCAGCT
>QHWT01000071.1:179034-179526 GCA_003222675.1 Acidobacteriota bacterium | reverse complement strand
GTCGAATCGGCGTGGCGCGACTGGGTCACGCGTCATGACGCCGAGATTCGCTCGCGTCTCCAGCGTGGTGACGAGGATTCCCTCGTCAACCTGTGGCTTTATGGGACGACATTTACGACGCGCCCGCGCGTGACGCAGAAGGACCTCGCGGGGCTCCGCAGCGGACATGTCGAGGATCTGCTGCTGGACCGCCTCGACGATCTGATAGAAGGCATGGCTTCCCCCGGCGCAAATGAACATCTGCGTTTCGCGCGCCAGGTGATGACGCACGCCGCTATCAATCCGTCCGCGGATGAGGCGAAGGAACAGGCGCGGGTGTACCTGGTGAAGCTGCGTGAGCGCATGCTGAGGGATAACGAGCAGTACCGTCAAACCGTCCGGTCGGCGGCAGAAGGCGCTGACACGGACGCGCAACTGAATGCATACGCGACGATGTTCCGCGAACGCGGGCTTTCCTCCGACACCTCAATCAACGTCGATTTTGCCGTCGAA
>QHWT01000071.1:0-178934 GCA_003222675.1 Acidobacteriota bacterium | reverse complement strand
AAGGCCGAGGGATACGATTTCTATCCGCCGCAGACCATCCAGCCCTTCGCGCTCATCGACTCGTTGATCCGCCTTGGGCTTGCGGCGCCTGGCGATCTCCGCGTGACGACGTTCGATCTGAGCCCGAGGGTCAACCAGCACCTGGCGGAGGCACGTCAGCGAGCGCGGCGCGGCCGCGCCTACATCGTGCACCTGCCGCTCAGCACCGGCGATCCCGAGCATCAGTGGCGCCCGGATCTCGTGAGCTACTGGCAGCGCTTCGGCGATCGGATCGGTCAGGAGGTAAAAGGTCTCGCACCGCCCGCAGGTGCCGGATCGGTGCGGATGCGTGCCGTCCGCATCCGACCGGCGGTCGTGATGTCGATCGTTCCCATGGACTTGAACATCGTCGTCGAGCGCCTGGATACGCTGGAGACAAGCGATGGGTTCGATCTCATTGTGGCGACGAACGTACTCGTTTACTACGACGCGTTCGAGCAGGCGCTTGCGCTGGCAAACGTGTCGTCGATGCTGCGGCCTGGCGGGATCTTTCTGACGAACTACCTCGTTCATCCACGCTCGCCGATGGAGTCATCGGCAAGCGTGATGACGAGCGTGTTCTGGGATCAGCAACGGAACGGCGATACGCTGTTTTCGTACCGCCGCCGTTGAGCGACTAAGAGAAACTCGAACGAGCATCGCGAGTGAGCCACGCGAGCGGAGCGGGGCTTGGGATCCCCGCGAGCGAGCGTGCAGGGGGGTCCGGCGGGGCGAAGCCCCCCGGACTAGAACGAAAAGCGGATCTGCGCCTGGATCGTGCGCGGCGACTGATACCCATTCGCCACGCCGAACCCGGCGCTCTTCGGCTGCGAGCGCGAAGCAATCACGTTTCCGTTCGCATCGAACGGGAGATTCGCCTGGGTTCCATCGACCGGACTCACCAGGCTCATGTTGGTGTTGCGGCCTGTGGCGCGCGCCTCGTTCGGCAGGTTGAACACGTCGAGACGTAACTGCAACTGCCGCGCGCCGCCAAGCCGGATGCTGCGCGCGAGCGCCATGTCGAGCGCGCTGCTGAAGCAGCTGCGCAGGTAGTCCGCGCCTGACTCGAGGCCGACGCTTCCGGGGAGCGGGCCCGAGAATGCTGCGGTGTTGAACTGGCGAAGCGGATCGCCGCTGCAGCCCGAACCGGGATCGCCGATGATCCGGACGCGGCCGCCATAGCCTGACGACCCCGTGATGTTCTGGTTGCCGTTGCCTGTCGCGCCACCCTGGTAGGAGACGCCAACGGTGTACGCACCGCCAGTCGATGCGCTCCACACGCCGGAGAGCTGCCAGTCGTTCGCGAGCCAGCCGATCGCGTTGAGCGTGGAACCGCTCCGATGGATATCAGGCAGATCCCAGACGAAGCTGCCTTTGAAGAGGTGACGGTTCGGGATGAAGTCGCCGAGCAGCTTGTCCGCCTCTGCCTGATCGGCGCGCTCCGAGAACGTGCCATCCGGGTTGTGCTGCAGCCGCGCGGCGGTGCTGGTCTTCTGCGACAGCAGGATGGCGTCGTTAAAGCCGAACGATAGGCCGTCGCGGAACCGGCGGGTGAACGAGAGCTGCAGGGAGTGGCTCGTCAGCCAGCCGCGCGGTAGGTTCTGCGTGATGCTGCTGTAGCCGCGGAACAGGCGCATCTGATCGGCCTGCACCGCGGCCGCACCGGGCGTCGCGCTCGAAAGGGTCGGATCCTGGTTCGCCGCGAGAAACGCCGCACCAAAGTCGGGGGCGTTGATGTCGACACCTTCGATGACGTTGTAGGCGTGCTCGCCGACGTACTCGATATCGACAATCGTGGCCCAGGGAAGCGCCATCTGGACCCCGCCATTCCACTGCCACGTCGAGGGCAGGCCGCTCGAGTATTGGAAGACCGACAGTGACGGCGCCGCCTCGGTCGACAATCCGCCGCTGCCCAGCGTCTGAAGCTGCCCGTACCGCAGCGTCACGTTCCTGATCGTCGGCGGGTTCTGGATCTGCGAGTAGATCGAGTTGCCGCTCGGGCGATCGAAGAAGAGGCCCGCACCGCCCCGCGCGACGAGCCGCTGCTGGCCCGTGATGTCGTACGCCGCCCCAAACCGGGGTGCCACCTTCAGCTTCGGCCACACGTACGTCGTCTTCGAGATGCCCTGACCGGACAGGAACAATCCGTCCGTGGTGTTGCCCGAATTCGGCACGAGCGTGCCGATCGCGACCGCAGTGTTCGGTCCGAGCAATTCTCCCGTCCGCGGATCCATGGCCTGCCGGTTCGCGCCGGTGCACGGCGTGGCGGCGCAGCCGGCGATGTACAACGCCGACGCCTGGCTTGCGACCCATCTCTCGGGCAGGAAGTTCGAGGCTTGTCCCAGTTGATCGTACTGCGGCTGCTGATGCACGAGCCGGAGGCCGTAGTCGAGCGTCAGCTTGCTGTTCACCTTCCAGTTGTCCTGGAGGTAGCCCTCGGTGTTGTTGTAGACGAACGAACCCTCCACGTAGCGCGAGAACTGGTTGTACGACGAGAACACGCCGAGCGCCGCGTTCGAGAACCCGAAGCCGGTGTCGAGCGGGTTGCTGCTGTCGTTCGAGAACGTCAGCGAGCCGGCCCAGCCCTGGCGCTGCTGCGCCTTGTAGCTGTGCGTGTTGTAGAAGCCACCCTTCATCGTGTGGCGTCCCTTGACTTTCGTGAGGCTGATCGAGACGTCGTTGGTCGCATTGATGTTGAGATATCCGGGAAACGGCACGTTGGGTGGCGCATAGTTCGGGTTCGCATTGCTGACGCGGTTGCCCCACGTGAACGCTGGTGCCATGCGAAGCCGGGTCCCGTCCCAGATGGGCGGCTTCACCGAATTGAGCGCCTTGAACGCGTAGTAGCTGGGATCGATCAGGCCGGCGTCCGTAAAGAGGAAAGGAAGGCTCGCAAGTCCGGCAGAGTTGAGGTTCGCGATGTCGTTCATCGGGAACGCGCTCTGACAGAAGGTGGGTCCGGTGCCGCCCTGCGCCAGCACGCAGCCGGTCAGCTCGTTCTGCGCGTGCCCGTAGGTGCCTTCGAGGAAGGTCGTCGGGTTCAGGCTGTAGTTGACGGTCGCGGCAATCGTGCTGATGAACGGTTTGTATTGCCGTGTGTCGTTGAACCCGGGGATCGTTCCGTTGATGGTCTGATTGCGCTGCTGCCACGCCGCGAACTTGAACGTGCCGCGAAGCTTCTGCCAGGGCTGATAATCGATGCGCAGCGCCGGCTGGTTGGCGATCAACTTCTCGGCGGGCCGCGTGATTTCGTAGTTGTACGCCGCGCCGGGCACGTCGACGTTCGGCAGCGGGAACATTTTCAGAATGTTCAGGCCGGTTGAATAAAGGCGATCCGTCGGAATGCGACCGAGCACTCCGCCTGTCTGGAAGCACGCGGTCTGATTCGACGCCGAGCAGGTGCCGCTCAGCACCGGATCCTTGATGTAGGGGAACAGCGCGCCGTTGTTGTCCGTCGACTGCGAAAAGTCACCCGCGCGCTCCAGGGCCGTGGGCACGCGGAAACGGACGACGTTGCCGCCGCCGGTGCGGGGCGCATACTCGTGGGCGTAAAAGAAGAACAGTTTGTTGTTGCCGCCCGGCTTACCTATCGGCCCGCCGATGGAGTACCCGAGATCCTTCTCATTCAGCGTCGCCTTTGGGTCACCGTTCAGGATGTTGGTCTTGCTGTTTCCGTTCCATTTGGAGTTCCGTATGACGTCGTACGCGGACCCGCGGAATTGGTTGGTGCCGCTCTTCGTCACCGCGCTGATCTGGACGCCGCTCGATCGGCCGTACTCCGCCTGGTAGCCGGACACGAGCACTTTCACTTCCGAGATGGACTCCACATTCATCTGGAGCATGATCCCGTTGTTGCCCGTGTCCATCGTCGACACGCCGTCCATCATGACGTTGCGGTTGCTGCCGCCGGTCGACGCGCGGTCGCCGATGCGATCCAACGAGCCGCTCACGCCCGGAGCGAGCGTCGCGAGCGTCGTGAAGCTGCGATTCGAGATCGGGAGGCTCTCGACCGATTTCGTCGCAACCGTGAATGAGCGCTCGCCGCTCTGCGTCTGCACGAGCGGCGCCTCCGCCTGGACCGCAACGGTCTCACTCAACCCGCCGACTTCGATCGTCAGCGTGCCGACGCCAACGCGATCGCCGGGGCTCACCGAGATGCCGCCGCGCCGGAGCGTCTTGAAACCCGACATCGTGACCTGGATTGTGTACGTGTCAGCGGGCACGTTGGCCAGCACGACATCGCCGCTCGAGTTGGTGAACGCTTCCGGCAACTGCGTGCCGCGCGTTTCGCTGATCAGGACCACGGCAGCACCCGGGATGACGCCGCCTTGGGGATCCTTGACCGTGCCGGTCACGGCGCCTGTCGTCAACTGGGCGGCGGCGGGAATGGTGAACGTGGCTACCGCCAGCGCAGCCGCGCCCAGGATCTGGAGTCTCCTTCTTACCGCCATGGACCCTCCTCCCTTCTCGGTCAAGACTTGACTGCGACCCAGCCGCTTCCCTGCTTCGCGCTTTCGAGAATCGCCTCGACAATGGCGTTCGCACGATAACCATCCTCGAATGTCGCGAACGCCGGCGGGTGCGCAGCGTCCGGTTTTTTTCCTTCCGCGATGAATCCATAGATGTCGCGCATCAGGTTCGCAAACGCATCAGCCCACCCCTCCTGATGTCCGCCCGGCAGATGCGCGTAGTGACGCACCTCGCCATCGATGAGCGACGGATCTTTGCTCAGCAGCTCGTTCGCCTTGTCTCGATGACCGATCCACAGCTCGTTCTGGAATTCCTGGCGCCATCGCATTGAGGAGATCGACCCGCAGACTTCGAGCACGAGGTCGTTCTTGTGGCCCGCGCAGACCTGACCGACGGAAAAACTCCCCTTCGCGCCGTTGTCGAAACGGAGCAGAACCGATGCAAGATCCTCGACCTTGATATCGACGAGCTCGAATTTCTCGCTCCCCGACGCGGCCTGGAACGCTTCGCGTGACCCTGTGGGCTTCTTGCGCTTCGGGATCGTCGTGGTGATGTCGCCGAGCACGTGCGTGATCCGCAGTCCGCTGACGTGCTGCGCGAGGTCGCACCAGTGCGATCCGATGTCGCCGAGCGCCGAAGAGGCGCCTCCCTTGTCGGGTTCGAGACGCCACGAATAGTCGGTGTCCTTGATCAGCCAGTCCTGCAGGTACTGCCCGATGAGAAAACGGGGGGGCCCGATATCCCCGCGCTTGATCGCGTGCCGCGCCTGCTGCACGAGCGGGTTGCCGCGGTAATTGAACGTGACGGCGTTGACGATGCCTGCCTGGCGCGCCTGGTCGACGAGCTGCCGCGCCTCGGCGGCCGTCATCGCGAGCGGCTTGTCGGAGACGACGTGTTTCTTCTTCGCAATCGCCGCGGCGTTGACGGTGAAGTGCAGGTAGTTCGGCGTTGCGTTGTGCACGACGTGAACAGCGGGATCGTCCAGCAGCGCCTGATAGCTGCCGTAGGCCTTCGGCACTCCGAGCGCGTCCGCTTTCTGCTTCGCCGACTGTTCGCTGCTGCCGGCAATCGCGACGACATCCACGAAGCCGAGACGCCGCACCGCGTCCACGTGATGCGGTCCCACGAAGCCGGCGCCGACGATGCCCATGCCGATGCGTTTCACGCGGTCCTCCAGAAGAAATTAGGAGCTGGGAGTTAGGAGCTAGATCGACAATGACACGGTTCACTCCAGCTCCTGGCTCCTAGCTCCTGATCATTCGCGGCATCATACGTTGACTTGCCGCGCCGTAGGACAATACATTTCGTCGCGCGCTCAAGGAGATCGATATTCCGGTTCTCGGCATCGACATCGGCACTGGCGGTTCCCGGGCAGTGGTGCTCGGCGAAGACGGACGGTTGCTCGCATCCTCGACGGTGGAGCACGCGCCGTTCGGCTCTCCGCATGCGGCCTGGGCCGAGCAGGATCCCGAGGACTGGTGGCGCGCCGCGCAAGGTGCGACGCGGGCGGCGATCGCGGCGGCTGGCGTCACGGGAGGCGACATCACGAGCGTGGGACTGTCGGGACAGATGCACGGCGCCGTGCTGCTCGACGATCGCGGCACGGTTCTTCGTCCGTCGATCATCTGGTGCGATCAGCGCACCGACGCCGAATGCGAATGGCTCAACCGCGTTGTCGGACCCGAGCGGCTGCTGCGCCTGACGCTGAACCCCGCGCTCACCAATTTCACACTGACGAAGCTGCTGTGGGTGCGCACGCACGAACCGGAGATCTGGCGCCGCGTCCGGCACGTGCTGCTCCCCAAGGATTACGTGAGGTTCCGCCTGAGCGGCGAGCACGCGATCGACGTAGCGGACGCATCAGGTACGTTGATGCTGGATGTGGCGCGGCGGCAGTGGTCCGACGAACTGCTGAATGCCGTGGACATCGATCGCCGCATCCTTCCAGCCGTCTTCGAGTCTCCCGCGATCTGCGCGCGTGTGACGGGTGACGCGGCCACGTCGACACGTCTCGCACCGGGGACGCCGATTGTCGCGGGCGCCGGAGATCAGGCCGCCGGTGCGATTGGAATGGGCATCACGCGTCCTGGCGCGGTCAGCGCCACGATCGGCACGTCGGGGGTCGTGTTCGCCGCAACCGACAGGCCCGCGCTCGATCCCCGCGGACGGCTGCACACGTTCTGTCACGCAATCCCCGGCCGATGGCACGTGATGGGCGTGACGCAGGCGGCCGGACTTTCGCTTCGGTGGTTGCGCGATCAGTGGTACGGCGGCGCGGGAGCCGGGGCGTCGTACGACGAGCTCACGCGCGCCGCCGCCGCCGCGCCTGCGGGGGCCGACGGCGTGCTGTGGGCGCCCTACCTGATGGGCGAGCGCACGCCGCATCTCGATCCTCACATCCGCGCGGCGCTGGTCGGCCTGGGCGCGCATCACAGTCGTGCCCACCTCGTGCGCGCCGTGCTCGAAGGGGTGGCGTTCAGCCTGCGCGATACGTTCACGATCTTTTCCGAGCTCCGGATCCCGGTCGAGCGGATCCGTCTTGGGGGCGGAGGTGCGCGATCGCTACTCTGGCGCCAGATTCAAGCGGACGTCTACGGCCACGCCGTCGAAACCGTCAGAGCTGACGAGGGGGCCGCGTTCGGCGCCGCGGTGCTGGCGGGCGTCGGCGCGCGCATCTGGGCCAGCGTTGACGACGCGTGCGACGCGCTCGTGCACACCGCCGAGCGGGTGATGCCGGACCCGTCTGCCGTGCCGATAATGAACGAGCAGTACGCGAGGTATAGGCGGGTCTATCCCGCGCTCAAACAACTTAGCAGTCAGAAGCTGGAAGTTAGGAGCTAGAGTGCATCGTGTCATTGTCGCTCTAGCTGCTAGCTCCCAGCTCCTCGCTCCTGGCTCCTCGTGAGAAAACCGATGCCCGATTACACTCCGCGATCGGAACACAAGTTCTCGTTTGGCCTCTGGACCGTCAGCAACCGCGGACGCGATCCATTCGGCGACGTCGTCCGGCCGGCGCTTCCGCCGAACGATGCCGTCGCGCTGCTCGGCAAGGTCGGCGCGTGGGGTGTGAATCTCCACGACAACGACCTCGTACCGATCGATGCCTCCGCCTCCGAGCGCGACCGCATCGTCAAGGAATTTCAGCGCGCGTGCAAGGAGCACGGCATCGTCGTGCCAATGGCGACGGTGAGTCTCTTCTTCGATCCGGTGTTCAAGGACGGCGCGTTCACGGCGAACGATGCGCGCGTGCGCGCGTTCGCGGTGCAGAAGACGATGCGCGCGATGGACCTCGGCGCGGAACTGGGCGCGAAGATCTTCGTGCTCTGGGGCGGACGAGAAGGCACGGAGACCGATGCGTGCCGCCGCCCGGACGAGGCAGTCAAGCGGCTGCGGGATGCGGTCAACTATCTGTGCGAGTACTCCCTGGATAAGAAGTATGGCTTCCGCTTCGCGCTCGAAGCGAAACCGAATGAGCCGCGCGGCGACATCTACATGGCCACGACCGGCGCGTATCTGGGGTTCATCCCGACGCTCGATCATCCCGAGATGGTCGGCGTGAACCCGGAGGTCGCGCACGAGCAGATGGCGGGCCTCAACTTTCTCCACGCGGTCGCGCAGGCATGGGAAGCGGGCAAGCTCTTTCACATCGACCTGAACGACCAGGCGCCCGGACGCTACGATCAGGACTTCCGCTTCGGCGCGGCGAACCCGAGGTCGGCGTTCTTTCTTGTCAAGTTCCTGGAGGACGTCGGCTACGACGGTCCGCGTCACTTCGATGCGCACGCCTACAGGACGGAGGATTACGAGGGCGTGAAGGACTTCGCGCGCGGCTGCATGCGGACGTACTTGATATTGAAGGAACGCGCGCGCCAGTGGAACGCGGATGCGGAAATCCAGGCACTGATCAAGGAAATCTCTGGAGCGGGATCGGGCGCGGCGTCCCTCGGGCGCTATTCCGCGCAACAGCGCGATGGGCTGCTTGCCGCGTCGTTCGACCGTACGGCCATCGCGGCGCGCGGCCTCGCGTACGAGCGCCTCGATCAGTTGTCGATGGAAGTGCTGCTGGGAGCGCGCTAGGCCGTTATGCAACGCCTTACGAGAATTTCATCGTCGTTGCCGCATAACGGCGGCGCGCACGGCGCGCCCGCGGCCGGGGCCCCCACGATGCGTTTTGTGCATCGTGGGGTGGAGACGAGCGGAGCGGGGCGCAGGGGTCCCCGCGAGCGAGGAGCCGGGGTCCGGGGCGGAGCCCCGGTCAGTTAGTGGATGCGCCGCATCCACACGGCGGCCAGCCGGTGCTCCGGCGCGGACCGCCGCCGCGAGACGCGCGCCTCGTCGTGATCCTCGCGCACGGCCGCGGATCGTCAGGGGACGACATGCTCGGGCTCACGCGGGAGTTCGCCGCACGAGACGTCAGCTATGTCGCGCCGCAGGCAGCCGGGCGTACGTGGTACCCGTATCCCTTCCTGGCGCCGATTCAACAGAACGAGCCCTATCTGAGTTCCGCGCTCCGCCTGCTCGGTGCGCTCGTGCAGCAGGTCGACGGTGAAGGCGTGGGGGCCGATCGCATCGTCCTGCTTGGTTTTTCTCAGGGCGCATGCCTGTCGCTCGAATTCGCCGCGCGCCAGGCGCAGCGCTATGCGGGGATCGTTGCACTCAGCGGAGGACTCATCGGCCCGCCCGGCACACCGCGCAACTACGCCGGGTCATTTGACGGCACGCCGGTGTTTCTCGGCTGCAGCGACGTGGATCCGCACATCCCGCTCGAACGCGTCCATGAGTCGGGTGACGTGTTTCGGCGAATGGGGGCGACCGTCGACGAGCGGATCTATCCGCGCATGGGACATACCGTCAATCGCGACGAGATCGACGCCGTGGACGCGATGCTGAAGTCAACCTCCGCCTGACCGCCTCCCCCGACTTGGCCTTCGAGCTTCGTCGAGGCTGCGCCGAGTGCCCGAAGCGCATCGCGCCAACGCGGAATGCGGAAGGCACGAGATTGGTCGTTACCCGCGCTTGCCCCACCCTTCGACGGCGACGGCGGGTCCGACCTGCGTGAGATAGCCGAAGCGGTCCCTGAACTCGTCGATACTGAGATGCGCGATTGACGCGAGCTTGGCGACATCGTGCGGATCGTCGAAATCCTCGCGCGAGAGCCGCAACATGTATCGGCGCGCGATCGCGTAGCGCGTCGACGTCACGTCGACCGAGCGCACGCGGGTCCGGCCGGTGTCGGGATCGATCATCGTCTCGAACGGAATCGGAACAAAGCGGCCGCCCTGCATCGACACCATCGCGGCGCTGCCGCCGTTGAGCAGGTATTCGGCCGCGCTGTAGCCCAGGTCGCGCGTGTACTCCATGTCGAACGGGATCGGATCCGCGCATCGGAGTTCGTAGCCGATGTTCTTCGCCGCGATGGTCGCCTTGATGCCCATGCTGCGCAGACGTTTCTGCACTTCCGTCTTCAGGATCTCTCCCAGGTTCACATCATCGATCCGCACGTGGCCGTGGGCGTCGCGTTCCGCGGCGTCGAACCCGGCGAGATCTTCCGGCTTGATCCCCAGCACCACCCCCTCGGCGATTACGGCAACGCCGTCGTGGCGCCCGTAGCTCAGACGCTTGATAATCGCCCCGGCGAGCGTGTCCACCACGGTGTGAAGTCGCGCCGGGGACTCGAACTCCTCCGCGATGAGGGTGAGCGTGGCGCCGGCCGACTTGCCGATGCCAAGCGCGAGGTGGCCGGTCTTTCTCCCCATCGCGACGACGAAGTACCAGCGCGACGTGGTCTTGGCATCGACCATGAGGTTCTTCACGATATCGACGCCATAATGGCGCGCGGTCTGATAGCCGAACGTGTCGATGTGCGCCGGCAGATCCAGATCGTTGTCGATCGTCTTCGGCACGTGGACGACGCGAATGGCGCCGGCCGCGTGGCGCTCGACGCGCATCGCGGAGAACGCCGTGTCGTCTCCGCCGATCGTGATGAGTTGCGTGACGTTGAGGCGCAGCAGGGCGTTCACGGTGTTATCGAGCAGGCCGGCATCCGTCGTGGGGTTCGCGCGCGCGATGCCGAGATGCGAACCGCCGCGGAAATGAATCCGGCTGACGTTCTCGATCGTGAGCGGCGTCGCATGATCGATGTCTCCCTGCATCAGCCATTCGAACCCATCGCGGATCCCGACCACGTCGAGCCCTTCGAGCCGGGCACGAATGGTAGCGGCCGCGATGACGCTGTTGATGCCCGGCGCCGGGCCGCCGCCGACGAGAATGGCGAGTCGCTTATGATGCTCCATACTTGCTGACTATATAATTCCCGCTTCGATTCTTGCACCCCTTCGCCGCGCTCGAGAAGAAGACGACAAATTCGTACACTCCCGACCGTCAGCCGGAGCGGCACAACGGATCCGGCAGTCCTCGGACGCCCGGCAACATCGCGCGATACACGCCGCCGGCGTCGGGCGTGCGGACCAGCTCCTCGCTGGACATCTCCTCGCGCGCGGTCGTTATGTAAAGCTCGTTCATCGCGTCGCCGCCAAACACCACGCACGTGGGGTTCTTCGCCGGCACGGCGACCTCGCGATCGAGCGATCCATCCGGCGCATAACGACGGACCATCCCTCGGCCCCACACCGCGTTCCACAGATACCCGTCAGCGTCGACCACGGATCCATCCGGAAATCCGTCCGTAACCGTTGCGAAGGCGTGCACACCGTCAACTCGCGCGTCGCTCGCGTGGTAGCGGCCGCGCATGATGCGGCGTTGCGGCGAGTCGCAGAAGTAGATCGACTCGCCGTCCGGACTGAAGCAGATGCTGTTGGCGATGCCGACCTTCGGCAGCTCGAGCCGCCGCAAGCCGTGGCGCGCCGACCACTGGTAGAAGCTGCCGGTCGCCGGATGCCCCTCGCGCAGGTCCATCGTGCCAAAGACGAAGTTGCCCTGGCGATCCGTGCGCCCATCGTTCGCGCGCGTGGACTCAAGGTCGGGTTCTACCGTCGCAAGGGGCCGGAGCGTCAGTTGATCTCTGGAGCCACCGTCAACGTCAGTGGTGAACACGCCCTTCGCGAGCGCGAGCAGCACTGCGCCCGACTCGCAGGGCGCAAGCGATCCGAGGCGATCCGGCAGTGTCCACTTGCGCGTGCCGCGCTCGTCGTGCATCCACAGCCGGCGCCCCTCGATGTCGGTCCACAGCAGCGCGCGGCGCTCGCGCCACCAGACGATCCCTTCACCGAGCGTGCATTTACAATCCACGAACAGCGAAGCCGTTACAGGCATGACGACGTCGACTGTATCTCACTCGTGACTGCGGTGGCGTGCCACGGACGTACTCACGCTCGCGGAGGCCGCGGAAATTTAATTGGTGGCATTGCTTCGAAGGTGGAGCAGCGACGTACACACTATTTGGGTACGTCCACCATGTATCGACGCTATTACGACGCGTTCATGGATCGTGTCGTCGAAGTGTGGAGCGCGTGGCAGCGCGCGGTGACGGAGGACGGGCGCGAATCGGTGTACGTCGGAAACCTCGGTGGCGGCATCCGCACGGTGAAGCACCTGCGGCGTCTCGCGACGGCCGCGGCGTGGTTCAACGCCGATCACCAGGGACGCTCGGGCGACACGCCCATCTGGGATTGCGCGCAGCAGGGACGCGTCGCGCAGGCGGTGATGAACGGCCGCCCGATCACCAACGTGACCGGCTCGTACAGCAACAGCCAGCCGACCTGGCGGCACGTCTCGAAGCCCGCGCCCGAAATGACGATGTGGATGGCGCAGACCACGGCGAGCGGCATGCAAGCGAACGAAGGATTGAAAACGTCCGCGCGCTTCGAGCTGCAACGACGCTGACTTTCGGGCAGGACGGCACGAGCGTTCGCTTCACCGTGCCAACGATCGGTGATTACGAGGTTGTCGCGCTGGTGTGAGGCGCCCGCTCACCGAAGCCGCTTCGCAGCGCTGACGCTGTTCGCCTACTTCGCAGCATCACGCACCGCCTTGCCCGCGGCGCGCAGATTGTCGAGTCGCATCTCGGAGTACTTGCGCGACAGGATGACGCCGTGCGCGCCGCCGTCGAGGGCGCCCTTGACGGCGCCATACACGTCATCAGGCGTCGTCTTCTTTTCGTTCGTGCCGGTCGGGATATCGATGTCGATCCCGGGATAGATCTTCATCTTCGCCCCTGCGCTCGCGACGGCGCGTTTGGTTTCGCGCGCCACGTAGTCCGACGACAGGCCCTTCGTCGGGATCGCCGCGAGCGATGCTTCGTTGGGGTATTGCAGTAGTGAATAGGAAAGCTGCAGCGCGGCGTCCGGCGTGAGATCCGCGAATACCGTGCGGCTCACGTTGCGGACGTACCGCGCCATACGCGGACCGCCGCTGTTGTTGTACATGACGACTTTCAGGAAATCGGAGTACTCCTGGAATTTCTCGTAGTCCTGCTCGGCCCGGTAGAACGGCGCGAATGAGTTCGTGTGCCAGATGTGCCATCCCATCGGCTTGGCAGCCGCGATTTCGTGCGCCTTCGCGTACATCGCGCGATAGGTGTCGCGCAACCCTTCCGTCCATAGCCGTTCCCACCCGAGGATCTCGGGATAGTCGACCAGCAGCCGCCAGAAGGTGACGAACGCGCCGTCGATCGGCTTGCGAGCGTCCTTGAGGCCGTTCACCCAGGTCTCGAGCGCGAGATAGCCCTGGCGCGCGCGGTCGGCATCGACGCGCTCCTTCTTCGCGGCATCCAGGCAGTGCGGGCAGAAGCACCCCACCGTCGCCGGAGAGGGATCGCCGCCATGGCTGGCGCCGATCGCCGCATTGAGAGGACCCTGCCGCTCGCTGCCGAACATCAAGCCGTCCACGTCGTACGAGCGGAAGTGATCCTCGACGAGGCCCAGCCAGAAGTTGCGCGTGTTCGGATTGCGGTAGCAGACGCGCGCGGCGGATCGCCCGTGCACGTCCACTTCGAAGGCATCCTTGATCCCGGGCACGTCGTTACCGAACACGTCTTCGAACCAGCAGATCACCTTCATCTTGCGCTGTCGCGCGGCGGGCAGGACGTCGGCAACCACGTCGTAGTTCGGATGGTCGGGGGCCTTCTCCGGTTGCAGCATCGTGCCGCGGTAGTACTGCGGATGCGGCGTCGCGAAGTTGCCGCCATGAAAGTTGTCGTCGTATTCCTGTTTGCCATGGTCGGGCAGCGGCGTGCCGCGTGGCATGCGACCGGCGATCCCGCGTCCGTACGTGAACGTGGCAAGAAACACGGTATCGACTGCGCCAAGCTGCTGAAAATTCTCGAGGACCTTGTCTGTGCCCTCGTCGAGAAACGAGATGGCGCCCGCCTGGATGCCGATCATCGGCGCAGCGCGCTGGGCGCCACCGAGCGGCACAGCCTCGAACAGCAGACTGCTCACCGCGACAGCCGCGCCTTCCAGGAACTCCCTGCGGTCCATGAGACCACCTCCGGCTGCTGACTATAATGCCGCCCATCATGAGTGACCTGCGCTACACCGCACGAAGCCTTCGCCGTTCTCCCGCGAGCGCGCTGGCTGCGGTCTTCACGCTGGCGCTGGTGGCTGGTGCCGACGCCGCGATTTTTTCCGTCGTCGACGCCGCGCTGCTCCGGCCGCTTCCGTTCGCGAACGCGGAGTCGATGGTGCAGATCGGCGAAATCCCGCTCGACAACAGTAGCAGCACGGTGCGCGCCCTCAGTTATCCGACACTCGAGGCGTGGCAGAGCCGCAGTCGACACGTGCTCGCCGCGCTTGAACCCTACGATGGCACGAACGTGACCGTCTCGATTGCCGGCGCCGCTCGGCGCAACGCGCGGCCGGATCGTATGGCAGTTGTTGCTCGAAGCATATGCGATCGTGGCGCTCGGTACCGCAGCCGGACTGTTGCTCGCCGCGTGGCTGACGCCAACGGCCGCGACACTCGCGGCGCACCAACTTGGCGGCGCGATCGCCGGTGATGTGGTGCTGAGCTGGCGCGTCCTCATCGCCATTGTCGGTGTGTCGATCGTCTCGGCCACCTTGTGTGGCCTCGCGCCATACCTGCGAACGCAATCGGTGAGGATCGACGCTTCGCGCCGTGGAGTCACCGCGAGCCGCCGTCAGCGCCTGTTTCGGCGCGGCCTCATCGCCGGCCAGGTGGCGATCGCGTTCGTGCTGCTGGTCGCGGTCATCGTCATCGGCGGCAGCCTGCGCAGAATACTCGCCGTCCACCGCGGGTTCAGCGCGGACGGTGTGGTGGCGATCGCGGTGTCACTGCCCGCGGCAAAGTACAACACTCCAGCGCGCGTGACGATGTTCTACCGCGCGCTGCAGGAGCGCGTCGCCGGTCGGCTTGGAACCGATGCGGTCACCGTGGCCGACGAGTTGCCGCTCACCGGCGATCGCGGACCCGCGCTCATCACCGCGTATACGGGCGGTGTCACCGTGGACGCCGCGGTCCGAACGGTCGGTCCTCGCTACTTCGCACTGCTTCGCACGGCTGTCCGGTCAGGCCGCGAGTTCACTAGTGGTGACGACCCGCTCGCCCCGCCGCGCGTGATCGTGAGCCGCTCGCTCGCGCGAGCGCTGTGGCCCGAACGCGACGCCTCAGGTCAGCGTGTGCGCATTGGAGCCGCAGGCGCCGTCGCCGATGTCATCGGGGTCGTGGAAGATGTCAAGCTCGCCTCGATCGATCGGCCGGACAGGCCGGCAGTGTATTTCTGCGCCTGGCAGGTTCCTTCGAATTCCGCTCATGTGATCGCGCGTTCGCCGGGAACGGTGGCTGACGTCCTCAGCGTCGTTCGTCTGGAAGTGGCGGCGATGGATCCGGATCTCCCGGTGTATGGCGCGCGATGGTTGACAGACGTTGTCGCCAGATCGCCCGGTGTTCCCGCGCGTCGCCTGACGACATCGGCCTTCGGCGCCTTTGCCACGCTGGCGCTGGTACTCGCGGGCATCGGGCTGTTCGGCCTCTTCAGCCACGATGTAGCCAGTCGCCGACGCGAGCTCGCGCTGCGGGTGGCGCTCGGGGCGACGCCGCGCGTGCTGAGGCGTGCGGTGTTCTCTCAGGTGGGATTGATGCTCGCGCTGGGTCTCGGCGCGGGCGTCGTGATGGCCACACTCGTAGCCGCGAGTCTGAAGAGCCTGCTCTTCGGCACACGCGGCACCGATCCCGTCACGTTTCTCGCGGCGGGCGGCGTGGTTGTTCTGGTGGCGCTCGCGGCAGCGGCTGGTCCGGCCCGGCGCGCGGCAGGGTCCGATCCGATCGTGCTGCTCAATGCTGAGTAAGCGGCAAGCCGGGTCTGAAGACCCGGCCTACCTGCCAAGATCCATCACGAAGATCCCGTAGCCGACTCCCGCGGGATCCTTGCTGCGGGCTGACTGAAACGCCATGCGCCGGCCGTCGGGACTGACGACCGGATTCGAGGCCTTGTAGCCCTCGTACTCTCCCCAATGCGTGACGCGCGTGAAGTCGGCGCTCTCTGGCTCGAGCCGCAGCTTCCAGATGTCGATGTAGTTGGAATTGTGCTGCGCCTGCTCGCGGCTCGATTCGACGAGCGTGTAGCGGCCATCGGGGAAAATGCCTTCGACCTCGTTGTACTCGCCGGGAATCCTGCGATACACCGTGATGCGGCCGCTGGCCAGATCGACGCCGAGCACGTCGGCAAACGGCGAGCGATAACAGGTGTAAATGAGCTCGGTATCGTTGTTCCGAAAGTCCTGCGCCTCGAGCGTGCACTCCGGCGCCTTCGCGCGGAGCACTTCTTTCTTGTTTGCGAGCTTCGGCGTGCCCTCGTCGTACACGACGTCGGCGGTGTAGATCACCGACTCGCCTTGTTGCAGGAGGTCGGGATACTGCCCGCGCGTGTTCGACCACGCGATCTTCATTGCGGCCCGCGAGATCGCGACACCTTCGGAGATCTTGTGATCCAGCGGCAGCGCGTGATCGCCGGGTTTCGCGTCGTGCTTCAGGATCCACATTTCCTGATCGCGTCCTCGCGTCGCCTGGATGTCCGTGAACGTGCGTGCGCCGATCAGGAAGTAATCCCCGTTCGGCAGATACTGGACGCGGAGGAACCCGGGATGCGGATACTGGGTCAGCAGGCGGAGCGCCTTCGTCGACATGTCGATTTCGTACGCGTCACCGAAGCTCTTTTCCATGAAGGCAATGCGCCGGCCGTCCGGCGACCACGACGCGCGCTCGCCAAAGTAGGTCATGCGCGTGATGTTCGACGGCAGGTGCTCGTCAGGACTGCCCTGCTTCGTCCCCTGGGGAGCCACTGCAGTGAGGCCAATCGCTGACGCCGCGACAAGGCTCTTGAACGTCATGGCCAGCCGGCTCGATCACCGCACAATGCGGAGAGCCATCGGCGGGCTGGGCACACGGCCGATGCCAAACTGATCGCCTGCCTTCAGCACCTTGCCGTCCGCGAAGACAACCTCGATCAGCTTTTCGCTCTGTACGGATCGTCCGGCTTCATCCGTCAGCGTCGCGATGGTCTTGCGGCTGGCGACGTCGACGACCTCGCCCGTTGACGGAAACGCGAGCTTGCCGTCCAGACTGAATGTGATCCAGCCGGGCTGATCGCGGAGTCTGATCGTGGCGATCTGCTTCGGCGGCATCGCGCGCGCATCGAAGATGTGGATTGCGCTGTTCGCGCCGTCGGCGAGCCAGAGCTCGCGTTCGTCTGGCGTCAGCGCAATGCCGTGGCTCGGACATCCGTGCCGCTTCACCGGCCCCTTGTTGTACCCGGCGACCTCGACGCGGTGCCGCATCTTGCCCGTCTTGATGTCGCCCACTTCGAATCCAAGCAGGTCGTTGACGTTGACGAAACAGAGCGTCTCGGCGCCGTTGATCGTGAACGGCCGTACTACGTTCGAGAACGGTCCTACGCCGCCCACGACCTTGTGTCTCGACGGGTCCGCAATCGACAGGATGGAGGATTTGAGGCCGGCGAGATACACGCGCGTCCCATCCGGCCCATAGATCGTGTTGTGGGCGCCGGAATTGGGCACGACTTTGGCGATGATCTCACCCGTCTCGCCGTCGAGCACGTTCCAGTGCGGACCTTCGAACGACGGCACGTACAGGATCTTTCCGTCGGGCGAGAGCGCCAGCCGATCGCAGCCGCCGTCGAACTCCTTGATCCACAGGCGCCGATCCGTGGCGAGGTCGTAGGCAATCACGCGCCTGAACGTCGTCACATAAAGGCGCCCCGTCCCGGCGTTCGCCGCGATGCCCTTGACGTTCTCCGGATCTTGTCCGGCCGGCACGTCCTGCGACGGGATCCGCCGCACGAACTTGTATCCGTTATCGATGTCGAACACGAGGATGCCGACGCCGCCGTATTCAACGTAATTGCGGATGCCCGGTTCGGCGACGTAGAGGTAGTGCCGCTCGGCGGCCGCGAGCGGCCACGCGAACAGCGCCGCACCGGCAACGAGCACAAGCGCGGCGATGGACAGAACGCTGCGCGATTGCCTCATGCATTCCTCCAGAACCCGCACGTTAGAACCTTAGAACCCTTCGAACCCGTGAACCTGTGAACCTGTGAACCTGTGAACCTGTGAACCGTGAACCTGTGAACCGTGAACCATGAACCGTGAACCGTGAACCGTGAACCGTGAACCGTAAGACCTTATCACTTGAGCGCCGCGCGAGTGCGCTGCAACGTGAAGGTCAGCGATTCCATCGGGATCTCCGTCACGAACGGCTTGATGACCCAGCCGAGGCCGAACGGCACGTCGCGCGATAGCGTGACCGATTCGCACTGGATGTACGTGCCGCCGTCGCGCTCGAGAAACCGCCAGTACGTGTTGAGACGCCACATGAAGCCGTGGCCCTGTCCCGGGGGCAGCTCGCGCTCGCGCGGCGTGCCGGCGCCCTCGACCTCGGCCACGCGCGTGCTGTGGATCGCGCTGTAGACGCGATCGGCTGCCGCGTTCACGAACCGCGCCTCATGCTCCGTATTCAACGTAGCCCCGATCACTAGAATCGGATCAGTGGGACTCCTTTATCTGCTAAGGCGTCGGCCGGGGCCGTCCCGGCTCATTTGAACCGCCTTCGCCGCTGGCGGCTTCCACCGTCGCGCTTTGTGCTTCGGCGGACAGGTCGGCGAGGCAGGCTCGCACCTGGGATGTTAATGTAGACTCCTCCCGCTTTCGGAGGAGTGGATGTCCGCCAGGCGCGCCTCGACTGTTCTCACGTGTGCCGTGCTCGCGTTATGGGCCGGCTTCGCGCTGGATGTTGGCGCGACACGTCTTGCCCACCGACCGGCGCCGCCATCCAGCGTTGATTCCGCTGTGCTCAAGGCATACCAATGGAGGAGCATCGGTCCGGCGCGCGCGGGACGATCGATCGCGGTGAGCGGCGTAAAGGGACGGCCGAGTGAAGCGTACGCGGGTCACGCTGGCGGCGGTCTCTGGAAGACGATCGACGGCGGCGCCAGCTGGATGCCGATCACTGACGGTCAGATCAAGAGCTCGTCGGTCGGCGCGGTTGCGGTGTCGGAATCCAGTCCAGACATCGTGTTCATTGGCATGGGTGAATCGTGTATCCGCGGCAACATCCTCCCGGGTGACGGCGTTTACAAGTCCACCGACGGCGGCAAGAGCTGGGCGCACGTCGGCTTTGCCGCCTCCGACGCCATCTCGAAAATCAGGATCCATCCAGGCGACCCGAACGTTGTCTTTGTCGCCTCCTTTGGAAAGTACAGCGCACCAAGCGAAGAACGCGGCGTGTTCAAGAGCAGCGATGGCGGGAAGACGTGGCAGCGCAAATTGTTTCGCGACGATAAGACCGGCGCCGTCGACATCGCGATCGATCGCAATCGTCCCGACGTGATGTTCGCCGCCTTATGGCAGGCGTACCGGATCGAATACCAGATGTCGAGCGGCGGACCGGGCAGCGGCTTGTACAAATCGACGGACAGCGGCGAGACGTGGACGGAGATCACTCGCAATCCGGGTCTCCCGGCCGGGGTTGTCGGAAAGATCGGCGTCGCAATCTCGGGAGCCGATTCGAATCGCGTCTACGCGCTCGTTGAATCGCAGAACGGCGGCCTCTTCAGTTCCGATGACGCCGGCGCGACGTGGACGCTCGTGAACGACGGGCGGAATATCCGCCAGCGCGCGTTCTACTACACGCACGTCATCGCGGATCCGACGAGCCGCGACACGGTCTACATGCTGAACACGAGCGCGTTCCGATCATCCAACGGCGGAAAGACACTCACTCAGATCGGCAACGGCACGCATGGGGATCATCACGATCTCTGGATCGATTCGGAAGATGCCAGGCATCTCGTCATCGGGAATGACGGCGGTGGCGCAGTCTCTCTCAATACCGGAAAGGCATGGAGCGCCGAGGACTACCCCACGGGGCAGTTCTATCACGTCGCGACGACGAAGCACGCGCCGTATCACGTCTGCGGCGCGCAGCAGGACAACACGACGCTGTGCGTTCCGAGCGACACGGGCCTTGCCAGCGGACGTGGTGGCGGCGGCGCCGGCGGGCGCGGGGCCACGCCTGCGACTTACACCGCGGGAGGTTCCGAACCCGGCTACATTGCGCCCGATCCAAAGGACCCCAACCTGTTCTTCGCCGGAGGCAACAACGGATCGTTCCTCACGCGTTTGAATCGCGCGACCAGCGAGATCCGCGAGGTCGGACCGTATCCGCGCATGTTCTCCGGCGAGCCGTCGAGCGCTCTCGTCGAGCGCTGGCAATGGACGTATCCGATCATCTTTTCGTACGTCGATCCGAACGTGCTCTATACCTCGTCGCAGCACGTGTGGAAGACGACCAACGGCGGTCAGAGCTGGAACAGGATCAGCCCGGATCTCACGCGACACGATCCGAAGACCATGGGCGAGTCGGGTGGCCCGATCACGCACGACATGAACAGCCCCGAGGTCTACGGCACCGTGTTCGCGCTCGGACCTGGCAGGAAGGACGCGAACATCCTGTGGGCCGGGTCGGACGATGGGCTCGTGCACGTGACGCGCGACGGCGGCAAGACGTGGACGAACGTCACGCCGAAAGAGATGCCCGAGTTCGGTCGGGTGAGCCAGATAGACGCGTCCACGTTCGAGTCAGGCGGCGCGTACGTCGCGGTGAAGAAACCCCTGCTGAACGACCTCACGCCTTACATCTTCCGCACGCGTGATTCTGGAAAGACGTGGACGAAGATCGTGAACGGCATCCGCACGGACGATTACGTGCATGCCGTGCGCGAAGATCCCACGCGTCGCGGGCTGCTCTACGCGGGCACGGAGCACGGCTTCTACGTGTCGTACGACGACGGGGATCGGTGGGAGTCGCTGTCGCTGAACCTGCCGGACACCCCGGTGACCGACGTCTGGGTCGAGGCGAATTCGATCGCGATCGCGACGCACGGACGCGGGTTCTACGTGCTCGACGACATCGCGCCCTTGCGTCAGGCAGGCGCCGCGTCGACGCGCTCGACGTTCTATCTCTATAAACCGGCCGATGCGATCCGCACAGCGGGCGGTGCGACCATCAGCTACATGCTGAAGCAGCCGGCGCAGAATCTCACGATGGAGATCCTGCGAGACGGGCACGTGGTGCAGACGATTCGTGGCGCGGAACCTGGAGCAGGACGCCGCGGCGCTGCCGCGACCTCGACCGAGGCCGCAGGTGCCCTGCCGCCTGCGACGAGCTCAAGGCAGGCAGAGCCCTCAGCCGAAGGAGAACAATCCGCGACTGGCGGTGGTCGAGGTCGAGGTGGTCCGCTGACCGCCTCGATGACGGCCGGGTTCAACCGCGTCACGTGGAATCTCGAGTATCCGGGCCCGACGACATTTCCCGGTATGGTGCTGTGGGGCGCGTCCACCAGCGGGCCGGTGGCGTTGCCTGGCAATTACGACGTGCGCCTGACCGTCGATGGCCAGTCGCAGGTGCAGCCGCTCATCGTCCGCAAGCATCCATGGCATGCGGTCAGCGACGAGGATTTGATCGAGCAGTTCGATCTCTCGATTCAGATTGGCGGCAAGGTCACCGAGGCGGACAACGCGGTGATCCAGATTCGCAAGATCAAGGAGCAGGTGAAGGATCGGCTGGCGAAGTCTCAGGATGCGCAGCTCAAGATCGCCGGCGATCGGCTGACGCAGCATCTCAGCGCGATCGAAGAAGAGATCTACCAGGTGCGTAATCAGAGCAACCAGGATCCGCTGAACTTCCCGATCAAGATCAACAACCGCCTCGCGTCGCTGCTTGGGGTCGTCACGCGCGGCGAAGGGAAGCCGATCGCGGCGGCGTATCCGATCTTGAAGGACCTCATCGCGGAGTTGAAGGTCCAGACCGATCGTCTGCAGGAAATGCTCGCGAGCGATCTGACCGCGTTCAACACAGAAGCGAAGCGTGCGGGCGTGGAGGTCATCACCCCCTGAATGCTCATGGCTTCCGCCTTCCTCGGCGGAAGATCATCGCGGAGGTCTCGCCGATGCCAGTCGTCACGCTGCTGCTGCTCCTCACCACAGGATCCGCCGCGATCGCGCAGCATGGAGCCGTGCAGGCGGCGCGCGCCGCGGACACCTCGATTGCGGACGCCGCTCAGTATGCGGAGCAGAAGCAGTACGACAAGGCAGTCGAGGCGTATCTGGAAGCGATCCGCCTCAATCCCACGTCTGTCGTGGCGCATCTTGGCCTGGGCACCACGTATCAGAACATGGGACGGCCTGCCGACGCCGTCGAGCCGCTTCGAACGGCCGTGCGCCTCGAACCCGAGAACGCCGTCGCGCACCTGACTCTTGGTCTCGCGCTGGCGGCATTGCACCATGCCGACGAGGCGCTCGCCGAACTCACCGAGGCGAAACATCTGTGGCCCTCGCGGCGGCAGACACCAACGACCGCAAGACAGAGGCGCACACATATCTCGGCATGGATCCCCTGCTGAAAGGCAAGCCTGACGAAGCCCGCACGCATTTCGAGTGGGTCAAGGAGTACGGCAACAAGCGTTTCCTCGAGTATCCCCTCGCGATCGTGGAGTTGAGACGGCTCGGGTACTGAAAGGGGGACACTCACAGTTCGTCCCATTTTCGGGAAGAAGTGTGAGTGTCCCCGTTCTTACCGCCGCTTGTACCGGAATGTCACGATGGTCTCTTCGTCGATGACCAGTGGCTTGAAGAACCGGTGTGACGACCCGGCCCTCGGCACCTCAATTCGCACCGGCAGTACCCCGGACGCGCGGCGCTGCAGGTTCTGCACGTTCGCGGACGGCTCGTTCTCCGCCCGTTGACGAGCGGAGATGCGATCCTCGGTCTTCCGGTTCTGTACCGCGACCGCGTCTGTGTCGACGTACGGTGCCTCAGCGGTCACCGTCACCGTCTCCGTAAGGCCGCCGACCTGCATGACGAAATCGACCTGCCGCGGCCGCTGATCGAAGATGAGCGATCGCCGAATCCCGGCAAAGCCCGCGAGCTGACCGGTTACGGCAATCGGCCCGGACGGAAGGCCCGAGAGCACGAACGCACCGTTGGCGTCAGTGACCGCGCTCTGCCGCTGTTGCGATCCTTCCGCGACAACCGTGACGCCTGGCAGAGCGGCCCCCTGCTGATCGACGATGCGGCCGACGATCTGTCCCGGTCCGGCCGTCGCTGGCGCGGCGGCGCCAAGACCCGAGCCCACACCGGAGCCGTAGCCGACACTGATTCGATCGTACGCGCCCGACCGGTTGATCAGATCGGCATTCAGCACGTTGCCGTCGAATCGATCCGCGCGGTACTGGTCCGGCACGAACAGCTCCCATTCGACGAGATCGATCGGCAGATCCATTTTCGGCAGCGTCATCTGCATGTCTCCCTTCTTCGCGAACGGCGCACCCGCATGCAGATACACGAACGACACCATATATGGCCCATCCGGCCGGAATCCCGGGCGCAGCAAGGGAACGCGGTCGCCGTCCTTCGCTTCCACCGGCTTGGCCGGCGCGCCCGCCACTTCCGCGGACAGCATGGAGGCTCCAGCGGGCAGCGCGATCTTGACAAAGGGCTGCGCTCGGTTGCGCACCCACAGGACCACTTCCGTGAGCGCGCGCCCCTCGCTCGTCACCAGGGTCGTGACGACGGCGCGCTCGGCGATCGCTGCGAGCACGGCAGCATCCGGAAATCGCCGGACATCGAGCGAGAGCACGACGGGCACGTCGACGACGCGCTGATACCGATAAGCGGCCAGCAGCGACTGCCGCGCCGCGGATGCGAGCGCGGGATCGACTTCGCGAACGTCGACGCGTCGCAATCCGGCGATGTCGCCTGACGACAGATCGAGCGTGCCAATGCCTTCGACAGCGATCTCCCCCGTCTCGCGCTGCGCCGTGGGAACGGCAGGAAACCCCGTCTGCAGCTTGAACGATCCGCCGGCGGTCTGACGTTCGAGGCTGATCAGGCACTGGTGTCGCCGCTGCGCTGGATTCGTCACGAAGACCGTGATGCCATCAGCCTTCGGCTCGGTGCGATCGACTGTCGCTCCGCTGACGCTCGTCACTTCGTAGCCGGCCGGAATGTCCACGTCGATCCGTGACGGCTCCCCTTGCACGACTGTGATGTTCATTAACGTCAGCAGGCGGACGTCGGGCTCGCCAATCGTCACGAGCGTCTTGACGTCGGCCAGGATGCGCGCGTCGCGCGCGGGAACAGTGGGAACGCTGTCGCGCGTCGACCACCACACCTCGGGGTTGCTGCCGGGATCGAGTGTGACGTCGACGAGCGTGCGACCGTTCGCTGAAGCGCGCCTCAGCACCAGCCCCGCAGACAGGTGCACGTCAGCCTGGTCCCCGGGAATGTCGATCGTGGCTGTCGCACTGCCGGCCGGTGGCACGGGGAGAAAGAACGATCCGCGGCCCGGCGCGTTCGAGAGCGGCATTCCGACATCGAGCGTTGCGCTGAATGTCGACGGCCCGCTGAGCAGGGCACTGTGCATGTCGCCGTCGGCGACGATGGGCAACGGCGCATCCGCCAGGCGTGCCTCGAGCAGCGTCGCCCGCCTGATCAGCGGGACCTTGACGATCCCGGCGCGGAGGACCTGTCCGTCGATGCGCATCGTGGCGCGTGCAACCGCGCGATCCACGCGCACGCGGATGTCGGCGCGCGTGAGCGCCGCCGCGAGCGGCGGCGCGTCAGGCCTGCCGGGATTCCGCCCGGCCAGATCGAGCAGACGATCGTAATCGGTGCGCGGGAGCGTAACCGTTCCCATGGGACCATGCGACGCGGGCAGCTCCTGCGCGTAGCCAGACAGCGGCGGCACGGCCACCGACGCCGCGATCATCGTCAACGTCCACAAGCATGCGCGACGCATTACCGTCCTCCTGTCTTGCGATATTCGAGACCGATCGACGGCGGCTGAGTCTCGGCGGTCAGCTCCGCCGCAAGGAACACCGATGGACCGAGCCGCGGAAACTGAATGGTGATGGGAAACGCTCCCGCGCGCGTACGCCCCGCGTCCTTCTTGTAGCGATCGACCAGCGACTGCAGGTCGCGCTCGCCGGCTGGCGGCGCCGGCGCGGCTGCCGGAGTGGATCCCGCGATGTCCGCATACCCACGCAGCGTCCCGGTCCATGGACCCGAATCCGTTGCGAGGCGGAACGCCCCGGGCTTCGCATCGACGGTGTAACGTGGTGAGTAGTGCAACGTAAGTCCCGTACGTGACACCGGGAGATCCACCGCGGGCAGATCGAGACGGGCGTTCCCTTTCTCGCTCCAGGCGGCAGCGCGCTGCAGGTAGACGAGCTCCACCACGAAACTCGGCGCCTCCTCTCCGGCGCGTCCTTTGTGCAACGGCAGCAGGAGCCCACCCGTCGCGCCAAGGCCCGGCCGCACGGGGCCGCCGGCGAGCGACGCGCTCCACAACACGGATTGCGCCGGCAGCGTCACGCCAAGAAAGCTGCGCTGGTTGTTCCGGACGGCGTAGCGTGCGCGCACGAGGACCTTTCCGTCCTCCGCGGCAAGCGCGTCGTAGCGCGCCTCCTCGACGTTTGCCACCAGCACCGCTTGTGGCGTGTACCGTGTGACGTTCACAGTGAGCGCGCGCGGCGAAGCGCCGCTCAAAGGCGCGAACCGGAACGCGGTCATCGAAGCAGATTCCCGCCCCGCCAGGATGTCGCCGAGGTCCGTCGGATCGGCTGGTTCGAGTCCTCGCGGCTGCGGCGCCCCGATCTCTCCGGGCCCGACGATGTCGACCGCTACGCCGCCATTCTCGCGTTCTGCCGCGGGCACGCGAAGAAGCGGTACCACGACGGCGCCTTCCCGCGGGCCGCGCGTCTCCGCGTTGATCACTACCGACACCTCCGTCGTGGCGGGCTCGAGCAGAGCAACGGTCAAGATACCCCCGTCGGTGGTCCAGTCCCCAACCATCGCGCCGGCGACCTGGTTGACGATCACTCCGGGCGGCACCGACACGACCACCTGCCTTGCCTGTCCCTGCGTAACATCGAGACGGACACTCGCGGTGACCTGACTGGTCTCCTCGCCGAGCGCAACGACCTCAATCACGCGGGCGCGCGTGCGAAGCGGCAGCGTGGCGCGTCGGTCGTCCGCCTTCCGCTTCCACGAAAACGAGAGCGGCCGTCCCGCGCTTCCATAGACCCGCCATCGGGTTTCCGAGGCCGACTCGCTCTGATCCGCGACGAAGCCGCCGGTCACCGCCAGATCGACGCCAGCCCGCGGGATGACCAGGTTCACGGCGGACAATGCGGAAGCGGATGCTGGAAGCACCATCGACTCCGTGCCAGTCGACGCCGCCAGCGGCACGACGATGTCGAGCGTGAGCGTCGAACGACCGGACCGCGCAATCAGCACCCGAGGCGGATCGTCGTCGACAATCGCGATCGGACGTCCGTCGAGGCGCGCGTCGCGAAGCAGCACGCCGGAAGGCAACTGCACGGTGACCCATCCCTGTTTCAACACGTCGATCGTGAGCCGCGCCTGTCCGGTGACGGTCTCGCCGGCAACGCGGAGGTCGTAATCCACACGCGACAGCGTGGCGTCCACCGGTGGCGGCGCCGGATCGGGCGGCGACGGGAAGGCACGCGCACGCAGCGCCCGGTAGTCGTCGATCGACAACACGACCCACCCGTCGGGACGCGCGGCGTCCTGCGCTCTCACCGCCTGCGCCGCTGCGAGTGCGAGACAGATTCCGATGATCATCCGGCCCATGATGAGACTCCTCGTCCAGGAAATGCCGACACACCGCCCACGAGTCCGGCGCTGAAGCCGGACACCACACACCGGCACCGACGCCTTGTCGTTCAGACGTCAGCGACGCGGCTTCCGCCGGGTCTTCCAGAAATGTGATCGGGCTGCAATTGCCTTGCCCGCAGGGTGGGCTGTCAGGCGGCGGAGAATATGAGCGGAGAGTTGAAAGGATCCAAAAAGGATTGAGTCCGCTGTGCGAATTATCCGGCGCGTTGTTCCGGCGTGGTCTTCGCCGACTGGAGAACCTAGTCCAGCGCTTCGCGCAATTGGCGCACCACTGCAGAGGGCATCATCGAGCACATGAAGCCCCCGGCCACCGGGTGCGTCCGCGATTGCGCAGCGATACCGCTGCAGCGCCCGCGCGGAGTGCCGCTGCGAGCGGCACGTGATACTGCGCAGTGAACCGATTCATTTTTTGGCTATCATACGCGACAGAGCGTGCACATCATTCTTCTTGGACCGCCGGGGTCCGGCAAAGGCACCCAGGCGCTGCGGATCGCCGAGCACTACGGCATTCCGCACATCTCCACCGGGCACATCCTTCGCGAAGCCGTGCGATCCGGCTCTGAGCTGGGACGCAAGGTCGGCGAGACGATCGCGGCTGGATCGCTCGTCAGCGACGCGCTGATCACCGACATCGTGCGCGCGCGGCTGCAGGAACCGGACGTCACGCGCGGCGCTCTCCTCGACGGATTTCCGCGCACCGTCGTGCAGGCCGAAGCGCTCGACACGATGGTGACCGAACGCCTGATCATCCTCTGGCTGCAGGTGCGTGACGAAGAGATCGTGCGACGGATGATGCGACGCCGCATCTGCCAGTCCTGCGGGATCACGCAGACCGTGCCGGACACGGAGGCGGCCGAGGCCGGACACTGTCCCCGATGCGGCGACCCGCTGGTGCGGCGCGACGACGATGCGCCCGATATCGTGAGGCATCGGCTGCAGACGTATGCCGCGCTCGCTGAGCCGCTCATCGCCTTCTATACGAACAGGCCCGGCTTCGCGGCGGTCGACGGCCTGCAGCCGCCGGAGGACGTGACGGCTGCGCTTCTCGCGCACATCGACCGCTCGTTCACGAAGTAACGAAGTTCACCAGAGTCAGTGCCTTTCCGGACCGGTGATGTCGGTCCGCGGAGAAGACGATCACACGGAGAGAAGGGCGAAAGCGCGGACCCGGTTCGATTAGTCGTCGAGCACGCATCGGCGCACGGATCCGCTGACGGTTTGATCGTCGAACGCGACGAGCACCTCGCCCTCGTGGACGGACAAGCCGAACGCCATGCGACGATCCAGGCGAGCAACAAGAGCGGCAACGAGCCCGCGATTGAGGACGTAGATTTCGAGCGCATCGGCGCGATGAATTCTCTCCCGCTGGAGCGCCCGCAACCACTGCGTCGGATCCTTGTGCACGTAGACGGCGACGCGCGGCGAATGCTTCGACGCCTTGTGCAGGCGCGCCGCGTCGGGTGCGCCGATCTCGATCCACGCCTGCAACCTGCCGGTCAGGTCGCGCACGAGGATGGCGGGTTCGTCAGGCGCACAGAGCCCCTTTGAAAACGCGATTCCCTCTGCGTATTCGAGGCAGTACGCAAGGACGCGCGCGACGAGGTAGTCCTCGGACTCGGACGGGTGGCGCGCGAGACGCAGGCTGAGCGTCTCGTACACGCCGCGATCGCTGTCAGACAGATCGATGTCGAAGTTGTAGACCGTTGACGACAGCGCCACGCGATCAGCGCCCCGATGCTGGCACTCCAGCAGGCCTGGTCAGCAATCCGCGCGCGCGGAGCCAATTCATCAGCAGCGTCGGCCAGGCGCTCAGTGACGGATCGTTCAGCGCGAGACCGACGCCGTGCGGACCATTCTCGAAAATGTGCATCTCGGCCGGCACCTTTGCCTTGCGGAGCGCGAGATAGAAACGCACGCTGTTCTCGGCTGGGACTCCCGTATCCGCGTTCGTGTGAAACAGAAACGTCGGGGGCGTCTCGGGCGTGACGCGCAGGTCGTTCGACAGATCCTCGAGCAGGCGCGGCTCGGGCGTGTCGCCCAGCAGATTCTTGAACGATCCGGCGTGCGCGATCGTGGGGTCGGACGAAATTACGGGATACCCGAGGATGAGAAAGTCCGGACGGCTGCTGACGCGGTCGATGGGATCCGAACCGTCAGGCTTTCCAGCATCGAAATGAGTTCCGGCGGTCGCCGTCAAATGCCCGCCCGCCGAGAATCCCATCATGCCGATGCGATCGGCGAGGACGCCGAACTCCTGCGCCCTCGCGCGCACGGTGCGGATCGCGCGCTGCGCGTCCCCGAGCTCGATCGGATGATGGTATCTCGGGCCGAGACGATACTTCAGCACGAATGCTGACACGCCCATCGCGTTGAACCAGTACGCGACCTGGCGTCCCTCATGGTCCATCGCGAGCGCGGTGTAGCCGCCGCCCGGTGCCACGATCACGCCGGTGCCGTTGGCGACGCGCGGCGCGCGATAGATCGTCAGCGTGGGCCTGTCGGTATCCTCGGTGCCGAGCGCGCCCGGAGCGCCGCCCTCCCAGAGCGGGATCTCCTGCGGCAGCGTGTTGAGACCGCGACTCGCGGCTGGCGGCGATGGTGGCGCTGAACTCGGCTGCTGCGCGCGCGCGCCGGCCCCGACTTCTCCACACAACATCGCCACGGCCACTGAGATGAGTGCGAACGTCATCTTTCACCGCCTCCCGAACCATTCGTCTGCGTCGGCGACGATGAGGTCTGCGCAGCCGCCGCGTCGTTCCAATTCATGAGCGCATTGAACACCATGTTGAACTCGCCATGATTCTGCCAGCGATAGATCGGGTTGTTCGCGAACATGATCACGCGCCCCTTCCCGGTATGGCCTCCCGGGACGTCAACCGCGAACGGACGATCGCGGATCTCGTCGGCGCCGCGCATCAATCCACTCAGCACCGCGGCGTCACCGCCGACATACCGGCCGAGCACGGTCGACTGGTCCGGTTGCCCGACGGTAATGAGAGGACCGCCGCTGTATTTCAGCGGGATCAACTTGTCGGCGTAGCCGTAGAACACCGGGTGCTCAGGCTTCAGGATCTCCGCGTTGACGAGCGGGCGCGGCGCGTAGAACTGACTCGACGTCGACGAGACGTCGACGGTGCGCGCGAAGCCGAGCTCCGCGGGGAACCGCGACGCCTCGCCCATCGTGATCAGGGTGCCGCCGGCGTCGAGGAACTTCGCGAACGCGTCGACCCCCTCGCCGCCCATCCCGCCGGAGATGTCCGGCGACTCGCCATACATGCCGAGGAACTTGTATTTCCCGCTCCTCTGGTACGGCACCGGCCGCGCCGCGGGCGGGGCGAACACCGCCTGCCGGTTCGCCTGCTGCGTCGGCATCACGATGACGTCGTAGTCGGCGCGGAGATTTCCTTTCTTTACGCGCTCCTTGTAAATCAAATCGAAAGGGATCCCGAACTTGTCGAATGTATAGCGGACCCAGCCGACCTCCTGGGTCGCGTTCCACGCGGTGTAGATGGCGATGCGCGGGAGATCCGCATCGTGCGTGGCGACGGACGGTAGCGCCGTCAGCGCCGCGGCAGTCAGCCCCAGGTCCTCCGCGGCGATCTTGATCGCTGCGGGATCGGACGCGTTCGTGATCACGAACGATCCCGCCGGGAACTCGACGCCTTCGGCCGTGAAGCTCCTGTCGGCCACCTTCATCGCGACATTCCTGAATCGATACCGAAGCGCGATCATGTTGTTCGAGCCGTAATGCGCGACGGCGATTCCCGCGTTCCCCTTGCCCGTCACCTTCCCTTTCGCACCCGCCTCCTTCACCGGCGTGACCTTCGCATCGAGAATCGCTTTGTCCTTGATCTCCTTCACATCGACGAGCATCGCCAGCCCCATCGTCCAACCACTGTCGTCGTAGGTGGTGAGATTGGGATCCGGATAGTTCTGGCGCTCGAGCAGGTTCTTCGCGAGACGGCCGTACGGCTGATCGCGCTTGATCACGTACGAACCTGCCGGGAACGTTCCGTCTGTGGTCTTGATCTCGGCGGCCGCCTGTCCGACCTCGATCCGCTGCGCGCGCAGGATGTTGACAAGCGCGGCGGCGCGCGTCATGTCACGTGCGACCGGAATGACGTAGCCGAAGGGTGGATCGGTCCTGCCGGCATCGACCGAGTTCTGCGTCTTGCGATAGAAGTTCTCGACCACCATGTTCGGAAACATCGACGTGAGCTGCAGTCCGGAGAGCACGCCCGTTTCCATGTAGTTCGTGTTGTTGCGGCGCGAGAAGTTCGCCACGGCGTCAGGCGGAATCGGGAGACCGCGATACCACTCGCGCGGCTGAGATCCGCCCCGGCCGGAAGGAACCGTCCCTCGACCTGCCCCCCCACGACCGCTCTGTGCGCCATCGGCAGCGGAGGCTGAACTCCCCGAACCCGAACCCGGAGAACCTGGCGAACCCGAACCGGTGGAACCCCTGGAACCCCGGCCTGCTCCCGGCGCATTCTCGCGCCCGGACTGCGTCTCGTACATCCGCATCATGCCGTTGTGGTTGTAGGCGACCGAGCCGAGATAGCCAGGCGACCAGCCGTCCATGAACGCGTGCGTGTAGACGCCCGGCATGCCCCACTTCGTCATCTGTTCCAGCTCGAAGTTCGCGAAGAACGGCAGTTCCGCGAAGAGAATCGGATCGAGATTCGGATTCTGCGGAGGACCGCCGCTATATGTATAGAGGAGCGGCTGCGCCTCGTGCAGGTCGTGCATGATGGGCGGGTGCGCGGTGAAGTACCAGTCCACGATCGCGCGCATCGAGACTTGCGACAGGTTGATGTCGCGGTTGTTGTCGTGGAACACGTACTTGCCCCAGTACGGCAGCGCGGTCCCGCCCCGACCTTCCTGCCCTGAGCCTGTCGCCTCTCGACTGGGCTCGAGGCGACCTTGAGGCTCTCGAAGGGTCGAAGCGCCCGGCCCTGGGCTTGTCGAAGGGACTTGTCCGGAGCTTGTCGCCCCTCGACCGGGTTCGAGGCGCCCCTGAGGCTCTCGGACGGTCGAGGCGCCGCGTCCTGCACCTGCGGGCGCTGCCGGCTGAGAGGCCGCCGCCTGCGCACCCGCGGACTGCTGTCGTTCCTGCTCGCTGTAGAACCAGTCGACGTTGCGGTCGCGCCCATCCGGATCCGCGACCGGCGTGATCGAGACGATCACGTTGTCGCGAATCTGTTTGACGAGCGGCGACGTCTCGGTCGCCAGCCGATAGCACAGCTCCATCAGCATTTCCGACGGTCCCGTCTCGCCGCTGTGCAGGCCGCCCATCAGGTGATACTGCGGCTTCGTCGTCGCGATCAGCTGTTTGATTTGATCCGGCGTCAGACCGCGCGGGTCCGCAATCTTTGCCAGGTTGTTCTTGTTGTGCTGAAGATTCGTGATGTTGTCGTCCGACGAGACCCACACGACAACGAGCTCGCGATCTTCGTCGGAACGGCCGATCGACTCGACGCTGACGCGCGGCGTCGCGGCTGCGAGCGCGCGATAGTACCTAAGGATATCTGCGTAGTAGGTCAGCTTCGCGGGCGCGCCGATGTGATACCCGAGGAGGTCCTTCGGCGAGGGGATGCCCTGCGCCTTCGGCAGATGATCGACGAGCGGGCTGGTGAAGTACGGCTGCGTCGTCCACTGCTTCACCGAGGCGGCGAAGTCCTCGTCCTGCGCCTGCGCCGGATCGCGCGTCTCGGTGACCATCTGCTGCGCAGGCAACGCCACGACCGCGAACAGCAGCGCGGCGCCGATCAGGCACTCTTTCATGAAAAGGGATGATAGCAGGCCGAAACCTATTTAATGCGCACAGACGTCTCGAAGCGGCGGTAGTTGCTGTATCGCGCCTCGCCGCGCGTGCGCTCGACGACCGGACCGTGCGAGCCTTCAAAAGTTTCAACCATCGTGTCTGGCAGCCACATGTCCACCGCATCGATGTGGTGATAGGTGACGTCGATCGCACCGTGGGTCCCTGCGTCCCCGGAGTGAGCCGGCGTCGCGAAGCCGAAGACCTCCAGTCTCGTGCGGAGAACGGTGCCGTCCTGTGGATTCACCCACAGACTGCCCGCAGCTGGAACTGACGCGCCCTCCGGCGTTCTGATCAGCGTCGGCCGTCGCGTTTCCCGGAACGCAATCTCCCACACCGCCGGCGTCACGTCCTTGCGCTTGAATTTGAAGCGATCGAAGTTGTCCGGCGTGAAGAAGAACAGCGCCGTCGTCGGCACGTTGAAGTTGCGGAGAATGGGCCCGATATTGAATCGCGCGCTTTCGTCGGAGATCCGTCGCGCCTCATCGAAGCCGCCCGTTCCCGTCATCAGCGCCTGCAGCAGCCGATCCTCGCGATCGGTGATGCGTCTGCCGTCCACCTCCACAACATCGCGGAAACCGACCCAATCGCCCAGACCGGCAATCTTGACAATCGCGAACTCGGCGACGACAGCGCGATACCGCCGGGCGGCGGCACTGTTACTCGTGACGTCCTGCGTGTAGCGCTCGGTCGCGACGACGATTGACGCCTTCTCGCCGTACGCCTGCACGTATGCGGCAACGCGCCGAACAACGGTCTTGAGCGACGGCGCTTGATCGGCGTGCGGTGTCTCTCCGCATACGAGCACGACGAGCGCCACGACGAACAGCCGTCTCAAGAGCTCCTCAGGACGACGAGTGGATCGACACGTGCCGCACGTCTCGCGGGCAGAATGCACGCGAGCAGCACCATTGTGACGAGCACCACGGGCACGGCAATGAACGTCACGGCATCTGCATCGGGCAGCGGGACTATCGCGTGAGACGCGTAGCGGATCACCGAGAACGCGAGCGCGACAACGATCCTGCAGGCTTCGGGCGTCGGGGGCCTCGGGCTTCGGGCATCAGGCCCGAGAATTCCACTGACAGAGCCGCCGCGATGCTGCATTTGCTCTTCCTGGAGCCCGAAGCCGGAAGCCTGGAGCGCGAAGCCCGAAACCTGTCATTCCGTCGACTTCCCGGCCAGTAACGGCTCGCATGGGATCGTCTGCGCGCCGTTTTCCGTGCACACGGCGTAGCTCACGTCGTTCTCCGCGTACATCGCGAGGCCAGCGTGCTGTCCCTGCGCGTTGAGAATGTAGAAGTTGATGTTGAAGTTCGGATTGCTGTCGGCGCGCTGCAGGCGTTTTTCCACCGTGTTGGCCTTGATGCGCTTCATCGCGTCCATGCCCGCATCCTTCGGGTGCATGCCACGACGCATGTTCTCGACGATTAGAAACGAGGTCAGGTTGTAGAGATTCGCCTCCCCGCGGCCCGTGGATCCGGCGGCGCCGACCTCGCCGTCCACGTACAGTCCCGCGCCCAGGATCGGTGAATCGCCGACACGGCCTGGAATCTTCCACGCGAGCCCGCTCGTCGTCGTGACGCCGCAGATTTCCCCTTTCGCGTTGATGCCGTCGCAGTTGATCGTGCCGTAGAAGTGATTCGGATCGACCCAGCCTTCTTCCATCATCTCGAACTCCACCCGGCGGATCGCGGCCTGACGTTTAATCGGATCGAGATAGTGCAGCGGATCAGTGCGCCGCTTCCATTCGATCCATGCCTTGCGCGAGCGGTCGGTATTCAGGTCGTCCTCGATCTTGAATCCCATGGCGCGCGCGAACTCCTGCGCGCCTTTCCCGACGATCAGATGATGATCGGTCTCATCCATCACCTTCTGCGCGACGAGCGACGGTGTGCGCACGCCTTCGATTGCCGCCACGCCTCCCGCGCGCTTGCGTGGTCCGTGCATGCAGCAGGAATCGAGCTGCACGATGCCGTCCGCATTCGGCAGGCCGCCGTAGCCGACGCTCGTCTCTTCGGGATCGAGCTCGACGATATTGACGCCCGCGATCAGTGCATCGAGCACGTCGCTCCCCTGCGTCATCATCGAAAACGCCTTCTCGATGCCCGTCACTTGACCGCCGTTCTTGAACTTGTTGCCGTTTGCGGAGGCGATCACGACGGGCTTGACGCTCTTCTTCATGATCACGGTGGGCGCCTGCGCAAAAGTGGGGGCCGCGGCGGCAGCGGCAAGGCCGGCAGTGCCGGTCAGCACGAATTTCCGGCGAGTCACTTTGTCAGCCATGAATGCAAGGCTCCTCGAGCATACGCAGGCCGCAGTATGCGATCCGCGGAATGCGGTTCGCAGTGTGCGATCCGGCTTTTAACGGCTCAGCTTTAACACGCATCCGAGCTCCGAAGCTTCAGCCCCGCGCGCGATTCTACGTCCAGCAATTGCATCTCGTCATTGACGCTGAGCTTGCGGACGGCTACGATCACTCTTCGGCCCATGACGACCGATAATGCAGCGTTCCATCTCCATTGAGACCATCCGCGAAGCAGCGCGCAGCGTGTACGCCGCCGCCCTTCGCACGCCGCTCGTCCCGCTCGGCCCGGTCGCTCCGAACGCTCCTGAGATTTTTCTCAAGCTCGAAACGCTGCAGCCGATCGGCTCGTTCAAGATCCGTGGCGCGTATAACGCCGTGCGACGCCTCACGCCGCAACAACTCGCCGGCGGCGTCTGGACCGTCAGCGCCGGAAATGCCGCGCAGGGCGTTGCGTTCGCCGCGCGGAAGGTGGGCGCGCCGTGCAGTGTCATGGTGATGGACACCGCCCCGGAAACCAAGTTGCGCGCGATCGAGCGGCTCGGCGCCTCGATTGTGCAGGCGTCGTATGACGAATGCTGGCGCACGGTCGAGGAGCACCGCTCCTCGCGGATGACCGGCCACTTCGTCCACCCGTTCGACGACGACGACTTCATGAGCGGCAACGGAACGGCGGCGCTCGAGATTCTCGAAGATCTGCCGGACGTGGACGCGGTGATCGCACCGGTCGGCGGCGGCGGTCTCCTCGCGGGGATCGGCGTCGCGCTTCACGCGCTCAGGCCACAGGCCGCCGTCTATGCGGCGGAGCCCGCCACGGCCGCGCCGCTCGAGCGGTCGCTCGCGGCCGGACGCCCGAGCCGCTTCGAGGAGTGGCAGGCCTCCTTCGTCGACGGCGCGGGCGGCAAGTCCGTGTTGGCGACGATGTGGCCGCTGTTGACGGAACACGTGCGGGCGTCAATCGTCGTATCGCTCGACGAGGCGGCACAGGCCATGAGAGTCGTCGCCGAACGTGTGCACGTGATTGCCGAAGGCGCCGCTGCGTGCGCGGTCGCGGCTGCGTTGTCTCCGGCGATGGCTGCGCACGGCCATCGCAGGATCGTCGCGGTCGTCTCGGGAGGCAACGTCGATCTCGCGCGGTTCGCGCAGCTCGTCGGCGCCTGCAACGGAGTGAAAGCCGAATCGCTGAACCTGGAGCCTGAAGCCCGGAGCCCGAAGCCCTGATACCCGAATCCAATATGACCAATCCGCAACTCCCGCAGCTTCCGGAACGTATCAAGCGTCTCACCGAACTGGCCTACGACCTCTGGTGGACGTGGAACAGCGCGGCGCGCGACGTGTTTCGCCGAATGGACTACGCGTTGTGGCGCCAGACCGCGCACAACCCGGTGCTGATGCTGCGCAACGCGTCGGCCGACCAGCTCGCCATTCTCGCCAACGACCAGGAATTCCTCCGCGCGTACGACATTGCCATCGACGCGCTCGATCGCGCGCGCGCGGCGCGCGATACGTGGTGGCAGCGGGAGATCGGCGACCAGTCGGGATCGATTGCCTACTTCTCGGCGGAGTTCGCGCTGCACCAGTCGCTGCCGATTTACGCCGGCGGCCTTGGCGTGCTCGCCGGCGACCACTGCAAGGAAGCGAGCGACCTCGGCCTGCCGCTCATCGGCGTCGGGTTCATGTATCCGCAGGGGTACTTCCATCAGAAGATTTCCCCTGAGGGCTGGCAGCAGGAATCGTACGAGCGGCTCAACTGGGCCGACGCGCCGATCGAGCCCGCCTGCACCTCCGACGGCAGCAACTGCATCGTCCCCGTGCCGCTGGGCAATCGCAGCGTGCTGGTGCAGGTCTGGCGCGTGCGTCTTGGCCGCGTGAAGTTGTACCTGCTCGATACCGATCTCGAGGAAAACGCTCCCTGGGATCGCGAGCTGTCGGCGCGACTCTATGGCGGCGATCGCGAGACACGCATCCAGCAGGAGATCATCCTCGGGGTCGGCGGCGTTCGCGCGCTGAAGGCGCTCGGCTCGACGCCGGCCGTGTGGCACCTGAACGAGGGGCACGCGGCGTTCGTCGTGCTGCAGCGCATTCGGGATCTCATCGAGGCGGGCCAGACATTCGACAGCGCGCTCGAAGAGGTGCGGCGCGCCACGGTCTTTACGACGCACACGCCGGTCCCCGCGGGGCACGATGCGTTTCCGTTCAGTCTCGTGGAGACGCACCTCGCGGGCTGCTGGGGAACGCTCGGGGCGTACCGCGATCGCTTCATGCAGCTTGGCGCGTACGACAACGGCTCCGGCATGCAGTTCAACATGACGGCGCTGGCGCTTCGCACGGCGAACGGCGTGAACGCGGTCAGCCAGCTTCACGGCGTCGTGACGCGAGAGATGTGGGGACCGATCTGGCCGGGCCTGGCCGAAGACGCGCGACCCGTCCGCTCACTGACCAACGGGATTCACGAGCCGACGTGGCTCTCGAACGAGATGGCACGCCTGTTCGACCAGTACCTGCCGGCCGACTGGCGCGAACGCCACGACGAACCGAGCGTGTGGGCCGCCGTGCAGCAGGTCCCGGATGAAGCGCTGTGGGCGGCGCGCGGCTTGCTGCGCGAGTACTTGTTCGCGTTCATTCGCGACCGCGCGCGCCAGCGGTGGCGCTACGAGCAGGTCAGCGCCGGGCGCGTCGTGGCCGCCGGAACGCTGCTCGATCCGAATACGGGGTACAAACGGCCGGAACTGATCTTCCACAACGCGCAGCGGTTGCAGGCGATTCTCAACGGCTCACGGCGTCCCGTGCAGATCGTGTTCGCCGGCAAGGCACATCCGGCCGACGAGACCGGCAAGCATCACCTGCAGCAGGTGTACCGTCGCGCGCTCGATCCTGCCTTCGGCGGCCGCATCGCCTTCGTGGACGACTACGACCTCCACGTCGCGCATTTCCTCGTGCAGGGTTGCGACGTGTGGCTGAACAACCCGCGCAAGCCGCTCGAAGCGAGCGGCACGAGCGGCATGAAGGCGTCGGTCAATGGCGTACCGCACCTCTCCATCGGCGACGGATGGTGGGCGGAAGGCTACACCGGAGAGAACGGCTGGGTGATCGAGGGGCACGCGCCTGCGGACGATCACGATGCGGTCGACGCGGCAGACGCTGCGGCGCTTTACGAGCTACTCGAGCGGCAGATCGTGCCGACCTTCTACGATCGCGACGAGAACGGGATTCCGCGGCGGTGGCTGGCGATTGTGCGCCAGGCGATCGTGACCGTCGCGCCGCGGTTCAGCGCGCGACGCATGGTCAAGGAATACGCCAGGCACCTTTACGCACCGGCGGTGCACGCCGAGAAGGTGGCCCGGTAGCCGTGCCTGCACGGCTGCAATGTGCAGGAAGCGGTCACCTCACCGTGCAAGCCCGGCTTAGGCGCGGCCGCATTCGCGGCCGCGCAAACTAGTAACGAAGCGAAGCTTCGTTACCCGGTCTGCTACAATCGCTCAATGCCTCGAAAGTCCGTTGCGCAGTCGCGCTGCGCCCTGTGCGGTGCCAAGGAAATCTCCGAGCCGCGCGGCGAAGAGAAGTATTGCCGCGACTGCTGGGACAAGAAAATTGCGGTCGAGGAAATCGTCGCGCGCGAGTTCGCGCTGAAGCGATACATCCGCGCGCACAGCGCAGAGAAATACCTGATTTATCACTCCACGCTGAAACGCCCCTGCGGGCAGCTCATCGTCGTCGACGATGGGTACGATCTGTTCCTGACGATGATGCTGTATCCGAGCTTCGCGTGGGACGAGGCCGCTTATCACCTCGAAGGAGATCCCGAGGGTCGCACGTTCGCCGAAATTCTCGTGGACGTCGTGGCGGCGGAAGTGATCGAGCCATGGGGCGGTGGGAAATGGCATCTCGAAATCTTCCGGTCGACGAATCCTGAACCCGAGGACTGGAACGGCGAGATGTAGCAGGCTGTTCAAAAGCGTCGCGCCAATGCTGAATTCGAATACCGAACGCCCAAAAGTTCAATCGGTTTCGCCCGTTCAGCGTTGACAACGGCTTTTCAACAAGGCGGGAGAGGTCTATAATGCGCGACAGCTTTCAGCTGCCAGCTCCCAGCGTCCATCAGAACACGCGCGATCCGCTCGTGAAGGCTGTTCGCTCGAGACCGGCAGGTTCCCCCGGGAGGTCGCTCATGAACCGCTCCGCGCTCTTCGCGTCTGCCGCGCTTCTCTGTTCGCTCGCGCTCGCACCCGCTGCTCTCGCGCAAGCCGCAAAACCACAGGCCCAGGCCGCCAAGGCGACGCCGGCGACACCAACGGCGCCTGCGCCAGCCGCGAAGGCGAAGTTCGCCCCGGTCGTGAAAGGCCTGGCCTCCATCGAGATCATCCAGGGCAAGTCGACCCGGGTGGGCGGCGACATTATCACCGTGCTCAAGGTGAAGAACACCTCGTCCGGCGCAATCGCTCTCCTGCGGGTCGACGAGCTGTGGTACAACCAGAAGCGGGAACAGGTCACCGGCGATAGTCAGAAGGTGCTGAAGCCGATTCAGCCCGGCGAGGTCGTGGACGTCACCATGAAGTCGCCGGCGAAGCCGAACCTCTATGTCAGCCAGTACGCGTTCAGCCACGTGAACGGCAAGGTCGACGCCAAGAGCGTGAAGAAGTTCAGCGAGTAGGCGGCGCCTGGCGCGCCGGCGTCGGACGGGTGCTGGTTGCCAACCGCTCTGCATACTCACCTGCAAGCGGCAGCTTCCAGCGCTCGCCCGAGACAGCTTTCCAGAGACAGATCGCCCACACCACAAGCAGCGCCAGCCACATCGCGGTCGATACGCGCACCAGCAGCGACACGCCCGTCGCGGACACGAACAGCGCCGCAAAGGCCAGCACGTAACTCGCCATCACCGCCAGCCCGAGCCCTCCAAGCGCGATGATCGATTGCCACGCGTGAAAGCGCACGTCGGGATTCGACGGTTCCGCGAACAACATCAGCGCGCCGGAGAACGGTCCCGCGAGATACGCAAGCACTGAAGCGGCGATAGGACTGAGGCCGGTTGATGTAGTCGGACCGGGGAGCGGGGTGCGGGATGGGGGGTGCGACAATCCCGGACCCTCAGAGTCCGGCGATGCAGGGTTTGGATTTCGCACCTCGGACCCCGCGCCCCGCACCCCGGACCCCGCGTCCCGCACCCCGGACCCCGCGCCCCGCACCCCGGATCCGGACCACCGCACTTCCCGCTCCGTGCGAGGGAACGAGACGATGTGAAAAGGGGACGTGAGGACCTGGGCCGCGAGCATGCCCGGACCGAGCGGGTGTTCCTCCACAATCAACCGGACGCCGTCCATATCCCCGATGGCGCCGATGATCTCGATGCCGTATCCCGCGGTCGGTTTCTCACCGGCGAACGCCGCCGCCACGATCGTGGAGTCGAACTCAATGGCGGGCGCCGCGGCGTCGGGTCCCGCGTGCAGCGCCCAGAGGATGCGCCAGTCTTCCGGCGTACGCACGACCACGCGTCGAGAATCGAGGATGCGGCTCGCGTCGCCGCGTGCGATGGTCGTGAGTACAATCACTTGACGCGGAACTCTACTTCGCGGCGGACGGCCGGCTCGTTGCCCGTGGTCGCCTTGGCATCGACGCGCAGCACGTAGCGTCCGGGCGCGACGCCCGCAAGCGGGATCTGCACGGCGTAACCGTACCCGCCCGACGCGCCTTGAAGCTCCTCGCTGCGGCGTTCGTCCGAGGTCGTGAACGCCGTCTTGCCCTCATCGGTCAGGACCGTTGCCGTCATCAGGACGCGATGCGGTGCCTTGCCCAGGTTGTCGTACACCTCCGAGAAGATCGCGAGCGTATCCCCTTGCGGGAACTCGCGTGACGCGGTCGGCGCCGAGGGGAGCACATCCTTGAATTCGTTCACGTTCGGGTCCGCGTTCGTCGTGGGAATGCGGCTCGCGGAAGCCGATGTGATCGCGATGCCGCTCAGCGTCAGCGGTCCTTTCGAGAAGTCGGGCGCATCGAGCTCATAAATGAGGCTGCCGACCGTGCCACCGTTGCCGTCGCGCGCGCCAATCCGCAGACTGTACTTGCCGGGCGGCACCTGCAGGCGGCGCACCACGCGGATCGCGCTCTTCGAAACGATCTCGTACGTCTGCGGACGAAGCTTCAGCGCGAGCACGTCTCGCGCACCGTCCTTGATCTTGCCCGCCGTGTCCGACGCAAAGAGCGAGATTTCGATGTCGTTGTGAAGCAGCCCGTCTTCTTTCTTGTCGAACTTCAGGTGCGTACCGTCGATCTCCAGCGAGAGCGCGATCGCGTCGTTCGGCGACGCACCGCGGAACGGCACCGCGGCGGCCGCCAGCGTCAGGCCGCTGACGGGAATGGGACTCCCGAGCGCATCGCGCAGCTCCGCGGTGGTCCCCTCGCGACCGATTGGCTTCGGTTTGTCGGGCTTTCCCTTCGACGCGTAGTAGCCGCGGCGGGCGCGCACGCGCAAGCCGGGCTTCGTGACGCGGACCTGGACGTTCCTGAACCGGCCGTCGCGCTTGTCGTTGGCTGGGTAATAGCCGAGGACGTAATAGCTGCTGTTCTCGTCGAGGATGCGCGAGAACCCGGTGCGGAAGTCGTTCGCGTTGAGCACCGCAAGGCCGCCCGTTTCGTTCGCCATCACGCGGAGGCTGTCCTGGGAGATCCGCAACTCGTTCTGCATCTCCGTCAGGCTGATGGAATTGTCGGTCGGAAACGATCCGATATCGATCGAGTCTTCCATTCCGGACGTGACCCCGCGTGGATCCACGGCGTAGATGTTCGCGTTGGCGCGCGTCGCGGCGGCGAACAGATTGTTCATCGCCGCCTGCACGTCAGTCGCGTAACGGTTCTGGATGGTATTCCCGACGTCGTAGTTGATCCCTTCGCTGAACAGCACGATGGCCTTCCGGCGCCCGCGCATGCCCGACACGAATTCGGAAAGACTTCGGAGCGTATCGAGCGAGTTGCGCGCATTCGTATATCGCTCGAGCTCGTTGAAGTCCCGATTGATCCGCGAGTCGGCGCCCGGCGTGCCCTGGTTCAGCGAATAGTCCTGCAGCGCGGCCTTCGTCGACGATTCCGCCCCCTGCCCCATCGCTCGATCGACGGCCTTGAGCGCGAGCTGACGATTGCTGGTGAAATCCTGCATCGCATCGGACCGCCCCCGCGTATTGACGACCGCCACGAGGTCGTTGGTGCCGACGTAGCGCTCGATGAACTGTCTCGCGGCAGCGCGCACGCGCGACGTCCGCGCGAAGTTGATGTGCAGATCGTCGATCACGATGACGAAGACGCGCCCTTGGAACGGCGTCCGGTTCGTGGCGATGTCGGGAGGGATCGCGTTCTTCGCGAACAACGGCGGGTCGGCGCGCTCGATTGGAATATCGACACTGGCGAACGCCGATACCGTCTGGGGCTGGCCGTCCTCGACGACCTGGAAATCGTCCTTCGTCAGGTTGCGAACGAAGTTGCCCTGCTCGTCGGTCACGACGGCGTCGATCTCGACGTAGTTGACTTCGACCTTGAAGGTGAGCGGCGGCGACGGGGGCTGCCCTGCCGGCGGCTGTTGCGCCAGGGGCGTGACGGAAAGGAACCCGCATGTCAGCAGAACGAAAGAAATCGTGGTTCGCATATGGTTTAGACGTCAGGCAGGCAGCGTCGATTATAGGTCGGCTGAGAGCACCCTGAAAGGGGGACACTCACACTTCGTCCCAGTTTCGGGAAGAAGAGTGAGTGTCCCCGTTCTGAGCCAAAGCCCCTGATCCGTCGTCTATACTCAGAAGCATGCCGCTATCGATCCCCGCTGTCCAGCGCGCCCTGACTGAAGATGGGCTCGATGGATGGCTGCTGTACGATTTCCATGGCTCGAATCCGATCGCGCGGCGATTGACTGGACTCGATGCGGCGGCAAAGATGACGACTCGGCGCTGGTTTTACGTGATTCCCGCGCAGGGAGAGCCAAAGAAGCTCGTCCACGCCATCGAGCCTTATAATCTCGATCATCTCCCCGGCGGAAAAACGGTTTATTCGCAACGCGACAAGCTCAGCGAGGGGCTGCGCAGCGTGCTCAGCGGCCTGAAGCGCGTCGCGATGGAATATTCCCCTGGCAATGCCATTCCGTACGTTTCCCGAGTTGACGCCGGTACCGTCGAGTCCGTGCGGCAGCTTGGGATCGACGTCGCATCGTCGGGAGACCTGATACAGCGCTTCGAGGCGATCTGGTCGGATGAGGCGCTGAAGACACATAAGGCCGCGTCCGAGCGGCTGTATCGCGTGAAAGATCGCGCCTTCGAGATGGTACGCCACGTGCGGCAGAGCGGGCGCCAGATTACCGAGATGGACGTGCAGCATGCAATGACGGGCTGGATCGCCGACGAAGGGCTCATCAGCGACTCGTCCCCCGTCGTCGCCGCGCAGGAAAACGCCGGAAACCCCCATTACATGCCGACTGACGAGAAGCCCCGCGCGATTCGCGAGGATGAAGTGGTGCTTCTCGACCTCTGGGGCAAACTGGACGCGAGCGGCGCGGTGTTTGCTGATATCACATGGGTTGGATTCACAGGCGCGGCGGTACCGGACGGAATAGCGCGGGCGTTCGCCACCGCGCGTGACGGGCGCGACGCCGCCATTGCGCTCGTCAAGGAGGCCGCGGCGAACGGCCGCGCGCTGCGCGGATTCGAGGTGGATCGGGCGTGCCGCGCCGTGATCGAACGCGCGGGCCTCGGCGAGTACTTCATCCATCGCACGGGCCACAGCCTCGGAACCGAGGTCCACGGGAACGGCGTCCACATGGACGATTTCGAAACGCACGACGAACGCCGGCTGATCCCCGGGACCGGGTTTACCATAGAACCAGGCGTCTATACGAAAGAGTTCGGCGTCCGCACGGAAATCAATATGTTCGTGGGCGAACGCGAGGCGACCGTCACGGGTCCCCTGCAAACCGACTTCGTTGTGTTATGACGCGCCTTCGTCGGGCTTCGTCCGCCTTCGCCGCAAGACGGCTACGGCGCGACAAGCCGGAGGGAGCTGAGAACTGGCAACCGGCAACCGGCAACTGGCAACTGGCAACTGGCAACCGGCAACTGACAACTGACAACTGATAACTGGCCAACAGGTAACTGACTAGCGGAGCTCGAACCAATGTCCACGCGCAAGATCTCGCTCTTTTACGTTGTATTGATCGCGCTGGCGACGATGGCGGTCACCGTCGTGATCACGTCGAGGCTGGACCTGACCCCATCTTCTGCGGCACAGAGCGTTTCGGTGCCGCCAACCAACAGCGCGCCGCTCAGCGGCGCGATCGACGCGACGACCTTCCGCACGATTGCGAAGGTGAACGCGCCGGCGGTCGTCAACATTCAGACGGAGGCGCGCGCGCGCGGCCGAGAGCTGACGGAATACTTCGGAGGGCAGGGGGACGACCTGCTGCGCCGTTTCTTCGGCGGCGGCGATGATCAGCCTACGCCGACGCCGCGTGGACGCAATCGCGGCCGCGGCAACGACGAGACCCCCCTGATGCAGGGAGCGGGCACGGGCTTTGTCATCGACAAGGGCGGTTTCATCCTGACGAACAATCACGTCGTGGAAGGGGCCGAGAAGATCAAGGTGACGCTGTACGGTGCCGAGCGCGGCGTGTCGTATGCGGCCAAGGTCGTCGGGCACGACACGTTGACCGACAGCGCGCTCATCCAGCTCACCGAGATGCCATCGCAGCCGCTGAGCGAAATGAGGTTCGGCGACTCCGAGCAGATGCAGCCCGGAGACTGGGTCATGGCGATCGGCAACCCGTTCCAGCTCGGTCACACGGTGACCGTGGGCGTCATCAGCGCGCTCGGCCGTCCCATGGGCGGCTTCAACGGTCGCGAGCAGCCGATGCTGCAGACCGACGCCGCGATCAATCCGGGCAACTCGGGCGGTCCGTTGCTCAATGTGCGCGGTGAAGTGATCGGCATGAACACTGCCATCTACACCGACCAGCGGTCGGCGAACATCGGCATCGGCTTCGCGACGCCCATCAACGCGCTGCGCGATCTGCTCCCGCAGCTGCGCAAGGGCAAGGTCATTCGCGGCGTCATTGGCGTGCAGGTGAATCGCGATCATCTGGCCACTGAAACCGCGAAAGCGTTCGGCCTGCCGAATACGAGCGGGGCGCTCATCAGCTTCGTGAACCCCAACGGACCGGCGGACAAGGCCGGCATCGAGCCCGGAGACGTCATTACGGAGTTCAACGGTCGGCCGGTCAAGGACAGCGACACGCTGGTCGCCATGGTCGTTGGCACGAAGCCAGGGACGACGGTGCCCGTCACCATCTTCCGCAACAACCAGCGCAAGGCCGTCAACGTGACGATCGACGAGCTGGATCTCGATGCCGAGCAGGGACATTCCTCGCGGCAGGGAGACAACCCGAACGACCAGGAACCGACCCCGACGGGCCTGGGCATCACGCTCGATCCGATCACGCCGGAGCTCGCGCGACGGATGGATCTCCCGCGCAATGAAGGCGGCGCGATCATCAGCGACGTCGAGCGCGACAGCCCCGCGGCGTCGGCGGTTGCGCCGGGCGACGTCATCCTGGAAGTGAATCGTCAGAAGGTCAGCACCGTCAGTCAGATCACGCGCGAGCTGGCGAAGGTGCAGGCCGGTCAACCGGTGTTCATGAAGGTCTGGCGCAACGGGCAGCGGTATTTCGTCACGTTTACCAAGCGGTAGGCCGTCTTTAGACCCGGCGGGTCTGAAGACCCGCCCTACGAGTGCTGGGACTGCAGACGGAACCATCGCGGGCCGGTTCGCCGGCCCGCGATTTCTGTATATGGCGCTCGTCCGCCGTAGCCGCGTCGCGGCGAAGGCGGAACCGGGCCACGGCCGTTATCACGCGGCACGGCGTCACCACGAAGATCACAAAGGTACGAAGATCACGAAGATCATTAATATAGCTTCGTAGTCTTCGTGAACCACGCGTGCGCCGTGACATCGATCCAGGCACTCATCACCGACCGCATCGCCGAAACCGGGCCGCTGACCGTGGCGGAGTACATGGAGCTCGCGCTGTATCATCCGTCGCTCGGCTACTACGCGACGCGTCCGCAGCGCTCCGGACGCAGGGGGGATTTCTACACGAGCGTCGATGCGGGCCCGCTCTTTGGCGCGTGTCTCGCGCAGCACCTCGCACGTCGATACCGTCAATCACCAAATCCCCAAATCCCCACGTCACCAGATCGTTTTGATCTCGTCGATGCGGGCGCCGGCAACGGCCGCCTCGCGCGCGATATTCTCGATACGGCCGCGCGCGAATTTCCAGATTTCTACGCCGCGATACGACTGCACCTCGTCGAGCGCAGTGCCGCCGCGCGCGACGCGCAGCGCGAGACGCTGGGTCCCCACGCAGGTACGCTCGTGTACGCGGGGAGCGCGCTTCCGCACGAGATTCATGGCGCCGTGATTGCGAACGAGCTGCTGGATGCGCTGCCGTGCCACGTGGTGATGATGACGGAGAATGGCCTGCGCGAGATATACGTCGGCGCAGGCCTGACGCCTGTCCTCGATCGCGTGTCGACGCCTGCGATCGAGGCGCAGCTTGCACGCGTGGGGGCGACGCTCGAAATCGGGTGGCGTGCGGAGGTGAGTCTCAACGCGTCGCAATGGATCGCGGATGCTGCACGCGCGCTCCGCGCGGGAGAGCTGCTGGTGTTCGACTACGGCTACGAGGCGATCGAGCTGTATTCCGGCGCGCACGCCTCGGGCACGCTCGCCCGCTACGCCGGTCATCGAGTGGATGACCGATGGCTCGACGATCCGGGAGAAGCGGACCTGACGTCGCACGTGGACTTCACAGCCGTGCGGCTGGCCGCGGAAGCAATGGGCCTTCGGGTCACGCGCTCGGTCGATCAGGCACAGTTTCTCGTCGATGCCGGACTCGTCGATCGTCTTGCGACAGGCCGCCGGACTGAAGACGTGCGGCGGCGGCTCCAGGCTCGCACGCTGATCGCGCCGGAGGGTCTTGGCGGCACGATGAAACTGATGGCATTCGAGCGATCCGCGGCATGACGCGTCACGTGCCGTTCTCCGCGTGGATCGGCCTCGCCGTGATCGCGATCTCCGAAGCCGCGATGCTGGCGAAGATCGAGCCTTTCTGGTCGTGGCACACGCCAATTGCCTGGACCGGCTACATCCTGCTCGTCGACGGCCTCGTGTGGCGCCGCCGGGGATCGTCGCTGCTGCGGGACAATCGCGCCGAGGCGGTCTTCATCGCGATCGTTGGCGTTCCCATGTGGGTCATCTTCGAGTTCTACAACAAGTACACGCTGCACAACTGGTATTACATCGGACTGCCCGAGGTGCTGCTGGTGCGGTACGCGGGCTACGCCTGGGCGTTTGCCACGATATCGCTTGGGCTCATTGAGACCGCCGAACTCGTGGGCTCGGTGCGCGATCGACGGGCACCGCCATACCGGCGGGCGGGACCGCATCGTGTGCCGCTCGGAATCAGAGGGTGGGCGAGCGTAATCGCAGGCGCGGTGCTGTTGCTGATTCCGATCGTCCATCCATCCACCTGGCTTGCGGCGCCGGTCTGGCTCGGGTTCATCTTCGTGCTCGATCCCCTCAATGCCGCCGCGGGCGCGGAATCGATTCGCGGCGACCTCGTGGACGGCCATCGCGGGCGAGTCGTCAACCTGCTCGCGTCCGGCCTCATCTGCGGATTCCTGTGGGAGCTCTGGAACTTCTGGGCTCGGGCGAAATGGATTTACAACGTGCCGGTGCCACCCCACGTGAAAATATTCGAGATGCCCGTCGCGGGTTTCGCTGGTTTTCCGCCCTTTGCAGTGGAATGTTTCGTGATGTACGTGTTCGTACGCCAATGGATCTGGCGTGGAGCGTGGCGGCCGATCGCACTATAATCGCCGTTTTGCGCGAAGGAGAGCTGCATGGCGACGACCACCACCCTCGAACGGGAGATCAAGCTTCGCTTCGACTCTGTCGAGGAAGCCCGCGAGGCTGTGCTGGCCACGGGTGCGTCGCCGCTGCTGGGCCGCCGTCTGCAGGAAGACTCACTGCTCGATACCGAAGATGAGATGCTGAGGCGCCGGCGCTGCGTGCTGCGTGTGCGCGTCGAGAACGGCAAGAGCCGCATCACGTTCAAGGGACCGGTCCAGCCGTCGCTCATGAAGGTCCGCGAGGAGCTCGAGACGCTCGTCGGCGACGGTGTCGTTTTGCTGCGCATCCTCGAGGAGCTCGGCCTGCACGTGTGGTTTTGTTACGAGAAGTATCGCGAAGAGTTCTCGCACGAAGACGTGACCGTCGCGATCGACGAAACGCCGGTTGGCGTGTTCGTCGAGATCGAGGGAAGCGAGCAGGGCATCATGTCGATGGCCGAAGCGCTCGGACGGAGCCCCGCGGATTACGTTCTCGATTCGTATCGCGGACTGTTCCTGAAGTATCGCGACGAGTTCGGTCTCGCCGGCACCGACATGGTGTTCGACGACAGATCTTGAGCGCGGCGCCTTTCGAGCGCGCCCTCGTGCTGACCGCGGGGCTGGGAACCCGGCTGCGTCCGCTCACGCTGGCCCGCGCGAAGGCCGCGGTGCCGGTCGACGGCGAACCGCTCGCCCGCCGCGCGATCCGCTGGCTCGTCTCTCACGGCGTCACCGATCTCGTCCTGAACCTCCACCATCGCCCGGCATCCATTACGGCGCTCGTCGGCGACGGCGGGGATCTTGGCGCGCGCGTGCGGTACTCGTGGGAGTCGCCGGTGCTCGGCTCTGCGGGCGGGCCGCGCCACGCGCTGCCGCTGCTGCTCGATGGAGCCGGCTCGGCGTCAGACCACGGTCAGACCGCTCGCACGCTGCTGCTCGTCAACGGCGACACCATGACGAACGTGGATCTCACCGCGTTGCGCGATCGCCATCGGCGCTCGGGCGCGCTCGTGACGATGGCGCTGATCCCGAATCCGCGGCCGGACAAGTACGGCGGCGTGCTGCTCGACGAGAGCGGCGCGGTCACCGGATTCACGCGGCGCGGCGCGGCGCAGCCGTCCTTTCATTTCGTCGGCGTGCAGGCAGTGGAGGCTGACGTCTTTGCACCGCTCCCCGACGGCGTTCCCGCGGAGTCGGTCGGCGGCGTGTATCCGCCGTTGATGGCCGAGCGTCCCGGCTCGGTGATTGGTTTCATCAGCGACGCCACGTTTCAGGACATCGGCACGCCGTCAGGCCTCCTCGAGACATCGCTGGAACTCGCCTCTGCCGCGGGACGTGAGGGTCGCCCGGCCTGGGGCGCCCGCGTCGAGGTGGCGGCGTCCGCTCGCGTGACGCGCTCGGTGCTGTGGGATGATGTGACGATTGGCGCCGGTGCGGAGCTGCACGAGTGCATCCTGGCCGATGGCGTCACGATCGCTGACGGCGCGCGCTACGAGCGCTGCGCAATCGTGGGGACCGAGAGCGGACTGGTCGTGGAACGGATGTAACGGTTCACGGTTCACGGTTCACGGTTCACGGTTCACGGTTCATGGTTCATGGTTCATGGTTCATGGTTCATGGTTCACGGTTCACGGTTCACGGTTCGCGGTTCCGGGTTCAGCCCTCGCGGTTCACGGTCACGGTTCGCGGTCGGAGCGAAGGCAGGCAATGTGACAACGATTGAGAGACGGCAGACCCAGGGGTCGGATGCGCGCGAGCGCATCGACGGGTACCTGGAGCGCAGCGGCCTCGCCGCCGAGAACCCGCGCGTCGTGCCGCTGACCGGTGACGCGTCGGATCGACGGTACTTCCGCGTGCTCATGCCCGACGCGCCGTCGATCGTGCTGGCGCTCTACGCCGCGCCATTCGATGTGCGGACGCTCCCATTCGTCAACGTCGCGACGCTCATGGCGAAGATGCCGGTGCCGATCCCCGGCGTTCTCGGCCACGCGGAGGATCTCGGGGTGCTCGCGCTCGAGGATCTCGGCGACGTGACGCTGCAGGCGCACCTCGGCGCGGCAAGTCCGGCCGAACACGCCGCGCTGTATCGGCAGGCGGTTGCGCTCATCGCGACGCTGCAGCGCCGCGGCGCCGACCTCACATCCGCGGACTACCTCCCCTACGGCATCGCGTTCGATGTCGAGAAGCTCACGTGGGAACTCGATTTCTTCACGAAACATTTCCTCGAGGCCTACCGCGGCGTGACGCTCACACCCGATCAGGGCGACGCGCTGCGCGCGGAGTTCGCGCAGCTCGTGAAAAGGCTGGCGGATGAACCGCGAGTACTCTGCCACCGCGACTATCACAGCCGCAATCTGATGCTGCACGAGTCGCAGCTCTACATCATTGACTTTCAGGACGCGCGCATGGGGCCGGACACTTACGATCTCGTCTCGCTGCTGCGCGATTCGTACGTCGATCTTCCCGACCAGACCGTCGAAGAGCTCCTCGCCTACTTCCTCGCGCTCAAGGGGCTCACGGGCTCGGAGGACGAGTTCCGCGACCGCTTTGACATGATGGCCCTCCAACGCAATCTGAAAGCGCTGGGCACGTTCGGCTACCAGACCACCGCGCGCCGCAATCCGGTCTATATCCAGTACATTCCACGCACGCTGAAGTACGTCAGGGACAATTTCGGCCAGCAACCACAATTCGCGCGGATGCGGGAGCTCCTGGCCACCTATGTGGAGGAGTTCCGCTAGTCGCCCACGCATGGACACGGATCAAAAATTGCCAATTCTGCGGAAAAGGGTGAACTGGCCCGCCATGATCCGGAAGTAGAGGGTCCGCCTTCGCTCATATGCTTGGCCTGGACGTCTTTTCCGTGTGATTCCGTCCCTCCGTGGTCGATCTCTCCGACTCTGCTAAGATCAGTGGTTTCATGCAGTTCGGTATCTCCACGCACCTGTACCATGATCAGCGGCTGAGCCGAGAGCATCTGGCCGAGATCGCCTCGTACGGTTTCGGCGCCGTGGAAGTCTTCGCGACGCGCAGCCATTTCGACTATCACGACGCCGCCGCGATCGATCGGCTCGGGCAGTGGCTGAAAGAGACGGGGCTCATGTTGCATGGCATCCACGCGCCGATCACCGATCGTCTGTCGCCGCCCGATCAGTGGGGAGAAGTGATCTCGAACGCGGTGTCGGATGGAGCGAAGCGGCAGAACGCCGTGCGAGAGGCGGAGGCGGCGCTGAATATCGCGCGGAAGATTCCCGCAAGCGTGTTCGTCGTGCATCTTGGGACACCGAAAGCGCAGGGTGGCGAGAACAACCGGACGGCGGCGTTCCGGAGCATCGAGGAAATCTGCCGGCTCGCGGCGCCGATCGGCGTTCGCGTCGCGATTGAGGTCATCCCGAACGAGCTGTCGGACGCGCACTCCCTGGTGAGGCTCCTCGAGCAGGATCTCGACGCGCCGCACGCGGGCATCTGCCTCGACTTCGGACATGCGTTCCTGATGGGAGACGTGCCGGACGCCGTGGAGTCGCTGGCCGAGCACCTCATCACGACGCACGTGCACGACAACAACCGGAAGAAGGACGACCATCTCGTGCCATTCGAGGGAAAGATCGACTGGGACGCCGCGCTGATGTCGATGCAGAAGATTGGCTTCGACGGCACGTATCTGATGGAACTGCGGAATACGGGGGCACCCGCGACAGTGCTCGAACAGGCGCGCCGCGCGCGGGAACGTTTTGAGAAACTACTGTCGTACTGACGGAATCGCCGCAAATTTCAGGAACAACTGCGGCAACTGGCCGCGTCGCGAGACCTAAAGTGACGACCGCCGCAAATTTCAGGAACGACTGCAGCAACTGGCCGCGTCGCGAGACCTAAAATGACGACCGCCGCAAATTTCAGGAACGACTGCAGCAACTGGCCGCGTCGCGAGACCTAAAATGACGACCGCCTACATTGAAGACATCGCAAAGCACGAGGGGCAGCAGGTCCGCCTCCGCGGCTGGCTGCACAATCGGCGATCGAGCGGAAAGATCCATTTCCTGACGGTCCGCGACGGTTCCGGCTTCATCCAGTGCGTGATGTCGAAGCAGGCGGTTGGCGAAGAGATGTTCAAGCGCGCCGATCACCTCACGCAGGAGAGCGCCATCATCGTCGAGGGGACCGCGCGCGCCGATTCGCGCGCCCCTGGCGGGTACGAGGTCGACGTCACGTCGCTCGAGATCGTTTCCGAGGCGAAGGATTATCCGATCACGCCAAAGGAACACGGCGTCGATTACCTGATGGATCGGCGTCACCTCTGGATCCGCTCGCAGCGCCAGCAGGCGATTCTGCGCGTGCGCCACGAGGTGATCAACGGCGTGCGCGATTTCTTCAACGGCCGCGGCTTCATCCTCGCCGACACGCCGATCTTCACGCCGGCGGCGTGCGAAGGAACGACGACGCTGTTCCCCGTGCAGTACTTCGAGGACGCGACCGCGTACCTGACGCAGAGCGGCCAGTTGTACAACGAAGCCAACGCCATGGCGCTCGGGCGCGTGTATTCGTTCGGTCCGACCTTCCGCGCCGAGAAATCGAAGACGCGCCGGCACCTCACGGAATTCTGGATGGTCGAGCCCGAGATGGCCTACGCGACGCTCGACGACGTGATGCAGCTCGCGGAAGATCTCGTGGTTTACGTCGTGGGGCGGGCGCTGGAACACCGCAAGCGCGAACTGCAGGCGCTCGAGCGCGACACCTCGAAGCTCGAGAAGGTGCAGGCGCCGTTCCCGCGTATCTCGTACGATGAGGCGGCTGAGATCCTGAGAAAGAAGGGGCTCCCGTTCGAATGGGGCGGCGACTTCGGCGCGCCCGACGAGACAGCACTGTCGGAGGAATTCGATCGGCCCATCTGCGTGCACCGGTATCCGTCCGCGGTGAAGGCGTTCTATATGAAGCCCGACCCCGATCGCCCCGAGGTCGCACTCGGCGTCGACGTGCTCGCGCCCGAGGGCTACGGCGAGATCATCGGCGGCGGTGAGCGCCTCGCCGATTACGACCTCCTGCTGCAGCGGATCAAGGAACACAACCTGCCGCAGGAAGCGTTCGAGTGGTACCTGGATCTGCGGCGCTATGGCACCGTGGCGCACGGCGGCTTCGGCATGGGCATCGAACGCGTCGTCAGCTGGATCTGCGGCCTGGAGCATCTGAGGGAAGCGATTCCTTACCCCCGAATGCTGTACCGGCTCTATCCGTGACACTCACTCTGAGACCATCGAGACTGCAGAAACCAAACGCATTTTTCTTGTTCAATTGAACCTCCGTGGCCGCTGAGTAAATAAAAGGCATCACTTTGAAAATCGGTTTTGTATCCCTCGGTTGTCCGAAGAATCTCGTTGACGGCGAGGTCATGCTCGGCATTGCGCAGCAGGCAGGCCACGAGATCACCCCCAGCGCCGACGAGGCCGAGGTGCTCGTCGTCAACACCTGCGCGTTCATCGACAATGCAAAGCAGGAATCGATCGACGCGATCCTCGAGATGGCGGGGCGAAAGCGTGACGGCCGATGCACCCGCCTCGTCGTCACCGGCTGCCTCGCCGAACGTTATCGAGAGGAGCTCAAGAAAGAGATCCCCGAGATCGACGCGCTGCTGGGGACGGGCGAAGTGCCGCAGATACTTGAGGCAATCGATGCGCGGGGCGCGGGATCCGGGGTGCGGGGCGCGGAATACGGGACGCGGGGCGCGAATTCGGGGCAACCCCCCGCACCGGTCACCTTCTTTAGGAAGCACCCAGCAACCCGGATCCCGCACGCCGCACCGCGCACACCCCGCACCCCGCACCCCGCACGCCGCGTCGTACCCACCTACATCTACGACGCCGACACACCGCGCCTGCAGACGACGCCACGGCATTTCGCATACGTGAAAGTCGCAGAAGGCTGCGACTACACGTGCGCGTTCTGCATCATCCCGACATTGCGCGGCGAATATCGCAGCCGGACGGCGGACTCGATCGTGCGCGAGGCGCGCGCGCTGGCCGAACGGGGCGTGAAGGAACTGCTGCTGATCTCTCAGGACACGACGTTCTACGGCATCGATCGCGGCGACCGTGGCGCGCTCGCGCGCCTGCTGCGCGATTTGAACCGCATCGCCGGCCTGCAATGGATTCGGCTCCTGTATCTCTATCCCACGACGATCACGGATGATGTGCTCGATGCGATGGCGGAATGCGAGAAGGTCTGTCGCTACGTCGATCTGCCGCTGCAGCACGCGTCAGCCGACGTGTTGAAGCGGATGCGCCGTCCGGGAAACCGCAAGATGTACGACAAGCTGCTCGCCCGGATCCGCGCGCGTGTCCCCGGCGTCACATTGAGGACGACATTCATCGTCGGATTTCCCGGGGAAACGGAGCAGGAGTTCGCTGAGCTCGAAGCGTTCGTGGAAGACACGCGCTTCGACCATCTCGGCGTGTTCACCTATTCGCACGAAGAAGGGACGCGCGCGTTCGCGCTGAAGGACGACCTGCCGGCGGCGGCGAAGCAGAACCGGCGCGAACGGATCATGAAGCGCCAGCAGCGGCTCGTCGCGGCGGCTCAGCTGTCGAGAATCGGTACCGAAACGGCCGTGCTCATCGATGGTCCGTCCGCCGAACATGAGCTGGTGCTGCAGGGACGGCTGGAAGGACAAGCGCCCGACATCGACCCCGTCGTCTACTTGACCGATTGCGACCCGTCGAGCTTGGTTGGTGGCAGTCTCATCAAAGCGCGGATCGTCGGCGCGCAGGGCTACGACCTTCTAGCGACACCGGTGTGATCTGCTATACTGATTAGTGCCGTTTGCGAGGTTTTTCCTAGTGGGCCGGTGCCCACTTTTTGTTTTTCAAGGGTAATCGTTACGGCGCGACCTGAGCAGTTTGCCAGACTTCGCGACGCGGCCGAGCGCGTGGCGCGCAGCCACGGCCTGGAAATCTTCGACGTGCAGCTGCGGCGCGAGCCGATTGGAATGGTTCTGCGCGTCGTCATCGATCGTCCCGCGACCGGCGCGATCGAAGCCCCCGAAGACAGTGTCGGTATCGAAGAGTGCCAGCGGGTCAGCCACGATTTGAGCGCGCTGCTCGACGTGGAGGACGAGTTCGGGCAGCAGGAGCTGGACGAAACGTACACGCTCGAAGTGTCGTCACCCGGTCTCGATCGACCGCTCAGGCACGAGGGTGACTATCGGCGCTTCGAGGGGCGGCTCGCAAAGCTCGTGACGTCGGAGCCGATCGGACGGCAGTCGGCGTTCGCCGGACGCATCAAGGGCGTCGAGGAAGGCAGCGTGCTCCTCGAAGAAGGACGCAAGACGCACCGGGTGCCGCTCGCGAAGATCAAGCGCGGGCAACTGGACGTTGAATTCTAAGTTGCCAGTAGCCAGTCTCCTGTTTCCAGTGCAGGCAACGAAGGCACAGGCAACTCGTGACTGGTTACTGGTAACTGGAGACCGGTAACCGGAAACTGGTAACTGATATGCAGAACCCGCTTTTACAGCAGATCGACGCCATCGCGAAGGAAAAGGGCGTCGAGACCGAAGTCATCATCGGCGCCGTGCAGGACGCGATCGAAGCGGCCGCGCGCAAGCGTTACAAGAACGAGACGCTGCGGGCGCGCTTCAACACCGAAACCGGCCAGATCGAATTGTGCGCGGTGAAGCGGATCGTGGCCGAGGTGACTGACGCCGCCAATCAGATCTCGCTGAGCGAGGCGCAGCAGCTCTACGGCGACGAAGCGGAAATCGATATGGAGATCGAGTTCCCGCGGCCAACCGAAGATCTCGGGCGTATCGCCGCGCAGACGGCCAAGCAGGTGATCTTCCAGAAGGTGCGCGAGGCGGAGCGCGAGAACGTGTACGCCGAGTACAGCAACCGCGTGGGCGAGGTCGTCAGCGGCGTCGTCAAGCGGTTCGAGAACGGCGACATCATCATGGAGATCGGACGCATCGAGGCGCAGCTGCCGCGCAAGGAACAGTCGCGCGCCGAGAATTACGCGGTCGGCGACCGCGTTCGGGCAGTGATTCGCGGCGTGAACCGCAGCGCGAAGGGACCGCAGATCGTGCTCTCGCGCACCGATCCCGCGCTCCTCATCAAGCTCTTCGAGCAGGAGGTGCCGGAGATCTACGACGGCACCGTCATCATCCGCGGCGCGGTCCGTGAGGCGGGCGATCGCGCGAAGGTGGCCGTCTACTCGCGCGAACGTGACGTCGATCCGGTGGGCGCCTGCGTCGGTATGAAGGGCACGCGCGTGCAGTCGATCATCCGCGAGCTGCGCGGCGAAAAAATCGACATCGTCGAGTGGTCCGAGGATCCCGTGATCTTCGTCACCAACGCGATCAGCCCCGCGAAGGTGCAGCGCGTATCGATCGTCGACGATGCGGAGAAGGTGATGGAAGTGATCGTCGAGGACAAGCAGCTGTCGCTCGCGATCGGCAAGAAGGGACAGAACGTCCGGCTCGCGGCCAAGCTGACAGGCTGGAAGATCGATATCAAGAGCGAGGAAGAGAAGCGGCGCGAGGTCGAGAAGCAGTTCGGCGATCTCGAGATTGGCGGCGGCGAGGCGGCCGCAGCGCCCGCGGAAGGTGAAGGCGCCGAGGCACAAGCGGCGACGGCGGCGATTGTCGAAGCGGCGGAGCCGCGGGATGCAGAGCCGGCGCCGGCGGAAGCCGCCAAGACCGAGTAGTTAATCTTCCGCCTAAAGGCGGAAGCCACGACACGGGGGCCTTCCATTTTCGATGGTGCGTGGCTTCCGCCTTCAGGCGGAAGGACAAGTGATCAAGAGGTAGTTTTTGGCAACAGTCCGGATCTATAAAGTCGCGGAGCTGCTCGACACCACGAGCCAGGAAGTCATCGCGCTGCTGAAGCGCGATCACGGCATCGAGGTGAAGAGCGCGTCGAGCACGATCGAAGAGGTCGTTGCGCGGGAGTTCGTCGGCCGCCTCGCGCGGCAGCGCGGTATCAAGGTGCCGTCGAACGCGTCGTTTGCCGACGCGCCGGCACCCGCGCGTGGTGGAGCGAAAAAACCCGCCGGCCGCGCGCCGGAGCCGCCGAAGCCGTCGCCGCCCGCGATGCCCGCCCCACGCCTGGTGAAGACGGCCAAACCGGCGGCGCCTCCTGCCGAGCCGACACCTGCGCCTGCACCCCTGACGGCGGAACCGATCGTACCCTCGTCGCCAATCGCGGTCGAACCGGAACCGGTCACCGTTCCTTCGGCGCCCGAACCGGAGCTCGTAATCGCGCCAGCGGCTGAAGCTCGTCCCGTCGAGCCACCCCCGGCGCCCGCGCCGGTTGCGCCGCCGGCGCAGGAGATTCCGGCCGCCGCGGCACGGATCGAAGCGCCTCCCGTCGGACCGGCGCCCGCGCCGGTACCGGCCGCCGGGCCGGCGCCTGCGCGTCCGCTGACGCCGCCGTCGACAGGCCGCCTGGTGCCGCCGACGCTGCGGCTCCGCGTTGAAGATCCAAGAACAGGCCAGGCACCGCCGGCACCCCCGCGCCGTCCCGTACTCGTGCGTCCACCGCAGCCGGCGACGCCGCCGCCTGCGGCGACTGGAAACCTGAGCCGTCCGCCGGGCGCGAAGCCGGGTCCCGGGCCGGGCACACCCGCGCGTCCGCAAGGTCCGCGTCCGGGCGGACCGTTGCCGTCACGTCCGCAGACGCCGATGGGTGGACCGCGTCCGCTGCCCTCGCAGCCCGTGCGGCCGAACCAGCCGCCGCGTCCCCCGATGCCGGGCTATCGCCCGCCGCCACCGAGGCCCTCGGGGCCAAGGCCCGCCGCACCGCGTCGCGATCAGGTCGCGCGCATGCCGGTCGGACCCGCTGCGGCCACTGCGCCTCCACCGGTCACCCGCACCATCACTCTGGCTGAAGGCATGACTGTCTCTGATCTCGCGACGAAGCTCGACGTGAAAGCAAAGGACGTGCTGAAGAAGCTGATGGACAAGCGGATGATGATGACCATCAACAGCACGGTCGACACCGAGACCGCCTCGATGATCGCGCGCGAGTTCGGCGCCGACGTGAAGATGCAGTCGTTCGAAGAGGAGCTGCTGCAGGTCGAGGCGGAGGAATCGCGGGCCGAGGATCTCGTCACGCGCGGACCTGTCGTCACCGTCATGGGTCACGTCGACCACGGCAAGACGACGCTGCTCGATGCCATACGCGAGACGCGCGTGGCGGAGCGCGAAGCGGGTGGCATCACGCAGCACATCGGCGCGTATGCCGTGCAGGTCGGCGATCGCAACGTCGTGTTCCTCGACACGCCGGGTCACGAAGCGTTCACGATGATGCGTGCGCGCGGCGCCCGCGTCACCGACGTCGTCGTCCTCGTCGTCGCTGCCGACGATGGCGTGATGCCGCAGACGAAGGAAGCGATCGATCACGCGCGCGCGGCGGGCGTGCCGATTCTCGTGGCGATCAACAAGATCGACAAGGCGAACGCGAACCCGGATCGCGTGAAGAAGGAGCTGTCGGATCTCGGGCTCGTGCCGGAAGACTGGGGCGGCCAGACCGTCACGGTGCCGGTCTCGGCGAAGAAGCGCGAGAATATCCCGGCGCTGCTCGAGATGGTGCTGCTCGTCACGGAGATGAGCGAGCTCAAGGCGAACCCGAAACGCAACGCGTCGGGCACGGTGCTCGAAGCGAAACTGGACAAGGGACGCGGCCCGGTGGCCACGATCCTGGTGCAGGACGGCACGTTGCGCGTGGGCGATACGCTCATCGCCGGTACGATCGTCGGCAAGGTGCGCGCGCTAATCGACGACCGGGGCAAGTCCATCAAGACCGCGCCGCCCGCGACACCGGTGGAAGTGCTGGGCCTCGGCGGGCTGCCACAGCCGGGCGACGCCTTTCAGGCGCTCTCGGATGCGGCCAAGGCGCGACAGATCGCGCAGTACCGTCAGATGCAGGCCAAGGACAAAGCGCTCGGCGCGAAGGGCGGCCGTCTCACGCTCGAATCGCTGCAGCAGCAGATCTCCGAAGGCGGCATCAAGGAGCTGCCCATCATCATCAAGGCGGACGTGCAGGGCTCGGCCGAGGTGCTGGCCGATACGCTGACCAAGCTGAGCGACGAGCGCGTCAAGATGCGCATCATTCACAGCGGCGTGGGCGCGATCAACGAGTCGGACGTGCTGCTGGCGGCCGCGTCGAACGCCATCATCATCGGCTTCAACGTGCGGCCCGACCGCAACGCCGGCGACGTCGCCGAGCGCGACAAGGTCGACATCCGCCTCCATTCGGTCATCTACAACGTCGTCGACGAGATGAAGAAGGCCATGACGGGGCTGCTCGAGCCGACGCTGCGCGAAGTGCGCATCGGCAGCGCCGAGGTCCGCGAAACGTTCAAGGTGCCGAAGTTCGGGACGATTGCCGGCTGCATGGTCACCGACGGCAGGATCACGCGGTCGGGCGATACCCAGGCGCGCCTCCTCCGCGACAACGTCGTCGTGCACGAAGGCAAGATCGGCTCGCTTCGCCGCTTCAAGGACGATGTGTCCGAGGTGAAGGCGGGCTTCGAGTGCGGCATCGGCTTCGAGAAATACAACGATATCAAGATGGGCGACGTCATCGAGGCCTTCGTCGTGGAACGCGTGGCGGCGACGGTGTGACATTTGTCGATGCTGAATGTTGAATGCTCAATGCTGAAGCGAGCGCGCTCTCCTCGGCTCAGCAGTCCGCATTCGGCATTCAGCATTTAGCATTGTCAGACATGGCTTCTTCCCGCCCAGACCGTGTCGGCGATCAGATCCGCACCGAGCTTGCGCTGCTGATCGCGCGCGAGGTGCACGACCCCGGCGTCGGCTTCCTGACCCTGACCCGCGTGCAGGTCACCCCGGACCTTCAGCTTGCGCGCGTCTACTACACGTCGCTCGGCGACGAGAACGCGCAGCGCGAGACGGCGCGCGCCTTGCGGCGTGCGGCGCCGTTTCTGCGGCGTCACCTCGGCCAGCGCATCCGCCTCCGGCGCGTGCCGGAACTGGAGTTCTTCTACGACGAGTCGATCGCCCGGAACGATCGCATCGAGCAGATCCTGCGGGACTTGAAGGCAGAGCGGCATGAACCGATCGGAGATGATGACCCCGGCGACCAGTAAGGCGGTGGTCGACGAAATCTGCGACGCAATCCACGCGAGGCGGCGGTTCCTGATCACGTCACACGCGCGGCCCGACGGCGATTCGATCGGCTCCCAGCTTGCGATGGCATACGCGCTCGTCGCGCTCGGCAAGGAAGTGCGGATCGTCAATGCCGATCCGGCGCCCGAGCACTACATGGAATTCCCCGGCGTCGACCACATCGAGATCGCCCGCGAGGTCGTCGAGATCGACGCGGACGCGTTGATCGTGATGGAGTCGGGGGACCTCGCGCGCACGGGCGTGCTCGGGCTCGAGGGACGCTTCACCATCAACATCGATCATCATCAGGGCAACACGAACTACGGCTCGCTCAACTGGCTGGACGAGTCCGCCGCGGCGTGCGGTGAGCTGGTGTTCGAGCTGGTCCAGAAGCTCGGGATCCCGCTGACCGTCGAGATCGCGACGCACGTGTATCTGGCGATCCTGACCGACACCGGATCGTTTCATCACTCCAACATCACGCCGCGCACGTTCGACATCTGCCGGCAGGCCGTCGAGGCAGGCGTGTACCCCGCGGCGATGGCGCGCCGCGTGTTCGACAGCAATAGCTTCGGGAAGCTGAAGCTGATTGGCGCGCTGCTCGACGAGATGGATCTTCTCGACGAGGGACGCCTCGCGGTGCTGTATCTCAACGACGACATCCTCAACGCCACCGGCACAACCTATAACGACACCGAAGGACTCATCAACCTGCCGCTCACGGCGCGCGAGATCCAGGCGGTCGCCTTCTTCAAGCTCGGCGCCGATGGCGACATCCGCGTCAGTCTCCGATCGAAGTACGATGTCGACGTGCGGACCGTGGCAAGCCGTCACGGCGGCGGCGGGCACAAGAACGCCGCGGGCTTCACCGTGAAGGGACCGCTCGACGGGGTGCGTGACGGCCTGCTCAAAGAGATCGTGGACGCGATCGAGCTCGGTATTCAGACACGGCCAAACGGGTAGCCGCCAGCTACCAGCTGCCAGCCGGAAGCTGGCAGCTAAAGCTGGAAGCTGGAGGCTGGAAGCTGGAAGCTTCTTGATGAATGGTGCGCTGATCGTCGACAAGCCCTCAGGGCCGACCTCGCACGACATTGTCGCGCTCGCGCGCCGGGCGTTCGGCGAATCGCGCATCGGGCACACGGGAACGCTCGATCCGCTGGCGACCGGTGTCCTCGTCCTCCTCGTCGGCCGTGCAACGCGCCTCTCCCAGTTCCTCGTCACCGATGAGAAGGAGTACATCGCGGACGTGCGGCTCGGCGTTTCGACGCCGACATACGACGCCCAGTCGCTATCCGAAAGGGGGACACTCACAGTTCTTCTCGAAAATGGGACGAACTGTGAGTGTCCCCCTTTTCTGGATCGCGTCCTCGAGCGGTTCCGCGGGACGTTTCTGCAGACGCCCCCGCCCTTCTCCGCCAAGAAAGTCAGCGGCCGGCCCGCGTACGAGCACGCGCGGAAGGACCAGCCCGTGGAGTTGACGCCCGTCGAGGTTTCTGTTTCAGCGCTCGACGTCATCCAACAAGCGGACGCGTCGTTGGTGCGCATCAGGATCGTGTGTTCTGCCGGCTTCTACGTCCGCTCTCTTGCCCATGACCTCGGGAAGGCGCTCGGATGCGGCGCCCATCTCGAGACGTTGCGGCGTACGCGTGCAGGACGATTCGGCCTCGATCGCGCGGTCTCGCTCGAGCTCGTCGCAACCGCGCCGGAGGGCGCCCGTGAGCAGATCATTTCGATGAGCGAGCTGCTCGGCCATCTCTCGCGCGTCACCTTGTCGGACGAGGGTGCCCGCCGGGCGGCGCATGGGAACACCATCGGACCCCAGCACGTGGTGACGGATGTGACGACCGCGGCGGGCGACGCCGGCCACGTGGGCCTGTTCGACTCCTCGGGTACGTTGCTCGCCGTCGCCGCACGACGCCCCGACGCGTCTTTGCAGCCCCTCACGGTGTTGGTGTAAAATACTGATTCGTCTCTAAATACAGCCACCGGCGGTGGCGCAACGGCGGCCTGGTGCGGTGAACGACTCGCCGAGGGTTCTGGGCCGTACGTGGAGGACAAGTGCTGACCAAGGACCGCAAGACCGAAGTTATCGGCAGCTATCGAACGCACGACGGCGACACGGGTTCCCCCGAAGTCCAGGTCGCCCTCCTCAGTGAGCGAATAAATTACCTCACCGACCATTTCAAGGCGCATGCGAAGGATCATCACTCCCGCCGCGGGCTGTTGAAGCTCGTCGGCCAGCGGCGCCGCCTGCTGGATTACCTGAAGCGTAAGGACACCGACCGCTATGCGGATCTGATCAAGCGCCTCGGAATCCGGAAGTAAATCGCCTTCAGGCTTCAGGCCTCGGGAACGCCCGGAGCCCCTGAAGCCGTGGAGCCCGAAGCCCAAAGCCCAAAGAGAAGCTGGCGCAGCTCACAGAGAGATTCACTATGCACACACGTAACATTTCGGTTGGCGGACGTACCATCTCGCTCGAGACGGGGCGCCTCGCCAAACAGGCGGACGGGTCCGTCCTCGTCCGCTCCGGCGACACCGTCGTCCTGGTGACCGCATGCGCGGCCGCCACTCCGCGGGAAGGCATCGACTTCCTCCCGCTGACCGTCGACTACCGCGAGTACACCTACGCATCCGGTCGCATCCCCGGCGGTTTCTTCAAGCGCGAAGGCAAACCCAGCGAAAAGGAAGTCCTCACGAGCCGATTGATCGATCGTCCAATCCGGCCGCTCTTCCCGAACGGCTGGCGGCACGAAACGCAGATCATCTCGTTGCTGCTCTCGGCTGACGCGGATAACGATTCCGACGTGCTCGCGATCACCGGCGCGTCGGCCGCGCTTGCGCTCTCGGCCATTCCCTTCACGAAGACCATCGCCGGCGTTCGCGTGGGCCTCGTCGGGAGCGACTACGTCATCAATCCGACATTCGAACAGCGGAAGCAGTCGCGTCTCGATCTCGTCGTCGCAGGTACGAAGGACGCGATCGTGATGGTCGAAGCGGGCGCGAAAGAAGTCTCCGAAGAGGAGGTCGTGCAGGCGTTCGAGCACGCGCACACCGCAATCAGCGAGATCGTGGCGGCCATCGACGCGCTCGCCCGCGACGGCGGCAAGAAGAAGATCGAAGTGGCGAAGAAGGAAATCAGCCACGACTTCTATCGCGAGGTCGAAGAGAGGGTGTACATGCCGCTCGCCGAGGCGATGCGGATCAAGGACAAGCTCGAAAACTACGAGACGGTCGACCAGGTGCTCGCCGACCTCGTGGGGACCATTCCCGAAGGTGAAGTCGAGCGGCGCACCGAAGCCAAGGCAATCTTCAAGGAGCTGAAGGAAAAGGTCATGCGCGACGAAGCGCTCGAGCGCGGCGGCCGTCTCGACGGCCGCCGCTTCGACGAGATTCGGCCGATCAGCATCGACGTTGGCGTGCTGCCGCGCACGCATGGCTCCGCCGTCTTCCAGCGGGGCGAGACGCAGGCGCTCGTCACCGCAACGCTGGGCACCGCCGAAGATCAGCAGAAGGTCGAGACCGTCGACGGCGAAACGTGGAAGCGCTTCATGCTCCACTACAATTTCCCGCCGTTCTCGGTCGGCGAAGTGGCGTTTCTGCGCGGACCCGGCCGCCGCGAGATCGGCCACGGCGCGCTCGCCGAGCGCGCGCTTGCTGCGATGATTCCGGCCGAAGAGAGCTTCCCCTATACGGTTCGCGTCGTCTCCGACATCCTCGAGTCGAACGGCTCCTCGTCGATGGCATCGGTCTGCGGCGGGTCGCTCGCGATGATGGATGCCGGCGTCCCCTTGAAGGCGCCGGTGTCCGGCATCGCCATGGGCCTGATCATGGACGAGCAGACCGGCAAGTACGCGATCCTCTCGGACATCGCCGGCGCCGAAGATCACTACGGCGATATGGACTTCAAGGTCGCCGGCTCGACAAGCGGCATCACCGCGCTGCAGATGGACATCAAAGTGTCGGGGATCACGATGGACATCATGCGCAAGGCGCTCGAGCAGGCGTACACGGGCCGCATGTTCATCCTCGAGAAGATGCGCGGCACGCTCGGCAGCGCGCGCGACAACGTCTCGACGTACGCGCCGCGCATCGTCACGATCCGGATCCCGGTCGACAAGATCCGCGACGTCATCGGGCCGGGAGGCAAGATGATCCGCAGCATCATCGAGCGCACCGGCGTGAAGATCGACGTGGAGGACGATGGCCGCGTGAACGTGGCGTCGGTGGACGAAGCCTCGGCACAGAAAGCGATCGGAATCATCCAGGAACTGACCGCCACGCCGGAACTGAACAAGACCTATCTGGGCAAGGTGCAGCGGATCACCGATTTCGGCGCCTTCGTCGAGATCATGCCGGGCCTCGACGGCCTTCTGCACGTCTCGGAAATCGCGCACTACCGCGTCAAGGACGTGCGCGACGAGATGAAAGAAGGGGATCAGGTGATGGTGAAGGTCATCAACATCGATCCGTCCGGCAAGATTCGGCTCAGTCGCAAGGCCCTGCTCGCGCCGCCCGAAGGTGCCGAAATACCGCAAGGTGGTGGGGGCGAGGGACATGGCGGGGAGCGCCCGCGGGGCGACCGTCATCGCGGGCCGCGGCAGGGCGATCATCACCGCCGCGATCGCGAGCCGGCGTCGAGAGAATAGACGGGCTGGCGACCTTTTACCACTGGACGCCGTCTAAACAGCAGCGGGACAATAGACCACGGAAGGACACGGACGTACACGGAACAGCAATACAGAACCAAACGCAAAAATCGTAATGGAACGCGAATCGTATCTGTCCGTGTTCTTCAGTGTGTTTCTGTGGTCTGAACCTAAGGGGGGACCCATGGCACGTCGTCAGTGGACGGTATTCGCCACGCTTTCGGCGGCTGTGGTCTGCCTGGTTGCCGCGGCGGCGCAGGAGCAGGGGACCACGCGGGAATTCAAGGTCGTTGGGTCCCACAACGCCTTCCAGCCGTCGACAATCGAGGTCCATCGCAACGATCTCGTGAAAATCAACTTCACGGCGGAAGACATCGCCCACAGCTTCACCGTGGACGGCTATCGCATCTCGAAGCGCGCGGGCATCGGGCAGTCCGTCACGTTCGAGTTCCGCGCGGATCAGTCGGGCACCTTCACCTATTACTGCAACCTCTCGCAGGACGATGGCTGCAAGAACATGAAAGGGCAGCTGGTCGTTCGATGACTCATGTCGCGGGCTTCGACACAGGAACGCGCACGCACCGGGTCTAAAGACCCGCCTTACACGTCAGTGTAGGTAGGCCGGGTCTTCAGATCCGGCGCCTTGGGCCCTGAGCCGGCTCTTGCGGTACCCATACACTCCATAAAACAACAGCCCCAGCACCATCCACAGCACGAGCCGCTCCCATGTTGCGCGCGGCAGCCCGAGCATCAGCACCAAGGCAACCAGCGCCGAAAGCGCCGGCAGCAGCGGCACCATCGGCATCCTGAAGGGACGCGGCAGATCCGGCCGGGTGCGGCGGAGTACGATCACGCCGATCGAGACGATCACGAATGCCATGAGCGTGCCGATGCTCACGAGAGTGCCGAGCGTGCCAATTGGCGTGAGCCCGGACGCGAGCGCGACGGCGATGCCGGTGACGATCGTCGAACGATGCGGTGTCTTGAAGCGGGGATGAACGCGCCCCGCCCATTCGGGGAGCAGGCCGTCCCTCGACATCGCGAGGAAGATGCGCGGCTGCGCCAGCATCATCACGACCATCACGGAGCTCAGTGCGGCCAGCGCTCCGACGGTCACGAGCACCTTCACGACGTCGAGCGGGCCTTCCCAGACGCTTCCGACCGCGCGCTGCGCCGCCGCATCGATCGCGATGACCAGCGGCGCCGGTTCGTTCAGCATCTGCCGGTAGGGCACGATGCCGACCATCACACCCGAGACGAGCACGAAAAGGACCGTGCAGATCGCCAGCGATCCCAGGATGCCGCGCGGCATGTCGCGTTGCGGATTGCGAGCCTCCTGCGCGGACGTGGAGACCGCATCGAATCCGATATACGCGAAGAAGATCACCCCAGCGCCGCGCAGCACGCCGCTCCACCCGTACTCGCCGAATGTGCCGGTATTCGGCGGAATGAACGGATGCCAGTTGGCCGGATCGATGAACAGCGCGCCGGCGCCAATCACGATCAGGACGACAGCGAGCTTGATGACGACGATGACGGCATTGACGGTGGCCGACTCGCTCACGCCGATGATCAGAAGAAGCGTGACCGCGATCGTGATCAGCACTGCCGGAACGTTGAAGACGGCGGTGATCGGATCGCCGCCAGCCACCTTGACGATCGTACCGGGGGCTGCGCTGATCGCCGCGGGAAAGGTCACGCCGAGCTGGTGCAGCAGCGTGACGAGGTTGCCGGACCACCCCACCGCGACAGTGGCTGCGCCCAGGGCGTACTCCAGGATCAGGTCCCAGCCGATGACCCAGGCGACAAACTCCCCGAGCGTCGCGTAGGCGTACGTGTACGCGGAACCGGCGACCGGAACACTGGCGGCGAACTCGGAATAACAGAGCGCGGCGAGCACGCTGGTCAACCCCGCGATCACCATCGAGAGCACGATGGCCGGCCCGGCGTTCGCGGCGGCGGCCTGTCCGGTGAGGACGAAAATACCGGTGCCGATGATCGCGCCGACCCCGAGCGAGACGAGCTGCGCGGGTCCGAGCACGCGCTTCAACGTCCCCTCTCCCGGGCCGATCTGTTCCGCTTCTATCTGTTCGATGGATTTCGTGGCGAAGATGGACATATGGCACCGTACCGACCGGCGGCGCCGATGTCCTGAAGCGGGGCCTGAACGTGTCGAAGAAACCCTGAAGTTTTCCTCAACACCGTCAGCAGAGGTCACGGACTCGCTACTCAGAGCCACAGAGTCACGGAGCGCTTTTTTAGAAGTTCTTCGGTGGCTTTCCTGACCTCTTCGTTCGACGAAGCACGGCCGCGCGTCGATTTGCTACGATCCCGCCCCATGGGACCCGAGGCCGGCCAGGCCCTCGAGCGGACGCAGGCGTCGATGGTCACATTCGGCCCGTTCGCCTTCGACGCGCGCAACGGCATTCTCTCGCGCGGCGGGACGGAGATTCCGCTGCCGCCCCGTGTCATCGGGGTGCTCGCGCTGCTGCTCGCCCGTCCGGCGGAGGTCGTCCCGCGACAGGACCTCCTGGATCGCGTCTGGAAGGACGCCTTCGTCACCGACACGTCGCTCGCCGAGGCTGTTAGTTTTCTGCGGCAGGCGCTCGGTGACGATCCGCAGGCCCCTCGCTACGTCCAGACGGTGCATCGGCGCGGTTACCGGTTCGTCGCGCCCGTCACGTCCGCTGACCTGACGATCGAGAAAATCCCTGAGCCGGCGACTGGGGTCAGACCCCAGTCGGTGGTTTACCCATCGATCGCGCGGGAGCTGCTGCCGTGGAGCGTCGCCTCGGTCTGCGCCGTGCTCGCGGTCGCCGCGCTGTGGCAGATCGCGCAGCAGCCGCAGCCTGCGGCTCCGCCCGCGGCACGGTTCGAAATGCTCCCGTCCGCCGGAACAGCCTTCGATCGGCGGGCTCCCGCGATCGACATCTCCCCGGACGGCCGCACAATCGCCTGGTCCGCCTGTGATCGAGCGACAGGAGTCTGCGCGCTGTATGTCCGGCCGCTCGACCGGCTCGACGCGACGCGGCTCGGCGGCACTGACGGTGCGATGGCGCCGTTTTTCTCTCCTGACGGCCGGTGGCTCGGATTCTTTGCCGAGGGAAAGCTGAAGAAGATTGCCATCGCGGGCGGCGCGCCGACCGCGATCGCGGATGCGCCCGCGCCCGGCGGCGCGGCATGGAATGCGGACGGCCGCATCATCTTTGCCGGCCTGCCGGCCGGCGGCCTCTCGATTCTGTCCGACCAGGGCGGCGACGTGACGCGCATCACGACGCCGCGCGTCGATCGCGGCGAGGTGCGCCACCTGTGGCCAGCGTGGCTGCCGGACGGTCGCAACGTGATCTTCACCATCGCGTCTTCGCCGGAAGCGGCGACACCAGGACAGCTCGCGATTCTATCGCCCCCTTCCGCGATCTTCCGCGTGCTGCGCAGCGGCGTTGCGCGCGGCGTCGCCGCCGGCCGCGGCTACCTCCTGCTGACGAGCCCTCACGACGTGCAGAGCGTCACGTTCGATGACCGCGTCCTTGCGCTGACGGGCGGAACCGACACCGTCGTCGGCGACCTTGCGTCCGCGGAGGGCGTGGCGCAGTTCGCCGTGAGCGCCAGCGGCACGCTCGTCGCCGAGAGCGCGCCGGCATCACAACCCCGCGTCAGCTGGCAGGGTGATCCGGATCGCGCGCTCACCTCGCTGACGCGTCTGTCCTCGATCGCGCTCTCGCCCGACGGGACGCGCGCGGCAGGCGTCATCGCGGATGGCAGCGGATCGGATGTCTGGATCGCGCGCCTCGATACGGACGCGCTGACCCGCGTTACGTTTGGCGGCACGAACGTCTCACCCGTGTGGTCCGCCGACGGGCGTCGAGTGTTCTTTGCGTCGCGCACGGGTGGCCCCTTCCGCCTCGTCGCGCGCACGATCGACGAGCACGCCACGTCACAGGTGCTGAGCGCCCCGCCAAATCACGTGTTCCCGGCGGCCGCCTCGGGTGACGATCGCGTCGCGGTCACGATGACGCTCCCGTCGGGTCGCCTGGCGATAGGCGTCGTGGGCGCAGGCGGCGGTGATCCGCGCCTCGTTAGTGACGGTCCGTTCGACGAAATGTCGCCGTCGTTCTCGCGCGACGGCAAGTGGCTTGCCTACGCGACGGACGAATCCGGCCGCTGGGACGTGTTCGCGCGGCGTCTCGCCGATGGACGCCGCGTGCAGGTCTCGAGGGATGGCGGGCAGCAGCCCGTGTGGAGTCACGACGGGCCGTGGATCTACTTCCGCGAAGGCGCACGCCTGATGCGCGCGCGGTTCATGCCCGAGCGCGAAGCGACATCGGCAGCGCCGGAGGTGGTGTTCGCCGAAACCGACGCGCGCGCGCTGGGCATCGCGGCTGATGGGCGCGTCCTCATCCGACAGGAACGCGCGACGCCCGATCGCGCGATCGTCGCGCTCGAATGGCTCCGGGATGTGCGGCAGAAACTGGCGCCGCCGGTCACTGCGCCACGGTGATCTTGAAGTCGCGGCTGGAGAGATCGCCATTGACCCGGACCGTCTCGAACGTGATCTCGTCCACGAGGCGGCCGTTGCCGCCCGTGCTCGTGATGCGGAACGGCATCTGCAGCCCGTCCGCAACGCGACGATCCGCGAACGTCATCGTCCCGCCAGGATATTCGAGACGCGTCGGGAGCATCGACTCGCCGAACACCAGGCGCAGCAGGAAGCTCCGGTTGGCGTCGATTGCTTCGACCACCCGCACGTCGGCGCCATAGCCCGCGGAATAAATCACGGGCGAGAGATCGGCGCTCACGTATGTCGTCGCGCCAATCATCAGATATGCGAGGCGGCGCCGTTCCGACTGCAGAGCGGCTGCGCGAAGCGCGTCGGGTACGGTCGACGTGCTGTCGCCGGCTTTGATCGCGCTCAGCAAGATGTCCCGGTCGAAGCCGGAGTACCGCGTCGCGCCCGGCGTGGAGTCCACGCGCAGGTAGCGGTCGGGCAGGAGCACCTTGATGTCGGTCGTGCCGCTCTCCGCCGCACCATCGGGCGTCGCGATGCGGATCCTGCCGGTCATATGCAGGGCGAGCAGCTCGCGAATCGTCGCCTCGCGTCCACTCATGTTCATGCGGCTGGTCCGGAACAACGATGCGGCCGCATCGTCGCGAAAGATCACGGTGTCCTGCGCGATGAGCGAGGTCATCGTGGCGACGAGCAGAAGCACGACGTTCGCGATTCGCATGTGGCGGAGGGCGCACTGGTATCATAGCTGACCCGATGAACGGTTCGCAGAAGCACGAGCTCGAGCGGATCGCGCGTGAGGCCATGCGCGCCCACGGGCTGGAGCCGGATTTTTCGGCCGCGGCGCGAGAACAGATCGCGCACGTTGGCGCACCGGCCGCCAGCTCGATCCGCGACCTGCGGTCGTTGCCGTGGTCGTCGATCGACAACGACGACTCGCGCGATCTCGATCAGCTCGAAGCCTGCGCTGACGATGGCGCGTCGCCGACGCGCGTGCTCGTCGCGATCGCGGACGTCGACGCGCTGGTCCCGAAGGATACGCCAGTCGATGCGCATGCAGGCGCGAACACGACCTCGGTCTATACCCCCGCCGTCGTCTTTCCGATGCTGCCGCTCGAGCTTTCGACTGATCGCACGTCGCTCAACGAGGGCGAGGATCGCGCCGCGATCGTCATCGAGATGGTCGTGGACGGGACCGGCACGCTCGTCGACTCGGACGTCTACCGCGCGCTCGTCCACAACCACGCGCAGCTCACCTATTCGGCCGTCGCCGCCTGGCTCGATGGCTCAGGACCGGCGCTCGCTGCCTTCGGGCGCGTCGATGGTCTCGACCAACAGCTGCGGCTGCAGGACGAGATTGCGACGCGGCTTCAGGCGCAACGGGATGAAGAAGGAGCGCTCGATTTCGATCGTTCCGAGCTGCGGCCCGTCGTCGACGACCGCGGCGTCCGCGAGCTGCGGACCGAGACAGCAAATCGCGCCAAGGAGCTGATCGAGAACTTCATGGTTGCGGCCAACGGCGTCACGGCGCGGTTCCTCGGCGCCAAGGGCCTCTCGTCGATTCGACGCGTCGTGCGTTCGCCCGAACGATGGCCGCGGATCGTCGAGCTCGCGGCGCGGCACGGTGGTTCGCTGCCGCCAGCCCCGAACGCGCGCGCGCTGCAGCAGTTCCTGAAAACCGAGCGCGCGACGGCGCCGGACGACTACGCCGATCTGTCACTCAGCGTGATCAAGCTGCTCGGCCGCGGCGAGTACGTCGCCGAGCGCGCAACCGAGTCGAGCAGTCATTTCGCGCTCGCCGCGGCCAGCTACACACATTCAACGGCGCCGAACCGGCGCTTCCCGGATCTCGTCACGCAGCGTCTGTTGAAAGCCGCGATCGCGCAGACCAGGGCGCCGTACCAATTGACGGAGCTGACGCGGCTCGCTGAACACTGCACCCGGCAGGAAGACGCCGCCAACAAGGTCGAGCGCCTGACGAAGAAGGCGGCGGCGGCGCTGTTCCTGTCGGACCGGATCGGTGAGATATTCGACGCGGTCGTCACCGGCGCGGGCCCGAAGGGTACGTGGGTGCGGCTGTGCAAAATGCCCATCGAGGGTCGCCTCGAGCGCGGTGCCGAAGGGCTCGATGTCGGCGACCGGCTGCGGGCCCGGCTGCTCAGCACGGACCCGGGGCGCGGGTTCATTGATTTCGGCCGCGCGTAAGACCGGGAGAGCACGCGCGTCAATGCTCAGCGCCTGGATCTCGCCGTCGACACTCCTCGAGCAGGCTGTCAGGCGCCTTCAGACCATGGCCGCGGCGCGGGCGGTGGATACGTTCTCGAGATGCTGCAGGCCAACCGCCGCCAGCATCTCGCGTCCGATCGACGCGGTCAGCTCGTTGACCTTTGCGGCGCCGAAATCCGCGCGGCCCACGACGGTGCGCAGCGGGCGCTCCCCTGGCCGCATTGCGATCAGGTCCAGAATGGCCTCGACCACGTGCTGGGGATCCGTTTCGTCCGGCTGCGTCTCGAACATCTGGTCGAACGCGGCAAAGAGCTGTCCGGAGATGGCGGCGGTCGCACCGTATTCGATCGCCCGCATGCCGTCCGCCGGCCGATGCGCGCTGCTGAAAAGCCGCGTGTGAAAGACCGACGGTTCCACAATCACGGAGTCGATCCCCAGCGGCGCGAGCTCGTAGCGCAGCGACTCACCGATTGCGTCGACGGCCCCCTTGCTCGCGCTATACGCCGCAAAGAACGGCGGGGCAATGCGACCGAGCGCCGCCGACACGTGCACGAGCAGGCCCGAATGCTGCCGGCGCATCATCGGCAGCACGGCGCGCGTGACTCTGAACAATCCGATCACGTTCGTCTGGAACTGCTGCTCGAACTCCTTCACCGAGAAGGCTTCGGTGATGCCGCCGGTCATGCAGCCGGCGTTGTTCACGAGGACGTCGACGCGTCCCGCCTGTCGCTCGATCATCCGGACAGCCTGGTCGACTCCGCTGTCCGACGTCACGTCCAGCGGCGCGACCTGCACGTCGAGCTGCTGGCGAGTCCGCAGCTCCGTCAGCTCGGCTGCCGCAAGCGCGTTGCGCCGATCGACGTCGCGCATGGTCGCGTACACCAGGTATCCCGCGCGCGCGAGCGGCTCCACCAGGAGTCGGCCGAATCCACTGCTGCACCCTGTCACCAACGCGACGGGTCTGGACATTACGGACCTCCTTGACTGACCGGGGCCGCGATTATGGAGACCGGCGGCGCCGGCGTCAATGGTTATCGCGCAGGTTAATTATTGCGTGGGTTTTTGGGACTCACGCGAACGATGATCGTGAAGCGTACCCGGAGGACGGGTCTTTAGACCCGTCAGCGGCGAGGTCGCGCCGGGTCTCTAGACGCACGCGCGGGAGCGCGTGCGAAGCACAATCACCAGATTACCCAATCCAGAAATCACCAAATCCGCAGGGCTACAGTTCTTCTGTCGCGGCGAAATGTCACGGCACGGCCCTCCCGGCGACAGCGCTGATTGCCGCGTTGAAGAGCACCTTGAATGTGCCGAAAGGCTGGCCGCGCCACTCGGGACGAAACCCGAGGAGAACGACGTGGCCAGCGTCGAGATCGACATCGAGTGCCGCCGCCTTGCCGTTCATGTACTTCTCGCCAATCAGGTACCCGGAGAGCAGCGGCGACCCGGAATCCTGGTACTTCGCCAGGACGCGTCCCTTGAACCCGGCCAATGTTTCGAACACCGGGCTGTTGTCGGCAAAGGGCATCCCGAGCATGATTTCCGAATGCTGGTCGATGGTGACGCCGACGATCGTCCCGTGAAGAAAGAAGTCGTCGGAGGGAAGCCCCGCGACGATGTTCTTCACGGGCAGCTTGAATTGCTGAATCGCAAAGTTGCTCGCTGTGTTCAAGCAGACGAGCGTTCCGCCGCCACGAATGAACTGCTCGAGCGAGGCGAGGTCAGCCGCGGACAATCGGTCCGCGTACTCTGGACGGATGGCACCGCGGCCACCTCCACGTCCCACCTGCCCTGCGCCCGTCGCCGCTCCATCTGACTCGGGGCGACCCTGCGGCTCTCGAAGCGTCGAAGGGCTGCTGGCCGTCCCTTCGATCGGCAGTCGCGCGTCGTCTGCCAGGATCACGACATCGAGCTTGTCGCCGAGCGGCGCCTTGAAATCCGCCGGCCGCAGCATGACGTACTCGAAGCCGTACTGCTCGAGCACCCAGCGTGTCCAGCCCTCGTCCATGCTGCCGCTCCATGCGCGTTCCGCAACGAGTGCCAGCGACGTGACCAGCTCTGTCTCCTGGGCGGGAGTCAGCCCGATCACGCCGTAGCGGCCGTTTGAAAGCGTCACCTGTCCGCCGAGCTTCCACGCGCGATTGATCGCGCGATACGCGTTGTTCTGCGCGGGATCGAACGTCAGCGAGGTTCCAGTTCCGCTGACGCGTCCCGCGGGCGGAACGATCGCGGCGGCGGATGCACTTTGATCGAAGCCGGCGCCTGGCACGCTGTCGAACGGCGCCGCATCGCTCGTCGCCGCGCTGTAAGCGGAGGGCTTCACTTTGAGATCGGGCATCGGGCCGAGGAGCTTCAGCCGGGCGCGCATCTCTTCGGTCAGCGGCGTCTTCGACGCGACCACCGTCACGCCCATCTGCAGCGGCAGCGTCCATCCCGCGGCGTCGTACGGACGCTCGGGCGGTCCGCCCGGATATTGCCGAAGGTCCGGATATTTCTGGACGTCGAGGACCTCGCGCGCGAGCGCGGCAAACTCCTGATCGGTCGGCACCACCCAGGTGCCGGCCGGCCACGTGACGTCTTCAACGGTGACGGCGGCGGTCAACTGGGACACGCGCACCCCGCCGAACGCAAGCCGGCGAAGCAGCTCGACCGCGGCGACGGGATCGCGCTGCTCCTGCGGAACCAAGTACGCAAACGGCGGCTCGCGTCTCCCGCGGGCAATCTGATCGCGTCCCGCCTTGTAACGATTGAGCAGCAGCGAATCCTTGTACTTCGACGCGTACTCGATGACCGAGTACGACGCGGTCTCCATGTAATCAACCGCATCGCGCAGGCGCCACCGCCCCGGCGGCCACGGGCTCGCGTAGAGGCTGCGTGGACGCAGGTCGCGCATATCCGGTGGAAAGTCGTCGATGGTGTAGTCGTGCGGCGTGGCGTATTGATAGAGCGCGGTTTCCGTCCAGAACGCCGCGATGTTCTTGAAGTTCGGCGCGTAGTCGATATAGCCCGGGTACCACGCGTCGAACGCGGTGCCCATGTGCGTGGCGCCGACCTGCCCTCGCTCTTCGAGCCCTTTCGCGATCGCCATGCCGATCATGTTCACTTCCCGCGACATGAGGAACGGCGCATCGATCCCGACCGGCTCGGAGAACGGGGGCAGCCAGATGCGCGTTGGAAACGGCCCGGACTGATGATGGACGTAAATGATCTGCGGTTCCCACTGACGCCATGTGTGCTCGATGACGCGCGACTCGATCATGTTCAGCATGTACGCGTCGCGGTTGTTGTCGTGGCCGACATATTCCTGATAGAGCTGCGGCAGGCCCGAGAGCTCGTACGGCGTCCCGACGTTCTTCGTGTACCACTCCGCGACCATCTGCTGGCCGTCGGGATTGATCGTCGGCCAGAGCATCACGACGACGTTGTCGAGGAGCGCCTTCGTCGCGGCCTGGTTCGCTGTGCTCAGCAGGTCATATGCGAGCAGCGGTGCGTGCTGCGGGCCCGCGACTTCCGTCGCGTGCAGCCCGCCGTCGATATGGACGAGGGCTTTGCCGTCACGTGCAAGCTGCTCGGCCTGCGCATCGGTCAGGCCTTGTGGATGCGCGAGCCGCTGCCAGATCTCCCGGTAGCGGTCGATCCGCCCAAGGTTGTCGGGTGTGGAAATCAACGCGAAGTACATCGTCCGTCCCTGCGACGTCTTTCCGGCGTCGACGAGGCGGATGTACTTGCTGGATGCTGCCAGCCTCCTGAAATACTCAATGGACTGATCGTACGTTGCCAGCTTGTAGTCGGCTCCTGGTTCAAAGCCGAATACCGACGCCGGCGTCAGCACTGACGATCGCGACTGTGCGATGGGAGACGCGGAGATGCCGAATGTCAGAAGGAGAATGAGCGCAGCGGCTGTTCGCATGGACGCCGTTGATTCTACTGAAGAACCCTGTGGCTTCCGCCTTCAGGCGAAGATGGTCGGCTGCGTCGTTGCAATCGCGGTGGAGCTGTCACAGCAACGATGCTTCCTTCCACCTGAAGGCGGAAGCCACCTGATCACCAAACCCTACGGCGCCGGGAACTGCTTTGCGACGGCAACACGTTCGTCGATCGTCGGATGCGTGTGGAAGAACCAGAAGACGGCGGACGACGGGCGCTCCTCTGCGAGGTTCTGCGCGCCGAGGCGGCGCATCGCCGAGATGAACGCGTTGGGACGGCGCGTGAGCGCAAGCGCAAACCGATCGGCGCGGCGCTCGTTGTGGCGGGACCAGGCGTTGCCGATCGGCCTGAGGAGCAGCGACACCAGCGCGCTCGCGACCGCCATCAGGGGCAGCGCAGCGAGATCCGACGGTCCGTCGATCCCGAACGTTGCGCCGAGCGTTCGCACCGCCACGTCGGCGGCGAGGAGCGACACCGCGAGCACCGCGCTTTCAATCGCGAGGCTCGACCAGATGTCGTAATAGACGTGGTGCGCGATTTCGTGCGCCAGAATGACTTCGATCTCGTCGTCCGAATAATCGTTGAGGAGCGTGTCGGAGACGAGGATGCGGCGGGTGCGCCCGAGGCCGACGAGCGCCGCGTTGGCCCGCGAGGTCTTCGCCCCCAGCCCCCATTCGAAGGCGCCCAGGACTTTTACGCCGGCGCGGTCCGACAGCGTGAGCAGCCGGTCGCGCAGCTCATCCCGCTCCAGCGGCTTGAAGCGGTAGAACAGCGGCATCAGGACGATCGGAGCGAGGTTGGCGAGCGCCATGCCGGCGAGGGCGAAAAGTCCCCCAGCGCTCAGCCACCACCAGGGCCCCGACAGCGCGATCGCGAGAAACACGATGCCTGCCGCACCCGCGGTCATGGCGAGCCCGAGCGCGAACGCCTTCAGATGATCGGAAACCCACGTCCGAAGCGGCTCCGATGAAAGGCCGTACTTGTGTTCGAGGCGAAAACGGAAATAGGTGAACGGGAGCGTGACGGCTTCGTAGCCCGCGACGACGAGTGCCACGAAGAGCACGATCGCGGCGGCGCGGCCGATAGGTGACGACCACGCCGCCGCGGCCGCCGACACCGTGCGCGCCAGCGCCGCCGATCCGCCGGTGACGATCAGCACGATCAGCCATGCGGCGCCGGTGATCGTCGACGCGATCACCGCGCGCCGTCGCAGGCGGTGGTACCGTGACGCGCGATCCTCGTTCACTTCTTTTGATCCGGGGCTCCGCCCCGGACCCCGGCTCCTCGCTTGCGGGGGCCCCTTCGCCCCGCTCCGCTCGTCGCCCTTCGACCTTGCTCAGGGCGACCCTGAGCCTGTCGAAGGGTCGCGGGCGCGCCGTGCGCGCCGCCGTTATGCGGCAACGAAACCGACACTCTCGTGAGACGCCGCATAACGGCCTAATTCAGTTGCACCGAAATCAGCTTCGACACGCCCGGCTCCTCCATCGTCACGCCATAGAGCCGATCGGCGATCTCCATCGTCTTGCGATTGTGCGTGATGAGGATGAACTGCGTGTGCTCCTGCATCCCCTGGAGCATGTCCACGAACCGACCGATGTTCGCGTCGTCGAGCGGCGCGTCGATCTCGTCGAGGAGACAGAACGGACTCGGACGGTACTTGAAGATCGCGAACATCAATGCCATCGCGGTGAGCGCCTTCTCGCCGCCCGAGAGGAGCTGCACGCTCTGGAGGCGTTTGCCGGGAGGCTGCGCGATGATGTCGATCCCGCTTTCGAGCGCATCGTTCTCGTCGAGCAGGACAAGGCCGGCGCGCCCGCCGCCGAACAGCGTGGTGAACGTCCCCTCGAAGTATCGATTGATCTCGGTGAACGCGTCCTGGAAGCGCTCGCGCGTGGTCTTGTCGATCTTCTTGATCGCCTCGTTCGTGGCCGCGATGGAGTCGACGAGGTCCTTGCGCTGCGCGGTCAGGAACGTGTGACGGGACTCGAGGTCGTCGAACTGATCGATGGCCATCATGTTGACGGCGCCCATCCGCTCGATTTTGGCGCGCAGATCCGCCACCATTTCATCCGGCGTCAGCGTGCGGCTCGAGGCGGCAGCGGATGACGCGACCTCGGCGGCTCGCTCATCCGAATCGGGCCGGCTGATGCCGGCCTCCGCCGCGAGTTCGGGCTCGATCTCCGCCGGTTCGGGCGCGTCCTCGACGGCCTTCGGGCTTGCCAGGAGCCCGTCGCGTTCCATCTGGTCCACTTCCGCAGCGACCTCGTCCAGCGTGGCCTGCACGCTGTCGGCGCAGGAGGATGCGAGGTGCGCGAGGTCCGACTCCGCGGTCGCGCGCTCGACCTCGAGCTGACTCGCTTCATCGCGGACCCCCTCCAGCGACTTGCGCGCGTCGCGAATCGTCGATTCCTGCGATTCGAATTCCGATCGCAGCGCCTGCGACGCTTCGTCGGCGGCTCTCACGTGCTCGCGCAACTCGTCGAACGTACGCACGTCCTCGTCGAGCTGACGTTCCGATCGTTCGATTGTGTCGTGGAGTTCCTGGCGGCGCGAGACGTTACGCGCCAGTTCGGCGGTCCGTGTCGCGACTCGCTCCTCGAGCTCGCGTGCCGCCTCTTCGAGCCGCTCAACCTCCATCGCCAACGCGCTGGTGCGCTCGACGAGCGCGGCGTGCGCGGCCTTCGCCTCGGACGTGCGGCGAGCCTCAGTCTCGGCGGCCTCGCGCGCTTCGAACAAGCGCCGCTGCGCCGCGGAGAGTTGTTCGTCGGCGGCCCGCTGTTCTGCCTGAATGCGCTCGATCGATTCGCGCGCCTCTTCGTGCCGGCGCTCCTGCGAGCGCAGCTCCTCCTCCGCCGTCCGGCGCTCGATGCCGATCTGTTCCTGCTTGCGCGCGACGCGATCGGACGCATCGCCGGCCGTGGACACCTGCAGGTCGAAGCCGACGACGGCCTTCTCCTGGCGGTGCAGTTCCTGCTGCAGGAACATGATCGCGGACTCGGCCGCAGCGATCGCCATGTCGAGATTCGCAACTTCTTCGCGCATGCGTCCCAGCAGGGCCTGTTCCTGCTCGGCGCGCTCGCGCAGTTCCTTGATCTCGCGCTTGGTCGTCAGGATGCTGCGAGCTTCAGCACGCACACCGCCTTCGACTCGATGCGCGCCGCGGAACACGTCACCCTCGAGCGTCGCGACAGGACCGTTCGTCCGCTGCGACGCGCCGTACGCATCCTCGCGGCTGTCGACGACCCACGCGTCCGCAACCGCAGCGCGGATCGTGTCCGCCGCCGGCCCGGTGATACGTGCGATCGCAGAGACCGGCACAGCGCGATCGAGCCGCGGCGGCGTCGCGGGTGGCCGGCCGGCGGGCGCCGGTGAGCCATCCATCAGCGCCGGCGACTCAATGATGATGAATCCGACCCTGCCGGTGTTTCGGTCCTTCACGAGCGCGAGCGCGGCATCCGCTTCGGCGCGCGTCCGAACGACCACGTGCTGCAGCAGGTCACTCAGGCACGCTTCGACAGCGCGCTCGTAAGCCTGATCGACTTCGAGGTAGTCCGCCACCGAACCCAGGTTGGGCACCGCGTCGCCGGATTCGGCAAGAATCGCGCGCGCACCTTCGCCGTACTCCGCCCGCGCTGCGTCGAGCTCCTCGAGTGACTGCAGTCGGGCGCGGCCGCCGGCGAGCTCGTGCTCGCGCGTCCGCAGCTCGCGGGCGAGGGTGTCGCGGCTGCTGCGTGCCACGGCGAGCTCCGACTCGCGCGCGGCCCGATCGACGTGCAGCGTTTCCATCGCTTCGCGCGCGCGGCGGAGCGCGGCTTCGGCGCTGGCACGTTCGTCGGCCGCCCGCTCGGCCTCGACCTCGAGGTCGTGTCGCTCGATATCGAGCTTCGCCAGCTGCTCGCCGATTCGCGCGCGCGCCGCCTCGGCGTGCTCGACGGCGTGTCGCAGGGCGGTGGCGGCATTCACCGCGGCATACACCTCGCTTCGCGCCGCTTCGACATCCCCTTCGAGGCCTTCAATGTTGCGATGCGCCGCGTCGTACGCCTCGTCCTGCATGGCGAGCGCATCCGCCGCCTGCTGGCGCTCCTCGGCGGCACGCGCTGCCGCGCCCTTCCGGGTCTCCAGTTCTTCGCGCGCCGGCTCGCGGCGCGCGTCGAGCGTCCCGACCTCCGCGGCAAGGGCGGTCGCAGCGGCCGCCAGCGATTCCACCTGCTGCTTGTCGAACGCGACCTGCTGCTGCAACCGGCCGATCGACAGCTCGCGCGCATGCGCCGCCTCGCGCGCGGCTGTGGCGCGCGCATCCGCTTCGGTCAACTCGAGGCGCAGCCGCTCCAGCACCGTTTCGACTTCGGCGAGGCGCGCAGCCGCCGCGGTCTCGCGCGCACGCGCGTCGCCAAGGCGGGCGCGCGCGGCTTCTATCGTCTGGCCGAGCACGCGATAGCGGTTGGCGAACTGCACCTTCTCCCAGCGCCGCAGCTCTTCGCGCAGCCGCTTGTAGCGGCGGGCCTTCGCGGCCTGTCGCTTCAGCGTGCCGCGCTGCTTCTCAACCTCGAAGATAATGTCGTCGACCCGCGTGAGATTCTGCTGCGCCGCCTCCAGCTTCAGTTCCGCGGCGCGGCGGCGGCTCTTGTATTTCGTCACGCCCGCCGCTTCCTCGATCAGCTGACGGCGATCCGTGGGACGCGCGCTGAGGATCTGCCCGATCTTTCCCTGCTCGATGACGGCGTAGGCGCGCACGCCGAGACCGGAATCCATCAGCAGGTCCTGCACGTCCTTGAGCCGCACGACCTCGCCGTCAATCAGGTACTCGCTCTCCCCGGAGCGATACAGCCGCCGCGAGACCTCGACATCGCGCACGATCAGCGGCGGTTCGTCGAGGAGCGCAACGGTCTCTCCCGCGCCGAGCAGCTCGCCCGCGGCCGCTGCGACCACGGCTTCACCACCGGACAGCGGTCGCGCCGGCTCCCCCGTCGAAAGCGCGTGGTCCTGCGGCCGCACCTTGCCGCTGCCGGGCACGCGCGACGCGACCCCTCCCAGCCGAATCCGGACTTCAGCCGCGGCGGTTGCCTTGCGCGCATCGCTTCCTGCGAAGATCACGTCCTGCATGTGCTCGCCGCGCAGCGTCTTTGCGCTCTGCTCGCCGAGGACCCACGTGATCGCATCGACCACGTTGCTCTTCCCGCAGCCGTTCGGGCCGACGATGGCGGTGACGCCGTGGTCGAACGCAAGTTCGGATCGATCCGGGAAGCTCTTGAAGCCGGAAATCTCGAGACGCTGGAGGCGCATATTAGAAATGATCCTTGGCGGGTCTTCAGACCCGGCATCGCCCGGCGGGTCCAACCAGCCTCCGCCAAGGCTACGGCGGTCCGCCGAAGCGCTACGCGCGAAGGCGGAAGGCCCGCCCTACAAAACAAAAAAGCCGCTGCCGGCCATGCAGACAAAGCACGACCGGGAAGCGGCTGGGGGCGCTTCGGCGAGCCCGCATGGGCCCGCGCACGGGATACAGGTTTTCTGAGAAACGATGACCGACAACAGCCGTTGGTCCCGACAGCCCACACCCTGCACAAAGCAGGATGGCCCCTGGGGCCGGGTGAACGGCGCTCAGTCTAACAAGCCCCCATACCTAGGGCAACAGCAAACTACCGCCACTAAATGTAGGGCCGAATGCCCTAATGATTCCCTCCTCGCGAGGTCACGCGGTTCCTCGCGAGCTCGGTCAGCTTCACGGCGTCGGGGAATTGCGTCAACGCGAACTGCGCCTGCGGATCCTTCGCAATCAGGTTCTTCTGCGCCTCCGAGATGCCGAAGAGCGCGACGTCGATTTCGTAATGGATCATCGCCTTGATGAAATCGATGTCCTTCTGGAACGCTGCTTCGTCGATCTTGACCTTCTCTTTCTGCAGCGACTTCTTGAAGTCGGCGACCATCGTGTCGGTGACGGTGAACCCGCGTGCCATGCGCGTTTTCCCCTCGGAGGCGCTACCCATGCGGGTGTCTCCTTCAGCCACGAAGCTCTCGGCGAAGTTCGCGAACGCCGAGCGCGCGATGAGCGATCGGCCGAACCGCGTGGGACTGTAGCCCTGCACGGGTCCCGCGAAGAACTTGTCCGGATCGATGCCGCCACCGCTGTACACCTTGCGCCCGGCATCCGTGTATTTCAGCGCCGACGCGGCGTGCTCGCGTTCCGGGGTCTGCTCGCGCAGCGTGTACGTGAGGTACTCGTCGAAGGCCGTGTCCCACGGACGTTGAATCATCCGGCCGCTCGGCGTGAAGTACCGGCCGGTCGTCAGCGCGAGGCCGGCCCCCTCGCTGATCCGATAGACCGACTGCACCAATGCCTTCCCGAATGTCGTCTCACCGACGACGAGCGCGCGATCGTGATCCTGCAGCGCGCCGGTGACGATCTCGGACGCGCTCGCGCTCTGGCGGCTGACCAGCACCATCATCGGCCCCGTGTAATCTGGCTTATCGGTGCCGCGATAGTCCTGGTCCGCGTTGGCCACCCGGCCGCGCGTGTAAACGACCATGTCGCCGCGCGGCAGGAACCGGTTGGCGATGCGGATCGCCTGTTCCAGCGGACCTCCCGGGTTGTCGCGCAGATCGAACACGAGCCGCTTCATCCCCTGCGCCTGCAGCTTGTCGAGCGCGTCGCCGACTTCGCGGTCGGAGGTCTCGGAGAAATCACCGAGCTTGATGTAGCCCGTCTGCGCATCGATCATGAACGCGCCGCGCACGGTCGTGATGTTCACTTCATCGCGCTCGGCGTCCATGTCGATCAGCTTCTCGTAGCCTGGGCGGCGGATCGAGATCTTGACCTTGGTGCCTTTCGGCCCTTTCAGCTTCTTGACGGCCTGTTCGCTCAGCCAGCCCTTCGTGTCTTCCCCTTCGATGCGCGCGATGACGTCGCCGCGGCGCAGCCCGGCACGATACGCGGGCGATCCTTCGAACACCGACATCACGGTGATGTCGCCGTCGATCACCTGGATCGAAATGCCCAGCCCGTAATAGCGCCCTTCCTGCCGCTCGCGCATCTGCGCGTACTGCTTGGGATCGAAGAAGCTCGAATGCGGATCGAGCGTTTTCAGCATGCCATCAATCGCGCCGTAAACGAGTCTGTCGGAGGGCACCTCCTCGACGTACTCCCGCTCGATCGCCGACAGTGCGGACGTGAAGATCTTGTATTGCTGTGCCACCTCGTCCTGCGTGGCGAGCGCGGTGCTACCGAAAAAGCCACCCGCCACGGCCGACAAGAGGACGGCCAGCAGCATCACGGGCAAAAACCGGGGAGTACGCATAGATCCCATCGTAACAGACCAAGTGCAGGCGCCGCAACGAGATCCGGCCATAGGCCCTGGCAGTATTACGGCACCGGCCAGAGGTGTATAATCCGGGAATGTTTGGCTCTGTCGGCGTCCCCGAACTGATCATCATTTTTACGATCGCGCTGATCATTTTCGGCCCGCGCAAGCTGCCGGAACTGGGCAAATCGCTCGGCAAGAGCCTGGCAGAATTCAAGCGCGCCTCCAACGAGCTGAAGAACACGCTCGACGAGGAGATCCGGCTCGAGGACCAGCGCTCCACGCAGCGGGCGCCCGATCCGCACACGGTTCGCACCCCGAGCCAGTCCGAACCGGCCTCCGACAATCAGCACCCCGGCGAGCCGCGACAGAACGGCAGCGCGTAACGCCCGAATGGCGCTCGTTCCCTTTCCCGGCGCCGCCGCCGCACACGATCCGGAGCCTCCCGATCCCGATGAATCCGGCGGAAAGATGTCGTTCCTGGAGCACCTCGACGAGCTCCGGAAGCGCCTGATCTACATCTGCCTCTCGATCCTCGGCGGCTGTCTCGTCGCGTTCATCTTCATTCAGCGCGTCTTCGACTTCATCATGAAGCCGATGCAGAACATGCTGCCCGGCGGGAACAAGCTGATTTACACCGCCGGCGCCGAGCCGTTCATGCTGTACGTGAAGATCGGCTTCATCGCGGGGATCTTCATCGCGTCGCCGCTGGTCCTCTGGCAGATCTGGAAGTTCATCTCGCCGGGCCTCTACACGCACGAAAAGCGGTTCGCGATTCCCTTCGTGTTCCTCTCGACCGTTTTCTTCGTAACGGGAGGATTGTTCGCGCACTACGTTGCGTTCCCGTGGACGTGGAAGTTCTTCATCAGCTTCAGCACCGAATACATGATGTTCATGCCGAAGGTTGACGAAGCGTTCTCGCTGTACACCAAGATGCTCCTTGGCTTCGGCGCGATCTTCGAGATGCCGACGCTCGTGTTCTTCCTGGCGCGCATGGGCGTGGTGACCGGCGGATTCCTGCTGCGCTATTTCAAGTACGCGTTCCTCATCATCTTCATCATCGCGGCGGTCATCAGCCCGGGGACCGACATGATGTCGCAGGTCATCATGGCCGTCCCGATGCTGGGGCTCTACATCATCAGCATCGCGATCGCGTTCATCTTCGGCAAGAAACGTCCGGCCGAAGCGCTTTGAAGATGTGGCACCCGTCTCCCGTGGCTTCCGCCTTCAGGCGGAAGGTCATGAGATCTGTCGCGGCGCTCGCACTCGCGCTCGCGGCCAGTGCATGTCATCCCCGTCCCCCTGCCTCGGCGCCTTCGCCAGCTGCTGCGCAACAGAATCACCCGCCGTCTGTACACGCGCGCTGTGAACCCTGCAGCGTGCAGCTCGGGAAGGCTGCGACCGTGCGCGCGGTCGCCGCGGATCCCGACGGCGATAAAGTCTCGTACGCATGGACAACGCCTGGCGGCACGCTGGCGAATCCGTCAGGAGCCGAGACGCAGTGGACGGCGCCGATGCAGGAAGGCCCGGTGCCAGTCGCGATTACCGTGACGGACGGCAAGGGTGGAACAGCCACCGACGCCATCACCATCCAGGTGACAAAGGGCAATTCGGTGATTTGGTGATCCGGTGATTTGGTGATCTAAGATCACCGACCTTCGAATCAGGAAATCACCAATTCAATAAATCACCAGATCACCAAATCCCTCCATGCCCATCCGCCCTTCGTCCTCCGCCGAGATCCGCCAGCTGATCGATGCGCTCGGTGGACCTGACGATGTGCGTCGTGAGGCGGCGGTGGCGCGCCTGGCAGTCATCGGCCCGCGCGCGGTCGAACATCTGCTGCAGGATTATCCGAAAGCGAGCACGGCTCGGGCGCGCGCGGGCATGCTGCGCGCGCTCGAGGCGTCGGGCGATCCCCGCGCGGTTCCCCTTGCTCGCGCGTCGCTCGACGACCCCTCCTCATCGCCAGAGATCATCAGCGCCACGATCGGCGTCCTGCGCGCGTTCCTTGGCGCGGCCGAGCCCGCTGTCGCGCGGAATGCGCTCGACGCGCTGGTCACGGTGGCGCTCGATCACGCACGGGGCGGCGACACCAGGACGGACGCCCTCGATGCCATGCGCGATCTGCCGGCATCCGTCCTCGAGCCGATGCGGCAGACGCTCGCCAACGATCCGAACATCGTCGTGCGCGAGCGGCTCACGTTTCCCCCGGAGCAGCCGGGCCTTCCGGCGCTGGTCTGGCGCGACGCGGTCGAGGGGCGACTGCCCCCGTCCCCTTCAGTGCTGAAGCGCGCCGTCTCGATCGTCGCGCCCGCGGCGCGTCTCATCGAGCTGCAGCACGTGGTCGACGCGATTCGGTCGCGGGAAGCGCATGAGACGGATGCCGGCCGGCGCGCCGAATGGCGAACCGTGCGCGGCGCCGTACACCAGGCGCTCGCCGCGCGCGGCAGCACGTTGGCCCTCTACGACCTGCGCGACAGCCTGCTCGAGCCCGAGCGGCTTCCCGTCGCGTTCCTCGCGGCGATCGAAGAGATCGGCGATGCCACCTGTCTCGAACCCCTTGCCGCCGCGTACGACGTCTCGTCGCGGAGCGGGGATGCGTGGTGGCGCGAGCACGTGGCCGCCGCGTTTCGCGCGATCGTTCGGCGCGACGGGCTGACGCGCCGTCACGCGGCGGTCAAGCGCGCGCTCACGCGGTGGCCCGAGGCGACGGCCGATCTCATGGCAAGAAGCTGACACGCGCGTCGCTCGGCGCAGGCGCGAAGAGCGCGTCGAGACGTGCCGCCAGATCCTCGCGCGTCCACTCCTTCACATCGACCCGCGGCACGCGCGCCACATCGAACGATACTTCGACCGTTGCGGGTGTGCAGTCGATCGCGAAGTCGAACTGCTCGCGCGCCGCACGGGCTGTCGGCTCGTCCACCGCGCCGTAGGGATACGCGAACAGCGTCACGGGCCTTTCGGTCAGCGCTTCGAGCGCGCGCCGGCACTCCGACATCTCACGTTTGCGTACCTCGTCCACCTGTGCCGTCAGTAGCAGGTGGTTCACCGAGTGCGCGCCGATCGTGACGCCGCGTCCCGCGGCAAGGCGCCGCACTTCCTCGGCCCGAAGCGGCCGCCGCGCGCTGTGTGTAACCGAACGACCGGGGTCTGACCCCCGTCCAGACGCAGTGGGCACTCGCGCGGTAGGACCCAAGCTGTAGGGGGCCAGCAGGCGTTCGCGGTCCGTGAGCGACGCGCGGACACACTGATCGTGCAGCGCGTGCAGGTGCCCCGGGTTGACGCGCTCCAGCGTGTCCCACCAGTACTCGACGTCGCGATCGAGGCCCGCCGACGTGATGAAGAACGTCGCCGGCACATTCGATCGCTCCAGGATCGGGAGCACGTCCGTCAGATGCGAGTAGTAGCCATCGTCGAACGTCACCGCGACGGGGCGCGCAGGAAGATCCTCGGGTACGGCCGTCAGCAGCCGATGCAGATCGACAACCGTGCATCGTTCCGCGATGACCTCGAGGTGCTGCTCGAACAATTCCGGCAGCACCGACAAGTCGAAGGGATCGTGGGCCGCGGTCTCGATGCGGTGATAGAGGAGCACAAGACCCCGTGTGGCTGACTTCCGCCTGAAGGCGGAAGCTACGGGAATGGGAATCTTGTGGCTTCCCCTCCTCCCAATCTCGTCGGTGCCGCCCCTTCCAATCCCGCGGCTTCCGCCTTCAGGCGGAAGTTTCCTCGCTCGCACTCCCACAAGCATCGGATTGTACGGATCCGTGACGTCGTAATCCGCGTCACTGAGCTCTGCTTCTCCCAGCCCGTGCAGAAATGCGATGGTCGTCTTCACATTGCCGAACATGTCGACGTCCACAGCGCATCCAAACGCGCGCTCGGCGAGGACGCGCGCGCCGGCGGGCGTCACGCGCCAGAAGTCGCCACGTACTCCGTACTCGAGGCACACCCTGCTGACGCACGGGAACGTGGCGAGGAGGATCCCACCCGGTTTGAGCAGGCGCTGACACTCGCGAAGCACGGCATCCGGATCGTCGATCACGTGCGCGGTCTGCGTCAGGATGATGCAATCGTAGGTATCGCCTGGAAGCTGCGGTGCCGATCGCAGATCGGCGATGATGCTGGCGCGCGGATTCCCGGCATCGACGTCAAGGACATCCGCGTGTTCGACGCGTCCGCCGCCGAAGAGCTTCGTGAGGTCGTCCTCCTGGATCTCGAGAACGCGACCGCGAACATCGGACGAGTGCCGGCCCACGAACGCGCGGATATAGCGCCGGTCGACCGGACCTCCCCGCGCGTAGCCCCAATCGCGCGCGATCGGATCCGGCTGATCGAAGCTGCCCCATTCGAGCGCGTCGAGGCGATGGTGCGACAGGAACGCGCGATGGTGCGCGGTGGCTGCGCGCACGCGATCGAGCTCGGCCAGCGCCACGTCGCGACGCACGAGCAGCGCCTGATGGCGTTCGCGCAGGGTGCCGAACGCCACTTCCCGCGCGATCAACACATCGCGCATGTGCGCGTCGACGAGCGCGCGATGTTTGCGCAGAAAGCGTTCGAATACCCGCGGGTAATCGGCGGCTGCCGTGAGGCGCTCCCACCGCGTCGCGAGTGCGGCATCGCGGCGCGCGACGCTGGCGTCGAGCACGACGACGGGACCGGCAGCGACGAGCTGAAGCCACGCGTCCGCGAGCGCGAGGCCCGGCAGCTCGCAATCGATCGCGAGAGATGCGAAGGTCTCGTCCCGCACGGCCCAGACGGCCGGAACCGATCGCGGATCCGCGAGCACGTCGACGGCGGTGCGACCACATGGCTCCCATCGCGCGCCGTGCACGCCGTCCTGGCTTTCGATGCGCACGGCGCCCGCGCTCGCGCGCACACCAGGCTCGAGCGCGTCATCCAGGAGACGCGCCGCGCCGGGAAGGATTTCATATCCCTGCTCGACAACGAGCACGAGCGATCCTTCGCGGATGACGGACCAGTGAGCATCCATCATCGGTGCTTTCCCCGCATGCGACCGACGATGGCCCTGAGCGGGGCGGTCAGACGCCAGCTCCACGATCGCCGGATGTCGGCGACTTCGCGACGAAGTTCCGCGGTCTCGTGCCTGAGCCGATCGAGCTCTTCGCGGTCGGCGACGCGCGGACGCGCGCGCGCGGACGCGCTCTCGGCAGACGCCAACTCCTCGTGGGCGCGCGCCAGTGCCGGCAGCGTCCCGACCAGATGGTCGCGCTCCAGGCCGTGCATCTCGCGCAACAGCGCGAGCGACTCCATCTCCTTGGCGACGAGCACGTCGATGACATGCGCGCGATAGCTGGCGGCATGGCGATCGAACAGCGCCTGGAGCGGCGCGCGATATTCGGATTCGCCGAGCATCACCCGGCTCATCGATCCCGCCGTCCGGCGGTAGTGAAAGAGGACCTCGGGAAGAATCGTCCCTTTGAAACCGCGCTCGATCAGCCGCAGCCAGAAATCCCAGTCCTCGCAGCCGTTGCGCATCCGCTCGTCGTATCCGCCCACTGCCTCGAACGCGGCGCGTCTCACCAGCGCCGCGCCGTTGACCGCGTTTCGCGCGAGCATGGCCGGCAGATCGCACCGCTCGGGACGCCAGATCCAGTGCTCGTCGCCGAAGGTTTCGAGCCAGTGCGATACGAATGCGATCGACGCGTCGCCGTCGAGCGCGGCGATGCCCTTCGCCAGCCATGTGGGCTCGAGGCGATCGTCCGCGTCCAGCGCGCAGAACACGTCGCCGGCGGCGGCGGCCGCGGCAGCATTGCGCGCCGCCGGCAGCCCGCGGTTGCGCGTCCGCAGCACGCGCGTCTTCGGCCGCTCATACGACTCCAGCTTCCGCCGCGTGCCCTCATCGGTCGATCCATCGTCAACGATGATGATCTCGAAATCGGCGAAGGTCTGCGCAAAGACGCTGTCGACAGCGTCATCGAGAAACGCGCCGTGATTGAAGCAGGGGACGAGAACGGAGACCCTGGGCACGGCTAGCCGGCGACGGTCGCGCGACGCGCGGACTCGTCGGTGAGCAGTTCGAGGTACGCGGCGGCAACGTCCGTGGCCGGCCCGTCCATGATCACACGCCCCTCTTCGAGCAGCAGCGCCCGATCGCAGAATGCCGCGATGGTGCGTGGCTCGTGGCTGACGAGCAGCATCGCGTGACCCTCGCCATGCAGCTCGCGGTAGCGGGCCTGGCAGCGCTCCTTGAACTCGGCGTCGCCGACCGCGAAGATTTCGTCGAGGATCAAGACCTCGCGGACCGCGCGGAACGCGACGGCATATGCGAGCCGCGCGGCCATGCCGCTCGAATAGTGCCGCAGCTCGAGGCGCGCGAACCGCTCGAGGCCGGCGAACTCGAGGATCTCCGCCGTCGCGTGGCGCAGCTCGCGCAGCGAGAGGCCCATGATCGTTCCGAGCAGCTCGATATTGTCGATCGCGTCGAGATCAGGATTCCATCCAATGCCCAGCTCCAGGATCGGCGTGATAGGGGCGCGCGCGATCACGTGGCCGGAATCGGCGGCGTAGATCCCCGAGACGATCTTCATCAGCGTGCTCTTCCCGCTGCCATTGCGGCCCATGAGACCGAGGCTCTCACCCGCCGTCAGTGTGAAGGTCGCGTCGGACAGGACGTGAAGCTGCTCGGTCTCGCGCCTCCGGAACAGATCCAGCGCGTGCGCCCGCACCGTGTCGCGCCGCACCGACGGAATCGCGAACGACTTCGCGACGTTCCGTGCTTCGAGCACGACGTGCCGCATCAGAGCTCCTCCGCGACGCGGGGCGCACGCCAGCGGTAGATCAGCGCCCCCACGGCAAGGATAGCGGAGGCTTCCAGGGTCAGCAGGAGGTGCGCGAGCGCGGACGGCGCGTGGCCATCGACGAGCACACTCCGCGAAAACAGAACGATCGGGGTCGGCGGCCAGAGATACAAGAGAATGTGCAGCCGCTCCGGCAACACCCCAATCGGATAAATGATCGGTGCGACGAAAAAGCCTGCCTGCGTGATGACCTCCCAGACCTGGTTGAGATCCCGATAGCGCATGAACAGCACGCTGGCCGCGAGTGAAAACCCGGTCACAATGGCGAGGAAATGCGCCTGGTAGACCACAAACAAGCCGAGCATCGCGGGCGACGGCGCGCGGCCGCTGATCGCGAGGAACACCACCAGGACCATCGAGAAGAGACCAAGCGTGATCACCGCGTTCGACGCTGACGACACCACCAGCACCCAGCTTGGGAAACGCGCCTTCGTGAGGAGATAGCCCTTCGCCCGAAGCGACAGCAGCCCGGTCTTCGTCGACTCCTGGAAGAACTCGTACAGGAACAAACCGATTATCAGATCGAGCTTGTATTGCGGCGTGCTCGCGAAGACGTAGGAGAACACGGCGAGCAGGACGAGAAACATCGACAGCGGCTTGAGCAGCGCCCAGAGAAAGCCGCCGATCGTGCCGTGATAGCGCGTCTTGAAATCCGTGCGGACCAGCGTCCACACCAGGTCGCGCCACTGTGACGGCTCGCGCCGCGTCCGTGCAGGCGACAGCGGGAACATGGATGCTCCATACTATACGGCACTGTGCGCATCCTTCACGTGGTGCCGTACTACGAGGACGCCTGGGGCTACGGCGGCATTCCTCGCCTCGCATCCGCGCTCGCCCGGGGCCTCGCGCGCCGCGGCCATCAGGTGACCGTCTGCACGACTGACGTGGCCGACGCCGACCACCGTGTCCCCCCGCACGCGCGACGGGATTACGACGGTGTAAGCGTACACGTCTTTCGTAATCTCTCGAATCGACTCGCGTATCGCTATCAGTTCTTCACGCCCGTCGGACTCTCGGGTTTCCTGCGCAGGTCCGCGGCGCAGTTCGACGTCGCGCATCTCCACGCGTGCCATCACCTGCCGGGCGCCGTTGCGGCCTCGGCGCTTCGACGCGCGGGCGTGCCGTATCTGCTCTCGCCGAACGGCACCGCGCTCCGCATCGAGCGCCGGCGCCTGGCAAAGCTCGCGTTCGATCTCACGATCGGCAGCCGCGTCGTACCGCATGCGGCACGCGTGCTCGCCGTCAGCCGGGCGGAGGATCGCCAACTGCAGTCCGCGGGCGTTCCGGCGTCGCGTGTACGGCTCGTTCCGAACCCGATCGACGAACATGAATTCGCGATCGCGCCCGAGCCGCGCGCGTTTCGCGCGGCGCACGCGCTCGGTGACGGCCCCGTCGTGCTGTATCTCGGCACGCTCACACCCCGCAAAGGTGTCGACGTGCTGGTCCGCGCATTCGCGCGAATGAACGATCCCTCGGCCCGTCTGGTCGTGGCCGGCAACGACATGGGAAGCAGTGCCGCCATCGTGGCACTCGCACGTGATGCAGGCCTTCGCGATCGTTTCATTCGCGTGGGCCTCCTGCGTGGACGCGATCGACTCGGCGCGCTCGCCGCGGCCGACGTCGTAGTGTATCCGTCGCGCGATGAAGTCTTCGGTCTGGTGCCCGTGGAGGCCCTCCTGTGTGGAACGCCCGTTGTCGTTTCGAGCGACAGCGGGTGCGGCGAGGTGATCGGACAGCTCGGCGGCGGCCACATCGTGCCGGTCGGCGATGCGATCACCCTGGCGGATGCCATCGCGGCGATCCTGCGCAGCCCCGCTCTGTGGCGCGCGCGCGTCGCGACCGCCGCGGCGCGCGCGCGACAGCGTTTCGGAACTGATGTGGTCTGCGCGCGGCTGGAGGAGGTCTATCGAGAAGTCGCGGGGTGTGCGGCATGAGCGGCGTCAGCTTCGTCGTCCCGGTGCTGAACGGACGCCGCTATCTGCGGCGGGTGTTGTCGGCGATTTCGCGTGAAGCACGCGGCCGTACGGCAGAGATCATTGTTGTCGACGACGGCAGCACGGATGGATCGCGACGGATTGCAGAATCCTTCCGCCTGAAGGCGGAAGCCACAAGATTCGAGAGTAGTTCTCGTGGCTTCCGCCTTCAGGCGGAAGTCAGGATCATTGACGGCCCGCGACGGGGCGCAGCGGCCGCGATGAATGCTGGCATTCTGGAAGCGAGTCATTCCCTCATCTGCCAAGTCGATCAGGATGTCGTCGTCCGGCCAGAGTGGCTCGACATGTTGCTTCGCGCGCTCGACGATCCGGCCGTTGCGGCCGCGCAGGGACGCTACGTGGTGCCCACCTCCGCCCGCTTCTGGTCGCGCATGGCCGGACGCGATCTCGACCTGCGCTATGCGCGGCTTCCCGAGCGTACGGACCATGTCTGCACGGGCAACACCGCCTACCGGGCCAGCGCGCTGCACCAGGTCGGCCTCTTTGATGAAACGCTCGGGTACGGCTACGACAACGACCTCAGTTATCGACTCGTCGGACGCGGGTACGGGCTGGCGTTCTGCCGAGATGCCACGGCCGAGCATTTCTGGCGCAACTCGTTCGCGGGCTATTGCGCGCAGCAGTTCGGCGTCGGGTACGGACGCCTCGACGTGGTACGGATCCATCCGCACCGCGCGACCGGCGATGCCGTCTCACGGTCCATCATGATGCTGCACGGCCCGCTGACGCTCGCGGCACTTGCGATGGCACTTCTCTCGTTTGTCGCCGTTCCGTTCGGCATTGCGGGAGCCGTCGTGATCGGACTTCTCGCCGCGGAACGGGCACTCGCGGGAATTCGCGCCTGGCGGCTCACGGGCGACCGCGCAACGCTGCTGTTTCCAATCGCGCACATGCTGCGCGATCTCGTGTGGGCCTGGGCCATTCTCGTGTGGCTGGCGCGGCGTCTGATCCGCATCGAACGGGATCCTGCGCACAGCATGCGCCGTCCGCGCACGACCGCGCCGTCCGCCGCGGCCAACGCGCGCGTGCTGGTCCTCGTTCCCGCCTACAACGAGGCCGCGAACCTGCCGCGCGTCGTCGCGGACCTCCGCGCCGGCTTCCCGGATGCGCGCGTGTTGATCATCAACGATGCGTCCACGGACGCGACGGCTGACATCCTGCCGGCGCTTGGCGTCGAGTGGCTGACGCTTCCCCAGCGTCTCGGTGTCGGGGGCGCGCTGCGCGCGGGAGTCCGGTGGTCGCGCCGTCATGGATTTCAGATCGTCGCGCGCGTCGACGGCGACGGGCAGCACCGGGCCCGCGATCTCGCACGGCTGCTGAAGCCGATCGTCGCGGGTCAGGCGGACGCCGTTGCAGGCTCGCGTTTTCTGCGAGGCACGCATCGCGCAACGGCGCGTCGTATGACGCAGCGACTCCTTGCGGTGTGCCTCAGCGCCATCGCGAGACAGCGGATCACCGACCCGACATCAGGCCTGTGGATCTTCGGTCCGCGGGCGGCGCAGCTGCTTGGCGACTGCCACCCCGGAGGCTACCCGGAACCGGAGATTCACCTGCTGCTCGCGCGGCACGGCCTGGTGGTCCGTGAAGTGGCGGTGCACGCACGCGAGCGTCTGGCGGGACGCACGACGCTGACGCCGGCGCGCGCGGCGGTGGCGTTCGCGCGGACCGCATTCGCGTTCATCGCGTTGACGCTCCGTCCGGATCGAGTACCGCGACAATGACGGGCCTCGTCCAGATCATCGCGGTGGCGGTCAGCGCGGGCCTGCTCATCACGGTCATTGCGCTCGTCCGCGAAGAGCGACTGCGCGAGGAATACGCGTTTGCGTGGATCGTCGGTTCCCTCGTGCTGCTGGCGCTTGCGATCTGGCGCAACAGCCTCGATCTGGCAGCGAAGTGGCTCGGGATCTACTATCCACCGGCGCTGTTGCTGCTGGCCGTCATTCTTGCGGTGTTCGTTGTGTCGCTCTATTTCTCAGTCGTGATTTCGCGTCAGCGACAACAGATCGAGCATCTGGTCGAGGAGGTTGCGCTGCTCGATGCCGAAGTGCGCGGCGCGCGCGGATCGAGCCGAGGCGGACGAGATCAGGCGCCGTAGCGGCCACGAGCGTGGTCGAACGTACCGCGCATCATGGCGACCAGTCCCGCGGCCATCGGGACTTCGGGCGAGAGCACCACGTACGCTGTGCTGAGACCCACGATGAGGGCGCTGCGCGCCAGGCGGGCGGCTGGCCCGAGCGGCGCGACCTGCTGCGCCAGACGCAGGTGGTTGCGCACGCCGTAATAGACCCGTCTCGGCGATCTCACACCGATCGTGCGGGCGCCTTCGTGGTACACGATGGCGCTCGAAACCGAGACGGTATCGAAGCCTGCGGCGCGCGCGCGAAGGCAGAACTCGAGGTCCTCGAACGAGAAGAAGTACGCCTCGTCGAGCAGGCCGATACAGTCGAACACGGCGCGCTTGATCAGCAGGGCACATCCGCTGGCCCCGTCCACGCGGCGCACCAGATCGGTTCCGAGGGAAGCGAAGCGCCGGCCCGCCGCCAGATGACGCATGCGTCCAGTCCGCGGGTCATAGCGCATGCCCGCGCTGGCAATGATTTGCGGCTCTTCGCGCGACACGGTCACCGCCGCCGCGATGCCGAGATGCTCGTCGCTCCATAGAACGTTCGACAATTCGCGGAGCGCGAACGGATGCAGCACCGCGTCGCTGTTGAGCAGCAGCACCGCTTCGGCGCCGCGCGCCAGCGCGTGCCGGATGCCGACGTTGCACCCGCCGGAGAACCCGAGATTCGCGTCCGATTCGATCACGTCCGCGCGAGGCAGCGCCGATCGGAGCCGGCGCGCGCCTTTGTCGCGGGCACCATTCGCGACAATCAAGGTTTCGGCATGCGCATCGATTGACGTTTCGATCGAGCGGGCGGCGAGAAACGTCTCCGCGGGTGTCCGGTAGTCCAGCACGAGGGCCGTAATGGCGCGCGCCGATGCTGACGAGGCGGCCGGCACAGCCGCCGCGCGCCCCGGCCCACGCGATGCGGCGAGCGACGCATAGCGCGCGTGAAGCCGTGCGGCGTCTTCGTCGATCGTGAACACCGGCCGGATCCCGCCGCGTAATCGCCCGAGCAACGATGGCTCATCGATGAGACGCTGCAGTGCCGCGGCGAGCGACGAGGCGTTGCCGGTTTCGAAAAGCAGTCCATCCCTGCCGTCGCGCACCATTTCCGCCATTCCGCCGAGACGCGAGGCAATCACCGGAAGTCCCGAGGCAAACGCCTCGCGAATGATGAACGGCGCATTTTCAATCCAGGTCGACGGCACCACCAGCACGTCGGCGTCTGCCAGCGCCGCGGGCACGCGCTCGTGCGCGATCGGACCGGACCGACGAATGGCCGGATGCCCGAGGCGGTGATGCAGTGCCGCCGCGTAACGGCGGTCGCCGTGATACGGCGCAACGCTCCCGAGAAAGTCGACGACGACGGCGCCCGGCGGCAGCTGTTCAATGGCATCGAGCAGCAGGTGCGGCGCCTTCGACAGAATGAGGCTGCCCGCGAAGATGACTCGCAGCGGACCACCGCGGTCGGATCGAGCCCGAATGATCCGCCCAGTCTCAATGCCCTGATCGCATAGTTCCAGGCGCTCCGGCGCCACGCCGAATCGAACGTACTGTTCACGCAGGGTGGCGGACGGCGCGAGCAGCAGGTCCACCGCGCCAAGCACTGCGCGCATGTGGTCCGCGCGCGCCTTGGAGAGCTGCCGCGTGTCTGCGGGAAATGCTGCCGCCGCGAGCCGCTCGATGGCCGCGGGCACGCTCCTCACGATTGGCACCGGCAGCTCGCGCATTCGCCGCGCCACGCGCCACATGCCCGCTGGCGCGATCACACCCGCGGGGATACAGCTCGCGCAGCCATGCTCGCCGGGTCCGTCGCAGCGCGCGGCGTCAAGATCGATCAACTGGCCGCGATGACAGATCGGCCAGTAGTCGTTCAGCGTCATGACGGTCGGGAGACCTCGCGACCGCAACTCGGCCACGAGATCGGTCGACAGGCACGTCAAGTGCTGGAGATGCACGATGTCGGGATTCACAGCGTCGACGACACGAGCCAGAGCCGCGCACAGCGCGGGATGGCGATACGTCTCCTCGAACGTCTCGCACGCGGCGAACGTGTTGTTGACGAATTCGACGTCGACCGCACCTCGATGCTCGTGACGCAGGCCGAGCTCCGGGCGCTGTGCGTCTGCTTCGCGCGCCAGAACCGTCACGTGCACATCTGGCCGCCGTGCAAGCGCGTCGGCGAGATCCATCACGTAGGTTTCGGTGCCGCCGCTGGACGCGGGAGGCAGGCCGTGCACGATCTGGAGAACGCGCATCACACGTCCCTGAATCGCGGCGCCGGCCGGCCGACGCGCGCCGCGCGCGCGCCGAAGTATTGTCCGGCGGGCCACACAATCCCGAGCGCGGCCGCCCGCGCCCACGCTGCCGCTGGCTGACGCTCGAACCGCGTGACGCGCAGGTGCGCCGGCACCGTGCGCGCGATTGCGCCGATCAGCGACTGCGCGGTCGGCACCGTGGAGAGGCCAAACAGTTCCTGCAGGCGCCGATGCACGAGATAGGTCCGCCGCAACTCGTACATCGGATCGCGATCGTGCGAGTGCTCCACCACGGCGTCCGGCACGTACAGGATGCTCCATCCATCGAGCAGGACGTCGCGTGCCCATTCGAGGTCCTCCGCGATGGGCGCCGCACGAAAGCGGTGACGCTGCCATGCCGACCGACGGATGCACGAGCAGACGTTGTCGAAGATGCAGCGTTCGTAGCGCGCCAACGGCGCGAGCGCGTCGAATTCGCGACGCGACAACGGGTCGCTACGGCGCGGTTCGAGACCGCAGGCCAGCCAGCGCTCGAGGCTCCAGCGCGTCAGCGCGCTGGAGTCGCCGGCGGGCACCTGCCTCGCAAATGCCCCCGCGACCGAAGCGTCAGCGGCCACCGGCGCGACGAGCGCCTGAAGCCATTCCGTGCCGATCGGCACCGCGTCCTGGACGATCAGGACGATCAGATCGCCGCGGGCGTGTTCGACGGCATAGTTGCGCGTCTCGCCATGGTTGAAGCTCCGCGGGTCTACGCCGAGAACGCGCACGCCGGACGACTCGAGAAACTCGCGCGTGCCGTCGGTCGACGCGGAATCTGCGGCAATGACTTCACGTGTCTCTGTCGCGGTCTGGGCCTCGATCGCGGTGATCCAGCGCGGCAATGTGCGCATGCCGTTTCGCGTGAGCGTCACGATCGACACCGCCGGCCGAACGCTGATAGCGCGGTCCTTCCTCCGTGGCGCAATCGATTTCGGGGTCTGACCCTGGTCTGACCCCGGTCTGACCGCGTTCTGACTTCGCGCCGCCGCGAGCACGCCCGCATACCGTGCTTCCCAGTCGATCGCGTCAGCCGCGATCGTCTTGACGGGCGTCGCGCCAGGCGCGAGCCGCATACGCCTGGAAGGATCGTCGATGAACGATTGCAGGATCGCGCCGAGCGTGCCCGGCGATCGAGGGTCGAACAATCGCCCATTCTCTCCGTCGCGTACCGTCTCCGGAATGCCGCCCACGGCGGCGGCGACGACGGTCACATCGTTGAGGAATGCCTCCTGGAGAACGACAGGCGCGTTCTCGGGCCAGAGCGATGGCACGACCAGTACGTCCATCGCGCCATAAATCTTATTAACGTCGGCGCGATCGAACGGACCGGCGAATGTGACGGGAAGGCCCGACGCGAGACGCTCGAGGTCGCGGGTGTACTCAGGCGAGACGGTGGTATCGCCATGGATCGTGATTCGGAAAGGTCCGCCAAGGCCGCGCGCCGCCTGGAGCAGCACGTGGATCCCCTTGTGCCAGACGAGTGAACCAACGTAGCCGATGCTGAGGACCGCGTCGCGGTCTCGCGGGCTGTGCTCGACGTGCGCACCACAGCCGTTCTCCGAAACAATCATACGGTCGGCCGGCACGCCGAGCCGGATGTACTCTCCTGCCAGCGACGCGGATGGCGCAACGAACAGATCGATGGTGTCGAAGACATGGCGCACGTAGGCAAGCCGGCGGCGGACGTCAGACGGTTCGATTGATCCGCGCGCCGCGCGATTTCCAAGGGAGGTCGCGAGCGCCGGCACCCGCCGCCGCGCTGCGGCGGCGACCTTCAGCAGCGGCCTCCCGCGTGTCACCGCGGCGATGCGACCCGCCGTCAACTGTGGACCGAACGGCGATTCGCCGAAACAGCGCGCACACCGATCGGCATCGATCGTATCGCACACGTGCTGCTCCGCGCGGTGAACCCGTTGCCCGCCGGAGATGCAGACCATCGTGTAGTCGTGAAGCGTGGCGACGGTGGGAACGCCGCGCCCGCGCGCCAGTCGCGGGAGGTCCAGCGACAGGTTCAGCAGGTTGTGAACATGCACGATGTCGGGGCGGACCGCGTCAAGGACGTGCGTGATGCGATCGTTCAGCCGCGCCGACGCATAGCTCTCGTCGAAGCTGCGGAATTCCCAGTTATTGACAATCTCGATGACCGGCAGCGTCCCTTCCGTTCGCCACCGCAGCGCGCCGTGGTTCGCTGACGGATCGTACTCCGCGCTCAGCACCCAGACGTCGTGCCGAGCGGCGAGCGCAGACGCGAGATCGTAGGCGTAGATCTCCGAACCGGCGCGGTGCCGCGGCAGGAAGTCGTGGATCGCATGCAGCACGCGCCAGCGCGCCACGCTACTTCCCCTCAGGGCCGGCGGCGGCGCGCCGGCGATTGCGATCCGCGCACTCGGCAGCGCCGCTGGTCGCCGGCTCGATGCCGAGCACCTGCTCGCACATCTCGGCGGCCCGGCCGTACTCGTGAAAGACGGATTCGTACAGCCTGGCGAGCTGCATCCGCGCGAGAACGTTCTTCGCGTCGCGCGCAATCGCTTCCCGGTACAGGTCGCGCGCCTGCTCGTGCTCCCCGCGCGTGATTGCGAGCGCCGCGAGGTTCGTATAGCCGCGCGGCCATGAGGGATCGATGTCGAGCGCGGTCCGGAACGCGCGTTCCGCGCCCGCGGCGTCACCCGACTGCGCGAGGCAAATCCCCATGTTCGTGACAGCCTCTCGGTGACGCGGACGCAAATTCAGGACGACGCGGTATTCCGCAATCGCGCGATCGCACTGCCCCGCCTCGCGCAGCGCATCCGCATAGGCATAGTGCGGTTCCCACGTCGCGGGCGCGGCCTCAGCCGCCTCCGCCCAGAGCGTCGTCGCGTCGGACCAGACGCGGTTGCGCTGCGCGGTCAGGAACACGCACACGATGAGCACGCAACTCGCGGCCAGCCGCGTGCTCGCGCGCGTAGCGAGCAGCCGCGCGAAGAGCGCCGCAATCGCCAGAAAGAATCCGCTGCTCGCCAGATACACGCGGTGCTCCGCCATCCCTTCGCGCAGCGGAAGGATGCTGGACGACGGCGCGAGCGCGGCGAGAAACCATACCGCCCCGACGGTCACCAGAGGATCGCGCGCGCGCATACGAAGCGCGAATGCCACGAGTGCGGCGAGACCGGCAAGCGCGAGGAGCGCCGCGGGATCGAGAATCGATGTGACGAACCGCGCGTCGTGCATGATCGTCTGGCCGACCGGTAACACGAGCAGGCCGATGTAGCGCCAGACGACGATCGCTTGCGTCAGCAGGTTGTCGATCGGGCCGCGCCCGATCAACGCGCCGGCCGACACGAGCGTCCGCAGCCGAATCACTGCGCCGACGGCGAGCACCACGAATGCGGACACGTACACGCGCCAGAGGCGACGCCTCCAACCGTCCTGCGCGTCACCGCCGCCTGATTCGGAGGGTGACAAGACCCACGCGTCGTACGCCAGGAGAACGACCGGCACGGCGATGGCTGTTTCCTTGGACGCGAGCGCGAACACGGCGGCAATCACTGCGCCGGCCGCCGGCAGGAGGGCGCCCGTCCGGATCGCGCGCCGCGCCAGGATCAGGCATCCGAGAAAGCCAATCGAGCAGAGCACCTCGGAGCGCCCCGAGATGTAGCCCGCCCCTTCCGTCAGCATCGGGTGCACGGCGAAGGTCGCCGCTGCGAAGAACGCCGGCCATTCTGGCTGAAGGGTCGGGTCTGCGCGATACGCATCCGCAAACGCGCGTGTGCACCAGCCGAAGAACAATCCGACCGCAACCGCGTGCAGCGCGACATTGGTCACATGGAACCCGAACGACGTGTAGCCCCAGATCGCACGGTCGACGGCATACGACACGTTCACGATGGGCCTGAACAGGCTGTAGAGCAGGATGAAGCGGATGTTCGACAGATCGACGAGCGATCGGTTCAACAGCACCGTGTCCGTGTCGTCGTACACGAACGGATTGTCGAGCGCGTTGAGATATGCGGCAATCGCCAGTGCCACCGCCGCGACGCCGAGGATCGTCCGCACCAAGCGCGACGAGCCGCGGAGGCGGCTCTTCTCTCGCGCACGCGCGGGACGACGAAGAGATCGGCTCATGGCTTATGACTCATGGCTCATGGCGCCGGGTCTAAAGACCCGGCCTACGGCGCAGCCACGGGTATGTAGGGCGGACCTTCAGGTCCGCCGCCCTGAGTGCAGCCACCGGTAATGTAGGGCGGACCTTCAGGTCCGCCGCCCTGAGCGTTGAGCCGCGAGTGCCGAGCATTGAACGCGCGTCAGTACGCCTTGGCGAACCAGGCCTCGGCGGGCGAGGGCTTGCCGCACTTCACGCACGTCCCGGTCGTGTGCGCGCCGCCGAATGGGATATTGCGCAGCGTCGCCTGCGTGTCGGCCTTGATCTGGCCCTCGCACTCCTCGCTGCCGCACCAGCCGGCAATGACGAAGCCGGGGCGCCCTTCCATGACGCTCTTGAACTCGTCGTAACTCGTGACGCGCGTGGTGTGCTCCTCGCGGAACGTGCGCGCGCGCGCGACGAGCGCCCGCTGGATTTCTTCGAGCCGCGAGACGATCGCCGGCGCGAGGCCGTCCACCGGCATCGAGTGCTTCTCGCGTGTGTCGCGACGCGCGACCATCACGGCAGACTTCTCGATGTCCTTCGGGCCGATCTCGATCCTGATCGGCACGCCGCGCAGTTCCCACTCCGCGAATTTCCATCCGGGCGTGTACGAGTCGCGATCGTCGAGCATCACGCGCACGCCGGCCGCCTGCAGCGTGTCGCGGATCTCGCGCGCCTTCGGCAGCACCGTCTCCTGCCAGTTGCCGCGCGGGATCGGCACGATGACGACCTGGTACGGCGCGATGCGGGGCGGCAGGATCAACCCGTTGTCGTCGCCGTGCGTCATGATCACGCCGCCGATGAGCCGCGTCGACACGCCCCACGAGGTGGTCCACGCGTGCTGCAGCGTCTTGTCGCGTCCCTGGAACTGGATGCCGAACGCCTTCGCGAAGTTCTGTCCGAGGTTGTGCGACGTTCCCGCCTGCAGCGCGCGGCCGTCGCCCATCAGCGCCTCGATCGAATACGTCCGCGACGCGCCGGCGAACTTCTCGCTCTCGCTCTTCTGCCCGTCGATGACAGGCATACCGAGCTCCGTTTCAGCGCACTCCTTGTAGAGCGCCAGGATCTTCAGCGTTTCTTCCTGCGCTTCCTCGGCGGTCTCGTGCGCCGTGTGCCCCTCCTGCCACAGGAATTCCGTCGTCCGCAGGAACGGCCGCGTGACCTTTTCCCAGCGCACGACGTTGGCCCACTGGTTGATGAGCACGGGAAGATCGCGCCACGACTGGATCCACTTCGCGTACAGCGTGCCGATGATCGCTTCCGATGTGGGCCGCACGACGAGCGGCTCGGCGAGCTCCTCGTCGCCTCCCTTGGTGACCCACGCGACCTGCGGCGCGAAGCCTTTCACGTGCTCCTTCTCCTTCATCAGCAGGCTGGCAGGAATGAACAGCGGGAAGTACGCGTTGACGTGGCCGGTCGCCTTGAAGCGGCGATCGAACGCCTGTTGAATCAGCTCCCAGATCGCATAGCCGTACGGCCTGATGGCCATGCAGCCTTTGACCTCGGTGTAATCCGCGAGCTCCGCGCGGCGCACCACGTCGAGGTACCACTGGGAAAAATTCTCTGACTGGGGCGTGATCTCGGTCACGCTGCCCTTGGTGTCCACCTTGTCGGCCATAGTGTTGTGGCGCGCCTTTCGTTCTCCGGGGCCGCTTACTCCCCACGTCTTTCCATGGTGCGGCGCCGCCATCGCCGGTCGTCACGTTCCGGAAAATCGAGGCGGAAGTGGCCGCCGCGGCTCTCCTCCCGGCGGAGCGCGGCGCGCGCGATCAAGAGTCCGACGGTCAGCAGGCTGGCGGCCTGCCAGTCCTGCGGCGCGAGAGCTGCCAGCGACTCGCCGTCATCGAGCCGCTCGGCCAGCGCGTTCCCGGCCTTCAAGCCATCCGCATCGCGGAACAGGCCCACATTCCGCCACATGAGGTCCTGCACTGCCGCCGCCGCCAGGCCGTCCCCTTTGTTCGCAAAAAAAGCGGGCTGTCCCCTCTTTTTATGTGTTGCGCCATCGTCGAAGCCACGGAGGCTGACTGGGTCGATCGGCTGCTCCGTCCAGCGCCGCATTGCGGCGCCCGCGCGCGCACCGAACACGAGCCCTTCGAGCAGCGAATTGCTCGCGAGGCGGTTCGCGCCGTGCACGCCGGTGCACGCCGCTTCTCCCGCGGCGAGCAGCCCCGTGATCGTCGTTCGGCCGTCGAGGTCCGTGATGACGCCTCCCATGACGTAATGCGCGGCGGGACCGATCGGAATTCGATCGGTCGCGAGATCGAGGCCGGCCTGCCGGCACGCCGCCGAGATCAACGGAAAGCGCTCGCGCACGAACGCCGGATGCAGATGCGCGAGCGTCAGATACACCGGCTTTCCCGTGCGCTGAGCCTCGCGCGCGATACCGCGCGAGACGCGATCGCGGGGGGCGAGATCCCCCGCGGGATCGTATCGCAGCATGAACGGCTCGCCGTCCGCGTTCACGAGCCGCGCGCCTTCTCCGCGCAACGCTTCCGATAAGAGGAAGCGCGGCTGCCCCGCGACGTCCAGCGCCGTCGGGTGGAACTGGACGAACTCCATGTCCATGATCGCGGCGCCCGCCAGATACGCGACCGCCACGCCATCGCCGGTCGCGACCGGTGGATTCGTCGTCTCCCGGTAAACCTGTCCCGCGCCTCCCGTCGCGAGCAGCGTGCAAGGTGCCCGCGCGACGGCGAGCCCGCCGTCTTCCTGTAAAAACCTGACGCCAACGCAGCGGCCATCCTCGACGATCACGCTGACCGCGCGCGCGTACTCGAGCACACGGACGTTCGACATCGGCGACACGCGGGTCCACAACACGCGTCCGATCTCGCGTCCCGTCGCGTCGCGTGCGTGCAGCACGCGGCGGACGCTGTGCGCCCCCTCGATGGCGAGTGCCGGCGATCCGTCAGCGGCACGATCGAACTCCGCCCCCCAATCGATCAGCTCGCGCACGTACCGGGGGCCTTCTTCCACGAGCACGGCAACCGCACGCTCGTTGCACAGCCCGTCACCGGCGGCCATCGTGTCGGCAAGGTGACGCGCGGGACTGTCGTCCGCGCCCATCGCGGCGGCGATGCCCCCCTGCGCGTACCCGGTATTCCCCTCGCGCCGACCGCCCTTCGTGAGGATAAGGACGTCGCCCGCGCCGCCCAGCGACGCCGCCGCGCGAAGCGCCGCGATGCCGCTGCCGATGATCAAGTAATCGCCGTGCAGATCCACGCGCTCGCCGATCCTGTTATCCTACCATCCAGTAACGAAGCTCCGCCTCAAACCAACGAATGGAGAGGCGGAGCTTCGTTACTAGAGTCCGCGGCCGCTGTTGCGGCCGCGGCATGTCCCCATCCGTTCCAGACGTGGCCCCCGTGCGGATCGACGTCGGGAGCCGCACCGGCACGTACCCCGTGCAGATCGCCGTCGCGACGGCGGCGCGGTTGCCCGCGCTCCTCGACGAAGTGCGGCTGCCGCAGCGTCGATTCATCGTCTCGAACCCGACCGTCTGGCGCTTCCATTCATCGGCGTTCGCCGACGTCTCCGGCGAGGAGCCGATCCTGATTCCGGACGGGGAGCGATTCAAGCAGCTGCAGACGGTCTCGCGCATCTACGATGCGCTGCTGCGCGCGCGCGCCGATCGGGCGAGTGCGATCGTCGCGGTCGGCGGCGGTGTCGTTGGCGACATTGGCGGCTTCGCCGCGGCCACCTATCTTCGCGGAATCCCCGTGGTCCAGGTACCGACGACGTTGCTGGCGCAGGTCGATAGCGCCATCGGCGGCAAGGTCGGCGTCAATCACTCGATGGGCAAGAACCTGATCGGGGCATTTCATGCGCCGGCGATGGTCGCCATCGATCCGGAACTGCTCGCGACGCTGCCGCGGCGCGAATTCCGCGCGGGACTCTACGAGGTGATCAAGTACGGCGTGATTGCAAGCCGGCCGCTCTTCGATCGCGTGTCGGCCTCCATGGCGGCGCTCTTCGCGCGCGACCCGGCGTCGCTGGTGCCGGTGATCGCCGACTCATGCGCGATCAAAGCGTCCGTCGTCGAGCAGGACGAGCGGGAAACAGGCCTTCGCCGGACGCTGAACTTCGGCCACACTGCTGGCCATGCGCTCGAAGCGGTGACGCGCTACCGCCGCTTCCGTCACGGTGAAGCGGTCGCGTACGGAATGCTGCTGGCGGCCGACATCGCCGTGACGCGCGGCACCATGCTCGAGGACGATCGATCGGCGCTCGCCGCCTTGATTACGCAGATGGGCCCGCTGCCGGCCGTCACCGATCTCTCGCTGTCGCAAACGATGGAAGCCATCGGACGCGATAAGAAGATTGTGGCGGGCAAGCTGCACTTCGTCCTGCCGCGATCGATTGGTACCTGTGAGGTCGTGAGCGACGTAACCGAGGAGGAGATCCTGCGGGCGCTGGAAAATCTCGGCCTAACGGCGGCCTAGCAGCGATCTTCCGCCTCAAAGGCGGAAGCCACGAGCGCGACGCGCACAACGAGCTGGTGCCTTCGCACCCCGCACCCCGCACCCCGCAGCCCGCACCCCGCACCCCGCACCCCGCACCCCGCACCCCGCATCCCGACGCGTGCTACTCGATCCCGTGCTCTTTCAGCTTGACCAGCAGCGTCTTGTAGCTCACCTGCAGCAGTTCCGCGGCCCGTCCTTTGTTGTTGCCCGCTTCGCGGAGGATCTCTTCGATCTTGCGTCGTTCGACTTCCGCCGTAACCCGGCGCGTGACTTCCGCGAGGCTGCCGGAGAGATCGATCTGCGACCACGGCGACACTGCCTCGTCGACCGGCGGCTCGGCAAACGACAGATTCAAATGCCGCGGCAGGATCGTGTCGCCATCGGCGAGGATGACGGCGCGTTCGATGCAGTTCTGCAGTTCGCGCACGTTTCCCGGCCAGCGATACTTCTGCAGGTGCTCCAGCGCCGCGGGCGAGAGCACCAGCGGTTTTTTCTTCAGATCGCGACAGAAGCGATCGACGAAGAATCGCGCCAGCGTCGGGATATCGCCGGGACGCTCCCTGAGCGGCGGTACTGTGATCGGGAACACCGACAAGCGAAAGTAGAGATCTTCACGGAAGCGGCGCGCCGCCACCGCCGCGCGCAGGCCTTTGTTGGTCGCCGCCACGAGCCGCACGTCGACCTGGACTGAGGCCGTCCCGCCCACGCGCTCGAAGCGCTTCTCTTCGAGCGCGCGCAGGATCTTCGCCTGCAGCGAGAGCGGCAGATCGCCAATCTCGTCGAGGAACAGCGTGCCTCGATGCGCCACCTCGAACTTGCCTGGCTTGCGGGCAACCGCGCCCGTAAACGCCCCTTTCTCGTGGCCGAAAAGCTCCGTCTCGAGAAGCGTTTCGGGAATTGCCGCGCAGTTGATGGCGACAAACGGCTGGTCCGTGCGAGGACTGAGCGCGTGCAGCGATCGCGCGAAGAGCTCCTTTCCGGTGCCGCTTTCGCCTTCGAGCAGGACCGTTGTATCCGTGGCCGCGGCGCGCTGCATCGACGCGAACACCTTCCGGAGCGACGGATCCTCACCCACGAGCTGCGGCGCGCCGCGCCGCACGGCGAGCTCCTCCTTCATCAGCAAGTTCTCGGTGACGATGCGTCGCTGCTCCAGCGCGCGGGAGACGAGCAGCAGCAGGTGATCGGGATCGATGGGCTTCGCGAGGAAGTCCATGGCGCCTTCCTTCATCGCCGCGACGGCGTCCTCGATGCTGCCGTAGGCCGTCATGACGATGACCGGGATGTCCGCGTCGATCTCCTTGGCGGCGCGCAGCACACCGAAGCCGTCACCTTCAGGGAGGCGGAGATCGGACAAGACGACGGCGGGAAGCGCCTGCTGTAAGAGGCGCATCGCGGCGGGCTGGTCCGCAGCTTCGAGCACGGCATGGCCCTGCCGCTCGAGTGCGTGCCGAAGCATCGTCCGCAGCGAATCCTTGTCTTCGACGATAAGAATCTGGGCGGGAGCAGGCACGCGAACGATTGCGTTCAGCGGAGCCAGCCCGGCGGGACGCCGGCCTGTCGCGCTTCTTCTTCGATATCCGCGATCTGCTTCTTGAGCGCGTCGATCTCCTGCGTCACTCGCGCCATCTCGGCCACGGCTTTCTGGCGATCGTCCGCAAGCTGCGCGCGCTGGTACGGATCGTCGCGCGCGGAAAAGTCGCTCGTCAGGGAGTTGATGCGGGTCTGGAGCGCCTCGCGGAACATCTCGTTTCGCCGGAGCGCTTCACGCGCCTGAGACATGCGCCCGCGCCAGTACTCTTCCCCTTTTTCTTCCTCGGGCTTTTTCGCCGCATCTTTCTGGGCCGCATCCTTCTCCTTCGACGCGTCCTTGGCGTCGGACGCGGCGGGCGTCGTAATCGAGCCCGGCGACGGCGAGGGGGCGGGCTTCAGATCGTCGTTCGTGTAGACCCTCTTGGGAGCCGCCTTCGGCGCCGTGCCCGCAGCCTTGCGGCGATCGGCTTCCTTCTTGGCAACGTCTGCGAGCGACTGCGCGCGCGCCGGAACAGTGCCGGCCACGAACATGAGCATGATAGAGACCGAAAACATGCGCTTCATGAGGAACTCTCAGAGGTCAGTTTACCAGACGTCAACAGGGCGATGCGCTGCCGGACCTTATCGGCATCGGGCGCGTTCGGGGACAGTTTGAGGTACTCGGTGTAGGCCGCGGCAGCATCGGCGGGCCGGTTCAGCTTCTCGAGACTGATACCCAGCGCGCGCCGGAACCCGCCGTCTTCCGGCGCGAGCGCTATGGCCTTTTGGTACTCGGTGACGGCGGCCTCTTCGTTGCCCGCTTTGTGCAGCGTCAGCGCGAGGTTGTAGGTCGTCACGTAATCATTGGGGAATAACGCCTGCGCGCGACGGTAACCCTCGATGCTCTCGGGCCACCGCTCGAGCAGCCTCGCGGCACGCGCGCGATTGAACACGTAGGCCCATCGATCGCCGTTCAACGCGATCGCCCTGTCGAAATAGGGCAGCGCCTCTTGTGGACGTCCGAGCCGCACCAGGATCTGCCCAAGGTTGCTGAGCGACTCGGCGTCCCGCGGGTTCTTCTCGATCGCCTGCTGCAGCTGCTTGAGCGCCGCTTCGTAGTCGCCCGCCGCGTACGACTCGTGCGCGCGACCGCTTGGATCCATGTACGGGCGCTCGGCGGGCGCCGGCGCCTCGGCGGGACGTGCGGAGACGGCCGGGCGCCGTGCGGCAAGCGGATCTTGGCCCCCAGGAGTCGCCGCCGTCGGCTCCTTCTTCGGCGCGAGGAGCCAGACGGCTGTCAGCGCGACGAGGGCGACCGACAGCAGGCTGCCACCAATCTTCTGCAGGCGACGGCTCCGCGCCGCCACCCCAACGTGATCGACGACCTTGACGAGCGCACGGCAGCGCGGGCACCGGTCGCGTTCCGCGCTGAATTTCGAACCGCAGGACGCGCAGACGCTTGCCTGAGCCACTACCTGATTTCCCGCCACGAGAGAATGCGCACGCCGACCTGGCCCACGCCGTTGTTGAAGTCTTCAGGATCCCCGAACGCCTCGATCTTCGCGCCGTTGCGATCGCCGGTGCTGCCACCGTTGCCGCTGCCGGCACCGCCGCTTCCGGCCGACGTCGCGAAATACAGATGCTGGTCGACGATGAAGGGCGCGGTCGCCCGGCCCGTGGCCGTCCTGACGATGTTGCTCTCGTTGTTGTCCAGCCGCCCGTTATTGTTCGCATCGTATGCGGCGCTGCCCGAGTAGGTCACGGCATACAGATTCGCCGTGAAGTCGACGCAGGGCGTTGCGGCGACTTCGGTCGTCGACGTGTAGAAAACGATGTCACCTGCGACCGTCGGAGATGTCGACGGCCGCTCGCCGTTCGCCAGCCCGCCGGACTGCGTGACGCTCGCCAGATCGATCGTGAACTTGGTCGTCGCTCCCGACGCGGGCGAATTGTCCTTCAGACCGTACAGCCTGAACGTGCCCGTTCCTCCCGACGTCGACGTCGGGAGCGAGTCGCTGCCCGTCGCAAAGAACATGTAGACGTCGGTGCTGCCCACGAACAACAGCGCGGACGATGCGTAAATCGGCACACCGGTGTCGACCATCAGGTTCGCGGTCAGCGCGCCCGTGCTGTCGAAGCCGAACTTCCAGTACTTGCCATCGATGTCGCCGATGTAGGCCTTGTTGACTACGGGCGATCCATAATCGCCGGCCGCCGTCGGGTCCGCGTGCAGCGCGTTCTTGCGCGCGTTGCTGACGTCACCGACCGACAGACACCCGGTGCCGCTGCCGCTCGTGCCACTGACGGTGCCGCACGTCGCGCCCGTCGAATTCCCCACCAACACTCCCGTGTCCGCGTTGAGCACGAACATCGTGGTGCCTGCCTTTGGCCCCGATACGCCACGGTTGGTGATGGCTGACTCGATGTCGGGGAAATATCCCGAGCCGACGACGACGCCGTTCACCGAGCGCGTGGAGTCGAGCGGGCCGACCGCAGGATCGGACCAGGTATACCCGACGGTCTTCTCCGCATAGGTGGCGCTCGCGCTCAGATCGCCCCAGAGAACAAGCTTGTTACCCGGGGTGCCGTCGCTCAGTGTGAACGTCTGCTTAATCGCCGGATCGAAATGTCCGTAATTCGGGAACGCCCACCTGAACACGATCGACTCGTCGGGCGAATCGAACTTCTGCAGCAGGTTGTTCACGTCGCTCAGCGTGTCCTTGTCCGGAGCCACGCCCATACCCGCTTCACTGACGTCGAAGCACTGGTAGAAGATCCCGCCGGGACCCTGCCCGAAGAGGAGCAGAGAATGCCACACCCCGCTGATTTTGACTTCGGCGAGCTTCGGTGAACTGTCGACGAAGTACTCGAACTGCTCCACCGACTGACCATCGTACAGAGTCCGCAGCTTCGGCAGCAGGTTGTAGGGAATGAAAGCCCACACTTCATAGCCCGTGCGCGCGTCGATCGCGTGCATCATGCCGTCGTTCAGGCCAACGAAGAGGATGCTGCGGCGGTTCTCGTGATCGCCCGCGAAGGTGCCGGTCGAGCCCGCGCGTCCGTAATCGTTGTCCGGCGGCGGATCCAGCGAGGGAGGATCCATGAGCGCGGGTGTCGATCCGATCGGTGCGCCAAGAGGCTGCTGCCGCACGTAGTCGATCAAGGTCGTTGCGGCGGTCGCGGTGAGGTTCATGGCCGGCGCCAGCGTCGACGCGTTCGTCGTCGTGAAGGCCACGATCGACCCGCCGCCGGCACCATTCGGGATGTACGTGTAGACATTCCGGCTGGACGCGCTCGACGGGGTCCGCGCCTGGCCCGCCAGCGACGGCCGGCTGTCGAGATCCGGCCAGAGCTTCGTGCCGTCGTTGACGAACTTGTAGCCGCTCGACTTGGTGGCGTCGGTGACCGGCTTGTAGGTCCGGAACGCGCGCAACCGGCCGTAGAAGCCGGGCATCTCGAAGCCGGCGGAAATCAGCACGTTGCTGCGCTGAGGCACGATCGCATTCGTCGACACGCCGCCGATGTGCACCACATCGTTCGGCAGCGCCGCGCCCGCCGAGTCCTTGCCGGCGGTCAGATTGACGGTGCCGACAATCGGGCTGACCGTCACGTACTCGCTCGGGTTCCCCGCATCGATGTCGGCCTGGCGGGCGTAGCCGGATTGCACGGCGTAGTTCACCCAGCGCGTCACTTCCGATTCCGTCGTGACGTTGTGATACACGCCGCGGCTGTTGGTTGCGATGCTTTGCAGCTGCGCCTCCTCGGCAGCCTTGACCTTGATGCCGATGACGTGAATCGGCACGCTGCGCGTCGTGCCGGACGACGTGATCGTCAGAAACTGGGTCGCGCGTGTCGCGGCGTTGTTCGCGCCGACGTACGTCGCGTCGCCGGAATCCTGTCCGCCCGTCACCAGCACGATTATGTAGTTCCGGCAGGTGCGGTTTGCCGCGGAGTCTCCCGTCATTGCCGACATCACCGCAGCCTTCGCGTCGTCCAGCGCATAGCTCAGCGGACGATCGGCGTAGTCGGTCGTCCCTGTCCGACCGCCCACGCTCGCGGGAATGATTCCCGAGGGGTTACCGGCCTGCGCCGCGACGACGTTGTACATCGCGGTCGCGTTGTTCGCGCCCGGCGTCACGACGACAGTGCCGCTCGGCGCGGTGGACTGCGCATATCCCGCATCTGCTGCGGCGCCGGCGCCGAGGAGCGGCGCGTAGGTCGCGTACTTGCCGAGGCCTCCTGCGTTGCAGGGGGTCGTGTCGCCGTAGAGCGCCTGCGTCGGGTCTGTCAGGATGGTGACCGGCTTGTCGCAGTCGCTGCCGCCCGCGGCCGTGCCCCCCGGAGTCGAGCGCCACGCGGGACTCTTCTGGCGCAGACGCAGCAGACCCCAGCGCGCGGCGGAGGTATTCGTTTCCGTCAGCGCCTGCGCGAGGCCGTTGCGCGCGACCTGCCACCGCGTGTTCGCGAAGTACGTTGTCGTATCGGCGACCGCGTTGGATGTCAGCGCATTCGACGGATCCCACGTCGCCGCGACGGGCGCGATGCGATCGGCCTGGTACTTGCCGGGCGATACCGCGTAGTGGAAATTCCGGAAGACGCGACGGTAGGTCTTCGCGGCTCCGATCGGCGGCGACGCCGCCGCGAACGCGTTCATCACTGTTGGATCCGCGGTGGAGGAATAGAATCCGGGATCGTAGAAGGTGTCGGCGCCGTCGGTCAGCATTTCGAGCGACGTGTCGAACACGACGATGACGGTTGGCGGAACGCGGCGCAGGATCGTCAGCGGATCGAGCTGCGCCGAGGCGCTGACCGTCCAGCACAGGACTGCCAGGACCGAGAGAATCCCTTTCGCCGCGCGCACGCGCCTGCGGCCGCGAGCCCGCGGCGGAGCGAAGTCGCCGAAGGTGGCCGCGGGCGCGCAGCGGCCTGCCGCGCCGTAGCTCCGTCGAAACGCTGGAGCGAAGGCGGGAGGTAGGGAATCTAGAGAGGCCCCACCGAGCGGAGTCAAGAAATGCCGCAAGCGTCGCATCACTGCACCACCATTCCGCCCGGGCGGACACCCATCTGCATGTTGGACAGCGCTTTGCCGGGCGTCTGCACGGCCGCCTTGCGGGCGCGCTGATTGAGTTCGTCCTGCCCGCGCTGTGCGATCTGACCGCGCTCGATTTCCGTGCCAGACGTCTTCGCCACCGTGACTTCAATCACCTTCCGCGTTCCCGAGGGTCCGTAGGCTTCCGCATGTAGCGTGAGCGTTCCATTCGCGTCGGTCGAGGGATTCCCGTCGTTGTCCGCCGGATCGTCAGCAACCCACACCGCCATATACATCTGACTGTCGATAGTGTTGTTCGGCAGCATGGACTGCATGCGGCCGTACGCGAATAGCCGCCACGCGGGATTGTTCGCTCCCCACAGGTTCAGCGTGTCAGTGCTCTTCTGCAGCGTGCACGTGGCGTTCAGCAGATTGATCGACTGACCGCTGTCCGGAATCGTCGGCGTCGTCGTGCTGTCGATGAAACCCGAGAGCGTCGACGATACCGGCGTGAACGTCGAGACGCCGGCACATGCCGGAGTGATCGTCGAGTTGCCCGTGAGGATGTCGTTCCAGCGCGGGATGAGCAGCAGATCCTGCATGACGCGCTCGACCGCTGCATCTGCGGCGTACAGCGCCTCCTGGCTGTTGCGGTAGTTGCCCGAGATCATCGTCTCGGTGTTGCTCGTGAGCACGAGCGTCATCCCGAGCGCAGTGAGCAGCATCGTCGCCATCAGGGCAATGATGAGGGCTGTACCTTCTTCGCGCTTGAGCCGATCGATCGTCGCAGGTTGGTGAGTCATGATCAGCGGCCCAGATTCATGTTGCGCGGCGCAATCTCGAACGACGTCACGAGGTCTGGAATGAACTTCTGACCGGACACGCTGGTGCCGGGATTCGCGAAGAGCGTGCTATCGCGGCCGCGCAACGCCGCGAGCGGCGTCTGGATCCGGAGCGTCACCTTGACCTTCCGCACGCGGTAGAGATCGGCGTCGAACTGGTTCGAGCCGCCGCCGCACCATGGACCGTCCGCGAACATCGAAACGGGCAGCGGCGAAAGAGATCCGCCACCCGTCGTCAGCGTGGTCATGCTGCTGGCGGTGTAGTTCCCGAGCGAATCGTAAAGACAGTTCGCGACACCTGACGGAGGCTTCGGGACGGTCGGTGGACTGGGGTCGCCGAAGTACTCGAATTTCAAGCCGACTACGTTGTCGACGACCGGGTAGTCGCCATCGTCACCGTCGTAATCGCGGAGCTGACGATTGGTTGAGTCGAAATAATACGTGTGCGACTTCACCTGCGTGATCGAGGCGCCGGGCTGATACCCGTAGCTGAAGTCCTGCCCGCGATGCTGCAGGTGACCGGCTGAGTCCTGCACCTGGGTGATCGTGAACGTATCGAAGTGGCCGCTCGAGTCAAAAATGATGACCTCGTCGCCTTCGTGGAAGCCACAGAGCTCCTGCCCGGCGGGGCAGTTCGCCTGATTGGCAACCTTGAGTTCGGCTGATGGCGACGGCATGGGATCGGTAATCGAGGTCTGCGAGTACGTGTTCGGCACGTACGTGATCGTGAGGCGGTCGTCGAATGCGGCGGTGTACGAGTCCGGCGACGTCTTGCCCGTGCGTCGTGGAATGATCGGGGCAAAGAATCCCATCAACGAGCCGGTCACCGCGCCCTGGTAGGGGCCGGCGCCGGCCATGACGAGATCCTTGAAGAGCGTGTCGGCCCCGACACGCATCCGCTGTTGCATGTCCTGTACTTCCGGCTGGATTTGCGCGGTGGACTGCGACGGGTTCACCAGCTGAAAGATCGCGCCGGTGATGACCATCATGATCGCCATCGACACGAGCACCTCGATCAGCGAGTAGCCGTGTTCGCGCGTCATGGTGCCTTCCTCGTGCGCACGCTGATGAGCATCGCGTCCTCGACGAGCCGCGTGCGGCCGTCCGATGAAATAGTCCGGCGGCTTTCCTTGGCAGTCGGCGTGACGAGGACCGTCAAGACCAGCGAGTTGTTCGGGTTGGTCGGCAGCGGCTGAATCGCCCAGCGGCGCGTATACACCGAGCCCGACGGCGCCGTGGTGCCTCCGCTCGCGGAGACGCAGGTGCCGCGCCCGTCGAGAAAGTCGACGTATCCCCGGGTGTTCGATTCGAGCGACGCATTCGCGGTCGGCGTCGCTGGTGACGGGTCGAGGCCGTGGCCGGTCGTGTCGGGAGTGCACAGCGTCAGGTTCGTTGTCGTGTCGGTGACAGGCAACCCGAGCCCGCCGCCGTCGTAAGAGAACGTCAACCCGCGCAACTGCTCCATCTTCTGCGTCGCCATCGTTGTGGTCGACACCTGGTGCTTCGCGGCAAGATTCTTCTCGGTCGACAGCGCGAACATCTGCGCGACGCCGAGCGACACGACCGCCAGCATGCCGGTCGCGACGGCTACTTCCGCAAGGCTGAAGCCCCGTTCACTGGAGTAAGACTTTGCCAAGGTTATTCACCGTAATCGCTTTCGTTTTGCCGCTGCGCGTCACCGTGATCGTGATCGATGAGGTGATCGCGGTGGCCGTACCGCTCGACGTATCCCACGCCGTGCCGTCGGGACGGAATTCGATCGAGGCTGTGGTGACCGTTGCGCTGTTCAACATCTGCCGCACCGGTCCGTCGAAATTCGGTGTCGTCGACAAGTCGGTGTCGGCGGCGGGCCATGTATAGGTCGCCGCGTCACACCGCGTCGTGGGCGTATCGGCGCTCGTGCCGAGCAGCTCCACGATCCGGAAATAGCCTGTGGACGGACAGTTGGTGCGGAATCGAAGCGGTGTGTTGTTCGCGACCGCTTTCATTCGCGCCTTTTGCAACTCGCGCTCCACCTGCTGGGCGGCATTGGAAAGCTTTGTAGAATCGCTCACGGAGCTGAACGCAGGCACCGCGATAGCCGCCAGGGTTGCAGCTATTGCCAACGTCAGCACCAGCTCGATGAGTGAAAACCCGCGCGCGTCGTGGTTCAACATCCGCCGCATGCCTTCAATCTGAGCAATGGCGTTGCCACAGCCGGACCAGCGGTTGTCCGGAACCAGCTAACTTATTTGATTGTGGAGGCTTACCTGTCGCGCCGAACGGCCGATTACAGGGCCGTATGCGGGCTGGATGCCCGCTTTTGTTACGGTTCGTAACAATTATGGAAGCGTCGGGTCGCGGAGCGGCAGCGTGACCACGAAGCGCGCGCCGCCACCCGTCTCGGGCTGCGCGGCCACGCGCCCGTTGTGCGTGACGATGATCTTCTGAACGAGGGCGAGTCCGAGACCGGTGCCGCGGGCCTTGGTGGTGACGAACGGGCGGAACATCCGCGGCGCGATTGTCTCGTTGATGCCCGGGCCGTTGTCGATCACGCTGACGCGCAGCACGCCCTGCGCCTCGTCGCGGACTCCCTCGATTGTGATGTGCGGCTTGATTCGCGCGTCGGCGCACGCTTCGAGCGCGTTGCGGCACAAGTTGCTGAAGGCCTGGCGCAGGAGCACTTCATCACCATCGACGGGGACGAACTCGCCGCGCACGTTCACGTCGCCGCCGCGTGAGCGCGCCTCGCCGCGGATTTCCTCCGCCGCACGGTCCGCGATCGCGGCCATGTCCACCGGCGCCAGCGCCAGCTCGGTTGGCCGCGCGAAGTTCAGAAAGTTCGTGACGACCTGGCCGAGCGCCTCGGTCTCGTCGCGAATGCCCTGCACGTACGGACGGAAGTCGGCAGGCAGCCGCTCGAGGTCCAGCAGCCGCGCGTATCCGTGGATCGTCGCGAGGCCGTTCCGGAATTCGTGCGCGATGCCCGCCGTCAGCTCGCCAAGGCGCGCGAGGCTGTCTTTCAGGCGCAGCTGATCTTCGAGCTCGACGATTTCACTCAGATCGCTGAAGAGACACATCGCGCCGTGCGCGCGCCCCGTTTCGTCGCGAATGGGCGATGCGGTCACGCCAAGATGCGCCGCGCCGGCTCCTTTGAGCGCGATCGTGCGCCGCACGATTGGACGCGCGGATGTGAGGCATTCTTCGACGACATCGGCAAGTGGTGCCGCGCCGACGAGCACCTCCCGGAATTCACCCGACCAGTCCGCTTCGGGAAGGGCCAGCATCTTGCGTCCCGCGGGATTCAGCGAGCGCACGTGACGATCCTCGCTGACGACGAGCAGCCCCGACGTCATGCTCGCGATGATCTCGCTGCTCAACCGCTCGGATGCTTCCGCGCGCGCCTTCATCGCGCGCTCCTGGTCGCGCAGGCGCTGCACCGCGTCTTCCATGGCCGCGGCCATGAAGGCCGTCTCCGTCCCTTCGGTCTTCTCCGCTTTCGCCGCCGCGCGCGCGGCGGCAAACAACCGCAGCACGGCGAACGCCAGCACCGCCGCCAGCATGCCGACGATCGCCGTGAGGCCGAGGAGCAAGTAGCCGCTACGAGTCATAAGGACGAGTAGTCAGAAGTCAGGAGTCAGAAGTCAGGAGTCTGCCTCCTGCCTACAGATACAGATGCACATACCAATCAATGAGCCGCTCTCCCGCGACGCTCGCGATGAACGCCGCGACGGCGAGCATCGTCCCATACGGCAGCGCAGTCGCCATCCCGCCGCGGCGCGTCGCGATCACGAAGAGGCCGATCACCCCGCCCATGAGCGACGACAGGATGAACGTCAGGATCGCCAGCTTGAGCCCGAGAAACGCGCCGATCATTGCCAGCATCTTCACATCGCCGAAGCCCATCGCCTCGACGCCGCGAAGCCGGAGCCACACCTCGATAATCAGCCACAACAATCCTCCGCCGGCCGCGATCCCCGCAAGCGACATCGCCGGCCCCGGCGGAAGAAAGAGGCTCGCGAGAAAGCCGATGAGGCTGCCGGGCACGGTGATCACGTTCGGCAGCAGCTGATGCTCCAGATCGATCGCGAACAGCACGATCATCGCGCAGGCGAACAACACCCGCACGGCAAAAAGCGGCGTGAGCCCGAACGCCAGGAAATCGAGTGCGAAGGCGGCGGCCGTCACGAGCTCCACAATCGGATATCGGATCGAGATGCGCGTGCCGCACGTGCGGCAGCGCCCCCGTAGCGCGGCGTAGCTGAGCACGGGCAGGTTTTCGAACCACGCGAGCGGACGTTCGCAGGACGCGCAGCGCGAGGCCGGCCACACGATCGATCGCTTGCGCGGAATGCGGTAGATGCAGACGTTGAGAAAGCTGCCGACGATGAGCCCGGTCGCGATGAGCACGGCGAACACAAAGCCGACCGGCACGTCCATCACGACGAGTTGTCCGGTTTCTGCCCGGGGAGCGGAAAGAGCGGCGATTCCCGCGCCACCGTCACGCGTCCGGTGGCCTCGATGATGAAAGGCACGCCGGCGGAATCCACCGGTACGCTCGGCACGAGACGAGCGGCGACGAGCTTCTGCCACGTGACGGGCTCGCCGGGGTGCTCGCGCTGATACAGCGCCACGCGCGCCTGGAGCGCGTCGATGACGTCCATCGCATCGAGCTGCCGGAGCCGCAACCGGGCCGCGTCGCGCAGCCACGGCTCCTCGGATTCGGCAAGCTGCCCGAAGAGCGCGCGCGACGCGCTCCGATGCCCGCCTTCGGCCAGCGTCACAGCGGCCAGCGGCCGCAGCCAGGATGGAGCCCCCTGGATCTCCGAGGCGCGCTGGAACCATGTCGCCGCGGACTTGTAGTCCTGCAAATGCCAGTAGTAGACGAAGCCGATATCCTGCATGTACTGCCACTTCTGCGGCTGTGCCGCGAGCCCCTTCCGCAGCAGCGTCATCGCAAGATCCGCGCGCCCCGGCCCGCCGGGATACGGCTCGCCAAGGTAAATCGCGCCGAAGCGATACGCGATGCTGAAGTACGGATCGAGCGTCGTCGTCAAATCGAGCAGTGGGTAGAGGAGCGCGTAGTCACGCACGTGATCGGGCGGCGCGGTCCGCTCGCCGCCGAAATGCTGCAGGGCGCGGATCCAGTACACGTCCGCCGCGAACGCGTCGTAATCGAGCGCGAGCCGCTTGATCGTGTCACCCGATCGCACGTAGAGAAGCTCGGGACGATCGATGGCAGGCGAAGGATATCGTGCGTCCTGCGCCGCGTGCAGCGCCACGGCTGCGCCAAGACAGACCGTGGCCGCAGCGCCTGCGCCGGCACGCGTCACTTGAAGTCTCTCCGCGAAAAGATCACGCAGGCGCCGAGCAGCAGTGCCGCGACATAGGCTGCCGCGTACGCAGTGGTCCACAGCATGTATCCGGCGCTCACCGGAATGCCGTGCACGACCGCGAGCTTGATGTCGAACCGTGCGAAGTCGGGGAGCAGGTAGTAGCACGCCTTGCCGACGATCCCTGCCGCGGGTCCGCCCACGATCTGGTCAAGGCGCCGCAGGTCCTCGTTGCACTGCCCCACTACGTAAAGGCCGAACGTGAACACCGCTGACAGCATCGGGCTGGAGTACGTGGAGAACAGCACCGCGACCGCGGTGACGAGCGCGAGGTCGACGTAGATGAGCCCGATCGCCTTCAGCAGCGCCGGGTCAATCGGCGGCGCGTCCCAGGCGCGCTGCACGTTCGGCGACACGCCGCGCGAGAGGAAGAACAGGACGGTGTACAGCGCCACCGTCATCACGACGACGTTCACCATCAGCGTGAGGAGGAGACCGGCGTATTTGCCGATGATGAACTCGGAGCGGCGGATCGGCTTGGCGAACAGCGGATACACGCTGCGGCGCTCGACTTCCTTGGAGACGAGATTGATGCCGACGAAGATCGAGATGAACAGGCCGAAGACCGACGTGGCCGTCAGGCCGAGGTCCTTGATGATCTTGACGTCCTGCCCCGCCGTCAACTGGCCCATGAGAATCGAAGCGCCCACCAGCAGCACGGCAAACAGCACGAGGTTGTAGAAGATCCGATCGCGGACCGATTCTTTGAACACGGCGATGGCGACTGAGCGCGCCGCGTTCATGCGGCACTCCCCGGGCCAGGCCCCCGACGCGGCACCCGCGTCGCGGTGGCGGGACGCCCGCCGTCGCCCATTTCGGAGACGCGGCGGACGAACAGGTCCTCGAGCGTCTCGCGGATTGGATTCAGCGCGACGAGCGTCGCGCCGGCCGCGGCGAGCTCCGCGAGCCACTGCTCGGGACGCGCGTCCGCGGGCAGGTCTATCGCGTAGCGGTCGCCGGTAATCGCCGTCACGGATCGGACGCGTGAGCGGACGCGATCGAGCACGTGCGGCGGCACGCCGGAGACCACGAGCTCCCAGCCATGCACAGCGAACTCCTGCAGATCCGACAGGCGTCCAGCGGCCGCGAGCCGGCCTTTCGCGAGGATCGCGACCTGACTGCAAAGCGCCTCGGCATCGGAAAGGATGTGAGAACTGAAGAAGACGGTCCTGCCCTGGTCGCGCAGCTCGAGAATCAATGCGCGAACGTCGCGACGGCCAAGCGGATCGAGACCCGACATCGGTTCGTCGAGCACGATCACCTCAGGCTCGTTCAGGAGTGCCTGCGCAAGCCCGACGCGCTGGAGCATGCCTTTCGAAAACTTCCGGAGCTGCAGCCGCCGTTCCGCGCCAATGCCCAGACGATCGAGCACCGCGGTCACGCGCTGCCGCCGCTCGACCGGCGCCATCCGGAAAAGGCGCGCGTAATACCCGAGGAGTTCTTCGGCGGTGAGATGGTCGTAGAAGTACGGATTCTCGGGAAGGTACCCGATCCGCCGGCGGATCCCCACGTCGCCGACCGGCCGACCGAGGATTTCGGCGTCGCCGCTCGTCGGAAACACGAGCTGCATGAGCAGCTTGAGCGTCGTCGTTTTCCCGGCGCCGTTCGGCCCAAGGAACCCGAAGACGTCGCCAGGAGCGACCTCGATCGACAGGCGATCGAGCGCGCGGTAGGGCCGCGGACGCCAGAACCCGACGGGAAAATCTTTCGTCAGCTCACGAGTGCGAATGGCGGGAGTCACGCAGGCTTAAGGTTCAAGGCTCAGGCTGGCTCACGGCTTAGACAGGTCAGAGGGCGCTTCAAAATAAACGGCGGCCTTGCGTAGCGCAGGCCTTCAGGCCCTGCTTGACGGCCTTGCGTAGCGCAGGCCTTCAGGCCTGCTTGACGGCCGCCGGGCAGCCCTGAAGGGCTGCGCTACGGTAGTTTTGAAACGCACTCTTAGGGCTCAGCTGTCTCGTGCCCTGAGCCGGCGAGTCTCGATCCGCCATGACCCATGAGCGGTGAGCCATGACTCATTTCGATCCGTTGCCGTGTTGCAGTTCGAGCTCGATCGCGGCTTCGAAGTACTGCGCCGGCAGGCCCCCCTTGAGCATGCGGCCGTTCACGAAGAACGTGGGCGTTGAGGTGACGCCGAGCACGGCGCCGGTGGAGGCGTCAGTCTTCACTTCCTGTATCGCCTTCTCGTACTGCGTATCGAAGTCGGTGATCCCGCCGACGGTCTTCGCCGCCTCGCGCACGGTTGCGGGGCTGAGCGTCTCCTGGTTCGTAAAGAACCAGGCGCTGAGCTTGTCGTACGTCCCTTTCGATTTCGCCATGACGGCGGCGGCGGCCGCGTCGCACGCGGCCGTGTGGACCATGGCCTTCACCGCGGAGTTACACTGCGGATTCAACGGGAAGTGCCGCATGACATACTTGACCCCGCGCGGCTCGTACTTGGCCAGGATCGGCTCGTACGCCTCGTAGGTCTGCTTGCACGGCGGGCACTGATAGTCGTTGAACTTCACGACGACCACTTTGGCCCCCTCGGCCGTATAGGGCACCTGCACGCGCGGCTGCATCTCCCACCATTTCTCGAACTCGCTGCGCTGCTGCTCCGTAATCGGCGTCGCCTGCTGCGCTCTGATCGATCGCGCTTCTTCACGGGGGAACAGTGCAACGGCCGATGTCGCCCCGCCAAGGAACAGGAGCGCGATGATGAAGGCCACCGGCGTCGTGACGAGCACGCGCAGGTCGCGTGACGCACGTTTCGGAAGACTGGTCATAGGCAAGGAACTGGCTCCTCCCGAAATCACGAAAATGCCGGCCACCGCGATGTACGTTGCCACGCACAACGGACAGACCGCCCTGAGAATGAAAAATGACGCATACGCGAGATACAGCACGACGGCGAGGGCCAGCGTCGAGGCCGCAAAGATATAGCCGGGCGCGCTGTCGGCAATGCGGCTCTTGCCGCCGCCTCCCCACACGAGCATCAGGACGAGCAGGAAGAACGCCAGACCGCCAATCGCGACGGGGACGCCGGCGATTGAGCCATAACGGCTCAGATATGCCTGTCCGCAACTGACCGTCGCGTTGATGTCGCAGAAGCTGGTGTAGCCCGGATTCTCGAGCAGGTTGTAATGGACGTACGTCGATGCCCCGGACGCCACGAGTCCGAGCAGCCCGAAGCCGAGCAGGAGCTTACGCGCGAGCGCTGACATTGAGATGCATCATTCTACTTGATTTCCGTTCCCTTGCCCGGGTTCCCCTCCTCCGGCATCTTTTCCGTGAACGTCTCGCTGTCTTCGTACAGGACGCGATCGGCGTTGACCGCAAAAAAACGATCGCCACTCATACCGGGCCTGGCCGGATCCGCCGTGGCCGCATAGCCGTCTGCAACCGGGGTTCCGTTGCAGGCCTGGGCGACACCATCGAGTGGCTTCGCCGTGATCTTGAACAGGTAGCCGGACTTTTCCACCTGGTCGCCGCCGGTGAGATCGGGGCTGAGAAAGGCGTGTCCGGTCGTCGGGATCGGCTGCCCCAATCCCGGCAGCGTGGTCGCATATTTCTGGTTGCCGCACGTCTGCGCGAACTGCCACTCGGCCGCCGCAATCGAACGCAGCGATGCGATCGCCGAGGCTTCGTTGCCTTTCGACTGCATATTCCGATACTGCCCGAACGCAATCGCGAGGATGATGCCGATGATCGCCATCACGATCATCAGCTCGATGAGCGTGAAGCCAGATTCTCGCTCACGAGTCCTTTCGCCTAACCAGCCTCCGCCAAGGCTACGGCGGTCCGCCGAAGCGCTTCGCGCGACGGCGGAAGGCGGAAGATCCCTCCTCCGGACGGACACCCCGATCAGCATGAGCCCAGCCATCAATGACATTGTTAGACCAACGAACAGGTCGCGCGGTCTGAACCGGAACCGTATCACGTGATGTCCTGCCGCGACGTGCACGGCCCGGTAGGCGCTGTTGGCACGAGCTATTTGCGCGTGGACGCCGTCAACGTCAACCGTCCAGGACGGATCGTATGAGTCGCGCAGCACGACGAACCCGTCCGCCGGCAGGGTCGCATCGACCACGACTTCGTTTGTTCCGTCAACGACAATGCGCGCGGACGCGGCCGCAGGCTCGCCAGGCTTGCCCGCCAAGGGCGGCACCTCCGAAAGCCGCAGCTCCTCGTCCGGCACGGTGGCATCGAAGAGCGCGTTGCGCTGCCACGCCGCGTCGTTTCCCTGACGCGCCGTCGCCGTGATGAACACGCGCTTCGCGGTCGGATGGCACTCGACGACCGACATCTTCCAGTGCGGCACCTGCGCAATCGGTTTGAGCCAGGGCCGTGCGTTCTCCGGTAAGGCGCACCAGCGCACGCCGGATCGACTCAAGAACAGGTCACGTTCCCCAGCGGTCGCCTTCTCGAAACGGCGCACGAGCGCTTCGTACTCCGAGGGCCAGAGGACTGGAAGGTCGTACGACAGGGCCTCGCGCACGCGCCAGCCCGAAGGCGCCATCGGGAGCTCCGCGTTCAGCTCCATACGACCCTCGATCGCGGTGTCTTCGGCGGGAACCTCCCACTTGCTCGTTGCATCCGGATCGTCCGTGTTCATGTAGCCCCGCACGCGTCCGCCGATGTACACGCGCTGCTCGGCCGCCATCGCCTGGTACCAATCCGGCGGCGTGAGCTTCGCCACCGACGAGGTCAGGTTCAGCTCCGCGTTCGTGACGGCGAGATCAGCGCACATCGCGACGAGGAGCAGGTAGGACGCCGTGCCCGCGCGTGAGCGCGGGGATGCCGCGATGGCGATCAGTGCCGCCGCCGCGAGCAGGAGCGCTGCCGCGCGCGCGGCGAGCGCCGGGCCGACGCGCAGCAGGAATTCCGCACCGATCAACGGGTCCACGGGCACGCGCCTGGCCAGTGCGGCAAGCGCGCGCTCAGCCGATTGTGGCGCACCCTCCGCAAAGCCGATCGCGATCCCAAACACCACGGCCATCAGCACACAGATGATGGCGACGCGCTTGATACGCGTGCGCATCAACGGGTCCGATAGAGCGGACCAGCCGTCGGCGGCAAGTACCGCTGTCGCAAACGTCGTGACGACGAGATATTTCACCGGGAAACGGAAATACGCCAGCGGCGGCAGCAGCTTGCGGATCAACGGATAGACGGCCGTGTAGCCGCCCATCGAGGCGATGAAAAACACGAGGGCGACGAGCGCCCAGCCCACGTTGCGCCGAGGACGCGCGGCGAGTCCGGCCCCGGCCAGCGCGAGAACAATCGGCCCCAGGTAGATCGAGTAGTAGAAGGGGTCACGTCCGCTGTTGAGGGGAGACATCCACGGCATGTCTGCCAGAAACGCGTCGTAGTAGTTGCCGAAGAGATGTGGCGCGATGAGCTCGAGCGCGCCGAGCGGGTGCAGCGACCAGAAGTCGGGCACCCCCATATTGCCCCGATGTGCCCTCACGCCCGCCATCATCGTCGGCCACAACTGCGCCGAGGCGAGCAGCGCGCCGAACACGAGTCCGGCAGCGACCCACCCAACCGCCCTCGCGCGGTAGGCCGGATCTTCAGACCCGGCGAGACCGGTCCACAACGCAAAAGCGCACGCCATCACACCGGTTGCCGCAAGCGTGACCGGCTCTCCGCAGAGCGCCTGCAGCGCGACCGTGACGGCAAGCAGCGACATCCGCCGCGCGGACGGCGCAGCGATCACACGCTCGGTCGCGAGCATGACGTAGGGCAGCACCGCGACGGACCACGCGAGGTTCGGCGTGTTGAGCATCGAGACGATCGGACCTGACAATCCGAACGCGATCGCACCGACACCCGACGCCGCCTCGCTGTTTGCGTGGCGCAGAAACGCATACGTTCCGATTGCCGCAATCGGCAGCGGAAGGGCGACCCAGAGATTGAACGAGACAATGTCTGACGGCAGCAGGCGGATCGCGATCGTGATGGGCATCAGCACCTGGTTCAGCGCGTCGGCAATCATGGACTGGCCGCCGGCGACGTACGGATCCCACAGCGGAAACGTGCCGGACAACAGCGTATGCCGCAGCCAGAGGTGACGCGACCAGAAGAAGAACGACAGGTCGCGGACGTAGAAGATTCTCGACAGCGTGAACACGCCAAGAACGGGAGTAAGCGCGATGGCGACGACGAGCGCCGGCCAGGCGGCACGAGGCGGAACGCGGTTCACGATACCGGCGCGCGAGCGGCGCGTCGGGCCCGGCGACGGCCACCGACGTCAATTGCGCACCACAGCCCCAGTCCCAGCGCCGCGGCGGCCGTCGTCGACGCGCCTGCATAGAACGGCAGCGGCCGGTACATGAACGTCACGACGTGGGTGCCCGGCGCGAGATGGACGGCACGAAAGAGCCCGTTCGCGCGCATCATCGGCGCCGACGCGCCGTCCACGTCGACCTTCCAGTCCGGATCGTACGAATCGAGCAGCGCGAGGTAGCCCTCGGCAGGCAGTCCGGCGCGCACGATGACGCGGTTGATGCCGTCCTCCTCGAAGGTCGCGGAGGCCGGAACGGGCGGCGCTGGCCGGCCAGACGGCGGCGGTGGCGGCTCGCTGACGAGCACGCCCGAAGATGGGTCGAACCGCTCTTGAAACAACCCCTCGATCTGCCACCCGACGCTCGGCCCGAGCAGCGCGTCGGGAACGATGTACGCGCGCCGTGCGGCCGGCTGGAACTCGTACAAGTGCTGTTGCTCCGCGCTGACCATCGCGGCCAGTGGCGTCGCGCCGCGAAACGGCGGCGTCGGCAGCATCACGTAGCGGGTGCCAACCCTGTCGAGGAACCGCAGCCGCTCTTCGCGATTCGCTGCGGTGAAGCGTGCGACCTCACGCGCGTGCTCCACCGGCCACAGCAGAGGAAGGTCGTGCGAGACCGATTCGCGCAGCCCGAACGCCGAGGGATGGAACATGAACTGGTTCATGACGATATACCGCTGCTCCAGCTCGGAAAAGCCCTCGACCTCGCGCGCGTACTTCGGCGCGTCGATGTCCGTCATGTTCACCCAGCCCTCGAGCCGTCCCCCGACGTAGACGCGCTCGTGGAAATCCGTCGGAATGTGATGGATCCACTCCGGCGTCGCCAGCGCCGTCGCCGGGATTGTCGGATTGACGTTGCCGTTCGAGGCGATCAGATCGACGCCGCCGAAAACCGCGAATACGGCCAGCGCAAGCCGGCGCTCGCGGCGGGCGGACGCCGCAATCCAGAGCAGGAACGCGCCGCACAGCAGTTTGATGAACAGGCCCGTCAGAAGCGGCCTCGCACGGTAAATGAGAAACTCGGCCCCCTGGATTGGCGACGGCACGCCCGCCCACGCGGCAAGCTCGTAGAAGCCGCGGATCGGCAGGCTCGGCGCCAGCAGCAGCCAGGCGACGAGCGCGTAGGCGGCGATGCCGATGACAACCGCAAGCGTCACAACTACGCGAAGTGGACGGCGCGGGACCTGAGCGTCGAGCAACCATTGCACGGTCATCGCCGCCAGCGTCGCAATGCCGAAGGCAGCGAGCGACAGGTACTTCACGGGAAATCGGAAGCCGCGCAGAGGTGGAACGGCCGCGGTCAGCGCCGGGTACAACGGCGTGTGATCGCCGAGCGACGCAATCCCGCAGGCGATCACGGCGCAGGTCCAGAACAGCGTGCCCGATCGTCCCGAGCAGGCGGCCACGGCCGCGGCGAGGATCACGGGCACGCCGACATACATCGTGTAATAGAACGGCTCGCGGCCGCTGTTGAGCGCGACCATCCAGGTCAGTTCCGCGAGATTCGAGTTGAAGTAGTCGCCGTAAAAATGCGGCACGAGCAGCTCGACGAGCGCCAGCGGATGAAACGCCCAGAAGTCGCTGACGGCGAACGCGCCGCGCATCGAATGGCGCGTCGCGAGGACGAGCGGAACGTATTGAATCGCCGAGAGCAGCACGCCGGCGATCATTCCGGTCGCGCACAAGACGGTGAGCCGAACGTCGTGCCAGCGGCGCGCGGGCAACACGACATAGGCCCCTGCCATCGCCAGCGTCGCGGCCAGCGTCACCGGCTCGCCAGCCAGCGCCTGACACGCGACAGCGATCGCGAGCCACGTCACAGAACCACGCGCCGGCCGCTCGAACACCCGTTCCAGACTCCAGAACACGAACGGCACCGCCGCCACCGACCACGACATGTTCGGAAAGTTGGTTGTCGAGACAACAGGACCGGCGGCGGCAAACGCGATCGCTCCGGCCGCGGCAGCCGGCGGCGAGACCTTGCGCCGCAAAAACAGGTACGCGCCGAGCGCCGCGAGCGGCACCGGAAGCGCGATCCAGAGGTTGTACGCAGGAATCTCGGGGAGCAGCAGCCGCAGCGGAAGTGACGGAAGGTGAAACAGCTGATACAGCGCGTCGTTCACCGCCGCCTGGCCATTCCCGGGATAGGGATCCCAGAGCGGCCACACGCCGGAACCGACAGTATGTCGAAGAAACAGAAAGCGCGATCGGAACGCGAGCGTCAGATCGCGAATGTAGAAGAGCCGCGACACGGTGAAGAGGCCGTGGACCGGCAGCGTGGCGGCGGCGACGGCCACGAGCGCCCACAGGTGGCTTCGGCGCAATCGGGTCACGCGACGCGGCGCCGCCTGTCGGCCACACACCAGGCTGCGAGCGCGAGACCCGTGAGCGCGCTCATGGCCGCGCCAAGATAGAGGGCCCGCGGATGGTAGGTGAATGTCACGACGTGCGGCCCGCGCGTCAGGTGCACAGCGCGGAAGAGGCCGTTCGCGCGCATCAGCGGCGCGGCACGCCCGTCGACATCGACGCGCCAGTCGGAACTGTAGGAATCGAACAGCGCCAGATAGCCGTCACCTGGCAGCCCTGCGTGCACGACGACGCGGCTGTTGCCGTCCGTGATGATTGTCGCAGATGCCGGCGCCGCGGGCCCTTCGATGCCCACGGGATCCGGCGGCCGGTCGCTCACGAGCACACCCCGCGACGGGTCGAAGCGCTCCTGAAACAATCCTTCGATCTGCCAGGGCACGTCCGGGCCGATCAACGCATCGGGCACGACGCTGACGCGCCGGGCTGAAGGATGACATTCATAAACCTTCATCTGCGGGATCCCGTTCAGCGAGGCGAGCGGGACCGCGCCCTGATGCGGCGGCGTCGGCAGCACGCAGTAGCGCGTCCCAATCCGTTCGAGCAGCCGCAAGCGTTCTTCGCGCGCCGACGGCCTGAAGCGGCTGACCAGCCGCGCGTAATCGAGCGGCCAGAGCAGCGGCAGATCGAATGAGATGGACTCGCGCACGTGCCAGCCCGACGGCGAGTACATCAGCTCGTTGACAGCGAGGTAGCGCGCATCCGTCGGCGAGATGCCCTCGGGAGGCGCCACCCACTTCGGCGCGTCGGGATCGAGCGGGTTGATCCACCCTTCGAGGCGGCCTCCCATGTAAATCCGATCCTGTGGGTGCGCGTCCATCACGGAAATCCACGATGGCGGTCCGAGCGCCGCCGCATCCATGGTCGGATTGACGCTGCCATTCGCGATGGCGAGGTCCACGACCATCGCGACAGCAAGGACAGTGCGCGCCATCCGGTGCTCACGGCGAGTCGAGACCGCGATGGCGACGAGCAGGCCCATCGCCATCAGCTTCAGGAAAAGCGTCGTCAACAGCGGACGCGCGCGGTAGATCAGGTACTCCGCGCCCTGGATCGGAAAGCGGACGTTGGCGATCTCAGCGAGGCGGAAGAACAGGTGCACCGGACGCGCCGGCGCGATCAGCAGCCACGCCACGAGCACGTACGCACAGGCGGCGACGGCGAATGCCATGCCAACCGCGATGAACGCGCGCCGGCGCCGAATCTCGCCGTCAAGAAGCGATTGCCACCCGTGCGCCGTGAGCGCCGCGAGCGCGAACGACGCGAGCGACAGGTACTTCACCGGGAAGCGAAATGCGCTCAGACCGGGGATCACCTGCTGCAGTGCCGGATACACGGGCGTAAAGGACCCCAGCGCCGCCACGATGGAGGCGATCAGCGCGACCGACCAGAAGATATGGCGACGTCGCCCGACGGTTGCCGCGAGCGCAGCAACCAGAATCGCGCCAACGCCGACGTACATCGTGTAGTAGAAAGGCTCGCGCCCGCTGTTCAAGGCGACCATCCACGCGAGCTCGCGAAGATTCGAATTGAAGTAGTCGCCGTAGAAATGCGGCACGAGCAGCTCGAGCAGCGCGAGCGGGTGGAACGACCAGAAGGCGTCGCCCGTCATCATGCTGCGCACCGAGTGGCGGCTCGCCTCCAGCAAGGGCGCGAACTGGATGCTCGCGAGCCCGAGTCCCAGTACGACGGCGACGAACGTCGTGACGAGCGCGCGTGCCTGCGATCGCCACCGCGGCGCCGCAACCGTCAGCGTGTACGCCGCGGCAAGCGCGAGGGTCCCCGCGAGACTGACAGGCTCCCCCGCCAGCGCCTGCATCGCAATCGTCACCGCCAGGACCGCGGCGTCACGGGCGCTAGGCCGGACAGCGAGACGATCGATGGCCCAGAACACATAAGGGACGGCCGCGATCGACCACGAAAGGTTTGGAAAATTAGTGGTGGAGACGATCGGTCCCGAGAGCGAGAAGGCGAGCGCCCCGAGTACCGCAGCGGGATCCCGCACGTGACGTCGCAGGAACAGCCAGCACCCTGTGCCGGCCAACGGCACCGGCAACGCCACCCAGAGATTCCACGCCAAAACTTCTGGCAGCAGGAGTCGCAGGGCAAGCGTCGGCGGAAGAAACAGTTGATACAACGCGTCGCCCGCGGCCGACTGGCCCGAAGCGGGAAACGGATCCCACCACGGCCATTGGCCTGACCAGACGCTGGCGCGCAGCCAGAGAAATCGGGAATGAAAGGCGAGCGTGAGGTCGCGGACGAAGAAGATTCGCGACAGGGTAAAAACGCCGGCAACCGGCACGACGCTCACCGCGGCCACCAGCAGGCACCAGCGCCACGTGCGCCGCGGAGCCGCGACGACCGAGGGGGAACCTGCGACGGACGGCAATGCCATGTTTTGATCGAAGGGTACCGAAGCGGCAAAAAAAAGGCGAGGGATGTCCGATGGACATCCCTCGCAGACGCGGCTAGACCAACACGCTTACTGAATCGCAGTGCCGCCCGACGGGGTGGCCGTGTCGCTCATGCCGCTGAGCGTCGCGGTGCCCTGCCAGATCGTGCCCGTGGTGTTCGACCCGAAGTAACGCGTGCCCGTCGAGCTCGATACGGGGTCGGCCCAGGAATGATAGCCGGACGCGAGTGCCGTCGAACCGTTGCAGGCCGTGCCCGTGGCGGACGTGCCCGCCAAGCTCACGTTGTAGCCGCTCTTGGTCGCCGTCGCCGCCGCGCCGAGGTCCGGGCTGATGAACGCCGAACCGCCCGACGGACCCGTGCCGAGGATGTCCATCGATGACGCATACATGCCGTTCGCGCAGCTCGCCGAGAACGTCGACTGCGCGCTGCTGATGGCGCGCAGCGAGCCGATCGCCGACGCCTCGTTACCGGAGATGCGTGCCCGGAGCAGGCCCGGAACCGCAATCGCCGCGATGATGCCGATGATCGCGACGACGATCAGCAGCTCGATGAGAGTGAAACCCTTCTGGTTACGAACCTTCATGACAGTCAGCTCCTCCGAAAGATTGTGGTGTGCCGCGTCTCAAAGCCCGATGCCCTGGCAACCGCACTTTGGGGCGTATCGGACCGAAGAGCAACGGCAATGCCACAGCCCCTGAAAATACGCTCGTTGTACAAACCGTTTGATTCGAGCGATTTGCGGGGAAGAAAAATTCCGTCAGTCCTTCGGGATTGCTGGCAAAAAAGCGGCGACTGACAAATTTTGTCAGTAGATGGTGCCGAGGATTGTCGGATGGAATGCCGTGAGCGGGGAAGGAAATGAGGTGCCGCCTGATTGAGATCGGGCGGCACCTCGCAGGGTGCTTCGGAACCGACGATCTTACTTACTGGATGGCCGTGCCGCCCGACGGGGTCGCCGTGTCCGACATGCCGCTGAGCGTCGAGGTCGACTGCCAGATCGTGCCCGTGGTGTTCGACCCGAAGTAGCGCGTGCCCGTCGAGCTCGACACCGGGTTCGCCCACGAGTGATAGCCGGAAGCGAGCGCCGTCGAACCGTTACAGGCCGTGCCCGTCGCGCTCGTGCCCGCCAGGCTCACGCTGTAGCCGCTCTTGGTCGCCGTCGCCGCCGCGCCGAGGTCCGGGCTGATGAACGCCGAACCGCCCGACGGACCCGTGCCGAGGATGTCCATCGATGACGCATACATGCCGTTCGCGCAGCTCGCCGAGAACGTCGACTGCGCGCTGCTGATGGCGCGCAGCGACCCGATCGCCGACGCCTCGTTACCGGAGATGCGTGCCCGGAGCAGGCCGGGGACGGCAATCGCCGCGATGATGCCGATGATCGCCACGACGATCAGCAGCTCGATCAGCGTAAAGCCCTTCTGGTTCCTAATTTTCATGTCCGCAGCTACTCCTTGACCTGCAAACGGGGTGAACGCAACAAAAGAATGGATTCGCAGCGCTGGAGAGCAAGCGACGTACCGGTGTAGGGAGTATAGACCGGACGAACCCGATATCAGATTGATCTGCCAAGACTTACGAGATTAATCTCGGTGCGCATACTCTTACCGATGATATAGACAATCCGCGTCAGTGACAATTCGTGGCAGCCATGAATTGTCAGGCGATCACTGAATCGGGGTGCCGCCCGAGGGGCTCGCGGTGTCGCTCATCCCGCTGAGCGACGAGGTCGCGTGCCAGATCGTGCCGGTGGTATTGGACCCGAAATAGCGGATGCCGCTGTTGGACGAGACCGGGTCCGCCCACGAATGAAAGCCGGTCGCCAGCGTAGCAGTCGCACCGGCGAGGGAAATGAGGTAGCCGCTCTTTGACGCGGTGGCCGATCCGCCGAGATCGACGCTGATGAAGGGCGTATCGCCCGACGGTCCCGTGCCAAGGATATCGAGCGACGCCGCGTACAGGCCGTTCGCGCAGCTGCGGGAGAAGGTCGCCTGCGCGCTGCCGATGGCCCGCAGCGACGCAATCGCCGACGCTTCGTTAGCGGAGATGCGTGCGCGCAACAGGCCGGGCGTGGCGATCGCCGCGATCGCGGCGATGATGGCGACGACCAACAGGAGCTCGAGGAGTGTGAAGCCGTTGCGCTCAGACGGCTGCGCTTCGCGCGTCAATGCTGAACGGCCAATGCCGACTGCTGGTTTTTCCTGCGCTTCACGCGTCAACGCCGAATGCCCAATGTCGACTGCCGAGGATTGCTTCATTTGAGGTTGTATTTTTTCATGTAGTACCGAAACGATCTGAAGCTCATTCCGAGCAGCTCCGCCGCCTTCACCTTGACGCCGCCGGATCGCCGGAGCGCCTCGGAGATGTATTCGCGTTCGAGGTGCTGCACGTGCTGTTCGAGATCGAAGCCCGCCTCCGGCAGCCGCGACGACGCTGCCGCCGCGGGAGCTGCGCTCACGACGGGCGCCGAAACCCCGCCGCCGCGCACCCCGTCCGGCAGGCTCTCGGACAGAATCGACGCGGTCCGTTCGAGCGCAACCGCACGCTCCATCGCGTTCTCGAGCTCCCGCACGTTGCCGGGCCAGGCGTAAGCGGTCAGACAGGCCCTCGCGTTATCGGAGATACCCGCGACGTCCTTCTTCATCTGCGCCGCATACTTCGCGACGAAATGCTCGGCAAGCGGCACCACGTCGTCGCCGCGCTCGCGGAGGGGCGGCAGCCGCACGGGGATCACGTTGATGCGGTAGAAGAGATCCTCGCGGAACTGGCTCTCGGCCACCATCCTGGCGAGATCGCGATTGGTCGCCGCAATGATCCGGATGTCTGCCTCGACTTCCACGGTAGCGCCGACGCGGCGGAACTTGCGTTCCTGCAGCACGCGCAGAATCTTGACCTGCAGCATCGGGCTCATCTCGCCGATCTCGTCGAGGAAGATCGTCCCCTTGTCGGCGACTTCGATGAGTCCTTTCTTGTTGCCGTCCGCTCCGGTGAATGCGCCTCGCATGTGGCCGAACAGCTCCGAGTCCAGGAGCGTCTCGGTGAGCGCGCCGCAGTTGACGGCGACGAACGGCCGGTCGCAGCGCGGCGAGCGCACGTGAATCGCGCGGGCGATGAGCTCCTTGCCGGTGCCCGATTCGCCGGTGATCAGCACGGTGCTGCCGGTTGACGCGATCGTCTCGACGAGCTCGAATACTTCGAGCATCGCGCTGCTGCTGCCGACGATGTTCGAGAAGTGGTGCGCCGAGTGCATCGCGCGCTTCAGCAGCACGTTTTCCTGCTGCAGCCGGCGACGATCCAGCTCCTTCCTGATGCGGAACTTCAGCACCTCCGTGTTGAACGGCTTCTCGACGTAGTCGTTGACGCCGAGCTCCTCGACCCCCTTGATCAGGTCCGGCGATCCGTAGGCGGTGATCATGATCGCGATCACCGCCGGATTGATGCTGCGCGCGTGCCGGAGGACCTGCAGCCCGTCGAGATCCGGCATTCGTGCGTCGGACACGACGAGATCGAACGGGCGCTGGTTCAGGTAATCGAGCGCACGGCGGCCGTTCTCCGCGATGGCGACGTCGTGCCCCTCGCGGCGCAGCAGGATCGCCAGCATCTCGCGCATCGATCGCTCATCGTCCACGATGAGGATGCGCGCCCCTGGAGGCGCCGCCGCCGGATCGATGGTCTGGACCTCAGTACCCATAGGTTTCTTGTTTCTTTTCAGCCGGCCACGGGCGCGGTGAGCGCCCCCACCGGCAGGATGACTTCCACAGTCGTGCCGCGCCCCTGGCTCGACGCCACGCGCACTTCCCCGCCGTAATCGCTGGCAATCCGATGCACGATTGAGAGGCCGAGTCCCGTCCCCCGCGCGAAGCCGCCACGGAACGGCTGGAAGATCCCGTCCATCTCCTCCGGTGCAATGCCAACCCCGTGGTCGTGCACCGCGATGACGACCTGCCCCTGATCGCCGCCGCGAGCGCCGGCTCGACGCACCGAGAGCCGCAGCTCGCCGCCGTCGGGCATCGCGCGCAAACCATTCGTCGCCAGGTTCCACACGATCTGTCGTATCTGCGCCTCGTCGGCCCGATACACGACGGGATCGGACGCCGCATCGACGACGATCGAATGACCGTCCACGAGCTCCGCGTTGTTCTCGAGCAGCGCCGCCGTGTCGGTCAGCACGCGGCGGACGTCCACGTCGCCGAGCGCGGCGCGCTGCGGCCGGGCGTAGGATAGAAAGCTCCTGATCGTCTCGTTCAAACGTTCCGACTCGCGCAGCACGATATCCATCAACTGCGATTGCTCGGCGGTCAGCGGCAGCTCGTCGCGCAGGATCTGTATCGACCCCGCCATGGACGCCAGCGGATTGCGGATCTCGTGCGCGATACCCGCGGCCATCTCACCCACGGCCGCGAGCCGCTGCTGCACGCGCGCCTCGCGCTCGTGCTTCTTTGCTTCCGTGACGTCCTGGAACGTAAACAGGAAGCCGACGTCGCCTCGCGGCGTTATGAGCGGCGCCGCGCTGATGCCAAGCTCGATCTGACGTCCGTCGGCCCGCGTGTACCCGTACTCGATGCGCGGCGGCATCGGCCGGCGGCCGTGCGGCCTGAACAGGCCGGCATACGCCTGTGGCAGCTGCAGCACCTCTGCCATCGGACGCCCCAGGGCGTCCACGGCCGCGATCGCGGTAATCCCTTCCGCGGCGCGGTTGAACGTCAGCAGCCGTCCTGCCATGTCGCAGGTCGTCAAACCGCTGGTCAGGCTGTCGATCACGTGCTGGCTGAACGCCTGCAGGTCGGCGAGCTGCGTTGACGTCTCTTCGAGCTGCTCGCCGGTCCGCCTCAAACCTTCCGCGAGATATCCGCTCAGCACCGCAACGGCCATGAAGCCGAACACGTTCAGCCCCACGGTGAAGATCGCGACGCGCATCGGCGGCAGCACAGCCGGCACGTCCACGAATGGCAGCGCGACCCCCTGGTACTGCGCGATCACGAGGCCGCCGTAGATGATCGAGCTCAACGCGCTCACCATCAGGCCGCCCCGCCACGACTGCACCGTGCTCGCGGCGATGATCGGCAGCGCGTAGAGCGACGAGAAGTAGCTTGCGACGCCGCCGGTCAGGTGGACCATCGCCGAGACCACCAGCGCGTCGCACGCGACCTGCACGTCCACGAGCCATGGATGCCGATCGATGAAGCGCAGCGTGATGGCCCACACCGCCGTCAGCCCGTACGTCAGGCCGATCAGGAAGAAGAACGGATCGATCGGCAACGCGCCCGGCGCCTTCAGCTGGATGAGGATCGCGGATCCGAGCAGCATCGTGATGACGGCGGCTCGGCCGCCAATCAACCACAGCAGCTTGTTGTGCCGGATGCTGTGCATAGTTTGTCCGCTTTTCTCAATGCGCGTGGGGCCCTACCCCACGCGCGCTCGCTCGGAGGCGCGGAAGACCGCGCTTCACTCCGTCGCCTCGCTCGGGCCGCAGGCGCTTCTGCCTTCTGACTCCTACCTTCTGACTCCTACGTCAGCTTGCTGATCAGATCGAAGATCGGCATATACATCGCAATGACGATGCCGCCCACCACGCCGCCGAGCACCGCGATCATGATCGGCTCCATCAGCGTCAGAAGGCCGGCGACCGCCGTGTCCACTTCCTCCTCGTAGAAGTCCGCGATCTTCGCGAGCATCGCGTCGAGCGCGCCCGTCGTCTCCCCGACGTTGATCATCTGCACGACCATCGAGGGGAACACGTTCGTCTCGCGCAGCGGCCCCGAGACGGTCTCGCCGCGCTCGATGCTCGAGCGCGTCTTCTGGATCGCTTCCTCGATAATGGCATTGCCCGCCGTGCGCGCCGTGATGTCGAGGCCGTCGAGAATCGGCACGCCCGACGACAGCAGCGTCGAGAGCGTCCGGCAGAACCGTGCGACCGCGATCTTCCGGAGAATCATCCCCAGGATCGGCATCTTCAAGGTCAGAGCATCGATCGCGTAGCGCCCTGCGGACGTGTCGTAGTAGCGCTTGAGGCCGTAAAAGATGCCGCCGAGACCGACGAGGATGAACGGTCCGTACGAGACGAGCCCGTTGCTCATCGCGATGACGACGCGGGTCGGGAACGGGAGTTCGGCGCCGAGGCCCGCGAACAGCTGCGCGAAGGTCGGGATGACCTTCCACAGAATCGCGGAGACGACGATCGCGGCGATACAGATGACCGCAATCGGGTAGATCATCGCGGACTTGACCTGTCCTTTCAGCTTGACGCTCTTTTCGATGTAGACCGCGAGCCGCTTCAGGATCGTGTCGAGGATACCGCCCGCCTCACCCGCGGCGATCATGTTCGCGTAGAGCGCGTCGAACGACTTTGGATGCTTCTTCATCGCATCGGCGAGCGCGGCGCCCGACTCGACGTCCGACCGCACCGACAGGATCGCTTCGGCAAAGCCCTTGTGCGGCTCCTGCTTGCCGAGGATGTCGAGGCACTGGACCAGGGGCAGACCGGCGTCGATCATGACGGAGAACTGCCGCGTGAAGATGGCGAGGTTCTTCGATGGCGCAGCCTTGCCCTTCGGCTTCTTCGGCTTGGCCTCCTTCGCGGCCGCGGCCGCTTTGGCCGGATCGATCCGCGTCACCTGAATCTGCTCGCGACGCAGCGCCGCAATCGCCGCGTCCATCGTGTCCGCGATGCGCTCGCCCGTGATCGTCTGGCCCGCCCGAGTCCGTCCGCTATACGCGAATGTTGGCATACTGGTTCCTTTTTACTCGGAGGCCACAGAGGGCACGGAGAGCAAAAAATTTGAAAACCAAACGAAATCCAAAACCACTCCGTGGCCTCAGTGGCCTCTGAGTAACTGTTTACCGTCCCACCGGTCTGTTCGGAAGTCCGGCGCCCGGCTTCTGCATGCCCGCGCCGGCCACCACACCCGCGCCCCGCGCGATGATCTGCTCGAGTTCGTCCTTCAACGACGAGGCGCTCATCGCCGACTCGAGCGAAATCAGCCGTTTCTGATACAGCGTCGAGAGGCACTGGTTCATCGTCTGCATCCCGAGCTTCTCCTGCCCTGTCTGCATCGTCGAATAGATCTGGTGCACCTTGTCGTCGCGAATCAGGTTCCTGATCGCGGGGTTCGGCACCATGATTTCGAGCGCGACGACGCGTCCGTGGCCGTCGGCGCGTGGCAGCAGCGCCTGACACACGATCCCTTCGAGCACGAGCGAGAGCTGCGTGCGGATCTGCCCCTGCTGGTGCGCGGGGAACACGTCGATGATCCGGTTGATCGTCTGCGCCGCCGAGTTCGTGTGCAGCGTCGCGAACGTCAAGTGGCCGGTTTCCGCGATGCGCAGCGCCGATTCGATCGTCTCGAGATCGCGCAACTCGCCGATGAGGACGATATCGGGGTCTTCGCGGAGCGCGGCGCGCAGCGCCATCGCAAAGCCCTGGGTGTCCTGATGGACCTCGCGCTGGTTCACGAGGCAACCCTTGTGCTGGTGCACGAACTCGATCGGGTCTTCGATCGTGAGGATGTGCTCGTGGCGCTCCGTGTTGATCTTGTCAATCATGGCCGCGAGCGTCGTCGACTTGCCGGAGCCGGTGGGACCCGTGACGAGCACGAGACCGCGTGGACGGTCGGCGAGGTTCGCCAGCACTTGTGGCAGTCCAAGCTCGTGGAACCCCTTGATCTGCTCCGGGATCACGCGGTAGACCGCCGCGACCGCGCCGCGCTGGTTGAACACGTTGCAGCGGAAGCGCGCGATGCCGCGGATGCCGAACGAGAAGTCCAGTTCGAGCGATTCCTCGAACCGCTTCTTCTGCAGATCGGTGAGCACGCTGTACGCGAGCGCCTTGGTGGCGGCCGCGTCGAGCGGCGGCAGATCCAGCGGCTGCAGGTGCCCGTGAATGCGGACCTGTGGCGGCGTGTTGGTCGTGATATGAAGGTCCGACCCGCTGTTCTGGACGAGCGTCTGTAAGAGTTCGGGCAACGTAACCATGTGTGGTGTGTCCAATCGTTAGCTACCAGCTACCAGCTTCCAGCTTCCAGCTTCCAGCTACTAGCTTCCAGCTTGCTGCTGGTGGCTGGCGGCTGGTGGCTGACCGTCTACTTGACCGTCTCTCGTGCCACTTCCTCAATCGTCGTCACGCCGTCCATGACCTTGTGGAGGCCGCTCCGGCGGAGCGTGATCATTCCTTCCTCGACCGCCTTGCGCCGCAGTTCGAGCGCGGACGCGCCGACGAGAATCAGCTCGCGCAACTCGTCGGTGATCTCCATCACTTCGTAGAGCCCCACGCGCCCTTTGTAGCCGGTGTTGTTGCACCTCTCGCAGCCGGCCCCCTTCTTCGGAATGACCTTCTGCGCTTCGTCGGGCGTGAACCCGGCGTCGACGAGCGCCTGCGCGGCGTGCGGTTGATCCTGCTTGCATGCGGCGCACACGCGGCGCACGAGGCGCTGCGCGCAAATCAGGTTGACCGAGCTCGCGACGAGAAACGGCTCGATGCCCATGTTCATCAACCGGCTGATCGTGCTCGGCGCGTCGTTGGTGTGCAGCGTCGAGAGCACGAGGTGGCCGGTGAGCGATGCCTTCACCGCAATTTCCGCCGTTTCGAAGTCGCGGATTTCGCCGACGAGGATGATGTTGGGATCCTGCCGGAGGAACGACCGGAGCGCGGCAGCGAAGTTGAGCCCGATGTTCTCGCGGACCTGTACCTGGTTCACCCCGACCAGGTTGAATTCGACGGGGTCCTCGGCAGTCATGATGTTGGTCTCGGGCGTGTTGATCTTCGAGATTGACGAATAGAGCGTGTTGGTCTTGCCGCTCCCCGTCGGCCCCGTGACCAGCACCATGCCCCAGGGCTTCCCGATCGCCGTCTCGAGCCGCTTGAGCGAGTCCGGCTCGAAGCCAAGCTTCGTCATGTCGAGCATCAGCTTGTCTTTGTCGAGCAGACGAAGAACGATCTTTTCGCCGAAGAGCGTCGGCAGGCACGACACGCGGAAGTCGATTTCCTTGGTACCCCCTTCGCCGTCGGCGAAGCGGATCTTGATGCGGCCGTCCTGCGGCAGGCGCTTTTCCGCGATGTCGAGCTTCGCCATAATCTTGATGCGCGACGTGATTGCATCGCGGAACTTCATCGGCGGCGCCATGACGTTGTAGAGGATCCCGTCGATGCGGAAGCGGACGCGGAATTCCTTTTCGTACGGCTCGATGTGGATGTCGCTCGCGCCCTTCTGAATCGCGGACATCAGCATCAGATTCACGAGCCGGATGACGGGCGCTTCACCGCCCTGCTTTTCGAGCGACGAGACGTCGATCTGGTCGATCTCCTCGAGCAGCTCCACGTCGTCGTCGACGATGGACGCGCTTTCCTCGAGGGCCTTGGAAACCATCTCGAGAGTGGCGGCGTTATTGAGGTTCGCCTCCTGCTGAGGGGCGGTGATCTTCTTTTCTTTTCTCTCGCCGCGCGGCGCCGCTGCGGGAGTGGACGGAAAGTAGCGTTGGAGGGCGTCGGTAACCGCTGTTTCGGAAGCTACGACCGGCTCGACGTTGTAGCCCGTCATGAACTTGATGTCGTCCATGGCGAACACGTTGGTCGGATCCGTCATCGCGATTGTGAGCGTCGCGCCGGATCGGCTCAACGGAACGATCTGATATTTCTGCGCCGTCTCCGCGGGAATCAGCTTGACGATCGCCGGGTCAATCTCGAACTGTGCGAGATTGATCGAAGGGACGCCGTACTGCTTCGAGAGCAGCGCGGTGATCTCTTCGTCCTTGACGAAGCCGAGCTTGACGAGATTGAAGCCGAGCTTGCCGCCGTTCGTCTTCTGATAGTTCAACGCCTCCTGCAACTGAGCAGGCGTCAGGCGCTTCTCTTTGAGCAGCAGCTCGCCAATACGGACGGGCATCTGTTAGACCACCGGTCCACACTTAGGGCGCCGAAAGACTTGCCGGGGAAGGTGCTATGTTACATGGGTGACAAATATTGTCAAGCTAGAACACAAACCGAAGCCCAATCCCCCATCCCCGGTCTCCGTTCTCGGACCCTACGCTGACCTGGCCGTCCGCAAGGACCGACCCATACACGGTGTAACTACCGCCGAGGCTCGCAATCGGCGCTGCCCCCGGTCCGGAGTCCCCTCCAGCCGTATTCCAGTGGATGCCCCCGCGCACCCAGGCCCGCCGGGCCGCGCGCGCCTCCGCCCCGATGGCGGCATCCCGCCACTCGCCAAGGCTCGTGGACGCCTTCGTAAAATCGACGTCCGCAGCCACGGTTATGGTCTGGCGCACCAGCAGGGAGACTCCGCCTCTGACGCGCCGCTCGAGCGTGATCGAGGCCGCGCCGTCGGGCGTTGCGAACGTCGGCTCCAGCAGGTTCAGTACGGCGATTCCGGCCTTCGCGTAGGTGCCGGCCAGCATCAGGCCGATGTCACCGTCAAATTTCGTCGTCCCCCTCGCCGGAAAGAGGTCCCCTGAGGCGTCGAAGGCTGCCGCATCGGCGACGTTGACGACCCCGGTGGATGCCGAGCCTCTGACGAGCTTGAACGTGGCTCCGATGGCCAGGTTCCGCGTAAGCGACTGAACGAGGGTGGCGCCCACATGACGCGCGGCCAGGCGCTCCACACGAATCAAACGCGTATTTGTGCCGGACGCCGGATCCAGCGTGATCACCGGCTGCGCCGCGCGGGTGACCGTTGTACTGAGGTAGGACATGCCCAGCGCAGGCGCGCCGAGCGCGAGCATGAATGCGGAGCGGCGATGCGGAAACGACGTGTCATCAGGGGTTTGAAGGCGATTGTCGTCGAGCGCGAGGCTGAAGTACGATCCCGAAGCGAGACCCGCCGGATTCCAGAAGACCGCAGAGGCATCGTCGGCGACCGCGACAAACGCACCGCCCATGCCGGTGGCGCGCACCCCGACGGGCGGTTCCGTCTGGGCGACGGCCCTGGAGACCTGCGTGATTGCCATGAAGAAGGTGAAGATGAGGCTTCGCATCGGCGAAGCTTACCGCAGCCCGTCCCTAAGTCTTACAGTACGTGAGCTTTCTCATCCCAACACGCCGAAACATTCGCGGCGGCCGGAGCGTATATAGCGTGGTAATATCGGCTGTTCCAGACTGACTTCAGCCAGCGCATTTTTTCAAGGCGACATCTCTATGACCAACACTGCTATGGCGGCAGCACCCACGGCTGCGCCCAGGGCTCTGCCCGCTCGCCTCATCGGCGTCCTGACCTCCCCGATGGCGACATTCCAGACGATCGTGGCGAACCCCAGATGGTTCGGCGCGCTCGCGGTAACCACGCTGCTCGTCTCGTTCTTCAGCGCGCTTCCCATGACGACCGAGGCCGGACGCCAGGCGACGCTCGATCAGCAGGTCACGACGATGAAATCGTTCGGCGTCGAGGTGACGCCAGAGATGTACGACCGCATGGAACGCAGCGCCGCACGTCTGCCGTATACCACCGCGGCAGGCGTGATCGTCATATCGCCAATCATCGCGCTCATCGTCGCGGGTCTTCTCTTCGCCGTCTTCAATGCCGCGATGGGTGGCGAGGCCTCGTTCAAGCAGGTGTACTCGGTGATCGCGCATGCCGGTGTCGTGTCCGCGCTGGGAGCGCTCTTCTCCGGGACGATCAATTACTTCCGCGGAGCGACGGGAAGCGTCGCAAACCTCGGCGCGCTGCTGCCGATGCTGCCCGACAAGTCGTTCATCGGCAGCCTGCTTGGCGCGATTGACGTGTTTCTGGTCTGGTACATCGTGGTGCTGGCGATCGGCCTCGCCGTGCTGTATCGGCGCCGCACGCAGCCGATCGCGCTCACGCTGCTCGCGGTCTACGCAGTGATTGCGGTGGGAATCGCGTTGTTCAAGAGCCGTGTGGGGGGCGCATGACGCGAGGCAAGAAGATTCTGATCGGCATCGGCGTGGTCGTGATCCTCGGCGCGCTGGCATTCGCGAACGTCAAGTTCAAGCGGCAGGAGGGCACGGTCGTCAACGTCGAGACCGTGCAGAAGCGAGACCTCCAGGCGATCGTGTCCGCGTCGGGCAAGATTCAGCCGCAGCGCCTCGTCAACATCAGCGCCGACACGATGGGACGGGTCACCAATCTCGCGGTCGAGGAAGGCCAGCGCGTCACGAAGGGGGAGTTCCTCCTGCAAATCGATCCGCGCAACCTGACGAGCGCCGTCAACCAGACGCAGGCGTCGCTCGCGGCCGCGCGCTCGCAGATGGAGCAGCTGCGCGTCTCGTCGGAGAGCAACAAGGCGTCGCTGAAGCAGGCGCAGGACGCCTTCACGCGCCAGCAGCAGCTCTGGAAGCAGGGACTCACGACGAAGGAGTCGCTCGACAACGCCGAGAACCAGCTGAAGATGCGCCAGGCGGAAGCGACCGCATCGGAGCGGCAGATAGAGACGCAGCGGCTCCGCATGCAGCAGGAAGAGGCGTCGCTCGACAACGCGCGCTACAACCTGAGCAAGGTCCGCATCGAATCGCCGATCACCGGCATCATCACCCGCCGCAACATCGAGGAGGGTGAAACCGTGGTCATCGGCACGATGAACAACGCCGGCACGGTTCTCCTCACGGTCGCCGACATGTCCGTCATCGAGGCGGAAGTCGAGGTCGACGAAACGGATATCCCGACCGTGCAGCTCGGTCAGAAGGCGAAGATCACGATTGACGCGATGCCCGGCAAATCCTTTGCGGGCAAGGTGACCGAGATTGGCAACAGCCCGATTCAGGCCACCGGAACCGCGACCACGCAGGCGACGAACTTCAAGGTGAAGGTCACCGTGGACGCCGAGATTCCCGACGTCCGCCCCGGGTTCACGTGCACCGCGGAGATCACCACGGCCAAGCGCCAGGCGGTCGTATCGGTGCCGATTCAGGCGACGACCGTGCGCGAGATGGTGGTGGACAAGGAAGGCAAGATCGTGCGCGAGCCGCGCAACGACAAACGTCCGAGCCGCACGAGCCTGCAGGCGTCCGAGCTGAAGCCGGGCCAGGAGCGCAAGGAGCTCGAAGGCGTATTCGTCGTCCGCGACAACCACGCGGAGTTCGTCTCGATGAAGACAGGCATCGCCGGCGAAAAATATTTCGAAGTGCTGTCGGGCCTCAAAGAGGGAGACCAGGTCATCGTCGGACCATTCAGCTCCGTGCGCGAGCTGGCGGACGGGACCGCTGTCAAGATTGAAGCGGCAAAGCGGTCGCCGGTGGCGAAGACATAGGAGAGCCATCAGCCACGAGCTGCCAGCCATCAGCTGGCAGCTGATAGCTGGTAGCTGGAAGCTGATAGCTCCTTTTTCATGAACCAATTCTTCGAGGCCGCCTTCATCGCGCTCAACGCGATCTGGTCGAACAAGCTGCGGTCGTTTCTCACGGTGCTGGGGAACATCGTCGCCGTTACCTCGATCATTGCCGTGGTGTCGCTCGTCCAGGGGATGAACGCGTACGTCACCGACGCAATCGTGTCGGGCGTCGGCGCCGACAACTTCACCATCCAGCGCATGCCGGTCGTGCGGACGCAGGAAGACGAGGAGCGCGTCCGGAACAATCCCCGCATCACGATGGTCGAAGCTGGGGCCATCCGCAAGTTCAGCGAGAACATCGGCGCAGTCGCGGGGCAGGCCAGCGCACGGGCGCTGATGACGTACCGCGGCGAATCGATCGACGGCGCCCAGGTGCAGGGCGTTTCGCGCGATTACATCTATTTCTCGACGTTCGATGTGGAGCGCGGGCGCCTCATCAGCCCGGTCGAGGTCGATTCGAACCGGCCCGTCAGCGTCATCGGCTGGGACGTTGCCGACAAGCTGTTCGGCCCCGCAGATCCGCTCGACAAGGTGATCTCGATTGGCGCCACCCATTTCCGCGTGGTCGGCGTCAGCAAGAAAAAGGGATCGTCGTTCGGCAACTCACAGGACAACTTCGCGATCATTCCGCTTGGCGTCTTCCAGAAGATGTTCGGCGCGCGCATGCTGGGCCTGCAGCTGCTCGTGAAGCCGAAGACGCCCGACCTCGTGAAGCCCGCGATGGACGACGCGACGGTCGCGATGCGGATCGAGCGGCGGCTGCGACCGCGCGAGCGCGACAACTTCGGCATGTTCACGTCGGACACGCTGCTTGGCATCTATCAAACCGCCACCAAGGGCATCTTCGCCGTGCTCATCGGCGTCGTGTCGCTGTCGCTCGTCGTCGGCGGCATCGTGATCATGAACATCATGCTGATGGTGGTGAGCGAGCGCACGCGCGAGATCGGGCTGAGAAAAGCCCTCGGCGCGCGCCGCCGCGACATCATCTGGCAGATCCTGACGGAGTCGGTCACGCTTTCGACGTTCGGCGGCGTGCTCGGCACCGGCTTTGGTTTCATCCTTGCGATGATCATCAGCAAGCTGTCGCCGCTTCCGGCCGCGGTCCAGGCGTGGTCCGTGGCGATGGGCATCGGCATTACCGCGCTCGTCGGATTGTTCTTTGGTCTGTATCCCGCGATGCGCGCGGCGAAACTGGATCCTATCGAAGCCCTGAGGCGCGAATAGCATGAAGACCGTCCGCACGGGCCTGCTCTCCGAGATCGTCGTCATGTCCTTCGATACGCTGCGCGCGAGCAAGATGCGCTCGGCGCTGACGGTCCTCGGCGTCGTCATCGGCATCACGTCGATCGTGGGGATGACGTCGCTCATTCGCGGCTTCGACCAGTCCTTGCGCGACTTGTTCAGGCAGCTGGGGCCAAACACCCTTATGGTGCAGAAGTGGGGCGCCCTCAGCTTCGGCTCGGGCAAGAGCTTTCTCGAAGTCGCCCGGCGTCCGAACCTGACGATGGAAGACGCGCGCGCCATCGAGCGCGAGTGCCCGTCGGTCGCAATCGTCGACGTGTGGCTGGGCGCGACGGGGTTCAACCAGTCGCGGATTTACTACGGGCACGAGAGGACGAAGCAGCTCGCGATTCTCGGCGCGACCGAGAACTGGGCCGCCGTGAACTTCGCGAAGCTGGAGTACGGGCGCCTGTTCATCTCGGCGGAAGTCGAGCACCGACGCCAGGTCGTGCTGCTCGGCAACATGCCGTGGAAGTCGCTGTTCCCCAACATCGATCCGATCGGGAAGACCGTGCGCATCGGCGCGACGCCCTTCACGGTGATCGGCGTGCTGGGCCCACGGCCCAGCCCCGGGGGATTCCAGACCGGCGTGGACGATTTCGTGATCATCCCGTATGGCACCCACGAGAAGCTGTTCGGCAAGGTCCTCAAGGGATCGGCGAAAATCACCGCGAGCAATTTCAATCCCGCGGTGTTCCGAACGGCGATGATTGCCGTGGTCCCTCGCGAAGGCGCGCGCGATGCAGCGATGGCGGAGGTGGAGGCGATCATGCGCATCCGCCACAATCTGAAGCTGGATCAGCCGAACGACTTCGACCTGGCCACGCAGGACGCCGTGCTGAAGGTGTGGGATCAGATCAGCCGCGCGACGTTCCTCGGACTCGTCGTCATCTCGTCAATCGCGCTGATGGTCGGCGGCATCGGCGTGATGGCCATCATGATGATCTCGGTGACCGAACGCACGCGCGAGATTGGCGTGCGCAAGGCGCTCGGCGCGCGCCGCCGCGAGATCCTCTGGCAGTTCCTCGTCGAGGCCGTGTTCCTCACGTCCCTCGGCGGCCTGCTCGGGATCGCGCTCGGCAGCGGCATCGGCCTGTCTGTGCATGCATTCACAGGGTTCCCCGTGTCGCTGCCGTGGTGGTCGTTCGCTATCGGAATCGGATTCTCCGCGAGCGTCGGCATCTTCTTCGGGTTGTTCCCCGCCTTCAAAGCGTCGCGGCTGGATCCGATTGAAGCATTGAGATACGAGTAAGCTGCCAGCTGCCAGTTCCCAGCTGCCAGCTCCCAGCTCCCAGCTTCTCTCAGCTGAGCAAAAAAGTTGCATTGCGGGATGACTCGCTAAGGAGGTCCCAATGCAGGACTATAGAAAGCTGCAGGTGTGGCAGAAAGCGCACAAACTTGCGCTTTCGTCGTACGACGTTTCTGCATACCTACAGAAGCCTGAGGGGTGGCCGTTACGGGATCAATTGCTCCGAGCGGCGATTTCGATAGCATCCAATATCGCCGAAGGAAGGGGAAGGGGCTCGGATCCGGACTTCCGGCGGTTCCTCTGGCACTCGTTGGGTTCCTGTAACGAACTTGAGTATGATTTGCTCCTTGCGCGGGACCTCAAGTTCTTGCCCGTTGCCCTGCACACGCGGCTGACGGGCCAAGTCGAAGAGGTCAGGCGCATGTTGGTCGGCCTGATCCAGAGCATGACGACGTAATCGCGGTCATCAAAGGCTGGCAGCTGGCGGCTGGAAGCTGACAGCTAGCAGCCGCCTGCGGAGGGTACCCGCCTATGAAGGTCTATGATGCCGCCAGCATCCGGAACGTGGCCCTCGTCGGCCACTCCGGTTCTGGCAAGACGCAGCTCGTGTCCGCCCTGCTCTTCGATGCAGGGGCGGTCAACCGCCTCGGTCGCGTCGACGAGGGCAGCACGGTCACGGACTACGACGACGAAGAAATCGCCCGCAAGCACACGCTCTCCGCAAGCCTCGCCTACGCAGAGTGGAACAAGCACAAGATCAATTTTATCGACACGCCCGGGATGGCGAACTTCCTGAGCGACGCGCGCGCCGCGCTCCGCGTCGCTGACGCGGCGCTCGTGGTCGTCGACGCGGTTTCCGGCGTGGAGGTATCGACCGAGAAGGTGTGGGAGGTCGCGACGGAGCTCGGCGTCCCGCGGCTGATCGTGCTGAACCGGTTCGATCGCGAGCGCGCCAGCCTCGATCGATCGCTCGAGTCGCTGCGCACGGTGTTCGGCCGCACCGTCATTCCAATTCAGCTCCCTGTCGGAGAAGAAAAGAACTTCAAGGGCATCATCAACCTCGTGACGATGCGCGCCTGGACGTTTGCCGCTGACGCCAGCGGAAAAGCGACGGAGGGGGACGTGCCTGCCGATCTGTCGTCCGCCGCGGGGACCGCGCGCGAAGCGCTCATCGAGATGGTCGCCGAAGCCGACGATGCGCTGATGGAGAAGTTCTTCGATGCCGGCACGTTGACCGAGGAGGAGCTCGGCGCGGGGCTCAAACGCGGCATCGCCGGCGGACGTCTCTTCCCGGTGCTGTGCGCGTCCGCAGGGGCCAACATCGGCATGCCGCCGATCCTCGATGCCGTCGTCACGTATGTCCCCTCGCCGCTCGAACGGCCGTTGAAGGCGCGCAAGGCGGACGGCGAAGAGGTGGAAGTGCCGACCGAGGAATCGGGCGCGACCTCGGCGTTCGTGTGGAAGACGGTCGCGGATCCGTTCGCCGGACGCATCACGATGTTCCGCGTGCTCTCGGGCGCGCTGAAGGCTGACTCGACGGTGCACAACCTCTCCAAGGACGTGCCGGAGCGGCTCGGCCATCTCGTGCTGCTGCAGGGAAAAACGCAGACGAACGTGCCGGAGCTCCGCGCGGGGGACCTCGGTGCGGTCGCCAAATTAAAGGAGACGTTGACGAGCGACATGATCGGCGACAGCAAGGCACGAGCGGGCCTCCCGCCGATCAAATTTCCCGAGCCGGTGATCTCCTACGCGATTGAGCCGAAGAGCCGCGGCGACGAAGACAAGATCAGCACAGCGCTCCATCGGCTGCAGGAAGAGGATCCGACGATCAGCTACAACCGCGACGCGCAGACCAAAGAGCTGCTGCTCGCCGGCCAGGGCCAGTCACACATCGAGGTGACGGTCGCCAAGTTGAAGCGTCGGTTCGGCGTCGAGGTGACGCTCAAGCTACCGCGCATCCCCTACCGCGAGACGATCACCGCGTCGGTCGAGGCGCACGGGCGCCACAAGAAGCAGACCGGCGGCCACGGTCAGTTCGGCGACTGCAAGGTGAAGTTCGAGCCGCTGCCGCGCGGCGCCGATTTCGAGTTCGCGAACGACATCTTCGGCGGCGCGATCCCGCGTCAGTTCGTGCCGGCTATCGAGAAGGGGATCCAGGACTCGCGCATGCGCGGGTTCCTCGCGGGCTATCCCATGGTGGATTTCCGCGCAACGGTGTTCGACGGATCGTTCCACGCGGTCGACTCCAACGAGCTGTCGTTCAAAATGGCTGGCTCCCTCGCGTTCAAGGACGGCATGTCGCGCGCGCGTCCGACGCTGCTGGAGCCGGTGATGAACGTCGAGGTGTACGCGCCGAGCGATTTCGCGGGAGACCTGATGGGCGATCTGAACAGCCGCCGCGGTCGCATCGGCGGGATGGATACGCGCGGCGCGTCGACGATCATTCGCGCGAAGGTGCCGATGGCGGAGATGCTGACCTACGAGCAGCACCTCACGTCGGCCACCGGTGGACGCGGCTCGTATCACATGGAGTTCTCGCACTACGAGGAAGTGCCGCCCCACCTCCACAGCAAGATCATCGCCGCGTCGAAGGCTGAGCGGGGGGCTGAGGCCGCCGAAGAAGTATGAGCGGCCGGAGATAGCCGTCAGCGGCCAGCTTCCAGCCTCCAGGTTGAAGCTTGTGCTAAAAACAAAAAGCCGAGTCGCAAGCGACTCGGCTCTTTCGAATAGCTGGCAGCTAGTAGCTGATAGCTGGCAGCTGCCAGCTGACCTACGATCCTCCCGCTTTCCGCGGGGTGCTGGTCTTGGCTCCCTTGCCGCGTGTGTCGGCCTTGCCGCTGCGCTCGGCTTTTCCACGTGGAGCGCGCCCTTTCTTGGGCTCGGCGGTCGCCTCACCCTCTTCGCCCTCGGTCTTCTTCGCGCGCAGGCGCTCGGCCGCCGCACGCAGCCGGCCGCCCACGCCCTTGGGCTTCTTCTGCTCCGCTGCCGCTTTCTTCTCGGTCTCGGCGTTCGGGTTGTACTCGCTGCCGACCAGCTCGATGCGGGCGACGTCCGCGCTGTCGCCGCGCCGGTGACCAAGACGCAGGATGCGCGTGTACCCGCCGGGCCGTGTTTCGAAGCGCGGCGCAATCGTGTCGAACAGCTTCGCCACGATGTCGCGGTTCGGAATGTCCTGCAGCACCGTGCGCCGCGCGTGCAGCGCGCGGCCGTTGCCATTGCCCGCCGTGATCCCGCGCTTGGCGATCGTGATGATCCGCTCGACGAACGGCCGCAGCTCCTTCGCCTTCGGCACGGTGGTCTCGATGTGCTCGTGGCGGATCAACGCCTCGGCCTGGTTGCGAAGCATCGCGATGCGGTGCTCGGTGACTCGTCCTAGTTTCCGGTGTCCTACTCTATGACGCATTGCTGTGATCCTTGTCGGGATCCGGGGTGCGGGGTGCGGGGTGCGGGGCCCGATGGTTCTCCGTGAACCAGCGCATCCCGGATCCCGCGCCCCGCGCCCCGACCCGTGACTATTCCTGCGACGCCGTCGCCGGCTGATCCAGGCGCATGCCGAGGCTCAGGCCCATGCCGGAGAGGATCTCCTTGATCTCGTTCAGCGATTTCCTGCCGAAGTTCTTCGTCTTCAGCATCTCGCCCTCGGTCTTCTGCACCAGCTCCCGGATCGTCCGGATGTTCGCATTCTTCAGACAGTTGTAGGAGCGGACCGAGAGCTCGAGTTCCTCGACGCTCTTGTCGAGGTTTTCGTTCGACGCGGCGCGCGGCGTGTCGCCGGCCGCTTCGCTCTGTATCTCCCCCACGTCCTCGAGGTTGATGAAGATGTTCAGGTGATCGCGAATCAGCTTCGCCGAGAGCGACACGGCGTCGCGCGGCGTGACGGAGCCGTTGGTCCACACGTCCACCGTCAGCTTGTCGTAGTCGGTCGCCTGGCCGATGCGCGCCGCCTCGACGAGGTAGTTCACCTTCTTGATCGGCGAGTGGACCGAATCGACCGGGATCCAGCCGATGCCGAGATCCTCGTCGAAGTTCTTGTCCGCCGAGACGTAGCCGCGGCCGCGCTTCACGCGCAGCTCCATGTGGAGCTTGCCGTGCTCGGCAACCGTCGCGATGTGGGCGTCGGGCTCGAGGATCTCGATGTCGGCGTCTCCCTCGATGTCACGCGCGCGCACTTCGCCCGTCTTGTCGACGCGCAGGTACAGCGTCTTGGTGGTGTCGACGTGCATCTTGAGCGGAATCTGCTTCAGGTTGAGGATGATGTCGGTTGCGTCCTCGACCACGCCGGGAATCGGCGAGAACTCGTGCAGCACGCCGTCAATCTTCACTGCTGTCACGGCCGCGCCTTCGATCGATGACAGCAGCACGCGGCGGAGTGCATTGCCGACCGTCGTGCCGAACCCGCGCTCGAACGGCTGCGCGTAGAACCGCCCGAATCGATCCGTCAGTGTTTCACGCTCGAACTCGAGCCGCTTCGGACGCTGAAAGCCTTTCCACAACATTTGTTCGTTCCTTTCAATCGGACGCCCACCCTGGACGACCGCCGGACCTGCCTTGAGCTCCCCGCCTCCCACCGCAGGTCCGGAAAGGCTGCGGGCGAGGAGCCAGCTACCAGCTGCCAGCTACCAGCTGCCAGCTAGCAGCTCTTAAAGCTGGAAGCTGGAGGCTGGAAGCTGGCGGCTTATTTCGAATACAACTCCACAATCAGCTGCTCCTGCACCGGCAGATTGATCTGCTCGCGTGTCGGGAGCGACGCGATGCGGCCCGTCATCGTGCCAACGTCGAACGACAGCCACTCGGGGATGCCGCGTCCCTTCACTTCTTCCATCGCGTGCTGGATCGACGGATTCTGCGCGCTGGTGCCGCGCACCGTGATCACGTCGCCCGCCTTCACGGAGTACGACGGGATGTCGACCTTGCGGTCGTTCACGGTGAAGTGGCCGTGGCGCACGAGCTGCCGCGCCTGCGAGCGCGATGTCGAAAGCCCCAGGCGATAGACCACGTTGTCGAGGCGGCGCTCCAGAAGCTGCAGCAGCGTCTCGCCGGTAATGCCGCGGGTGCGCTCCGCCATCTCGAAGTAGCGGCGGAACTGGTTCTCGAGCACGCCGTAGATGCGCTTCACCTTCTGCTTCTCGCGCAGCTGCAGGCCGTAGCCCACGAGCTTCGCCTTCCGCAGCTTTCCGTGCTGCCCTGGCGGCAGGTTGCGCTTCTCGATTGCGCACTTCTCGGTGTAGCAGCGCTCTCCCTTCAGAAAGAGCTTCATGCCTTCGCGCCGGCACAGCCGACAAACGGGTCCAATGTAACGTGCCATTCTTTACTGATCCTTGTGGCTTCCAGTTTCCAGTTTCCAGTTACCAGTCTCCGGTTACCAGTGTCCGGTTCCCAGCTCTCGGATCCGTTGCCTTGACTGGCTACTGGAAACCGGTAACTGGTAACTGGCGACTGGCAACTGCGCCGCCGCGGCGTCAGACTCGGCGGCGCTTTGGCGGCCGGCACCCGTTATGCGGGATTGGCGTGACGTCGCGGATCGACTTCACGTCGAGGCCGATCGTCTGCAGCGCGCGGATTGCCGACTCGCGCCCTGCGCCCGGGCCCTTCACACGCACTTCGAGCGTCCGCATGCCGAATGTCTTCGCGGCGTTGCCCGCCGCAATCGCGGCCTGTGTCGCGGCGAATGGCGTGCCCTTGCGCGAGCCCTTGAATCCAATCCCGCCGGCGCTCGACCACGCCACCACGTTTCCCTCGGGATCCGTGATGGTGACGGTGGTGTTATTGAACGACGCGTGGATGTGCGCAAATCCGTGATGGATGATGCGCTTCTCCCCGCGCTTCTTGAACGTCTTCTTCTTCGCCGGACGTCCGGCGGCTTTCTTTCCGCCTTCGGTCCCTGGCGTTGCTGACGCGTCGACGGGTTCGTTTTTGGCCATAAAAATCAGTTTTCAGTAGCCGGTTGCCAGTTGCCAGTTGCCGTTATCAGTCCCCACTTCTCCGTTTCCATCGTCTTGAACTGGAAACCGGAAACCGGTAACTGGTAACTGTTCACTACACAGTCTTCTTCTTTGCCACTGCGCCCTTACGCGGGCCTTTTCGCGTGCGCGCGTTCGTGCGCGTGCGCTGGCCGCGCACCGGCAGATTGCGCCGGTGCCGCATCCCGCGCCAGCTGCCGATTTCCATCAGCCGCTTGATGTTCATCGAGACTTCCTTACGGAGGTCTCCTTCCACGCGGCCCTGCTCTTCGATCACGCGGCTGATCTTCCGGACATCGTCTTCCGACAAATCCTTGACGCGAACATCCGGACTCACGCCCGCCGCCGTCAGAATATCGTTCGAGCGCTTCCGGCCGATCCCGTAGATGTAGGTCAGTCCGACTTCCACCCGCTTCGTGCGCGGGAGATCGATACCAGCGATACGTGCCATATGCTCTTGATCCTTGTCAGAAGCTGGGAGCTAGGAGCTAGATCGATTCGTGTCACTCCGTATCGCTCTTGCTCCTAGCTTCTAGCTCCTAGCTTCTAGCTTCTGCCATATGCTCTTGATCCTTGTCAAAAGCTGGGAGCTAGGAGCTAGATCGATTCGTGTCACTCCGTATCGCTCTTGCTCCTAGCTTCTAGCTTCTAGCTCCTAGCTTCTAGCTCCTAGCCCTGCCTCTGCTTGTGCTTCTGGTTCGTGCAGATCACTCGCACCACGCCGCGGCGGCGAATGACCTTGCACTTGTCGCAGATTCTCTTGACCGACGCTCGTACCTTCATAACTTTTCGACTATCCTTCCCCGTGTCCGGTCCCGCGGGCTCAGCTCGAGCCGCACCCGGTCGCCGATCAGCACGCGGATAAAGTTCTTTCCCGGTCCGCTCGGCGCGTGCGCCGTCACCTGATGCGGGCCGTCGATCTCCACGCGGTACTGCGCGTAAGGCAGCGACTCCCGGACGATCCCTTCGACCGAGATCGCGTGCCGCTCTTCCTCCCGGGGGTCTCTTTCGAACATGCTTATGACCGCCGTGGGGGCAACGCTGGCTGCCCGCAGGCGCTCTTCTTCGACCCCTTCGATTTAACCGACGGGCGTTGGCCGCAGGGTCATCACGAGCGGCCCATTCTTCGTCACGGCGACTGTGTGCTCGAAATGCGCCGACAGGCTGCCGTCGCGCGTCACCGCGGTCCAGCCGTCCGCGAGGACCTTCACCGAGGGTTTCCCCATGTTCACCATCGGCTCGATCGCGAGCGTCATGCCTTCGGCAAGCCGCGGGCCTCGTCCGGGCTCGCCGTAGTTCGCAATCTGCGGCTCCTCGTGCAGCGCCGCGCCGATGCCGTGCCCGACGAATTCGCGCACGACCGTAAAACCGTGCGCCTCGACGTGCTTCTGGATCGCGTGGCCGATGTCCGAGATGCGCCCGCCGACGCGCACCTGCGAAATCCCTTTCTCGAGCGCTTCTTCGGTGACGCGCAGCAGCGTTTTCACTTCGTCGGCGACCTGACCGACCGCGACCGTCACCGCCGAATCGCCGTAGAACCCATTGAGCTTGACGCCCATGTCGAGCGACACGATGTCGCCTGAGGCGAGCGGCCGCTTCGACGGAATCCCGTGGACCACCTGGTCGTTCACCGACGCGCACAACGTCGCGGGATATCCGCGGTAGCCCTTGAACGCCGGCTCCGCGCCGGCGGCACGCACGCTCTTCTCCGCGGCCGCGTCGAGATCCAGCGTGCTCACGCCCGGCGCGACCATTGCGGCGAGCTCGGCGAGCACTTGCGCCACCAGCCCATTCGACGCGCGCATCCGCTCGATCTCCGCCGGCGACTTGCAGACGATCACAATCGCGCTCCGTCCGCGAGCGTCGATGCCCCGCAGATCGCCCTGTCGAGCGATGCCGTGACAATATCGGGCGGCTGATTGCCGTCAATCGTCCTGAACGTCGGGCGCCCTGAGTAGTAGTCCACGAGCGGCTTCGTCTGGAGGTGATACACCTTCAACCGTTCCCGTACGATTCCGTCGCCGTCGTCGGTCCGCTGCACGAGCACGCCGCCGCACTTGCCGCAGTTCGTCGTCCACTCGACGAGCGCGTTCGATCCGCATTCACCGCAGATCCGGCGCGCCGCGAGCCGCCGGACGAGCACGTCTTCCGGCACGACGATGTCGACGACGACGAGCGGCCCGCGCCCCGTCATCATCTGGTCGAGCGCGCCTGCCTGCACGACCGTTCGCGGAAACCCATCGAGCACGAACCCGCTCTTCGCGTCGTCCCGTGTCAGCCGCCCGGAGACGATGCCGATCATGACCTCGTCGCCGACGAGGTTCCCGGCATCCATCGTCGCCTTTGCGATCCGCCCGAGCCCGGTGTCCTCCTGGACGGCCTCGCGCAGGATGTCGCCCGTCGAGATCTTCGGGAGCCGGTGTCGCTGCGCGAACCGTTCCGCCTGCGTCCCCTTGCCCGCCCCGGGAGGGCCGAGCATGACGACGTTCAGCGCCACTCCGTGACGCTGGACCACTTACTGCCCCCGCCGGCCACGAATGCGGGTCTTCTTCATGAACCCGTCGTAGTGGCGCATGATCAGCTGCGACTCGACCTGCTGCACCGTGTCCATCGCGACGCCGACGATGATCAGCAGCGACGTGCCGCCGAAGTAGAACTGCACGTTCATGCCCTGCGTAATGAACTGCGGCAGCAGCGTGTCCAGCTTCTCTCCAATGAACGGGATCGGTGCGACCTTGAAGCCGCTGATCAGGAACTCCGGCAGCAGCGCGACGCAGGCCAGGTAAAGCGCGCCCACCAGCGTGATCCGCGTCAGGATCGTGTCGATGTACTCCGCCGTTCGCTTGCCCGGGCGGATGCCCGGGATGAAGCCGCCGTACTTCCGCATGTTCTCGGCGACGTCATCGGGATTGAAGATGATCGCCGTGTAGAAGTAGCAGAAGAAGATGATGCCCGTCAGGTAGAGCAGGTTGTACAGCGGCATGCCGTAGGCGATCTGATCGATCGCGCGCCGCAGGAACGATCCCTCCGGGCTCATGCCCTGCATCGTGAGCGGGAACCCGAGGATCGATGAGGCGAAGATCACCGGGATGACCCCGCCGGTGTTGACCTTCAGCGGGATGTGCGTGCTCGACCCGCCGTACATCCGGCGTCCGACGACGCGCTTGGCGTACTGCACCGTCACCCGACGATGGCCGCGTTCGACGAACACGATTGCCGCAACGACCAGCACCATCAGCACGATCAGCAGCAGCAGGCGGAACAGCCCCATCTGCCCCGTGCGCAGCTGCTCGATCGTCGTGAGCACCGCATGCGGGAAGTTCACGACGATGCCCGCATAGATGATGAGGGACATGCCGTTGCCGATGCCGCGTTCGGTGATCTGCTCGCCGAGCCACATGATGAACGTCGTGCCGGTCGAGAGCGTCAGCACCGTCATCAGCCGGAAGCCCCAGCCGGTGTGATACACGAGCGGGAGGCCGCCCGCGATATTCGTCTGGTGCTCGAGGTAAATCGCGATCCCGAGCGACTGCACGATGCTCAGAATGATCGTTCCGTACCGCGTGTACTGCGTGATCTTCCGGCGCCCGAGCTCTCCTTCTTTCGACAGGCGCTCGAGGAACGGCCACACGACCGTGAGCAGCTGGAGGATGATCGACGCGCTGATATACGGCATGATGCCGAGCGCGAAGATTGTCATCTGCGACAGGTTCTTTCCCGAGAACATGTCGTAGAGCCCGAACATCGTGTTCTTCGCCTGATCGGCGAGCAGCGCCAGCGCATCGTGATTCACGCCGGGCGTCGTGATGTGGCCGCCGACGCGGTACACCGCGAGCAAGCCGAGCGTGAAGAGCACGCGCTTGCGCAGGTCCGCAACCGCGAAGATGTTTTTCAGACTGTCAGCGAGCATGTGTGTTTACCGCCGGGTCTAAAGACCCGGCCTACCTCAAGACCCGGCTTTACCAAGAACGTTACGCCAACACTTCGGTCCTGCCACCGGCCGCCGCGATTTTTTCCGCCGCCTTGCCGCTGAACTTGTGCGCGCGCACCGTGAACGCTTTTGCAATATCGCCGCGCGCAAGGATCTTGATCACGCCGCTCCGGCCGGCGAGGCCGTGCTCGCGGAGCAGGTCCGGGGTCACTTCCGTGCCGGCGTCGAATCGCGCGGCGATCGTATCGAGGTTCACGACGTCGTACTCGACGCGGAAGGGATTATGGAAACCGCGCTTCGGCACGCGGCGGTGCAGCGGCATCTGGCCGCCTTCGAACCCGCGCTTGTGCTTGAAGCCGGAACGGGACTTCGCGCCCTTGTGCCCGCGCCCGGCAGTCTTGCCGTTGCCCGAGCCCTGGCCGCGGCCGACCCGCTTCTTCGCGTGCTTCGCGCCCTTCGGCGGACGGAGATTTGAAAGATCCATGATTCTTGTCCCTGTCATTTGGTGATCTGGTGATCCGGTAATTTGGTGATCGAGCATCGCACGCGCTACCACGCGTGCGTTAAAGCGCGGCCGGTAGGCCGCGCAAGCAAATCACCAGATTACACAATCACCCAATCACCAAATCTTTACTCGATTTCCACCAGGTGCCGCACCTTGAGGATCATGCCGCGCGTGGCGGGCGTGTCCGGCAGCTCCACCGAATGGCCGATCCGCCGGAGGCCCATGCCCTCGACGACCTTTGCCTGATCCTTGTTGAAACCGATCGTGCTCTTGCGAAGCGTGACCTTCAGTTTCGCGGCCGTCTGCGACTTGCTTGATTTGTTCTGAGCCATCGCTGTGTCCTCTTCCGCCGGAAGGTGGAAGCCACGAGTCCCTGCAAAAATCTTTCGGCTGAGCCGGCCACCTACAAATCTTGTGGCTTCCGCGTTCAGGCGGAAGTACCAGTCTCTTCTTCGCGGCCGCGCAGCCTGAGCACCGCGGCCGGATCCTTCAAGCCGCTCAGGCCCGCGAACGTCGCGCGCACCACGTTGTGCGGGTTCGCGGATCCAATCGACTTGGTGAGCACGTTCTGGATGCCGGCCGATTCGACGACCGCGCGCACCGCGCCGCCGGCGATGATGCCGGTCCCGTCCGGCGCCGGCTTCAGCAGCACCTGCCCCGCGCCGAAGCGCCCCAGCACCGGGTGCGGCACCGTCGTCCCCTTCAACGGGACACGAATGAGCGACTTCTTCGCGGCCTCGATCCCCTTCTTGATCGCCGAGGGGACTTCCTTCGCCTTGCCGACGCCGAAGCCCACCACGCCGTGCCCGTCGCCGATGACGACCAGCGCGCTGAAGCTCAGGTTCTTGCCGCCCTTGACGACCTTCGTGACGCGGCTGATGTTGACGACCGTGTCCTTCAGGACCTCGTCGCCGATCACGACGAGCGCCGTGAAGGAGAAGCGCCGGCCGCCCTTGACGACCTTGGCGACCCGGTTGATCTCCACGACCCGCTCCTTGAGCTCGCGGGTCTCCTGATAGGTCTCGCTCAAAACTGCAGTCCTCCCTCGCGCGCGGCATCGGCGAGCGCCTTGACGCGTCCGTGATACAGGTAGCCGCCGCGGTCGAACACGACCCGGGAGATCCCCTTCTCCTTCAGCCGGTCGGCGATGGTCTTGCCCAGCGCCTTCGCGCCGCTGACGTTGCTGCCGCGCGCCTTGCCGCTGAGTGCGCTCTTCAATGAGGGTTCTGTGCTCGCCGCCGACGCGAGCGTCGTCCCGCTCATATCGTCGATCACCTGCGCGTAGATGTGCGACACGCTGCGGAACACGCGGAGACGCGGCCGCTCGGCGGTGCCGCTGATGCGCTTCCGCTGCCTGAGCGCGATCCGGTGTCGGCGGTCTTTGGTCGTCTTGATCTTCATAAATCAGGTACCAGCTTCCAGCTACCAGCCTCCAGCTTCCAGCTTCCAGCTGGAGGCTGGCAGATGGCGGCTATTTCGCTCCGGTCTTCCCGGCCTTCTTCTTCAGCACTTCACCCGTATAGCGGACGCCCTTCTGCTTGTAGGGGTCCGGCTTGCGGAGCGCGCGGATGTCGGCCGCCACCTGCCCCACGAGCTGCCGGTCTATGCCGGTCACGGTGAGGTGCGTCTGCTTGTCGATCGCCACGTCGATCCCGCTGGGGATGTCGAACACCACGGGATGCGAGTAGCCGAGCGCGAAGTGCACCTGCTTGCCTTTCACTTCGGCGCGGTACCCGACGCCGACGATGTCGAGGTCCTTGCGGAAGCCCTCCGTCACGCCGCGGACGGCATTTGCGACGAGGCTGCGCGCGAGGCCGTGGAACTTGCCGAGCTCGGAATCTGCACGAAGGGTCCTTGCCTGCAGCTGATCGCCGTTGACCTCGAACCCGATGCCTGCCGGCAACGCCTGCCGGAGCTTGCCTTTCGGCCCTTGGATTTCGACGGCGCCCGGCTGGACGTCGACTTTCACGCCCTTCGGAATCGCGATGACTTTTTTACCAATGCGAGACATAAATCAGCTTCCAGCTTCCTGCTATCAGCAGCTTCGATAAACCAGCTTCCAGCTTCAACCTTCCAGCTAGCTGCTGGAGGCTGGAGGCTGGCAGCTTCTACCACACATTACAGAGCACTTCTCCACCCACACCGGCCTTCACCGCCTCGCGGCCGGTCATGACGCCGCGGGACGTCGTGAGGATGCTCGTGCCGAGACCGGCGAGGACGTCCGGCACTTCATCGCGTCCGAAGTAGACGCGACGCCCGGGGCGGCTCACGCGCTGAATGCCGGTGATGACACGTTCACCGCGCGGGCCATACTTCAGAAAGATCCGCAGCGTGGCCTGTGGCTCCCCGTTCTGCGGTTCCACGACCTTGGAGCCCTGGATGTAGCCTTCGCTCTCCAGGATGCGCGCGATCTCAACCTTCAACCGGGATGATGGCATGTCGACGCGGGGATGCCGAGATTGGGTCGCGTTGCGGATCCGGGCGAGCATGTCGGCGATAGGGTCAGTCATATTCGTTACTCTTCGATGTCAGCTACCAGCTTCCAGCTTCCAGCTATCGAAGCTCCGTTGCCTCCAGCTCGAAGCTGGCGACTGGCAGCTGGCGGCTGGCAGCTTTCTCACCAGCTGCTCTTCGTCACTCCTGCGATGTCTCCCTCCAGCGCGAGCTGGCGGAAACAGAGGCGGCACAGCGCGAATTTGCGAATGTAGGCGCGCGGGCGCCCGCATCGGCGGCAGCGGTTGCGCAGCCGGATCTTGAACTTCGGCGACTTCGACTCTTTTGCGATCTTCGCGGTAGTAGCCATTAGTTAGCCCTGAACGGCATGCCGAGAAGCTGCAGCAGCTTGCGCGACTCCTCGTCGGTCTTCGCCGTCGTCACGACCGAGATGTTCATGCCGCGCGCCTTGTCGACCTTCATGTAGTCGATCTCGGGGAACAGCAGCTGGTCCTTGAGGCCGAGCGTGTAGTTGCCGCGACCATCGAAACCGCGCGGCGAGACGCCGCGGAAGTCGCGGACGCGCGGCAGCGCGACAGAGATCAGGCGATCCAGGAACTCCCACATGCGTTCGCCACGCAGCGTGACCATCGTCCCGATCGGCATGCCTTTTCTGACCTTGAACTGCGCGATCGACTTCTTCGCGCGCGTGACCACAGGCTTCTGTCCGGTGACGCGGGCGAGCTCGTCCGTGCCGGTGTCGACGATCTTCGCGTTCTGCGTCGCTTCTCCGAGCCCCATGTTGACGACCACCTTCTCGATCTTCGGGATGGCCATGACGTTCTTGTAGCCGAACTCTTTCTTGAGCGCCGGCGCAACGTCCTTGCTGTAGCGGTCCTTCAGGCGGCTCATTTGTCTACCACTCCCTCGCACTTCCGGCAGATGCGGACCTTGCGACCGTCGCCGAGGATCTTGCGCCCGATGCGCGTCGCCTTTCCGCACTCCGGGCAGACCACCTGCACGTTCGACGCGTGCAGCGGCGCCTCGCGCTCGACGACGCCCCCCTTGATCTGGCGGCCGGGATTCGGCTTCGTGTGACGCTTGATGATATTCACGCCTTCGACGATGAGGCGGTTCTTCTCCGGCAGGACCTTCAGCACGCGCCCGCGCTTGCCGCGATCCTTGCCGGTGGTGACGATCACGTTGTCGTTCCGGCGAACCGGTGTTTGTAATCTCGACATAATCGTTAGCTTTCAGCTTCCAGCTTCCAGCAGCTTCCAGCTGGTAGCTGATGGCTGGTGGCTGTCTTAGAGCACCTCTGGAGCCAGCGAAATAATCTTCATGAACTTGCGCTCGCGCAGCTCACGCGCGACCGGACCGAACACGCGCGTGCCGATCGGCTCCCCCTGATCGTTGACCAGCACGGCGGCGTTCCGGTCGAACCGGATGTAGCTGCCGTCCTTGCGGCGCTGTTCCTTGCGCGTCCGCACGATCACGGCCTTGACCACCTGTCCCTTCTTGACGTTGCCGTCGGGGGTGGCCTCCTTCACGGATGCCGTGACGATGTCGCCCAGCCGCGCGTAGCGGCCGGTGGATCCGCCGATCGGGTTGATGACGGCGATCTTGCGCGCGCCGGAATTGTCGGCGACGTCGAGGATCGATCGCATTTGAATCATGGCTGCTCTCCAGAAACGCTGAACGACGAACGCTGAATTTTCGAGGCCGCTCCGCGGCATTCGGCCGTTCGGCCGTTCGGCCGTTCCGTCAGATCCCCTTCGCCTTCTCCACGATCGACGTCACGACCCAGCGCTTGCGGCGGCTGCGCGGTCGGGTCTCGGTGATCGCGACCTTGTCACCGAGCTTTGCCTCGTTCTTCTCGTCGTGCGCGAGAAACGTCGACGTGCGGCGCTGAGTTTTCCCGTACAACGGATCCCGCACCTGACGCTCGATCGCGACCTTGACGGTCTTCTGCATCTTGTCGCTGACGACAACGCCAGTGACGATTGCCTTGGTGGCCATGACTTACACCGTCTCCTTCTCGCGCAGCACCGTCTTCACGCGCGCCAGGTCACGGCGCAGCGACTTCAGCTTGTGGGCCGCCTCGAGCTGCCCCATCGATTTCTGAATCCGCAGGCGAAACAGCTGGTCGTCGAGATCCTTCTCGCGCTGCCTCAGCTCGTCGGCCCCGAGATCGCGGAACTCCCCGATCTTCATGACGCTCTCTCCTCCGCGAATCGGGTCGCGAACTTCGTCTTGATGGGCAGCTTTGCCGCGGCGAGGCGCATCGCTTCGCGCGCTTCCGTCTCGTTGACCCCTTCCATCTCGAAAAGGATCCGGCCTGGGCGGACGACGCACACCCACTGCTCGGGCGCGCCCTTCCCCTTGCCCATTCGCGTTTCCTGCGGCTTCTTCGTGATCGGCTTGTCCGGGAACACGCGGATCCAGATCTTGCCGCCCCGCTTGATGAACCGGGTCATCGCAACGCGCGCCGCTTCGATCTGGCGGTCCGTCAGCCAGCACGGCTCGAGCGCTTTCAGCCCGTAATTACCGAACGACACGTCGGACCCTCTCCAGGCCTTGCCCGCCATCCGGCCGCGCTGCTGCTTCCGGTACTTGACCTTCTTCGGCATCAACATGACTAAGGATCCTTGTCAGCTTCCAGCTTCCAGCTACCAGCTTCCAGCTACCAGCTAGCTGCTGGTGGCTGGGAGCTTACCCGCGAGCGCCCGCCGCACGGCGAGGCGAGCGGTAGTCCTCTTCGCGGCCGATCCGCGGCGCCAGGCGCTCTCCCTTGTAGAGCCACACCTTCACGCCGATCGCGCCGTAGGTGGTGAATGCTTGCGCGAAGCCGTAATCGATGTCGGCGCGGAGCGTCTGCAGCGGCAGCTGGCCGTGCAGGTACCACTCGGAGCGCGCGATTTCCGCGCCGTTCAGCCGGCCCGACACGCGCACCTTGATGCCGCGCGCGCCGAAGCGCAGCGCCGATTCGACCGCCTTACGCATCGCGCGGCGGAACGCGACGCGCTTTTCGAGCTGCATCGCCACCGACTCGCCGATCAGCTGCGCGTCGAGCTCCGGCTTCTGGATCTCCTGGATGTTGATGAACACCTCGCGGTTCGTCCGCTTCTGGATCTCGGTCTTCAGCTTGTCCACTTCCGTTCCCTTGCGCCCGATGATGATGCCGGGACGCGAGGTGTAGATGTCGATCTTCAGCTTGTTCGCGGCGCGCTCGATCTCGATCTTCGACACGCCGGCGTGCGCGAAGCGTTCCTTCAGGCTGTCGCGCAGCTTGAGGTCCTCGTGCAGCAGCTTCGAATAATCCTTGTCGGCGAACCAGCGCGATCGCCAGGTCTTGTTGAACCCGAGCCGGAACCCGTGCGGATGGACTTTCTGACCCATAAATCTCCAGTGAGCTGCGAGCTTCCAGCCACCAGCTTCCAGCTGGAGGCTGAAGGCTGTTAGCTCTTAGCTTTCTTGGCGGCCCCGCCGCGCTTCGTCGGTGATTTCGGTTTCGCGGCGCTTGCCGCCTTTGCTCTGGGCTTTGCCTTGGGCTTCGCGCCCGCGCGTTTCGGTCTCGGCGTCGGCGTCGGCTCGCCCGCCGGCGCGGAGGCCTGTCCCGCCGAAGCCTTGGCGGAGGCGGATGCCGCGACGACCCGCGGCGCACGCTCCGCCACGCGCACGGTGAGGTGCGCGGTCCGCTTCACGACGCGGAAGGCGCGCCCCATGGGAGCTGGGCGAATCCGCTTTTGCGACGGCCCCTGATTCGCGTAGCACGCGGTGACGAAGAGGCGATCGACGTCTCCGCCGAAGCCGTCTTTCTGCTGCGCGTTCGCGATCGCGGACCGCAGGACCTTCTCGATGTCGCGCGCAATGCCCTTGCGGGCGAACTTCAACGTCGCCAGCGCGTGGTTCACGTCGCGCCCGCGAATGAGGTCCATCACCAGCCCCGCCTTCTGCGCGGACGTGCGGACGTATTTTGCGGTGGCGTGCGCTTCAATCGCCATTACGCGCCTCCCTTGGCGCCTGCACCTGCTCCTGCACCGGCGCCCGCCGCCGGCGCGACCGCCGCCGCCTTGTCGGCCTTGGTGGTGTGACCCTTGAACTGACGCGTCGGCGCGAACTCGCCGAGCTTATGCCCGACCATGTTCTCCGTCACGTACACGGGGATGAACTTCTTCCCGTTGTGCACCGCGATCGTGTGCCCCACCATCTCGGGCACCACTGTCGAGCGACGCGACCAGGTCTTGATGACCTTTTTCTCGCCGCCGCGGTTCATGACCTCGACCTTCTCGAGGAGCGGGACGTCGACGAAGGGACCCTTTTTAAGCGATCTGGACATATCAGCTACCAGCTACCAGCTCCCAGCTCCCAGCTAGCTGCTGGAGGCTGGACGCTGAAAGTTATTTCTGTCTCCTCTGGACAATGAACCTGTCCGTCGACTTCCGGTTGCGCGTCTTGTAACCCTTGGTCGGAACGCCCCACGGCGTCACGGGGTGACGTCCGCCGGAGGTCTTGCCCTCACCGCCGCCGAGCGGGTGATCGACCGGGTTCATCGCGACGCCGCGAACGTGCGGTCGCTTGCCGAGCCAGCGGCTCCGGCCCGCCTTGCCGATCGACACGTTCTCGTGATCGAGGTTGCCGACCTGACCGATCGTGGCGAAGCACTCGATGTTGATCTTCCGGATTTCGCCGGACGGCATCTTCACCGAGGCGTAGTCTCCTTCTTTCGCCACGACCTGCACGCCGGATCCGGCGCTGCGCGCGATCTGACCGCCGCGCCCGGGCCGGAGCTCCACGTTGTGCACGAGCGTCCCGAGCGGGATGTTCTTCAGCGGCAGCGAATTTCCCGGCAGGATGTCGACGTTGTCGCCGGCGATGATCGTGTCGCCAACTTTCAGGCCGAGCGGCTGCAGGATGTAACGCTTCTCGCCATCCGCATACGTAAGCAGCGCGATGCGCGCCGAACGGTTCGGGTCGTACTCGATCGTCGAGACTTTCGCGGGAATGCCGCGTTTGTCGCGCTTGAAGTCGATCACGCGGTAGTTCCGCTTGTGCCCGCCGCCGCGCCACCACGAGGTGATCTCGCCGTGGTTATTGCGGCCGCCCGACTTGCCCAGCGGCTCGACGAGCGGCCTGTGCGGCTCCTGCGTCGTGATCTCGTCGAACACCTGCACCGTCTGGAACCGCCGGCCCGCGGAGGTCGGCTTGTACTTGCGAATAGGCATAACTCTGATCCTTGACGCTGTCAGCTACCAGCTTCCAGCCATCAGCTTCCAGCTTGCTTCGTGCTTGCTGCTGGTAGCTGGGAGCTGGCGGCTTGTCTTACGCCCCTTCCAGGAACTCCGGCACCTTCTCGCCTTCACGCAGTTTCACGAAGGCTTTCTTCCAGTCAGACCGCTGTCCCACGAAGCGCCCCTGGCGCTTCATCTTTCCGTGCGCGATCGCGGTCCGCACGGTCTCGACCTTCGAGCCGAGCAGCTTCTCGACCGCGCGCTTGATATCCACTTTCGTTGCGCCCCGCGCCACCTCGAACACGAGCGTCCGCCCGTCTTCGCGCATGAGCGTCGTCTTCTCGGTGATCAGCGGACGGCGGATTACGTCTGTCAGTTTCATGTCAGTAACCAGTTACCAGTTGGCCAGTTGCCGGTAGCCAGTTCGGTCTTCTGGAAACTGGCTACTGGCCACTGGCTACCGAACGTGGCGACTATCCGAGGCTCTCCTGAAGCTTCTCGAGAGCCGATCTCGTTGCCACCACATAATTCGTGTCCATCACGTCGCGCGCGGTCACGCGGTTTGTCGCCACCAGCCGCACGCCGGCGATGTTGCGCGCCGTCAGCATGAAGCGCTCATCGTGCTTCGTGTCGATCACGAGGGTCTTGCCGGTGGCGCCGAGGTTCTTGAACATCTCGGCCGTCACCTTCGTCTTCCTGGTGTCTTCGGACCGCGGAGTCTCGAGCGTGTCGACGACGACAAGCGTGCCGTCGCTCAGCTTCTGCGAGATCGCCGCGCGCAGCGCGGCGAGCTTCACCTTGCGCGGCAGCGCGTAGTCGTAGCTGCGCGGCTGGGGGCCGAACACCGTTCCGCCCTTGCGCCACAGCGGATTGCGGATCTCGCCGACGCGTGCGCGGCCCGTGCCCTTCTGGCGCCACGGCTTCTTGCCGGAGCCGCTGACGAGCGCGCGGTTTTTCGTCGCATGCGTGCCGCGCCGCTCTGCCGCATTCTCCTGAATGACCGCCTCCCAGATCAGATCGGTCTTCACGCGTCCGCCGAACACCTCGTCCTTCAGGTCGAGGGAGCCGACGGTCTCTTTGTTCGTGTTGACGATGTCGATTTTCATTTGAGCTACCAGGAACCGGCTTCCAGCTTCCAGCCAGCGGGACACTATTTCTTCGTCGGCTTCTTCACCGCGGCCGGCTTCTTCGCAACCGTCGTCTTGCCGGCCTTCTCGACCTGCGGCTTCGGCTCCGGCTTGGCGGCCACGGCCTTGCGCACGACAATGTAAGTGCCCGGCGCACCGGGGACCGCGCCACGGACGAGAAGCAGGTTGTTCTCGGCGTCGACCTGCACGACTTTCAGATTCCGCGTCGTCACGCGATCGCCGCCCATGCGTCCCGCGGCGCGCATGCCCTTGACAACACGCGAGGGGAACGATGAGGCGCCGATCGAACCCGGCGCGCGATGAAACATCGAGCCGTGGGTCGCTGCGCCGCCGCGGAAGTTGTGGCGTTTCACGACGCCCTGGAAGCCCTTGCCGCGGCTGATGCCGATCACATCGACGCGATCGCCGCCCTTGAACACGCCATTGACGAGCACCTGATCGCCCGCCTTCACCGCGTCGCCTCCCGGCGCGATTTTCACCTCGCGACGGACGCGGGTCGGCGGCACGCTGGCCTTCTTGTAATGCCCCTCCAGCGGCTTGTTCACTTTCGCCGGCTTGTTCTCGACGAGGCCGAGCTGCACCGCCTCATACCCGTCGGTCTGCGGACCTTTGGCCTGCAGCACGACGCACGGTCCCGCCTGGATGACCGTCGCGGGCGTGACAGTGCCGTCGGTCGCGAACACCTGGGTCATGCCGACTTTTCTGCCGATGATTCCGGTAACCATCTTTGTCTCTCGGTTCACGGTTCACCGTTCACGGTTCATCGGTTCAGGGTTCCGAACCTGGAACCGTGCACCGTGAACCCTGAACCGTGAACCCTATTTATGTTCCTTGCCGAACGCCTTGATCTCGACGTCGACCCCTGCCGGCAGATCGAGCTTCATCAGCGCGTCGACCGTCTGCGGCGTCGGCTCGAAGATGTCGATCAGCCGCTTGTGCGTTCGAAGCTCGAACTGCTCGCGCGACTTCTTGTCCACGTGCGGCGAGCGGAGCACCGTCCACTTGTTCTTTTCGGTCGGCAGCGGAATCGGTCCGGCGAGCCGCGCGCCCGTCCGCCGCGCCGTGTCCACGATCTCCGTCGTCGACTGGTCCAGCACGCGGTTGTCGTACGCCTTGAGGCGAATACGAATCTTGTCACTGAAAGGAGAAGCCATGTCTCTCTCGATCCTCGTCGGGGTGCGGGATCTGGGGTGCGGGGTGCGATCGCGCCCCGCGTCCCGCGACCCGCGTCACGGTATTTAAGTCTTTCCTTGCACGCGCGCGACGACTTCCTCACTCACGTGATTCGGCGCCTGTTCGTAGCGATCGAAGTGCATCGAGAACGTGGCGCGCCCCTGCGTGCGCGATCGCAGGTCGGTCGCGTAGCCGAACATCTCCGAGAGCGGCACGCGCGCGTTGATGATCTGCGTGCCCCCGCGATCTTCCTGCGACTGGATCTGGCCGCGGCGGCTCGACAGGTTGCCCATGACGTCGCCCATGTGCTCCTTCGGCACGACGACCTCGACGCGCATCACGGGCTCGAGCAGCACCGGCTTGGCCTTCTTCGCGGCGTCCTGGAACGCCATCGACCCGGCAATCTTGAACGCCATCTCCGACGAGTCGACGTCGTGGTACGACCCGTCGTAGAGCACGATGCGGACGTCGTCGACCGGGTAGCCGGCGAGCACGCCGCGCGTGAGCGCTTCCTTGATCCCTTCGTCGATCGGCTTGATGAACTCCTTCGGAATCGCGCCCTGCGTGACCTCGTTCTCGAAGATGTAGCCCGTGCCCGGCTCGCCGGGATAGAGATGGATCTTCGCGTGGCCGTACTGGCCGCGGCCGCCCGTCTGCTTGGCGTACTTCATCTCGCCGTCGGCCGCACGCGTGAGCGTCTCCTTGTAGGCCACCTGCGGACGCCCGGACGACGACTCGACGCCGAACTCGCGCTTCAGGCGGTCCACGATGATGTCGAGGTGCAGCTCGCCCATGCCGGCGATGACGACTTCACCGGTGGCCTGGTCGGTCTTCACGCGGAACGTCGGGTCCTCGGCCATCAGCTTCTGCAGCCCGTGGCCGAGCTTTTCCTGGTCGGCCTTGGTCTTCGGCTCGATCGCGAGCGAGATGACCGGCTCGGGGAAATCCATCGACTCGAGCACGATCGGCTTCTTCTCGTCGCAGATCGTGTCGCCGGTGGAGACCGTCTTCAGTCCGACCGCGGCCGCGATATCGCCCGCGTAGACTTCCTTGATCTCTTCACGCTTGTTCGCGTGCATCTTCAGCAGGCGGCCGATGCGCTCGTTCTTCTGCTTGGTCGAGTTGAAGATCGTCGAGCCGGTGGTCAGCACGCCCGAATAGACGCGGATGAACGTGAGCTGGCCGACGAACGGGTCGGTCATGATCTTGAAGCCGAGCGCGGCAAACGGTGCATCGTCCTTCGCCGGACGCTCGATGATGGCCTCGGGCCCCTTGTCAGGATCGAAGCCCTTGATCGCCGGCACGTCGATTGGCGACGGCAGGTAGTCGACCACCGCGTCGAGCAGTGGCTGCACCCCCTTGTTCTTGAACGCCGAGCCGCAGATGACTGGCACGAAGGCGGGTTCCGCCTTCGCGCCTTCGGTGTGCACCGAAGAGTTCACGCGCTTTCGCAACGCAGCCTTGATCTCCTCTTCGGAGATCTCCTCGCCGTGGAGGTACTTCTCGAGGATCTTGTCGTCCGCTTCGCTGACCTTCTCGATCAGCTGTTCGCGGTAGTGCTTCGCGTCCTCGAGCATGTTCGCGGGAATCTCGCCGACGATATAGTCGGCGCCCATTGTCTCGTCCTTGTAAGTGATCGACTTCATCTTCACGAGGTCGACCACGCCGACGAACTTATCTTCCGCGCCGATCGGGAGCTGGAGTGCGACGGGATTGCCCCCGAGCTTCGTTACGATCTGCTCGAATGTGCGCTTGAAGTCCGCGCCGACGCGATCCATCTTGTTCACGAAGCAGATGCGCGGCACGCGGTACTTGTCGGCCTGCCGCCAGACGGTCTCGGACTGCGGCTCGACACCGGCAACCGAATCGAACACGGCGACCGCGCCGTCGAGCACGCGCAGCGACCGCTCGACTTCAGCCGTGAAGTCGACGTGACCGGGCGTGTCGATGATGTTGATGCGGTGCTCGCGCCAGAAGCACGTCGTCGCGGCGGACGTGATCGTGATGCCGCGCTCCTGCTCCTGCTCCATCCAGTCCATCACGGCCGTGCCCTCGTGGACCTCACCGATCTTGTAGGTGATGCCCGTGTAGAACAGGATCCGTTCCGTCGTGGTGGTCTTGCCGGCATCGATGTGCGCCATGATGCCGATGTTGCGCGTCCGAGCGAGCGGTGTCTCTCTTGGCATAAAAATCAGCTGCCAGCTTCCAGCTGCCAGCTTCCAGCTGAATCCGTGTTCTCTTCGACGCTTCGTGCTCTTCCAGCTGGCAGCTGGTGGCTGGCAGCTGGAGGCTTACTTTTCACCAGCGATAATGCGCAAAGGCCTTGTTGGCTTCCGCCATGCGATGTGTGTCTTCGCGTTTCTTCACGGCGCCTCCGCGGAGATTCGCCGCGTCGAGCAGCTCGTTCGCGAGCTTTTCCGTCATCGTCTTGCCGTCGCCGCGCGAACGCGCGTAGCCGACGAGCCACCGGATGCTGAGCGACAGGCGCCGGTTGGGGTTCACTTCGACCGGCACCTGGTAATTCGAGCCGCCCACGCGGCGCGATTTCACTTCCAGCGCCGGCTTCACGTTCTCGATGGCCTTCTTGAACACTTTCAGCGGATCGTCGCCCGTCTTCTCCTGGATGGAAGTCAGGCTCCCGTACATGATCCGCTCGGCGGTGCTGCGCTTGCCGTCACTCATCAACGTGCTGATGAACTTCGTGACCAGCGCGCTGCTGTAGATCGGATCCAGGGGAACGTCGCGCTTCGGGATTTCTCTGCGTCGTGGCATTTGTCAGTTTCCAGTTGCCAGTTACCGGTTGCCAGTTGTTTCCAGTTGCCAGTTGCCAGTTGTCCGTGAACTCCGTTTCCTCGACTGGAAACCGGAAACTGGTCACCGGCTACCGGCTACGACTTGGGGCGCTTCGCTCCGTACTTTGAGCGCCCCTGCTTTCTTCCCTGCACGCCTACCGCGTCGAGCGTGCCGCGGACGACGTGGTAGCGCACGCCCGGGAGATCCTTGACGCGGCCGCCGCGAATGAGCACGAGCGAGTGCTCCTGCAGGTTATGGCCGACGCCGGGAATGTATGTCGTGACTTCGATCCCATTGGTCAGGCGCACGCGCGCCACCTTCCGCAGCGCGGAGTTGGGCTTCTTGGGCGTCTGCGTGAACACGCGGACGCACACGCCTCGCTTCTGCGGGCTGTCCTGCAGCGCAGGGCTCTTCGTCTTCGTCACGACCTTCTCGCGCCCCTTGCGCACAAGCTGGCTGATCGTCGGCACAGTGACTCCACAGGGGGATCGACCCCCAAATTCAAAACAAGCACGCCAACCACGCAGGCAACATTTCTCAATGCGCCGCGCGCGATCGGTTGGTTGCTCCAAGCCTAGGGAACCGCGTGGCGGCCCGGCACCTGAAGCTGACTTACCCTATTGGTTGAAGTTGCATGCACCCGCAAGGATGCGTCGAGCGGCGCGCATAAACGAGGGCGCCTGTTTGGAGTTCGGCTCTAGATAGGGTGTCCTAGCGCCGACCAGAACCTTTCGAATATAACAAACCCCCGCCCGGGTTGCAAGCGGGAGGGGGTTTTCCGATTCCGGCGAGGGCTATTCCTTGATCTGATCCGCGATATCGTCGAGTGTTTCGCCGACCTTGCGGCGGGCCTTCCCAAACCCTTCCTGCACGTTGCCGGCCGCCTCATCCGCGGTCCCTTCGTCGTGCAGCCGCTCATTATTGGTGATGTGTCCCCATGCCTGCTTGGCGCGGCCTTTCACCTGATCGGTCTTGCCGTCGAGCTCGTCGCGATTCATGCGTCGCCTCCTCGCTAAGGACATTCAAGTTCCGGTGCGTCAGCAGTAAGGAAATTGTCGGGGTCGGGGCGCGGGGGTGCAGCGCGCCCGGTTCGGGAATGCGAGTGCGCCCCAAGACGCCGCGCCGGCTAGTTCTTCGCACCCCGCACCCCGGACCGCGCACCCCGGAACCCAAGCATCGTCAGAATCGCCTCGATGGTCTGGTCCTGTTGCGCTTTGCGCGTAATGGTCGCCGTGCGGTCAAACAGCTGATAGCGGTAGGAACCGAACTGCCGATGGTTGCCTCCTTCGATGCGCACCCAGCGCGTCGATCGTGGCAGCAGAGAAGCAGTGGCCTTGACCCTCGCCTCCGGCGCCACGCCGTCGAGCGACGCGTAAATCTTCATCACGGGAATGGAGAGTGACGTCAGGCTTACGTCCCTCGGATGTGTTGTGCCGATGAGCACCAGGCCGTCAACCATGTGCGGCTCCAGGGCTAGCAGGCGCGATGCGTGAACGGCGCCGCGCGAGTGACCTGCCAGCACCCATCGGCGCCGCGACGATCCGGTCACGGCGCGAGTGGCCGCGAAGAGCTGCTGCTGCTGATCTGCCGCCGTGGCGCACCTATACGGCACGCGCATCACGAACACCGGATAGCCGTGCTCCGCGATGCTTCGCGCCATCGGCGCGTACGCTTCTGACGGAACGGGACAACCAGGATAGAAGATCAGTCCCGCGTCGCCGCGATCGTTCACGGGCTGGAACACCAGCGCATCCGATCGATCGTCGACGCGCACGCGCGCATCGCTTGTCAGCACTTCCGGGCCGACGCCGTCGGGACCGAACGCGATACTGACATACGCGGGCGTCGCGACAAACAGCAACAGCACCGCCACGATCAACGCGCGCCGAATCCGCCGCAGCACCCCGCGGGTGCGCTCGCTCATCACTGCGCACGATCGTACCGCATATAATTGCGGGTTCTGTGTCTTCCGAGGAGATCCAACTGTGTTTTTCGGTGGTCCGGAGGTCGGGCATTGCCGAGATTGATTGAACGGCCGGCGATCATCGACTGCGTCGGCACGAAGCCGAAACAGATCCAGGAATTCGCGGGACGTGTGAATTCCGGGCATGCGGGCGTCAGCGTCGCGAGGATGATTTCGCCGAGTGGATGGGAGGAACCCGGGCAGCGTCCCGAGTTCGAAGAGATCACTGTGGTGTTGAAAGGCATGCTGCGCGTCGAGCACGATGCGGGTGTGCTCGACGTGCAGACGGGACAAGCGGTCGTCGCGAGCGCCGGCGAGTGGGTGCGCTATAGCACGCCTGGACCCGAGGGCGCGGAATACGTCGCGGTGTGTCTGCCGGCGTTCTCGCCGACGACGGTGCACCGCGACGAGTAGGGCTTCCGGTTCAGGCTTCAGGGGCCTCAGAGCGTCAGGTCAGAATCCTGAGGCCCGAAGCCTATTTCTGCACGGTCAGTTCGTTCACCACGCGCTTGACGCCGGCCGTTCCGCGCGCGATCTCGGCTGCGCGCGTCTTTTGCGCTTCCGTCGGCACGCTACCCTTCAACGTCACGACGCCTTCGTTCGTATCGACGTTGATATCGTTGGCGATCACGTCCTTCACGCCGAGCAGCTTCGTCTTCACGGACGTCGTGATTTCACCGTCCGCGATCTTCCGCCCCGCCGCTTTCACTTTCGGCGTCGTGTCGTCCTTGATGACGACCTTGGCTTTCTCATCGTTGTTCTGCTTGGCGTCGTCCTTGACCTTTGCCTTGGGGGCCGCCGTCCCGGTCGTGCCGGCAGTCTCCAGCGTCAACTTGTTCTCGACGTGCTTGACGCCCTTCGTCGCCCGCGCGAGCCGCAGCGCCTGGTTCCGCTCGGCGGCTGTCTTCACCGGCCCCGTCAGCGTCACGACGCCGTCGGTCGTATCGACGTTAATGTTCAAGCCGCTGACGGTCCTGTCCGCGAGCAGCTTGGTCTTTACGGCCGTGGTGATAGCCGCATCGGACAGGAACTCTCCGGTTTTACTCGCGGCCGCTTTCGTCTTCTCCTTCGTCTTTTCCACCGCCTGCGCCGCCGCCGGACCGGACGTCATCAGGATGACGCCAGCGCCGCAAATCAGAACGGCCATCCGTTTCAACATGTCTTGCACTCCTTGATCGTGACCCACACTCCGACGGGGACATGGATTTGACGAGCATTATTTGTGCCGCATGCAGCTGAGCGGCGGCCGCAGCGCTTTTGCAGGGCCGGATCCTTCAGCTCCGCCGCGTCTGAAGACCCGCCTTCGCCGCTTGGATCAACACCCCGGCTTCGGCGCGGCAGGCTCCGGCCTACACGAGGACTCGAATGATGTCAGAGCGCGTGATGATGAACGTCTTGTCAGTTTTGAAATCGCGCACGAGAACGGCCGGGGTGGTGGGCGTGATCATGGTGGACAGCAGGTCCACGGGCGTGGAGATGTCCACGAACGGAAACGCGGGCTGCATGATCGATTCGACAGGCTGATCCTTCGCTGCGGGATCGGTGACGAGCTGCGAGTACAGGTGCGTTTCATTGAGAGACCCGACGAGGCGCGCATCGCGCGTGATCGAAATCTGTGAGAAGTCGTGGGCGCTCATCAGCTTCACCGCCGCCGCCACCGGCTCGCAGCTCTCGATCGACAGCAACTCGCCGGAAACGCCCGAGGCAACGAGATCGCGCGCGGTCATGCCCGTCTTCTCGAAGAACCCCTTCTCGCGCATCCACTCGTCGTTGAACATCTTTCCGAGATACCGCGACCCGTGGTCGTGAAAGATCACCACGATCACGTCTTCCTTCTTGAATTGATCCTTGAGCTGCAGCAGCCCGGCCACCGCGGAGCCGGCGGAATTGCCCGCGAAGATGCCTTCCTCGCGCGCGATTCGCCGGGTCATGAGCGCGGCATCCTTGTCGGTCACCTTCTCGAAATGATCGATGACGTCGAAATCGACGTTCTTCGGCAGGAAGTCCTCGCCGATCCCCTCGGTGATGTACGGATAGATCTCGTTCTTGTCGAAGATCCCGGTCTCCTTGTACTTCTTGAAGATCGAGCCATACGTGTCGATGCCCCAGATCTTGATCTTCGGGTTCTTCTCCTTCAGGTATCGGCCGACGCCACTGACCGTGCCGCCGGTGCCGACACCCACGACGAGCTGCGTGATGCGGCCGTCGGTCTGGTCCCAGATCTCCGGCCCGGTCTGCTCGTAGTGCGCGGCGGAGTTCGAGAGGTTGTCGTACTGGTTCGCCTTCCACGAGTTCGGCACTTCTTTCTCGAGGCGCGAGGAGACGGAGTAGTACGACCGAGGATCTTCCGGGTCGACGTTGGTCGGGCAGACGATGACTTCCGCGCCGAATGCCTTCAGCGCGTCCACTTTCTCTTTCGATTGCTTGTCGGTCGTCGTGAAGATGCACTTGTAGCGATCGTTCCGCCGGGCTTCAGCTTCCCCGCGCGTTCCGCATCCTCGATCATGCGCACGGCCATCCGGTCCTTGATCGAGTTGCCCGGGTTGAATGTCTCGATTTTCGCGAGGACCGTTGCCGGCACTTCCTTCGTGATGCGATTGAGGCGGACCATCGGCGTGTGGCCGATGACCTCGAGGATATTGTCGGCGATCTTCTTCACCTCTCTACTCTAGCGCGATGCCGACATCGATCGTTCGAAGGCGCCGACGTCTTCGAAGTAGCGCCGCGCGAGCGGTGCGAGTTGCGGCCCCGTGTAGACCTCCGCCACCGGACGATCGATGACGCCGACAATGACGGCCGCGACCTCGTCGGCGGTCTGGGCACCTCCAGCGGCCGCCGGGCTCATCGGCGGTGTGCCGTGCAACGCGTGCTTCGCGAACTCCGTCGACACGAGGCCCGGCATCACGAGCGTGACGTGGATGGCCGGATGCGCGCCGGCGAGATCCATGCGGAGGTTTGCCGTGAGCGAGTTGAGCGCCGCCTTCGACGCGCTGTAGGCCGATCGGATCGTCGCCATCGGCACCCGGCTCAGAAATGACGAGATGTTGATGATATGGCCGCGCCCACGCTCGATGAAGTGTGGAACCGCGGCCTGCATGCCGTACAGCGCAGACTTCAGGTTGATGGTCATCATCTCGTCGACCTCGTCGTCCGTCAGATCGAGGACCATCTTCGACACGCCGCGTCCGGCGTTGTTGACCCACACGTCGATCCCGCCGAAGGCGTCGATCACGCGATCGCGCAGCGCGTCGACCTCCCGGCGCCGCGTGACATCGGCGGCGATCGGGATCGCGCCCGCGCCGATCTCGTCGGCCAGCCGCCGCAGCTCCGTCTCGCGCCTGGCCGCGAGTACGACACGGTCACCGCGCGCGCCGAGCTGACGCGCGAGCGCCGCGCCGATCCCGCTGCTGGCGCCGGTGACGACGACGGTTCGCATCATGAACGATTCCTCAGGCGATACAGCAGGATCGCCGCGCGTTTGGTCTGGCTGGAGAGCGTCGAGAGATCCGCGGTTTCCCCCGGCGTGTGATCGTCGCGACCCATCAGGCCGATGCCGTCGATGATGCTTTCGACCTCGCCGGCGACGAACGAGACGTCCGCGGCGCCGGCGCGCGCGGGGCTCACCGCAGTCACGGCGCCGAAGCCGAGATCCTGGCTCGCGCGATCGTAGAGCGCGAGCAGGTTCGCGTTCCCCTCCGTCGGCGAGAGCGACGGATAGCCATCCTCGAATGTCAACGTCGATTGCGTGTGGCCAAGCGACGCGGCCGCGACCTCGTTCATGATCGCGCGTGCGCGTTCGAGCTGCGCCTTCGACACAGTGCGGAGATCGCCCATCGCGACGGCGCGCGCGGCGACCACGTTCGTCTTGCCGGACGCGCTGCCGCGGCTCTGCGCCTGGTCGAACTCCACCGACGTTCCGCCGAGGACCATCCCCGGATTGAACGTGAGAAACTCCTCCCCCGCCAGACGCTGGCGGAAGCCGTCGAGCACGCGCGAGAGCTCGTAGATGGCGCCGTAGCCGACATCCGATCGAAAGATCTGCGATGAGTGCGCCGGATCCCCTTTCACCTCGAGCTTCCAGCTGGACGTTCCGCGGCGCGCCGTCACTGCGTAGCGCGGGTCTCCCGGCCCATCCTCGAACCCAAGCGCGTAATCGGCGCCCTTGGCCGCCTCGACCAGCGCGGCGCGCGCGAGGCTCTGCGGCTCTCCGGTGTCTTCCTCGTCGCCGGTCATGACCACGACGACATTCACGTCGTTCACCGCGGCGGCCTTCAATGCCTTCAATGCCTGCACGATGATGACGTCGCCCCCCTTCATGTCGATGATGCCGGGGCCCGTCGCGGTCTTCTCGTCGATGCGCTGAAATTTCTGGAAGGGGCTGTCCGGCTCGAAGACGGTGTCGAGGTGCCCGATCAAGAGGATGCGCGGGCCGCGCCCCGGATGATCCGCGACGAGGTGCCCGGCGCGTTTAAACGCGGTCCCGTCCACCCAGGTCGACTTGAACCCGAGCGTATCGAACTCAGCTCGAAATACGTCGCCCACCGCGCGAACGCCCGCGAGGTTCATCGAACCGCTGTTGATGTTGACGACCTTCTCCAGCAATGCGAGCGCCTCGCCGTTGTGGGCATCGATGTAATCGGAGATCGCACGTTCCTGCGAGGACGCTTGCAGTAACACCATGGCAAGACACAAAACGAACGAACGAAGCATCACGCGATCTTAATCGAACGTGGCGCGCTGATTGTTCACCGCTGAGCCTGCGGTGCGTGCCAGTTGAGGACGATGGTGATGGGCGGCATGGACTCGGCTTCGTGCACCTCATTGACCAGGAATCGGCCGTCGGGTGCGACGGCGTACTGAGGGCGCGCATACCACGGCGCGCCGCCAACCGTCGTGTTTATCCGGGTCAGGAAGAGTGGCACCGGCGTAGCCGCCGTCAACTCTCCCTCCGACTGAAAATCAATCGCCACCGCCATCAAGTATCCATCCGCCCTCAGGTAGAACAGTTCCTTCCCATCGTGCCGCCAGCGCGGCTGTTCCCCCTGACCCGCTGAGATCTGCCACTTGCCGCCGCGAGTCGGAAAGCGTTCCACATAAATCTGAACCTGCCCGGACTCGTTCGACTGATACGCGATCCAGCGGCCGTCGGGCGAGAACTGGCCCGACGCCTCGTCCGCCGGCGTCTGCACGACGGGAATCGGCTCGGTGGCCCCGACCAATGGAAGCGCGCGAAGATCGACGCCGGTTTTTGGATCCTTGGCGGCGTAAAGTAGTAGCTGCCCGTCCGGCGAGAACGCCAACGGCATCGTCGGGATTTCGGGTGAGAACAGCGATCGTTCCACACCGGAACCATTTGATGGCTTCTCGAAGAATTGCATGGGACCGCTGCGATCTGACACAAAGACGATCCGGCGCGCATCTGGAGACCACACCGGCGCCCAGTCGATTCGTGGATTGAACGTCAAGCGGCTCTGCACACCTGTGACCGTATCGATCACCCAGATGTCCAGATTTCCGATCCCTCGTTCCAGTGCGACACGCCGTCCGTCAGGCGCAAGCTCGGGCCTTGCAGGCCACACGGGATCGAGAGGGCCTGCCGACCCCTGCACACTCCCAGTCCGTCCGACCCAGACAAGGCGCTGGCGTGGCTCGCCGCCGGCAGCACGAAACACCAGCACGTTGTTGGCGGAGACCGCGACCGCGCCGCGAAAAGGTACCGACGCACCTCCGAGCGACTGCGCAACGATCGTCGCTTCGCCTGTCACTCTGGCGCGCGTGACATCGAAGGGTAACGCGACGAGTGTGGCCTGCCTCCGAAGCAACAACGTCGCGGGTGGCGCGAACAGCGCGGGCGACTCGGACTCGATGAGGCGCGAAGCTTCGCCGCCATCGAGTGACGCGACGTACACACCCTGTCGCTCAGGCGGTCCGACCACCATGAAAATGAACCGGCGTCCGTCGGGCAGGAACTGCGGCCAGCAGTGATTGATCTCTCCGATGCTGGACACGAGTCGTGTGACCGGCCGAGCCGCGCCGCCGTTCGCGTCCACTCGCATCAGCGGGCCGCCCGCGAGCGGGGCGTAGACGATGTCCCCGAGCGCGTTCCATGTACCGCCCCACCCTGTGGCGTTTGCCAGGTCCCGCGGCGGTCCGCCTGCAAGATCGACTCTTTTCAGTTTGGCTTCCGCGAAGAAGCCGATGGCCTGCCCATCTGGCGCCCAGAACGGAAACATCGCACGCTCGGTGCCGGGAAGCCAGCGTGACACGGTGTCGGCGAGCGGACGCACGCACAACTGCGGAACGCCGTTACGGTTCGCGACGAACGCCAGCTGCCGCCCATCGGGCGAAATCGCGAATGACGCTGGATCGGTCGTCGTCGGGGTCTGGATCTCGAAGCGCGTCTCGGGTGCGTCGCGCGACGCCTGGCGGCCAAACCACGCGATCCAGATGGCGATCAGGGCAGCGCCGATTAGTAACAGTCCGGCGATCGCCAACCGGTGCCACCGATGATTGAACACGGGGCGAAGGGGTTCGGGCTCGATAGCGACGTCCTCGAGGTCGTGCCGCACGTCGCCAATGTCGCGGAGTCGGCGCTTCGGATCTTTCTCGAGCGTTCGTCGGAGCACCCGACGGGCCGATGGCGGAGTGCCGGGGGGCAGCGCCGTCCAGTCGGGTTCGCGCGTCAGGATCGCAGCGACAACGTCGTATGGCGTCGCGCCCGGAAATGTTTTGCGGCCCGTCAACGATTCGTACAACACGCAACCGAACGCCCAGATATCGGTGCGCTTGTCCACTGCCTCGCCGCGCGCCTGCTCCGGGCTCATGTACGCGACTGTTCCAAGAATGACGCCCGCGCGAGTACCGACCGCGGAGACCGTCTGCGACTGAGTCCCTTCGAGGGGGCCGCTGCGACTCAGCGTCTTCGCCAGTCCGAAGTCGAGCACTTTGACCGTACCGTCCTCGGCGATCTTGATATTCGAGGGCTTCAGATCGCGATGGACAATGCCGCGCTCATGCGCCGCACCGAGCGCCTGCGCGATCTGCAGCGCGATACTGAGCGCGTCGGGAACGGCGACCGGTCCTTCAGCAATGCGCTGCGCCAGCGTCGGCCCTTCGACCAGTTCCATGACGATCGCGCGCAGGCCGTGGGATTCCTCGAGCCGGAAAATTGAGGCGATGTGTGGGTGATGCAGAGACGCCAGGATCTGCGCCTCGCGCTCGAATCGGGCGCAGCGCTCGGGATCGGTCGCGAACTCCGCGGGCAGAACCTTGATGGCAACGTTCCGCTGCAACCGCGTCTCTCGCGCGCAATAGACCTCACCCATGCCGCCGGCGCCAATGGCGGACACGATCTCGTACGGGCCGACGCGAGTCCCCGGAGTCAGCACCACCGTCAGGTCGGCAGATTATAGCGCTCGGCTGAGTTGGCGGCGTCGCGACGCAAGCCGCGCCTCGGTTCGCAATGCCGGCGGGCGCGGTCACGTAAGCGGCTTCACATACCGCACGATCTCCACGGCGAAGCCGAGCTTCTCGTAGAGGCGCCGCGCGCGCGCGTTGCGTTCGAATACGTTGAGGGTGATTTTCGTGAAACCCTGCGCGCGTGCGCGGTGTTCCGCGGCACGCATCAGCGCTGTGGAAGCGCCGGTTCCTTCTGCCGCTTCGGTGACGGCGATCATGCCGAGGTGCGCGTGGGGTTCACCGGAAAAGTAATCAACGACAGGCTCGAGCAGCGCGAAGCCGATCGGCTCCTCGCTGGCGGTGGTGGCGACGAGCAGGAGCGGCCCTTTTAGGTGACCGTCGAAGAAATCGTTCAGGTACCGAACCTCGCCGGCCACGACTTCGTCCGCGGATCGCCACGGTGGCGGTCCGAATGCCGCGAATCGTTGCGCGGTCGCGATGACGAAGTCGCGGTCGGCGGCCGTGCCGTCGCGAATCTTGACGACCGGCGTCACGCTACTTCGCGGCAGCAGGGGCCGGAAGCGGAACGTCGCTGTTGTAGATGGCGTGCGTGATCAGCCACGCGCCGCTGGCGTCCTTCTTGAGGAGGACGATGTACTTCCCTTTGTCGTCCATCATCTTGCCTCCCCCTTTCATCGGCATCAGATTCTGCGAGTAGGTGCCGACGTCGTACGCCACCTCACCCATCACGTGCGTTTCAGTTGGCTTGATCACCAGGTTGTGGACCATCATTTGACTGGCGAAATTCTTGTGGTAGCCCTCGATCGCCGCGCGTCCTTTCTGGAGCGGCGCATTCGGCGGCATCTCGGTGCCGTCCGGCGCGAACAGCTTCGCGATCGCCGCGCCGTCTTGTGCATTGGCAGCCGTCTGGTAGGCCGATCGGGTCTTGCCGATGGCCGCTTCGGCGGCGGCGGACCCGCCGCGCTGCTGCGCAAATGCGGGCATCGACGCGAGCGCGATCACGCCACACGCCGCTCCAAAGAACCGGTACTTGATGGACGTGGAAATCATCGACCCTCCTCGAAAAGTCCGCGTGAAAATACCACGAATCGCGTCTCACGGACGTACTCACGCAAAGCTCGCAGAGCTCGCAGAGAAATCTGAATTTAGTCTTTCAACGAAGAGGGCTCTGCAATGCAAACGTGTGGTTTCTTGTTTTTTTGACACGAAAGTCAGGCTGCGAGCAACGCGATATCGGTGTTGCGGAATTTGAGCGCAGTGGTCATGACCTGGTGCCCTTTGATAGTGACACGGTAGTAGCGCGTGCCGGACACTTTGCGAAGCAAGCCGTGCGCGCGCAGGAGGCGGAGCAGGCGACTGATGCGCGCCGAGGCTTGTCGTCGAGTGGTGGTGGCGTCGGCCTGCGAGATGAGAGGGCGACGCAGATCGGCATTGCGGATGCCTTGAATGGAAAACTGTCCGTGCAGGAGGAGCTGGAAGACGGCAGCGTCCTCGGGACTGATCGGGCGCAACGGACGATAGGCCCGACCGTTGCGGGTGACCCGTTGACTAACCGGGTCGAGCAGGTGGTGCGAGGGAGTGATCTCGCCCACCACGCTGAGCGCCTCGAGATAGCGCGCATTGGCGGCGCGGGCGATCTCCACCCGCCGTCGCAGATCCGCGATGCTCTTTCGCAAGGGCAACCAGCCGAGGACGCGTTGATGGCCGCAGCGCCGGATTCGGCGCACCTTGAAGCGTCGAGGATTATTGATGGTCGTTTCGATTCGCAGCAGACGACCCGCTTTGTCGTACATCTTGATCCAGTTTTCATCGATGCAATGTTTGATGCGTCGCCCCTCGGAGCGCTGGCGCAACTCAGTCCGGGCCTCGCCGCGGAAGCGGCCGGGCAGCGGCCGGCCGAGAAACCGGAGGACATCTTCCGCGCCGAAGTGTTCCACGGCGTGATGCAGCAGGCGGGGATACCAGCGGGCGAGCGTGGTGTCGTCACAGAAGACGACATCGGTGGCGTACTCGCTTTGTCGCACGCTCCAGTAGTACGGCTTGACGGCGGTCCGTTTGGCGGTGGCCCACGGATTGACCTGCCGAGCGAGGCGCTGCAAGAAGGACGGCCACGGCCAATCGAGCAGCCGGTCGGCGATGGCCTGGGCGCGCTCGGGATCGGCGAGGTGCACAAACGCATTGTCAGCTTGCTCATACCCGAGCCCACGACGGGTCATGTGGCGCGCGAGCCACTAACGGCCATTCACACACACCTGGATCGTGCAGGGCAACCAGGTCTGCAGTCGCACATGCATCACCCCAAAGTCACGATCGAGATAGTAGAAGTACAGATGCAAGCATTTGCGTTCCTGCGCGATCAGCTGCAGGTGGTGGGTGGCCCGATCGCGTCGGATGGTGAACGACTGGCACGGCTCGACACAGGAGAGGACGCAGATCAGGCCCTCGGTCACCGGATCGGCCCGGAGGATGTCCCGCACGAGGTCTTCCTTGGAGATCCGCGAGGACGCTACGTAGCGAAACGGCCGGTGCGCTGCCGCCGCGATCGCTTCCGCA
>QHWT01000070.1:24513-80696 GCA_003222675.1 Acidobacteriota bacterium | reverse complement strand
TCCTGATAGGATGGCGACAATGCGGTCTCGGTGCCGCAGGAGAAAACGCTCCATGGTCCCTCCGCGTGATGACGTGGTGACACACCCATCATCGTCGGAAACCATCCGGAGCGTTTTCTCTTTTCTGAAGGCGGCGCGCGCGCCGCAACTCGCGCGACCAGGGCCGCACACGAGTCTCACGAGCTACCGCGATTTTGGTTGCGGCCCTGGCCGCGCTGTGTCCTCGGCGACCTCCGCGTGAAGTCGTACATGGACCGTGAGAGCAGCCGGCTTACTCGCTGCGCAGCGCGACGAGCGGGTCGATTCGCGCGGCGCGCCGCGCCGGCAGATACCCGGCGAAGACTCCAATCACCAGCAGGAGCGCCATCGACGCAAGGACGGTCGCGGGATCGTGCGGCTTCAGTCCGAACATCAGGCTCTCGACGAACGTCGCGAGCGCGAGGACCTGCAGCTTTGGATCGAAACGCTGAACGACGTCGCGAAGGGGTCCGGAGATCTGGCCCGGCTCGACGCGGCCCGGATCTCGAAGTTCACCGTCGTGATGCCGTCGATCGGCTGCATGTACGAGACGTAGAAGCGCCGTAGCGGCTTGTCGCTCAAGTCGTGATCCTGCGCGTCCCGCGTGACGCCGACGATCTCGAGTGCCACGTCGCTCGGGCCCGTCATCCTGATGTGCTTTCCAATCGGACTCTGATTCGGGAAGTAGAAGCGGGCCATCGTGTCGTTCACGATCGTGACGCGGGGAGCACCCAGCACGTCGCGCTCGGTGAAGTCGCGTCCGAGCACGATCGGAATGCCGACGCGCGTGAAGTAGCCGGGCCCGGCCTGGTCGAACCGTGCGACGCGATCGTCAGCGCCACGAGCGTGAAACCCGGGCTGCGCGCGAGAGACCGGAGGCAGTAGCGGACGTCGCGCACGATCGCTCCGACGATCCGTTCGAAGCCGGCGGCTTCGGCCGCCAGTCGCTTCCGGCCGGCCGCGGTGATTCGGTAGAAGCGTGCCCGGCGTCCGGAATCGGTCGCGTCCCATTCGGCCGTGGCCCACCCGCTGACGAGCAGCCGCTGCAGCGCGGGATAGAGTGAGCTCTCGCCAACCTGCAGGACGTCGGCGGATGTCTGCTCGAGATGTCGCGCGACGGCGCTTCGGATCGGCGCGACAAGCGCAGCAAGCATCCGCGCCGGCTGCGGCTGGAGCCGCACAGGCCTTCCCTCGCGGCGCAGATCGCCTGACGAAGGATCGAACTCGTAAACGCCGAAGCCGATCGGCATAGGGCCTGTCCACTTAACTCAGAGGCCTCGGAGGCGGAGTCATATATCTCAAAGCACCAAAATAAAAACTCTCCGTGCTCTCCGTGACCTCTGAGTAAACATTCCCCCGTGGCCTCTACGCGGGCTGCGCCGCAACCGCACGGGCACTGAGCAGCAACCGCCCGCACGCCGTGAGCACCCACGCGATCACTGCACACAGGAAGAACACTGCGCGGACGCCCAGGAGCTGCGCGAGCACGCCCGACAGCACGAGCCCAAGGAGCTGCGCGAAGAACACGACGGACATCACCGTGCTCGAGATGCGACCCATGAGCGCGTGCGGCGTCTCCTGCTGCATCAACGTCTGCGCGGGCACGATGATTCCCGCGAACGCGAAGCCGAGCGTGAACGTGGCGAGGAGCGCGGCGGCAACGAACGGCAGCGCGCCGAGCAGCAGCGCGCCGACGCCGATGCCCGCAAGTCCCGTCAGCACGAGCACGCCGTTCGACGCATGCGCGGACAGCCGGCGCACCATCGGCATGCCGAAGAGCATGCCGACGCCGACCATCGCGCTCACCACACCGAACGTGCCGGCCTTGGCGTGCAGCCACTCGCGCACGTACACGGCAATCAGCGGACCGAAGCACCCGATCGTGAAAAGCCCTGCCGCCATGGCCAGCACCACGAACGACAGCGCCGCGTGATGAAAAATGAAGCGCATGCCTTCGCCCATCTCGTGCACCACCGCGTGGACGCTGTTGGTCGTCTCGGGCGCCTTCCCGGGCGAAGGCGGGCGGATGATCGCCACCGACCCGATCAGCGCCGCTGAAATCACAAAGCTCGCCGCGTCGACTGCGTAACAGATGGCCGGCCCGAACGCCGCGACGATCGCCCCGGCGGCGGCGGGCCCGATGATGCGCACGCCCATCATCGCCATCTGCATCAGGGCGTTCGCCGAGATCAGTCCCTGCCGCGGCACGTGGCTTCGGATCGTGACCGACTGCGCGGGCGCGAAAAAGCTCGAGACGCAACTGAGCGCCGCGAGCACGAGGTAGATCTGCCAGAGCGCGGTCGACACGAACAACAGCGCGACCAGCGCCGCGCGAATCAAATCGCTCCCGATCAGCGTCGGCTTCAGCGGCCATCGATCGACGAACACACCTGCCAGCGGCCCGAGCAGCGCGAGCGGCAGCATGTACGCGATCTGCACGCCCGTCACCTGCGCCGGCGTGCCGTGGAGCCGGAAGGAGACGACGCTGATCACCGCGAACAGCGCGAGAAAATCTCCGAGCAGGCTGACGACCTGCGCATACCACACGCGCCGCATCACCGTCAGGCGCAATACTTCTCTGAAGGTCATCGGCGCGGGCGCTGAGCCAGGGATAGTCATGGGATGGAGTGAATATACACCGAGGTCCGAGATCCGAGGTCTGTTCAGTCCGAGGTCCGAGGTCCGAGGTCTGAGGTCCGAGGTCCGGGTCCGAACGGCGGCGCGCCGAGGGTTGTAATATCGCGGCATGCGGCTTCGTGTGTTGATCCCCCTCATCCTCCTCTGTGCTCTCGCGGTCGTCGGTATGACGCGAGCGCAGACCGCTCCCTACGACCTGCTGATCAAGAACGGACGCATCGTCGACGGCACCGGCAATCCGTGGTTCAGAGGAGATCTCGCGATTCGCGGCGACGTCATCGCGAAGCTCGCACCGAAGATCGACGAGCCGGCCGCGCGCACGATTGACGCGGACGGTCAGGTCGTCGCGCCCGGGTTCATCGACATCCACACGCACGCGCGGCGCGGGATCGCCGACGTGCCGACGGCGCCGAATTACATTCGTCAGGGTGTGACGACGCTCATGGAAGGACCCGACGGATCGTCGCCCTTGCCGCTCTCGACCTACCTCGTACAGCTCGAGCGCCTGGCCAAGTCGCCGAACATCGGCATGTTCATCGGCCAGGGCTCCGTGCGATCGGCGATCGTCGGCAGCGTGAATCGACGCGCTACGCCGGAAGAGATCCAGAAGATGGTGAGCCTCGTCGAGCAGGGCATGAAAGACGGCGCGTTCGGGATGAGCACGGGACTCTTCTACGTGCCGGGCACTTTCACGCCGACCGAGGAAGTCATCGAGCTCGCGCGGGCCGCGGGCCGCTTCGGCGGCATGCACGAGTCGCATCAGCGCGACGATGCGGCGAAGGTCCTCGACAGCGTACGCGAGACGATCGCGATCGGCGAACAGGGTCACCTGCCCACGCAAATCAGCCACGCGAAGGTCGTGGGGCANNCGAGGCACGCGCCCGCGGCGTCGACGTCACGCTCGATCAATACCCTTACACGGCGTCGAGTACGGCGATCGCCTCCGCGCTGCTGCCCGCATGGGTGCTCGAAGGAGGCCGCGAGGCGACGCTCGGCCGTCTCAGCGATCCGGCGTCACGCGAGCGCGCGAAGGCCGACAGCATCGCGATGATCCGCGACGAGCGGGGCGGCGGCGATCCGAAGAACGTGCAGTTCGCCAGCTGCGGATTCGATCCGTCACTGGCGGGCCGAACCCTCGCGGACCTCACGCGGCAGCGCGGGTCAGAGGCCACAATCGAGAACGCCGCGGAAACAACGCTGTGGATCGTCGAGCAGGGAGGCTGCCAGGGCATCTTCCACGCGATGAGCGACGAAGACCTCGAGCGCATCCTCCGCCACCCGGCGACCATGATCGCCTCCGATGGTGAAGTGCCCAGGTTGGGCCGCGAGAATCCGCATCCGCGCAGTTATGGCACGTTCGCCCGCGTGCTCGGGGTCTATGTGCGCGACAAGAAGATCCTTGGCCTCGAAGAAGCGATTCGAAAGATGTCCGGGTTCCCGGCCGCGCGGCTGGGCCTGACGGATCGCGGCCTGCTCCGGCCGGGGATGAAAGCGGATATCGCGGTCTTCGATCCCGAGCACGTGCGCGACATGGCCACGTACGAGAAGCCTCACCAATACGCGGAGGGCTTCTCGCACGTCGTCGTCAATGGACAGATCGCGTTCGAGAAGGGAGAAATGACGAGCGCGAGACCCGGGCGCGTGTTGTACGGACCCGGGAAGGCATCGCAGCCGGTCGCTGAGAAATGACGACCGGCATGTCAAGATTCAATGTTCAATGCTCAATGTCCAAAAGGAGACGTTCTGCATTGAGGATTGAGCATTGAGGCTGGCGTCTTCGCCAGCCCTAGGCCTTCAGGTGTTTGTTCACCAGCTTGGTCATCTCGAACATGTTGACCTGGGCCTTGCCGCCAAACACCGGCTTCAGCGCATCGTCGGCCTTGATCATCCGCTTGTTCTTCTTGTCCTGCAGGCCGTTCTTCTTGATGTAGGCCCAGAGCTTCTTGGTGACCTCGGTCCGCGGAATCGGCTTGGTGCCGACGACTTCGGCGAGCGACGAGCTCGGCGTCATCGGCTTCATGAATGCAGCGTTCGGCTTCCGTACGGACTTCTTCGCGGTCGACTTCTTGGCCATCTCGTCTCCTTCGAGAATTGCCCATCGTGGAGTCCGGCTTCAGTCGGACTCGACGTCCGGGTGCACTCAGGACGTCGCTTGCGATGCGCGTGCCGAAGCGTAACACAGAAATTCGGCATTCGGTCACGCAAGCGCGGTGAAATCCTCCTCCGAAAGTTCGATCGCCGCCGCGGCGACGTTCTCTTCAAGATGCGACACGCGCGACGTGCCGGGGATCGGCAACACTACCGGCGAGCGTTTCAGCAGCCACGCGAGCGCCACTTGTGACGGCGTCGCGCCGAGCCGCTGCGCGATGCGGCTGAGCGCGGCGTTCGACTCACCGATCCTGCCGACCAGCAGCGGATACCATGGAATGAAGGCGATGCCTTCCGCGGTGCAGTAGTCGAGCACGCCTTCCCACTCACGGTCGACGAGGTTGTAGCGGTTCTGCACCGACACCACGTTGAAGTATTGATGCGCGCGGTCGATCTGCTCGACGGTCGCTTCCGAGAGTCCGACGTGACGCACTTTGCCTTCCTGCTGCACGCGCTGCAGGAAGCCGAACTGATCGTCTTCCGGTACGTTCGGATCGATCCGGTGCAGCTGATACAAATCGATTCGCTCAACGCGCAGGCGGTGCAGGCTGCCTTCCAGCTCGCGTGCGAGATTCTCGGGCCGACCGTTCGGCTCCCATGCGTCGGGCCCTGGCCGCTCGAGGCCGCCCTTCGTCGCAATGACCAGCCCTTCGGGATATGGGTACAGCGCTTCGGCGATCAGCTGCTCGCTGACGTGTGGTCCGTACGAATTCGCCGTGTCGATCAGGTTGATGTTCAGGTCGATGGCGCGCCGCAGAACCGCGATCGCTTCGCGGCGATCCGGCGGCGGTCCCCAGACGCCCTTGCCGGTGATGCGCATCGCGCCGAACCCGAGCCGGTTCACCGGCGTGGTGCCGCCGAGCTCGAACGTGCCGCTGAGCGCGACGTTCAACGTGTGTGTCGCCATGGGCGGGTCGTTTGCACCGCCGATGCCAGCATTCGTTCCGCCTCGCCGTTTCCGCCGAGGCTGCGGTGGGCGGAAGCCACAAGAAGAGGAAGAACCGTTCTATGCGCCTGCGTGACCTGCTCGGCGTAGCCTTGGCCTTCGGGATCGCGTCGTGCGGCGACAGCGGATCGAGCTCCCGGGATGCATCGCAGTCCGCATCCACCTCGACGCCGGCACGCTCGAAGGGCTGTGACGACGTGCCGAATGCGTCAGATCTGAAAAAATTACTTGACGCCGCCGTCGAGCGTTCCGTCCGACGGCATCACCTACACGTCCGCGGACGGCGCATCGCCGTGCTCGCACGCGCTGTGTCCCAACACGTTCCGTGACGGCAAGAAAATCGGAGACGAACCACTGATTACACGGAAGGGGCACGGATCTGATCCGTGTGATCCGTGTGATCCGTGTAGTCCGTGTAATCCGTGTAGTCCGTGTAATCCGTGGTTATTGACGCGGACAGGACGTCGCCTGCGGCGGCGGACGGTCCGTCGGCGCTTCGGTCACTGACAGGAACTGGACTTTCGGCGGGATTGTCGGGGCGAGCGTGATCGTGACCTGCAATCGGCCGCGCTCGCACGTGATCGTCCAGTCGCCGCGCAGAGCGTTCTCAACATGATCGAACGATGATGGCGCCGTGCATGCGCCCACTTTCGCATGCAGTTGATCGAGCTGGGCGCGCCGGCGTTCGGCGCTGTCGTCGAGAAACAAGTTGTCGGCGGCAATGTTGGCGGCCAGTGCAGCGTCCCAGTGCGCGACGACACGCGACACGGCGTCCCGCGCGTCCACGAGCGCGGGCGACGGTTGCACGACGCGCGGCTGCAGCGCTCCGGTGCGCGCGAGCGCATCGATGGCGTCGTCGATCGGCTTCCCCCAACCCGTGTAGCGCAGGTTGCCGAATGCGACAATTCCGACGCCGTACTCCGGCAGCCAGCGCATCTGCGATCCATATCCCGGTAATCCGCCGCTGTGCGCGACCACATGCCGGAACGCGCAGGTTTGCGACACCCGCAGGCCGAACGCGTATCCACCGATGCTCATCTGCAGCTGGCCCGAGGGGTCGCGCGTCACCGCGCCGGGCGCAGGCCGCCACACCTGCTGCATTTCGCGGAGCGATGCGCGGCGGATGGGGGCGATTTCCGCACCGTCACGCGGCGGCCACGCCGAGAGAAATGCGCCGACGTATTTCGCGAGATCCGGCACGGTCGTGAGCATGCCGCCCATAGAACCGAACGAGCCGTGCGCAAGGATCGGCTCTTCCTTCCACGTCCCGTCTTCCCATCGATAGCCGAGCGCCAGCTTCGCGCGCGGCACGTCGCCCGGCTCCAGCGTAGTTGAGGTCATCCCCAGCGGCCGCAAGATCGTCGCCGCGACGTAGTCCGCATACGGCCTGCCGGAGACGCGCGATACGATCCGCCCGAGAATCGCGAAGCCGTAGTTCGAGTACTCGTAGGCGACGCCCGGGGCGTTCGAGAACGGAATGCCGCCGCCGAGCATCTCGGTCAGTTGCGCGTCGCTGTCGGCGAGCTGTCGATCGCCCCACGGGTTGTCTTCCGGAAACCCTTCCGCGTGCGAGAGCAGGTGCCTGATCGTCACGCGCGGCGAATCGCCGGTCGGATAAGTGAGCTTTGCGAGCTCAGGGACGTAGCGTTCCGCGGGGTCATCGAGCGACAACCTACCCTCGTCGCGCAGCTTCAGGATCGCGATGGCGGTGAAGCTCTTGGTCATCGAAGCGATGCGGAACACCGTGTCCGGCTCGACCGGCGCCTTCGATGCGACGTCCCGAAGACCGGTGACGCCCGCATGCGCGAGCTCGCCGTCAATGACGATGCCCCAGCTTGCGCCGGGAACGTGCGCCTGCTCGGTAAACGCCTTGAAGATGCGATCGATCTCCGGGAACGCCGCCTTCAGCTTCGCGCGCCGGCCAGCGTCCGCAAATTGCGGCGGCGGCGCCTTGAAGCTCGCGTCCGGCACCTGGGCGGTGACGAGCGCCGAGAAGATCGCAGCGAACAACGAGTCGACAAGGCAGGCGATGATTCGATGCATCCGCGACATTTTACTCAGAGTCGCGCCTACCACTTGGCACGTACGAACTCACGCGGAGGCGCGAAGGCGCAGAGGCAAATCCACGCCGAACACCGATAAACACCGATCGTGTCACCCTGCAAGGACGCGCGCGGAGAAGACCGCGACGCGCCGCGTCGGCGCACGTCCGCCGTGGCCCGGCCTCCGGCCGGGCGCTGTGAGTGCACACTCCGCCGCGCGAAGCGCGGCACGGCGGACGTGCGAAAGGGGCGGCGCCTTTGCGCCTCGGCGCCTTGGCGTGAGATCGTCTTCTCCGCGCGACCCATACAACGTGCGCTCAGAACTCACGCCGCGGCGGCGCCTGCTCCACACCCACACGCCCGGCGGTGATCTCCGCCTTGAAGTAGTTCTCGCCGCGAATGGGCGCGCCGGCAAGGCGGCGCATCATGGCAAGCTGGCCGATGTGCGTGAGGGCGTCGGCCACGGGACCCTGGAACAGGCGTTCAGCGGCGCTCCCGAGCGGCGCATCCGCGCCGAGCGAGGCGTCGAACCGCGCGAGCGCATCGAAGAATCGCCCGACGTCGGCGTCCCACGCCTGCGGCTTCGTCTCGCGCCAGGTGTGCTCGCCGCGCGCGAGCGCAGCCCCCCAGTCGAACAGATCGCACACGTGCGCGAGGATTTCGCCCGCGCTCCGGCTGCCGTGGGTCCCTTTCACGGCGTCGCACGCGCGGAATGACGAGAAATCCGTCGGCACGTCGGTCAGGATCTTTCGCGAGCGGTACGCCAGCGTCGCAACGGTATGTCGCAGAAATTCGCGGCCATTGCCGGATCCGGTGGTGTCGCTCATCTTCCCATCGCCTCCAATGCCCGCACGCCGCTCCGCATCCCCACCTGCCAGGTCACAATACTCAATGCGGCCGCGGACGTGAAGCATACGCCCATCACCGCGCCGTCGCCGACCCCCAGCGGCACGCCGCCGGATCGATGCAGGAGGTACACCGAAGAGGGCCAGCCGAGAAGCGCGATCAGCAACAAGACGAACAGCACCGCGACGATCATGAAGGCGATGCCGCCGTACGATCCGGCGACCTGGCTCGAATTCTCCGCGTTGAACCGCGGATAGCGCGCGCCGAGGCCCGCCGCGAGGCCGACGAGCGCGATGCTCATGAATCCGATGGCGACGGCCGCAACGACCTCGAGAAATGCATCGATTCCGAGAAAGTGATTGGCCGTCACCGTCAAGCCCTCGGACAGCAGGCACACCGGCACGACGCCAGTCCAGAACTTCGACCACAGGAAATCGTGCAGCGAAATCGGCGCGGTGCGGATGATCCAGAACGCCCCGCCCTCGGATGACACCGCGGGAAAGACGAACCGGGCGCACAGCGTGGCCATGACCAGACCGGCCATCGCGAGATTCACGAACGCGTAGACGTTCTTCACGACGCCGCTCATGTAGGGAATCCGCTCGAGATCGAGCACGCGGAAGTTGTACAGATACACGAGCACGAGCGCCAGCAGCAGGAGCAGTTGCGACCACTGGCTGACGTCCCGGAGGAACACCTTCGCGTCCTTGATCAGGAGATGCCGCCGAACGACGGACATCGGCAGCAGCCGCGCCGCGCGATCGAGACCGTCGAACCGCGTGAACCGTGCCTTGCGGGCCTCCTGCGACTTGCTGAATCCGGCGAAGTACCAACGCTCATTCGCGCGTCCGACCAGCACGGTCAGCGCGAACGCCGTGCTCCAGAGCGCGGCCGCGTGCACGACATCGAGATGACCCCGCAGGCTGGCAAACAGCGTTTCCGCGGCCCAGAAAGACGGCAGCAGCGGCGTCACCGGAGACTGCAGCGTCGCGAAGAAATCGGCGATGTCCGGGAGCGATTCGACGCGCAGCAGTCGCTCCGGCTGAATCATGCGGAGCAGGACGATCAGGCTGCCGGCGAAGAGCAGTCCCATCAGCAACAGAATGTCTCGCGCGCGGCGCGCCGGAAAGATGTTGACCAGCAGCAGCGTGATCGCCGTCCCGGCAGCAACCGGAATGACGACGAATGGGGCGATGGTGAGTATCGCGAGCGGATAGAACGACCATGGGGCGCAGTGCGCGAAGCCGATGCCCAGCAGAACCGGCGCCAGGAACACGATGACCATCCACGACGAGAGCGCGACGGTCTTCAGGAACCGCGCATGACAAAGACGCCGCAACGCAATGGGCGCCGCGAGCAGGAGGCGCAGATCGTCTGAAAGAAAGAACGTCGACAGCGCCGTCACGACGCCGCTGAAGGCGAGAAACGACAGAAACGCCATGAACAGCCAGGACAGGCCGAGGCGCAGCAGGTAATCACCGAATTCGGCGTAGTCGCCAAGCTGCCACGTCAGCCAGAACGCAGCTGCGAAAAGGCCGACGAACACGACGCAGCCGACGAGGCCGAACAGGATTGCGCGCGCCAGGTCGCCGTGCTCGCGCCGTCGCGCGCGATTGCGCGACGACCAAACGGAGGGAACGAGGAGATAAGGGAACGCGGGGCCTGGCATCAGACGATCTCGTCGATCTCCTGGAGCGCACTGCCGCCGGTCAGCTTCAGGAACACCGCCGTCAGCTGATCGTCGTGGCTGCCCGCCAGCGCGCGAAGGTCCGCCACCGTTCCGCTCGCAATGATGCGCCCCTTGAGAATGATGCTGATCCGATCGCACATCTCCTCGGCGACTTCGAGCGTGTGCGTGCTCATCAGGATCGCGACGCCGCGCTCGGCCATACGGCGAAAGACATCCTTGATCAGTCGGGCGCCGCGCGGATCGAGCCCGACCATCGGCTCGTCGACGAGGACCGCCCGTGGCCGGTGCAGGAATGCCGCGCTCATCACGAGCCGCTGCTTCATGCCGTGCGAGAAGCTCTCGACGAGCTCGTGCTCCCATCGCGCGAGCTCGAACAGCTCGAGCATCTCGCGCACGCGCTCTCCGACGCCTCCACCATCCAAACCATACAGGCCGCCATGAAATCGCAGGAACTCGCCGGCGGTCAGCTTCTCGTAGATGAACGGGCGATCGGGAATGAAGCCGAGCGACGCCTTCGCCGCCTCCGGCTCCAACGCGAGGTCGTGGCCGTTGACGACGACACGCCCTGATGTGGGCTTCAGCAGGCCGGCAATTATGCGGATCGTCGTGGTCTTGCCGGCGCCGTTCGGTCCGAGGAACCCGTGAATCTCTCCGGGCTTCACCTCGAGGCTCACCTCGTCGACCGCCGTGAAACCACCGTATCGTTTGACGAGGTCGTAAGTGGCGATCATCTCAGGCGCGAAGGATTGGACCAGCACGAGCAGCATCCCGACGCGTTCCGCCGTGGAATCGGAACCGCGAGTGGCGCGAGGTCCGCAGGCTGCCTGCCAACGAGCACCGACCGCGCGTTCGGCCCGAGATCGACGTCACGGATCGTCATCTTCAGCTTGCCGACGAGTGGAAGGATCGCCGCCTGACGATCGAGGCCGCCGCGCGCCAGTCTGACATGCGTCGCGTCGGCCGGGAACTGGTTGAACGTCGGATCGACCGGCAGCCACACGCCGCGGCTTCGCCCTGAGCCTGTCGAAGGGCTGCGGGTCTCGTCGACAAACACCTCCGGCCACGCGTGGTAATAGAACGCGCCGCGAGTGTAGACGAGGCCGACCGCGATGCGCGACGGGATGCCCGCCGCGCGCGCCATCGCCACGTACAGCGCCGTGTGCTCGTTGCAATCACCAACCCTCGTCCGCAGCACGTCGCGCGCAGAGGGCAGGCTCACCGTGGGTTTCTTATCGAGCATCGCGTTGACGCGACGCGTCAGCCGCTCCGCCTGCGCGCGTGCGCCCGTTACTCCGTCGATTGCCGCGCGCGCTTCGGCGCGAATGGCGGGATCGTCGCTCTCGATGAGCGGTTCCGGCTCGAGATACCGCTGCAGATCGACATCCGCAGGGGACGCGCGCAACGATCGCGCGTCGACGATCTCCAGCACATCCCCCTGGACCGATTGTCCTGCCCCCTGCAGGTCGGGGCTCGCGAGATCGATCCCGTCAAGCTGCAGCTCCAGCCGCCGCACGTCGCGCGGATCGTCGAGTCGACGCGACGTCGCCGTCCGCAGCGGGACCACCGCCGCCGCTTCGAGCAGATCGCCCTGGATGCGGTCGCCGATCGCCATGCGACGCGCCGTCTCCGGCGACTCGCGGACCGACATCAATCCCGTGGGACTTTCCTCGCGCACCACTTCGCCCGTATCCGTGACCCACGACGTCGTCCGCAAACCCGCGAACGTCATGTCGACCCTGAATGCGGGAATGCTCCGATTCGCCATCCGCAGCACTTCACGGCGTCCGAGCCTGATGGGCGCCCCGGCGTCGACGTTCACGATCTCGCGCTTGCCGACCTCCACAACGGCCGGCTGGTTCGTGAGCGTCGCGGGATCGAAGATCATCCACTCCTGTCGTGAACCGGCTTTCAGCCCCTGACTGGCGAGGCGCCGAGACAGGTTCAGGCCGAGCACCGGCACGTCGGTGAGCTCTCGCTCTTCGGTTTGCGTGCCTGAGGACGTCTTGATGCTGAGTCTCATGTGCGGACCGTCCACGCGTCCGCTGATGGCGACGGGCCCGGTCCCGGGATCCAGCGAGAACTCGAACGACCGCAAGACAAAGGCGCGATCGACCTGTGCTTTCGTCTGGATCGTTGCCGCCGTCGTCGCGCCGAGGAGCGACATCTGGAGCCGGCCATGTTCCTGCAGCTCGAAGCCGTCCGCGGTCGGCACGGTCTGGCTGACGGTGAAGCCAACCTTCTCGCCGCGGTAATAGACGCCCCGCCACTCGGCCGCGGAGCCGTAGCGTGCCAGGTCCATCGCGAGATTCGACGATGCCTGCAAATATGCGCGGTTGACGAGCACGCCCATGGAGACAATCCACGCGACGAGCGTCACGATCGAAAAGCCGCGCGTCACGCGGCGGGGCAGCGGACGAATCAGGGGCACCAGGGGAATTCTCGCACGGACGGAGGAAACGGAGGGAGGAAACGGCGGGAGGAAACGGTTCCCACCAACGAAGCAACGAAGGCAAACGAAGGGAAACGAAGAGAGTGCCCTTGTCACGCACGTTTCACGCGACAGTGCGCGGATCAGAGTCGCCGTCCGCCGGTGCCGGCCTCGGGCAGCTTGTGGCCGGCACCCGAGAGATCGTGCGCGACACGAAAAACGAGCGCCATCTGTCGCCTACGGCGTTCGTTTTTCGGCTCGCGCACGATCTCCAGCCGCGCGAAGCGCGGCCCGGCGGACGGCGACGAGAGTCGCGGGATCCGCAGCCACCTTCGTTCATCTCTGTTGCCTTCGTTGCTTCGTTTGTGAAATCCGTTACCTTCGTCGTTCTCCATCCGTTACCTTCGTCGTTCTCCATCCGTTACCTTCGTCGTTCTCCATCTCGGCGTTCTCGGTCCGCACCGCCTTGGTGTTAGTATCCCGCCCGGGAGGATGGAATGGTTCGACGATCATCGGGACGCGCGGTGCTCGCGCTACTCTTCAACATCATTCTCACCGCTGTCGTGTCCGCGGCGCCCGTACGACTGCCGCGCCACCCGGACTACCACGCGGGCACGGTAACGTTCAGTTATCTCGGCGATATCTGGGTCGCGTCCGAAGACGGCTCGAATGTGCGGCGGCTCACCGACAATCGCGCCCGCGAGGTCTATCCACGGTTCTCGCCGGACGGCCGATGGATCGCGTTCTCGTCGAACCGATACGGCAACTACGACGTCTTCATCATTCCGGTGATGGGTGGCGCCGCGCGGCGACTCACCTTCCACACGGGCAACGACGAGACGGTCGGCTGGTCGCGCGACTCAGAGAACGTCATCTTCCGCGCCGCGCGGGGAAACGGCGCGTTCCCGAATGTCGCGACGCTGTACTCGGTCGCGATCACCGGTGGCCAGGAGCAGCCGCTGCCCGTCGACTGGGGGTACTGGGGCAGTTATTCGCCCGACGGAACGTCACTGGTGTTCAATCGGCACCCGGCCGTGTGGTCGCGGCAGCATTACCGCGGCAGCTACGCCGCGGATCTCTGGCTCGCGAACCTGTCCGACAACACCTACACGAAGCTGCTGGGTGACGAGCGCTACAACCGCTACTGGCCGATGTGGGGTGCTGACAACACGATCTATTTCGTCGCGGACGTGCTGCCCGACGAGAAGAACGTCAAGCCCGGCAGCGCGGAAGTCCGCAGGAGCGTCAACAACATCTACAAGATCCCCGTGCAGGGCGGACAGCCCGTGCAGGTCACGAAGCACACCGATGGCAACCTGTTCTGGCCCTCGATATCGAGCGACGGCAAGACCATCGTCTACGAGGAGAACTTCGGCCTGTGGAAGCTTGACCTGGCGACGGGGCGGACCAGCGAGATCAAGCTGGAAATCACGACCGACGACAAGGAGAACGAGACCGACGCCGATGCGGTCACGGATCAAGTGGACGGGTTTGACATCTCGCCATCCGGACGCCGCGCCGTCATCTCCACGAAGGGGCAGCTGCTGACGATAGCAACGGATCGCGGCGACATCACGCGCGTTGCGCCCGACAAGATGTCGTCCCGCAACGACTCACCGAAATGGTCTCCGGACGGCAAATACATCGCGTTCGTGTCCGATCGATCCGGTCGCGACGAAGTGTGGATCAGCGATCCTGAAGGGAGTGCGCCGAAGAAGATCACCGATCTCGACAACGAGAAGGGCGCGCTCGTCTGGTCGCCCGATTCCAAGCTGCTCCTATACACGGCCGCGGACAAGAAGCTATACAGCTACAGCATGGCGGATGCGAAGATCCAGGTCCTCTCGTCGAGTGATCTCTCTCGCATCGGATCGGTGTCGATCTCTCCTGACAGCAGGTGGGTGGCCTTCTCGAAGCAGGATCGCACGCAGCGGTCGCACGTCTACATCGCACCGATCGGCGGCGGCGAGGAGCGCCACATCTCGGACGATCGCGTGCAGTATGCCGAGAGCACCGCCGTGTGGACGGCCGACGGCCGATATATCGTGTTCACCTCTTCCGAGGGCACGAGCAACGGCATCGCGACACAAGGGGGCATCAACACCACGATGGGATTGTGGGTGCTGCCGTTGAGAGACCAGGAGCATGATCCGATGGATCGTGATATCGACAACGAGGCCGAGGGACTTGCCGCGGAAGCGGCTGCGCGTCAGACCGGTCGCGGCGCTGGCGCCAGCGGCCCTCAGCCGCCCGTCGAGGTGAAGATCGACTGGAACGGCATGGCGCGCCGCGCGCGGCGGCTGACCGTGCCCGGCACCGCGATCACCAATCTCGCCGCAGCGCCCGAAGGGCACTCCGTGGCCTTCAACGCCGCGAGCGGCGCGGCGGGAGGCGGACGTGGTGCGGGGGCGCCGGCCGATCCATCTGCGGGCATTTACATCATCGACGTGGAGAGTGGACAGCTCACGCGCGTGCCGCCGGCGGCGCAGAACACCGAAGCCGAAGGGCGCGGACGTGGGAACGCCGCTGGAGGGCCGTTCGGTCAAGGCGGCAGTCTCGTGTTCGCGCGCGATGGCCGGACGCTGTTCTTCCGATCGGGTCCCGGGCTGTACGCCGCGGCGATCAACCTGAACACGAACGAGCAGCGCGGCCAGGGGCAGACGGCGGGGCGCGGCGGCCGTGGCGGACGCGGCGGCGGCGCCGGCGCGAGCTCTTCGACCGAGGGCGCGGAAGCCAACGCGAACGCGACACCGCGTCAGGTCACCTACACCGCTACGCTCGAAGTGGATCACAAGGCGCTGCGCTCGCAGGTCTTCAACGAGGGCTGGCGCATCATGAAGAACCGCTTCTACGATGCGAAGATGCATGGCGCCGACTGGAACGCGGCCAAGGCGATGTATGAGCCGCTTCTCGACTACCTCGTCGACGAGGAGGAACTCCATGCCGTCATGATGATGATGATCGGTCAACTCAACGCGTCGCATACCGGCGTGAGCGGCGGACCAGCGACGAGCACGAGCACGCTGCAGACACGCTATCCAGGATTCGATCTCGTCGCGGACTCGTCAGGGTTCTACAAGGTAGGTCACCTGTACAAGGATGGGCCCGCCGATCATGACTACCTGAAAATCCAGGAAGGAAACTACATCGTCAGCGTGGACGGCCACACTCTGCAGGCGGGCGACAACTACTGGCAGTACTTCACGCTTGCCTCAGGCGCGAAGTTCCATTTCCGCCTGAATGACAAACCGGCGAAGGAAGGCGCCTGGGAGGTGACAATCTCCCCCGCCGCCGCCACCGCATGGACGGATCTGCAGTACGCGCGGTGGGTCGACGATCGACGCGAGATGGTCGGGAAGCTCGGTAACGGCGAGATCGGCTACCTGCACATCCGCGCGATGGACGCGCCGTCGCTGCGGCAGTTCCAGCTCGATCTGGCGGCCAACCGAACGAAGAAGGCGCTGGTCATCGATCAGCGTTTCAACGGCGGCGGCGGGATCGACCAGGAGCTGCTCGGCATTCTTGCCGGGCGGGAGTACCAATACACCATCAATCGTGATACCGGATTCCAGCAACCGCGGCCGCAGAACTTCTACGGGCCGATGGTCGTGATGCAGAACGAGCGCTCCGCGTCGGATGCGGAGATGTTCCCCGCCGGCTTCAAGGCGCTCGGCCTCGGCAAGGTCGTCGGCGTGCCCACGATGGGCGCGGTGATTGGGACGGGCTCCTACACGCTGCTCGACGGATCGACGATTCGCACGCCCGGCTCCGGCGTGTGGACCGCGACCGGCGAGAACATGGAGAACTTCGGCGTGCCGCCCGACGTGCATGTCGACAACACGCCGGCCGATTTCATCAAGGGACGCGACGCGCAGATCGAAAAGGCCGTCGAGATCCTGAAACAGGAGCTCGCGAACCGCAAGACGACCACGTCGGCGCCGCAGCGATAGGGAGTGTTATCAATCGAAGGGGTCGAAGGGCTTTCGAAGAATCGAAGGAACGACATTTGTTGTCGAATGAGCAGCGTAAGGGTTGTGAGATCCTTCGAAAAATTCTATTGTGAGCTCCTTCGACCCCTCGATTCGTCCTTCGACTCTTCGATTGTTTAGACAGCCACACCCAATTGCAGCATGGCCGTGTAGCCGCTCGACGTGCTGCCGCTCATCGTGGCCAGCTCGTTCGTGGTGCCGTCCGCGAAGATGCCGTCGGCGCTGGTGCGCGTCGGGTTGTTGCCGCGCGATGCGTAGACATCCGTCGCATACACGCCGGTCGTGATGTCGTCGGGGAAGGCCATCTGCGTGGTCTTCACGCTGGCCCCGTTCACGAACACCTCGAGGTGGATGTGGGTGGCGCGGCCGGCGTACCAACCCGGGTAGACGGTGTTGAAGGTGACCTTGCCGTCCGCATCCGATCGCTGCAGGCCGCGGAGAAACGTCTGCCCGGTCGAGTTGCCGTACTCCGAGTAGTTCCCCGCCGCATCGCAGTGCCAGATCTCCACCGTCGCATTCGCGATCGGGCTGCACGCGTTGTTCACGTTGACGACCGTCAACGCCAGCGTCAGCGGCAGGCCGAGCTTCCCCTCGGTGACGTCCTGTCGATAGTAGGTCGCGCCGTTGATCATGCCGGTGCGATCGGGATACGGGCCCGCGGTCTCCGACGGCGTCGCGGCACACGCGCCGGACGTCGTGCCACCGGTCGATGTGCTGGTGCCGCTGCTCGTGCTGGGGCTCGTTGGACTTGATCCGCAACCCATGAACGCCGCGCCAACGGCGGCCGTGAAGACCCCCAGCATGTCGCGTCGCGTGACGTCTCTCCGATCTTCCCTTTTCATCGCTTGCGCGTCCTCTCTCGTCAGGCAAGCCGTAGCGCAGGGCTTCAGCCCTGCTCGCGCCACGAGCAGCCCTGAAGGGCTGCGCTACGAACCCGATTTCACAAGACCCCGATTTCACAAAACACGGATAGCAGGTTTCCAGTGTAGGACCAGAACAGGCCAATTGCAGCGCGGCCTTGGTCTTTTCACACGTGCCACGAATCTGCCGCAGACTACGCGTGCGCTACGATGGTGTGATCCGTCAACCGTCAACCGTCAACCGATGCGAATCGCGTTAGCCCAAATCAATCCGACCAGCGGCGACATCCGTCATAACACGGAGCGCATCCTCGATGCGCTCACGGCAGCGAGGAGAGAACGCGCCGATCTCGTCGTGGTGCCGGAAATGGCGCTCCCCGGCTACTGCATCGGCGATCTGGTCGAGGATGCCGGGTTTCTCGACGCCAACGAGCGCGCGATGCAGGAGATCGCACAGGCCGCGCGCGGCATTACCGCCGTGGTCGGCTTCATCGACTTCGATCCCGCCGCCAGAAATGACAACGGCACGATCCGCAAGTACAACGCGGCCGCGGTCGTGCGCGACGGAAACGTGCTGCAGCGGGCGCGCAAGTCGCTGCTCCCCAACTACCGCTATTTCGACGACAAGCGGTTCTTCACGCCGGGGGAACGGCGCGATCCGATCGATGTCGCCGTCGGGTCCACGTGTGCGCGCATCGGCGTCTCGATTTGTGAAGACATGTGGGACGAGTTCTACGAGATCAAGCCGCTGCCGGAGCTGGTGGCGAAGGGGGCGAGCGTGCTCCTCAACCTGAACGCGTCGCCGTTCCATCCGGGCAAGCGCCACACGCGCGAGCGGCTGATCCGCGGGCACATCGCTCAGTTCCATCGCCCGATTGTGTACGTGAACACCGTCGGCGCCGCGGACACCGGGAAGAACATCATCCCATTCGACGGCGAGAGCCTCGTTTACGACGCCGCCGGACGGCTGGTCGCGGTCGGGCGGCAGTTCGACGAGGACCTTCTCGTCGTCGACCTCGAGGCGGCCGGCGGGCCGCTGCCGGAGGTCGAGCTGCCGCGCGACGATCGGGTCCGCGAGCTGCACGACGCGCTCGTCATGACGCTGCGGGACTACATGCGCAAGACCGGCTTCACGCGCGCGATCGTCCCTGTTTCCGGCGGTATCGATTCCGCACTCGCGCTGGCACTCACGGTGGACGCGCTGGGCGCGGATCGCGTGCTCGCCTACAACCTGCCGTCACGCTACAACAGCGAGACGACGAGAGGGATCGCGGCACGGCTGGCCGGCGCCTTCGGCGTGCGCTACGGCACCGTCCCGATCCAGGAGATCGACGAGAAGGTGCGCAGCGTGTTCGAGGGATGCGCCCACCCGATCGCGCAGAATCTCACGCGCGAGAACCTGCACGCCCGCATCCGCGGACTGCTGATGATGGCTGAATCGAACGACACGGGGGCGCTGCTCATCTCGTGCGGCAACGAGACGGAGATCGCGCTCGGATACGCCACGCTGTACGGCGACATGTGCGGCGGGATCTCGCTCATCGGCGACCTGTCGAAAATGGATGTATACAGCGTGGCCCGCTACGTGAACAGCATGCACGGGCGGGAGATGATCCCGGAGGACACGTTCCACATCAAACCATCCGCCGAGCTCGCGGCAGGACAGTGCGATCCGTTCGATTACGCCGTCGTTTCGCCGATCGTGGGCGAATTCGCGGAACACCGGACCAGCCCCGCGGATCTGATCCGGTTATTCGAGCAGCACGCGCTCGATCCGACACGTTTCGGGCCGGACGACCAGGGGCTCACGGTCTACGACAAATACACGCGGGAAACATTCCGCACGATCGTCTATGACGCGCACCGCCGAATGCGCCGCTCCGTCTACAAGCGGCTCCAGGGCCCACCCATTGTCGTCGTCAGCGAACGCGCGTTCGGCTTCGATCTGCGCGAAACCATCATCAATGGATGGGAAGGATAGGACCGTCGAGGTCCGAGGTCCGAGATCCGAGGCCCGAGTCTCGCGCTCGACCCTCGGGCTATATCGAACGGCGAACCCCTGACCCCGGACCTCGGACCTCGGACCTCGGACCTCGGACATCTACGGCGAGATCAGGTCCCCATAGTGCTGGATTCGGCCCGCGGAGAAGTTGGCGAGGAGATCATCGATCGCGTGGAGGCGCGACGCGCTGCCGTCGCTCGGGCGGGCGCGCGAGAAGCCGTAGTCGAAAATCGATCGAATCAGCACGCTGTTCTTCTGGCGCGGCACGCGGCCCAGGTTGGCCACGAACCTGGGGAAGCTCCCCTCACGAAACAGGTAGAACTCGACGTTAGACACGTAGAAGGCGGAGAGCAGCTCGCGCCGCAAGCCGATTACGCGTCCGATGGCCGCCAGCGCAGACGGTCCGCTCAAGTCGCCGACGACTGGAATGATGCGATCCTGCGCCTGCAGGGACTTCAGGAACTGGAAGGATTCTTCTGATGCCAGGAAGTTGGTGTGTCGTCCCGACGGATCCGTGTCGAGCAGCAACTGCCGGTACGTCGGATAGTGACTCTGCGGCGGACGGCCGGCGCTCTGGAAACGGAGCGACAGGCCGGCCTCGACGAAGCGCGCGTGGAACCGGCTAATCGTCGCGATGTCCTCGTCTGAAAGCGGCACGCCCATCTTCTTGAGCGCCAGCGACACGCGCACGCGGACGGCGGCCATATCGGCCGAATCGACGGAGCGCGCATCCGTCTCCTTCACGAGATCCTCGATGTCGGCCTCGCGCGCCCATCTTCCGGCAACCGCGGGCACTCGACGGCCGAACAGCATCGAGAGGTAGTCCTGACGGGTGCGCGACAACTGGAACAGCGCCTTGAAGAACAGGTGCAGCAGCATGTTGTCGCGGCGGATGTCGATGATGAACGCGATCGCGGGACGGACTTCCGCGATGTAGGTGAAGTTCTGATCGGGACCGACGCCGATATAGGCGCCGCCGTGCACGCCTCGCCGCTGCAGCTCCGGGATCACCTGCAGGTACGACGACTCGTTCGAGATGAGATTGTCGGTATCGAAGTAGCCGCCCGCTTCCGAGAGCGCGGCAATCTGCCCGGCAAACGCGGACTGCTCGCGCGCGGCATTCTGCGCCGGCGCGGCCGACGACAGCGCGCACACCAAGACGATCGTGCAGAAGGGGCCCCACACGCGAGTCCGGATCACGGCACCTCGATCTCCAGCGGAACGATTGTCTTTCCCCAGTGAAGGACCAGCTCCGCGTGCTTGCCATCGACCTTTGGAAAGTAGAAGGCGAGCGTTTCCATGTGCATGCCTTCACGCGGCGTCGCCGTCACGCGCAAAACGTCCTCGCCCGCCGGATATCGCGTATGAAACACCGGCTGCACACGGTTGAAGATCACCGTCCAGCGATCCTGCTGTGGCTCCGTCCAGAGCGAGTAGGTGCCGGCCGGGAGGGCTTGCCGCTCGATCTGCACCGGTGTGGATACCTCAATAGTCGTCGCATAGTCCGCGCCGGGCGTCCACACGCGGCCCCACGGCACCAGCGCTCCGAACAGGTCACGCCCGCGGGCGACGGGCCGGTTGTACTCGATCGTGATCACGGTGTTGCCGACGTGCTGAGACACCGACCCATGCTGGCTCGCCTTCGGAGCGCCGGGCGACGGCGAGCAGCGGGATCCAACGGATCATTTGTTCGGCCCCGGCCCTCGGATCTCGGACTCGTCATACACGATCTTCACGTTGGATCGCACGCGCGCGGGCTGCAGCGTGTAATCCTGGAATCGCGCCGACGGCTTGTAATCGGCGACCGCTTCGTCAACGCTCTTTCCCGCCTTCAACTCACCCTGCGCCCACTTCAGGAACTGCTGGTTGAAGGCGGCGTATTGCTCGAGATCGGCGAACGGCAATGTCGTGCTGTGCCCGGTAATGATCGTGTCGACATTCTTCAGGCCGTTCCACGCGTTCGTCAGCGTGCGCGGATACTCCGTCGCGGTCCCGCCGTTGTTCACATCGATCAGCGGCAGGTTCCTTCCAGAAAAGATGTCGCCCGCGTGGACCACCCGAAGCGCCGGAAACACAATCCATGCGTCGCCATTTGTGTGTCCGCGCCCGAAGTAGTACAGGTCGATCTGATCCTTGCCGTGCATCAGCGACAGCTTGTCCTTGAAGGTCTTCTTCGGCAGGAACGCGGCTTTCTCGCCCGAGAACGCGTCCATCTTCTGCATGTTCGTCTTCGTGTTCTCGTGCGCCACGATCTCGACCGAGGATCCGAAGAATTCGTTGCTGCCGGTATGATCCCCGTGCGTGTGGGTGTTGATGATCGTCGTGACCGGCTTGTCGGTGATCGTCTTGATCTTCTCGAGAATCGCCGGGCCCCATCCCGCGAGCTTGGTGTCGACGATCACAACCCCGGCGTCGGTCACGAAGACGGCCGTATTGCCGCCGCCGCCCTTGAGCATGTACAGGTTGTCCTTGATCTTCTCGACCTCGACGACCTTCGGCTGATCCGCCTGGGCTCCCGGCGGCGCCTGCCTGGCGCGCACCGCCACCGCTAACGCTCCAGTCGAGATCAACAGCGTCAATACGGCTGCACGCTTCATGAAATGCCTCCCGGAAAGAAGACGCGCTGGATGAACCAGTAGCTGCCTGCGACGATCACGACAATCGATCCGCCGAAGGCCAGGCGACGGCCGGCGGCCTCGTGCCGTGAGCGCACCATCGCAAGCGCCGAGGCCACTGCAGAGACAACAGTCAGCTGCCCAATCTCCACGCCGGCGTTGAACGACACGAGGGACCAGCCCAGGGCGCGCGCGGGAAGCTCCATTTCCTTGAGCACGCCCGCAAAGCCAAAGCCGTGAACGAATCCGAACACGAATGCCACCAGCGCCCGCATATCCCGACCCGTGCCGATCAAGAGATTATCGGCGCCCACGTAAATGATGCTCAACGCAATCGCTGGCTCGATCAGCCGCGCCGGCGGGTTGACGATATCGAGGACGGCGAGCGCGAGCGTGACGCTGTGGGCGGCGGTGAACGCCGTCACGATGAACGCGAGTTGCCGTATGGAGCCACCGAGGAGCAGCAGGCCGACGAGAAACAGCAGGTGGTCCGGTCCGATCAGGATGTGATGCACGCCGGCCGGCAGGAACTTCCGCACGACCGCCCACGTGCCCTGTCGCGACCCCGCGAAGTACTCGTACGACGAGCGCCGCGCATCCAGAATCGTCTGCGAGGTGAGCGTGCCGCGCTCGTAGACGTTCACGAAAGTCTGGTGATTCGGATCGTATGGAAAGAGCAACGCGTCCAGCGTCAGCCGTCCCGGCGCGCGGCTGAGCGGCCACCGCAGCTGGATGCGGAGCGAGCTGCGATCGCTCAGCACCTCGATTGCGCCGATCACCGGCGTGAGCGGCCGATCGTCATCAGCGAGCTGCACTCGGGCGCCGAGGAGCGATTCGATCGCTCCTCGCTGTGCCTGCGCGGTCGCCGGATCGAGCAGCCGTTCGGCGGGATCGAGCTGAAGCTCGTGCGCGATGTCGTAGACGTGCAGGACGATGGCGCCGTCGATTGCGCCCTTGGCGAGATACAGGTCCAGGTAGCTGAAGGGGACCGGGTGCGCCCAGCCGACCGCTGGGCAGAGCAGCACGGCAATCGTCAGCAGCCCGGCGCGCATCGGAGCCCTCAGTGCGGGAACGCCTGCAGATGTTCGCGCAGGAGATCGCGGCCGAAGTCGCCGTTGAAATCGCGCCAGACGGAGTGTATGTGATTGCCGTCATTCTGCGAGTTGTCGTACTCGACGAGGAACGTCGGTCCCTGAATCCGGTAGTAGTGCTTCTTGCCGCGCTCGGTCTCGCCCGCCCACGCGAACGCAACGTTCTCGAGGCCGGCCTTTTGAACCTTCTCCATCCGATCCGACGCGATGTCGGCCGTCATGTAGCCGGTGTACACCTCGATCAGCTTCTTCAGCAGATCGCGCTGCGGCGGGTTCATCGCGGACGCCTTGATGCCGATCGGCGATAGCGGATCGACGGCCGTACGGTTCTCCGTCAGCATCTCGTTCGGCGCGGTGGCCTGCACGATTGCGACGGACCGCTCGGAGCTGTCCAGCGCATCGAGCAGCGCGCGCGCCGCGTCCTCTTCGGCGGCGAGCGTCCGCTGGCCTTTCTGCGGCCCTTCACGCACCTCGGCCGGATTTGCGCCAAGGAACGTCGGAGTGTTGCCGACCGTGCGTCCGCCGACAATCGTGAAATGGAATGAGATGTGGTGCCCCACGAAGCGCCAGCCCCACGGCGAACTTCCGCCGGGCGTGCCGAATACGGCCAGCGCGTACGCGCCGGGATCGCGCGGGAACCGGCGCTTGTCCCCTTCGATCACCTGCAGCACCTTCTCGAGCTCCATGATCTGTTCGGTGGTCATGTACCCGCGCTGGCTCATGCCCGTCTTGAGCAGCTCGCGCGCGAGCGCCCGCTGCGAATCCGTCATCGTGCCGAGCGTGACCCCCTTGCGCGGGAACATCTCGTTCGGCACGTAATGCCACGCCGTCCGGTCGGCCGCGTCGAACGGCATCGCGGCCTGCTCGCGCTGCTCGGCCGTCAACGACGCCAGCCACGCCTTCGCGGCTGTCGCCATCGCGGAGGCAGATTTCTCCGAACCAATCGCGACGCTGGTGACGTACACGATAGCCAGTGCCGCTGCCAGTCCAACTCGTGCGAGCGTCGAGCGTGCCATGATGCGTCTCCTCATCCGGCGAATCCTAACACGAGGAGCCGAAGGCCGAGGTTCGAGGCGCGACGTGCGAGGCGCGATGTGCGATGTGCGATGCTCAACGGTCCAAGCTGCGCCTGCCGGTGCGACACCTCCGCGGGATCCACGCGCGCGGCTTGGTGATTTGGTAATCGGGCGATCCGGTGATTTCGCTTTTTTGAGAGAGTTCAAATCACCAAATCACTGAATCACCCAATCACCAACTCCGACTAGACTTCGCGCCTGAGCGCCTACCCACCCGATCGGGTGATGTAGTGTCTCGCACGCACGACACACAATCGGACATGACGAATACAACTCTCTCAACTGTTTCCGATGCGCTGGCGGCCATCGTCGAGGCCGCGGCCCCGTCGGTCCTCCAGGTCCAGGGACGCCGGCGTCCCGCCAGCGGCGTGGTCTTTTCTGCGGATGCGGTGCTGACGACCGTCCGCGCGATTGGACGCGACGATGGACTGCGCGTCCGCCGGCACGATGGGGAGACATTCGACGCAGAGCTGGCAGGGTGGGATCCCTCGACCGGCATTGCCGTGCTGCGGGCGGCGGGTCTGGGCATCGAACCGGCGCGTCAATCGACCGCCCCGCCACGCGTGGGACACGTGGGCGTCGCCGTCGCGCGATCGTGGAGCAACGCAGTCACGGCGAGCGCCGGCATCATCGCCATCATCGGCGGTCCGCTCGCGACCGGCCGTCGCCAGTCGATCGAACAGGTGCTGCGCACGACCGCACCGATGCACGATGGATTCGCGGGGGGCGCGTTCATCGACGCATCCGGGGCCGTGGCGGGGATCACCACGGCGAGCGCCATTCGCGGCCTCGGGGTCGTGATTCCGGCATCGATCGCGTGGCGCGCGGCGTCAGATGTAGTGAAGCACGGCAGACCGCGGCGCGGGTACCTCGGTGTTGCGGGACAGCCGGTGCAACTGGCGGAACGCCAGCAGGGAGGATCGGGACACGATCGTGGACTGCTGATTGTCGGGATCACGCCCGGAGGTCCTGCTGACGCCGCGGCGCTCCTGATTGGCGACGTGTTGATCGAATTCGATGGCCAACCGGTATCGGCCCCCGACGATCTGCTCGATCTGTTGACCACGGATCGCGTGGGGCGCGCGGTCAAGGGGCGACTGCTGCGTGCGGGCACAGCGCACGACGTTAGCGTCACCGTCGCGGAGCGTCCGGCGTGACTCGCGACGGAGGACTCAGGACTGATGCACGTGGTGCTGATTGGATCCGGGGAGGAGCGCGCGCGGCTGCGCGCGGTCCTTCCTGAAGACATCGTTATCGCGGGAGAGGTGTCGACACTGGCCGAGGCGCGTGCCGATGATCACCGCGCCGACGCCTGGCTGCTGGTTCCCTCGCGGCGCCGCGATCCCACGATGGCAACGCTGCCCGAGCCGCTGACGCCCCGTGAGCGTGAGGTGCTCGAGCTCGTCGCCGAAGGACTGCCGAACAAGACGATCGCCGCGCGTCTCGCGATCAGCGATCAGACCGCGAAGTTTCACGTTGCATCGATTTGCGGGAAGCTCGGCGCCAGCAATCGCACCGAAGCCGTGCGCATCGCGCTCAGCCGCGGACTCGTGACCATCTAGCCGCGGAACATGAAATAAACGGCGCCGAGCAGGCACCACCCCGCCCAGAGAAAATCGAGCTTCATCGGCTGTTTCACGTGGAGGATGCGCTCAATCCATTGTACAGCCGGTCGGCCACGCTACGGCTTTGCTCCGATCGCAGTGAGCGTGCGCAGCGACCGTACGTACATCACGTCCCGCGACAGCGCCGGTGTCGCCATGAGCAGCTCGCCGATCGAATTCGTCGCAATCTGCTTGAAGTCAGGACCGGCGGCGACAACGAGCATCTCGCCGTCCTCGTTCGAGAGATAGATCTTGCCGTCAGCGGCCACGGGCGAGGCGCTGAAGCCGCTGCCGATTGGCTCGAGCCGCTTCCTGTAGATTTCCTCGCCGGTTCGCAGGTCATAGGCATCGAACAGCCCGTTGTTGGCCAGGATTGAATATTGAAGGTGCGCATGGTCACACGCTGATGTCCTCGCGCCAGAGCTCCGGGTGCGCGTGGATGAATTCCGTCATGAGACGTATGCACGTCTCGTCCTGCAGGACCTCGACGGCCACACCCCGCGATCGCAGGAGCGCTTCCTCTCCCATGAACGTCTGGTTCTCGCCGACGATCACCCTTGGGATCCCGTAAAGAAGGATCGCGCCGCTGCACATCGCGCAGGGGGATAACGTCGTATAGAGGATCGATGCGCGATACACGCGCGCCGCCTGCCGTCCGGCCTTCTCGAGCGCGTCCATCTCGCCATGCAGCACGGCGCTCGCCTGCTGCACGCGCCGGTTGTGGCCGCGGCCGATGATCCGGCCGTCATGAACCAGCACGGACCCGATGGGGATCCCTCCCTCGCGCGCGCCGGTTTGCGCTTCGTCAATCGCCGCCCGCAGGAAGGCATCGGTCATATCCGCGTCATCTTCTCACGATCGACGGTTCACGGTTCACGGTTCACGGTTCACGGGTTCGCGGTTCACGGTTCGCGGTTCGCGGTTCACGGTTCACGGTTCACGGTTCACGGTTCGCGGTTCACGGTTCACGGTTCGGGGGCGGTTGACAGGGAAGCCGAGCGCGCCACACAATCCGCCGATCTCTACCGAAACGAGGCCTTCGTCATGCGAACTCACCTGTCGGTTACGCTCGTCGTTACTACCCTCTTCGCGCTGCCGGTCGTCGCCGAGCAGAATCCACCGCTGCAGAACCCAACCGCGCAGTCGGCCGCGCAGACGCCGCCGCGGGGCAATCCCAAAGACACGGAAGTCTGGGAGCCGGTGCCCAAAGTGATTACACCAGCCGCGACGGAGGGCGCGCCGCCCTCGGATGCGATCGTGCTGTTCGACGGCAGCAACCTCGATCAGTGGGTATCGACGAAAGACAAGTCGCCGGCGACGTGGACCGTCGCCAACGGCGTCATCACCGTCAACAAGCAGGCTGGCAACATCGAAACGAAGCGCAGCTTCAAGAACTACCAGCTGCACCTCGAATGGCGCATTCCGCCGGATATCACGGGAACCGATCAGGCGCGTGGCAACAGCGGATTGTTCCTCGCATCAACGGGGAGCGGCGATGGCGGCTACGAGCTGCAGATCCTCGACTCGTACAACAACAAGACGTATGTGAACGGGCAGGCCGGGAGCATCTACAAGCAGTACGCCCCGCTCGTGAATGCCATGCGCAAGCCGGGCGAGTGGCAGACCTATGACGTGGTCTGGACGATGCCGGCGTTCAACGCGGATGGATCGGTGAAAACGCCCGCCTACGTGACCGCACTTCACAACGGCGTGCTGATTCAGAACCACTCCGAGGTGAAAGGAGAAACGGTTTACATCGGCAAGCCGCAATACAAGAAGTACGACGAGGCGCCGATCAAGCTGCAGGCCCACGGCGACCCGAGCCAGCCGATTAGTTTTCGGAATATCTGGCTGCGCGAGCTGGAGCCGGCTGCGTCATCCGGGAGTCGCTGACGCCCCGCACTGCGGCACGGATGCGAACGACGATCCGCTGAAGAAGACCGCCGCCTCGAACGTTCTGAGACGGCGTGGTGTCTCCGGTCTCATCCATCAGGCGCTGCGCGATCGCGACGCACGCGTCGCAAATGAAGACCCGCGGTCCGGCGACGAGCTTGGCAACCTCGGAATCGGGCTTGCCGCAGAACGAACACGCCAACCGTCTTCTGAGCAGCCTCATGGTCCCCTCCCCCGCCGGATCGTACTATGGGCATTTCTCGTAGCGCAGGCTTTCGTAGCGCAGCCCTTTTAGGGCTGCGCGTGTCCCCGAAGCAGGCCCACAAGGCCTGCACTACGGAAAGGAGAGCGCCTCATCGCTGCACTTCCGCGGCCGAGTGGCTCAACAACGAGCGCCAGTCGTCATAAGATGAACGCCATGGCCGGAGCCGTCTCGCGCGCCGTCAACGTCGAGGATCTGCGGCGCGCCGCGCGCCGGCGCCTGCCCCGCGTGGTGTTCGACTACATCGACGGCGGCGCCGACGCGGAGATCACCCTGCGCGAGAACTGCCGCGCGTTCGAGGCCATCACCTTCCGGCCGCGGTGCGCCGTGGAAACCCCGCCGTCGGACCTGCGCACGTCGGTGCTCGGGCTGCCGCTGTCGCTGCCATTCCTGTTCGCGCCCGTCGGAAGCTCCCGCATGTTCTATCCACGCGGCGAAGAAGTCGCGGCGCGCGTGGCGGGCGCCGCCGGCACCGTGTACATTCTGTCAACGCTCTCGGGGTGCCGCCTCGAGGACGTCAAGAAAGCGACGCAGGGTCACGCCTGGTACCAGGTCTATCTGTGCGGAGGACGCGACGTCGCGGCCAGCACGATCGGCCGCGCGCGCGATGCCGGCTTCTCCGCGCTCGTCGTCACGATCGACACCCCTGTCGCCGGACTGCGGGAACGCGATTTCCGGAACGGCACGAAGGAGCTCCTCACTCGCCGGCCGTGGCCCATGCTGCCGTACGTCGGACAGTTCATCGCGCGGCCGCGGTGGCTCGCGCAGTTCATCGCGGACGGCGGGCTGATGACGTTCCCGAACGTCATGCTGCCAGAAGGGCCAATGCTCTACACCGACGTCGCCGCGGCGCTCGAGCAATCGACGGTGACGTGGCGGGACCTCGACTGGATTCGCGATCGGTGGCGCGGGCCGATCGTGGTCAAGGGCATCCACACGAGCGAAGATGCGCGACGCGCCGTGGATGCAGGCGCAAGCGCGCTCGTGGTCTCGAACCACGGCGGCCGGCAGCTCGATGGCGTCCCGCCGACGCTGCGCGTGCTCCCGGAAGTGCTCGCGGCCGTAAACGGCCGCGTCGAGGTCCTGGTCGATGGCGGCATCCGCCGCGGGAGCGACGTGGTGAAGGCGCTGTGCCTCGGCGCGCGTGCCGTCCTGATCGGCCGCGCCTATGCCTATGGCCTCGGGGCCGGCGGCGGCCCCGGCGTCACGCGCACCGTCGACATCCTGCGCACCGACATCGTCCGGACGCTGAAGCTGCTCGGCTGCCCCTCGATCGCCGAGTTGAATCGGTCATATATCGAAGCGCCCGCGGACTGGTTCAATCACACCGTCGCGGCCGCTCCGGGCAACTGGGCGCGGTGATGCCGCGCGTGGATCGCCTGCAGCCGCAGGTAGTCCGCCACCGGCATCGTGCCGAAGAACGGATGATCGAGCGTCGAGCGGCCGGACGCGCCGGCGGCGCGTACGTCGTCTTCGAATACGCGGACGGCGGTTTCAAGGCGCGGCAATAGTTCCCTGGCATCACCCGGTGCCGACGACGGCTGGAACATCGACGGTGCCTTCGCGTTCGGCTTGAAGCGCCCGTGCTTCAGCACCGGGTTCACGAAGAAGATCCGCACGAGCGGTCGCAGAAACCTCGGCGCGGATGGGCCAGGTGCGTTGTTGTTCAACACGGCGCGGCTGTACTCGTAGGTGAGCGCGATGTGCTCGACCAGCTGCGCGGGCGACCATTTGCCTTCCGCGCGCGGGAGACTCCAGCCCGCCGCGTCGATCGCACGGGCGGTGGCGGTGAACTCGTCGACGGCCTTGTGATTGTCCGCGATCGCGGCGTTCAAATCGTTCATGGCTTCTCCCCTTTGCGTGGCGCGCGCCAGGATAGCGCACTCATGATGCGCGTGACAGATCGCATCCGAACAGCTTCAAATCCTTTTCCTCTTCGCCGAGCCTGACCATTCGTTCGAACGTAAACCCGAGTTTCTCGAGCACGCGAATCGAGCCATCGTTGACCGGATCGACAATCGCGACGAGGCGCCGCAACCCGACCTCTTCGCGCGCCTGATCGCGTACGGCCGATGCGGACTCGAACGCGTATCCCATGGACCAGAACCGCGGCAGAAATGCGAATCCGATGTCGATGTCGGGGAGCGCGTCGCGCTTCACCAGTCCGCAGATGCCGATAGGCGCGCATGACGGTTTCAACTCCACCATGTACAGGCCGAACCCGAATCGCTCGTAGCTCGCCAGCGGGCCCGCCGTGATGTACAACTGCGCATCGGCAATCGTGCGGACGCCGCGGTCGCCGATGTTGCGGATGAACGACGGCTCGTTCAGGAGCGTCAGCATGAACGTTTCGATTACTCGCGTGGCGCTGACCCCGGATGCCGGTGACTCTCGGGCATGCCGAACCGGCGCGCCGTTTCTCCTTCGAAGTCCACTTCGATCAGGACGGCGGGCTCGTCGCCCACGACCCAGCCGTCATGGCCGGGTTCTATCGACACGGCCTGCGGCGCCGCGAACTCCAGCGTACAGCCGTCCGCATACTGAATATGGATCTGCCCGCGCACGAGGAATCCCACGTGCGCGTGCATGCAGAGATGGGTACCGACCATTTCCTTCAGGTGCGTCGACCAGCGGAACCCGGGACGATAGATCACGCGCTTGACGCGTGCCGCCCCGGCGCGCGCGATGTCGAGCTGCACGCCGCCGACCTCACGGTGATCGGCGCCCTTCACCGGCGCGAGAATCGGATCGGTCGTCGCCATGCCTGACTCCTTTTAACGCGTGCTGTCCGCGAGTCCGTAAGCAGAGGTGTGCGGGTGCTGCAGGTAGTGCTTCCGGAGCAGGTCCTTGCCATAGTCGTTCCCGTTGGGCGTGCGCACGACGACGTGAATGTGCTCGTGGTTGGGAACGTTGGGATTCGACGCGAGCTGCCGGAGGTTCGCGGGAAGCTGATGATCGAATTCAATCAGCACCACAGGACTCTGGATGCGGTAGTAGAAGACGCTCCCGGGCTCGGCGCCGCCAATCCACGCAAACGAGGTCTGCGCGATGTGCCGCTGCACGTCGCCCATCTTCACGCGCGCGTGCCCCTCGTCCATGTTGCCGACATACAGCGCAATCAGGTTCAACAGCTGCTGCCGCTGCGCGTCGGAGAGATCCGCCGCCATGATGCCCGCCTGCGGCACCACCGCGTTGTCTTTCCACGCTTCCGTCAGGTTGTTGTTGCGCGTCTTGTCGGAGCCGAGAATCGCGCGGGCACGCTGCGCGGCGTCGAGTGTATTGACGAACGCGAGGCCGCGGTTCTGCTCGTCCTGCAGCACCGATGTCCCCGTGTACTTGCCGGAGGTGGCGATGACGGGCTCGGAGCCGGCGAAGAACGGCGTCATGACGACCTGGTCGCCGAGCACAAAGTAGTTGATGATCGCGTGATGGCCGTCGAGCTGCCAGCCCCAGGGCTCGGTTGAGGACGGCTTCCCCATCACAGTGATGTGATACCGCCACTCGCCGTACTGCTCGAAATCGTTGCCGTTCAACTCTCCGAGGGTCTGATTGAGACGCATGATGTCGCGCGTCTGCTTGAGTCCGCGCGCGCTCAATGCCGCGCGGAGCAGTGCGATGCCCGCCTCCCGTTGCGCCTCCGACATCTCGAGAAAGCTGACTCCTTGCCGCACGTAGAAGTGCTGGTTCATCCACTTCCGCCACTCATCGTCTTCGACGCCGAACATCGTCTTTCTGCGTTGGTCGGGCGTGAGCGAAGCGAGGAACGCGTCGGCAGCCTTCCGAACCGGTTCAGTCGACACGCCCGTCGACGCGATCGTGAAGAGTCCAGGTGCAATGCGGCCGTCCGTCGTGATGCCTTTGAAGGGTTCCGCAAGACCGCGCTGTTCGGCGCTGGCGGACTGCTGACGGAACCGCTCGATGAGGGATTGCGACTCAGCGGTCGTGCGAACGAGCCATGCGAACGTGAGAAGCATGGCCGCCGAAAACAGGACTCGAATCCGCGCTCGTGTCATGCGGTCACCTTCGCGAACGCGGAATCCTATCATTTGTAGGCCGGCTCTTCAGACCCGCATCAGGTGCCATAATCGCGGTCGATGAACCACGATCGGTTCGGGCCGATCTTCCTTGTCCTGCTGCTGGTGTGCGCGACAGGCGGTGTCGCGCAGGACACGGCGTCGCGCGCCAAGCAGGCGTATGCGCGTGCCGTAGAGCTCGACGCGAACGGTAACAACGCCGCTGCGCTCTCGCTGTTATGGGAGGCCGCGGGACTTGCCCCGCACGACGCGGACATCCAGAACCAGCTGGGAGAAGCGCTCGAACGGATCGGCGCGCTCGACGCGGCCGTAGACGCATTTCGCGCGGCGACGGCGGAGCGTCCCTCATTCAGGAAAGCGTCCAACAATCTCATCCTCGCGCTGGTCAAGGCCGGAAAAGGACCGGAAGCGGTCGAACGCGCGCGCGCGATCGTGAATGGCTCGCCAGACGATCCGGATGCGCACTTCACGTTGGGTCTCGCGGAGTCGGAGCAGGATTACACCGAAGCCATCCGCAGTTTCCGTCGCGCGCTGGAGCTCGCACCGCGCCACGCGCTCGCTCGCTACAACCTCGCTCTCGTCCTCAACCGAGCGGATCGGCAGGCCGAAGCGGCCGACGAGCTGGACCGCGCGATCGGCATCGATCCGCGCCCGGAAATGCACTACCAGCTTGGCGTGATCTACTGGCACCAGGGGGATCTCGATCGCGCCATACGCGCGCTCCGGGCGGCAATTGCTGCCGAGCCGCGCTATGCCGAGGCGCACAACACGCTGGGTGCGCTATTGAAAGCGAGGCGGGACTGGAAGGGCGCCGCGGACGCGCTGCGGCGCGCGATTGCGCTGCAGCCGGACCTCGCCGCCGCCCACTACACGCTCGCGCAAGTCCTCGAACTCAGCGGCGATGCGGGTGGGGCGCGAGAGCACTTCACGGAAGCCGAACGACTGCGCGCGGAAGCGGCGCTCGTCCAGGAAGCCGGCGTATGGACATCGGTGGGGACACAAAAGCTCGACCGGGGAGATCTCGTCGCCGCGGTTGACTGCTTCCGGCGCGCCACCACGATCTTTGAAGCGTACGCTCCCGCGCATTATCAACTCGGACGAGCGCTGCAGCGCCTAGGTCAGGCGGACGCCGCGCGCCGTTCGTTCGCGCGCGCGCAGCAACTCAACCCGAGTCTGATCCCGCCAGGAAACATGCCGTAATAACCTCGTTGTCATTACAGGCATATCAGTTGTATAACCGTGCCGTTGAGTATTTTCGGCACGATGCACGAGTGTTTTGAGCTGTAAGCGTTTACACCGTTCTGATTCGAAGCTGTCTCGGGGAGGAGGCTGATGATGAGAACACGGGTGTACCGCGGTCTGCTCGGCGCAGCACTGCTGCTCGCCGCAGCCGCCGGTGTGACGGCGCAGGAATTCCGCGCGACCGTCAAAGGGCAGGTCGTTGATTCCAGCCAGGCAGCCTTGCCCGGCGCCACCGTAAGCGTCCGCAATCAACAAACCAACGAAGTGGCGACCGCCACGACGAACACCGAGGGGAACTACACGATCCCGTTCCTCAAGCCTGGCCTCTATACGCTGACCGTGGAGATGAGCGGATTCCAGACGCACACGCGCAAGGACATGACGCTCGAAGTGGGCCAGACGGCGACCATCAACGCGCAGCTCGGGATCGCCGGCGTCTCGGAGCAGGTGAACGTCGTCTCGGAGGCGCCGCTGCTCGAATCGGGCAATGCGAACCGCGGCACGGTCATCGACAGCCACCGCATCGCTGAACTGCCCCTGCAGTCGCGCAGCCCGATGGCGCTCGCGACCCTCGTCGCCGGCGTGAACTACAACGCACAGGCCGTGTATCTCCGGCCGTTCGACAACGGCGCGCTCGCCGACTGGTCGATGAACGGCGGCGCAAACCGCAATAACGAGTTCCTGCTGGACGGCGCGCCCAATAATGCGAATCAGGGCGGCAACAACATCGCCTACGTCCCGCCGGCCGAGTCCGTTCAGGAGTTCAAGATCGCCACGAACACCTACGACGCGCAGTACGGCCGCACGGCGGGCGGCGTCGTCAACATGTCTCTCAAATCGGGTACGAACTCGCTGCACGGCGTCGGGTATGAGTTCTATCGCCGCAAGTGGCTCGACGCGAACTCGTTCTTCTCCAATTCGCGCAACCTGCCGAAGAGCGACCACTATCTCGATCAGTACGGGTTCAGCGTCGATGGTCCCGTGCAGATCCCCGGGTTGTACAACGGAAAGAATAAGACGTTCTTCCTGTTCACCGGAGAAAAGTACCGCGAGGGGACGCCGAATCCGCTCGTCTCGAGCACGCCGACAGCCGAAATGCGGAATGGCGACTTCAGTAATTACCGCGACTCGGCCGGTAACCTGATCACAATCTTCGATCCGGCAACCGGGCACGACGTCAACGGCACGTGGGTGCGGGATCCATTCCCGAACAACCAGATCCCGGCAAACCGCATCGATCCGGTGGCGCGGCAGCTGCTCGCGTTCTATCCGCTGCCCAACAACGTCACTGCAGGCGTTCCGTCGTGGCAGCAGAACCTCGCATACCCCGAGCACTTCAACAAGGACGTGTTCTGGAACTGGGTCGGGAAGGTCGACCACAACTTCGGCGCGAATGACCGCATGTTCGTGCGGTGGGGTGAGAACACGCGCCATGAGATTCGCAACACCACGCCGATCCGTACCGGACCGGCACAGAACGGCCAGCTCCCCCTCATCCGCGCGAACCGCGCGATCGTCGGCGACCTGGTGCACATCTTCGGCGGCAGCACGGTGTTCAACGTCCGCGGCAGCTACACGTACTTCCTCGAACTGAGCCGCTCCGACAACTCGTTCAACTTCGACGCCTCGCAGCTCGGTTTCCCGTCGAGCCTGGTCAACCAGCTGCCGAAGCAGATGTTTCCGATCATCAACATCGACGAGTTCACGAACCTGTCGCGCGGACAGAACGAGAACAGAAACTACATCTACACGTTCCAGCCCAACATCTCGATGACGCGAGGAAGCCACAATATCAGGAGCGGGCTCGACTATCGCTCCACCCGAGTGGCGCAGCGCACCTTCGGCAACGCGGGCATGGTGCTCAACTTCAGCCGCGGGTTCACCCAGCGTGACTTCAGCCGGGGAGACGTGGGATCGGGCAGTGCGCTCGCGTCGCTCCTGCTCGGCGCGCCGGCCAGCGGATCGATCGACAACAACGTGCTGCCGGATTTCATGTGGTCCTATGCGGCACCGTGGGTGCAGGACGACTGGAAGATCACGAGCAGGCTCACCGTGAACGCCGGCTTCCGCTGGGACTTCAACAGCCCCGTCAGCGAGAAGCAAAACCGGTTGAACTACATCTTCGATCCGAATCTCGCCAATCCGGTGAGCGCCCAGGTGGGAATCCCCGTTCGAGGCGGGCTCACATTCGCGGGCGTCGATGGAAATCCGGATGAACCCTGGAAATGGGACTACAACAACATTCAGCTCCGGGCTGGGACCGCGTACCAGTTGAACGACAAGACGGTGCTGCGCGGCGGCTACGGTCGCTACTTCCTGAACCCGACAGGCCAGGGGCAGCAGCAGGGGTTCAGCCTCCAGACGACCCTCATCCCCTCGAACGACGGCAACCGCAACCCGCTGTACAACCTGGACAATCCGTTTCCAAGCGGTGTGCAACAGCCGCCGGGAAGCAGCCTTGGCGCGCGCACATTCCTCGGTCGCGGCGTTTCGTACTCGAACCCGAACTTCCAGGTGCCGTACGTCGATCAGTTCTCGGCGGGCGTTCAGCGTGAGCTGCCGTGGGGCATCACGGCTGAAGTGAGCTACGCGGGAAGCCGATCGTACAAGCAGCAGAGTGAGTTCCGCGGCATCAACGAGGCGCCACGCTCGCTGCTCGATCGCTGCGACGTGACGCAGGGCGGGAGCCGCGCGGTTTGTGACGCGCTGGTGCCGAATCCGTTCTTCCAGGTGCCGGGCTTCCAAGGCACGACCCGCTTTACAAATCCCACGCTGACGCTGTCGGAACTGAGCCGCCCGAATCCGGCATTCGGCCAGATCATTCAAACGGAACGCAACGACGGCAAGATCATCTACGACTCGATGCAGCTTGTCGGCAACAAGCGCTGGGCGAAGGGGTTCACGGTGAACCTGAACTACACGTGGGTGCCTCGCTACACGCAGATCGGCGCCTCGTCCGGCTGGACGCAGTCCGCGCCGGAAGACGGCGCGCTGAATGCGTTCATCGATCCGACGACAGCCAAGCTGAATGTGAGCCCGTACTGGACCCAGCGCAAGCACCGCCTGACGGCGTCGGGCGTCTGGGAGTTCCCGTTCGGGCGCGACCGCAATGGCCTGATCGGCGCCCTCGTCAAGGGATGGTCCGTAGCACCGATGTTCGTGTTCCAGTCCGGTCAGCCGTGGCGTCTGCCGCAGAACGTGGAACTGGTCGGCGACCCGTCGCTGCCGGTCAAGAAGGACGGACAGTTCATCTACGGGATGAAACCGTGCGTGGCGCAGCGCAACAACACCACGGGCCAGTACCAGTTGCTGGCGGTGTCGCAGGCCTACGGCTGCACGGAGCCGTTCTTCCTTATCCGCGAGCCGTTCCAGCCACGCAACACGCCGTTCCTGGTGGATTCGCTCCGGCGGCCGTCGTACTGGCAGCTCGATCTGAATTTCGCGAAGGCGACGCAGATCACTGACCGAGTGCGCTTCCAGCTTCGTCTCGAGGCGTTCAACGTGTTCAACAGCCCGATGTACGACGAGCGCGACTACAATCGCGATACGAACTCGGCCGACTTCGGACGCATCAACCGTAACGCAACGGGCCAGTCGAACTTCCAGCGGTTCATCCAGCTCGGATTCCGACTGATCTTCTGAGGCCACGGAGGAAGGTCTTACTCAGAAGACACGGAGATATTGGGTTTGTTTCCTTGTGGGCTCCGTGACCTCTGAGTGAATCGTTTGCGCTCTCACACTCTCTCGATTGGCGCAGCCCTCATCCTGGGCTGCGCCGTCATCGCCGCTCAGCCCACGTCGACCACGGCCCGCATCACCTGGGACGATATCGTTCCCGCGCTGCGGGCGCGGCTCGAAGCCCGCGGCATCACGTCGCGCACGTTTCCGTCGTACCTCGAGGGAATCCATCAGTCCAACGCTCGTCGCGTGCGTGAAGGAGACCTCGACCATCTCGTTTTCTACGCGCTGCAATCGACGCGCTTCACGACGCTTCCATCGATTGAGCCGGCCCTCAGCGCGAAAGCGCTCGTCGACGGTTTACCGGACGGAGAGCGCGACACGTTTCTCCGCACGTCGGAGGCGCCGCGCGCCAGAATTCCCGCGGCGGTTCGATCGCGCATGACAGCCTTCATCCGCGCCCTGGATTCTTCCGGCACGGATGCCCGCATTGCGTACTTCCGCGCGCTCGTGAAATCGACGTTCCCGGACCATAGTGTGCGCGAACAGGCGCTGCTCGGTGAATACCTGCGCGCGATGCGGTTTCTGTATGAAAAGGAATTCGTGGCCGAGCGCGCCATCGACGCCAGCGACGCGGTTGCCCAATTGTATCGAAGCCGCGGCCTCAGCACCGACACCGCGGTCGAAGCGGGATACGTCGTCTATCTCGGCCTCGGCGTCATCAAGTCTCTCGACCCCGATCGAGCCATTCGCCGCGTGCTGATCGTCGGCCCGGGTCTCGATCTCGCGCCGCGAACGGCACTGCTCGAAGTGGCGCCGCCGGAAAGTTACCAGCCGTGGGCGGTGATGGATGCGCTCGTCGCCCTCGGCCTTTCACGCGCCGACGATCTCGAGGTGGTGGGAGCGGACATCAACCCGCGGGTCGTGGATCATCTGCGGCGCTCGCGCACCGAGCCTCCGACGCTGACGCTGGTCAGCGGCATTCGAGAGGACGCGAACGTGAAGTTCTCGCCGGAGTACGTTGAGTATTTCGCGCGCCTCGGACGCGCCGTCGGAGACGCCGCCGACGTCGAGGGCGCGAACGGCAGTTTGCGCAAGACCGTGCGAATCCGCCAGGCGGCCGCCGGCGCCTTGCGCGCTGAGCGTCTCGACGTCGTGACCGAGCGTCTCCATGGACCCGCATTCGATCTCGTCATCGCGACGAACATCCTTCCTTACTTCGATGACGTGGAATTGACGCTGGCGCTCGGCAACATCGCCAGCATGCTGACGCCGGGGGGTGCGTTCCTGCACAACGAGCCGCGCCCGCTGGTCGGCGAGGTGACGAGTGCGATCGGCTTACCGTTCGAGCAGTCGCGCCAGGCCATCATCGCCACGGTGCGCAACGCGCCCGGCCCGCTCGTCGACAGCGTGTGGCTGCATCGAAGGAATCGTTAATCCCTACTCCCTGATCCGGCATCCCTCATCCACGATCCGCCATTATCGATCAGGGATCAAGGATCGATGATCCAGGATCGACGATCAGGGATGCCGGATCAGGGATCAGGGATTAACGATTCACTATGGCGTCTTCACCCGCGGAATGCGATCCGCGACGGGCGGCAGCGATGGGAAATCCGTGAACGGCGCGGTCTGATACCAGTACGCGGCGGAAAAGAAATTGTCGCCGCGATCGTTGGCATGGCCGTGCTCCATCGTGTGCTTCAGCGAACGCTCGAAGGTGACCGGATTGTCGCCGTGCCACCGGTAGCAGCAGTACCGGCCGCCGGTGCGCTCGGGGTTGACGATGAGCGGCGCGCCGTACATCGCGTGACCGAACGCCGTCGCTCCCTCGCGGCCGCCGAAATTCCAGCTGCCAAGGAAATAGTCCTCGCTTCCGGTCCCGACGATCGCCGGCTTCGAATCATCGTCGACGAAGATCATGTCGTCTCCTTCGCCCCACCAGCCGTTCGCGTTCTGCAGCACACCGAGCGTGACGCCCATCAAGTGACCGCGGCCGCGCGTTTCCATGTAGACGTAGTTCTGCTTGCCGTCGGGATTCAGCATGGGCGGAGTGCCGGTCACCGGCGTCGATGGCGCGCTCTGCCGATACTGCGCGTGGAAGTACACCGTGTCGTCCGGGAGGCGTGGCACGCTGATGTAATCGATGTTCGAATAGAAAGCGCCGACTTCACGGCTGCCCTCGTTGGTCACCGTGAAACGCGCCGCGCGCTTGTACGGCATCGAAAAATAACAGTTCAACGATTTGCCCGGCGAACACGCGAGGTACTGCGACTGGTAGATCTGGTAGCTCCCGAGATTGAGTCCGAAGAAATCCCCGACAGGAACTTCGACGCTCGGCTTCGCGTTGTCGTCCCAATAGCCACGCAGGACGATTTCCTTCAGATGATCGCCGCTCTGTGCGGCGATCGTGAACCAGATGTGGGTGATGACCCCAGGGCCACTCGCCTTGAAGACTTCCTGCACTCCACCGGCCGCGATCGGCCATCGGTCGCCATTGCCGCCCGTCCTGTCGTAACTCGATTGCTTCAGAGACTTGTAGTTCTGAGCGCGGGCGTATGGGGGCAGGAAAGACGCTTCGCTGGTCGGGACTTGCGCATCCGTTCCCGCGGGCACTGCGGCAGCCACAGTGCCGGCAGCGAACAGGCGCTGCAGGAAGCCGCGGCGGTCCTTCGGCATTGGAATCATGGCGCATCACCTCGCTGGCGTCAGGACGATGTTGCGAAACTCGATTGGACCGTGATCACCCTGCAGCAGCAGCGGACCGGGTTTGCCTTCATCGCTGTCGAGAGCGGCGCCGGTAATGCCGGGAATCGCCTGGTTGCAGATGATCGTCTTGTCATTCAGCGCGACGGTCACCATGCGGCCGACCAGCGTGATATCGAACGACTGCCACTCGCCCGCCTTGCGCGAGGCGTTTTCACTCGGGGAGAGGAATCCGTACACCGCGCCAAGGATCCCCGGCTCCGGCTCCGCCGACGGCAGGTCGGCTATCTGCACTTCGTAGCGGCCGCGAAGGTAGACGCCGCTGTTGCTGCCGGCGGGATATCGAAACTCGAGATGCAGCTTGAAGTCCGTGAACGTCTGATCGGTGACGAGATTGCCGCCGGACTTGCGATTCTTCAGCACGCCGCCGGCGACCTCCCATTCGTTCGTGCCGAGCGCGTGCCAGCCGGAGAGGTCGCTGGCCTGCAGAAGGCGAATCGGCGTGCCCCACTTCGGCTCCTGCGATCGACGCAGCGACGGCGCGCGCACGCCATTCCATTTCTCCGGCTGAGCGCCGGCCAGCGTCATCGTCCCGCTCAAGCTCTCGCCGTCGAGACGGCCGGTCACAACGAGATTGCCATCCACGCGGTCCCATTGCGGCGGGATCGAAAAGCGCAGCTCGTTGTCCTTGAAGTCGACCTGTGAAATCGGGCGGGCGCTGCCCGACGTGCCAACGAACTGGCCGACCAGCGTCTGGACCCCCGAATGCCGGACCTCGAGCCACGCGCTGCGGTCACCACGAGCCGTGTGTATCGTCAGATCCCAGCGTCCAAGAATCGGTGGTGGCGCAGGTTCCTGTGTGAACGAGGTGGTGCTCACGATCGAAGCGGCGGCGAGCAGGCAGGCAATCAACATAATGGTTACCCCTCGTCTGACGGTGGACGATCGATTGTCGGATGATGGTTGTCGGTTGTCGGTGATCCGTGTGATACGTCGATCAGATGCTTGTCGTACCCCGCCTTGACCAGTTCGTCGTACGCATGCCAGACATCGGCCGGAATGTCCTGGTGAATCTGGAACCCCTTCGCTGGATAGACGCGGATGCGTTGGAGATCGCCAATCATGATGCTGATCACGTCCTCCTTCGACAGCATCTCGTGCGAATACCGCTCGAGGTACTCGTCGAGCGACAGCCTGGGCGAGGTCACCGCCACGTCCTTCTCCGGCCACACCTTCTTGAATGTCGCGTAGCTCCGGCGCTCCATGTACGGTTTCTGCACGACGATGAACTTCTGAGGATTCAGGTGGCGCTCGGCGAGGAGGCGCTTCGTGAACAGGATGTTCTCGCCCGTGTTCGTGGAGCGGTTCTCGACGAGGATGCGTTCACGCGGCACACCCATGCGGATCGCGATGTCGGCGAACCGGTCGGCTTCCGGCTCGCTCCAGAACTGCTTCGTGATCGCGCCGAGGCCGCCGGCAAAGATCAGCAACGGCGCCCATCCGTCCAGAAACAGCTCGGCCCCGCGCTCCGCCACGATCGTGTCGTGGCTGCACAGGACGAGAATGGCGTCAGCAGGCGAGATCGGATGATGCAGCTGATGATAATTCCAGACCCGCTCGACGAGCACCTTGATGCGTGGCGTCATCAGTGCTGTTCCTCGTCGAGGAAGGGCCGCACGAGCAGCGTCCACAACGCGTAGCCTTTCGGCGACAGATGAAGGCCGTCCTCGATGAAGAGATCCTTGCGTGGCTTGCCGTCCCAGCCGAGCATCGGGCCATCGACGTCGATGAATCCGAGACGGTCATCGGTGTCGCAGTACTCGCGGATGAGCGCGTTCGCCTGCCGCACTTTCGCAATGAGCGCCCAGCGCTGGAGGCTGGGTTTGATGCCGATGTACGCGACGCGCGTCTGCGGCAGCGCGGACCGCACCTTCGCCACAAACGCCTTGAAGTCGTCGCTGACCTGCTGCGGACTCTTGCCGGCCGCCAGATCGTTGTCGCCGGCATAGACGATCACCGTGCGCGGCTTGTGGCTGATGACGAGGAGATCCACGTGGTTCACCGAGTCGATCATCTGTGAACCGCCGAAGCCGCGATTGATCGCGGGCACGTTCGGAAAATTTCTCGCCAGGTCCCAGAGACGGATGCTGGAACTGCCGACGAACACGATGCCGCCAACGGCCGGCGTCTTGTGATCCTGCTCCGTGAATGCCGCCATCTCCTTGGCCCACGGATCTGCCTGGAAGGCAGGCACGTCAGCACGGAGGATGCAGGCCATCACGAATGCGACGCATGCGGCGCGAACGATTCTCAGTGACATGCGTGAACCTCTATCTCGCTGGCGCGACCATGTTCGCGTCGCGGAAGATTACCCATCGACCGTCGTGGTTTCTGCGAAGCACCGACAGGGCGGGACCGATCCTCTCGGTCGGCGCGCCTCCATCTGCTGGATGCATGTTGATGGTCAACTGGTTCCAGCAGTACGCCCAGTCGCCGAAGACGCGCACCTCCTGCACGTCCGCTCTTCCTTCGACCCGGACTCTGCCTTCCATCGCCCGGGATGCGGCGGCGAAGGCCTCCCTGCCGCGCATCGGCGGCCGCCCGGCGCCGAGAAACACGACGTCTTCGGCCATCAGCTCGAGCACACGATCTAGATCACCCGCGAGGGTCGCACGCATCCAGGTTTCGACGAGGGAGCGAATCGCCTGTTCATCATTATTCATATCGCACCAGCGCGTCGACGAGCCGTCGCGCGGCTGCGGCTCGGTCGTCGAACGATCCCGATAACGTGACATAGTCTCGGCCGGCACTGTCGAGCTCCTCGCGGATCCGGCGCGTATGCTCGACGCGGCGGTCCTGCAGCACGCGCGTCCCATCACCAACCCAGGGCACGTCAGCATCGAGGAGGATCATGAGGTCGTAGTGGCGCGCGCGGGCCGCTTCCGTCAGCCACTCCGGGCGATAGCCGATCACGATGTCGCTCCACGTGGCGGTGGTGTGGAGGTCGGTGTCGCAAAGCAGGATTCGATTCGCCGACAGTGCGGCCTCATCCTCCCACGTTGCCTGCCCCCACGCGATCGCCTCCAGATCGACGCGCACAAGATCCATCGCGGGCCGACCCTGCTCGCAATACAGCCGGCCGTACTCCGCGACCCACGTCGTCGAGAGCTCGGCTGCGAGCCGCTCGCAGAGCGTCGACTTTCCCGTGGACTCCGCGCCGAGGAACACGACCCGACGCACGAAGTACGGGCGCACGTGCGACGGGATGAACTCCCAATGCCTCATCGGATTGGTGCGGATAGCAGATCCTGAGATCGCAACGGCCCGACGAGCGCGATCCACCGACACGTGTTCCGCCCCGAGCCGGCGGGCCAGCTCGTCGCCGTACGCTTCTGAGGTGAAGACGCGATCGATGCGTCCGACCCTGCCCTCGATCAACGCCGTCCAGATCGGCCAGAACCTCGGATCGTCCTCCGGCCCCTGCGGCACGTCCTCCTCGACCCAGATGACGCGACAGTCTGGATGCGCGGCGCGGACCCACTGGTAGCGCAGCCCGCCGGGAATGGGATCGGTAATCATGGAGCAGACGAGCACTGTGAGCTGATCGACCCGGGAGCGCGCCGTGCGAATGAGGTGCGCGTGGCCCAGGTGGTACGGAAGGAACTTGCCGAGAATCAGCCCGTGGGTCCCGCTGCCATCGGTGCCGGATACTTTCGCGGTCAGCGTCTGCCCGTCTCCCGACACTTCATACCGGCCGTGCCCCACGAGCTCACCGTCCTTCATGGCCGCGGTTTCGAGCACGTGCGAGCCCACCCAGCGCGTGACGACCACCACACCCGGCGCGTCCGGCGAAACGGCGCGCGGCGTACCGTCCGCGAGGAGATTGGTCGTGCCGGACTCCACTTTGCCGGACATGTTCACGCCGCCATGCGTGAGCGACACGGCGTCGCCATACACCGCGAAACGCAGCGTCGCGCTCTGAAACTGGTGATTCGGATCTCTCTGCGATCTGGCGAAGTCGGCCTTCCATGTTCCAGTAAATGGATCCATGCTCCTATCTTCCAATCTTCTTCTTCAGAGACGGCCAGGCGGTCGTCCAGTGCAGCTGGCCGTAGTACTGCAACGATCACAGCAAATCGCATGGCGATCGCCGACAATCCTAATCCGTCCCGGACCGGCTCGCGCGCCTCGGCGATAATGGCGCTGCCATGAATCGTCTATGCGCGGCTGCCCTTGATCTGTGGTCATCACCTCTACACCTCTGCTGACGGGCGAAGATTAGCCCAACCGAAATCGAAGTGGTCAGGCACATACGTTGCTGCCCATTCACGGACCGTTGAATCGACAACGACAGGAGGATGCTGTGACTCGCAACTTGAGCCTCCTTGCCGGCGCGGCAATCGGCGCTGGTACGATGTTTCTCCTCGACCCCGACCGTGGCGCGAGGCGTCGCGCGCTCGTGCGCGATAAATTCCTGCGCGCCACGAACAAGACGGCTGATGGGTGGGATGCGCTGTCACGCGACGTGACGAATCGCGCGCGCGGCGCGGCTGCAGAAGTGCAGGGCCGGCTGCGACAGGACGGTGCGGACGGCCGGAAGCTGACCGAGCGCGTCCGTGCCGAGTTGGGCCGGGTTGTGTCGCATCCGAGGTCGATCGACGTATCGGCATCGGACGAGGGGTGCATCTGCCTGAGCGGTCCCATCCTTTCACACGAAGCGGACGCGGCGTTAGCTGCGACCGCGTCGGTTCGAGGCGTTTGCGCCGTGGAAGATCGGCTCGAGCGACATGAGACGGCTGAGGACGTTCCGGCGCTGCAGGGCGGACGACTGCGTCCCGGACACCGCTCTGCATTTCTCCAGGATTCCTGGTCGCCGACGACGACCTTGCTCGTGTTCGTAACCGGCGGCGCGCTTGCGGCTGGAGTAGGGTACGCGGCGCACGCCCGCACGCAAACGTATCACTGACGCTTCGGCACCTGATGACTCAGCCGGCACGAGGCTACGGAGTTGGTCATCCCGGCGGTATGCGCGGACGCTCCGTGACGGGCTGCTCGCCCGGTCCCGGCAAGGGAGGACCCGGTACATCCACTTGTTCCCGAGGCAGATCGTCACCTGACACGTTGCGATAGACGACGCGGGCGCCATGCTTTGGCAGTCCGCCGGTATCGGCCGTCGGCCCGTACGTCGAATAGAGCGGCAATCCCCATAGACGGATGTACGGCGGCAATTGGCCGCGATGGTGCGCGGTGTGTGTGATGCGGCGTGTGAGCACCCATGCGCGGGTGCGGCGCACATCGAAGAACTGCGTTTGCTCTTCGAACCACGCGTCGTTCTGCCTCTCGAGCGCTGCGAGGCGATCGGCAGAACATGCCGCGTAGTGCTCGAAACGCGTGGCGATTCTCCACGGACGTAACGCCCGGCGATCGCTGGTAATCCCGAGCATGGTGCGCATCCACGTGTCTTCGCTCATGCACTGATGCACCATGTGCTCGAGCGGTGAGCGTGCCCGCGCCTCGGGCCGCCAGTCGAGGCGGGCGGCAGGAATCTGCAACCACACGCCGAGCGTCTTCAGCCGTTCGGTGCGGTAGGTCTCGACGAGGAAGTCATACCTGCTCATGGCGCATCCTCGATCACTGGATGGTGGTTCGGATCCGCGTTGTTGACCGAGTCACACCTCGCCGAACGATTTCGTGATCTCGGCGGACGAAACCGCGCGCGCCAGATTCGTGAAGGTCCCCTGCTTCGCGATTTCGCCCGCCGCCTGCAGAAATCCGGTCCAGGCCGTGCGTGCCAGCGCGCCGCCGACGCTGATGCGCCGCACGCCCACCGCCGCGAGCTCCGGTACTGTCGTGAAGTCGCTGCTTACCAGCACGTTCACCGGTTTCGGCGCGACGGCTTTCACTACCGCGGTAATGTCGGAGGTGTTCCGGATGCCAGGCGCGTAGAGACAATCGGCGCCCGCTTCCGCGTATGCGGTGAGGCGACGGATCGTCTCCTCGAGATCCGGCCGGCCAACGATGAACCCTTCGGAGCGGCCGGTGAGCAGGATGCCGGTGCCGCTCCCGTCGAGCGCGCGCCGCGCCGCGCGGATTCGTTCGACCGCGAGCGTGAAATCGAACAGTGGGTGTTCGGGATCGCCGGTCGAATCTTCGATTGAAAGTCCGGCAATACCGGTACTCGCCGCGAGCGCAACATTGGCATACACGGCCGGCGGCTCGGTGGCGAAGCCCCCTTCGAAATCGCCACTGACGGGGACGGACACGCCATCCGCGAGCAATCGAAAGTGGGCCAGCGCGTCCTGAAGCGGCACGCGATTGTCGGCGCGTCCCGTCGACCATGCGAAGCCCGAGCTCGTCGTCGCAAGCGCCTGGAATCCCAGGCGCACGAGGGCACGCGCGCTTCCGAGGTTCCAGGGGTTCGGAATGACGAAGCAGCCGGTCTCGTGAAGACGGTGGAACACGCGGCGGCGCTCGGCGAGATCGGCCATGGCGAGGATTCTACAGAACGCGCGGGCCGAGTGCCTGCACGACAAGGTCGCCAGCAAAATGGCAACAGATCGCCTGCACGAGCCCCCACCGCCAGAATAGCCATCCGAGGAGCAACCCGCCGGCGCCATTCAGGAGGAGGACCAGCGCAAACAGCAGCGGCCCGCCACGCGTCGCGGCGGACCAGGCGGGAATATGAGCGAGCCCGAACAGCAATGTCGATCCCAGCCACGCGATGCGGAATACGCTTGCATCGCGGCTGGTGAGACGGCTGGCGATCCACGCGAGCACGCTCAGTGCAAACAGCCGGAAGGTAATCTCTTCCAGGATCGACGACTCGAACGCCAGCGCCAATGGCCGCCAGAGCGGTTCATCCTGCCGATGTGCGAATCTCGCGTGCAGCGCGGGTTCCAGGCGAGCGAGCCACCAGAGCGCACCGAGAAGCACGGCGCCGAGCAGGGCACCTAGCAGCAGCGACCAGATGATCTCGATCGTCCGATCGGACGAAGTGCGGGGATGAGGGGGTCGACAACGAGAAGCGGCACTGGAGCCGACGACGATCAGGATCAGCCCCAACGCGGCGCCCGTGATCACGAGTACGGGTCGAAAAGGCTGCGGCAGGGCGAGGAGGAGCGCGGCGACGAACGCCACCCACGTCCGCGTCACCTCCATTGCGGATCGTAGCCACGGCGGCGCCGTTTCGCTTCAACGCTCAGGCTCACCGTAAAGAGCGCGATGACTTCGAACATCCCGACGCACGCGTAAATCGCAAACCGTGTGAACGCGCTCGGCTCCGGCCCGCACGTGAACCCCTGGTCGAGGCACTGCCGGACGGCGCGATCGATTTCGACGTGCTCTCGCATGATCAAACCGAACGCCGCTCCGAAGAGGATCGCCGTACCAGCGAGGTTACCGAAGATCGGCTGGTCCCTGCGCCAGAAGGGCCATGCGACGAGCCACCCGACGATCGGCGGGACGATCAACTGCAGCCCGATCCAGAACCAGTTCAGCTCTTCCATCGGGTTCACTTCAATCCATCGACGACGAAGACTGCGGAGAGATTACGGACGTAGGAGTAACAGTACGATTGACCGTGCGGTGTCAGCGCGATCTCGAAGACGTTTCCCACACCCGCGGGATCGATCGGCGTCAACGTCCGCCAGAGATTCGCGCGACCTGTCTCGATGTTGAGGCGCAGGATTTTGACCGGCACTCTCCCCACCCTGGCGAAGAGTTCGTTCCTTCTATCCGACCATTTCACGAGGTCGGACGCGGGGGGCAGTCCACGCACGGTGCGCGCGGCCCGCGGCCGATCAGCGTCAGGATTTCATAAGCGCCAAGGCGGACGTCGGTGGACAGGGGCATGGGCGTTGGCTGACGAGGACGTGTCGATTCTAATGCGATTCGTTATTTGGATTGGCAGCGCCCGCGGCGTCGAGCCGGCTTCCCCCATTGAGTCACGCGCGCGGACGCTGCCAGCGTGTCGGACGGTGGAAGGTGCCGGATCACGCGCACGTCGGTCGTCGTGTCGTGAACCATCTTCACTCGTGATCTCCTTTCAGAAAGGACAACGCGCCGATTGTCGACGTCATGTTCGCTCCGTTGCATCCGCCGGCTGCTTCGCGGGATCGTTCTTTTGCTCGGGACCGCGCGCGACCACCATGTACGTGGCCGTGTCCCACGCGTTGTGTATTCCGATGAACAGCAGCAGCAGCGCCGCCGTGGCCACGACGAAGAGCGCTGGACGTGGCGCGCCGTGAAGCGTCAACGCCGCGGCCGCCAGGAGCGCGTACGCGAGTGCGGGGAGCGCTGCGTGAAAGAGCCAGTCCTCGAGCACCAGACTGTAGCTTGTCTGATGCCGCGCGCGGCGGACGACCAGAATCGAATACATGAGCCCCAGGAATCCACATGCGGCAATCAGGACGGTTGGTGTCCAGAGTCCGTGCCACGGTGCCGTCAGGATGCCAGACAGCAGCAGGACAGCGCCGAAGTGAATAATCGTCGGCGTCGCGAATGCGTCGATCTCCCTGGTGCTGCTCCGGCGCAGATCGGCGGTCAGCGCGATGACCACGAATTGCAGGCCCGTCAGGGCGGCGCCCGAGGAGCCGACGATCACGTAGAAGCTTTCCCATTCCTTGAAGGCCGACACGGCGCGCTCCATTTCGATCAAGTCGCCGGCTCGAGCGATTTTCGAAAGCACCGGAGTTGTACCGTCTCCACGAATCCCAGGGCCTGATGCGCCGCGGCACTCGCATCATTGTCAATCAACGCGTCGGACGCGAACTCGGTGCAGCCTTGCGAGCGCGCCCACGCTTTCGCGGCCGTTACGAGCGCGCGACCCACCCCGCGTCGCCGGTGGCCGGGCTCGACATACCACCCTTCCAGGTAGGCGACGCGATCCGTTACGCAGTCCTCGGCATACGCGCGGATCGACAACTCCGCGAAGCCGACGACAGCGTCGCCGTCGACAGCAAGTAACACTTCGACCGGCATATGAAGCAGCCCCGCGAAGTACCGTTCGATTTCGCCGGCGTGCTCATCGATCCCATCGGGCCACAGCGCTTGTCGCATCCGGAGCCAGGCAGCCGCATCCGCGGACTTCGCCGTTACGAACGTGCACCGTCGGACCGATTACTTCTTTGCCTGCGGCATGCTCGTCGTCCAGATATCGCGGTGCAGCAGCCACTGTCCGCCGACGTGCTTCCAGACGACGCAGTACTTGCCGTGGTCCGCGACCTTGCCGTCTTTCGCTTTCATCTCGTAAGTGCCGACTTCGTACGCGATGTTCCCAGACGATTCGACTTCCTTGGTGGCAAGGTCAATCGTAGAGATCCCGGAGTCGAGCACCGACTGCCAGAGCTTCTGTAGGGCCGGCCGTCCCTTGACGATTTCGGAGTTGGGCGGAAACGCCTCGGCATCGGTGGTATACGCGGACGCAATCATCGCAGCGTCTCCCTTCGCGGCGCCGTCCGTGAATTTCTTGTTGCCCGCCTCGATTGCCGCCCGTACGTTCCCGCCACTTGCCGTTCGGTTACTTTGCGCGTGCGCGTTGACGCAGATGAGGAAAAACCCCGCCGCCATCACGACGTGTCTTGCCGAAGCCGCCCCGCGGCGAAGACGGACGGGTCTGGCTGTGAGTGAACGCATGTCGAACCTCCTCTGCCTGAGGAATATTAGTGCGGCCGAGCTGAATTCAGTGCACAGAACATGACCTGAAGCCGCAGCATTCGCCTGAGTGCACGCCGATTGCATTCGATCCCGCCATGGAGTTCAAGCTCAGTTCAGCGGCCTTTGCGGATGGCGCAGATATACCTGCGCGACACACCTGTGACGGCGAGGATCTGTCGCCGCGGCTTACATGGAAGGGTACCCCTCCGGGGACCCGGTCGCTTGCGCTCGTCATGGACGATCCTGACGCGCCTCGCGGAACCTTCACGCATTGGGTGGTGTACGACCTCCCGTCCGACCTGACGGAGCTCGGCGAGGGCTCCACTCAGGGCATACAGGGGCGGAACAGCTTCGGACGAAGCGGTTATGGCGGGCCTTGTCCGCCGTCCGGAGATCGACCGCATCGCTACCGGTTCACGTTGCACGCGCTCGATGTTCCCACCATCGCGCTCGAGCACGGCACTCGGGAACAACTCGAGGCGAAGATCGACACGCACGTCCTCGGAACGGCGCTCCTCGTGGGCCGCTATCAGCGGCAGCCTGTCCGGACGCACTGACCGGCTCTTATGGCGGCAGGAACTCAATCGTCGTGTCACGCCGCCGCAGCGTCCGGAAGCCGCGCACGAATTTTGCGGACCCCGGCGTCGGATATTTTTTCGCATACGCACGCTCGATGGCGTCGCGAAGCCGCTCGCCTCGCGCGCGGACCGCGCGAACACGGATCTTCCGATGTCCCACCTGGATTGTTCCGAGCGGATCCTCGAGGAACGTCCGGTACCATCCGGCAGGCTTCTGCGCCCACGACCGCGCAAAGGCACGCCCGTTCACCACCACCGCCCAGATTCCGATGAAGCGATGATCGGACCGGCTACCGGCACGAACGCCCAGAATCTTGCTGTCGTCAATCGCGGAAACGACGGTACTCGACAAGCGGCGCTTCGACTGCGGCACGCTATTCAGCCTCGTCGACCGGACCACCGCCAACGCGGACGACGTCCTCCTGGCGGATCTTCTCTGCGTTGAATTTTGCGGCGTTCTTTTCCATCCGCCGGAGCACGTCGTCGAACTCGAACTCCGTGGAGGTCGAGAACCGAATCGGATTGATGCGGGCGACGACGAACGGGCGAAGATAGGGACTGGTCAGCCCTCGCTTCTTCAACTTGTCGACGATGCGGGTGACCTCGTCGTCGATCGAGAGGACGAGCCCGGCTCGCCGCTGGCGTTCCTTCAGCGCGCGCGGGAGACGTTCGTCCAGGAAGTCGTCGATGCGCCGGAGCAAGGGATGATATGCACCTCCACTCAGGCGCGGCCGCTGCTCGTACCCCGCGCCGAGCGTGAGAAACGCGGGCTGGTCGAACTCGAATACGAACTCGCGCTCCGTTCGCGAGCCTGGTGACTCGGCGAGCGCGCGCAGCATGCGAATCGTTTCGAGCGACTTCTCCTTGAGGTTGTGCGCCTTCTCGGTGTTCAGCGCCAGGATCTTGAATGCGACGTCCGGATCCGGGATCACCAGGGCGACGACGGATTTGGCGCCGAGCTTGCGCATGGCCTGGAGACGGTGATTGCCATTCGGCGTCCAGTAGCCGTCGTCCTGCCGGATGGTGATGATGGGATCCAGGAATCGTCCGAGCGTCTCGACGACGTTCATCAGGCGTTTGACGTGCGGCTGCGAGGGGTCGCGTTGGTAGGGCGTCGGTTCGACGCGATCGATCGGCAGCGTCGCGAGCAGCACCGGCGTGCCGCCGAACGGTTCGCGATAGGTTGCCAGCACTGCCCCCTCGTCTTCCGCAATCTGATTCGCAAGGGCACGCACCGACCGATCGTCAACCTGCGCCGTCTCGGCTGCGCTCAGACCGATGGACTTCGCGCCGACCCGCTTCCGCCGCTTCACCGTCCGCTTTTTGGCCATAGGCGCCGGATTCTACTCCAGCGCGCGACCCACACGTCGGCTCGCGGTCTTAGCGTGTCGCGTTGTCCGGCAACGCAAACGCGACATACGCGCCGGCGACAGGTGCGGTCGACGCCGGATGGCCAGGCAGGCTATGCGTGTGCGTGGTCGCTCGTGCCGCAGCGCAGTAGACGAGGTATTGCCTGCCCTTCACCTGGAAGACAGCCGGGATTCCCTCCACGCCGGCATCGACTTCCGCCTGCCACAGGACGCGTCCGGTGTCGACATCGAGCGCTCGAATGATCCGATCGCGCGTGCCGGTGAATATCAATCCTCCCGCAGTCACGACCGGCCCAACCTTCGGCATGTGCCCGCCCGTTTCCTTGAATCCCTTGGACACGAGCTCCGGAATTTGTCCGAGCGGTTCCTGCCACTTGATGCCGCCGGTGTTGAGATCGTACGCCGTCAACGTCGTCCAGGGTGGCGCGATGGCAGAAAGGCCGCTGCTCGTGATAATGAAACCGAATCCGCTCTTGTAGCGCGCGGTCACCGGGTCCGACGGTGCCGGCGGTGCGCCTGTAGCGGACGGCGTGTCTGGCATTGGAGCAACGCCCCTCCACGCCGCGGAGTTCGCGCCGCCCAGTTCCAGCTTCAGCATCGACGGAAAGTCTTTCGACACGACGAACAGGGTCCCGTGTTCCGGATCGACCGCGGCGCCGCCAAAATTCGAACCGCCGTTGTTGCCTGGCATCTCGATCGTCGGCCTGATGCCCGGCGGCGTGAACATGCCTTCGTTTCGCGCGCCGCGAATATCTTCGAGCAGCCGCGCGCGTTCGGCGGGATCGTCGATGAACGGACTCAGATCCTTTTCCGTGAACGACTGGCGCGCGAACGGCTTCGGCGCCAGCGGGAACGGCTGCGTCGGCCACGCTTCTTCTCCGGGCATCTCGGACCGCGGAACAGCACGTTCTTCGATGGGCCACAGCGGCTCGCCGGTTGCGCGATCGAAGACGTAGAGGAACCCGGTCTTGCCGGCCTGCGCGACAATGTCGATCGTCTTTCCCTCGTGACGCACCGTCAGCAGCTTCGGCGCGGTGGCGTTGTCGTAGTCCCAGATGTCGTGATGGACCATCTGGAAATGCCAGAGGCGTTTTCCAGTGCTCGCGTCGAGCGCCAGCAGGCAGTCGCCGAACAGGTTCGCGCCCGTGCGGTTGGCGCCGTAGAAGTTGTATTTGGGGCTTGCTGTCGGGATATAGACGATGCCGCGCTTCTCGTCGATCGACATCTCCGCCCATGCGTTGGCGCCGCCGATGGTCTTCCACGCGTCCTTCGGCCACGTGTCGTAGCCGAATTCACCGGCGTGTGGGACCGTGTGAAACGTCCAGATCAATCTGCCCGCGCGAACGTCGAACGCGCGGACGTCGCCCGGCGCGGAATCGTAGTCCTGGTTGGTGGCCGATCCCAGGATGACGAGATCCTCGAAGACGCGTCCCGGTGTCGACGATTGGACGGAGATGTCGGCTGGCTCGCGTCCGAGGCCTTCGCGCAGATCCACCGAGCCGTTGACGCCAAATGACGTGATCGGCGCGCCGGTTCGCGCATCGATCGCCTGCAGGCGATTCTCGTTCGAGTAAAGCAGCCGCCGCTCGGAGCGATCCTTGCTCTCCCAGTAGTTCATCCCGCGCGTCGTGATGCGTCCCCGCTGGTTCTCGTGCACCCAGAGTTCCTTGCCGGTTGCCGCATCCAGGGCGACGATCGCATTATTCCGGGCGAGCACGTACATAACCTCATCGACGACGATGGGATTGAAAAGGTAGTTGGCAGCGTCTCCCGTCGGATACGTCCACGCGACGCGCAGCGTGCTGACATTGGTCCGGTTGATCTGCGTGAGCGCCGAATACTGTGATGCATCAGCCCCGCCACCGTAGTCGCTCCACGTCGTGTGCGGACCGGTCGGACCGGCGCCGCGCACGGCCTGCGCGTCAGCGCCTCGGCGCGCGACCACGGCGCCGCAGGCCATCACCAGAACGAACCATAGAAACGTCGCTCGAAGATTCATCAAACGTCGCCTCTCGAGGAATCGATTAAGGCTGCGGCTTCCGCCGATCTCCGCACAGGAACGATCTCGAACTCGATCAGATCTTTCCAGTTCTCCGTCCATTCCTTGAAGAGCGCCTCGTTGTCCGTCTCCATCACCTGAAAGCAGCGTTCGAAATTCAGATCAATCCAGCTGGCGACGTAGCGCAACCCGTCTGGCGCCATGCGCCCTCGATCGCGAAAGCGATGGTAGACATCGGGCGCTCGCCCGGAGCGGAAGTGCTCGATCACCATGAAAAGCATCGCTCACCTGACGCTACGAGCCAGCGGATGGCCGATCTCCCAGTGATGACCGAACGGATCGACCACGCGGCCCAGGCGCCATCCATATGCTTCCTCCACGGGGACGACCAGTCGCGCGCCTGCGGCGAGCGCTTTCGCGACCATCGCATCGGGATCCGGCACCGTCAGGATCATCCGCACAGAACCGCCGCCCAGGGACTCTGGACTGAAGTTGGCGTGATCGGGAGATTCATCAGCCAGCCAGAACTCCGCGCCGTCGACGGACAGGCGAGATACCACTGAACCACCGGGATCCTCCACGCGATAGACCTCGATCGCGCCGAATGCGGACTTGTAGAACTCGACTGCGCGCGCGCCGTTTCGCACCGAGAGCATGGGTGCAATCGAACACACCACGGAGGTCCCTGAGACTGCGTTTGTGCTCATGTCTCCGCCTCGATCCGTTGCGTCTACTGGCTCGCGAGCCGTGCTCGTCGCGAGCTTACTCGACGTGAAGACAGAGTCCCGGCAACTCGATCCCAGACACCTCCGTGCGCCACGTCTCGCCCCCTGCGATCGGCGGTGGTGAAAGGAGCGTACCTGTTGTGACGATCTCGCCGGCGTGCACGGGCTCGAACTGATGTTGATCCTTCAGCACCTGCAGCAAGTGCATTGCCGCCGCGATTGGGCTACCGAGCACGTTCTTGCCGGCTCCGGTCGCCGTCACATCGTCATCATTCGTCAACGTGATCGTAAACGTGCGCAACTTGCGCGCGACATCACCGAGATCCGCTACGCGCCTTCGGGGACCGACCACGAGTGCACCGTGAAGTCCGAACGCCGCGATGCTATCGGGCAACTTGAATTTCCAATTCGGGAAATGACTCTGGACGATCTCGTATCCGTGAGCAACCCAGTCGACGTTCGAGAGCACTTCCTGTTCGGTTGCCGTCGGAGAAGGCGTGGTCGCGAAGTGCAGAACGATCTCGGGCTCGAGCCGCGGCTGGACCAGATGGCCTGACACGAGGCATCCGACAGGTTCATCGAGGTAGGTCACGGTGGTGTCGTAGACGTGCGCCCACATCGGTGCCGACACACCGTATTCCGCCCAGATGCCACGATTCGTGAAACCGATCTTCCGGCCGATCGGCCTCTCGCCTCGCGCGCGGCGGCGCCGAAGAATCTCCGCACCGACCAGATACGCCGCGTCGGAATCGAAACCCGAGTCTCGTGCCGTAATCGCATCCAGCGTGCTGCTTTCATCGAGGGCGGCGAGCAACTCGGTTGCGATCGCTTCAAGATGCATTGAATTCACAGCCCGATTACCCACCGCTCTCGTCATATGGATTCCCTGGACCTGGCGCCGGCGGTGGGCGGTCGGCCCGCCACCAGGGATCGGGCGCGGCGGGCATCGCCTGCACGGCGCTGACGTTGTCCGCGCGAATGTCCGCGGAGATGAAGTTCTCGGACGCCACCGGCGATCCCGCGAGGCGCCGGAGCATGGCCAGCTGCCCCGCATGCGTCATGGCGTCGCTGAGAGGGCCGTGAAGGAACTGTTCATCCGAGATTCGCGCGGTGAGCGTGGGATCCTCGAAATCCGCGCGGAGCGCAGCGAGCGTCTCGTGAAAGCGCGCGATCTCGGCAGCGAGCGTGGGCAGCTGCGGCGGAGCGAAGTCGCCGCCGTGCAGCATGCTACGCGCGTAGCCGATGACGCCCGTCATGTGCCGGAGCAGCTCGTGCGGCGTCCGCACCTGCGTCCCCGCACGGAAGTCGGCGAACGAGTCCGGCGCGCCACGCAACGCCTTCTGCGTGCGGTATGCCAGTGCGGCCAGGAAGTGCTGCAGCAGCCGGCGGGACTCGGTCATCACCCCGCGTACGCGCGCTGCAGTTCAGCGATGTCGAACTTCTTCATTCGAAGCACCGCCTCCATGGCTCTTTGTGACTCCGCGGAATCGGGATCCTTGATCAAATCCGGCAACACCTTCGGAACGACTTGCCAGGAGACGCCGTACTTGTCTTTGAGCCAGCCACACTGCTGTGCCTTCGGGTCGCCGCCCTGAGAGAGCTTCTGCCAGTAGTGGTCCACTTCTTCCTGCGTGTCGCAGTAGACCTGAAGCGAGATCGCTTCGTTGAACGTGAACATCGGGCCGCCATTCAACGCGGTAAACGCCTGCCCTCGAGTTCAAAGGCAACCGTCATGACCGATCCGGGCGGACGCCGGTGGACGTCGCGGCCCACTTCTCCGTAACGTGAAGTCTCCACGATTTTCGAATTCTTGAAGATGCCTGTGTAGAACTTCGCGGCCTCTTCGGCTTGATTGTCGAACCACAAACACGGTGCGATCCTCTGAGCGATGTGCATACGGTCCTCTCTGTCCTCGCGGGCGGCCTGCTGCAGCAATCGGGCAAAACCTTGCGGCAGCCCTCACTATTCTCGCGGGCGGCCTGCTGCAGCAATCGGGCAAAACCTTGCGGCAGCCCTCACTATTCTCGCGGGCGGCCTGCTGCAGCACTCG
>QHWT01000070.1:0-24340 GCA_003222675.1 Acidobacteriota bacterium | reverse complement strand
AATCGGGCAAAACCTTGCGGCAGCCCTCACTATTCTCGCGGGCGGCCTGCTGCAGCAATCGGGCAAAACCTTGCGGCAGTCCTCACTATTCTCGCGGGCGGCCTGCTGCAGCAATCGGGCAAAACCTTGCGGCAGTCCTCACTATTCTCGCGGGCGGCCTGCTGCAGCACTCGGGCACAAGCTTGCGCCACAGGATCAATGCCGCTTGAAGTACTGGACGGCTCGCTCGTGGCGCTCGGCCGCCGCGCGGCTCGCAAACGTACCGAGATTACGGCGCCTCCCGGTTTTGGGATCTTTTTTGCGCGAATAGAGACGGTACTTGCCCGATGCGAGCTTGCGAATCATGCGACACCGCTACCGCGAGGTGGCCTGGAGGCGGAGCAGGCGCCACGCCCACACGCAGATCGCGCCGGCGGCAATGCCGATTCCAGGCCCCTCCAGGATGAACCAGGGGTCGGTAGCGAGCCGTGAGGACTCTGCGATGGTTCGCAGCAGATGCGCCAGCGCGAGCAGCGCGAACAGTACCCCGGTCGTCGCGAGATAGGCTCTCAAGGTGTGGCTCCTTGCCCGGTCATTTTTATTCGGGCCGGGCGCCGTCTGCAATGGGCAAATGCGGACGCGCGTTGGCGCTCCCGCACGTTCGGCGGTGTTCATCGCGAAGGCGGCGGGCAGCAGCGGCGCGTTAACCTGCCTGGATGGACTTGGCCGACTTCGAGGCTAGCCCAACTTGACGATCGAGTAGTAGAGTCAGTCGCGCGGCGTCTCACTCATGTTTGGGTGGATCAGCCACCGGCGAAGCACTCGTTCGCGTTCCATCCCGATTCGTTCGAGCACGCGTGCGGACGCGACATTCTCGATGTCGCACGTCCAGTCATATGGACAAGCACATATTGACTGACTTCATCGCGGCGCGGAGGACGACACTCGGCTCCCTGGCGCCCCAGCATCACGGCGCCGTCACCAATAAGCCGCTGCGCGTGCGTGACGCCGCCACCCGGACTTCCGGCGCGCAGGCGTTCTGTAGACGGCGCTTGATATCGGCGCTAGACCGATCGCGGCAATGGCCAGGAACTTCTTCGGCGTCTACTCAAGAGTAGGACGGGCCGCTACTTCGTCCAACCGCACTCTTTCGCGACGGGATCGATCAGCTCGCCGAGACCGCTCACATGAAAGTGCGCGACGACATCGTTGGCGTTGTGAGGACTGTAGCCGAACCGCAGGGTCTGGGCATGAAGCAGGCGCTGCGCGAAGGCGGCGCCGTCGGGCGCGAAAAGTGCGTCGTGGTCGTCAGCGTCCGGCCATCGCTCGGTCTTTACCGGCTCATCGTCCACGCTCACGGTCACGGTCTTCCCTTCCGCGTGTGGTTCAATTTTCATTGGCGAACCCGTGTAGACGAAGGTCTGTGTGGTTCGCGACGTGCACCGCACGACGAGCGCCGGACGCACCGGTCCGAACCACGTCTGCACGGCGTTCTCCGCTGGCAACTCGAACGCGGCGCCGTGCCGCTGGTTTCCCAGCCAATGCGCCCTGTCGTCGGTGCTCCATTTCTGAACGGCGACGGTGGCGGAAGAACTCGGCGTCGAGGGCTGCGGCCCCGTCGCCCGTGGTGCGGCAGCCGACACGCTCGACGAGGGCCCGCCTCGCGCGAAGAGCAGCGCGAAGGTGACGAGTGCTGCGCCGACGACGGCCAGCACGACGAGCAGCAACTCGCGACGACCGGGACCGGAACGCACGCGAGGCGGCACTGATTCGATGCCATTCGATGATTCCGTGCCGCGCGCCGGCACGGGATTATCGCCAGGTGCGCCCACGAGCGCCGCGGCCCACTCGGCGCACGTGTCGCAGATCGTCGCTGACTCCTGAATCTCGCGCGCACATTCCCGACAGCGTTTCAATGGACGTCCTTCGGCCCGTAGCCTCGTTGACACACCACGGGTTGCCTGCGCAGTTGGCAAGGCTCGTGCCGGTCGGATGTGCGAAAGAATCGCAGCGGACGGTTCGATCGCCGTTCGCGAGCTTACGAACCTGTCACGTGGGTGTCGTTTTTCGCCAGCACCTCAGCCCGGCGCGTGTGTTTGCTACCGTTCGCCGGCGAATTCATCCCGTTGATCGGTCGTGTCGCCTTGGGTCATCGACCTCCAAAGTCAGCACTGCGCGCAACGCTTCGAGAAACTGGTCCACGCTCGGCGGCAACTGTAAGTCAATCCGCAATCCGGAGTCAGTCTGATCCGCGTCGAGGAAGCGCAGTCGATATTGAAAGACCGGCCCATCGTCTCCACGCGTGACGATCTCAATGCGAATCCCGAGAGAGCGAGCCTTGGGACTCGGCGAGTCCGTCGCCAGGGTCCGACATACTTCGCCACGACGATGTCCTGCAGCGCCGGATTCAATCCCAGTCAGCGCAATATTCGTTGCATCGAAAAACCGGTGCGATGCCGAGGCGGACACAGCTGCAGTGGGGCTCTCCTCCTGCGCGATTGCCAGGATCGGTGAGATCAGAAAAAGGCTTCCCGCAAAACCCACGCGTACGACGCGGTGCTAGAGATCGAAACAGCGCGACCGTGGCCGAGAAGGTTCCTCGCTCATCCCGAGCATCGTGCTCGCGAGCTTACGTGTCGCCGTCATAGATGCTCAGGTGACCGCCGCCCCCGGGATTCACGAGAAAAAGCGATCGCGTTTCAGCCTGCCTTCGCCGGCGGCATCGGCGAGACCGGCATGATCGCACCGGCTGCTGTCGGCTGCAACGCTTGCTGACGTATCGAATGCCGGGTCTGAAGACCCGGCCTACACCTCCGCTCCTTCGACCCCTTCGTGCTCCTTCGCTTTGCTTCCTGTTTTCCACGTCATCCGACATGCGGTAGTATTCCGCTATGAAAATTGCGGCGATCGTCTTGATCGTTGTGGGCGTGATTGCGCTCGCCTATGGCGGGATCAGCTACACGAAGGAAAAGAAAGTACTCGACGTCGGCCCGCTACAGGCTTCGACGAAGACACGAGAAACAATCCCCCTGCCGCCGGTGCTGGGCGTCGTGGCGATTGCCGGCGGCGTCGTCCTCCTGGTCGTGTCCGGACGGAAGCGCTGAGGTCCGGGTGACGAAAGACGGTGAGCGGAATCGGTTCACCTGATCGGCCGCCCACGTCACGGCTGCTCCCTGCTCGCCTGTCGCTCGAAATAGTTCCCCGTGTATGCGCCCGTTCCATTGATCAATGCCCAGAATGACGCTATCAAATACGCAGGTATGAACGCGGGGCCCCAGATCTCGCATTGGCGGACGTGCACTCGCTCGTGCCGGCGCGTGATGTCCAGCGACACGGCGTCGCGTCCGAGGACGATGTGACCGAGTGTGATGGCGGAGGCACCGCCGCGCAGCGGAACCGCGTGCCGGAGAATGCTCGCGATCAACGGTCCGTGCACTTCCAGCACACCATTCACGAGACGGTTTCCACCACGCGGCAACAACGCGCACGGGACGAGCAACAGACCGACGACAGTGTTCGGCAGCGCCCACACATACCTGATCGAGGCCAACAGCACGCGGCCCTGCTCGCCGTTCAAAATCATGTGCCCTCGAGTCCTCCCATTCCGCTCAGCGCCTCCACGGCGGCCACATGACGCCACGAGGTCAGGCTGATCGAGCTGGACGTGGTGCGCACTTCGATCCGCGATGACGTACCTCCCTTTTCGAGATAGACCTGACAGCGCAACCTGCTCCTGCCGGTGCTCATCCTCCCGTGCCTGGGCGTCTGGGCCTTGATCATCCGGGCGTCCACGCACCAGCACGACCAGGGGGATGTCGCCGAGGGGCTGCGCGGTCTTCGTCCGGTCGGCGCGCATGCGCGCGAGCTCTTCCCCCTCGAATGGATTGTCGTTCGCCGCATACGTTTTCACCTGCGACAGCGCCCAGGTGCGCATGCGCTGCGCATCCGGTGGCAGCTTGTCACGCGGCGGATCATTGGCATGCGGCCCGCCCTCCTGCGCGGCAGATTCCATCAGGCTGCGTAAATTTGGAGGGATGTCACTCTCGCGCAGCGGGTTTGCCGTCTTCACGCCGGGAACCGGTGCTCCTGTTGCCGTTTCCGCTGGACGCGTCAGCCTGCCGTTGACGAACCGCACCGGGTTGAGCGACAAGCCTATCTGGATGTTGCATTCTCTGCACGCTCACATTTGTGGTGTTGTGAAGCGTAGGATCCTGCGATGGCGCCCCGGCAGACTGCCATTACGTTCGACGACGTGCGCAGGATTGCCGCGGAACTTCCCGACGTGGAGGAGGGCACGGCGTGGGGTGTGCCCGCGCTGAAGCTGCGGGGCAGGCTTCTCGCGTGCATGGCATCACACAAATCCGCTGAGCCGGACTCCCTCGTCGTATGTCTCGGCTTCGATCAGCGGGACGCAATCATCGCTGACGCCCCCGAGACGTATTACCTGAAGCCGCACTACGCCGGCTATGCATCAGTACTCGTCCGACTGTCGCGCATCGATCGCGAGGCGCTGAAAGACCTCCTCCATGCGTCGTGGCGCTTCGTGGACGCATCGGCTCCAAAGCGATCAATCAGGCGTCGGGCCACCGCGCCGAAGCGCAGCGCGGGCACCTGAGCCGCCAGCCGGCATCAGCATCACTCTGACGTACTTCGCGGTATCCAGGTACGTCTGCGCCGCCTGCTGAATCGCATCGCTGGTCAGCGCCTGAATCTGATCCGGAACATTCAGCACCGCCGCCAGATCAGACGCGCTGCCGTCCGCATAGGCCTGCGAGATCTGCTCGAGGACATACCGGTTCTCCTGGCTGTTCGCCTCGAACTCCCGCAGCAGCGTCTCGCGGACGCGCGCCATCTGCGACGCGTCGAACCGCGTCGCCTTGACCACCTCTATTTCCTGGAAGACGCGATGCACCAGCGCTTCCGTGCGCGCGGGATCACACGTCCACTCGATCCGCACGGTGTATTCCGGCCGGGGAAATCTGGTCGTGTCGGGCGTGGCGATGATGCTGTAGGTGCCTCCAAGCTCCTGCCGTATCGTGTCGAACAGCCGCCCCTGCAGCAACATCGTCATCGTCCGAAGCGCGAGCCTGTGCGCGGCGTCGTAGTCGAAGGAGCCGGAGAAGACAATCGCGACTTCACTCTTGGGCGCGATGCCCTGCTCGATGGTCTTCTCGACGACAGTCGCAGGCGGGATGATGCCGAGGTCCTTCCACTTCTCGTGTGCGTGGGTTGCCGGCAGGCTCGCGAGGTAGGTCTCGACGAGCGGCTTGATGGCGTCGAGGGTGAAGCTGCCCACGAACACGAACGTGAAGTTGCTCGCGTCGGCGAAGCGCGCCTTGTAGAACGCCATCGATTTCGCGAGGCTCCACTGGTCGACCATAGACGGCGTCTCGGCCTGCCGCCGCGGGTTGTTGCTGCTCAGTGCTGCCTCGATCGTCTGATTGAACACGACATCCGGGCTGGCCATCTGGTTTGCGAGGAGGGCCCTCGCCTGCGACGCCATCGCCGCGAACGCCGCCGAATCCGCACGCGGCTGCGTGAAGCGGAGATACAGGAGCTGAAACATGGTCTCCAGATCCTGCGGAGTGCTTCCACCCGCCATCCCTTCGTCGAGCTCGTTGATGAACGGAGACACCGCGACCGCCTTGCCCGAGAGAATCTTATCGAGCATCACGCTGCTGAACGCGCCGGCGCCACCGGCGGGCACGACGGCCCCCGCCACCAGAGCAGGAATGAAATCGTCGTCGCTTGCGAGCGATGTCCCGCCGGGCGCCGTGGCGCGAAAGAGAATCTGATCTTCCTTGAACGTGGTCGGCTTCAGCACGACCGTTGCGCCGTTGGAGAGTGTCCACTCTGTGACGCCCGTATCGGCCCGTACGGTCGTCTTCGTGATCGTCCCGCGCGAGGGTGGCGTCGGCAGCAGCGTTTCGCCGGCGGCGGCGTCCACGTAAGGCTGGAGCCGCTTCGCTGATGCGGTCTTCACCACTGCGGCGAGCTGCGCTTCCGTCGGCAGTGTGATGCCTGCCGTCTCCGGCGCGGACACTACGATGAGACGGTTGCGGTCGGGAAACCAGTCCGCCGTGCGCGCGTTGACCTCGCCGAGCGTGATCTGCGGAAGGAACCGGCGATGGAATGCGAGCTCCTGCCAGATGGTCGGGAGCGCTTCTCCCTGCAGGAAATTCCGCGTGTACTCGTCGGCGCGGCTCGACGACTCACGATCGGGGCTCTCTGTCACCACGCGCTCGTAGCCGAGCATCATCGCCTGCTTGGCGCGCGCGAGCTCGCTTGCCGTGAAGCCGAACTGCATGACGCGCTGCAGTTCCGTGACGAGTGCCTCGAGCCCCCGCGTGACGCCATCGTTCGACACGAGGGCCTGCAGAACCGCTTCGTCCTTGGTCCTGGGTGTTGGAAACAGCCCGCGATCCGCCCCTGCTCTCAGGAAGGGAGCATTGGCACTCTGTGCGAGCTCGTCGAGTCTCGCGCCGAACATGGCCGCGAACAACTGATCGACGATGATGTCCCGATAGCCGCCAACGGAACCCTGGTTGCGCGCCGGCCGCAGATCCGAGAGCTGGACCACTGTGGACGTGGTTTCCTTGTCGGTGACGAACGTGTAGCGCGTGCCGGCGTGATCGAGGACGTCGAACGCCGGCCGCGGCCTCTCCGGAGACGGCGACGACAAGGACGAGAAGTGTTCGCGGATCATGGTCACCGCAGCGTCGCGATCGATGTCGCCGACCACGATCACGGCCATCAAGTCGGGGCGATACCAGTCGTGGTAGAAGCGCACGAGCGCCTCCCGCTGGGCACGTTCGATCACCGCCGGATCGCCGATGGGCGCCCGATCCGCATAACGCGATCCCTGGAGCAGCGCGCGGCGGATCTTTTCCTGCGTCCGTGCGCCCGCGCCGAGGTTCATGCGCCACTCCGACAGGACGACGCCACGCTCGCGATCGATCCCACGCTGGTCGAACGACGCGCCCTGTGCCCAGTCCTCCAGGATGACGAGCGCCCGATCGAGCACCCCGGGCACGCGGGTCGGAACACGCAGCGTATATTGCGTGTCGTCGTAGCTCGTCGCGGCGTTCGCGTCGGCTCCAATGCTGAGACCGAGCGACGAAAGAAAATCGGGAATGCTCTGGCCGGGAAAATGCTGCGTCCCCTCGAACTCCATGTGCTCGACGAAGTGCGCGAGCCCCCGCTGGTCCTCGTCTTCCAGCACCGAACCGGCCTTGACGACGAGACGAAGCTCGGCGCGGTGTACGGGTTTCCCGTTCGCGCGCACGTAGTAACGCAAGCCGTTCGGCAACGTGCCGACGAGGGCCTCGGGATCGAACGGCATCGGCTGCGATAGCGCGTACGAGGCGACCGATTCCGCCGACGTCTCGCGCCCGGGTAGCTGCGTCTGTGCGGTCGCGAGGCGTGCAACAGCGAGGAGGCCTGCGAGGAGCCCGAGAGTGGAGATGCGGACGCGCAACACGGTCATGAATAGATCCTATCGAATGCCACTACGATATGCGGCAGCAGACATGGCACGCACGCAGATTTCAGCTGAGGCCGAGGAATATCGCGATGAGCGGTGGCAACGCGAAGGGACCCGACAGGTCGACACGGCGTTCGACGCCGAGCGGTTCGTCGAGCGCGTGGGCTTTGCGTCGTGCCTGACCGACGCGCGACGTCCGGGCCCGTCGCTCTACGTGGCGGTCTGCGGCCGCCGTGACGCCATCATGCCGCGGAACGTCCAGAAAGATCCCGAGACGTCGCACACCTGGCGGCTCAAGGACGATCTCGTCCGCCGCGGCAAGCTGTATTACGGCAAGCTCGCCGGCGCGCGGACACTGTTCATTGCGCCTCGCATGATCGGCTATTTCCATGCGGTGTGGGGCATGCGGCGCGCGGAAGAACCGCGTCGGCTGAGCCGTCCGGCGCAGGCCATCCTCCGCGTGCTTCGCCGCGAATGGGAGATAGCGACCTCGGATCTGCGCGAAGACTCGGGCGTGAAGGATCGCCGGACGTTCACCCGGGCGCTCGACGAGCTGCAGACGGCGATGCTCGTCGTCCCGAGTGAGGTGTACTACCAGCCGAAGTTCACGTACATCTGGACGCTCGCCGTCGGTCGGTTTCCCGATGAACTCCGGCGGCGGATTCGCCGCGACATTGCGCTCCGCGAGATGGCTCGTTGCTTTCTGTCGAATGCCGTCATGACAGTGCCGGGCGAGCTGGCGCGCGTCACAGGGTTGTCACGGCCGGACGCCGGGCTCGGCAACCATGCGCTGGTGGCCGAAGGCTATGCCACGACCCCGGCGCGCGGTGTGTATGTGCTGGCGCGAGATACGCGCGGTGAGCTCAGTCGTTCTGACAAACCGTGCCGAACGCGAAGCCGCGCGCGCGCAGCAGCGGAATCAGACGCTCCGTCGCCTCGACCGTCTGTCGCTGATCCGCGTAGGGATGTGACTCGTCGCCGTCGTGCATCACCATGATGTCGCCGGCGGACACGCGGTTGGCCAGCCGGTTGACGATGCTGTCGGCGGTGCGGCGGCGGAACCAATTCCAGTCCCACAGCATCCAGCCCCATCCCACCAGGCGATGATCGATTCGTCGGAGCGCGGCATACATCTCGGCGCTCCGCCACCCCGCGTGCGGGCGGAAGATGCGGCACGGCCGCGCGCCGGCCAGCGCTTCAATGCGATCGGCGGCCGCCGTGAGCCTCGCCGCGACCTGGCTCGCGCTGAGGAGCATGTAGCGGCGGCTGCCGGTGTGCAGACCGACGGCGTGTCCGTCGGCAAAGATCCTCCTGACGATTGGCGCTGTCGCGCCGGTGATGTGCTGGTCGATGAGAAAGAACGTCGCGTGCACGCGTTCGCGCGCGAGCACGTCGAGCAGGTCGGGCGTCGTGGTGGGATTCGGTCCGTCATCGAAGGTCAGATACACCGTGGCCGGCCGACCGCGGGACATGTGCCAGACGGCGCGATCGCCGGCGATTCTGTCCAGGATGAACGGCGCAGGCGCCGTGTGCGCGAGCGCGATGACGCCGATCGCGATTACTGCAACGATCCACATATGCGGAACACCGATGTCGCCTGACGCGAGCAGCTCGCGGCGATGCCACGAGCTCACTTCGTTAGACGACAATCATATAGGCCGTTCTCAACGACATGCCAAGGCGTGTGTCAGGAAGGCGACGGCAGGATCGCCGTCAAGCGTGCCATGCTGTAACCAGGGTGCCAGAGCTCCCCGAAGTTGAAGCCGAGCGTCGGCGTCTCGAACCCGTCATCGCGGGCAAGCGTTTCGAGCGCGTGATCGTGCGCCGGCCCGATTTGCGCGCGCCGTTCCCGCCGAAGTTCAGCGCTCGACTCCACGGCCAGACCGCGCTCGCGGTTCGTCGCCGCGCCAAGTATCTGCTGGTGCCGCTGTCCTCCGGCGAGACGCTCCTGATGCACCTCGGCATGTCGGGTTCGTTCCGCGTCGATCGGCATCGCCGCAAGCCGGATCCCGGGCGCCACGATCACGTGATGTTCGAGATGTCCTTCGGCACCAGCGTGACGTTCACCGATCCGCGGCGATTCGGCTTCATGGACCTCGTGTCGGAAGACGCGCTGGCGATGCACCCGGTGCTCAGCACGCTCGGGCCGGAACCGCTGTCCGCGGAGTTCGACGCGTCCGCCCTGGCGCGCGCATGCAGGGGCAGGAAGACGCCGCTGAAGATCGCGCTGCTCGATCAACGTGTCGTGGCCGGTCTCGGGAACATCTACGCGAGCGAAGCGCTGCACCTGGCGCGCCTGTCGCCGCATCGACAAGCGTCGACCATCGCCACGGCGTCCGGCGCGCCGCGCGAATCGGCGAGGCGTCTGGCGGCTGCGATCAAGCAGGTGCTGGCCGAGGCTGTCGAGCGCCTGTCACAGGCGGTGTACCGCTCGGCGCGATTCCGCGTCTACGATCGAGAGGCGGCGCGATGCCGCCGCGCAGGTTGCGGCGGAACGATCAGGCGGCGCACGCAGGCCGGTCGATCGACGTTCTTCTGTCCTGTCTGTCAGCGCTAACGGCCACGCGCTTGTGAGACGGCGCACCCGATGCTAGCATACTGCTAGCAGGAGGGTCTCGCCGCGAGTCGTGCGATCGCTCAAATCCCTCGCCCAGAGGAATGGCCGCTCCATGGAACAGGAAGTCCGCGAGGTCATCGAGGAGCATGTCAGCGAGCGCCAGGCCGTCCTGGAACAGATCGAAGCGGGCTGGAGCAAGCAGCGTCGGCGACCGACCGCGGCGGACGTGGACCGATGGCTGGGAACCGGGCGTTGAAGGCGGTCGTTGATACGAACGTCGTTGCCTATTATTTGCTGGCCACGGAACCCTTCGTGGACGAGGTCCGCGCGTTCTGGCATCGCCCGCTTGATCTCGCGGCGCCGGCGCTCTGGGAAGCGGAGGTGTCGAATGTCCTTTGGATGGCCGCGCGCACGGGCCTGATCGACAAGGCGATGGCGCTTCGGAGACTAGTCCTGGCCGCACGACTTGGCATTCGGTCGGTAGCGACGCGCCGGTTGTGGCGGGGCGCCCTCGCGCGGGCGCTGAACTCCAACGTCGCTGCCTGCGACACGCTGTTCGTCGAACTCGCGGTACGCGAACACAAACCGCTCGTCACGTTCGACGCGAAGCTGCTCGTCGCGTTTCCGGATGTCGCGGTTCGCCCCAGTGCCTTTCGGGCGAAGTAAGCCCGTCGTCTGAGGTCTAGCCTGCTTGCCATATCAGCGCATCGACAAGCGCATCGCGCGCGGCGGTGCTCGATATCTGAACTGGCAACCACGACACGGCGGTTCCGACCACGCCGATCCAGCCAAGAAGGAACTGCGAGAACACCTTGCAACCGATCACTTCGGGGCGGCCAGGGTGTGTTTCAGAAAGTACCGCACGATCCATTACATCGGGGAACCATCGGGTGTAATTCCATGGATCATGTGGTGCGCCCAGGATCGTCACAAGTTCTGCCGAGGCGCCAGCTTCGAGATACTTGCGCTGGAGCAGTTGCGGCTGCGCATATGGAACGTCCGGTCGACGTCGCTGTGTATCAGAAGGATTGGAGCGGCGTTGCGAGTGACGTAGGTGGCCGGCGACGCCCGCCGTCTCGCGTCCGCCAATTGATCGGGTGGAGCGCCGATGAATCGATCGATCAGGCGGACTCATCGATTTGCTCCGGCTGGGACTTTTTCGTGACCTTTCCAGCCGCCGCTCTCTACTTCAGTATCATGCGCGCATCGTTCGCTTCAGTGAACCGGACGCCAGCGCGCGCTTCAGCGGCCTCGACAGGTTGCCTTTCGGTCCAATCGCGAACGACTCGAGCGACAGCCACGTCGCCATCGACCGAAGCTCGGCGGCGAGCGCTGGCGCGACCAGACCGGGATCGAGGCCGGCCTCGACATAAGCCGCGTGTACGATCAGGGTGGATGTCTTCCTATCCGCCTTGAGATCGACGCGGGCGGCGAATCGGTCCTCCATCAGAAACGGCAGGACGTAATATCCGTAGACCCGCTTTGGACCGGGAACGTAGATCTCGATCTGGTAATCGAAGTCGAAGACCGCTTTCGTCCACTTCCGTTCCCACAGCACCGGATCGAACGGCGACACGATTGCGCGGGCATCCACCGACCTCGGAACTCTCACGTCGGGGACGAGGAACGCGGGCTGCTTCCAGCCATCGACACGCACCCGCGCGAGGCGGCCGTCCTCGACGAGCTCGTCGAACAGAAGGTCCATCTTCGCGGGCATCCGCCGTCCGTTCACCGACAAGCGATCCCACCAGGCATCGATGTGGAAGTACTGCGCGATGTCTTTCGCCGTCCCCACGCCCATCGCGCGTGCGGCTCGGACGATCAGCTCCTTCTTCGCTTCGCCCGGCGCGACAACCGGGGCTCGCAGCACCGCTTCCGGGAACACCCGCTCGGGAATGTCGTACAAGCGCTCGAAGTGGCGGCGCCCCGCGACGGCGACGCGTCCCTGCCGGAAAAGGAACTCGATGGCGCGCTTCCCCTCCGACCAACCCCACCACGGGCCTGTGCTCTTGCCGCCCATCGATATCTCGCCGGCGGTGATCGGCCCGCGCGCCGCGACCTCACGGTAGACCGCCTCGTTGAAGTCCCGCTGCTTCTTGCCGAAGCCCGCCCATGCGTCGAGCTGGCTGTCCATCCGCCAGCGCATCAGCGGATACAGATCGTTGGGAAGGAGGCAGGCGGCGTGTCCCCAATATTCGAAGAGCTCCCGCTTGCGGTGGGCGAGGTTGTCGAGGGCCGACATCGGATACGGGCCGTAGCGCGAGAACGTCGGCAGGTAGTGCGCGCGGGCGAGGACGTTCACCGAGTCGATCTGGATCGCGCTCAGGCGCGCCGCCGTGGCGCGCACGTGCGCCTGACCCGCGCGCGCCGGCTTCTTCGCACCGAAGCCGAGCGAGGCGAGCGCGAGGCGGCGCGCCTCGGCCGCGGAAAGATCAGCCTGCGTCGTCAAGAGAGTACGCGATCCATCAGTAAACGCCACCGATGATAGCGCGCGTGGCAGGCAGGCGCTCGGACACGATACACTTCGCCACGGGTCAAGTCGTTTCGCAGAGGGAGTCTCCGATGGAAACCCTGCTCCAGGACCTGAGGTTCGCATTGCGCGGATTTCGTCGCGCGCCGGCGTTTCCGCTCGCGGCCATCACGACGCTTGCGCTCGGCATTGGCGCCACCACCGCCATTTTCAGCACGCTGAACGCCGTCCTGCTCAAGCCGCTGCCCTATCCGCAAGCTGAGGATCTCTACAACATCCGAACGATGTTGACCGACGGTCGTGTCACGACCGGGATGCTGTCGAACGGCGAGGTCTCGCGGTTGAACGGGACGACATCTTCGATCGTGCGCGCCGCGGGGATGCAGCAGGCAGACCTCACGCTGCTGCACGAGGACGGCACACCGCAGCACGTCAAGATCTACGGCGTGACCGAAGGCTTCTTCGAGCTGTTCGGGCTGCCGATGACGCTCGGCGGATTCACGCACCAGAACTTCGTGCGGCCGGCGCCCCCGCGTCCGGCCGCGCCAGGCGCTCCTGGCGCGCAGGCTCCCGCGGGGCCGCCACCCGCGCCGCCGGTCGTGGTGATCTCGTATCGCGTCTGGCAGGACCTGTACCGCGGCGACCCCGCCGTTGTCGGCAAGCCGATTCGGTTCGCGGAGGTGGCGACGACGATCGCCGGCGTGGCGCCGCGCGACTTCGACACCCCGCACCGCGGCGACTTCTGGTTCGGCCAGCAGCTCGATAAGGACGACATCAATCATTTCTTCGACGGCTTCATGCGGCTGAAGCCGGGCATGACGCTTGAGCGCGCCAACGCGGAGATGGCGCCAATCATGAAGGGACTGGAGCGCGACTTTCCCCAGGCCGACTTGAACCGCGCCTATGTCACCAGGCCGCTCGTGGCATCGGTAGTCGGCGATCTCGGACCGATTCTGATCATCGTGATGTCGGCAACCGGCCTGCTGCTTCTGCTCGGCTGCGTCAACGTCGCCAACCTGCTGCTCGCGCGCGGCGCCGCGCGCGCGCGTGAGATGTCGGTGCGCATCGCCATCGGTGCTCCCCGCAGCCGCATCGTCCGTCAGCTGCTCACCGAGTCGGTGCTGCTCTCGACGCTCGGCGCGCTATTCGGCCTGCTGCTCGCCTTCGTCGGCGTCCGCGCGCTGCTGGCGCTGGGGGCTTCGAAACTCCCGCGGCTGGACGCCGTCCCGTTCGACGCACGCGTCCTGCTCTTCTCGCTGGTCGCGCTCGTCATCAGTGGACTCCTTGTGGGATTCGCTCCGGCGCTGCGCCTCGCGGCGACGGACGTGCGGACGCTGATGAGCGAGAGCACGCGATCGGCGACGGGCGGACGCGGCACCGCGCGATGGCTGAGCACGATGACCGTGATCGAGATCGCCCTGGCGATCATCCTCGTCGCCGGCGCGGGCTGGCTCGTGCGCGGCTTCGCCAGCCTGCGCACCACCGACCTCGGATTCACCGCCGACAATCGTCTGATCTTCGACGTGGCGTTCCTGGGAGCCAAGTATCCCAACCCCGCCGCCGTGGACACCGCCTCGCGCACGCTGATGGAGCGGCTGGCCGCCTTGCCGGGCGTCACCGGCGTCGGGGCGACGTCGAACTTCCCGTTCAGGAACAACCTCGAGGGCTCGCTGATCGCGCAGTTCCACGGCGAAACCGTCGATCCCGCGCACCCGATGGGCACGCGGCAGCGGATCGTCAGCCCGGGCTACTTCCAGGCGACCGGTACGAAGCTGCTGCAGGGACGCGATTTCGGGCCCGACGATCGCCCGAATACGCGTCCGGTCGCGATCATCAACAGGACGTTCGTGAAGCGATATCTCGCCGGCCGCGATGCGATAGGCCTGCAGTTCTCCGCCGGCTATCCCGCTCCCGATTCGCGCAACGAAGTCACCGTCGTCGGCGTCGCGGACGACGTGCGACAGAAAACCGTGCGCGACGAGGCGGAGCCGGCGTTCTACTCGCCGCTCTCGCAACTCCCGCTGCGACGCCAGACGATGGTGGTGGCCACGTCAGGAAGCGACGTCGGCGGATTGCAGTCCGCCATCCGCGGCCAGGTGCGGCAGATGGATCCGCAGATCGCCGTTGAGTTCGAGCTGGTGCGGGACCTGGTGTCGGCGACGCTCGGTCGCCAGCAGCTCGGCATGACGCTGATGCTGATCTTCGGCGCGTCCGCGATCCTGCTCGCGGCGGTCGGTATTTACGGGGTCACGCCTGGCGCTGGGCGCCACTCCCGGCAGCGTGTTCGTGCTGGTGATGAAGCAGGGTGCGCTGCTCGCACTCATCGGGACCGCGATCGGACTTGGCGTGGCCTACCTGTCGGGGCGGATCGTGGCGAGTCAGATCTATGCGATCCGCGCGTCCGATCCCCTGATGCTGGGCGCCGCGATCGTGCTGGTGGCGGGAATTACCTGTTGCGCGACGATGATTCCCGCGTGGCGGGCCTCGCGTCTTTCGCCGTCAGGAGTGCTGCACACGGAGTAATGGTGACTACCGCAGCGGGCGCGGGCGGGATGGCTTGCCTGTTTTCTGCTGACGCGCCCTCGTGGGCTGCAGGCGCCTGTGACGCCGCCGACGTCCAGCGACTGAGTACAACGTTTCCGGGGCGATGTCGGCCCCATTCGGCCACACAACCGTGCCGCCGTCGATGAAGTAGCGGACAAAGTATTCAGGCGCCTTGAGCGGCTCGAACATCGGGCCGTCGAACCACTGAGAGAAGTCGATCGTGTTCTCCGAGCCGTCGTTGAAGACGACGCGGAGCCGGAATCCACGCTTGTGCTCAGCCTGGACGACGCTTGGCAGAAACGTCATGATTTCTTTTCGGACAGCGGCGCGATCCTCTCGAGCGGCTGGGCCGCCTACATTCTCCTCCAATCGCCTCGAGTTCAGCCCGGTGTAGTTGAGCCCACTGCAAGGATCCGCCGATGTGCGCGGCGGGAGGCTATCTCTCCAGCGATCAAGACACCATCGAGGTCGAATTTGGTCTGTTGACCGCGATACTCGGCATGAAAGTGCGCCGGCTCGTGCTCCTTGTAGTAGATCCGGATCACCGGCGCGTGGTATGATGGATCATCGTACCCTTATGCCCAAAACCAAGGTCGCGCTCACCCTGGACGCAGAGCTTGTCGAGCAGGTTGACGAACTGGTGGCGAAGCGCCAGTTCCGCAACCGCAGCCAAGCCGTCGAAGCGGCACTCTCGGATAAGCTCCGCCGGCTTGCGCGCACGCGGCTCGCGCGGGAATCCGCCAAGCTGAATCCCGAGGAAGAAAAGCAGTTGGCCGATGAAGGCCTCTCCGACGCCTTGGACGCGTGGCCCGAATACTGAGAGGCGACGTTCGCTGGGCGGATCTGAACCCCGTCCGGGGCCATGAACAGGCCGGCCAGCGTCCCGTGTTGATTCTGAGTCACGACGTGTTCAACGAGCGCTCCGGAACCGTGATCGGCGTTGCGATGACCAGTCAAGAGCCTCGCGCGGGCTTTCCGTTAACGCTTGAAAGCAAGGCGGCGGGCCTGAAGAAGCGCTCGTGGATCAAGATCAGCCAGATTCGCACGCTGTCCGTCGACAGAATCGGCGCACGACTGGCTCGTGCGAGCGAAGAAGAACTCGCGCGCGTACTCGACGGCCTGAACGAAATCCTGGGATAGCCGAACACCGGCGCTGCCACCAATGTTGCGGTTGGGCAGCTTTTCGCTTCATCAGACGCCCATTTCAATCCCGTTCGCCCGGAACAGAAGCGCCGCGGCATCACGCGTCTGAAGAGCATGTCGCGTGACATAGTCCGCAATTGAGCGCGCCGGGGTCCCCTCTTCGAATTGCGCTTGAAGGTTGAACGCAATCGCCTCGAGTGGGCTTCGTTCATATCCACACTGCAGCACACCGAGCGCGTATGTCAGCAGGAAGGGCCGCACACCAAGCGCTCGCCATTGGAGGACGTGCACCAGCTCGTGAAAATGAACGCCCGCAGACGAATACTCTGGATGAACAAAGTACATATCGCGGAACGTAATGCCGGCCATCGGCATGTTCGCCATCGTCTGGAATTCCGGAAGGCCGTACTCGGACACAGGTGGAAATGGAAGAGGGCTGACCGAAGCGACTTGCGTGGCACTGAGAAGGTCGGCCGGAAACGCTGCCGTGAGTCGCGGAAATGGAAGTCCGCTTCCCAGGACTGCTTCAATCCTGTGCCGCGCATGAAGATCGTCGATCCACGTTTCCAGCTTCGGGAGCGCCGCGTGCAGTCGCTGCAGCAGTTCGACCACGTGTTACCTTCTCCCAACAATGTCCCGAACCTGAGTTGCAGCAACGGACAAAGAAAAGGGCGGTGACGCCGCGGCATCATCGCCCCAATCCTTCCGCCTGCGCGAAAGCCACGAGAAAGACGAAAGCTCATTCAACCTTTCGCCCTCCTTCAACTTTTTCATTACTCGACTTCGTCCCCGGTGAACGCCTCCTGAGGCGCCACGAAGCACTCCGAGATGACCGAGTCGGTCGAGACTGACGCCTTCATGATGGAATTGGCATCAGCCGCTACGCTCGACAGGATTGTAGCCGTTCTGCTTCGTCGTCTCCTGCACGTAGTGCCGGTAATACGCCTGGACGAATTCCAGCATTATGGCTACGGCGATGAGGATGCCGGACACCTCTTGCGTGGCCGCAGCCCATGGCTCCGACGAGTCAATTCTGCGAAACACATAAAGCAAACCGATCCCGGTAAGCCCGAGGAATCCAGCATACAGGCGTATGACCACGAGGCGACGATAGCGGCGATGCGCCCAACCAGCAGCATCAATTCCGGTCGGCGGACCGGTAGCAAAAAACGCCGGCAGCAGGAAAAGAGCGGCGAAGGCAAGTGGCAAGAGAACGAACCAGCGATCGCCGTCCAGCAGAACAAAGACGCCAAGCACCAGAAAAAACACTCCTACAATGCCGAGCAGAATGCGAACGAAGCGGCTAATCGCAGGTCGCAAGGTTTCGGGTGAACTGCGGTCTGACAACTGAGAACGACTCCGGCTGAAGAGCAACCTCGCTCGGTTGTGCAGCTGAAGCTACGCCTGAAAGCGAAAAGGGCGATGATGCCACAGCACCACCGCCCCACGGATGCCGGGTCTGAAGACCCGACCTAACCACAAGAAGGAAGAAGGAAGATGGACGAAAGAAAGCTCCTTCGACCCTCCGTCTCCTTCGACCCCGTCGACTATTCCACTCGTCCCTCGTGAACGCCTTTTCAGACTCCGCGAAGTAGTCCGGCTGAAGCCGGACTCTACTCCACTTCGTCTCGCGTAAAGGCTTCCTCTGGCTCGACGAAGTACTCCATCTCCCTCTCCAGCTCCAGCTCCTCCGGTGACGGCGGCGGCGGCGGTGGCGGCTCGTCCGCCGGGATCCGCACGTTGCGGTAGTACTCGAAGCCGGTGCCCGCCGGGATCAGGCGGCCCATCGTGACGTTCTCCTTCAGGCCGCGGAGGTGATCCACCTTGCCCGAGATCGACGCCTCGGTGAGGACGCGCGTGGTCTCCTGGAACGACGCCGCCGAGATGAACGAATCGGTCGAGAGCGACGCCTTCGTGATCCCGAGCAGCAGCGGACGGCCCTGCGCCGGACGGCCGCCGTTGGCGATCACGCGCTCGTTCTCTTCCATGAACCGGAAGCGGTCCACCTGCTCCTCGATCAGGAACTCGGTGTCCCCCACATCCTCGATCTTCACCCACCGCATCATCTGGCGGACGATGACCTCGATGTGCTTGTCGTTGATATTCACGCCCTGCAGCCGGTAGACCTCCTGGATCTCGTTGACGAGATACGCGTGCAGCGCCTTCTCGCCGAGGACCGACAGGATGTCGTGCGGATTGCTCGGACCGTCCATCAGCGGCTCGCCGGCGCGGACCCGGTCGGCTTCCTGCACGTTCACGTGCACGCCGCGTGGCAGCGAGTACTCACGCGGCTCGCCGCCACCTTCTTCCGGAACGATGATGATCTTCCGCTGGCCCTTGACGATGCCGCCGTGCCGCACGACACCGTCGATCTCCGAGATCACCGCGGTTTCGCGCGGCTTGCGCGCCTCGAACAGCTCGACCACGCGCGGCAGACCGCCCGTGATGTCCTTCGTCTTCGTGGTCTCGCGCGGAATCTTCGCGAGGACCTCGCCCGCATAGACCACGTCGCCGTCCTCGATCATCAGGTGCGCGTGTGACGGCATGTGGTACTTGCGCGTCACCTTGCCCGCTTTGTCCCGGATCTCGATCATCGGCTGCTTCTTCTCGTCGGGGCTGTCCACGACGATCTTCCGCGAGAGCCCGGTGACCTCGTCCACTTCCTCGTGGAACGTGACGTCGGAGACGAGATCCTTGTACTTCGCCGTGCCCGCATCCTCCGTGAGGATCGAGAACGTGTACGGATCCCACTCGACGAGCACGGTGCCCTGCTCCACCTGCTGGCCGTCGCGCACCTTGAGGCGCGCGCCGTAGACGATCGGATAACGCTCGCGATCGCGCCCCTTCGAGTCCTGGATGATGACGGACCCGGTGCGGTTCATGACGACGAGCTCACCCTTCGCCTGGTCGCCGCCGGCCCCCGTGGTCTCCACGACCTGCAGGCCCTGATAGCGGACGGCGCCGGCGTGCTTCGCGTCGAGCGTCGACTGCTCGGACACGCGCGACGCAGTCCCGCCGATGTGGAACGTGCGCATCGTGAGCTGCGTGCCCGGCTCGCCGATCGACTGCGCGGCGATGACGCCCACCGCGAGGCCGAGTTCGACGAGACGCCCGGTCGCGAGATCCCGGCCGTAGCACTTCGCGCAGCAGCCGCGGCGGCTCGCGCAGGTCAGCACCGAGCGGATGCGGACTTTCTCGATGCCCGCTTCCTGGATGTCCGTGGCCTTCTGTTCGTCGAGCTCTTCGTTCGACTCGACGATCACCTCGCCGCTGAACGGATCGATGATGCGTTCGAGCGTGACGCGGCCGATGATGCGGTCGCGGAGCGGCTCGATGATCTCGCCCGATTCCACGATCGCCCGCGCATCGATCCCGTCCATCGTCCCGCAATCGATCTCGTGGATGATGACGTCCTGCGCGACGTCGACGAGCCGGCGCGTCAGATAGCCCGAGTCCGCCGTCTTCAGCGCCGTGTCGGCGAGACCCTTGCGGGCGCCGTGCGTGGAGATGAAGTACTGCAGAACCGTCAGCCCTTCGCGGAAGTTCGAGGTGATCGGCGTCTCGATGATTTCGCCGGACGGCTTTGCCATCAGGCCGCGCATGCCCGCGAGCTGGCGAATCTGCTGCTTCGAGCCGCGGGCGCCCGAGTCGGCCATGATGTAGACCGGGTTGAAGTTGCGCCCGGAGTGATCGAGCTCCTCCATCTCCGAGAACATCTCATCGGCGATCTTCTCGGTGACATCCGACCACACCGCGATGACCTTGTTGTAGCGCGCGCGCGCGCTCGACGAGCGTCGCCTTCTCCGAGGGGATGACGAGATCGTCGATGCCGATCGACAGACCGGAACGAGTCGCATAGGTGAACCCGAGGTTCTTCAGCGAGTCGAGCATATCGACGGTCTTCTCGAGGCCGAATCGGAGGTAGCAGTACTGCACCAGCTGCTGCAGACCCTTTTTCTTCAGCAGCCCGTTCACGTACGGCATCGGCTTCGGCAGCGCCGTATTCAGGATCACGCGGCCGACGGTCGTGTTGATTACCTTGCTCGTGACGTTCTGCACTTCGGCGTACTGCACGCCCTGGTCGTCGCGTGCGACGGTCAGGTCAATCAGCTCGCCGCTGATGCGGAGACGAATCGGCGTCAGCGTCTCGAGCTCGCCCGATTCGAGCGCGAGCACAACGTCGTCCGGCGTGCCAAACGCGCGGCCTTCACCCCTGGCGCCCGGTTTGGCCTTCGTCAGGTAGTAGCAGCCGAGCACGACGTCCTGCGACGGGATCGCGATCGGCTGACCGCTGGCCGGCGACAGGATGTTGTTCGAGGACATCATCAGGACCGATGCCTCGATCTGCGCTTCCGGCGCGAGCGGGATGTGCACGGCCATCTGGTCGCCGTCGAAGTCGGCGTTGAACGCCGTGCAGACGAGCGGATGGATGCGGATCGCCTTGCCCTCGACGAGCACCGGCTCGAAGGCCTGAATGCCCAGGCGGTGCAGCGTCGGCGCGCGGTTCAGCAGCACGGGGTGCTCGCGGATGACTTCCTCGAGGATGTCCCACACTTCCGGCCGCTGCTGCTCGACCATCTCCTTCGCCTGCTTGATCGTGGCGACGAGACCTCGCTCTTCGAGCTTGTTGTAGATGAACGGCTTGAACAGCTCGAGCGCCATTTTTTTCGGCAGCCCGCACTGGTGCAGCTTCAGCTCCGGTCCAACGACGATCACGGAACGGCCCGAGTAGTCGACGCGCTTGCCGAGCAGGTTCTGACGGAAGCGGCCCTGCTTGCCCTTGAGCGTATCGCTCAGCGACTTCAGCGGGCGGTTGTTCGCCCCGCGGAGCACGCGGCCGCGGCGGCCGTTGTCGAACAGCGCATCCACGGCTTCCTGCAGCATGCGCTTTTCGTTTCTGATGATGACGTCCGGCGCCTTCAGCTCGATCAGCTTCTTCAACCGGTTATTGCGGTTGATGACGCGGCGATAGAGATCGTTCAGATCCGACGTTGCGAACCGGCCGCCGTCGAGCGGCACCAGCGGTCGCAGCTCGGGCGGAATCACCGGAATGACGTCGAGGATCATCCACTCCGGCTTGTTGGTGGACTTGCGGAACGAGTCGACGACCTTCAGGCGCTTCGCGTACTTCAGCTTCTTCTGGACCGAGTTCTCCGCGCGCATCTTGTCGCGCAGCTCACCCGCCATCCGCTCCACGTTGACGCGGCGCAGCAGCTCCTTGATCGCTTCGGCGCCCATCTGCGCGCGGAACTTCTGGCCGTGATCCTCACGCGCCTTGCGGAACTGGTCCTCGTTCAGCAGCTGGTTCGGCTTGAGGTCGGTGTCGCCCGGCTCGATGACGACGTAGGCCTCGAAGTACAGGATGCGCTCGAGATCGCGCAGCGAGATGTCGAGCAGATGGCCGATGCGGCTCGGCAGCCCCTTGAAGAACCACACGTGGCTGACGGGCGTCGCCAGCGTGATGTGGCCAAGGCGCTCGCGGCGCACCTTCGCCTGCGTGACCTCGACGCCGCACTTGTCGCAGATGACGCCGCGGTGCTTCATCCGCTTGTACTTGCCGCACAGGCATTCCCAGTCGGTGACCGGGCCGAAGATCTTCGCGCAGAAGAGCCCGTCCCGCTCCGGCTTGAACGTGCGGTAGTTGATCGTCTCCGGCTTGGTCACCTCGCCGTGCGACCAGGAGAGGATCTTCTCCGGCGACGCAAGACTGATCCGGATGGCGTCGAAGTCGGTCGTCAACGATCCACGGGTGTCAAATGATGGTCTCATGTATGTATCAGTTACCAGTTGCCAGTTGCCAGTCAGCTGCCAGTCGCCAGTTACCGGTTGCCGGTTACCACTTCCGCCTCCGTTTCCTTCCTGGAAACTGGAAACTGGAAACTGGAAACCGGCTCCTGGTTACCGGCTACCCCTCTGTCAACGCCGGGGTTGTCTCTTCGACCGGCGTTTCCGGTTCGACCAACTTCTTCTTTGTCTTCATCAGCTCCACGTCCAGGCAGAGCGCCTGCAGCTCGCGGATGAGGACGTTGAACGATTCGGGCAGGCCCGGCTGGAACGAGGCGTCGCCCTTGACGATCGCTTCGTAGATCTTCGCGCGGCCCGTCACATCGTCCGACTTCGCGGTGAGGAGCTCCTGGAGGATGTGCGCGGCGCCGTACGCCTCGAGCGCCCAGACCTCCATTTCGCCGAACCGCTGGCCGCCGAACTGCGCCTTGCCGCCCAGCGGCTGCTGGGTGATCAGGGAGTACGGCCCGATCGAACGCGCGTGGATCTTGTCGTCGACCAGGTGCGACAGCTTCAGCATGTAGATGTAGCCGACCGTGACGTCCTGCTCGAACTCCTGTCCCGTCATGCCGTCGAAGAGCCGCGTCTTGCCGCTCTTCGGCAGGCCGCCCTCCTCGAGCCAGTGCTTGATCTCGGGCTCGGTCGCGCCGTCGAAGACCGGCGTCGCGAAGTAGAGGCCGAGCGCGTGCGCGGCCCACCCGAGGTGCGTCTCGAGAATCTGGCCGACGTTCATACGCGACGGAACGCCGAGCGGGTTCAGCACGACTTCCACGGGCGTGCCGTCCGGCAGGTACGGCATGTCCTCTTCCGGCAGGATGCGCGCGATGACGCCCTTGTTGCCGTGACGGCCGGCCATCTTGTCGCCGACCGAGAGCTTCCGCTTCATCGCGACGTATACCTTCACCAGCTTGATGACGCCCGGAGGCAGCTCGTCGCCGCGACGGACCTTCTCCTTCTTCTCCTCGAACTGGTTCCGGATCACTTCGACCTGGCGCTCCGTGCGCTCCTCGAGCTCGCGAAGGTCTTCCTCGAGCCGCGGGTCGTCGGTCTGCACCTTGAGGCGCACGATTGCCTCGTAGGGCAGCCCGTTCAGGATCTCCTCGGTCAGGACCGTGCCTTTCTTCAGCAGCCGCTCGCGGCCGTGCTCGTCGTAGAGGTCAGCGCGGGATTCCTGCTGCTGCAGCATGCCGATCACGCGCTTCTTCACCTCGTCGTGAAGGATGCGGATCTCGTCCTGCAGGTTCTTCTCCATCATCTCGAGCTCGTCGTTCTCGATGGCCTTCGCGCGCTCGTCCTTCTCGATGCCCTTGCGCGAGAAGATCTTCACGCCGACGATGATGCCCTCGATGCCCGGCGGGCAGATGAGGCTGGCGTCGCGCACGTCGCCGGCCTTCTCGCCGAAGATCGCGCGGAGCAGCTTCTCTTCCGGCGTCAGCTGCGTCTCACCCTTCGGCGTGATCTTGCCGACCAGGATGTCGCTGGGCTTGACCTTCGCGCCGATGCGGACGATTCCGGACTCGTCCAGGTCTTTCAAGGCTTCCTCAGAGACATTCGGAATATCTCTGGTCACTTCTTCCTTCCCGAGCTTGGTGTCCCGCGCCTGGATCTCGAACTCCTCGATGTGGATCGACGTGAAGCGGTCGTCCTTGACGAGCCGCTCCGAGACCAGGATGGCGTCCTCGAAGTTGTAACCGCCCCAGGGCATGAAGGCGACGAGCACGTTGCGCCCGAGCGCCAGCTCGCCCTGGTCGGTGCCCGGGCCGTCGGCGATGATGTCGCCCTGCTGGACCCGCTGCCCCTTCTTGACGATCGGCTTCTGGTTCAGGCACGTGTTCTGGTTCGACCGCCGGTACTTCGTCAGGTTGAAGATGTCCAGCGGCAGGTCCTGCACCGGGTCCGGCTTCTTCGACCGGCCCTCGGCGCGCACCACCACGCGGTCGGCCGCGACGTACTCGACGACTCCGGGCCGCTTGGCGACGATGACGGCGCCCGAGTCGCGCGCCACCACGTGCTCCATACCGGTGCCGACCAGCGGCGCCTCCGGCTGCAGCAGCGGCACCGCCTGGCGCTGCATGTTCGAGCCCATGAGGGCCCGGTTCGCGTCGTCGTTCTCGAGGAACGGGATCAGCGAGGCGGCCACCGACACGAGCTGCTTGGGCGACACGTCCATGTAGTGCAGCTCTTCCGGCGACACCATGCGGAACTCACCGCCCTTGCGCGCCGAGACCCGCTCCTGGACGAAACGGCCGTTGCGGTCGATCTCGGCGTTGGCCTGCGCGATGACGAACTTCTCTTCCTTCAACGCGGTCAGGAACTCGATGTCGTCGGTGACCCGTCCGCTGACGACCTTGCGGTACGGTGTCTCGATGAAGCCGAACTC
>QHWT01000021.1 GCA_003222675.1 Acidobacteriota bacterium | reverse complement strand
CGTCATGCCGGACTGTTCAATCGCCGATTCCGCTCGACGCGTTTGAGCTTCTCGTCGCCGGCGATCTAGTGGGCCGCGGAGCGTCGACTCTTCGGGCCGCTCCGCCTGCTGACCAGAGATGTAATCCAAGTGATCTTGTTCTCCAGTTCACCGGAGACGAGTCTACTGTCACCGGACTGATCACGGGCAGTGAGTGTTTCGTGACGGGTGGAGTTTGGACTGCAGGGTTCACACGGCCCGGTGTCCAGCCAGGCCGGCTCCAAGGAACGCTGCAGCAGCTTGCGAATAATGCCTTGGCAGTCATGAATGGTAACCTAGACGGCACTATTAATATTGGGCTCAAGTTCTCGGCGTTTGGTGGCGAGTGTACTGCGCCGGATCACCGCTGGAGCCTTCAGCCTCGTGAGGGAAGGTAGCCGCGGGATCTTGATCTGTAAGCGAACATGATCGAGTGTGCGGGTAAGCCGCCGAACAACGCGTTGCACCAGACGGCCGCTGCTGCGATCCTGAGCGTCCGCTGGTGAACGCTGGCCGTTGGGTCGACAAGATCGATGAATGACGCTATTCCTGAAGGTGCAAGACCCGTGGCTCGCGTGCTACTCGTGGGGCCTGGAAAGAAGTTGCTCCTCCTGCACGCCGAGCATGCAGCCGATGGTCACAGGCTCTGGCTCACCCCGGGCGGCGGTCTTGAAAAGTATGAAAGCTTCGAAGACGCGGCACGTCGAGAACTACGCGAAGAGACTGGCCTCGAGATTCGGGTGGTTGGTCCATGGGTATGGACTCGGCGGCACGCGTATTCGTGGAACGGCCGATGGTGTGACCAATACGAACGATTCTTTGTCGCGACGACCGACAACGAGCGGATACGTCCGAGAAGCCGAGACGACTATGTGATTGGCCACCGCTGGTGGAGAGTCGGGGACCTCGGTATCTCTCGCGAAGACTTCGTGCCACGCCGCTTGGCAGCGCTGGTCGGTCACATCATCGAGGGCCGGTACCCAGACGAACCAATCGACTGCGGCGTGTAGAACGAGGAGCCTGATCTCAGGCGGCCCAACATCGGCTTGCAGCCGACGGCGGCCAGCGCGATCGTGAGGCCGCCGCGGCTGAAGCTCCGCGTTGGGCCGACGGAAGATAACGTGGCGATGACCTTACGGCAAGCTCTCGCTTTCATTCGTAAGCACGGTGTCGTGCTCGAAGCCGCGCAGGGGCCGGTCCCGTCGGTTGCTGAGGCCATAGCTGGCGAGCCAGTGCGGGGTAGCTGGTGGTCTCATCCGAAAAGTCACGAGATTTTCGCGGTGACGCGAGCGATTCGCGACAGCGACGATGTTCTCGTGTGCCGTCTCATTAACGGGAAGATCACGTTTGTCCATCGGCGGTTGTGGCCAGCTCTTGTTCGAGCGGCGGGCCGGCTTCCATCGGATCACCTTTCGCAAGTGAGCGAGGTCCACACCACGTCGGGACGTCACGTGACCAAAGAGGTCCCCTTTCCCGATTGGGTTCCGTCGAGCGTCCGCGCCGCTGCCCGAACTCTGTCTGAGGAATCGGCGCTCGCAGAGTTTGCCTTTAGATCGGATAGAGACGCATAACAAGCGTTTGCAGCCGTCGGCGGCTGGTGCAATCATGAGCCGCCGCGGCTGAAACGCGGTCGTTAGGCCGAACTCAAAACTGGTTGGGCAGGGTAGACTCGATCAGTGGAATTCGAGTGGGATCCCGAGAAAGCCGCCGCGAACGTCAAGAAGCACGGCGTCGAGTTCGGCGAGGCGATGACGATCTTTGGCGACGCGTTGGAGCTGACTATCCCGGATCCGGATCACTCGGAAGACGAACGCCGATTTCTGAGTATCGGGACTCTCCGCCGACGGGCGGCTCCTTGTCGTGGCCTACACGGAGCGTGCAGGTCGAACGCGAATCATCAACGCTCGTGAAGCGAGCTCGAAAGAGCGCAAGAACTATGAGTCCACAATCCAACGCGAACGGTAGCGACGAGTTGCGGCCCGAGTATGACTTTTCGGAGGGTGTGCGCGGGAAGCACTACGAGGCATACCGTGCGGGCACGAACGTCGTGTTTCTCGAACCGGACATCGCGGAGGCTTTTCCAGACTCTGCGTCAGTTAATAACGCGTTGCGGTTGCTCATGAAACTCGCGAAGACAAAAGGGCTGGTTGGTGGTCGGCCTAACAAGGCGCTGCGGCCGACGAGCCGCCAGAAGCGTAAGGCGAAGTCGAAGCGCCGGTCGCGTGCGGCTCGCGGCTGAGCGCCGATCGTTAGGCCGACAATATTCATAATGAGCTCTCGCGCTCGAGCGTCTCTTGGGATCGTCTTGCTTCTGGTCGGCTGTGCCGGTCGCGGCCATGCCCTTTCAGTGCATCTCGCAGACTACAGCGATGCACCGGGACGAGGCCGATTTCGCGTTGACATGCCTGGCGGCGAAGCACCTCTGTACGCCGAAGCGGGAGCCGTGCTCGACGATCGTGACTTCAAAAGCGCGTCATTTGCGCGAGACGACAGAGGGCAACCGTTGTTGCGCTTGTGTTTTGCCCCTGACGGCCGGCGGAAATTCGTTCACGTCGCGGCGAAAAATGCGCACCGAAGGCGAGATGCTCCGCATTCAGAATCGTCATGTCGACTGGGATCGACATCAGATTGCGATTCCGGGGCAAAACGCGAAGGATGGCGAGAACCGTCGGATTCCGTTCGATCCGCACGGGCGGTTGACGCCGATCCTGAAACGCCGATCCGCTCTGGGTCCCAACGCGTACGTCTTCGGAACGCCGTCGGGCGAGTTTCAGCAGAGCTTCAAGACGGCGTGGGAGGCGCTGCTCCTCGTCGCCAACCGACACGAGACGAAGCGGATCAAGCCCGGTTCATGGACCGATCGCGATCGCGCCAAGCTTCGGCAGATCGATCTGCACTGGCACGACCTCCGTCACGAAGGCGCATGTCGGCTGCTCGCCGACGGCGTCGATATCCGTACCATCCAGCAGACGCAGCGCTATCTCAACATCACCGACGAAGAGCTCCGCAAATCGATGACCGGTGTGTGGGAGCGCCGCCGCCAGCTTCGGGCGGTGAGTCAGTAAACGATTTGAGGCGTCAGGGAACTACCGTGAGCCGCTACAGATTGTCAGTCATTTGTCAGTCGGACGATCGTCAGGAGACGAGCGGATCTCAAGACGTGCAGATTTGCTCGGAAAAGCTGGCGCGCCCGACAGGACTCGAACCTGTAACCTTCGGCTCCGGAGGCCGACGCTCTATCCAATTGAGCTACGGGCGCAGCCGATGGGACCGTTGGGTGGTCCCATCAGCTGCGAGTTTACCTTATTCGATCCGGATCAGACAGCGTGCGTAGTTGCTGTCGAATATCGAGGCGGACGCGATGGGGTTGAGCGCGTTGGGATCCGCTACGTAGAGCGCCTGATCCGCGGCGACATTGTCGGCGACCCAGTCGCCGGCGAATCCTCCCGACGTCGACGGGCTCGCGTAGATGGCGGCGCGCATTTCCGCCGCTGAGGGAAGGTGCGCTCCGATTTGGTTGCAGAAATCGGCGGCCTCGGTAAACGTCGCGAGATGATCTTGCGTCTCGATGCAGATCGCGCCGCGCCGTTCGAACCCGTCG
>QHWT01000069.1:85795-114754 GCA_003222675.1 Acidobacteriota bacterium | reverse complement strand
AATCGACGCGGAGACGATTGCGGCGGGTGACGTCGTGGGCATCGGCATCCACACCGGCAACGCCCGGCGCGGCTACGAAATCGGGCGGCTGGCGCGCGCGCGGGGCGCCTGGGTCGTCTTTGGCGGCATCCACGCGACGCTCTTTCCCGCCGAAGCGCACGAACATGGCGGGGCGCATGCCGTCGTGCGCGGCGACGGGGACCTCGTGTGGGCCGGCGTCGTGGCGGATTGCCTCGCCGGGCATCCGGCGCGCCAGTACGAAGGAGGACGCGTTCCTGGCGACGCGTTCGTCTCGGCGCGATGGGATCTGCTGCCCGAGGGTCGCTATATGTGGGCGTCGGTCCAGACCGTCCGCGGATGCCCGAAACACTGTTCCTTCTGCTCCGTGTGGCGCACGGACGGGCAGGAGCCGCGCCAGCGTTCCGTCGATCGCGTCGTCCGCGAAATCGTGGAGCTGCGCCGCGTGGGGTTTCGATTCATCGCGCTCGCCGACGACAACTTCTATCCCGTCACGTTCGAGGACCTCGCGATGGCTCGCCGCCGCGCGGACAAGACGCACCTGCACGAGCTCGAAGAACTTCGCCGCGAGCGTTTCGAGCTGATGGAGCAGCTGGCCGAGCTTCCGAACGATCTGGTGTTCTACACGCAGATCACGATGGAAGCGGCGGAGGACCCCGAATTCCTCGCGGCCATGCGCAAGGCGCACATCCGCGGCGCGCTGGTCGGCGTCGAATCGGTCACCTCCGAAGGGTTGAAGGACATTTACAAGGGGTTCAACCTTTCGGGCGACGCGCTCGTCGCGCGGCTCCGCGCGTTCCGACAGTACGATGTGCACGTCCTGGGGTCCTTCATCTTTGGCCTTCCGAGCGATCGCCGCGAGACGTTCGACGCGACCGTGGCGCTTGCGGAACAGGCGGATCTGACCTTCGCGCAGTTCGTGCTGCTCACGCCGTTCCCCGGCACGATCGACTTCGACAAGTGGGCTAACTCGGAAGGGCGAAGCGACACGAAGATCGACGGCATCCCGATCACGCAGCACTGGCTCATCCCGCAGGACCGCCGCCCGAAACTCTTCGCGGCGCATCCGACGCTCACCCTCGAGGAGATCCGCGTGCTCACGCAGGAGGCATGGGATCGGTTTTACGGCTGGCGCCAGATCTGGCTGCGATCGCGCGTGGTGAAGTCGCTGCGGGGCCGGCTGGCGTTCGTGCTGATCTCGAAGCTGTATCGCCAGATGTACGCGAACACCGGAATCGCCACCGACAGCGCGCGCGTGGCGCGGTCGGCCTCGTGGGCGCGATGGATCGGCCGCGCGTGCAGGCGCTTCTTTCTGGCGCCGCCGATGCCCGACCTGGCCATGCCGACGAAAGGTCAGTGACGGCTGCCGGGCGCGCCTCGCTGAAGACATCGCTTGACGGCGGCGACGAGCGCTTCCGGGCCGATCGGCTTGCGCAGTACGCATTCAACATTGAGATGGTCAACGTTCATCGCCGTGCCCGTGACGATGATGACGGGAATCTCACGGGTGAGCACGTGCGCGGCAATTTCCTCCCGGACGGCGACGCCGCTCACGGTGGGCAACATGAGATCGAGCACGACGAGATCGGGCGGCTCGCGGTCGATGCGAGTCAGCGCTTCGAGTCCAGTCCCTGCTTCCAGCACGTCGTAGCCGTCCAGTAACAGCGACGTCCGGAACATCCGCCTCAAGTCCTGGTCGTCCTCAACGAGAAGGATTGTCTTGCGCACCGCCACGGCGAAAGTATTCAACGGATTTGGTACTCCGTAAAGCACAGCGGTACCATCGATCGCGTGAATCGAGAGGCTGTGCTCGAGCTGATCGCTCAGCAGCAACGCATCGGCTTCACGGATGTCACCGGAACAGAAGGTCAGGCGACGATCCGGCTGACCGATCGTCTGCTGAATCAGATCATCGCAGCGGAACTGTCGCGGTCGCGCGCGATTCGCGAAGTGCAGGTACGTGCGATGAGCGGCGATCGATTCAGCGTGCATCTCGTGCTTGCAAGGCCATCGTTTCTCCCGGCGCTGAATATCGGTGTGCTGATCGAGCGGCAGCCAGCGCTGCCTGACAGTCCCGTGCTCGTGCTGAAGCTGACAGGAGCGGGAGGTCTCGCGCGTTTTGCCGGACCGGCCGCCGCGTTCCTGAACGTGCTGCCGCCAGGCATTCGCATGACGGGCGACCTCGTCCACCTCGATGTGGCCGTCCTGCTGCAGCAGCGCGGCATCGGATTCGTGCTGCAGCACATGGACGACTTGCGTGTGAATACCGAGGAAGGGGCCGTGCGCATCGGGTTGCGCGCGCGGCTGCGGTGACGGCGGTCAACGAAGCGCGGCCGCTGCGGCGTTGACGTGTTCGACGAACGTGACGTCGCTGCGGATACGCGCGAAATCCGGATCCCGCTGCAGGCGCCAGTACGTGAAGAGCGGATAACGCGCCAATGCGGGCGCGAGATGTTCGAGCGCGCGGGTGACGTCTCCGCGCCGCGCGTAGATGGCCGCGATGTAGTAGCGCGTCGCCGGGTCGTCGGCGCCGGTCACCAGCCGCGCCTCAAAAGCACTGACGGCGAGCGCCGCGTAACGTGCGGCTTCCGGCGTGTTGTCTTCCGCCTCGTACAGGGCGCTCAGCTTCTGGTGGAGTTCGATCATCGAGCGCTCGCGCAGGCCGTGATCGGTTCCGGCAAGGAAGTCGCGCTCGCGGAAGTACTCGTCCCGTGCTGCGGCGTAGTCGCCGCGCAGGTAATGCACGTAACCAAGACGGGTATTCGCGCCGACGATCGACAAGCCCTGCGTGCCGGACACCGCCTGCACCTGGAGCTCCAGCGCGCGTCGCGCCGACGTTTCCGCCGCGTCGAGCTCGCCGTTCAGCGTCTCGAGGAAGGCGAGTTGCAGAAACGCGTAACCGGCCTGCGCGTTCAAGGCGACGGCGCGTCGGAGATGCGCGATCGCTTCGTCCACGCGCCCCTCGCCCATCCATAGTGCGCGCGCCAGGGCCTGCAGGGCATTGCCGTCATCGGGTTCGCGTCTGACGGCCGCTTGCAGCGTATCGATCGCCTCGGTCAGCCGTCCGAGGTTCAACAGTGACAAGCCGAGCCATACATGCGCTTCAGTCAGCGACGGTTTCAGGGCGATGGCGCGACGGAGCAGCTCGATCGCGCGATCCGTGAATTCGTGCGTGCCGAGGAACATGCCCTTGACCTGCAGCGCGCCGCCGGCCGCAGCCCAGGCGGCCGCGTATCCCGGGTCGAGCGTCGTGGCACGGTCGAACAGCGCCAGCGCGCGCTCGATCGAATCGCGCGTGGCCTGCCGCACATTGATCAACCCGCGCGAGTACGCCTCGAATGCCTCCACGGAGTTCGTCTCGTCCTGCTCGATCGCCTCGGCCTCCGGACGCCCGACGCGCAGGTCGAGGCTCCGGCTCAACTCGAAGACGATGCGATCCTGGAGCGCGAAAATGTCGTCAACCGAGCCGTCGATCGCGATGCCGTCAACACTTCCGTCACCTGCACGGTGATGCGGATTCGCGGACCGAGGCGCTGATACGCGCCGGTCACGACCCACCAGGCGCCGAGCCGTCGGCCGATGTCGATCGCCAGCCGGTGGTCGCTGGCGTCGCGGCCGGCCGCCAGGTGCTTCAGCAGCTCGAAGATTTGCGTGCGTCCGACCACCGACAGGCCGCCGACGTTCTTGAGATCGCTCGTCACCGTCTCGGCGATCCCTTCACCGATCCAGTCGTCGCCCGTTTCCCGCGTGACGTTTGCGAACGTCATGATCGCAATCAGCCGCTCGCCTTGAGCGGCCTCCGGGCCAACCGGCGCAAACGCCGCGGCTGGCGTGCGCAGCAGCACCTGCGAGGTGGTATCGACGGTATCGAGGCGCCGGGCGAGCTGGTGCAGATCCACGTACATCTCGCGTGCGGACTGATAGCGGAAGTCCGGTGTCTTCTGAAGCGCCTTGCGCACAATCGCGTCAAGCTCGGGAGGGACGACGTAGTCGGAGCGGACGAGACCGTCCGGTTCGGCATGCAGGATGCGATCGGTGATCTCGGGCAGCGTCTCGCCGAGGAACGGCAGCCTGCCGGCGATCATTTCGTACAACACGACGCCGAGCGCGAAGATGTCGACACGGTGATCGAACGTCGTGCCGAGGAGCTGCTCGGGGGCCATGTACGAGATCGTGCCCCTCACGAGGCCGGGTGACGTGAGCTGCAGCGCGGTTTCGCGGTGGAACGCCTCGCCGCGATCCTCGAATCGCGCCAGGCCGAAGTCGAGGACCTTCACGAGACCGCGCCGCGTCAGCATGAGATTCGCGCTCTTGACGTCGCGGTGGATGATACCGTGGCCGTGCGCCTCGTCGAGCGCGTCGGCGACCTGCTGGCCGATGTCGACGGCTTCGCGAGCCTTCAGCGGCCCTCGCGCCAGGCGCGCGGCAAGCGTTTCTCCTTCAACGTATTCCATCGCGATGAACAGCGCGTCGCCGTCCTCCAGCAGGTCGTACGTCACCGCGATGTTGGGCGAGCGGAGGAGCGACGCCGCCCGTGCTTCGCGCACGAGCAGGGCGCGGCTTTCCTGATCGCGCTCGGTTCCCGACGGCAGGAATTTCAAGGCGACCTGGCGTCCGAGGCGCGTGTCTTCGGCGAGATAGACCTCACCCATGCCGCCGCCGCCGAGGCGATCCGAAAGACGGTAATGAAGGATCTGCTTGCCCGTGAGGGAGGCGGGTGGCATCCCACTCATTTTACGTATGACGCCGATGCGGCGGGGAAACGATCCTCAGTTTCGTGCGTCGGATCACGATTTCGAAGGCCGCGGCCGCGACGGCGGCGCATTCACACGCCAAACCGCGCAAACCGTGCTGGCACCTGCGTTGCGAACGCGCTCGGTCGCCATACCGGGGGACGTGTGTCCCGGCGCCCTCACCACATCAATGACCGATCTGCTGCGACTTGTCGGGGGTCTCCTGCTGCTCGCCCTCGCGGCGATGACGGCGCTCCCCGCACCGCACGCCGTGCTGTGGGGCGCGAGCGTCGCCGCAACAGAATACGGCTATTGGCTCGCGATTGCGGCGCTCCTGCCAATCATTCCAACACGGCAGCAGACGAGGCTCGGCCGCCTTGGCGCGCTCTGCAGCGTGTGTGCGATCCCGCTGCTCGTCCTGCCGGTCTATCGCGCGAGCCTCATGGGCGCGGAGTTGCAGAAAACCTTCGACGCGGAGTTCGGAACCGAGCGGCGGGAGCGTCCTCCGGCGTCGGAGGCGCCACGTCTCTCGCCGATCGTGTTGCACAAAATCCCTGCGATCCGCTTCGAGGAGCGGACGTTCGCGTCGTACCAGGGGCAGACGCTGACGCTCGATATTTATCACCCTGCCTACCTGCACGACGCGATTCCCGGCGTGGTGGTGATTCACGGCGGGGGATGGCAGCACGGCGACAACAGCGAGTTCGTGGCGCTCAATGCGTATCTTGCCAGTCGCGACTATGTCGTCGCTGCGATCAACTATCGCCTGGCGCCGCGATGGCGGTTTCCGGCGGCCGCCGAAGATGTAAAAACCGCGATCGCGTATCTCAAGGGACATGCGTCGGAGTTTCCCCTCGATCCGTCACGTTTGGCGCTGCTGGGCCGTTCGGAAGGCGGGCAGCTCGCGCTGCTCGCGGCTTACACAGCGAGGGATCCCTCCATCCGCGGTGTCATCTCCCTCTATGCGCCATCGGATCTGACCGCAGCGTACGCGCATCCATCGCCCGCCCTGCTGTATGACACGCGTGGGTTGCTGGAGCGCTACGTCGGCGGACCGCCGGCGCGCGAACAGAAGGCGTACTTCGCGGCGTCGCCGATCAATTTCGTGACGGCAGCGTCCCCGCCGACGCTGCTCGTGCACGGGGCGCGGGATCAGATGGTTCCTGCGGAGCAGAGCGCGCGCCTGGACGATCGCCTGCGCGACGCCGGTGTGAAGCACGTCTTCGCGGAGCTGCCATGGGCGACGCACGGATGCGACAAGAGCTTCGGCGGACCGTGCGGTCAGATCACGATGTTCGCCGTCGAGCGCTTTCTCGACGCGGTCACGATCGCGCCGCCAGCGACGGCATCAGCTGCGCGCGGCAAACACGCAAGGGCGGCGAGGCCATAGACAGTAACCAGTAGCCAGTAACCAGTAAGGTGCAAGCTGGCAACCGGCAACTGGCAACTGGAAACGGTTTACTCAACCCTTCATTTCACCCGCTCGCGTCTGACGGTCACTTTCAATCCCCTGATCTTGGTGGCGCGCAGCGCGGTGATGATCTCGTCGGCGCGCGCCGCCGGCACCTCGACCAGCGAGAACCCGTCAGCAATCTCGATTGCGCCAATCGTGCGCGACTCGATATCGGCTTCACCTGCAATCGCGCCAACGAGATCACCAGGACGGATGCCGGCTCGACGGCCGGCCCCAACGAACAGCCGCGTCATGTCCTCATCATCGCGTTTCTGCCGATCGCGGGGTAGATGGCCGCGCGCGGGGCGCAGCCGACGATTCCCGACGGCCTCACGGACCACCGGCGCCGGCGTCGGCGCGGGAATCTCGCGATCGCCGCCGTCACCCGCCAAGGCCGAATGCGCCATCTGCACCGCCGCCGCCGCGATCTCGACGATGTCGAACTCGGTGGCGAGCGATTCGACCACCACGCGCGTTCCGTCGAGATCGCCGGCGAGAAGCCGTTCTCGCAGCGCCGCGCGCGTCAGCTCCAGCCGCTTCGCGCGCAGGTCGGCGACCGTCGGAATCGGAGAGACCTCGATCTTCTGCTTCGTGACCGCCTCGATGCTGCGCAGCAGTCGATGCTCGCGCGGCTCGGCCAGCGTGATGGCCGTGCCGCCACGTCCGGCGCGCCCCGTTCGTCCGATCCGATGCACGTACGCATCCGGCGCAGACGGCACGTCGTAGTTGACGACATGCGAGAGCCGCTCGATGTCGAGACCACGCGCGGCCACGTCCGTCGCGACGAGGAGCTCGGCGGTGCCGTCACGGAAGCGCGTCATGACGCGATCGCGCTGCCGCTGTTCCATGCCGCCGTGCAACGCTTCCGCCCGATGCCCGTGCGCGTTCAGCAGCTCGACCAGCGTGTCGACCTCGAGACGGGTGCGGCAGAAGACGAGCGCCGACGCGGGGTTCTCGCTTTCGAGTACTCGCTCGAGCGCCGCGGACTTGTGCGGGCGCGCGACAATGTAGGCGACTTGCCGGACGCGCGGTATCTTGCCCGCCGCCTTCTCGCGACCGATCGTGATGCGCGCGGGATTGTCGAGGTGACGCTCCGCAATCGCGAGAATCCGTGTGGGCATGGTTGCGGAGAAGAGCGCCGTCTGCCGCGACGCCGGCATCGCCTCGAGCAGCGCGTCAAGGTCGTCGGCAAAGCCCATGTCGAGCATCTCGTCGGCCTCGTCGAGCACGAGGACGCGAAGCCGCTCGAGTGCGAGCGTGCCGCGACGGAGGTGATCGAGCGCGCGACCGGGCGTCGCAACGACGACGTCCGCGCCGCGTTGGAGGGCGCGAATCTGCAGGTGCATTGGCGCGCCGCCATAGAGCGGCACGATCTGCAGCCGGCTTCCGCGCGCGTACTTGTGCAGCGCTTCGGCCACCTGCATGGCGAGCTCGCGTGTTGGCACGAGCACCAGGCCGGACGTGTGGCGGTCCTTGCGATCCGCTTCGCTGATCTGCTGCAACATCGGCAGCGCGAACGCCGCCGTCTTGCCCGTGCCAGTCGCCGCCTGAGCGAGCAAATCGCGTCCGGCGAGGAGCACGGGGATCGTCTCGCGCTGCACCGGCGTCGCTTCCTCGTAGCCGAGCGCCGTCACCGAAGCGACGATCGCGCGCGTCAATCCGAGCGCCTGAAATCCCGTCGCCGCCGCCTCGTCCGTCGACGTGTGCTTCACCGTACCAATTATGGTCCCGTGCCGACGCCCTTAGCCAGAATGACGAAATACGAGAGCCCTGAAGGCTGCGCTATGGAATCGAGGTCGTTGCGCAGGCTTTCGGTGAGCAGCCTCCTTGAGAAACGCAGCCTGAATGCCCCATCTCTGAAGATGCTCCTGGATTCGATCGCCAACCTCTATATGACTGAAATCGTCAGCGGGCTGACCATCTCCCTCGCGCGACACACGATTTTGTCAGCGCGGTCCCACGAGCGCGGTGCTCCGTGGTGTCTCATGATGACACCTCCGTTTCAGTCTGGCACACACCCCGAGGATCACTCATTCGCTTAGCAATCGGGACGATCCCTTTCGGCAATCACATTTTGCGGTGCTGCAATGTGGAACAGCGATCTCGCGCGATGAACGATGACAGAACCGTCTGGAGCACCGGCAAGTCTATGAATTGGGAGAGGTTTACTCAGGACCGCGCATCGGTGTGAAGGCGTGGCGTCGAGCTTGCTCTGCGTGAGAGGCATGACTCTACGTACCGGGCGTGACGGTCGCCGCACCGACGGCGGACATAACAAGGCAGTGTGGGGGATTCGAGGGAGCGGTTCGATCGTACGAATCACCCTGGCCCTGTGGTTCCTGGCGCATGCGGCGGCGCCGCTCTACGCGAGCTCGAACAAGGGATCGAACGGGAAAGACAAGCTCGATCCCGTGCTCGCCGCTCTCGCTGAGAAGGGCTCCGTAGGACGCTCGCGAGTCATTGTCATCGTCAAGCGAGGGGCCGATCCCTCCGACGATGTCAGAAAGCTCGGTGGAAACCTCGGTCGTCGACTCCCGCTGATCAACGGACAGGTCGTCGAGTTGAGCAACGGTCAGCTGAAAAAGCTGGCTGGATCTTCGGCCGTGGAGAGCATGCACGTGGATCGGGCCCTCCGCGCACATCTGAATCGCGCTGCCGTGACGATCGGCGCGCGCGCCGTCCAGGAGGACCTCGGCTTCGACGGCGCCGGCGTCGGCGTTGCGATCATCGACTCGGGCGTCAGTTCCTGGCACGACGACCTGACTTACAAAGGCACGAACCTGAACGTCCGCGTTGTCGGCGGCCAGCGCGTCGCGAAATTCGTCGATTTCGTCAACGGCCGCACGGCGCCGTACGACGACAACGGCCACGGCACGCACATCGCCGGCATCATCGCGGGTAACGGCTACGACACCAACGGCGCTCGCGCGGGCATCGCGCCGGCGGCGCATCTCGTCAGCCTCAAGGTGCTCAGCGATCAGGGCGCGGGTTACATCAGCAACGTCATCGCGGCGCTCGACTGGGCTGTGATGAACAAGGCCGCCTACAACATTCGCGTGATCAACCTGTCGGTAGGCGCGCCGATCACCGAGTCGTTCCTGACCGACCCGTTGACGGTGGCCGCGAAGCGCGCCGTCGACAATGGGATTGTCGTCGTTGCCGCGGCCGGCAATCTCGGTCGCAACAAGCTGGCGCAGCCGCAGTACGGCGGCATCACGTCGCCGGGCAATGCGCCATGGGTATTCACCGTCGGCGCGTCCAACACGAAAGGCACGGTGAACCGGAACGACGACACCGTGGCGGATTACAGCTCGCGTGGGCCGACGGCCGTTGACCTCGGCGCGAAGCCCGACGTCATCGCGCCGGGCACCGGAATCGTGTCGCTGAGCGATCCGACGAGCGTGTTCTATCAGACGAAGTCGGCGTACCTCCTCACGGGAACCCTGAAGACAGCCTACAAGCCGTACCTGAGCCTGACCGGCACCAGCATGGCGGCGCCCATGGTCGCCGGCACCGCGGCGTTGATGATCCAGGCGAACCCGAAGCTGACGCCGAATCTCGTCAAGGCCATCATCGAATACACCGCGCAGAAGTACGCGTACGACTCGCTCACCCAGGGCGCCGGGTTCCTGAACACCCGCGGCGCGGTTGAACTGGCGCGATTCTTCATCACCTCGAAGGCGGGGCAGAAGTATCCGTCCGCGAAGCCCTGGAGCCGCACGATTCTGTGGGGCAATCAGCGGCTGACGGGCGGCGTGATCAAGCCGGCCGGCACGGCGTGGGCGACGAGTGTCACGTGGGGCGCGGCGTTCCGCGACACCGGCGAGAACATCGTCTGGGGCACGACCTGCGGTCGTGACTGCGACAACATCGTCTGGGGCACTTCGCTGCTCGACGCCGACAATATCGTGTGGGGCACGTTGAGCCGCGATGTCGACAACATCGTCTGGGGCACCTCGCGCGATGGCGACAACATCGTGTGGGGCACGCTTGCCGCCGACACGAACGTCGTGTGGGGCGCGCAGTGCGCGGGGGCGAACTGCGAGAACGTCGTCTGGGGCAGCAGCCTGCCCGATCTCGACAACATCGTCTGGGGCACGCAGCTCGACGCCGACAACATCGTCTGGGGCACGTGCGGAGACTTCGGCAACATCGTCTGGGGCACGTCGGACGAGTCGGGTGAGCCACCACCGCTATACGACGATCCGGATACGAGTCCACCAACGTTCGAGGTTCTCACGTTCGATTCATTGTTCTCGAGCGACCCGGCAACAGCCGACGGAACAACGAGTGGGGATCCCATGACGATTCAGGTGGTGGCGCAGGCGACGACGCTCATCGGGGGAGGGTTCTAACATGGAAAAAATGCCCTTCCGCGAAGCACAGACGGTAACCGACCTCGAGGCAGTGATGGCACGCGCCCGCACGTCCTCGGCAACGACCTCGGACTGGCGCAGGGCGCTCCCGGTCCTGACGGGATCGATGGTGACGCTCCGTGAGCTCCGGCTGTCGGACGCCCCGTCGCTGCTCACAATGCTCTCGACCGAGGAAGTGGCGCGCTTCATCTCGCCGCCGCCCACCACGGTGGAAGGCTTCGAACGCTTCATCGCATGGACGCACCGCGAGCGCGCCGCAGGCAACTACGTGTGCTTCGCGGTGGTGCCTCACGGGATGGACTCCGCGATCGGCATCTTTCAGGTGCGCCAGCTGGAGCCCGGCTTCGCGACAGCCGAGTGGGGCTTCGCGATTGGCTCCGCCTACTGGGGCTCCGGGATGTTCGTGGACGGCGCGCGGCTGGTCGTCGACTTCACGTTCGACAGGATCGGCACGCACCGCCTGGAAGCGCGCGCGGCCGTGCTGAACGGCCGTGGCAACGCGGCCCTGAAAAAGATCGGCGCCACGCAGGAAGGGATCCTGCGCAAATCGTTCCTGCGAAACGACGAGTATCTCGATCAGGCGCTGTGGACGATCCTCGCTTCCGACTGGCGCCTGATTCGCGACACCAGCTCGGTCGTCCACTAGCTCCACGTCCGCTCTGGAGAACCAGAAGCAGGCTGCGGGAAAACGCAGCCTGCCTTGTCAATACCCAGCGCTGACTGCCGAATGCTGAATGCCAGACTTGACAGTGTTTTGGCATTCAGCATTCAGCATTGACCATGGGCTTTTAACAATCAGTCGACTCCTCCCGCCCGGCGCTTCGCCTCCTCGATCGCCGCAATCATCTCGTTGGCCTGCCGTCGTTTGTCGTCCGTCCGCGCGAGAGCCGACGCGACTTGCGCCTGTTTCAATGCTTCGTCGTACTTCTGCTGCCGCCACAGCACGCGCGCGGCGGTCAACCGATGATTGGGTTCTGCGGGTTCGAGCGTCCCGGTACTGGGGCGCGAGCGATTTCATCGTGGTCTCGTCACTGACGGCAAGCACCGCCAGCGGCTTGTTCAACTGACCGTCTGCACGCAGTTTGCAAGGGGACGGAGTGGGTCCAACCAGCCCGCCCATGCCAGCTGAGCCAGTGACGCGCCTGATTCGTGGATCTACGCAAGATCTTCTGCGCTTCCATCCATCGATCGGGCGCGTGTCCCGGCGCGTTCGTCGGCTTGCCTCGGCCCCTGTGGCGGGCTACGCCGTGGCGGTGTTGCTGCCTGTGGCGATTACGCTGACGATGGCGCGTCTGGCGTGGCCTGGCTTCATCTTCGAACATCTGGTCGTACTGCTGGTCGTCGGGATGACGATCGCGTGGGGCATGGGCCCGGCGCTGATAGCCGCCATCGTGTCGGTGTCTGCCGACGACCTCTTGCTGCCGTTTCCATTCGGGACAGTCGGCATCACGGGCTGGCACGACGGCGTCGACCTGGGGCTGTTCGTCACCGTCGTGACGATGGTGGGGTGGCTCGTCGCGAGCGCGCGGCGGGAACGCGAGCGCGCCGAGCAGGCGGCACTGCAGGAACGGCGCGTCAGGGAAGACCGCGATCGGTTGATTGCCACCGTCTCGCATGATCTCGCGACACCACTGACTGCAATCGTTGCGACCGTTGAATTCGTCCGGCGTTTCAGCGGGCAGGCGGCAGTGGACGTTCCGCGTATGCTGCTCCGGCTCGAGACCGCCGTCGCACGCGCGACGGCGCTGCTCACCATGCTGCGGAGCGCCGACGGCGATATGGACGGCCACCCGCGCGTCAGAGGTGTGCCTATCGATCTGCGCGACGTCGTGTCGCCGATCGTCCACATGTTCGAACAGGTGTCGGCGCGTCATTCGATCGCGCTGGCGATGCCGGCACATCCGATCCTGATTCAGGGCGACCGGGAGCACCTCCATCGCGTGGTGGAAAACGTACTGAGCAACGCCATCAAGTACTCACCGGACGGCGGGCCCATCGACGTGACGCTCGCCGTCGAAGACGAGTACGCCGTCGTTGCCGTGCGGGATCGCGGGATTGGGATTTCGGAGAAGGCGCTGCCGCAGATCTTCGAGAGGCGGTTTCGCGCGCCCGAAGCGGTGACGACGGCTCCCGGCGTCGGACTCGGACTGAGCATCGCGGCGGAAATCGTCGCCGGCCACGGGGGCGCGCTCCAAGCCGTCAATGCGCACCCCGGGCTGCTGGTGTCGATGCGCGTGCCGTTGATATCCACCGCAGACGCGGTCGCCGTCAGATGATCTGCGCCATCAGGGATTGCAGCGTTTCGAGGCGATATGCGCCTGCCGCGGCGTCATGATAAGTGCGCCGCTCGGTTGCAGACAGCGAACCGTAGGACACCGTCGGTTCGAACTGCGTGCCCTCGTGCCACTCGTTGAACGAGTTCACATACACCAGGAAGAAGCCGCGCCGTAAATTGGCTGATGCGGGAGCGACCTGCAGACGCACGGTCTTCTCGAACGACTCGCGGATCCTGCGCGCGCTGGCCTGGTGCTCCCGCTCACGCGACGCTTCCGAGCTCCAGTCGACATCCGGAGACGGTTCAACCTTGCCCGGGCGATAGCACGGATCGTCGGGAATGACCTTCGGCGCGACTCCGTCGAACCCCGCGTTCGCGGCAAAGACGAACGGCAGGTCATGCGCGTTGAAGTTCGCAGCGACCTCGTCCCACTTCTCCACCCGGAAGTACGGATCGGCCGACACGCCGCCATCGAATCCGGTGACGACCGCGCGTGCGATGTCCAGAGTGTCGGCCAGCAGCATGAAATGGTCGAACTCGCTGGCGAGTTCCTGCTTCAGCCTGCGTGTCTGCTCTCGCCATACCTCGTTGGGCACGTAGGTGGGAATCGGCCGCGTGATTCCACGACAGTCCGTCGAGGTCTGCGGCACGATGCTCTCGAAGAGTTTCATCACCGGCGCGGCCGCTCCATCAGCGTGCTGCACGAGCAGGAAGTTGTCCCAGCGGCGGCGCTCGCCGTACTCGTGCAACAGGTACTTGATATCGTCAACGATGGTCTGACTGCGATTCGTATACGGCTCGAGGTGGAAGGTGACCTTGATGCCAAACGCGCGCATTACGTCCATCACGACCGGCGCCGCGCGATCTTCGTAGGTGTCTCGGCCCCACCAGCTCAGATTGACGGCACCGATACCGGCGGCCGCGATCCACTTCGCGTGCTGCTCGAGCACCCGCGTGTCGCGCGAATCATACGGTCCGAGCGCGGGACGGTAGCTCGACGCAATTTCTTCCGGCGGTTTGCGCCCGTCAGCGTCCCAGTGACGCCATGGGTTCGAGCCATACCACGGGTAGTACTCGAAGACGAAGTGGCTGGGGAGGTCGGGATACGTATCGCGGAGCACCGCGCCGATCTGCGACAGAGTGAGGGGTTCCTCCCTCCGCCTGACATCATCGCGTCCACGAGGGGCGCGTCGCTGATCGATCTGCGCGGCCATGAGACCGGCCTGGGCCGCCGGAAGGGCCGCCACGCACTGCGCGAGGAAGCGCCGTCGAGAGAGAACCGGGCGACGCATGGTCGCAGGTTACATCGGGATCCGCCTGTCCCGCTGCGAAAAGTATCGAGCCGCCACTGTGTTCCTGCGAGGTGTAGACTGGCCGCATGGTGAACATCGCGGACGTGAGGCTCGACAAGGCGGAGGCGCCGCCGCAACATACGGGACGGCCGGGGCGGTTCGTTCCGGTGGCGATCGTCGCCATCATTATCGCGGTGCCCGCTGCGTATCTGCTGTGGCCGCATCGGTCGTCCTCCACCTCCGTCCACGTGCAGACACAACACATCAGTCCGCGAACGAACGCTGAACCTGTCGCCGAACCGGCGGCGGACATCGTCCTGCCACCGCTCGACGAGACCGACCCGCTCGTGCGGCAGCTCGTCTCGGCGCTCTCCGGTCACCCGATGGTCATGGCGTGGCTTGCGACCGAGCACCTCATCCGCAATTTCGCGCTGGTGACGCAGAACATCGCCGAAGGGCATTCGCCATCGAAGCAGCTCAGGGCGATCAAGCCGACCGGCCCGTTTAAAGCGGTGGATGACGGGACGACGGAATATCTCGATCCCACCAGCTATCAGCGTTACGACCGTTACGCCGACGCCATCGCGGCGGTCGACGCCCGCGGGGCGGCGCGGCTCTATGCGACCTTGAAGCCGCGGATCACGGAAGCGTATCGGCAGCTGGGCGATCCGGGCGGGGAGTTCGATCCGACGCTGACGCGGGCGATCGTCGAGCTGCTGCGAACGCCGATCGTCGACGGCCGCGTCACACTCAATCACAAATCGGTCAATTACGAGTTTGCCGATCCGGCACTCCAGTCACTGTCTGGCGCGCAGCGTCAATTCCTCCGCATGGGACCCCGCAACATGCGACTGGTGCAGCAGAAACTGCGCGAGATCGCGCCGTACCTCGGGATCGATCTGACGCGACTGGGAACATGAGTCCCGCCCGCGCCGTGTTCGTCAAAAGCGGCATGCTGAGGCCAGGCCGCGCGCTCGTCGCCACTCTGCTCGTCACACAACTCGCGTTCGCACAGAGCGCAGAGACCAACGCCGCCGATACGAAGCGGCTCATCGCCGCGCTCCACATTCACCAGGACTCGATCGTAGGGGAGATCGGCGCAGGCAGCGGCGAGCTCACCGTTGCGCTCGCGCGCGAGGTAGGGCCGGGCGGCCGCATTTACAGCAACGAGCTGAACGCGGATCGACGGGTCGAGATTGCACGCGCCGTGGAATCCGCAGGGTTGGCCAACGTGACAATCGTAGAGGGCGCTCCGGCCAGCGCGAACCTGTCCGCTGAGTGCTGCGACGCCATCTTCATGCGCAACGTCTATCATCACTTCGCGGATCCGGCGGCGATGAACGCGACCCTCTTTCGCGCCACGAAGCCGGGGGGCTACATCGCGGTGATTGATTTCGCGCCTCCCGGTGCGGAGGCCGCGGAACCGGCGGGGCGATCGGCCGAGAAGTTCCACGGCGTCGCTCCCGAAAGCGTGATCAGGGAGCTGAAGAACGCCGGCTTCGAGGACGCCGCGTCGGAAGAGATCGTCCGGCGCGGCTTCATCGTCGTCGCGCGGCGCCCCGACGCGCGGTGATCGCCTGGATGTGATACACTCTGAGTCCTTTCCTGAGCCTTCCGGCCAAAGCATCAGCCGCCAGCCTCACTAAAGCAGCGTGCGCGCATCCCTGCATGCGCGGTTTTGCTCTGTTCACCAGGTGCCGAACATCCGGAAGGTGTGTCTCTTGACGAATTCAAACTCGCGGCTGCGCTCGGTCCTCGCCGCCCTCACTGTGTCGGCATTGTGCGTTGCCGCGTTGTGGCTGTGGGCGGTGCCGTCCGTCCTTTCGCGGTCGACGTTTGCCTTCATGGCGATGTTCATGACCGGCAGCGCGGCCGTGTCGCTGATTACGTGGCGCAACGCGCAGGCGACGAGTACGATAGCGCAGTTGCTCCATGCGACGGAAGTCGTACCGGGCGACGCCGGCTCAGGCTCGAGAGGGGCAGCGCGCCACACTTCCGCATGACACGTCTCGCTGCCGTTGTCGACGCGCCGCGTCCGGTGCGCGGCTTCCTGCTCGACGCCGGAGCGTTGCTCCTGGTGGTCTTGTGTATCCCGCTCGCGGTGCTCTCGGTCGGCGCGCCGTTCGCGCTCGCCGCGCGGCTGCTGCTCGAATTGTTCACACGCTTATAACGGAGGCGCCTATGCGGCCCGCGCGAGGGGATACGAAGCCGTGCATTCAGACAGCATGTCCGGGTGTGATGCAGTACGCGAGGCCACCGGTCGAGGCAGGTTCGTCGTCCGCGAACGAGGCGCTTCGGTGGGTCTGCAGCGTGGACCGCACCCACACCTCTCATGCGGCTGACGACGTGCGGATCGCTGAGCCGCCGGTGCGGCGATGACATACCGTGAGCCGGAACCTGAACTGGCGCAGCCGCCGACACGTTGTCCCGGCTGCGGCGGACGCGAGCTGAAGACAACGAGCAAGGCGATTGACCGCAGCACCTACTGGCGTTGCCTGTCGTGCGGCGAGATATGGAACCTCGATCGACGGGATACGGGTGGACGATTCGGCTTTCGCCGATGAATCCTGATGTCTTTGCGGGCATTGTCGTGGCACTCGCGAGGGTCACGGTGATGGGCGAGCGCCTGCTCGACGGTGATGTCGAAGGACACGTGCGGCGGTCGATCGACGACTTCGCGGGGGCCTTCGCCCGTCATGAAGCTCTCGAACCTGCGGTCGAGCGGATGCGCGGCAGCATCCTGATGCTCCACGGTTCCAGGCGTGCAGGGCGACGGCGCGCCTACGAGCACGACAAGATCCTGATCGGCGAGCTCGATCGCACCATCGAGGAGCGGTTGTTGCCGGAGCTGAGAAAAATCGGATTCGGTGTCTAGCAGTTGTGAGGTGAACGAATGGCAGGACGCTGGTCAGTCATGCCGTCAAGGGGGACGCCACTGGCGCCCCTTCGCACCACACCACCCGGTATGGCGAACCGCGCAGTCACCAGAAGCGCGGAGCGGTGGGACGCATGGGAACGGCGCGGCGATCGCCTCGCGCGCTCGGGTCGGATTCGCGCATATTTCGTACTCGGCGCCGTTATCGTTGGTGTGGTGTTGTACGCCTGGTTCGTCTGAGCGGCGCAACCATGTCGGCGTGACGACACCGGCGTAATATTGGCGCATGTCGCACGTGAAGAATCCGGGGACCGCAGCCGTCCTGAGCGCGATCATCCCGGGCATCGGTCAGTTCTACAACGGCGATTTCCTGCGCGGGATTTTCTGGCTCATCATCACGCCGGGGATGTGGATTGGCACCGGCGGCCTCTTCGGCTGGGTGTGTCACGTGATCGCCGCATACACCGCATACGCCCGCGCGCAGAAAAAGAACCGACTTGTCCTCTCTGAGCCGTAACAGGATCGCTACGTTACCGACCGGCTTTTGATCGGCGCGCCGGCGTCTCCCGATAAGCGAACTCATCATCTCCGGTCAGCAGGTTCAGCTCGGGATGATTCCTCGCGGCCTGCACGACCTCGGATCGCTTCGCGAGCTTCGGCTTCGCGTTCCTCGGCTGGCGCTTGCCAACGACAGTCGGCGGCTGGTTCTTACGGTTGCGGTTCTTGTTCATAGTGCTGATCGGATTTGCAAGCCGCAGTCCACTGTTCGCACGCTGGCATTCACACGACACCAAACGCGCCTACCTCAACTCGACGCGAGCAAATGCGTCAAGAATTTCCTTCTCTGATGGCGGCTGGAGGACGTTACGGGCGGCGAAATCCTCAGCCTGAGGATACCTCGACGCTCGAATTCGCTCTGCGGCGTTCGCGAGGTCGTAGGACGTACGACGAAGCTCGATAGCGGGGCCCAGCAAGAGCCAATAGGCACCGGGTTCGCCAAATGGCATTCCCACGCTGCCGGCATTCACGACTCGCGTCTCTCCGATCGTGCGGTCGAACTGCATGTGGGAGTGACCGCAGATGACGACGGGCACGTCGAGTGCACCGAAAATCGGCATGAGCCGATCGTCGGGTGTCAGACGCGTGAATATATCGGTGTCATTGCGCGGCGTCGCATGGCAGAACAACACCTCGCCCAGCTCGGGAACCGCGAGACGAACTGCTTTGGGCCAGCTGGCCAGCAACTGTTCGTCTTCAGGTTGAAGCTGCCCTGCCACCCAATCCATCACCTCTCGAAACTTCTCGGGCACCGTGCCTGTTTCGATGCCTCGCATGCTCGCGACGACCTCGCGATCGCCGTTACCCTGAATGAACTCGGTCGGCAGATCGAGGTCCAGCAGACGTGCAATCGTTTCTCGCGGCATGGGCCCCGGAACGACGTCGCCGCCGATCACGATGCGGTCGACGTCAGCTCGATGAATATCTTCAAGCACAGCTTCGAGCGCGGGAAGGTTCCCGTGGATGTCGTACAGCGCTGCGACTCGCACGGCTACACTTCCTCGTCAGACGGCGGGCGCGAGCCGAGCACAGTCGGAGCACATTTCATGTCGCGCGCGCCACCGGGCCTCGCGTTGAACGATCGATCTGGCGAATGGCGCCCAGGTGATACGCCAGGTGCGCGACGCTCGCGAGCACGCCGCTCAGCTCGACATCACCGAGGTCTCGAGGCCGCTGGACCGCTTCACACCACTTGCGGGCTTCCGTCCGAAGCTCCTCGCGCAACGCCGTCCAATCGGCCTCGGAAACGGCAGGCCGGCGCCAACTTGCGGAATAGTCCGCATCAGCAAACGGGTCTTCGCCTTTACTCCAGCGATTCAGGAGCTGCAACCCATATCGAAGATGGTCGACATGGGCGGCAATTGAAGATCCTCCGTTCGGTGGCACTGCCGACGCACCGGCGGCGGATAGCTTCTCGAGCGAACCGAGCAGGCCAGGATCGGCGGGATTGAGAATCCATGCAGCGTCGGTGGCCGATCCGTCGATCAACTCGCGGAGCAGGATCGACAGTGCGTGATGAAGCGCGGTGGCAGCAGAGGAATCGGGCACGGCGTCTCCATTATTGAAGTCGATGCAGCTCGCTCGCTGGCTCAGTGCCGCGCACGAACCGCTTCGCGTTCAGGAGAGGACCTCCAGCGAGCGCCGTGGGCACGGCGAGCCCTGGAACTCGAACCATGTGACGCCCTCGACCACCATGTCGTAGCACAGTCCGTAACGGCCGGCCGGGAGATCACCCGCAACGGTCATTTCAATTTCAATCTCTTCGCCGGGCATCACATCGCGCGGCAGCCCGGTGCGGCCGAGATCTTCGCGCAGCACCTCGCCACCTGCATCGCAGATCTTCAACCCGCACGTCACCTGTCCGCCGAACCGGCGTCCTCGCGCTTTCCACGTGAGATCGCCCGTATTCGTGATGCGAAGCCGATCGGTGAAGGGCTGCCCGACGCGAACAGCCGCCGATATGTTCTCGAGAACAATGTCCGCGTTGAGCCGTCCGACAAGTTTATCCGCGGGCAGCAGCGTATCGGAAGGTGGATCATCGCCGTTGTGCAGGACGAATCGCGCGTGTTCGCCAGGCGCGCGACGCACGGTTTCGTCCCACATCTGCCGCAGCAGCGCGTCGTCGTCGGGCGTCCCTCCGTATTCGAATGCATAGGCGGACGGCGACCGAAGCGGAACCACGGTTATCCGGCTGAACCCTGCCTCCATTGCCAACCGGCGAATCAGTGGGAGAGAAACGCTTTTCTCCAAGACGCTTTCCTCCCGCATTCGGAACTGCGACAGCGGCTGAACGGCGTGTGCGGTGCCGGGCTCTGAAAATACCGCGCGCCCGCCTGGCTTGAGAACGCGGCGGATCTCCCGCAGGGCTGCGGCATACGAGGGCAGGTGATGCAAAGCATTCAGGCACAAGACTCCGTCGAACGTGTCGTCAGCGAATGGCAACGCCTGGCCTCTCGCGACGACGAATTCAGCCTCGTCTCTGAACACCAATCGTCTATCGGCGCCCAGCCGTTCGCGGCCGCGCCGCATCATCTCCAGCGACAGGTCCACGGAAATCGTTCTGACGGCGACGCGAGCGAGGAGCTCGGTGGCCCAACACGTACCCGCGGCGAAATCGAGAATGAGGTCGTCGGGCCGGGGAGCGAGAAGTTCGCAGGCGATTGAGACGTCGAATAGGTAGTTCCAGCTCTCCGTCGCGCTCGTCCAGTGAAGAGGGAAGCTGAGACTGGTCGTCACGTCCTGCCTCTCATCGGCCTGCGCTTCGGACCGATCAGAGGCTCGATTGATGCTCGCCGCGTCGCGGTTTTCGAAGGCCCACAGCTCCTCCGACGACATCGTCGCGACGGATTTCTCGCCGGACACGCCCTTGTCGACCGTCGCGTCTGCGCTGTCTTGGTTGATTTCCTGCCGCGGCGATGGGTCGATGACCGGAGGGAGCGGATCGGAGTGCGAGCGCGCAGGGGCACGAGGATGCGAGCGAAGAAGACGATGAGTTACTCGTCGGAGATTATCAATAAGGGCCATGCACAGCAGCTACTACGTCGCCGATCGCAGACACTCGAGTGTATCAAGCAACGCAGGATGATACGTGACATACAGATGTGCTCCCTGTGCAACGGCCCGTTATGCACGTCCCGCCGTCCACGATACCGCAACGGTCCCATGAGTCCAGGGAGGACATCTGTATGTCACGTATCATCACGACGCGCCTTCGGACCTGCGCGGGGGTCGGCGCGTTGCTGGGTCTGGGCGCGCAAGTGGTGCCGCACGCTGACACGACCGCGCAGTCGCGAGTGAGTGGCGTGTCGGTTCTCGTCTACCACCGCGTCATGCCTGTGGTCACGAATGAGATGACGCTGCGGCCGTCGACGCTGCAGTGGCAGCTGGACTACCTGAAGGAGCATCACTACCCAATCGTCCCACTTCGCACCGTCGTCGCGTATCTCCTCGGCAAAGCCCCCGCGCCCGCTCCATCGTCGGTGGTGATCACCATCGACGACGGCCATCGTTCTGTGTATACGGACATGCTGCCGCTCTTGCGCCGCTTGGGCGCGCCGGTGACGCTGTTCATTTATCCGTCAGCAGTCTCGAACGCGTCTTACGCACTCACGTGGCAACAGATCGCCGAGCTTCAGCGCACCAGGTTGTTCACCATCGAGTCGCACACGTACTGGCACCCGAACTTCAAGGTTGAACATCGCCGGCTCGGCGCTGATGCGTACCGCGAGTTCGCGACCAGGCAGCTCTGTCGTTCGCGATCGGTGCTCGAACAGCGTGTTGGCGAGGCACCGTCTCTCCTCGCGTGGCCTTTTGGCGTCTACGAGAACGAGGCGATCGAGATCGCGCGCAAGTGCGGCTACACCGCGGCCTTCACGCTCGGCGCGCGCGGAGTGATCGCGGGGACGGACCTGATGACCCTTCCGCGCTTTCTCGTGACCGACAAGGCCGTCGGGAAAGCGTTTGCCGCAATGCTTCCGCCGGAGCCACGATAGTCTGCGTGCGTGATACTGACCGGCGATGACGCGTGCGGCCTTCGATGTCCAGAAGGGCGCTGCTGATTGGCAGCTCGAATAAGTGGTCGAGAAGATTGTCCGACGTAGCGAGACCCTGGGCGCCATCTCCCGGATCTCCTTTCAAATGAACGCAGCCTCGCTGCCCCACGCAAAGCTCATGAAGGGCAACGCAACGATCGGCACGCGTCGCGCCCTTGCTCCGCCACGCCTAAAATCAGAAGGCCAGGGTCCGTGAACGCTGGCTGGAGGAGGCAACATGGGTCACGCAGTCGACGACGCGGCGTTGAACACAGTTTTCCGCGACGCGCGTTCGTACACGAAGTGGCAGCCGCGGTCGGTTCCGGATGAAACGCTTCGAGACCTCTACGAGCTGTTGAAGTGGGCGCCGACGAGCGCGAATGCCGCACCCGCGCGGTTCGCGTTCCTTCGATCAAAGGAATCGAAGGAACGCCTTCGCCCGGCGCTGGCCCCACTCAACGTGGAGAAGACAATGACCGCTCCCGTGACGGTGATCGTCGCCTATGACTTGAAGTTCTACGAGCGGTTGCCGAAGCTGTTCCCTCAGAACCCCGGGATGGCGAAGCTCTTCGAGAGCAGTCCGGAGATGGTGGAAACGACCGCACAGCGGAATTCCAGCCTGCAGGGCGCATACCTAATCATGGCCGCGCGCGCGCTCGGTCTCGATTGCGGGCCCATGTCTGGCTTCGATCATGCCAAGGTGGACGAGGAGTTCTTCGCCGCCGGCAAGCCCTGTTTCGGCTGCGATCAGGAATTCTTCTCTGAGGGGCACGTCAAGACGAATTTCCTGTGCAACCTAGGGTACGGGGATCCACGCTCGCTGCACCCGCGACTCCCTCGTTTGCCGTTCAACGAGGCGTGTTCGCTCCTGTAGGAGCTTGCGCGGCGCGAACGGCTCGCACACATGTGTAAGACGCTGGAATTCGCGTACCATCTTGGCAGCGTAAATCCGACCGTCTATTACGTGGATGGTTTTGCGGGCGCGGGTGTTGCCGATCTTCAAACGGAAGGCACGGACCGAAGTTCTCATTACCTTGCACACCGACGGAATTGCGAAGAAGGCCGTTCCTCGGAATTTCTGGACTTGCGTGATCATGCAGATTCGGCCGTATTCTCCCGTCCGTCCACCAGCCGTCCACCGACTTCGGCTGCGTTGAGTACTTCAGCCGGTCTCGGTGAGAACGTTCACGCCAGTCAGGTGAAAATGCCGCGCGGCCTTCAGCATGTGGCGGTCGTTCGTGTAGACCTCTTGAAAGCCATGCTCCTCGGCGCAGGCCAGGTGCAGCGCGTCACCGGATCGGAGGAAGACCGTGCTCGGCATGTCGAGGACGGCCTTGCGGGCTGTTTCCAGCAGCGCAGAAGTCACACCAAACCACTGCCACACACCGTTCTGCTCATCCTCTTCGAAGTCTTTCAAGATCGCCGTCATCTCCCGGCGAGTCACGTGGCGTTCTCTGACATGCCGCTTGAGGATCGATGCAAATTCCAGTCGGGCCAGCTCACAAGAAGCGAGGCCGTCGGCGCCATAGGCGACTTCGCGGACTCGATCCGCGCCCGGCTCATTGAGGTAGCACTTGGCGACGTACGCCGCGTCGAAATAGATCACCGATCCTCGCGCAGCTCGGACTGGTACACGACGGAATCGACTGAGATCTTCGACCGTTTGCGTATCGCTGCCTCTCGATTGGGCAGAGGCCGGCCGGTCATCGAGGCGTCAAACGGCTGAAGCGCCGCGACGCGTCGCCCGCGATCGGTGACCACAATCGGACCCCGACTGGCAACATGGCGAACCCACTGGCCGGTCTTCAGGTGCAGTTCTCGGATGGAGATCGTCTTCATGTGCACATTGTGACACATCGCCCTCAACAGAGGCAAAGATTCTCACGCCACCTCGCCGGCATGACCGACCGCTACGCGATCAGGCTCTTCGATCGGCTCCCAGTGCTGCTCGGTGAACTGATCGCGCGTCTGGGCGTGGCGTCGATCCGGACACTCGACGTGCATCTCGGCTGCGGCACCGGCTTGCTGGGCGCGCATCGTCGGCCTGTACGCCAAGCGACTCGTCGGCGTCGATTGCTCGGCCGACATGCTCGCGCGGGCACAACGGCGCGGGTATTCCGAATTGATTCACGCCGATCTCACCGATTACTTGCGCGACGTGTCGCAGGCGTTCGATCTGATCGTCGCGGCAGACACGTTGTGTTATTTCGGTCCGCTCGAAGACGTCATCTCGCTCGCGGCGCGGGCGTTGAAGCCGGGCGGCGCGCTGATCTTCACGCTCGATGATGCGTTGACGGTCGATCTGCCGGATGGGGCGCAGATGCGGAAGTCTCTCGCCGGCGTGCGGGTTCGTGTGGAGCGGCTGATGTCAAGTCTCGGCAACATGGATGGCTGCGCGACGTGTCGCGACGACACAATGCCGCGCATCCGTCACGTGTTCTACGGCGAGCAGGTCGGCGATCCGACCGGCGGTCCGCTCACGTGTCCCGACTGCGGCCGCAAGTACCGGGATGACAATCGTGCACGAGCATCACCCCGCCGCGGTGAGTGGGGCAGCACTCTGATGCGGTCGCTGAGGGCAGTCCTCTCTCGCGTGAATGAGATCGCGGAGCGCGCCCAGGCGGCAGCCGCCGAGACGAGCCCGGCCAAGCAAGCGACGAAGATGATGTGCACGGCCGTCGGTCTGGCTGTCGCGTCGGCAATAGTCCCTGACCCGGCGGACCCAGAGAAGCACATCGCTCTCGCCATGAGCGCGGCTGACAAGGACACGCTTCTCAAGATGCTGAAGACCGGGTTCGACGGCAAGCTGGTGAAGACAATCGGAGACACTGGGCCCGCCAATGCTGCGAAGTTGATGCTGGACGCGCTCCAACAGGACTGGCGCCTCGCGCCGCAGCAGTAACCCGGACCGTCCGCGTCATCGATGACCACTTTCCGGCGGACCTGCGCGTTCTGCGGGAGGCACGGCCCATTCACCGGTGAACACGTAATGCCGGAGTGGGTGGCGCGCTTGTTCAGGATTCGTCGCGTCACAGCGACCCGGACCCGGAATGACCAGCCGATAGGTTCTTGGGAATCGGTAGGCACCTTCGGTCAACGAATGCGCAATGTGTGCAAGGTGTGCAACGGCGACTGCTCTGCGTAGCATCGCAGCACTCGCTAAAATCCTAAAAGGGAGAAGAATGAGATGGAGAGCCTGGCTGCATTGTGCATGATGCTTATCCTGTACGCTCCGCAGGAGCGAGACACCTTGCTTGACCGCGCACGACGTAACGGCGGAAGAGCGAAAGTGAGCATCGACATCCAGTCTCCAATTCCCGATCTCAACATCGTGACCACAGAGGCGGCGCTGATCGTGCGTGGCATCGTCACACGAGTGAGAACGCGATTGTCAGACGACGAGCAAATTGTCGTCACGGAGTATGAGATCACTCCCGTAAGGTTTTATAAGGGTTCTCTAGTTCGTCTTGCTGATGCGCCAGGACCAAGCGAGCCGCTGGTTGTGCAGAGGGCGGGAGGAGCCCTGACAATGGATGGCTTACAGCTCGAGACCCACGTGAATGAGTTTCCAGAGTCGGAATCACTGCGCGAGGGAGAGGAAGTCTTCCTCTTTCTGTCACCGGACGCGACGAAAGGGAATTTTCAGTTGACGGAGGGTGCGTTTGGCGCGTATCGAATTTCGAGCGGACAAGTGGCTGCTATGACAAAGAGTGCGGCCTCGCGCCGCCGCGAACAGGCGCAGTCGCTCGCGGTATTCGAGAACCAAGTGCTCGCCCTGATTCGAAAGTAGGCTCTAGCGCGGATCCGTAACGCGCTCCGCGTCACGACGGTCAGCTCGGCCGATCGGTGAACAGTGACAACGCGTCCACAAGCGTGCCGCCGAGTTTCGGATCGCACCAGGCGATTAGCGGCTCCGAGCCGGGCTCAGAAAGTTTGCCCTTAAGCTGCTGACCAGCAGAACTCCAAATACTGTTCATTCTGATCCTCGGCTCTGCTCGTCACGTTGGCGCGCAGAACCGGGGGCGAAAGTCACGCGACCGATGACAAGGATTTTGATCCGGCCTGCCGGCGTTCGCGGCGCCAGCGCTTCACGGTCGGCGCGGACACTCCGAGTCGGGCCGCGGCCGCAGCGTGCGACAGGCCATCGCAGCCATCCAGTGCCTCCACGGCGCGATTGTGGCGCCGCCCGAGACGTTTACCCTGAGCCCGGGCGCGCGTTAATCCTGCGCGGATGCGTTCTTGAATCCGGGCCCGCTCGAACTCCGCGATCGAGCCGAGCACGCCGGCCACCAGCCGGCCGGCGGGCGTGCTCGTGTCGATTCCTTCGCCGAGTGTAACGAACGGCACACCGCGTGACTGCCATTCGTCCAGCAATAGCACCAGATGACGGAGGTTCCGTCCGAGCCGGTCAAGGCGCCAGCATACGACCGCTTGCACCTTGTGCCGTCGAACGTCCGCGGTGAGCTGATCGAGCGCGGGACGTCTGTCCTTCGAGCCCGATACGCCGTGATCAACGTATTCCACCGCGCACCAGCCCCGTAGGGCGCGGTGGTGGGTGTTCATCCACCATGCGGGCAGGCGACGCGCAAAGAAGATCGGCGACCGCACGACCGCGAACGAAGTTGCGCGGCGCATCCGCGAGCGACTGGCGCTCGGCGATCTGAGCCTGCTCGCGTCTGAGGCAGCGGAGACGTTCGAAGCCTTCGCAATCCGTTGGCTCGAAGGGGGCGAGTCCGGCCGGAAGGCGAGTACACACCGGTTCTACGCGTTCAATTTGAAGCTGCACATCGTCCCCACACTCGGCGCCCGTCCGATCACGGCAGTCTCGCGCGCGGACTGTCGGGAGCTCCTGGCGGGCGCTCGACAGAAGGGACTCAAACGCGCGTCACCGAGGCACTACAGGCGCATCTCAAGGCTGCGAAGGTCGCGAGCCTCAAGGCCGGGCGGAAGCTGCCGGTGTGGGTGTTCACGACACCCGAGGGCACTCACTTCGACGGTGGCAACGTGCGACACCGGGTATTCCATCGGCTGCTCACGAGCGCCAAGCTCCCGAGATTCGATTCCACGACCCGCGGCACACGTTCGCGTCGCTGCTCATTCAGAACGGCGAGCCGCTGACTTACGTGAAAGAGCAGATGGGGCACAGCTCGATCCAGGTGACCGTCGATGTCTACGGGCACCTGGGCCGAGCGCGAATCGCGCGGCCGTGGACAAGCTGGACGCGCTACCAGCCCGCAACCCAGACGCAACCGACGCGCAGAACGCAGATGCGAATGTTGGCGGGAAGTGATTGATTCTAATGTGGAGCCGGCGCTCGGACTTGAACCGAGGACCTGCTGATTACGAATCAGCTGCTCTACCAACTGAGCTACGCCGGCTTGCCGAGGGAAGAGTCCGGCCGTCACCGGCCAGAACGACTATTCTAGCAGAGCCGTCGGTACCAGCCAAACGCGCCTGGTAACGCGCTCGGAATCAGCATTCGCCTTCAGCATTGACGTTGAACATGATGGTTGTGACACATCGCAGCAGCGTGCAGACTCGTGGACAGGGAGACGCGCACGACCTGACTGAACGTCTGACAACGGCCGTCCGAGAGACCGGCGTCGCGAACGGCACGGCGACTGTGTTCGTCGTCGGGTCCACTGCCGCTGTCACGACGATAGAGTTCGAGCCGGGAGCGATTGCGGATCTCAACCGAATGTTCGAGGCCATCGCCCCGCGTGACGCCGAGTATCGGCACCATCTGCGGTGGGGCGACGACAACGGCTCGAGCCATGTGCGCGCCGCACTGCTTGGACCATCGTTGACCGTGCCGGTCGTGGCAGGGACGCTGACGCTCGGCGAATGGCAGCAGATCATGCTGCTCGAGTTCGACACGCGAGCCCGACGCCGCGAGATCGTTATTCAGGTGGTGGGGGAGTGATGCGCGAGGCGCGAGCTGCGAGGCGCGAAGTGCGAAGCGATTACACCCTGCGCAGCTTCGGTGGCCACGAAATCCCGCGTGCCGGAATCATCCGTAAGTGATCCACGATCCGGGCGACAGCGCGCGCCTGGTCGTTGCGCGCTCGGCCTCCCTCGCCGAAGCCGCGAAAGGGTGGAGGCCGGATATGCGGGTTCGCAGCGCTCTCGTGGGCAGCAGGAACGCTAATGCCGGTTCGCGCCGAGCGCGTCGCGCAAGTGGTCGGCACGAAACACGCTGAACGTGCCGGCGCGGACGGAAGGCTGCGGCGGATTCGGAAAGAGGCGCGTGAAACGGCGCAGCTGACCATCGCGAACGGCGAGGATTGCATCCGGTGAATCCACTCGTACGTGCTCGATCGCTGACGACAACGAGGTGATCTGAATCCGATCGGGCGTGGCCTCCGCGCGAAGCGCGGGGGAGAGATAAAAGACGATCGACCCGATCCGCTCGTCGAGAATGGCCACGCGCGACGGCAGATGAGGCCCGGCGTTCAACGCCGCGGCGAGATCGCGTGACGTGAGGTATGCCGCCGCGCGAGGGAGCGACGCCGTCAGCACCGCGATGAAGCTCACGAGCGCCATCAGGGCGCCGGCGCCGATGGCCGTCTCGATGGTCGTCGCGCGCAGCGCGCGGCGCGCGATCAGCAGCACGCCGCCCATCGCGGCCATCGGAACGATCCACGTGAGCCCGATTGGCGCGTCCAGCATGAAAGGCAGAGCGATGACCGTTGCGATCGGCAGCACCACCAGCGTGACGATCTGGATCGCAAGGCCCATACGCGATTGGCCGAACGTGACGATCTCCTCTGCGATCGCGAGCGCCAGCGCGGGAAAGATCGGCAGCACATAGGTCACGAGCTTCGATTCGCCGATGCTCAGGAACAGCAGGCCAAGGCCGAACCAGGCCCAGGCGATCGAGATGAGCGGCCGCTCGCCCCGACGTCGAATGTGGCGCAGTGCACTGGCGACATAGCCCGTCCACGGCAGTGCGCCGCCGAGCACGATTGGCACGTAGTACCACCACACACGTCCGGCGTGACGCTGCGTCGAGGTGAGGTATCCGCGGAGATGACGCTCGATGAAGTAGTAGTGCAGATAGCCCGGATGCGCCCGCTCCATCGCGACGTACCACGGGGCCGCAAGACAGAACGCGACGCCGCCGGCTATCGTCAACGCGGTCGCAAGGCGCGCGATCGTTGAAGGCTGCCGCCCGCCTCCGCCAGGCTTCGGCGCGGCAGGCACAGCGATGCATCCCGCAAAGATCCCCACGAACACCGCACCGGCAAGCCCCTTCGTCAGGATCGAAAGGCCGAGACACACGCCGGCGGGCACGCCCCACGCCCACGCGCGACTGGAACCGGACGCACGCCACAAGCACCACGCCGCG
>QHWT01000069.1:79955-85774 GCA_003222675.1 Acidobacteriota bacterium | reverse complement strand
AAGCAGCATCGTCCCGTAGACGATGCCGGCGACGAGGCCGATGTTGAGACCGAACATCGCCACGCCAAGAAGCGCGAGCGACAACATGCCGAGCGCGCCGAACAGCAGCGGCGGCAGCCGCACCGCCGCTTCGTTCATCCCGAACCCCCGCAGCGAGAAGGCTTCCACCCAGAAAAACAGAATCGGCTTGTCGAGGAACGGATCCCCGAGGAACGTCGGCGTCACGTAGTCGTGCTGAAGCACCATTTCCTGCGCGATCGCGGCGTGCAGCCCTTCATCGGGATCGAGGAGAGGTGCGGAGACAATCAGGGGAACGACCGAGAGCGCGATTGCGACGAATGCAAACGTCCTCCGGAGCGCGGGCATCCAGCGATCCTATCAGGCGTCAGGGAACCGTCAGCTCCGCGATCAAGGGATAGTGATCGGAACCGTAGCGGCTCTCGCCGCGCCGGACGGTCGCGCGCCAGCCTTCGGGCAGTCGATAAAACACGTGATCGAGGCGCATGATGCTGAACGTGGGCCTCCGATCCGACGGGCGCATGTTGGGGAACCGGCGCGCCAATTCCTTGTATGCGGCATCCTGGTAGCCGAACCACGTGTTGAAGTCGCCGCCGACGACCATCGGCGCGCTCACATCGAGTGCCGTCGCGAGGGCGCGCGCCTGACGCAGGCGGGCTGGCTCCGAAGCGATCCACAGGTGATGTCCCACCGCGTTCGTGAAGTGCGCTGACACGACACGCAGCGTCCAGTCACGTTCGCCGCCGTGACCCAGGATTGAGGCCGCGACGACGATGCGGCGTTGATGTTCGAGTGGAAGCTCAATCGCGGTGAAGTCATCGAGCGGCAGCGTGGAAAGGATCGCGCTCCCGCGATCCTCATCACTGACGCTCGGCGGGCCGTTGCGCATCGACGGCGCATAGAAGAGCGACAAGCCGAGCGCGCGAGCGGTGGCGGTGATGTCCACACGGTGGGGCAGCCCAGGTTTGGCAGCGCGGGCGAACCGCGCGTCCGCGGGCACTCCATTCGGCACGTCGTTGCCCGACCGATACGCCTCCTGCAGGAGCAGCACGAAGGACGGCGCGGGCTGACCGCCTGTGAGCCGACCCGTCCGTAAATCGTCGACCAGCGCGCGGACGTTGCCGCCGCCGACGTGAATATTCCAACTGACGATGACCAGCCGATTCGCCGCAGGTTCGGTCGAGTTGCCTCGCATGATCGCCGGCGGTCCCACGGCGGCGCACCACCGGTCGGAGCGTCGCCGTTCGTCTCCGGGCGCGATGCGGAGCCAACGAACGCTTTCCCCGATCGCCGCGCACGGCCCCGACGCGATGTCGGGTACGAGTGGCGCGATGCTCACACACGCGCCGAGAAAGGACAGTGTGGGCAACAGGACGACCAGAACGATCGCAGATCGATGGCGCAGGACGCTTTTCAGCTGGTGCGCGAAGTGCATGCCGATGAGGCGTGCACGTACGTGGACCTCTGCCATTGGCCTGCGCGGCCGGCCTTCTTGCTGCCGCGTGTGGCAGTTCCGCAACAACCAACGTAACTGACGTCACCGCACCTTCTTCGACACCCACGCGTTGTGCGATCTCACTGACGAACACCACGTCGAGCTTCGGCGCCAACGGCGGCACGGGGACGCTCAACGTAGGCGTCTCCCGCGAATGCGCCTGGACGGCGAGTCCACAGGCGCCGTGGATCGAGATCACGTCCGGAAAAGGCGGGCAAGGAGACGGGTCGATCGCGTACCGGGTCCGCGAGAACGTGGATCCCGTAACTCGACGCGGCACGATTGCCGTCAACGATCAGCGCGCCGATATCTCGCAGGGCGCGGCGCCTTGTCGCTTTGACGTGTCGCAGCCAGCCGTCGTGCTCCCCGCAGCTGGCGGGCAGACGACGATTGACGTGCGGACGAATGCCGCGTGCTCGTGGTCCGCTGCGGCCGATGCGGCGTGGGTGCGGGTGAGTCCGGCCTCGGCGGCAGGCAACGGCACCGTCACCGTGGCCGCAACAGCAAATCCAGGCCCGGAGCGCTCGGTCACGCTGACGATCGCACAGAACCGCATGGTGCTTCGGCAAGGCGCGCCCGCACCAGCGCCTGCACCGCCGCCAACGCCAGCCCCGGCACCGGCGCCTCCGCCGACCCCGTCACCCACTCCAGCACCGGCACCGGCACCGCCACCGCCAACGCCGACGCCGACGCCGACGCCTGCGCCGCCCGCCCCGGCGCCCAGTCCTCCGCCACCCCCGGAGCCGGAGCGAACGATCGAGTTCGGCGGCGAAGTCGACGAAGTCGACGGCTCGTGTCCCAATCTGCGCTTTGACGTGAAGGATCGGACCGTGATCACGAACGCCCAAACGGAGTATAAGAAAGGTTCGTGCAGGGACATCGAGGAAGACGTCAAGGTGGACGTGAAGGGGCAGCGCCAGTCGAACGGCCGGGTGCTGGCGCAACTAGTGGAGATTCACAAAAAATGAAGACGTGCGCTTCCATACTGATGGCGCTGTCGGTCGCGACGCCGGCGCTCGCACAGCCGACTGCTGACGTGAAGACTCCTGCTGATGTGATCACGTTCCTCGTCACACAGAACCGCGTGCAGACGGGGCCTTGCCCCCCGTGCCAAGACTTTCAGAAAGACCAGGAGGCGGCGGAGGCGACCCGCGATACCGTCACGCGCGCGCTCCTCGTCAACCTCGCCACGGTTCCGATAGCGACCTCGTCGAGTGGCTTCGTCTATCGCCTCGACCCCGAGCTCGGGACGATGACCCGCGTCAGCGACAGCTTCGGCACGTTCTTTGTCGAGCGTGCGATGACGAGCGGCCGCGGCCGCACCTCGTTCGGCATCTCCGGCACCACAGCAGCATACGACCGGCTCGACGGATTGAACCTGCGCGACGGGACCTTGATCACCACCGCCAACCAGTTCGACGACGAGCGGGCACCGTTCGACACCGAGTCGCTGACGCTGAAGATCCGCACCAGCACGCTGACAATCTTCGGCAGCTACGGCGTGACGGATCGGCTCGAGATCGGCGGCGCCGTTCCGCTGGTGCAACTGCACATCGAAGGGTCGAGTCTGAATGTGTACCGGGGCGATGCAAGTCCGCAGGCCAGCGCGATCGCGGATGCGAGCGGCATTGCCGACGTCGCCGTCCGCGCGAAGTACACGCTCGTGAGCGTGCCGGGCGCCGGCTTCGCTGCGGGTGCGGAGCTTCGGCTGCCGACGGGAGAGGAAACGAGCCTGCTCGGGGCGGGTCGCGCGGCGTTCAGGTTGCTCGCCGTGGGCTCGGTCGAGCACGCGCGCGTGGGCGTGCACGGGAATTTCGCCATCGTCCAGGGTGGTGTATCCGACGAGATGGATGGCAGCGGCGCGCTCACGATTGCACTCGCGCCGCGAGTCACGGCAACGGGCGAGTTCCTCGTGCGACATCTCTCGGATCTGCACACGATCGGTGCGGTCTCGGCGCCTCATCCCACGTTCTTCAACCGTGACGCCAACGGCAATCGAGTGGGCGTCCAGACGCTCCGCTTACTGCCCGACGGAACGAAGAACTCGGTGCTGTCAACGTTCGTGAGCGGGGTGAAGTGGAATGCGAAAGCGTCGATGGTGCTGACCGGGCAGGTGCAATGGCGCGTCGGCAATGCCGGCCTGACGGCGCCGCTCACGCCGACAATCTCGCTGGATTATCTGTTCTGAACGCGGGCCTCGACAATCTGCCAGCCCGCGTCCGCCTTCGCGAGCTGGAACGTCCAGGCGCGCGGCTCCGTGCGCGGGCCGCCCCCGCCGATCTTCGGCGCCCACGTCGCGGCGCCGGCACAGGTTGCGCGCGCCAATGCGCCGCTGACGTCGACCGCGCAATTCCCCAATGAGATGTCCTGCGACGCGAGGCTGCCGAACGCGCGCGACAGCGCCGCGCGGTTGACTCTCGGCCAGACCTGCTGCGCGGCGGACGCGTCGAGCCGGCTGTAGGCATCCGCGTAGCGATGCAGCACCGTGCGGACGGCGCTGTTCTCATCGATCCTCGGTGGCACGGGCACGGGCAACGGCACCGCGGCTGACACTGTGGATGTCGTTGCCAACGCCAGCTCGCGCACGGGGGCGAGGTCGCGCATGACCGCGGAGGTCGCCTCTGGAGACGCGACGGGTTCGCGTCGCACCGGTTCGCGATCGGCAATCCGCGGCAGCGGCTGCGGGCTGCTGACCGGCGGCTCAGTCACGTCGGCGCGCGCCTCGAGAGTGGCCGAGACGGGCCGCGTCGCGACGGGCGGCTCGTTCACGCTCGCAGCTGTTACAGTTTCGGTTTCGACGCGCACGTCGCGTGACGGCCGCGGTGCGCCGGGTCTCGCGATCGTCGCACTGGGGCCCGGCGTGTGCTCGCGCACGGTGGCTGGCTGAGACGCCGGCTCGTGATTCGTGCGCTGCCACCACACGAAGCCCATCGAGAGCACCGCGATGGAAACGACCGCCGCCGCCGCGTAGTAGAGGAATCGCCAGAATCGAGGTGACGCGGGATCCGCAACAATGGTCGCGGTGTTACGGAAAATGTTCGCTTCAACGGCTGCGATTTCTGGAAGGCCGGGCGCGAGCTTCCGCGCTTCCTGCAACGCTTCCCGCGCCTCGTCCATGCATCCGGCTTCCGCGGCGACTTCGGCGCGCAGAATACAGCGCTCGGCGCGCCGACGGCGCATCCGTCCCTCAAAGCTCTGCCACTCGCTGCTGGACGTATGCGAGATTTGCGAAGCCATCGCAGCGCCGAGCTCTGCAATCTTCGCGCCGGATGACGCCGTCACCGTATCGGAACCAGTCTTGACCAGGGGTGAGGATGGTCTTTGGACTCGCTTGCGCGCGGCGTCTTCTACGCCGACGGCACGACGCCGGTTTTGAACATCCCTTCCGTGTCCTTGTTCAGCAGCACCCACAACCCATAGATCCCCAGCGCCGTGCCAATCGGGATGTGAATGAGGTTGATGGCGGACAGCACGATGCCGAGAATGCGCGCCCAGGGCCGATACTTCAGCAGGCCGATTCCTGTGATCAGTCCGGGTGCAGACAGGAGAAGAAGGAAGGTCACCAGGGCGGTGCCGCTGATGCCAATGATCGGTAGCGCGATGGCAGCGTCGTGCGGGTCTGCGGCCGTTGCGACAATGCCGGTCGCGGCACTGACGGCAAGCATCAGAAACAGCGCGGCGAGCAGGCCGAGCGCGCTGACGAGAATGTAAAGGACGCCAAGAACTTTCACATGCGTCACCATTTTTGTGATCCTTGTCGGTGCTCGGTGCTCGGTGCTCGGTGCTCGGTGCTCGGTGCGACGTGCCTCGTGCTCCGTGCTGTTGGTGCCGGGTGTCTTTTGATGCCGGATGCTTTTCGGTGCCGCGTGCCTTCGGTACTCAGTGTCAAATGCAGTTGCTGCGCGTAGAAGCACCTGGCACTCGGCACGTTAGCACTTTGCGCCCAGCACCTCAGCGTATACTGCGGCCTCCGGAGGGTTCAATGAGGCGCCTTTTCTGCGGTCTGCGCGGCGGCAGCGGTCGTCGCATTCACGTTCGTCGCGACCATCTCGGGTCAGCCGGGTCGTGAAGAGGCGGCCAAGGCCGCTTACGCCGAGCCGGCGATTGCGCCGGACGCACCCTCGCGATCAGCGCGCGCGGGAGCGCATCCGGGCAGTGGTGGCGGCACGGGCACAGCCATCTCGACGAGGCGCAGATCTGGCTCCGCGACCTGACAGCCGACGACGCGCCGTCCGCATGGCGCGGCCTGACGTACGGCGGTGCGAAGGAGCTGTGGCCGATGTGGGCCGGCGACGGCCGATCGCTG
>QHWT01000069.1:0-79830 GCA_003222675.1 Acidobacteriota bacterium | reverse complement strand
AACTCAAATGACTTGGTGACCTGGTGATTTTGTGAATGGTGACTCAATTTTTGAAGCGCGCGCGGTAGCGCGCGCAAGCTCAATCACCAAATCACCAAATCACCAAATCACGATTCTGCGTGCTGCTGGCGGAACTCAAATGACTTGGTGACCTGGTGATTTTGTGAATTGGCGACTCGATTTTTGAAGCGCGCGCGGTAGCGCGCGCAAGCTCAATTACCAAATCACCCAATTACCCAATTACCAAATCTCTACTTGTCTTCTTCCTTCTCGTCCAGATCCTTGTGCGTCGCGACATTGTCGACGTCGACGTCGTCGGTGTCGGTGGCGCGCCAGTCTTCGTCCGCGTCGTAGAGCCGTCCGACCGGACGTTCCTTGATCGGACCCTTCGGGCCGCGGTCTTTCGCGCCCTGGTGCGGTTTTCGTTTGTGCTTGGGTGGGGCATCGGGTCCGAAATTGCGATTACGTCCCGGGGTGGCGCCTCCGCCAGTGTCCACCGGCCGCGGGCCACCGAAGCCGCCGGGACGCGGGCCGCTGAAACCACCTGGTCCCGCTGGACGGGGTCCGCTGAAGCCGCCCGGCCGCGGCCCTCCGAATCCACCGCCCGGCCGCGGGCCGCCCGGCCCGCGCTCTTCGCGGGGCCGCGCTTCGCTGACCGCGAGCGGCCGCCCTTTGAACGGCTGCTGGTCGAACCGCTTGATCGCTTCTTCCGCGACGCCGCGATCCGCGTAATCGACGAACGCGAAGCCTCGCGGTCGCCCGGTCTCCCGATCCACGGGAAGCACGACAGAAATAGGTTCGCCGACGTTCGACAGGTGCGTTCGCAACTCTGCCTCCGTGGCGGCATAAGGCAGATTGCCGATGAACAGACGGACTGACACAGCCCCCTCTTGGAAGTCCTTCCGCCAAAGCGGAAGCCGCGCACCACCCATTGGCCGCGGCCCAACAAAATAACACGGATCGGCCCGGCCGAGGTTGATGGAAGCCGCGTCGGCGCGCTAGGATGGACTGTTCCGCTGCTGCCGGAATTTCCCATATAGATGAAGACCCGCATCAAAGCCTCCCGAGGCCAGATCGTCGTTCGGGGAGCCCGGACCCACAATCTCAAGAACGTGGACCTGACGCTGCCATCGCGATCTCTCATCGTGATGACCGGGGTCAGCGGGTCGGGCAAATCGTCGCTCGCCTTCGACACGATATACGCGGAAGGACAGCGGCGTTACGTCGAGTCGCTGTCGGCCTACGCCCGGCAGTTCCTCGAGCGGATGGAAAAGCCCGACATCGACAGTATCGAGGGCATCTGCCCCGCGATCGCCATCCGGCAGAAGAACAGCATCCGCAACCCGCGATCGACGGTCGGCACGACGACGGAGATCCACGATTATCTGCGCCTTCTTTACGCCCGCGTCGGCCGTACCTTCTGCCGGTCGTGCGGCAAGGAAGTGATCCGCGAGACGCCGGAAGTCGTCGCGAGTCGCCTGGGCGCGCTCCCCGAGGGGACGCGCCTGATGATCGGGTTCGACATGCCGGTGGTAACCGGGGCGCCGCTCGCCACGCGCGACACGGATGGGGAAGAAGAAGAAGTCGTCGGCGATGTCATTGAAGAATCGGAGGAGGCGGCCGGGGCGCAGCCGGATTTGCCCGAGTTCGTGGATTCCGTGGCCGAGACGCTCGCCGGGCTGCGCCGGAAAGGATTCGGCCGTCTGTACCTCGATGGGAAGACCGTGACTCTCGAAGACGTCGATACCGCGATGCTCAAGGATCGCGCGACGCTGCAGGTGATCGTCGATCGCGTGAAGATCGATGCGGACGTCCGTCCCCGGCTGACCGATTCGATCGAGACCGCGTACACGGAAGGTGGCGGCGCGGCGTTCGCGATCGATATGGAGCTTCCGCTTCAAGCGGAGCTTCCGCCTAAAGGCGGAAGCCACCAGAGTGTCATCAGGTTCTCGGAGCGGTTCGAGTGCCGCCCGTGCAGCATCCAGTACGAGATCCCGCAGCCGCGGCTGTTCTCGTTCAACAATCCGTTCGGCGCGTGTCCTGTCTGCCACGGTTTTGGCAACATCATCGAGCTCGACATGGATCTCGTCGTGCCCGATGCGTCGAAGTCGATTCACCAGAACGCGATCGAGCCGTGGAGCAAGCCCCACTATCGCGCGCAGCTTGCCGAGCTGAAGCGCGTGGCGAAGAAGCGCGTACGGCTCGACGTGCCCTGGGCGAATCTCACCGATGAAGAGAAGGGGTTCGTCATCGAGGGCGACGGTCCCGAGTGGGAAGGGGTGAAGGGCTTTTTCCGGTGGCTCGAGCGCAAGAAGTACAAGGTCCACGTCCGCGTGTTCCTGAGCCGCTACCGCGGCTATCTCACGTGCCCTGACTGCACCGGCGCGCGCCTTCGCCGCGAGGCGCGCGACGTGAGCGTCGGCGGACGAACCATTGATGTCGTCTGCGCGCTGACCGTGCGCGACGCCGAACGCTTCTTTTCGACGCTCGATTTGTCAGAGAAGGAAACCGCGATCGCCGACAAGGTGCTGCGCGAGATCCGCAAGCGTCTCGGGTTCCTGCGCGACGTCGGGCTCGATTACCTCACGCTCGATCGCCTCTCGTCCACGCTGTCGGGCGGAGAATCGCAGCGCATCAATCTTGCGACGTCGCTCGGTTCGGCGCTCGTCGACACGCTGTACGTACTCGACGAGCCGTCGATCGGGCTGCACTCCCGCGACAACGAGCGGCTCATCGCGATCCTGCGCCAGCTGCGCGATCAGGGGAACACCGTGCTGGTCGTCGAGCACGACGCCGACATGATCCGCGTCGCCGATACGGTCGTCGACATGGGGCTCGGGGCGGGAGAGCAGGGCGGGCGCGTCATCTTCAATGGGCCGCTGAGCGATCTCATGAGGGAACCGCGGTCGTTGACAGCCAAGTACATGCGCGACGAGCTGGCGATCCCGGTGCCGCCGGTGCGGCGCCGGCCGTCGAACCAGCGACTGCGCGTTCTCGGCGCGTCCGAGCACAACCTCAAGAACATCGACGTCGAGGTGCCGCTGGGCATGCTGACATGCGTCACCGGCGTGAGCGGATCGGGCAAGAGCACGTTCGTGCACGACGTCCTCTACGCCGCGTTGAAGCGCGCGAAGGGAGACTGGGACCGGCGCGTCGGCACGCACCGCAAGCTCGAAGGGGCCGAGTTCGTCACCGATGTCGTGCTGGTCGACCAGGCGCCGATTGGCCGCACGCCGCGGTCGAATCCCGTCACGTATTTGAAGGCCTTCGATCCGATCCGCGAGCTCTTCGCCGCGACGAAAGACGCGCGGGCGCGCGGCCTGACGGCGAGTCATTTCTCCTTCAACGTGCCCGGCGGCCGCTGCGAGGCATGCGAAGGAGAAGGCGAGGTGAAGGTCGAGATGCAGTTCCTCGCGGACGTGTTCGTCCCGTGCGAGGTCTGCGAAGGCAAGCGCTTCAAGGCACAGGTGCTCGAGGTCAAGTATCGCGGCCGAAGCGTCGACCAGGTGCTCGACATGACGGTCCGCGAAGCGCTGACGTTCTTCAGCACCTCACCGAAAGTGCTGCGCCGGCTGCAGGTGCTCGACGAGATCGGCCTCGGCTACCTGCGCCTGGGTCAGCCGGCGACGACGCTGTCGGGCGGCGAAGCGCAGCGGATCAAGATTGCCGCCCACCTGTCCACGCAGACCGGCGATCGCGTCCTCTACATCCTCGACGAGCCCACGACCGGACTGCACTTCGACGACATCGCGAAGCTGCTGGCCGCATTCAAGAAGCTGCTGCAGGCTGGCCACAGCCTGCTCGTCATCGAGCACAACCTCGACGTCGTCAAGACGGCCGACTGGATCATCGATCTTGGTCCGGAGGGTGGCGAGGAGGGCGGCCGCATCGTGGCCGTCGGCACCCCGGAGCAGGTGACGAAGAACCCTGACTCGCACACGGGGCGGTACCTGCACGACGTGCTCGCGACGGGAAGATCGAACGCCTACGCGAACTGATCACGGCGCAAGGCTCACGACTCAGCCAGCTAAGGCTTGAGGCGCGCTAAGTCATGAGCCCTGAGCCTGTTCCATTTGCGTTGACTTTCGCAACTAATCTTACTATCGTCGCGCCGACCTACCCACCCACAGGAACACGATAGGTCTCTGCATTCGGGAGGTGAACTCGTGGTCATGCACAGGTCGAGTCCGATCGTATTGTTGGCGGCGCTCGCGGTCCTCGCTCTTCTCAGCCCAGTCACAGTCGGCGCTCAGGTGCTCTATGGGAGCATCGTCGGCCAGGTTACCGACACGACGGGGGCGGCGGTGCCCCGCGTCACCGTGACGATTACCAACCCCGACACCGGTTTAACCCGGACAGCCGTGTCGAGCGACACCGGCGGTTACTCATTCACGAACGTTCAGGCCGGCCGCTACGACGTGAAGGTCACGTTGCAAGGCTTCAAGGAATTCGTGAAGACAGGCGTGCCTGTCTCAGTCAACGAAGTGAGCCGCGTCGACGCCGCGCTGGAGCTCGGCACACTGACCGATACGGTGACGGTCCAGTCGGAGCTGCAGCTGCTCCAGACCGACAAGGCGGACACGCACACCGAAATCAAGTCGGCTGCGATCACGACGCTGCCGCTGTCGCAGAACCGGAATTACCAGACGCTGATCAACCTGGTGCCCGGCGCCACGCCCGGACGGATGCAGAACAGTGAAGTGGACACGCCCGGACGTGCGTTATCGACGAACGTGAACGGTCTCGATCGTAACAACAACGGCACGAAGACCGATGGCGCAACAAACGTCAACATCTGGCTGCCGCACCACACGATGCTCGTCTCGCCCGCGGAAACTGTCGATACGGTGAACGTCAGCACGAGCAATTTCGACGCGGAACAGGGCATGGCCGGCGGGGCGGCAATTACCGTCATCACCAAGTCCGGCACGAACAATTTCAAGGGGTCCGGGTTCGCGTTCTACAACAACGAGAAGCTGAATGCGAAGCCGTACTTCGCGACAGTGAAGGCGCCGGCGAGCGCGCACATCGACGGCGCGACGCTCGGCGGGCCAATCCAGCGGAATCGCGTGTTCTTCTTCGGCGCCTGGGAAGGGCAATACCAGACCACGCCGCAGCAGTTCTTCTACAACGTGCCGCCGTCTGCGCTGCGTATCGGCGACTTCAGCCAGGCGTTCAACTCCGACGGATCGCTGCAGATCATTTACGACCCGCGGACCGGCAACCCGGACGGGACCGGGCGCGTGCCATTCGCCGGCAACGTCATTCCTCCGAGCTTGATTAGTTCCATCGCAAGAAAGATCCAGGACTTGTATCCGCAGCCGAATGCCGCGGGCAGCACGTCGGGCGGCAATGTCGGCGGCGCGGGCTTCACCCGGAACTTCGAGCGGAGCCTTCCGCGGAAGTTCGATCGGAACAACTACGATCTGAAGGTCAACTGGAACCCCTCGTCCGCCACACAGGTCTGGGGAAAGTACGAGCGAATGAACGCCAACGTCAAGGCGCTGTTCCCATATCTGCCGTACAACGATCGCGGGAATGGCGATACCACTGTCAACATGTACACGTTCGGAACCACGTGGACGCTGAATCCCACCACCGTTTTCGATGCCACCTACGGCATTTCGAGGATGACCCACGAAACGACCGCGGGGGATTTCGGGTTTGGCAACTTCGGCCTCGATACACTCGGCATCCCGGGAATGAATGGCGGGGCCAATTTCAGCAGCGACCCGCGCTATGCGGGCATTCCAGCGGTCAACACGTCGTCCTCTTTCGACGGTCTGGGAAATTTCGACGGTTGGGATCCCGTTCAACGTGATGAGCGAACCTACGCGCTGTCGATGAACGTCACGAAGGTCAAGGGACCGCACGAAATCCGCGGAGGGTACTCGCTCAACAGGCTGTGGATGAATCATTGGCAGCCGGAGCTCGGTGCCGGTCCTCGAGGTGCGTTGGATACGGCTCCCAACGCCACCGCACTCAAGGGAGGACCGCAGACGGCGAACGGCTACAACGGGTACGCAGCCTTCCTGATCGGCCTGTTGAACCACGCGGGCGAGAGCGTACAGAACGAGCTGATGACCACGCGTGAATGGCAGAATGCCTTCTACGCACGCGATCGATGGCAGGTCAACAACCGCCTGACGCTCGATCTCGGCCTGCGCTACGAGTACTACCCGCTCATGACGCGCGCGGATCGCGGCATCGAACGGATCGAAGGCGCAGACGATCTGGCGAGCACGCGGCAACTGCGATCGCTCAATGTACTCCTCGGAGGCCTTGGCAGCGTTCCGACGGACCTCGGCATCACGGTGAGCAAGACATTGTTCGCCCCGCGGCTCGGCGCCGTGTACCGCATCAACGAACAAACGGTGTTTCGCACTGGCTATGGCATCACGTATAACCCCTTGCCATTCTCGCGGCCGCTCAGGGGCTTTTATCCGCTGACGCTCGCGGCCGACTTCAATGCGACGGACCCGTACGGCTTTACCACGACGCTCGAAGAAGGCATACCCAACGTCGTCGGACCAGACGTTTCATCCGGTCGCATCCCACTGCCGAATGCGTACCTGATGCGTTCTCCGATGGCAGACGTCTCGCGCAGCCGCGTGCAGTCGTGGAATGTCGCCGTCGAGCGGCGCCTGCGGTACGACCTGTCTGTCGACGTGGCGTATGTCGGAACCGCGAAGAACGGCGGATTCGCCGACATCAACGCGAACGCCTCAGACGTTGCCGGTGGAGGTGCCGCCAGCCAGCCGTTCTTCCCGACGCTCGGGCGTACCAACGACGTCCTCCTCTGGGGGCCGATCACCAAAACGCGCTATCACTCCCTGCAGGTCGCGATCAATCGGCCGTTCACGAACGGTCTCCTGCTTAAAGGCGCCTATACGCTGTCACGCGCCAAGGACGAGACCGACGATGACGGATGGGATCAGCTGATGTGGAGCGCGCCGAGCCTTCGAAGCCGCAACTTTGCTCTGGCGGGCTACGATCGGCCGCAGATCTTCCAGATGGCGTTCGTCTACGAACTGCCGTACAAGACGAAGGGCGGCTCCGGTAACGAGGCGATGCGCGCCGTGCTCGGCGACTGGCAGGTCAACGGCATTTACAGCGCGGTCGCCGGCACGCCGTTCACGATTACGGCGAGCGGCGCCGATCTCAACATGCCGGGCGGCAATCAGCAGACGGCCAACCTGAACGGGTCGTACAAGGTGATCGGCGAAAAGGGCGACGCGGGGTTTTACTTCGATCCGACGCCGTTCAGTCAGCCGACCGGCACAACGCTCGGGAACACGGGACGGAATCAGTTCCGCGGTCCGGGATATTGGAACGTCGACTTCTCTATTTTCCGCGGATTCCCCGTCGGTGGAAGCAACAGGCGAGCGGAATTCCGGGTCGAGGCTTTCAACCTGTTCAACCATCCGAGGTGGGGCAACCCGGATAACGACGTGACCAGCGGCACATTCGGTCGCACGTTCACGGTTGGCAACAACTCGCGCGACTTCGGCAGCGGCGAGCGTCAGATACGACTGGGGGTAAGGTTCCAGTTCTAAAGGGAAAGGACTCGAAGGGCTCGAAGGAATCGAAGGGCCCTTCATCTTGATATGGGACTGTCGGGGGCCCGCGCATGGTGGGGAGCAGTGACCCTGCTCGTTTTGTGCGGGCCCGCGTTCGGGCGTCAGTTACGGGAGACTCAGGCGGGCGATCCTATCGCTGCGCGTGCGGGCGAGGGAGCGGCGGCCTTGCAGGCGGGGCGATTCGACGAGGCCGCAACGATCTACGATGAGCTCACGTCGGCACGTCCCAACGACGCCGGCCTGCTGATGAACCTCGGGATGGCCCGCTACATGGCGGGCCATCCGGCTGACGCGCTGGCTCCGCTTCAGAAATCCGTTCGTCTCGATCCCTCACTCATACCGGCATCACTCTTTCTCGGTGCCTCGCTCCTCGATCTCGGACGCAGCAGTGAAGCGGCGGCTCCGCTTCAGCGCGCGGTCACGGCCATGCCGCAGAACGCTGACGCGCGCGAGATGCTCGCGCGCGCGTACCTCGCGACCTCGCAGTTCACAAAAGCGGTGGCGCATTACCGCACACTCACAACGCTCCAGCCGGACAACCCCAAGGGATGGTACGGGCTGGCCCGGAGTTACGAAGGCATTGCCGAAGCGGCGCTCACCGCGCTTCAGCAGCAGGCGCCCGAGTCGCCGCTTCTGGAGCTCGTGGTTGCGGACGTGGCGGTGACCCAGGAGAAGTTTCCGGCGGCGCTCGCGATCTATCGACGCGTACTCGACGCCAGGCCCCCGGTCGGTGGCCTCCACGAAGCGGTCGCGGAACTGTACGAGCGCGCCGGGAAGCCCGATTGGGCCGCCCAGGAATTGCGATCCGTCAAGCGGCGCCCGGCCTCCGAGTGCGCCGCGCCTATCGCGGAGTGCGAGTTTCTCGCCGGAAAATTTCGTGAGTCGCTCGCCGCCGCCATGCAGTCGCCCGCGGCCGCCGGACGCTACTGGACGATTCGCGCCGCTAACCGGCTGGCGACGGAGGCCGTCGCGCAACTCGAGACGCTTCGGCCGTCAGTCGAACTGCATCTCATTCGCGCCGAGCTCGCGCAATCGAGCGGCCGGAATACGGAGTCGGTGACCGAGGTCCGGGCAGCCCTGAAGCTGTCGCCGGGAAATCCGGCGATTGAGAGCGCGCTCGCGGAGGCGCTCCTGCGCGCGCACGACCTGGACGAAGCGCTCCCGCTGCTCGAACGGCTGAACCGCGAACGTCTCCCCGACACGCCCCTTCTCTCCATGTATGGTGACGCGCTATTGGAGAGTCAGCAGATCGACCGGGCGATTCCGGTTCTCGAGCGCGCGGCGGCGGCGAAGGATGCTTCGATCTCGACACGCGCATCGCTCGGCCGTGCCTATGTGCAGGCGGGACGATACGAGGAGGCGTTGCCGCATCTCAACGCCGCGGCGGGTGAAGATGAAAACGGCGACACTCACTACCAGCTTGCACGCGCGTTTCAGGCGCTCGGGCGCCCCGCCGAGGCGCAGAAGGCCATGGCCGAATATCAGAAACGCCGTCAGCGCACAACGACGCTGTCAAGTGGTACCGCGGAGAGAACGCTGACACCGCCGAAGTGACGCATACGGCGCCCGGCATCATTTTTTCGGCTCGGTCACGGTCACGACCCGATTCCCCCTCACATCTTCGAGCACCTGCTTTACACCGCTGGGCCACGACAGCTCCACGCGATCCACGCTTCGCGCTCTTCCGAGACCGAAGTGCACGCCGTAGTCGCTTGACGAGGCGTAGCCGACACTCGTCGTCATCTCATCGGTCTGCGAGCCGGCGTGGACGACTGCGCCGATTCCTTCACGGTTGCTCGCCTGGCCCACCAGACGGAGCGTGAGCCAGCCGTTGTCCGGTTCGCTGACGTTGTGCAGGAGCTGCGGCCGGTCGCCGAGCACGGTGACGACGATGTCGAGGCGGCCGTCGCCGTCGAAATCGCCGACGCCGATCCCGCGATGCGCGCGCGCGACCGCGAAGTCCGGGCCGGCGTGCGCCGAGACGTTCTCGAACCGTCCGTTGACGTTATGGAACACGGCATTCGTCTGGCGATACGTCGTGGCTTCGAAGGCCTCGATGCGATCGTTCGCGTGTGAATTGGCCGTCATGAGATCCTTGAAGCCGTCGTTGTCGAAGTCGGCCAGGACCGTGCCCCATCCGCTCAGACGCACCGTGCTCGACCCCAGCCCGCTTTCATAGGTGACGTCGCGAAAGAATCCAGCCCTGTCGTTCTTGAAGAGCGGGAACGTCTCGCCGGTCAGTGCCGTGAGCGCGATGTCGGGCCGGCCGTCGTTGTCGTAATCGCGAAAATCCACACCCATGCTCGACACTGGCCGTCCGCTCGCCGGAACGGATACGCCGGCCATCAGTCCCACTTCCTCGAAGGTGCCGTCGCGGCGATTGTGAAACAGATAATCGGGAATGGCGTCGTTCGTAACGAACACGTCCATGAATCCGTCGCCGTCGTAATCGGCGAACGCGACGCTCATGCCTTTGCCCACGTACTTCCCGATACCCGAACGCGCGCTGACGTCCTCGAACGTGCCGTCGTGACGGTTCCGGTAGAGCGCGTTCGCGAGTCCCTCATAGTGTTTCGGATGACAGTAGACACGCAGGTCCTTCCCCCGGTCTCCGCAGAACTTGTTCGTCTGCGGCGTCCAGTCCACGTAATTGACGATGAAGAGGTCGAGCCAGCCGTCGTTGTCGTAGTCGAACCAGCCAGCGGCGACCGACCACTTGTAGTTCGCAATCGCGGAGGAGGCGGTGACGTCTTCGAACCGTCCATTGCCGGTGTTGCGCAGCAACTGGTTGTGCTGAACACCCGCCACGAAGAGATCGACGCGGCCGTCGTTGTCGTAGTCGGCAGCGGCCGCGCCCGTCGCGTAACCGATGCCGCGAACGCCCGCCTGCTCGGTCACGTCCGTGAACCTCAGGCCGCCGGTGTTTCGAAAGAGCCGGTTCCAATCGGACGGCGACTCCTTTCGGAGCGACGGCAGAGGCGCACCGTTCGTGAAGAAGATATCGGGCAGCCCGTCGCCGTCATAGTCGAACACGGCCAGTCCTCCGGCCATCGTCTCGACCATGTTCTTTTCGGGAGTGGGATGCTGATTGAGGACGAATGAGAGACCGGCGGTATCCGAGACGTTCTCAAACACAATCGGGGAAGCAGCGCGAGGCGGCGGCGCTTGCGCGCTGGCAGCAACGACGCCGAGCACGGCCGTCGCAACTGCGAGCGCGTGCGGACGACAATCCCTGGTCATCTCCAGATTATGAAAGTACCGACAGGGCTTTCGGCCGAAGGACTGCTCGTTGGTACGGGGTGGCCGTAAAAGGGCTGCACTGCCAAATGGTTTCTGCGTTAGAATGGAGTCTGCTCCCCCTGCTGTAAACCAATGACATTGAACCGGTTCGTAGCTTTTCTTGCGGCATCCCTCTTTCTCGCTGGTCCGGTCTCAGCTCAGCAGCTTCGTTTCGACGATGTCATCCGCAATCTTCGCAACCCGGATCCGAAGGCGCGGCTGAGCGCGGTTCGGCTGCTGCGCGACGCGAAGTATCCGGAATCGATTGCGCCGATGGCGCCGCTGGTCGTCGATCCGGTCGACGAGATCCAGCTCGAGACCATTGCGGCGGAGCTCACGTTCTTCCTGGCGGAGGAAGTGAAAGCCCGCCATATGGTCGGGTTCCTGATCGAGAAGCGCAATCCTACCGTCGCGGCGGCCGCGTTCGATCGCGGCCCGGTCGCACTGTGGCCACGCCGGGCGCCTTCGGCGCTCGTCTCGTGCCTGCTGCAGGCGATCGACGACGAGAACGCGAAGGTGCGGCTCGAGGCCACGTACGCGCTTGGCGTGATCGCGCGTCCGCCGCTGTCGAGCGAAGACGAGCAGCGGCTGATCAAGGCCCTCGATCACTACGATCCTGCCGTCCGTGCCGCGGCGGCGCGCGTTATCGGGCGCCTCCAGGTGACAGCCGCGGGCGACACGCTGATCAAGGCAGTGAACGACTCCAGTGCCGAAGTGCGTTACGCGGCGATGCGGGCGCTCGGATCGATCAAGGACGCGCGCGCCGTGCAGACATTGACGGAACAGTTCGCGTACTACCGCAAAGGTGAAGGCGCGTGGGCCGCGCTCGACGCGCTCGCGCACCTGGCGCAGCCCGCCAGCACCGCATTGTTCAAGGAGCGTCTGGCCGATAAGGATCCGTATCTCCGGCGCGCCGCCGCAGAGGGACTCGGCCGGCTCGGCGACTCTGCCTCGATTGACGAACTCGTGCGCAACGCGACGACCGACGATGCCGAGATGGTGCGCATGGCCATGGCGTTCGCGCTCGCGAAGCTCGGACGGAATTACGTCACGCGCATCGTCGACACGATGGACTCCGCGAAGATGCTGCCGCAGGCGCAGGACTACCTGATCGAGCTCGGACCGCCGATTATCAAGGACCTGTATCCGCGGCTGCAGGAGTCGGAGCCTTCGATTCGCAGCGGAGTCGCCGAGGTGCTCGGCATCATCGGCGGAGAAGAGGCGCTCCCGGCGCTCCAGGCGGTGACGCAGGATCACGACCCGGAGGTCGCTGCCGCGGCCAAGCGCGCCATCGCCCGGATCAAAACGCCGCGTTGATGCTCTCGCGGGATTTCTACAACCGGGCGACGCTGAAGGTCGCCCGAGATCTGATCGGGAAGGTCCTCGTTCACGACACGCGCGCGGGTCTCGCGTCCGGGATCATCGTCGAGGCCGAAGCCTACATCGGCGAGAGCGACAAGGCGTGTCACGCCGCGCCAGGGCCGACGGCGCGCAACGCGCCGCTCTACGGGCCGCCAGGCATGGCTTACGTCTATCTGAATTACGGCATCCACTACCTGGTGAACGCGGTCACCGAAGCGGAAGGCTGGCCGGCGGCGGTGTTGATCCGCGCGCTGGAGCCGAGGGATGGGATCGAGCTGATGCGCCGCCGCCGCGCCGCGGGCAGCACGAGGCGCGTCCGCGAGCTCGCCGTCAACGATCTCTGCCGAGGCCCCGGCAATCTCACGAAGGCGCTCGGCATCCATCTTCGCCAAAACCTGAAGGACCTGACGTCGAGCGAGCTGCGCATCGAGGATCACGGCCTGCCGAAACCGAGCGTTGCATGGAGCCGCCGCATAGGCATCAACGTCGCCGTCGAGCAGGAGTGGAGGGTTTACGCCCTCGACAGTGACGCGGTCTCGGGCTCACGACGACAAGCGTCAATGGCGAACGCTCAGTGCTGAATGCTGAGCAGCGCAGCCCTTTTGGGGCTCACCAGCGCACACGAGCAGGCCTAAAGGCGCCTGCGCTACAGGCCTGCGCTCGAGCAGGTCAGCGCGACCGCCGCGCGCGCGTGATCGGGATCGTCAGGTCCACTCGGCGCCCCTGCCGCAGGATCTCGACACGCGCGGTCGTGCCCACCTTCGAGTCCGCCAGCATCCGCTGAAACTGCGACGCATCGTCCACCGGTCGCGTGTTGAAGGTGACGATGATGTCGCCGGGACGTAAGCCCGCGTCCCACGCATCGGAGCGCCGCGACATTTCCGTGACGAGCGCGCCGCGCGTGTTGGGTGCCTCGAGCTGCGCGGCAATCTGCGTGTTCAGCGACGAGATCACCACGCCAGGCATCGTGCCGCGCTGGACCTCGCCGTATTTGAGCAAATCGTCCATCACATGGCGTGCGAGGTTGCTCGGCACGGCGAAACCGATCCCCTGGTAGCCGCCAGTCTCGCTGAAGATTGCCGTGTTGATCCCGACCAGTTCGCCTTGCGCGTTCACGAGCGCGCCGCCGGAGTTGCCCGGGTTGATCGCGGCGTCGGTCTGAATGAAATCTTCGTACATCGCCAGGCGCCCTTCGAGGCTGCGTCCGAGCGCGCTGATGATCCCGAGCGTTACGGTCTGATTGAGCTGGAACGGATTGCCGATCGCCAGCACCCACTCGGCGACTTTCAGCTTGGACGAGTCCGCCCACGGCAGCACGGGCAGCCCGCGTGCGTCGATTTTCAACAACGCGATGTCGGTGCCCTCGTCGACGCCGATGATCTTCGCCCGCAGCTCGCGCTTGTCGGGCATCACGACCGACACTTCCGCGCGCGCGTCGCCGACGACGTGGTTGTTGGTCAGAATGTAGCCGTCGCTCGAGACGATGACGCCGGACCCGAGGCTCTGTGAGACACGGTTCCTGTAGCCGAACACGTCGTCACGGTTGCCGAAGAAATACTGGAAGAGCGGGTCGGACGCGATCGGCGAGTTCGGCGCGCGCACGACCTGCAGCGACGAGATGTTCATGACGCTGCTCACGGTCCGCGCCGCGACCCCGGACAAGTCGGGAAGCGTCGCCGGCATCGACGGGCCGCGGATTGCCTGAGCGCCTGGCGTGGACTGCGAGACCGCGGCAGCGCTTTCATCCGCAGTTCGCATCCGTCCGGTCAGCACGAGTCCGGCGACGAAGCCGGAGAGCACGAAGACGAGGGCAAAGAGAGAGCGTCTCATGATCAGTAACCAGTAGCCAGTAACCAGTAACCAGTAACCAGTAACCAGGTAGCAAACAGTGAACGGTGGCAGTAGCCGGCGACCGATATCCGGCAACCGGCAACCAGCAACTTCCTATTGCACTTCAATCCGCCGCACGGGAGGCGCGGGCATTTTCGGCAACATCACCGTGAGCACACCCTGCTGCAGGTCCGCGGAAATCTTGTCGGCCTGGATCGGATCGGCGAACTCGAACGTGCGCGTGAAGCTGCCGTACCCGCGCTCGACCTGATGGTAATGGCGGTTCGGCCCTTCGCCCGCTGCGCCCGGACGCGCGCCACGCAGCGTGATCCGGTTGTCTTCGACGGCCACGTCGATCTGTTCGCGCGCCAGGCCCGGGACCTCGGCCATGATCACGTACTTGTCGCCGGTCTCATAAATATCGATCGGCGGCGCCCACGACGTCGTCTGCTGCGACGCGAGCCGCTCGAGACGTTCCTGCCACGCACGCAAATCCCGCAGTGGATCACCCGGCATCCACCGATCGTAGCACGCGCTGACGCACCGGTCGCGGCACCGATGCGTATGGTAAAATATGTCGTTTGCCTGTCCCGAGACGGGGCATTACAGGATCATGGCCTCCATTCAAGCGACGCGGCTCAGAAAGGGCATGCTCGTCAAGTTCGGGAACGACCTGTTCCGCGTACTCGATTTGCAGCACGTTACGCCCGGCAACCTCCGCGGCTTTGTTCGCGCCAGGTTCCGCAACATCCGGAACGGCTCGCTGTCGGATCAGAAGCTGCGCTCGGAAGATTCCGTCGAGCGCGCCGTGCTCGACGAGCGCGAAATGCAGTACATGTACAGGGACGGCGATTCCTTTCACTTCATGGACACCGCCACGTACGAGCAGCTGCACATCGACGCGGAGGCGCTCGGTGACCTAGCGAACTACCTCGTGTCCGAAGCCACCATCACGGTCGAGTTCTACGGGTCCGAGCCGGTCGGCATCGAGCTGCCGCTGACGGTCGACTTGAAAGTGACCGAGACAGTACCGGGGATCAAGGGAGCCACCGCGAGCGCGCAGGTGAAGCCGGCGACGCTCGAGACCGGGCTGGTCGTGCAGGTCCCTCCGTTCATCGATGTCGACGATGTCGTGCGTGTGAACACCGAGACCGGGGAATATCTCAAGAAACTCTGAAATGGGCCACCGACCACCTGGCGCCGCAAGCGAGGGCCGTCCGCCTTCGCGCAGGCGCTTCGCGGGACAGCCTTCGGCTGGAGATGATGGCGCGCAGCGGCCTGCGGCGCCGTAGCTCGGTTGGGAACATATGAGCGGAGGCGGGAGGTGGGGAATGTGAAAGCGGCCCCACCGAGCGAAGTCAATAATGGACGTTCAGCACCGGCCGGGCGGCGGCTGGATCGAGGTAATCGCGGGCAGCATGTTCAGCGGCAAGAGCGAAGAGCTCATTCGCCGGTTGCGGCGTGCGCAGATCGCGAAACGCAAGGTGCAGATCTTCAAGCCCCGCGTCGACAACCGCTACGGCGAAGACCACATCACCTCGCACAGCGCCATGCGCATTGAATCGCAGAACATCAGCAGCTCGCGCGACCTGCTCGAGAAGGTCGCGTCCGACACGGAAGTGGTGGGGATCGACGAAGCGCAGTTCTTCGATGCCGAGCTGCCCGCGGTCTGCAACACGCTGGCAGATCAGGGCAAGCGCGTCATCGTCGCGGGACTCGATCAGGACTATCTCGGGAAGCCGTTCGAGCCGATCCCGCAGCTGCTGGCAATCGCGGAATACATCACGAAGACGCTGGCGATCTGCATGGTGTGCGGCGCCCCCGCCAACCACACGCAGCGCCTCGTCGCGAGCAGCGAGCGCGTGCTCGTCGGCGCGCAGGGGACCTACGAAGCGCGCTGCAGGCATTGCTTCGATCCGCGACTCGGACAGTAAGATAACAGTCGCTTCATGCGGCTGCTTCCCGACGTGCTGCTCGTCCTCGGTGCTGGGTTCCTGGTCGTCAACCTCCGTCTGCTCTTTCAATTCATCCATTTCCGTCGGCTGAAATCGTCCGCGTTGCTGACGTGGCCGGGCAGGCGGCCGCCTCTCTACACATTGTTTCTTGCCGTTGGCGCGCTGCTCGGGCTCCTCATCATTTACAAGCTCGTCGTCCTGCGGATGCACCCGGTGCAGGTCTTCGGCGAAGTGATGATGCTGATTTACTACGTGTACGTGATGCCGCTGAGCCTGAGAATCGGCCGCGGCTTTTACGAAGATGGAATCTGGACGGAGGCGGGGTTTCTGCCCTACTCGCGGATCGGCGGACTTACCTGGCGCGAGGGAGAGCAGATCACGCTCGTCCTGATGTACCGGTGGCGGAATTTCGCGCGCCGGCTGATCGTGCCCGAACCGTACTACGGCGCCGCGCGCCGACTGCTCCGCGACAAGATCGCCTCGAACGACATCCACTTCACGGGTAAGACGCTCGATCTTGGGCTACACGATGAACGAGACGACGTGTGATGGCTCAGGACTCGTGGCTCACCGGCGCCGATAGGTCCCATCCCCTGCGCGGTCGGATCTCGGAGCCAGTCGGGCGGCGTCAGCCACACGAAGGCGAGTATGGCGATGACCATCGCGTCGTACTGCCACGTGGCGCGCTCGTAGGTCCAGAAGAACGCGTTCCAGAGAACGCGGCCGGGAAGAGTGGCGGGGTTCTTCATGCCACGGCCTCGCGCGGCTGGCGCAGTTCGCGATAGGTGTGGATCACGCGATCCGCAACCGTGAAGATCGACAGCACCAGGATCACCCACAGCACGCCCGCCATCCGATTCGTGAAGGCGCCGATCATGAACAGCACGATCCGCTCGGGACGTTCCATGAAGCCGACCTTGCACTTCGTGATCATTGATTCGGCCCGCGCCCGCGTATAGCTCGTCATAATGGCGAACATCATCGCGAGCGACGTCACCATGACGTAGTCCGTGCGTCCCAGGTGCGAGTAGAGGTAAATGAGGCCGATGAACAGCAGAATGTCCGAGAAGCGGTCGATCACGCCGAGCTCGACCGCGACCTTGCCGTCGATGAAGTCGAAGATGTTCGCGACAATCATGACGATGCCGGCGGGGACGAAGCGTCCCTGGGCGAGCTGCCACGCGGCGCCCGCGTTGATGATCACGCCGACGAACGTGAGAATGTTGGGGTGAATCCTGAAGGCGACGCACGTTCTGATAATCGCGCGCAGCGGGAACATGCAGATCCGCCCGACGAGCCCGGTAAAAGTCATCGCTGATATAATGGAAGGTTCAGATCTTCGCCGGAAACAACACAGTGTAGTCCATGCCGATTCAGGACCTCAAGGGCCAGATTTCCCGCCTGCCGGAGCAGCCCGGCGTCTACCTCTATTACAACGGGGGCGGAGAGACTCTGTACATCGGCAAGGCGCGCGTGCTGCGCGATCGGGTGCGCAGCTATCTCGGCGCGCAGGGCATGAGTCCGCGCATCGATGCGCTGCTCGATGAAGCGTCGCGCGTCGAGTTCATCGTCACGGACTCGGTCGTGGAGGCGCTGGCGCTCGAGAACCATCTGATCAAACAGCGCGCGCCGAAGTACAACATCCTGCTTCGCGACGACAAGAACTATCCCTACCTCCAGCTGACCACGGGGGAGCCGTTCCCGCGCGTGCTGGTCGCGCGGCGCGTGGAGAAAGACGATCACTTCTATGCGGGGCCGTTCATGCCGGCCAAGCTTGGACGGCGGACGATGGCGCTGACGCACCGGCTGTTCGGCATTCGATCGTGCAACGAGGTGATTACGGGCGAGCGGCCGCGGCCGTGCCTGGAGTTCGACATCCGGCGGTGCATCGCGCCGTGCGTGCGCGAGATTTGCTCGGAGGAGACATACGCGGTGGCCGTGCAGCATACGAAACTCTTTCTCGAGGGACGCAACGACGAGCTGGTTGCCGATCTGAGGCAGCGGATGACCGAGGCGGCGCTCGAGGAACGCTTCGAGCAGGCCGCACAGCTGCGCGACGCGATTCGCACGATCGACACGGTGCGCCAGCGCCAGCAGAAGATGGCCGGCACGGAGCTCGGGGATCGCGATGCGTTCGGCCTGAAGGTCGGCCCGGCCGGCGCCGTCGTGCAGGTGTTCCAGGTTCGCGGCGGGAAAGTGGTCGAGCGGATCGAGCTCGTCACGGACTCGAACATTCAGCACGAGCCCGATTCCCAAATCGAACGAGGTGGCTTCCGCCTTCAGGCGCCCGCCGCTCGCGCTGAGATCCCCGCGGACTCTGGCGAGGCGCCGCCGAAGCCGCGGCGAGCCGAAGGCGGGGAAGAGGAGGTCCTTCAAGCCGCGCTCGAGCAGTTCTATTCCGAACATCCCGCGCCGCCGGAAGTGCACCTGCCGGTTGCGCTGAGTGAGTCTGAAAGCGAAGTGATTGAAGCCTGGCTGACGGATCGATCCGATCACCGCGTCCGGCTGATTGTCCCAAAACGCGGCGAGAAGCGAGGACTGCTCGATCTCGCGGCCCGGAATGCGCAGGTCGCGTATCAGACGCGGTTCAACGAGAACGTCGCGGCGCACTACGACGCGCTCGAAACGCTCCGCGCCGTCCTCAACCTGCCGGCCATCCCGCGGCGTATCGAATGCTTCGACATCTCCACGATCCAGGGCAGCGAGACCGTCGCGTCGATGGTCGTGTGCGAGGACGGCAGGATGAAGCGGGCGGAGTACCGGAAGTTCCGGATCCACGGTGCGGGGCGCGGGGCGGGGGGCGCGGAAATACCCAGCCGGGATGCGGGACAGGGGACGCGGGGCGCGGAAATGCAGCACTCTGGTTCGACCGACTTCGAACTGCGCACCCCGCACCCCGCGCCCCGCACCCCGGACCCCGCACCCCGCACCCCGGACCCCGCACCCCGCACCCCGGACCCCGCACCCCGCACCCCGGACCCCGCACCCCGCACCCCGGAGCCCGCGTCCCGCATCCTCAACGACTTCGCCTCCATGCACGAAGTCGTGCTGCGCCGGTACAAGAAGGTGATGGAGAACGGCGGACCGTTTCCGGACTTGATCATCATCGATGGCGGCAAGGGGCAGCTCGCGGCCGCGTATCACGCGCTGGAGGAGCTCGGGCTGGCGAACATCGTGGCGGTCGGCATCGCGAAAAAGGAGGAGCTGCTCTTCACGCGCGAGCACGTCGACCCGATTGCGCTCACACCAAACAGCCCGGCCCTGCTGCTGATTCAGCGGATCCGCGACGAGGCGCACCGCTTCGCCGTCACGTTCCATCGGCAGTCGCGTGCGAAGCGCGACCTGCAGTCGGAGCTCGATCGCATTGGCGGCGTCGGGCCGCGCCGTCGCAAGGCGCTGCTGACCGCGTTCGGCAGCGTCGCCGGCGTGCGCCGCGCAAACCGCGAGGAATTGACGGCCGTCGTCGGCGTGAAATGCGCGGATGCCGTGCTGGCGCATTTCGCCGCCGTTCGCGGCTGACCCGTCGGCGATCGCTCCGCAGCCGGTAATATCTCCTGCACCGGCCGATGTGGCAGAAGCGGGGATGGTTCATGAGCAAGATCCGGACGGACAAGCTGATCGCGCGGTACGTCGTGAGCGATGGTCGCCATTTCAGACTGAAACAGATCGATCCTCGAGGTACCGATGGATTCAAGACGGACAAAGGATTCGCCGAGCAGGTCGTGCAGGAGGGGGTCTCCCGGCTGCGCGATCTTCAGGAAAAGCTCTATGCCCAGGATCGTTGGGGCGTGCTGCTGATTTTTCAGGCGATGGACGCCGCCGGCAAAGATGGCGTGATCAAGCACGTGATGTCCGGTATCAACCCTCAAGGCTGCCAGGTGTTTTCATTCAAGCAGCCGTCGGCCCAGGATCTCGATCACGATTTTCTCTGGCGCAATCTCGTCTGTCTGCCCGAGCGGGGGCGTATCGGCATCTTCAACCGCTCCTATTATGAGGAGGTGCTCGTCGTGCGCGTGCACCCGGAGCTCCTCGACAAGCAGCAGATCCCGCGGCCGCTGATCACCAGGCACATCTGGAAGGAACGGTTCGAGGATATCAACGCCTTCGAGCGCTACCTCGCCCGGAACGGATACACCATCCTCAAGTTTTTTCTGCACCTGTCGAAGAAGGAGCAGGCCAAGCGCTTTGCAAAGCGCCTTGAAGAACCGGAAAAGCAGTGGAAGTTTTCTCTCGGTGACCTCCGCGAGCGGGAGCGCTGGAACGATTATGCGGACGCGTACGAAGACGCCATTCGCCACACCGCCGCGCCGCACGCGCCGTGGGTGGTGGTCCCGGCGGACGACAAATGGTTTGCGCGCTGGGTCGTGGCGGCCACGGTCGTACATGCGCTCGAGGAGCTCGACCTGGCATTTCCCGAGCTGACCGCAGAAAGGCGTAAGGAGCTGGAGAGAGGACGCCGGCTGCTTCGTCGCGAGCGCGGTAGTCAATGAAAACAGCCGGGACGAACGGGCCTCGACGTGTGTGCCACAGTCCCACGACCGATCGTGGAACATCAGACCGATTCAACGCGCCTCGCTCAGAAACGGAAACCGGACCCGATGTAGAGCAGGGGGCCTTCCGATCCGGCAGCAACGGCAGCCCGCAGGACGATCCCGGTTCCAATCGGTTTCATGAGCAGCCCACCGCCCGCCGACGGATGCCATTGATGGGACGTTTGTCCCTCGAGCCAGACGCGTCCGGTATCCACGAATCCGACGAGGCCGAACCGTACCGGGAACACCGACGAAAAACGCGGTGGTCCGAAGTACATGCGGATCTCGACGTTGCCGTACAACGATCCGTCGCCCGCGAATCGATGACTGTGATAGCCGCGATCGTTGCGTCCGCCGATCGACGCTGCGTCGAACCACGGATATTCGCCGAACAGTCGCTTTCCGCCGATTCTGCTCGCGAGCTGCACGTGCGTGTTGCCGATGTAGGCCGCGATCGAGCCGTCGATCGCGCTGTAGGTCTCCGTGACGTCCCACGCGCCGGGCGTCACCGACGCCGAGGCCAGCGCGAGAAGGCCCCGGCCGGGCGGCAGATCCGCTGCCGCGTCTCCCGCGGGCACGCCGCTGGTCACGTCGAGCACGCTCGTCCTGGACGTCTTCCGCGTATCGAGCTCGACGCCGCCACGCAGCGCGACGAGATTGAAATCGCCCGTGCCGTACGGTTTCTGCTCGAACAACAGCGAACCTGCGGTCTGCCCCGAGCGCGAGTAGCGGATCTCCGGTCCGATCGTGATCGAGAAGGCCCTCGAGGGGATGTAACGAAGCGCCGGCGCGAGCGATATCACGCTCTGGCGCGAATGATAGCGGGACTTGTTCGACTGCTCGGGCGTCTCGTTCCCCAGGCCGAAGTAATTGATCTGCTCGACGCCGGAGAGGAACGTGCGGACACCATAGCCGAGACGCGATCCCGGTCGATTGAACAAGCCGTCGTACTGCACCTTGCCGCTGGAACCGCCGAACGACCATCCCGCTTTCAGCGTGTGCTCCTGCGCGAAGGGCTCGCTCCTGAAACCGTACACGGTGTGCGTCCATCCGGCGCCCAGCACGAAGCCGACATCCGGCGCAATCCAGGCAATCGGCTCCCAGAGCGTCAGCGAACCGTAGCTGCGCGGCTCGAGCCACGGGGCGTCCTTGATGGGCTCCGGATTCTTCCACGGGCCTTCCTGTTTCAGCCGGTCGCCGGTTACGTGCCCGGCCTCGGCCCAGACCTCGGACGTGCGGTTGCCCGACATCACGATCTTGTTGCCGCCGTCGGCAATCAGGCGGATATGAATGCGCCGCGAGCGCCCCGTCCGCTCGACACGATCGACGCCGCCGTGCAGATAGACGCGAACTTCGCGCGTCTCGGCTGGCAGGAATCGGCGCGAGTAGTACGGGCCGGTCTCGCCAGAGGCGGTGGCCGTCAGCGTCGCTGAACCGTCGTCGGCCGTCGCGATCGAGACCCGCTCGTCGCGATTGGTCAGATGAACATCGACCGCACGCGCGAGGTAGCGGTAGAAATGCTCGACGTAAGGGACGAGTGCGGCGCGTCGCGCGCGCAGCGACTGCGCCAGGAACCCATGGTCGACCCTCTGCCATTCCTTCGGCATTTGTGCGATTGCGCGATCGATCACCTCGTCGGTCCACGCCGCCTGCAGCTCGCGCGCCGTGTCGGTGAACACGGGACCTTCGAGATCGGTGAGGAGCCAGCGATCGACTTCCGCGGCATTGCGCGTGGGGCCTTCGAGGTTCGACGGAAAGTCGTCCGAGAACGCCAGCAATGTCGGTTGACGACCACGCATGCCGGCAGCGACGAGACCGTCGTGGCGGACGAACACCATGTCGGGATCCTCGGGCAGCGGCTGCCAGCGCGGCTGACCGGGAATCTGCATCCAGCGCCATTGTCCACGCCGGCGGTCGTAGTTCTCCACGAAGAGATCAAGGATGCGCGCTCGAAGAAACGCGCGCGTGTCGATGCGGTTCTCGGGCCCCTCTAACCACCGGGTCCAGAGAGCGGAGGAGGAGACGATCGCCGTCGCGCCATGGAAGCCGGCGTGTCCGGGAGCAGCGGCTGTCGGGTATTCCTCGATCGTGCCGAGCTGATTCGCGAACCTGGAGCGAAACGCCGCCAGCCGCGGATCGTCGGGCATCACGACGAGCCGTGGCTCCGTGTGGAGGACGCGCGCGGCTTCGGCGAGCACGGGCAGGATGACGGCAGCGGCCGGATGGGTCGCTGATGTTGCATCGTGCAGCACCTTCGCGGGCCAACTGTTCCGCCACTCGGGCGGCAGGATCCGTTCGGGTTCCTTGTGGAGCGATCGAAACGTGTACGAATTTCCATCCGCGCCAACGAACGCGAGCCCCGCCGTCTGCAGTTGTCCGACTTGCCGCACAGGCTCCAGGCCACCGCCTTCGCGGGAGAGATCCAGCACGGGCGCCTCGAAGGGTTCGGCCCAGACATCCCGGTAGCCGTTTCCAAGCCAGCGGCGCGCCGTGTCGGAGACGTCGAACTCCGCGCCCGCTGTGACCTTTTGCGCCTGTTGTGCATGCACCGTTGCCGCTGTCGCGGCGACGATTGACGCACCCGCCAGAACTGTCCCCCAGCGCATTGTCCTGATCTTCGTGTGTCGGGAGCCGCTATCGGTCGTGGTCCCGCGTTGGTGTGCTCCGTCTGTCGGCGGTTGCGGGTCGATCGGCTTGACGATCGAGGCCGACGAGGGACCATGCGTCGGACGCACGACGGAAATACACGCGCACCGGTTGCCGCCACGATGGATACGCGTTCGTGTCCCCCGACAGATCGACTGCCACGAAAGTGTCCGTTGCGGCAGGCAGCCCGGACGGGGCGGCAACCGTTGTCGTCGTGCTGCGGGTTGCTCCCAGCGGGCGTGTCTGTCCGGTCGCGTTGTCGAACTGGAACCACGTCGCGTGATACGCGGGCGCGTGCTCCGCGACGCGCGCTTCGACGGCGGCATTCTCGAACGTGAGCGATCCGTTCGCGCTGAGTCGCGGGTTCACGATTGGATTGAGCTTTGGAAGGTACGCGCGAGCGATTTTGTCGCGTCGCTGAATCAGCACCGCGGCCAGATGCTGTTCGGCGGCTGCATCGCTGAACTGCCCCGCCTGGACCGCTGTCCGAATCAGGTCGTCGCTGAACGCCATCACCCTCCGCGCCGCCCAGAACGCATCGTCCTCGCGCATTTCCATGTACGCGGTCGTCGGCGTGTGCGGTTTCCAGGTCGTGGGATCGAAGCGCTGCCCTTCGAAACGGCCGATCGACGAATACTGGGTGACGCGCATCGTCTGCCACGGCTTCAGCGCAAAGCCGAGCGTGGCCATCCGGCGGCGTGTGCTGCCGCCTTCATACGAGTACTCCCAACCTTCATCCCAGTCGTGCGGGCCGTTGGCGGCCATCCCGAATGTCGATCCGACGTCCTGCAGATAGTGCTTCACGACCGGGTGGCCGTCCGTGGCGACCAGCGCGTCGAGCGTGTTGCTCGCTTTCAGGTCCGTCAGGTTCGTCCATGCGCCGAAGACACGCAGTGCGCGCAGCTCGCGCCGGTGTTCGTGCGGCACGATGTCGTTGGGATCGTCCGGACGCGTGCCTTCGTACCTGAACCCGCCCAGAATCTTGCCCTGGAGCAAACGGCCGGCGGCGGCGCGATACGTACCGTTCGCGTTGCGCGCAGCGCGCTCGAGGACGGCGGCCAGATCATCGTTCGTCATCGGCGTCCGCTTTCCGTTGGGCCGTCGGATCGTCGCATGAGGATCGATCTGGATGTTGCGCGGATCGATCGTCGTAAGGAACGTCTCTACCTGGTTATAGCCGAGCGCCCAGAACAGTTTTGTCGCGACGACCATCGCAGCCGTCGCTCCCTCTGGATTCTTCGGAGGGTCGAACGACAGGAACCAGGTTTCGCCGTTGCCATCCTTCGCGGTGAATCCGGGCGCATAGCCGGTCGATTTTTCGCGAATCAGCACCCACCGCTCGGGATTCGGCGGCGGTCCGCTGTTCGGTCCGCGCAGGAGCTCGTCGCTGGAGACAGCGCGCGCGCCGGTTCTGCGCCCGCGTGTTGGAGGCTTTGTAGTTCGTCGTCACGAGCAGGTTGTAGGAGAGCTCGTAGAACAGCCCGATATTTTCTGCCTGGGCACCGGCCGCGCTTTGTAGTTCCGGTTCACGCGCGATGGGATCGTCGTTGTAAAAGCGCGGCGTCGCGGCCGGCAACGCCGCGCCGGCGAGCGCCACCACGAATGCGAGCAAGGCAGCGGTGCGTGTCATCGGTCGGCCTCAGAAAGGCGCCTTCGAGGAGAAGACGATCGCGAATCCCTCGTTGCTCTTCGCCAGCTCGATGCGAACCGGCGTGACCATCGGCCCGTGCAGGCGGAAGCCGATCCCGTAGTCGCTCTTCAGGCCGTCGAAGTCCAGGTTGCTGCTCCGGCTCGCGACCTTTCCCGTGTCGTAGAAGAGCGCCATGTCCATGAAGCGGTTGGTCATCACGCGCCACTCCGCCTGCATCAGCAGGCTGTGGCGATCGCGAAACCGCCAGCTGGCGAAACCGCGGAGCGTCGAGCCGCCGCCGAGCGCGGGCAGCATGAAGAAGGGAATATCTTCACCGTTCTTGTCCATCGACGATTCGACGCGGCCGTGCAGGGCCAGCACCCACGTCTCGCGGAGGAGCGGCAGATGCTGGATGGCGTCGTAATCGATCTGGTCGAATCCGTAGCGGTGATCCCGGTCATGAAAATCGTGGAAGGTAATGGAGTAGAAGCCGCCACGCCGCGAATATCCGGGCGACGTGCGCCAATCGAGTCCCACGCGCGCCTGCGAGTGCAGATACGTTGGCTTCGCGCCCAGGCCGACGAGGGTCGACGGCGTGTAGCGGGTCTCAATGGATGGAGCGGTGCCGCTGCCCGATTCCTGGTCCCACTGCGACAGTTCGAGGCCGCCGCCGATCAAGAGCAACTGTCGCGTCGGATAGACGTCAACCATCCCGGACGCGTACGGTTGCTTGAACCCGTAGTTGACGCGATCGTGTGACGATGTGCCAGCCGTCCCGAATCCGTAGAACCCGACTGCGGTTGCCTCGCGCCAGCCGCCGACGACCGACAGCACGCCGCGGCGCTCGAATATCCGCGGCGCCGTGAATGCCGCTTCGATCCGCTTGTAGCCTGAGATCGTGATGCTGCCGCGCAAATCCAGGGTGTTGTACGCGCTCAGGTGCGCCATGTAGCCCGCGCCGAGCGTGAATCCGCCGCCCGCGTACGCGTTCTCGAAGAACGGATGCCAGTGCACCGTGCCGTTGACGAACATGTCCTCGAGACGATCGACGGTCGCCTCGACGCGACTGGGCTCGTAGGGATGCAGCGTCGGCGCCTTCTCTGCCTGGCGCTGCGCGATGAGCGCAGTCCTCGTATCGGGCGTCGGTTCCTGCGCAGCGGACGGACGCGCGATCGCAGCGGCAATCGCCGCGGCCGCAAGGAGCGAACACTTTCGTACGCTCGGTCGAGTGTTGGAAGCCATAGCGCATCATCGACGGTGAGGCGCGTCTATTTTCACGGCGCGCCTCCGTCGTCGAACCCTTCTTATACACGTTTCCGTCCTGCCCGAGTACACTTTGTTATTCGAACCTACCGGAGGAACGCGCGGCATCGAGGGGCCGAACGCCAGCAAGCGGCGCCTCGAGGAGTGTCATGGCGACCGCTCGATGCATCGGCGACGGTCTGCGCCGTCCCAAATTCGCAGAGACCTGCTGAGGCAATTCGCTGCTCGGCGTGGACGAATGCTTGATAAACACGCGGCTTTCGCATACTCTTAAGCGTCCTGGCGGCCAGCGGTGGCCGCCTTTTCTGCAGTTCAGCATCGGCATTTCACCACGCGTTCCTTGCACGATATCGATCTATTGAGCATCGCCGTCGGATTCGGCGTGCTCCTGATCTCGCTGACGATCCACGAAGCGGCACACGCGTGGACCGCCGATCGTCTGGGTGACCGGACGGCACGCGCGCTCGGGCGCGTGTCGCTGAATCCGCTCGCGCACATTGATCCGATCGGCACGGTGCTGCTGCCGCTGATTGCCGCCGTCAGCCATCTGCCGTTGATCGGGTGGGCGAAGCCGGTGCCGGTGAACGCCCGCAATCTCGGTCACCCGAGACGTGATTTCATGCTGGTCGCCGCCGCGGGACCGATCAGCAACCTGCTGCAGGCCGTTGTCGCCGCGGCACTGCTCCGGATCGTGATGGTTGGTGGGGCAGTCTCGGCGCCGTGGGCGATGCCGTTGGACGTTCTGTTTCTCGCCATTCAGATCAATCTGCTGCTCGCGTTCTTCAACCTTATTCCAGTGCCGCCGCTGGATGGTGGGAACGTGCTCCTGGGGCTGTTGCCGCCACGTGTCGCCACGCGCTACTCGCAGCTGCGCCAATACGGGTTTCTCGTGCTCTACGCGATGATGTTTACAGGCCTGGCGTCAGCGATTGTCGTGCCGCCCACGAGAGCCGTGATGAGGATCCTGCTTCCGTGAAACCGCGCGTCGTCTCCGGCATGCGGCCGACCGGCAAGCTGCATCTTGGCCATCTCGTCGGCGCGTTGAACAATTGGACGCCGCTGCAGGACACGTACGACTGCTTGTATTTCGTCGCCGACTGGCATGCGTTGACCAGTGACTACGCCGATACGTCCGGGATCGTCGAGAGCGCCTACGATATGGTGGCCGACTGGATTGCGGCCCGGAACACGCGGAGCTGTTCCTGCTCCTGTCGATGACGATCCCGATTCCCTGGCTCGAGCGCGTGCCGACCTACAAGGAACAGATGGAGCAGATCACCGACAAGGACCTGTCGACGCTCGGGTTCCTCGGCTATCCATTGCTCCAGACTGCGGACGTCATTATTTATGACGCGCACTATGTGCCGGTCGGTGAGGACCAGGTGCCGCACCTCGAGTTGAGCCGTGAGATCGTGCGACGGTTCCACAACTTCTATGGCGAGCTGTTCGTCGAACCGCAGCCGCTGCTGACGACTTTTCCGCGTCTGCCCGGGCTCGATAACCGGAAAATGAGCAAGAGCTATGGAAATACCATCGATCTGTCGGATGATGCGGATACCGTCGTGAAGAAGGTGAAGCAGATGTACACCGATCCGAAGCGGGTGCGGGCAGACGTGCCCGGCACCGTCGAAGGTAACCCCGTGTTCATGTACCACGACGCGTTCAACCCGGACACGGCGGAGGTCGATGATCTCAAGTCGCGCTATCGTGCCGGAAAAGTCGGAGACGTCGAGGTGAAGACGAAGCTGGCGAAGGCGCTGAACGCGCATCTCGATCCGATGCGCGCGCGCCGGGCGCAGTTGATCTCCAAGCCGTCCGTGCTGAAAGAGATTCTCGTCGAGGGCTCGCGCAAGGCGCGCGGGATCGCCGAGGAAACCATGGAACGGGTGCGGCACGCGGTCAACCTCAGTTACAGGTAGGCCGGGTCTTTCGATCCGGCAATCACTATGGAACATCAACAGGAATTCGAATCGATCCTCGAGGCGTACCCGGTCCGCCTGCAGAACTTCGAGGGCCCCCTCGATCTGCTGCTGCACCTGATCAAGAAGCACGAGCTCAATATCTACGACATCCCGATCGCGCTGATCACGTCGCAATACGTCGAGTACATCGACCTGATGCAGGAGATGAACCTGGATGTCGCGGGGGAATTCCTCGTCATGGCCGCGACGCTGATTCACATCAAGTCGCGCATGCTGCTGCCGCGGCCAGACCCGACGCAGGAGGATCCGGAAGAGGATCCGCGCGAAGCGCTCATCCGCCGGCTGCTCGAACATCAGAAGTTCAAGGCGGCCGCTGAACTGCTGCACGAGCGCGAGACGCTGCGCAGCGCCCAGTGGACGCGCGCGGATGGCCCGGTGCTCGAGATCGCCGGCGAAGCGCCGGAGCCGGAAGTCGAGGTCGATCTCTTCAGCCTGATCACCGCTTTCCGCGCCGTCGTCGAGCGCTCGAAGGCGCGGCCGAAGGTTTATCTTCCCGCGGAGCAGATTCGGATCGAGGATCGAATCGAGCAGCTGCTCTCCCGCCTGTCGGAGACGGAGGCGTGCGGCTTCGAGGATCTCTTCGAGGACGTGCAGACGCGCGCCGGCCTCGTCGTCACCTTCCTCGCGCTGCTCGAGATGATCCGGTTGAAGCTGATTCGCGTGTTTCAGAGCGGGGTCGTCGGCCCGATCCGTGTTTACAAGCGCCAGCGCCCGGCGGATGCGCCGCGGCCGCTGCACGATCCGGAAGAAGTACACGCGCAACACGTGGCAGAGCACGCGCAACACGTGGCAGACGCCGCAAAGAAAGAGGGCGAATAAGGTGTCCGACCATCTGAAACCGATTATCGAGGCGTTGATCTTCGCGTCTCCGGAGCCCGTCACGCTGAAGCAGTTGTACAAGCTGCTCGACAGCGAGCCGAAGGAAGATGTCGACACGGCGCTCGCAGCCGTGCGCGCGGACTACGAGCGTCCGGGCGGCCTGCAGCTCGTCGAAGTCGCCGGCGGCTACCAAATCACGACGAAGCCGGAGCTGCACGAATGGGTGCGCCAGCTGTTCCACGAGCGCACTACCCAGAAGCTCTCCGTGCAGTCACTCGAAACGCTCGCGGTGATCGCCTATAAGCAGCCGGTGACGGCGCTGGAGATTGCCGAGATCCGCGGGGTCAGCAGCAGCACGGGCGTGCTGTCGACGCTCATCGAACGCAAGCTGGTGAAGACGGTCGGCCGCAAGCAGGTGGTTGGCCGTCCATTCATGTATGGCACGACGCGTGAGTTCCTCGAGCGCTTCGGTCTGAACGACATCAGCGATCTCCCAAAAGTCGACGAGCTGTCCGACGCGCTCGGCTTCGAGCTGCCCGGGGCGCTGTCGGAGCCCACCATTACGACGTCGCCGTTGCCGTTCGAGGCCACAGAAGAGCAGGCGGCTGCGGAGGAACCCGAGCGAGCGGAAGGGATGGCGGAGGATGGGGAGACGGTGCACTGAACTTCCGCCTGAAGGCGGAAGCCACGAGACTTTCTTTTGGAAGAACCATGTGGCTTCCACCTTCAGGTGGAAGTCAGAGTCCTGCCGCTTTTCTCAGCGCTGAGAGTTCTCGCGGCGTCAGTTCACGGTAGTGTCCCGGCGGCATCTCGTCGTCTGTGATCGGTCCGATCGCGACGCGACGCAAGCGGACGACGGGGTGGCCGATGGCGTCGAACATTTTCCGCACCTGACGCTGACGCCCTTCATGAATCGCGATCTCGATAATCGCTTGCGAACCACCTGGTGTCTCGCGCATCTGCACAACGGTGACGCGCGCGCGCGACGTGCGGCGTCCTTCGATGACGAGGCCGCGTGCGAGCCGGTCGAGCTCGTGAGCGTCGGGCAGGCCCTTGACGCGCGCCTCGTAGATGCGTTCCACCTCGTGGCGCGGATGCGTGAGGCGGGACGCGAGCTCGCCGTCGTTGGTCAGCAGCAGCAACCCCTCCGAGTCGTAATCCAGCCGGCCCACGGGGTAGACGTACTCGCGCACGCGCGTCACCAGGTCCATGACGGTCGGCCGTCCCTCGGGATCGCTGCGCGTCGTCACGTAGCCGCGGGGCTTGTTGAGGAGGATGTAAACGCGGCGCTGCTCGACGCGGATGCGCCTGCCGTCCACTTTGATCTCGTCGCGCGCGGGGTCCGCTTTCGTCCCGAGCTCGGTGACGACCGTGCCGTTCACCGATACCCGCCCCTGGGTGATCAGTTCTTCTGAGAGTCGTCGGGAGGCGACGCCGGCGGCGGAGAGGATCTTTTGAAGACGTTCAGGTCCGTGCTCTGCGGGCTGTCTGCTCTTCTCAATGCTCGCGGGGCCCGGCATTTTCGAATCGCGTCGGGGCCCCACCCCCGACGCGGCAGCTGAAGGCTCTCGCTCGCGCTCGCTCGGCGCCGGCGCTTCGCGCCGGTTCGCTCCGCCGCCTCGCTCGGGCCGCAGGCGCATTCTGTGTTCTGCCTCCTGCCTCCTGTCTCCTGACTTCTGTCTACTCATCCAGCAGATCCGACCAGAAGTCTATCAGGCGCCAGATGGCACTGGCGGTGGAACTGCGGTCGACTTCCGCGTGTGTGATGAGGGGCGTTGCGAGCTGATGGACGGTCACGCCGCGCGCGCGCAAATCCTTTGCGAGCAGCACCGATTCGATCGCGGGGACGACGTTGTCGTCGGTGCCGTGCAGCAGGTAAACGGGGCACGCGGGCGCGGCGGAACGTGACGGGGAGAGCGCGGGATCGCCGCCAAGTGCCGCCATGTGCGGCAGCAGAATCGGTCCGAGCCGTTTCACGTCGCGCGCGTTCACGTAACCCATATACGTCCGTGACGGCTCGGCGAGCGTCGCTTCGAGCGACTTCGCGCGCGCGAACTCCGCCGCGGCCCTCGGCTTGTCCACCATGTCCAGCCGCGAGGCTTCGAGGAACGACAGGATCGCGTCGCGCAGCGGCTGGACCTGCTGGCGCGGCACGACGTTATCGGCGGCGCCGAGCAGCACGATCGCCAGGCCGTAGTCGTGCGGCGGCCGCGCTGCGCCATCCGGCTGGATGCCCGTGCACAGATATCTGAGCGTCCGCGGCAGATCGCCATGCCCGCCGAACGACATCGCGAACGCGACCTTGTCCCTGATCGATGGACGTGCCGCCGCCACAATCGTCAGACCGCCGCCGAAACTGATCCCCATCATGCCGATGCGCCCGTCGTCGCCGCGGTACTCGGCGCCCCGCAGCATCCAGGTGGCTGCGTCCTCGATCATGTCAGTCGTGCGCGGGGTGATTTGGTAGTGCACCAGATCGGGAAGTTCGACCGTCAGCACCGGGTGGCCCATTGACGCGAGGTCGCGCGCGAAGGCCACGAGCCGCGGCTCGTCAATCCCCGCGGCGTGGACGCCGGGGACCAGCATGATTCCGCGTCCAAGCACTCGATAGGGCTGATAGGCGTGTGCCTTCAGCGTCCCGCCATGCCACGGCACCGTGTATCCGTTCAGCGTCTGGCTGACAGGCACGGTCTGCCAGCCCGCCACGCGGCGGGCAACGCCTTCTATGCCGGCCGCCTGCACGACGAACGCGGCCCCTCGTCGGTAGGTGCGCATCGCTACATCTCCGGCCGCGACCAGCAGAACGGCGGCAATCGCGAGCAGAATCGCCCGTATGCCACGAAAAAAGGGGACCGCCGCCATTTTTTTGTGTGCAGGGGATAATAGCAGCGTGAGCAAGAAGCCCTTAATCGTCGCCATCGACGGCCCGTCGGGTGCCGGCAAGGGGACTGTCGCGCGCGCCGTCGCCGCCCGGCTTCGATACCGGCACATAGACACGGGCGCCATGTATCGCGCGGTCGCGTGGAAGGCCCGCCAGGACAGGATCGATCTGGCCGACGAAGCCGCGATTGCGGCAATCGGCGAGCGCGCCACGTTCGATCTCGCGCAGGGCCGCGTAGTCATCGACGGCGACGACGTGTCCGCGGCGATCCGCACGCCGGAGATCGACGCGGCCGCAACGACGGTGGCTCGTCATCCTGCCGTGCGGCGCGCGCTCGTGGCGCACCAGCGCGTCTACGGCGCCGACGGCGGAATCGTGATGGAAGGACGAGATATCGGGACTGTCGTGTTTCCCGATGCGGACGTGAAGATCTATCTCGACGCGTCGCCCGAGGAGCGCGCCCGGCGCCGCGCGGCGGATCCGGCGCATACGAGCTCGAAAGGGACGCAGTTGTCGGAAGTCGCGATCGCGCTGGCGGACCGGGACAAGAGCGATTCGACGCGGGCCGCGTCGCCGCTCGCAGTAGCGAGCGATGCGATCGTGATCGATACGACGGGTATTCCCATCGAGAGCGTGATCGAGAGCGTGCTAACGATTGTGAATGCAAAATGCGAAAGAGCGCCTGCGGCCGCAAGCGAGGGCCGGAGGGAACCGCCGCAAAGCGGCGGCCCGAGCGCGCAGCGAGGTGGGGAATCTTAAGGGGCCCCACCGAGCGAAGCAAGAAAGGCTCAGTCCCGGTCCTTGTAGTCCTCGGCTGACGCCGGATCCAATTCCCACCGCTTCTTGTCGCGGTCGGCGATCTTGTCGGCCCCTTTCAACTCCTCGTTGTCTTGGTACTCGACGCCCAGCGCGCGGCCGATGTCGTCGACGACATCTTGATCGGGTGTCGGATTGTCGCCACCCGGCGCTTCGTCGCCGACGGCGTACGCATCTTCCCAATCCGCATCGACGTCGCCGCCGGTCATCGCGGGGCTCGTCTCGGTGTGTTCGTGCTTGGCGTGACGGAGATTCGCGCGGCCCGTCCGCGCCGCGGATCCGTGACGATCCATGTTGAGGCTCGACGGGGGACCGGGAATCGATTCCTCGATTTCGCGCAGCTGCTTGCGCTCGCGTTCGAGGCCCGGCGCGCGCCGCGTGCCGCCAGCGCCGGCAGCGGTGCCTGTCGATCGCCGGGTCGGCATTGGATTCGTAATACCGCGGACCGAGCGTCCCGTTTCCGGCGTCTGGGCGAGCGTCTCCTCGCGGCCCGTCCCGCCACGCGAGCGTGCGGCTTTCGTCTTGCCGCGTGCCGCTCTGCGCTTTCCTGGCCTGGGCGGATTGGTCGCTTGCTTCCGACGAGCCTTTCCCTGCGGGGTCTTTGCTCCGGCGGTTCTGCGGCCGGTATTTCGCTTCGCCCTGGACGTTTTCCGGGCACCGGCCCCGCTTCGGGCCGCCGCCCGGGACCCGGCGCCTGCCTTGCGCTTCGAGGGGGTATTTCTCTGCCCTTTCGCCTTGCGTGCGGGTTTCCTCGCCATCAGGACGGTCCTTTCGGATTACGGATTCGCGGGATCCGCGGCCTTGACCAAGCGCCCGTAAGTGATAGATAATGTATTGCTTATCGCAACAGAACGCGATTGCAATATCACAGCCCGCCGGAGCTGAAATCCCGGCAAGTACGTGTAGAAGGAGATCGGCTCAGCATGGCAACTGACAAATCGCTGCAGATCATTCCACAAGGAGGTGGCGCAACGCTCGACGATCAGATCGATCCTCAGGAGTACGCTCGCCTCCTGGATCTTTACGATAACAGCTTCCGCAACATCGCGGAAGGCGAGGTCGTGAAGGGGACGGTGCTCAAGGTCACCCCGTCCGAAGTCATCGTCGACGTCGGCTACAAGTCCGAGGGGATCATCCCGGTCGACGAGTTCGTTGATGAAACCGGCCAGATCACCGTGCAGCCCGGCGATACCGTCGACGTGCTGCTCGAGCGCACCGAGGACCGCGAGGGTTACGTCGTCCTCTCGCGCGAGAAGGCCGAGAAAATGAAGATTTGGGACGAGGTCGAGAAGGCCTACGCCGAGCGTAAGGTCGTCATCGGCCGCGTCATCGAGCGCATCAAGGGCGGCCTCGCCGTGGACATCGGCGTCCGCGCGTTCCTGCCCGGTTCGCAGATCGACGTCCGTCCCGTGCGCAACCTCGATGCCCTGCGCGGCCAGGAACTGCGCATGCGCGTCATCAAGGTCAACAAGAAGCGCGGCAACATCGTGCTGTCCCGCAAGGTGCTCCTCGAAGAGGAGAACGCGGAGAAGAAGAAGCACACGCTCGACACACTCGCCGAGGGCAAGGTCCTCAGCGGCGTGGTCAAGAACATCACGGACTACGGCGCCTTCATCGATCTCGGCGGGATCGATGGCCTGCTCCACATCACTGACATGTCCTGGGGCCGGGTGACGCACCCGTCGGAGCTCTTCCAGGTCAACCAGGAGATCGACGTCATTGTGCTGAAGTACGACCCGGCGACCGAACGCGTGTCGCTCGGCCACAAGCAGCTGAAGAACGATCCGTGGTCCAATGTGATCGAGCGCTATCCGGTGGGCGCGCGCCTGTCGGGGAAGGTCGTGAGCCTCACGGATTACGGCGCGTTCGTCGAGCTCGAGCCGGGCGTCGAGGGTCTGATCCACGTCAGCGAGATGTCGTGGAGCAAGCGCGTGAAGCACCCGTCGAAGATCCTCAACGTCGGCGATACGGTGGAAGCGATGGTGCTCGGCGTCGATCCGGGTGCGCGCCGGATTTCCCTCGGCCTCAAGCAGGTCGAGAGCAATCCGTGGCACGAGCTGTCGGAGAAGTACCCGATCGGCACGACGATCTCCGGCAAGGTCCGCAACCTGACCGAGTTCGGCGCGTTCGTCGAAGTCGAGGAGGGCATCGACGGCCTGATCCACATCTCGGATATGTCGTGGAGCAAGCGCCTGAAGCACCCGTCGGAAGCCCTGAAAAAGGGGGACACCGTCGAGGCGATGGTGCTGAACATCGACGCCGAGAACCAGCGTCTGTCGCTCGGCCTCAAGCAACTGCAGACCGACATCTGGGACGAGTTCTTCACCCAGCACCACGTCGGCGACACGGTCGAAGGCAAAGTGGTCCGGATGACCAACTTCGGCGCGTTCGTCGAACTGGCGGAGGGGATCGAAGGGCTGATCCACGTGTCGGAGTTCGATGATTCGCATCACAAGGGGAAGGACGAGAAGCTGGATCTTCAGGTGGGCGAGAGCTACCAGATGAAGATCATCAAGCTGATTCCCGCGGAGCGGAAGATCGGACTGAGCATCCGCGCGCTGAAGAACGACGAGTTCCGCGCCGACTGGGAGGCGTACACGGAAACGACGGGACGCCCCGAAGCGACGCTGGGCGATCACTTCAAACACCAGCAGTAAACGGGTTCACGGTTCACGGTTCACGGTTCACGGGTTCACGGGTTCACGGTTCAGGGTTCTAGGTTCGGAACCGTGAACCGCCGAACCGTGCACCGTGCACCGTGAACCGTGAACCGAGCAGCGACCGAAGGGAGCCTCTATGAACACCGGTGGAAGCATGACGAAGGCGGAGCTCGTCGAGGAAGTCTCGCGAGTGTCCGATCTCACGAAGAAGCATTCGGAAGTCATTGTCGACACGGTCTTCAAGAGCATCATCGACGCGCTGCACCGCGGCGAGAAGATCGAGTTGCGGGGATTCGGCAGCTTCCGTCTGCGCCGGCGCGAGCCGCGCAAGGGACGCAACCCGAAAACGGGGGACAAGGTGGACGTTCCGCCGAAGAAGGTGCCGTACTTCAAGCCGGGGAAAGAGCTGAAGGAGCTGATCAACCGCGAGACTGATGCACCGGCTCCAACGGTGCCACCCGCGCTGACCGGCTCGTCGGACCTCGCCGGAGTCTGACGAAGAATGCTGAATGCGAAATGCTGAATGCTGAACGATCGGTATTCAGCATTCGGCATTCGGCATTCAGCATAGACATGGATCACCTGTGGAGTCCGTGGCGTCTCGCCTACATCACCGGCGCGCGTCATTCCACGGACTGCGTTTTCTGCACCGCCCTCACCGACAGCGACGCCGCACCTCTCATCCTTTTCCGCGGTGCCAGCTGTTTCATCATCCTTAACCTGTTTCCCTACAACAACGGTCACCTGATGGTGATCCCCAACCGGCATATCCCGACGCTCACGTCCATGACGCCGGACGAACTGTGCGAAATGATGGAGCTGACGCGGCGCGCGGAGATCGCGCTGACCGAAGCCTACGCGCCGCACGGAATGAACATGGGGATCAACCTTGGGAAGGCCGCGGGCGCGGGCATCCTGGATCATGTGCACATGCACATCGTCCCGCGCTGGAGCGGCGACACGAACTTCATGACCGTCGTCGGCCAGACGCGCGTGCTGCCCGAGGAACTCCCCGTCAGCGCCGATCGGCTGCGGCCGATCTTCGAGCGGCTCGCGCTCGATACGCCACGTTAAAGTCCACGCCCGACGTCTAGGCACCGGCGCACCCTGACGCGAGGCCCGTTGCGTTCGCTGGTTTGGGTATGGCACGTTATGCAGATGAAACGCACAAATCTTGTGTTACCTGCGGACCTTCTCGAAGAGACACTGCGGGTGAGCCGGGAGCGCACGTACTCCAAGGCCGTCGAGCGGGCGATGGCGGCACCGTAGGGGATACGGGTGTCTTGCCACCGCATGCGAACACGGCTGCGCCGAAACACGCCGCGAAGAGCGCCGGCCACCGACCTGACGAGTTGAGCATCGCGTTTCCTCGTTGCAGAGGGTGCGGCGTTATACACGGCCGCCCGCCGCAACTGGGATACCCTGTGGGCGACGATGATTCTCGATTTGACCGACGACCAGAAGGCCTTCCAGACGCACATCGCGGAGTTTGCGAGGACGCGGATTGCGCCGGCGGCAGCGGTGATCGACGAGCGCGGCGTGTTCCCACGCGAGCTCGTGAAGGAGGTGGCGGCCCGCGGCCTGCTCGGCGTCACGATTCCGGCGGCGTGGGGCGGTGCGGGCCGGGACTACATCAGTTACGCGCTCGCGCTCGAGGCCATCGCACGTGCCAGCGCCGTCATTTCCGTCATTGCAAGCGTGAACAACTCGCTCGTCGCGGAACCCATCCACAAGTTCGGCACGGATGCGCAGAAGCAGACGTGGTTGCGTCAGCTGGTCACGGGCAACGGGATCGGCGCGTTTGCGCTGTCGGAGGAGCACGCGGGATCCGATGCCGCAAACCAGCAGACCGTCGCACGGCTGGATGAGCAAGGATACGTGCTGAATGGCCGCAAGGTCTGGGTCGCGAACGCGGAGGCAGCGACCGTGGCCATCGTCTTCGCGGCGACGCAGCCGGGGAGCCGCGGGCGCGGCATCGGCGCGTTCCTGGTGCCTCTCGACACGCCCGGCATCAAGCGTCTCGCGACCCCCGACTCGCTGGGCGTGCGCGGCCTTGGCTGCGTGGACCTGCAGTTCAACGACGTCCGTGTCGAGGCGGATGCGCTCCTCGGTGGTCCCGGCGACGGCTTCCAGGTCGCAATGTGGGCGCTCGACGGCGGGCGCGTCGCGATCGCCGCGCAGGCGCTCGGCGTCGGCCAGGCGGCCCTCGATGCCGCGATCGCTCATGCGAAACAACACGAAGCGTTCGGCCAGCCGATCGCCAACTACCAGGCGATCCAGTGGATGCTCGCAGACAGCGCAACCGAGCTCGATGCGGCGCGGATGCTGATGCTCAAGGCTGCCGACGCGCGCCAGCGCGGCGAGCGGCCGACGCTCGAAGCCGCGATGGCGAAGCTCAGTGCGTCGGAAGCGGCGCACCACGCCGCCGATCGTGCGATGCAGATCCTCGCGTCGCACGGCTATCGCAGAGGCGCGGTCGTCGAGCGCCTGTTCCGCGACGTGCGCGCGACAGAGATTTACCAGGGCACCTCGGAAGTGCAGCGCATGGTCATTGCAGAGCACGTGCTCGGGGAATCGGGCGTGTGACGGATTCAGCGATTGGGATGATTCTTGCTGCCGAAACCCTCATGGATACTGACTTCTACAACTCACGCCTGCGATATCTCGACGCCGATGATATCGATGACTCCATCGTCGACTTCGACGGTCTCGACGTTCGGGGCGCCGACGGCAGCAAGCTGGGCGATCTCGACGGTTTCGTCCTGGAGTCGACGTCGGGCCGCGTATTCTACGCGGTGGTCGACTCCGGCGGCTGGTTTACCTCGCGCCGGTTTCTCGTGCCGATCGGTCATGCCCAACTCGATCCCGGGCGGCGTGCCCTCACGGTCGATGTGACGAAGGACGCGATTCGTCGTTATCCCGAGTTCGACGCCGATCGCTTCCGCAAGTTTTCTGACGCTGAGATGCGCGCGTTCGAGCAGCGGATGTCAGTGGCGTGCTGCCCGGACGAGGCGCGCAGTGCGGACGCGGTGTTTCAGTACGATACCGTGCGCCACTACTCGCAGCCCGACTGGTGGAAGGGCGACTACTACAGGCCCGACCATTTCCGGGACCTGGCGCGTGTGGCCGATCGCGACATCCGCGTCGCTCGCGACGGCGTCGCGCCCGCACGCGAAACGTTCGATCGCGAAAGTGTCACTGCGCGCGATCGTTCGCAGGACGGCGGCGACGTGAGCCCGCACGACGGCGAGCGGGCGCAGCCGGGGGCGGAAGCCACGAGAGCAGGACGCATCCACGGCGCGGTCACCCGAGCAGTTGCTTGGCAATGGTCTGCAGCTGCAGGTTGGACGTTCCTTCGTAGATCTGTCCGATCTTCGCGTCGCGATACAGCTTTTCGACGGGATATTCCTTCACGAAGCCGTTGCCCCCGAACAGATTCACGGCGAGTGACGCGACGCGCTCGGCGACTTCCGACGCAAAAATCTTGCAGATGGCTGCTTCGGTGAGGAACGGCCGGCCCGCGTCGCGCAGGCGCGCGGCGTTGTAGACGGTCAGCGTCGCCGCCTCCACGTCGACGGCGGCGCGCGCGAGCTGGTGCTGGACGGCCTGGAACTCCGCGATGGCTTTGCCGAACTGTTTGCGTTCCTTCGTGTACGTGATCGCGTGGTCGAGCGCGCCCTTTGCCAGACCAATCATCTGGGCGCCGATCCCGATGCGTCCTTCGTTCAGTGTTTCAATTGCGCTTTTGTATCCCTTCCCGACCTCGCCGAGCACGTTCCCCTCCGGCACGCGGCAGTCCTCGAAGATCAGCTCGCACGTGCTGCTCGCACGAATGCCGAGCTTGTCTTCTTTCCTGCCGACGGTGAACCCCGGGAACCCGCGTTCGACGACGAACGCGGTGATGCCGCGATAGCCCGCATCCGGATTGACTGTCGCGAATACGAGGAAGACATCCGCCTCGTTGCCATTCGTGATCCAGAGCTTGCGTCCCGTCAGAACGTAGCCATCACCATCGGCATCTCTCACTTCCCGCCCACGCGTCGCGAGCGCGAACGCATCGCTGCCGGATCCCGCTTCCGACAGGGCGTAGGCGCCAACGCTACTGGCCGCCATCTTTGTCAGGTAACGACGCTTGATATCGTCGCTGCCCCAGCGCATCAGCGCGTTGACGACGAGCGTGTTCTGCACGTCGACCAGGACGCCCACGGATGGATCGACGCGCGACAGTTCCTCGACCGCGAGCACCGAATGAAAGAAGGTGGCGCCGGTGCCGCCGTAGGTCTCCGGTATCTCGATCGCCATTACGCCGAGATCGAAGAGCTTGTCGACCAGCGCGCGGGGGATCTTCGCGTGCTCATCCATTTCGCGCACGAGCGGCCTGACCTGAGCCTCGGCAAATTCACGCACACTGTCGCGGAAAATTCGTTCGTCTTCCGCCAGCAGCGTCAGCGGCTGCGTACGCTCGAGAATCTGTTCGGACATTCCCGGAATGTTATCATTGCCGTTCCTGCCCGTCCTTTCCGGCTGGGCGCTGGCGCGGGGCGTCTAAATGGTTATGCGCGCGAGCTTTCGACTCCTCTCCACCGCATGCGTGATCCTCCTGCTGGCCGTCGCGATGCCCGCGCCCATCGACGAGCTCAGGGCTGCGCCGGCATCGGTCGAGGCGCAGCAGCAGACGCCGCCCGCACAGCCGCAACCCGCACAGCCGCCCGCCGGGCAGCCTCCAGCTAATCCACAGCAGCCAGCGGAGCAGCGTCCGGTCTTCCGTGGCGGCATCAACTTCGTCAGTGTCGACGTCATTGTCACGGACAAGAAGTCCGGCGACGTCGTGCTGGACCTGGGCAAGGACGATTTCGAGGTCCGCGAAGACAAGAAATCGCAGCGCGTCGAAACGTTCGAGGTCGTCAAGATCGATCCGGTAGCGGAAGCGGCGACGCCGCCGAAAGAGATTCGCAGCCTCGAGGACGAGGAGCGCGAGGCCAAGCTGCCGAACGTGCGGCTCTTCGTGATTCTGCTCGACGACTATCACGTGCGCCGCGGAAGCGACCTGGCCGTGCGGAAGCCGCTGCTCGACTTCGTGCAGAACCAGCTCGGGCCGCAGGACATGGTTGCGATCATGTATCCGCTGACGCCCGTCACGGCGCTCACGTTCACTCGCAATCGGGAGTCGCTGGTCAGCGCCATCACGAAGTTCGAGGGGCGCAAGGGCATCTACGAGCCGAGAAACGAATTCGAGGAGCGCTACTACTACTATCCGACGGCGACCGTCGAAGCGATCCGTAACGACGTCTCGATGAGCGCGGTGAAAGGCGCGGCGGTGCGGCTTGGCGGCATGCGCGACGGCCGCAAGTCGATCATCTTCGTCAGCGAAGGGTTCATGAGCTCGATCCCGCCGCAGCTGAACGACACGTCGGCCGCAATGCCGGGCCTCGGCGGCAGAGTGTCGCCCGGCGTCGAGGCGGCAAACGATCCTCGCTCCCAGTCAAACGCGTTCTTCAATGAAGCGGACCTGATGAATCGTCTGCGGGAAGTGTACGACACGTGCAACCGCAACAACACGTCGATCTACGCCGTCGATCCACGCGGGCTCGCCGCGTTCGAGTACGGCGTCGAGCAGGGTGTCGGCCTGCAGACGGACAAGCGCAACCTGACGCAGTCGATCGACACGCTGAGGATCGTGGCGGACAACACTGACGGGCGCGCGATCGTCAATCGGAACGATCTCGGGACAGGCATGAAGCAGATCATGCGCGACGCGAGCGGCTATTACCTGATTGGCTATACGTCGGCCGCGGCGCCGACCGACGGAAAGTTCCACAACATCGACGTGCGCGTGAAGCGACCCGGTGTCGAAGTGCGGTCGCGCAAAGGGTACTGGGCCTACACGGTGGAAGACGTGGCGAAGGCGAGCGCGCCGCCCAAAGAGGGCCCACCGCCCGCCGTGTCGAACGCGCTCAGCGCGATCGCGGAGCCGGCGAGCGCGGCACGTGCCGCGCGGTTCTGGATAGGCACCGAGCGCGGGCAGAACGGGCAGTCGCGCCTGACGTTCGTGTGGGAACCGATCGGCGGATCCGGGGCCGATCGTCGGGGATCCGACATCGCCGCGCGCGTCTCGCTGACGGCCACAGCGGAGGACGGCCGGCCGCTCTTCCGCGGCCGCGTACCGAACGCCGATGCGGCGCCCGCTTCTGACAGCGCGTCGCCGCCCCTCGGGGTGCCCGCGAACGCGCCGACTGCCCCAGCCGTCACGGCGGGCGCGAGCACCAGCTTCGACGTGCCGCCTGGATCGATCGAGCTCCGGATGATCGTCGAATCGGAGCGAGGGCAGGTCATTGATTCGACGACGCGTACGCTGACAGTCCCCGATTTCACGAAGACGCAGGTCTCCATCGGTACACCGAAGGTCTTTCGTGCGCGCACCGCGCGCGAGTTCGTGCAGGCGCGCAACAATCCCGCCGCCGTGCCTACGGTCAGCCGCGACTTCAGCCGCACGGAGCGCCTGCTGATCCGCTTCGACGCGTACGCCAATGGCGGGGGGACGCCGGAGGTCACGGCAAAGCTCCTGAATCGCGCGGGGCAGCGCATGTCCGACATTCCCGTTCAGGCCGCGGCCGGCCAGCCGTTTCAGATCGATTTCATCCTCGCGCCGCTCGCCGCCGCAGAGTACATCCTCGAGATCGACGCAAAGAGCGCCGACAACACTGCCCAGCAGATGATCGGCTTCAAGGTGGGAACGTAGACAGAGGACCGAGGTTCGAGGTCCGAGGTTCGAGGTCCGGATATCCGATCGCCGCCTGCCTCGCCGAAGCCGCATAGCGGCGAAGGCGGGTCCTCCGTCCTCCGTTCGTGCTACACTCTAGACATGTCCAAAACGGACATATCCGCGCCGCTCAAGCCCGCCGTCTTTCACATCCTTCTCGCCCTCGCCGACGGCCCCGTACACGGCTACGCGGCCATGCAGCGCATCCGCGAGCGGTCCGGCGGCAGCATCCGGCTGAGCACCGGCTCCTTCTACCGCCACCTGTCGAAACTTCTTGACGAGGGACTCGTCGAGGAAGCGGCGGGACCTGCCGGCGACGATCCCCGTCGCGGCGCCTACTATCGGATCACGGCACCTGGACGGCAGGTCCTTGCGCGCGAACGCGACCGGCTCGCCGCTCTGGTCGCGGCGCTCGACGCCCTTCGTCCGGCATCGCGACGAGGTCGCGCATGACGTCCCGCGCCGATCGCGTCTTCGCGGGTCTGCTCAGGTCGTACTCCGCGCGCACGCGCGCGCGATTCGGGACGGCCATGCATCATGCCTTCTCGTGCGAGCTGGACCGCGCGCGCGCGAAGGGAAGGCGCGCGACATTCATGTTCTGGTGCGTCACAGTCATCGATACGATTCGGTTCGCGATCGCGGATCGCGCAGGAGGTCTCACGATGCGCGGAATGCTGACCGTCGATTGGCGCGACGCATGGCGGGCGGTCCGGGCGGCGCCGATCGTGACGCTGTTTGCCGTCGTGTCGCTCGCGCTCGGCATCGGCGGCGTCACTGCGCTGTTCACGATTCTCAACAGCCTGGCGCTCAAGCCGCTGCCGGTTCGGGACCCCGATCGGCTGGTGCTGCTTGGAGAAACGCCTTCATCGGGCAACCCGTCAGGCGATACGTCCTGGACGAATCCCATCTGGGAGGCGGTGCGGGATCGCCAGCAGGAGTTTTCCGAGGGGGCGTTTGCGTGGGCCACTGACAAGTTCAATCTCTCATCGACGTCCGCGAGCGACATGGTCGAAGGATTGTGGGTCAGCGGCAGCCTGTTCGAGGTGCTCGGTGTGTCGCCGATGCTGGGCCGCACCGTTCGTGCGAGTGACGACGTCAGGGGCGGCGGACCGGATGGCGCCGTCGCGGTGATCGGCTACGGGTTCTGGCGGCGCCGTTTCGGCGGCAACCCGGGCGTCATCGGACGCACGCTCACGATCGAGCGCGTCCCGTTTACGATCGTCGGCGTGACGCCGGCGAGGTTCTTCGGTCCGGACGTCGGCGGCGTGTTCGATGTTGCGATCCCGCTTGGCACTGAGCCCCTCGTCAGGCCGCGGAACCACGCGCTGGATGGGCGCTCGGTCTGGTGGATGAACATCATGGCGCGGCTGAAGCCTGGCGTCACCGCGGAGCAGGCGACGGCGCAGCTGCTGGCGCTCCAACCCGAGATCCGCCAGGCGACCATGCCTCCTGGACGCTCGGCCGACGCCCGCCAGAAGTACCTCGCGGATCCGTTCGCGCTCGTGGCGTCGCCGCAGGGGCGATCGCCGCTCCGGCGTCAGTACGGCGCGCCGCTGACGGCGATGCTGTGGGTGGTGGCGCTCGTGCTGCTGATCGCCTGCGCGAACCCGCGTCGCGCGGCAGCTGCTTGCCGAAGGGCTGCTGCTCGCGGCGGGCGGCGCGCTGCTGGGTGCCGTGTTCGCCGCCTGGGGAAGCCGCGCCGTGGTGGCGCAGCTGACCACGTTCGCAGCGACCGTGCGACTCGATCTCGGGCTCGATTGGCGGGTGCTTGGCTTCATCAGCGGCGTCAGCGCGATCGCGACCATCCTCTTCGCAGTGGCGCCCGCATGGGGTGTGAGCCGCCTGTCGCCGATGGAGGCGCTGAAGGAGCACGGCCGCAGCAGTTCGTTCGAACGCCGCGGCAGCATCCGCCAGGCTACCGTTGTCATACAGGTCGCCTTGTCGCTGACGCTCGTCGTCGCAGCCGGGCTGTTCACCCGGACATTCTTCGCCCTCGCGACGCGCGACGCGGGATTTACCCGCGGCGGCCTGCTGCTGGTGAACGCAAACGTCGACCGGAATCCGGTCGCCGGTCTCGAGAGGAGCGCGCTGTTCGAGCGGCTCGGTGATGCCGCGCGTAGCGTCCCGGGCGTGTCCGCCGCGGTCGTGTCGTTTACGACGCCGATCGCGCGCGCAGGAATGAATACGATGATTGCGGTGCCGCCAGGCTCGGCGCTGTCACAGCGCGAGCGCATGACGTGGGTCAATGTGCTCAGTCCCGGATGGTTCGGCACCTTCGGCGTGCGCCTGTCCGCGGGACGCGACTTCGACAGCCGCGATCGTCCGGGCTCACCCGGTGTCGCCATCGTCAACCGCACGTTCGAACGACGGTTCTTCGGCGGGCGCCCGGCGCTGGGCGCCACGTTCACCACCGTCGGCCCGAGCCCCGGTTCGGGGCATCCTGTGTACGAGGTGGTCGGCGTGGTGGAGGATGCGGTGTACCGCTCGCTGCGCGCGCCGATGGAACCGACCGTGTACTTGCCGCTCCGGCAGTGGGACGGTCCGCCGTCAGTCGCGACCATCGCGGTCGGCGCTGCTGCAGGGTCGTGGTCAGGCGTCGCGAAGGATGTTGCAGCCGCGATCGCGAAAGAAGATCCAACGGCGGTGCTGTCGTTCCGATCGCTCGACGAGCAGATCAACGCGGCACTCACGCAGGAGCGGCTGGTCGCGGCGCTCGCCGCATTCTTCGGCATCCTCGGCCTGGTGCTCTCGGCCGTGGGACTCTACGGCGTCACGGCATATGCCGTCGTCTCGCGCCGCGCGGAGATCGGCATCAGGATGGCTCTGGGCGCGAGCACCGATGGCGTGGTGCGACTGATGCTGCGGCGCATCGCCTGGTTGGTGGGATGGGGAGTCCTGCTGGGCGCATGTCTATCGGCGTGGGCATCGACGTTCGTGCGCACGCTACTCTACGGGCTCGAACCGCGCGACCCGGTGACATTCGCAGGCTCGGCGCTGGTGCTGGCCGCGGTGGCCGCGTTCGCCGCATGGCTTCCCGCGCGACGTGCGGCCAGGATTGATCCAATGACGGTGTTGAGAGATTGGTAGTGACGGTACTCTGCAAATGCCAATGCCAATGCCAAGCCTTTTTGGCATTCAGCATTTAGCATTGACGGTATCACGCGTACATGCCGCGCATTTTCGTGACGGTCGCGACGCGGCTGATCGCGACGAGGTAGGCGGCGGTGCGCAGGTCGGTCTTGTAGCGGATCGACGTGTCGAGCACGTCCTTGAACGCTTCGCACATCTTCGCCTCGAGGCGCTTGTTGACCTCGTCTTCCTCCCAGAAGTAGCCGTGGCGATCCTGGACCCATTCGAAATAGGAAGTGGTGACGCCGCCGGCGTTCGCGAGGATGTCGGGGATCACGAACACGCCGCGCTCGTGCAGGTACTTGTGCGCATCCGGCGTGGTCGGACCGTTGGCCCCCTCCGCCACGATCTTCGCCCTGATGGTCGGCGCGTTCTCCAACGTGATCTGGTTTTCGAGCGCGGCCGGCACGAGCACGTCCACGTCGAGCGCGAACAGCTTCGGGTTGTCGATGGTCTCGCCGCCCGGGAAACCGTCGATGCTCTTGTGCTGCTTCGCGTAATCGAGCATTTTCGTGATGTCGAGTCCCTTGTCGTTGTAGACGCCACCTTTCCAGTCGGTGACCGCGACGATCCTCGCGCCCTGCTTCGAGAGGAGGTCGGCCGACACAGACCCGACGTTGCCGAAGCCCTGGACGGCGACGCGCGCTTCCTTGATTTCCAGGCCGAGATGCTTGGCTGCTTCGCGCGTGACGATCATCACGCCGCGTCCCGTCGCCTCGCGCCGGCCGAGCGAGCCGCCCATTTCGATTGGTTTTCCTGTGACGACGGCGGTGGCGGTGTGGCCGACGTGCATGCTGTAGGTGTCCATGATCCACGCCATGATCTGATCGTTGGTGTTCACGTCAGGCGCCGGCACGTCCTTCTCGGGCCCGATCGCGTCCACGATCTCGGCGATGTAGCGGCGCGTGAGCGCCTCGAGCTCGCGCCGGGACAGGCGATTCGGATCGACGATGATGCCTCCCTTGCCGCCGCCGAAGGGGACGTGCGCGACCGCGCACTTCCACGTCATCCACGCGGCAAGCGCGGTCACTTCATCGAGCGTCACGCCGGGGTGATAACGGATGCCGCCTTTCGCGGGGCCGAGCGTGATGTTGTATTGGACGCGGTAGCCGGTGAAGACCTCGATCTCGCCGTTGTCCATCTGCACGGGAAGCGAGACCGTGATCTGTCGCTTCGGATGCGTGAGGATCTTCCAGACGCCCGGGTCGAGGCCCAATAAACGCGCGGCGCCATCGAATTCCTGGAGCATCGCGTTGAAGATGCTTCCGCCTGTTTCCATGACTCTCCGGGAAAAAGGGCGGCCCCTCCCATCGGCGGCCGCACGGATGAAAACAGACCAAGCTACTTTGTGACGTTCGCCTTAGTCAAGGCGAGGGCATGTGCGCAGCCCGAGGAACGGCACCGGCGTGGATATAATTAGTCACATGAAGACCGCCGCGGAGACGGCCAGGCAGCGTTGGGAACGCGAGGTGCTCGAACCGGCGTTGAAGAAAGCGCCGGAGCGTTCGATCCCGCTCACGACGATTTCAGGGCGGCCGATCGATCGTCTCTACACGAAAGAGGATCTACCGGGATTCGACTATACGCGTGACCTCAACGATCCCGGTCAGTTCCCGTACACCCGCGGCATTCATCCAGCGGGGTACCGCGGCAGGCTCTGGACGATGCGGCAGTTCGCCGGGTTCGGCACCCCGGAGGAAACCAACGGGCGATTCAAGGCGCTGCTGAACGCGGGTGGCGGCGGCCTCAGCGTCGCGTTCGATCTGCCGACGCTGATGGGACGCGATCCGGATCACGAGCTGTCGCTCGGTGAAGTCGGCAAGTGCGGCGTCAGCATCGTGTCGCTCGCCGATATGGAGCGCCTCTTCGACGGCATCGCGCTCGGCGACATTACGACGTCGATGACGATCAACTCGCCCGCGCCGATGATCTTCGCGATGTATCTCGCGGTCGCGGAGAAGCAAGGTGCGGACTGGAAGCAGCTCTCCGGCACCATTCAGAACGACATCCTGAAGGAATTCATCGCGCAGAAGGAGTACATCTATCCGCCGCGCCAGTCGATGCGGCTCATCACCGACGTCTTCGCGTTCTGCTCGAAGGAAGTGCCGAGGTGGAATACGGTGTCGGTGAGCGGTTATCACATCCGTGAGGCCGGCTCGACGTCGCTGCAGGAGCTCGCGTTCACGCTGCGCGACGGCATCGAATACGTGCAATACGCGATCGATGCAGGCCTCGACGTCGACGACTTCGCGCCCCGCATCTCGTTCTTCTTCAACTCGCACAGCGACTTCTTCGAGGAGATCGCCAAGTTCCGGGCCGCCCGTAAGCTGTGGGCTGAGATCATGCGCGATCGCTTCGGCGCGAAGCACGAGCGATCGTGCAAGCTGCGTTTCCATACGCAGACGGCGGGCGTATCGCTCACCGCGCAGCAGCCGTACAACAATGTCGTGCGCACCGCACTCCAGGCGCTGGCGGCGGTCCTCGGCGGCACGCAGTCGCTGCATACGAACTCGCTCGACGAGGCGCTCGCGCTTCCGACGGCGGAAGCAGCGACGCTGGCGCTGCGCACCCAGCAGATCATCGCGCACGAGAGCGGCGTCACGAACACGGTGGATCCGCTCGGCGGCTCGTACTTCGTCGAGCGGCTCACGCTCGACATGGAACGCGGCGCCAGGGAGTACTTCGACATCATCGACCGCATGGGCGGGATGGTCGAGGCGATCGAGCAGGGGTTCCCGCAGAGAGAGATCGCCGAGGCCTCGTACCGCTTCCAGCAGTCGGTCGAGGCGCGCGACAAGATCATCGTCGGCGTGAACGATTTCGTGCAGGAGGACGAGAAGCCGATTCCGATCCTGTACATCGACGACAGTACGGCGAACCGCCAGCTCGCGCGGCTCGAAGCGCTGCGGACAACGCGCGACAACGACAAGGTGCGCTTTGCGCTCGATGCATTGAGGGAAACCGCCCGCGGCAAGGGCAATACCATGTATCCATTGCTCGATGCCGTGCGCGCGTATGCCACCGTCGGCGAAATGTGCGACGCGCTCCGGGACGTTTGGGGGGAATACGAAGAGACGCCGTTGATCTAGCTGCCAGCCGCCAGCCATCAGCCATCAGCCGCCAGCCACCAGCTACCAGCTGGAAGCTAACGCTCGAAGCTTGAAGCTGAAGGCTGGAAGCTGATAGCTGGAAGCTGGAAGCTGGAAGCTGGAAGCTGGAAGCTGGAAGCTGGAAGCTGGAAGCTGAGATGCAGAAGATCCGCGTTGTCATCGCCAAACCCGGACTGGACGGCCACGATCGTGGCGCGAAGGTCATCGCGCGCGCGCTCCGTGATGCCGGAATGGAAGTCATTTACACGGGCCTGCGTCAGACGCCGGAACAGATTGTCGGCGCCGCCCTGCAGGAAGACGCCGACGTGATCGGCCTGTCGATTCTGTCCGGCGCGCACATGCACATCTGCCCGCGCGTGATGGACCTGCTCAAGGAGAAAGCGCTCGACGATGTGCTGGTCGTGATTGGCGGAATCATCCCTGATGTCGATATCCCGAAGCTCCAGGCGATCGGCGTGCGCGGCATCTTCCTGCCTGGAAGCCCCATGCAGGAGATCATCGACTTCATCAACGCCAATGTCCGGCCCCGCGCCGAGGCCATCTAGCGCAGCTCGTACAACCGAACGTCGGCCCGTTCCCACCGTCCCGACGCCTTCAGCCGTACGCCGGCGTTCGCATCCAGAACGTCCAGTACGCCCGTGCAGCGCGCACCATAGAAGCGGCAGTTGACCGTGACGTGCGTGATCCCGACGCGTCGAAGTGTGTCGAAGGACGGCTCCGAGGGGAAATCTGCCAGCTCGTTCTGGACTTCCATATAGGGCACAGGGACGAAGCCGCTGTAGCCGTTGAGCAGACGCGCGCCATGGCTCAATGAAAAGTACATGTAGTCGACGTTGTGATCGAACGGGAATTCCGCGAGCACCGCGTCTGGTGTGACCGCTGCATAAATCGAAGGCGTCCAGCGCCAGTAGTCGATCAGTTTCAGCCCGGGCCGAGTATCGACCAGCGCTGCCGCGACTGCGACCGCGAACATCACGGTCGAGCCAAAGCGTTGTGTGGTCCACCTGAATATTCGCGCGGATCCGAAGGCTGAGAGCAGCACGAGCGCGCTTCCGAAGAAGACACTGAACCGCGGCGGCACGCGCAGGCCGCGGAACGGCAGGACCCACCGGTAGAGGTCGTCGTACGTCAGCCCGTTCGCGCCGAGCGACCAGTCGAACGCCATTGCGCCCGACGTGATGCACGCGATCCTCACTGCGCCAACCGGGGGCACGATCCCGATACCGGCGAGCGCAAGGACCGCGAGGCCGGGAAGCATTTCGCGCTCGAGCCGGTTGTGCTCGCGGCTGATCCACTCGTAAGAAGCCAGCCTGCCGGAGGGGTGCATGTACTCGCTGGCAGTCGCGCTGAAGAAGCCGATCAGCGCGAACGGCCGGTCTCCGCGCGCCCGGCGGCTCAGCATGTACGGCAGTCCAAGCGCCGCGAAGCCGGTCACGATGATCACCGCAGCGCACGCGATGCTCTTCGCCAGTGCGAGATCGGGACGCACCCGCCACGCAATTGCGATGATGATGGCGAACGGCACCAGGAACATCATCAGCATCAGGCCGAGGTACATGCAGGCGAGCCATTGCGCCGTCACGACCAGGGCCAGGGTCGCGCCGCGCCGGACGGTCGGCTTCGCGAGCCAGGAGAGCAGTGTGACGATCGCGAGCGGGATGAAGCATGTGAACTGCAACTCGAGGTGGCTGTAATGCTCCCAATGAAATGGATACAACGCCCCCAGGATGCCGGCGATGAGGGCGGCGCGCGCATCGAGCGTCAGCCGCCACGCGGTATAAAAGAACGCAAGCGCACCGAGCGGGAACGTCGTCAGGAACAACACATTCGAGACGATCAATGGGTCGGCGCCGCCGAGAATGAATGGGGCCGCGACCAGCCCCTCGAGTACCGTCGCATCTGAATAGGTGAGGGTCTCGGCCGCGGGGTAGAAGATTCTGCCGTCGAACAGGTGGCGAGGGTCATGCGCGAGCTGCTCGGCGAATCGACCGAGCCGCCACGCAGAAAAGATTGGATCGCCGTGGTCCGTCACGAATCGCGGATGCAGAAGATGCGGCGTCAACCAGAGGAGCGATCCGGCGACTGCGGCCACCGCGTACAACCACAGGATTCGCGGTCTGGCTGGGGAGACGATGAATCGTGCTCGCCCGTCCTGGAGCGCACTCGTACGGGTCTGGTTGAGCAGTGCGGGCAGCACGCTGGTGCGCGGTGCGATCGCGAAGCGGATCGCGGCAATCGTGACCGCCAGCAGCGCCGGCCGCCATGGGCTGAGCAGGAGGACGCGGACGCCGAGCATGGTGGTCTCGGCGCGTCCGCCGAGCCCGATCACCATCGCGGCGCTGGCGAGCACAATTGCGATGGCGTCCAGGATCGTAATGAGCGACCGGCGGCGGGTCATCCACTCATTCTGGTGGCTTCCGCCTTCAGGCGGAAGGATCGCGATCTCTGCGGAAGAACCGGTTTATCATGTAGGCATGCCCCACAAGCTGCTGCTGGCCGACGACAGCGTCACGATCCAGCGCGTCATCGAGCTCACGTTCGCGGACGAAGACGTGCAGGTCATCGCGGTCGGCAACGGTCAGCAGGCGATCGAACGGGCCGAGCGCGATCGTCCCGACATCGTGCTCGCGGACATCGGCATGCCCGAGCGTGATGGCTACGAGGTTGCGGCGTTCATCAAGGGAAACCCCGCGCTGGCGCACGTGCCCGTCGTGCTGCTCACCGGCGCATTCGAGCCGATCGACGAAACGCGTGCGCGTGCGGTCGGATGCGACGGTGTGCTGGTGAAGCCATTCGAGCCCCAGATGGTCATCAATCGAGTCAAGGAGCTCCTCGCCGGCCGCAGGCCCGCCGGGTTGTGGGGCAGTGCGCCCGCCACCAAGGGGCCCGTCAGACCCGCCGCGGGCGACACCGATCTGCGTCCGGTCGCGACTACGCACGAAACAAACGCGCCCGATCCGCTCGAAGCCTACTTCGATCGACTGGACGCGGCGTTCACGTCCATGGGCACGGCCGAGCCGCCGGCTGCCGCACCGCCTGCGCCTCAGGCCCGACCCCAGGCGCCGGCGCCGCCGCCATCGCCGCGACGCGAGGCGATCCCGCTGTCTGGTACGTCCCCGCAAGCGGCCGCTCCGCCGCCGCCCGCGCGACGCGATGAAGGTCCTGTCGATCTCTCGTCATGGGATCCGCAGCTCGCGGGTGACCCCGTCCGACCCGCCGCTCCGCCACCGGCATCGGTCGCGCCCGAGCCGCCGCGTCCGGCGCCTGCGGCCGGATCGACGCCGCCAGCCGCCGCCGTGTCTGCGCCAATATCCGCCCAGACATCGGCGCCGGCACCTGCCGCGTCACCGTCGCTGGTGGAGGCGTTTGCCGCCCTCCTCAGCGCCGAACAGCAATTGCAGATCTCCCCGTCTGCCGCGCCGGGCCAGCAGGCCACGCCGGCGATTAGCGATCAAGTCGTCGAGGAGATCGCCCAGCGCGTGCTCGCCCGCCTCACGGACCAGACGCGTCCCACCGTGCTCGACGTCGCCGAACGGCTCGTCCGCGAGGAGATCGAGCGCATCAAGCAGCACCGGTGAATCGATTCGGTGGTCGAGTGATTCAGTGATGTGGTGATTGCGGATCGTTTCGCGCCCACGAGTCACCAAATCACCAAATCTGAAAATCGCCAAATCACGATATTCTTTCCCAGATATGCCCTCTGGCCTGGACCTGAACCATCCCGTGCGCGTGCCGGAGAAACCGGCGCTCGAAGGGCTCGAAGCCAAGTGGATGGCGCGCTGGGACGAGTCGGGCGTCTATCGCTTCGATCGCACGCGCCCGCGCACCGCGGTCTATTCGATCGATACGCCACCGCCGACCGTCAGCGGTTCACTGCACGTCGGCCACGTGTTTTCCTATACGCATACCGACGTCATCGCGCGCTTCCAGCGCATGCGCGGCAAGGCCGTCTTCTACCCGATGGGATGGGACGACAACGGCCTTCCCACCGAGCGTCGCGTGCAGAACTACTTCGGCGTCCGCTGCGATCCATCGCTGCCGTACGATCCGAACTTCCAGGCGCCGGACAAACCTGGCAAGCAGCCGATGTCAGTGTCGCGTCCGAATTTCATCGAGCTGTGCGCGCGGTTGACGGCTGAAGACGAGAAGGCGTTCGAGGCGCTGTGGCGCTATCTCGGACTCTCGGTCGACTGGGGCATGACCTATGCGACGATCGATCGCCGCGCGCAGCGGATCTCGCAGCTGTCATTTCTCCGCCTGTTCCACAAGGGCCACGCCTATCAACTCGAAGCGCCAACGTTGTGGGACGTGGACTTCCGCACAGCCGTCGCACAGGCGGAGCTCGAGGATCGCGAGCAGCCCGGCGCATACCACCGCATCAAATTTGCGCGCGACGAGGGGGAGCCGGTCTTCATCGAAACGACCCGGCCCGAGCTGATCCCGGCGTGCGTGGCGCTCGTCGCGCATCCAGACGACGAGCGGTACAGGCCGCTCTTCGGCAAGGACGTCATCACGCCGCTGTTCGGCGTCCGCGTGCCCGTGAAGGCGCACGAGCTCGCCGATCCCGAAAAGGGGTCCGGCATCGCGATGATCTGCACGTTCGGCGACGTCACGGACGTCCTGTGGTGGCGCGCGCTCTCGCTCCCCGTGCGCGCGATCATCCAGCCGAACGGCGCCCTGCGTCCCGTGGCGTGGGGCAGCGAAGGATGGGAAGCGGACAACTCCGCGCGGGCGCAGCAGGCGTACGATCAATTGACGAACCTCTCTGCCGCGAAGGCGCGTGCGAAGGTCGTCGAGCTGCTGCAGCAGAGCGGCGATCTCGTCGGGGAGCCGCGTCCGATCACCCACGCGGTGAAGTTCTACGAGAAAGGGGACCGTCCACTCGAGATCGTCACGAGCCGTCAGTGGTTCGTCAGGACGATGGCGTTTCGAGACGCGCTGCTGCAGCGCGCGCGCGAGCTGCGGTGGCATCCACCTTACATGCAGGCGCGGCTCGAGAACTGGATCAACGGGCTCAATGGCGACTGGTGCATCAGCCGACAGCGGTTCTTCGGTGTGCCGTTTCCAGTCTGGTATCCCATGCTCGAAGACGGGACGCGCGACTACATACACCCGATACTGCCGCGTGAAGATCGCCTGCCGATCGATCCGTCCACCGACATCCCCGACGGCTACCGCGCTGAGCAGCGGGATCAGCCGGGGGGCTTTGGCGGCGACCCCGACGTCATGGACACATGGGCGACCTCGTCGCTGACCCCGCAGATCGCGGGTGGTTGGCTCGAGGATCCCGATCTGTTTGCGCGCGTGTTCCCCATGGACGTTCGTCCCCAGGCGCACGACATCATCCGGACGTGGCTGTTCTCGACCGTGCTGCGGGCGGAGCTCGAGTTCGGCACGCTGCCGTGGACCAACGCGGCGATTTCGGGATGGGTACTCGATCCCGATCGCAAGAAAATGTCGAAATCCAAGGGGAACGTCGTCACCCCGAAGGGCCTGCTCGAGGAGCACGGGTCCGACGGCGTGCGCTATTGGGCCGCGAGCGGCCGGCCGGGAACCGACACCGCCTTCGACACCGGGCAGATGAAGGTCGGGCGGCGCCTCGCGATCAAGCTGCTGAACGCATCGAAGTTCGTGCTCGCGAACGCGGAAGGGAGCGGAGAAGTGGTCGCAGCGGTCGATCGAGGACTGCTGACGATGATTGGACGCCTCGTTCGCGAATCAACCGACGACCTCGAGGATTGCAACTACGCGCGCGTCCTCGAGCGGAGTGAATCGCTCTTCTGGTTTTTCTGCGACAACTATCTCGAGCTCGTGAAATCGCGGCGTTACGGAGATCAGGGGCCGGCCGCCGCGGCGTCCGCAAACGCGGCGCTGCTCGTCGCGCTCTCGGCATTGCTGCGCGTCTTCGCGCCGTTCCTGCCATTCGTCACTGAAGAAGTGTGGTCGTGGTGGCGCCCGGGATCGATCCACGCCGCGTCGTGGCCCGGAGCCGACGAACTGTTCCGCGCGGCGGGTGGCGAGCAGGATGAGGCGGTGCGTGCGCTCGGGCTCGCGGCAGCCGTTCTCGGAGAGATTCGAAAAAAGAAATCGGAGGAGCAGCGGCCGTTGAAGACGCTGGTGACGCGCGCGGTCGTGCGTGTGCCGGCGGCCGATCGTCCGCTCCTGTCGTCGGCCGAAGCTGACCTCCGCGCGTCGGGCCTGATTCAGGATCTCGTCGTTGAAACGGCTGACGCGCTCGAGGTCGTCGTGGAGCTTGCGGGGTCGGAACCGTAACAGCTTGTTGAAAAAGCCGATGTCGATGCCGAATGCTGAATGGTTGCAACTAATTGAAATCCGGCATTCGGGATTTGACATTCAGCATCCAAGCTGCGTTTTCAGCAGCCTCGCCAGGCTGAGGAGCGCGCCGAATGAAGACGATTCCGTTTCAGGCCCTCGACCCGGCGCTCTATCGCGAGACGGTGCGCCGGGCGCTTGCCGAAGATCTCGGATGGGGAGACGTCACGACGGAGGCCACCGTGCCATCGGATCTCAGAGCGCGCGGCGTCATCATCGCGAAGAGCCACTGCGTCATCGCGGGACTCGACGTCGCCGCGGAGACGTTCCGCCAGCTCGATCCCGGCTGCACGTTCAGCGGCCTGAAGCACGACGGTGAGCCGTGTGAGCCGGGCGATGTCGCCGCCGAGCTGACGGGGCACGCCGCGCCAATGCTCACCGCTGAGCGGACGGCATTGAACTTCCTGCAGCGGCTCTCCGGGATCGCGACCGTCACGCGACGCTTCGTCGCGGCCAGCGGCGGCCGCATCACCGTGCTCGACACGCGGAAGACCACACCGACGCTGCGCGCGCTGGAGAAGTACGCCGTGCGCGCGGGGAGCGGCACGAACCATCGTTCCGGCCTCGATGATGGCATCCTGATCAAGGACAACCACGTGCGGCTCGCCGGAGGCGTGCTCGAAGCAGTAAGGCGCATGAAGGCTGCAAAGCCCGAGATGCCGATTGAAGTGGAGGCGCAAAGCCTGGCGCAGGTCGACGAAGCGTTGCAGGCGGAGGCGGACATCATCCTCGTGGACAATCTGTCCGCCGAAGAGATTCGTGAAGCAGTCGGTCGCGCGCGCGGTCGCGCGCAGGTGGAGATCTCCGGCGGCGTCACGATCGAGCGGCTGCCTGAACTCGCCGCGACCGGCGCCGATTATGTCTCGGTCGGCGCGCTGACGCACTCGGCGCCCGCCGCCGATCTGAGCTTCGAGCTGGAACCGCTGCGTTCCTGACGGACATCGAAGGAATCGAAGGTGTCCGAGGAATCGAAGGAGCGTCGAAGGAGCTTCATTGAAAACTAAAGAGAAGATCCTTCGGCCCTCTTCTCTAACTTCGAGCCCTTCGATTGTCAGAGACATCCAAGCAGCGCTCGATGCGACAGCCAACGAGCGGGGGGTGTTCGGCACACGATTTCAGTACCACGATGAAGCAGGCTCCACCAACGATCTCGCCATGCGGGCCGCGGAGCGTGGTGAGCCCGAAGGCACGGTCATCGTGGCCGGCGCGCAGACGGCGGGTCGCGGACGGCTTGGCCGGACATGGTTCTCCCCAGCAGGCGCCGGCTTGTACGTATCCACGATCATCCGTCACGTGACGCTCGCGCCGTGGATCACACTGGCCGGCGGCGTGGCGGTCGCGGAAGGCATCCGCGCCGCAACAGCCCTTCCTGTTGAGATCAAGTGGCCGAACGATGTCGTCACCGTGGGCAGCGCAGGATTCCGCGCGCGGCGCAAGCTCGCCGGGATTCTCGCCGAAGCGGTGAGCGACGGCCAGCAGGTGCAGCACGTCGTGCTCGGGTACGGAATCAACCTGCTCCCCGCGGCGTTCCCGCCGGAGCTAACCGATCGCGCGACGTCGATCGAGTCGGAGCTCGGACGCACGGTCGATGCAGGGCTCGTGCTCGCGCAGACGCTGGTCGCGTTGAACCGCGCGCTTACCGAGATCGAAGCGGGTGGTCCTGCCGCGCTGCTCGTGAGGTGGCTCGCGCTGGCACCATCCGCGAGGGGCGCGCGCATCGAGTGGGATGGTCCGGGTGGCGTCACACTCACGGGTGTGACGGCGGGGCTCGCGCCCGACGGCGCGCTCCTCGCCCGCACGGCAACCGGGATCGATCGTATCCTGTCGGGCGAGATCCGCTGGGTGTAGGAGCTGGGAGCCAGGAGCTAGAGTGAACCGTGTCACGTGCTATCCAGCTCCGAGCTTCTAGCTCGTCGCTTCTTGACCTATGCTGCTCGCGATTGACGTTGGCAACACGAACGTGACGATCGGCGTCTTCGACGGCGATCGCCTGACACACAGCTGGAGGCTTGCGGCGCTTCGCGAGCGGACGGCCGACGAGCTCGGAATTTTCGTCACGCGCCTGTTCGAGCAGACCGGCGTGCGCGTGACCGACCTGCTGGGCATCGTGATCGCGTCGGTCGTGCCGCCGCTGACGCGGCCGATGGAAGAAATGTCCGAGCGTTACTTCCATCGTACGGCGCTCATCGTCGATGCGACGAACGCGGGCATGCCGGTCCGCTACTCGCCCGTCGGCGACGTTGGCGCCGATCGCATCGTCAACGCGGTTGCGGCGCGTGACAAGTACGGAAAGGACGGCGTGCCGCTGATCGTTGTCGACTTCGGGACGGGCACGACGTTCGACATCATTTCGCGCGGAGGGGAGTATCTCGGCGGCGTGATTTGTCCGGGCATCGGGATCTCCGCCGAAGCGCTTTTTCAGCGTGCCGCGCGGCTGCCTCGGGTCGAGGTCCGGAAGCCTTCCACGGTGATTGGACAGAACACCGTAGGCGCGATGCAATCGGGCCTCTTCTTCGGTTATGTCGAGATGGTCGACGGTCTCGTGCGGCGGATCCGGAAGGAGCTCGAGGGAGGGGAGCAGGCGATCGTCATCGCGACCGGCGGCCTTGCCGACGTCCTCTCGGGCGAAAGCCGAGCCATCCAGCACGTGGATGCCAATCTCACGCTCGACGGCCTCCGATTGATCTGGGAACGCCACTCGCGATGAACACGTCGATCGAGCCCGCCGAATACTGCCGACAACTTGAAACGTATCTGTGCCGCAAGAACGAAGGACATCTGATCCGGATCGTCGGGCCCGTGTTCGAACAGGTGTGCGAATGGGCGATGCGAGGCGTGCCGCTGACGATCGCGTACCGCGGGATAGACCAGTACTGCGAACGATACTACGCGAAGGGTTCGCGCCGACGGCCGGTGCGAATCGAATTCTGTGAAGCGGACATCCTCGATTTGTTTGATGAGTGGCGACGGGCAGTCGGTGTAACCACCGTCGCGCCTGCGGGCGATCGGGCGGAGCCGACGCTCTCCGGAACCGATGCGAGCACAGGCCGCCGCGACACATTGCCGGGTCATCTCGAGCGGATCATCACGCGGCTGACCGCGGCGCGCGCGGGCGCGGCCCGCTCGGAGAGATTTCACCGTCTCGTTGATGAAGCCGTGCGTGAGGTCGACCGGATCCGGCCGGAAGCGAAGCACGCGCGCGGCGACGATCGGCGCGCGCTGATCGACCGTCTCGCCGAGCTCGATCGCACACTGGTAGCCGCCGCCGCGGCGGAACTGGGCGACACGCGCACGGCCGCGCTCCGCACGGAGGCGGAAGCGGAGATCGCGCCATTCGCGATTCGGATGCCCGCGGACGCGCGCAGCCGGGCGGTCGACGTCGCGTTCGAACGCCTCGTGCGCGAAGAGATTGGGCTGCCGGTCCTGACATTTGAATAATGGCTTCAGACTTCAGGCTTCGGGCTTCAGGGGGTTCAGGCTCCAGGGTCAAGCTCGAACCCGAGGCCGCGTGGAACCCGAAGCCTGAGGTTTGAAGCCTGAACCTGAAGCCTGAAGCCCGAAGCCCGAGGTCCGAGGTCCGAAGCCTGAAGTCCGAAGCCTATGCTGCACGAAGGCCAGCAGGTCGAGCTGACGATCGAGAAGCCGGCCGCCGGCGGCCGGATGATCGCGCGCCACTTCGGGCAGATCGTGCTCGTGCGCGGCGCGATTCCCGGCGAGCGCGTGCAGGCCTGGATCGAGCGCGTGGACAAGCGTCTCGCCTTCGCCGTCGCGCGCGAGGTGATCGAGCCATCGCCCGACCGGCGTGAGGCGGATGGCGATCCGCTGTGCGGCGGCGCGCTCTACGCGCACATCTGCTATCCGCGGCAGCTGGCGATCAAGGCGGATGTTCTCCGCGACGCCTTCGCGCGCCTGGGGCGGCATCCGATCGACTTTGCAATCGACGTCGCGGGATCGCCGGAGCACGGCTACCGCATGCGGGCACGCCTTCACGTACAAGGCACCCGCACCGGGTTCTATCGCGAAGGCACCCACCAGTTGTGCGACGCGGCGCTCACCCGCCAGCTCCTGCCCGAGACGATTGCGACCGTTCGGCGGATTGCGGCGTCCATCGATCGCGCGGCCGGCGGTTCCGTCACGTCGCTGGCGATCACCGAGAACATCGCCGGCGCGCAGCGCGCCGCGCACCTCGAACTTGCCTCGGGCGCGGCCATTGCGCCACCGTTGCTGGATCGGATCGTGACCGATACCGGTCTGCTGGGCCTCAGCGCGCGGAATGCCGGAGGTCAGCTGGTCGTGTCCGGCGATGCGGTCGTCATCGATCCGCTCCCGGTGATCACCGGAGGCCGCGCAGTGTCCGGCGATCTCCTGCGTCACGCGGAATCATTCTTCCAGGGAAATCGGTATCTGCTCGGCGATCTCGTGAACGCGGTGGTCGCGGCAGTGCCGCAGAGCGGTGAAGTGCTCGATCTCTACGCGGGGGTCGGATTGTTCGCCGTGTCGCTCGCCGCGGCGGGGTATCTCGAGGTCACGGCCGTCGAAGGCGATCGTGCGAGCGGCGCCGATCTGCGGCGGAACGCGCGGCCGTACGAACCGAAGATTGCGGCCCAGATCGCACGTGTTGAAGATTACCTGGCGTCGCGGCGCGGCCGTCCCGCCGCAACCACGATCGTCGATCCGCCTCGCACCGGGATTTCGAAGGAAGCGCTGGAGGCCGTGATCACGCACAGGACACCGCGAATCGTGTACGTCTCGTGCGATCCCGCGACGCTCGCACGCGACACGCGCCGCCTGCTCGACGCGGGCTACCTCCTGACCTCACTGCGCGCATTCGATCTCTTCCCGAACACGCCGCACGTGGAGAGTCTCGCGATTTTTGAGCGCACGAAGTAAGAGAGAGCGGAGATGACGAAGGTAACGGATCCCGAAACGAAGCAACGAAGACAACGGAGGCGAACGAAGACCCTTCGTTGAGCTTCGGTTTGTTCGTTGCTTCGTTTGGAGGATCCGTTACCTTCGTCCTACTTCGTTGCCCCTCCGCTGCCGCGCAGCTTCGACGAACGCTTCGAATAACCCGTCGAACTCGCCGGTGCGCCAGAAGTTCTCCGGATGCCACTGCACGCCCACACAAAATGTGGACTCGGGGCGCTCGATAGCCTCGACAATGCCGTCGGACGAGACCGCGGACACGACGAACGAAGGGGCTACGCGGGCGACCGCCTGGTGGTGCCGGCTGTTCACCGAGCAGGTGTCGAGCTGACGCGACGGGGTGAGCGCCGAAGCAAGCCGGGTGTCGGGAGTGACCCGCACGTCGTGCGCCTCGGCGTGCTTCGGTTCCTGAATCGAGTGATCGAGCTCTGATTTAATCGCGGACGGAATGTCCTGCACGAGCGTGCCTCCCGCCGCGACGTTCAGCACCTGCACGCCGCGGCAGATCGCGAACAGCGGGACGTCCCGCGCGACCGCCTCGCGCGACAGCGGGATTTCGAACGTGTCGCGATCGCTATCGACAACGGTCGAGGGATGAGGGGTCTCGCCATACAGCCGCGGGTCGACATCCGGCCCGCCGCTCAGCAGCAGGCCATCCACACGGGCGAGGCTCTCCCGCAGATCGTCCCCGGGCTCGAGCACGACCGGCTCTCCGCCCGCATGCTTCACCGACTCGATGTAGTCATCGAGCTTCGAACAGCGGGTGATTCCAATCGTGGGTTTCATCTCAGCTTCCAGCTTCAAGCTTCCAACTTCCAGCCTCCAGTTTCCGGCTCCAGTTGCTGATCATCCATAGGTCGTAGCTGATAGCTGGCAGCTGGCAGCTACATTCTTTCAGGCACAGCACAACCCATCAATCCGAGCGCCTCGGTCATCTGATCTCGGTAGAAGGCCACGGCTGCAGCACGCCACAGACGCACGTCCTTGCGGTCCTCGGCCAGGATGGGAAATCGATGGTAGAAGCCATTGAACTGTTGCGCGAGCGCGAATGCATACTTCGCGACGACCGAGAGCTCGAGTGTACGAACGGCCTGGTCGACGATCTCGTCGAGCCTCGCCGCCTCGAGCACGAGTCCCCACAAGTCGTGCGCGTCGTCCGAGCCGTCGGTGAGCGCATCCTGTGGCGCATCGGCCAGAGCGGTAGTGACCGCGGCCTCGTCGAGCCCTTCGCGATCCTTCAGCTTCGCGAAGATGTTATTCGCGCGCACGGTGGCGTACTGGAGGTAGGGCCCGCTCTCGCCTTCGAAGCTGAGCGCTTCATCGATGTCAAAGGCGATCACCTTGCCACGCGAGAACTTCACCATGAAATATCGCACCGCCGCCGTCGCGATTGCCTCCGCGGTGCGGCGGATGTCGTCGGGCGCGAACTCCGGGTTGCGGCGCGCGACTTCCGTTCCGGCCTTGTCGTTCAGGCGATCGAGCAGGTCGTCCGCCTTCACGCCGAGGCCTTTGCGCCCGGAGACCTCGACGAACGGCTTATCGGCTTCCTCGCTCGTGTCGTATCCCAGCTCGCGTGCGGTTTCATGCGACAGCGCCACCATCTCATACGAATAATGAATCGAGCGCTCCGCCTCCTTGGTGTACCCGAGCACCGCGAGCGCCTGCTTCACCAGCTTCTGCAGGTACGACTGACGCGTGTCGATCACGTTGCAGACCATTGACGCGCGCCCGAACGATGGCGGTTTGGATGATGCCGCACCGTTATCCGATGTCGTGGACCAGAGCGTGCGCGTCGTGCCGCGCTCGAACTCGCGATAGAAAAAATCGCGGCCGAGCAGTCCGAATTTCCAGAGCTGGTAGGCCATGTCCTTGCCGACATAGGTGACGGTGCCGTCGGATCGAACGATCACCTTCTCGCGCGTCTCCTGCAGCTCGGGGTCGTCTGATGGCTCCGCAGCAGCCACGTCGGTGTTGGGGTGCGCGCCTGGTTCCGCCGGCGCTTCCTCAATCCGCATTACCCAGCAGCCCTTCAGCTTTCCCTCCGTCTGCATGTAGACGGCGCCCGTTTTCTTGAGAAAGTCGAACGCGTGCGCCCAGAAATGCAGGCGCAGGATGTCCCCCTCCCACGTCAACAGGTCGTATCCGATGTTCATCCTTGCCATCGTCCGCAAATGACAGCGGACGATGCGATCGGCGATGAAGGCCGCCATGGTCGCGATGTCGTTGCCCCCGTGCTCGAGCGCGTGCAGCGTCGTCACGCGGATCTTCAGCCGTTCCTTGTCCCCGGCATACCACTCGGTGACGCGTGCGTAGAGGTCCCAGCAGTAGTAATCGAAACGCGGCGACTCAGCGAGCTCCCGCACGTCATCGACGGATTTCTGTTCGAGCTCGCGGAATCCGACCACGACGTCGGCGACCTGCACACCGGTGTCGTCAATATAGTTCTGGATTTCGACACGGCGGCCCTGGAAACGCAGCAGCCGGCCGAACGCGTCGCCGAGTGTCGCGTTGCGCAAGTGGCCGATGTGCGCTGCCTTGTTCGGATTGATCGCGGTGTGCTCGACGATGACTTTGCCGTGTCCGTCCGCCTCACGAGAGTGCAGAGCAGCTCCTTGCGCCCGAAGGCGGAAGCCACGGTATTCCTGAGAGGCCCACTCGCGCAGCCACTTGGCGCGATCCAGAAAAAAATTGATGTAACCGTTCGGCGCGGCCTCGATGCGTGCGATGCCATCAATCCGGCCAAGCGCGGCGGCCAGTTCCTGCGCGATGGCGCGCGGCGCCTTGCGCAGCCGGCGCGCCAGGGCGAACGCGATCGGGACGGCGATGTCTCCCAACGCGCGGCGGGGGGGCGTCTCGAGCGCCATGTCGACGATGACGGCATCCTCCGGCGGAATGACGTACAACCGGCCGACGGCCTCGGCCATATGGCTGCGAACGAGGTGGTGAATGGGCAGAATCACTGTTCTTCCGTGATACGATCTTGCAACGGTTCCGACATCACTGCATTCCTGGCGCGCGCGTAATCATGCGGCGTGTTGACGTTCACGAACAATCGGCCATGAGGGTCGTACGCCGCGAGCGCTTCGGCGCTGATCTCGCGCACGCGCACGTCCCTGGCAAGGTCCGAGACGGCGAGCGCGCCACGGGCGATGCGCGCCTCGATGGCGTTCATGCACCTGCGCGTATACAGGGCGCAGAGCGGCTGCGGCCCGCGCGCGGACCGCGGCACGACGGCATCCACTCCGTCCCCGGCGTCTTCCACGATCCTCGCGAGCAGCTCCCGCGTGACGAACGGCAGATCACAGGCGATGACCAGCACGCGCTCGTGGCGCGCGCGCGCGAGTGCGGTGTAGATTCCACCGAGCGCCCCGGCGCCGGGCATCGCGTCTGGTTGGACGGGAATCTGAAGGCCGGCGTACCGCGCGGGATCGTTCGCGATGATTGCGAGATCGTCGGCGACCGCCGCCAGTTCGGCGATCTGACGATCGATGATCCGCGCGCCGCCGATGAGAAGCGCCGCCTTGTCCGCGCCGCCGAGCCGCGTCGCTCGGCCGCCGGCCAGGATCGCCGCCGAGACCCGGTGTCGCACGCTCGACGTTACCATGAGTGAACCCAGAATCGGACGCGTGCTCGTCGCCAGCCTGCACCAGTCCATCGCCGATTTGCTGCCCAACCGTCTCGAATTCTACGAGAACTGGTTGAACGTGTCCGGATTGCGCGAAGGCACGATCGGTCTTGCGCCGCTGTCGGCGGTGCTCAGCTTTCTTCGCGGCGAAGGAGACGCGTACAACGCGATCACCGCGCGCGCGGGCGAGTACGCGGCTGCCTGGACCTACGAGAACGTGCCCGCGTTCGAGCGCCGGTTCGTGCGCGCGTTGCCCCCGGCGCTGCGGGCGCGCGCCGCGCTGCGCACGGCGCGTGCGCTCGTCCGCGCAACCTACCCGGGGTCCCGCGCCATTACCCGCGTCAAGAAGGGCACGGCGTCGATTGATCTTCGCGGCTCGCTCTTCTGTGAAGTGCGGGAGGCGTCCGTTCTGCCGTTGTGCGGATTCTACGCGTCGGCCATCTCGCGCGTGCTGCGGCTGTTCGACGTGCCGGCCGACGCGCACGTGAATCGATGCCGCGCCGCCGCCGGAGGCCAGAAGGGGTGCCTGCTCTCCGTCACGCTGAACGGCCGCGAGCGCGACACCGCGATCGCCGCATGATCGCCGCACCCCTGTTGTTCTGCCTCGGTCTCGCGCAAACGAGTCTGCCGGTTCCGCCCGTGCCGTCGCTCCCCGGTCCGCGCATCCTCGTCGTCCCATTCGAGACGCCGCCGCGCGATGCACGAACATACTGGCTCGGCGAGGCGCTGGCAGTCCTTGTGACCGACGATATAAACGCGCGAGGCCTGGGCGCCATCACCCGGACGGCGCGCGAGCGCGCTTACGACCAATTGCACCTGCCGCCCAATGCGGTGCTGAGCCGCGCGACCGTGATACGCGTCGGACAGATCGTGGGCGCGTCGCAAGTGATCGTGGGAGACGTGCAGGTGGACGGCGACGTCCTCAACGTGCGGCTGCGTCCGATCCGGATTGACATCGGCCATGCCGGTGAAGACGTGACCGAGCGCGGGGAGCTGAAAGACCTGTTCCTGCTGGCTCTGCGGGTCGCACGGAGGGCCGTGCCGGGAGGCGATGCGGGGTCAATCACCGCCACCGCCTCGCCGCCGCTGCAGGCGTTCGAGCAATACATCAAAGGCTTGCTCGCGGAGCAACCGGCCAGCCAGGCGACATTTCTCGAGACGGCGCTGAAGCTCGATCCTGCGTACGATCGCGCGCGCATTGCGCTGTGGGAAGTGCGGACGGCGCAGGGAGACCACGCCGCGGCGCTCGCGGCGGTCAAGCGCGTCGCCGGATCGTCGCCGGCGGCGCGACGTGCGCGATTTCTTGCCGCGATCTCGATGATGGGGCTGAAGCAGTACGACGACGCCTTCACCGTGCTGAAGTCGCTGCAGGACGAGTCTCCCAGCGCCGCGGTCCTGAACAATCTCGGCGTCGTGCAGGTGAGGCGCGGGTCGACGGCGGAGACCGGCAAACCGACGTACTTTTTCACCCAGGCGGCAAAGGCCGAACCGGACGATCCAGACTTCCTGTTCAATCTGGGATACGCGTACGCGCTCGATCGCGATCCGCAGGGAGCGATTTACTGGTTGCGCGAAGCGCTGCGCCGGAATCCCGCCGACGGCGACGCGCATGTGGTGCTCGCCGCGGAGCTCGAAGCGGCGGGGCGCGCCGCAGAAGCCGGACGCGAACGCGAGCTCGCCGCGCAACTCTCGTCGAAGTACGTGGATGCGTCGCGACGTGGGGGGACCGACGCGTTGCCTGCTCGTCTCGAGCGGACACGGGCGGATCTCGAGCCACGCCGCGCACAATCGGTGGACCAGGCGATCGTCAACACGGCGCAGCGCGATCAGCAGGATCTCGCGCAGTTTCACCTGGAGCGCGGGCGGCGGCTGTTTGAACGCGAGCAGGACCCCGAGGCGCTGGTGGAATTGCGTCGTGCCGTGTTCCTCTCGCCGTACGAGGCGCAGGCGCACCTGTTGATCGGGCGGATTCACCTGCGCGGCGGCCGCCCGCGGGAGGCGATCGACGCGCTGAAGATTTCAATCTGGAGCCAGGACACCGCGGCCGCGCGCGTTGCGCTCGCGGAGGCGTATCTTCTTGTGAAAGATGTGACGAGCGCACGCGCTGAAGTGCAGCGCGCGTTGACGCTGGAGCCGGGTTCGGCCCAGGCGAAGCAGTTACAGGAGCGGATCGATAGAGGAGGCCAGTAGGCCATGCGCCGCATCGCCCCGGTCGTCGTCATCATCGTCGCGGCGGCTGCAATCATCGCGCGCGCCGTCCCGGATCGCGCACCCATCGTCGAAACGGCGACGGTGGACGGCATCATCCATCCCGTCACCTCGGAGTTCATGCGCAAGGCGATCGCGAAGGCGGACGCCGAGGGGGCCCGGCTCATCGTGTTCACGCTGCGCACACCGGGCGGGCTTCTCGACTCCACCCGCGACATCAACAACGCCATCATCGCTGCGCGCACGCCCGTTGCGATTTTCGTCGGCCCCTCGGGCAACCGTGCGGCCTCCGCCGGATTCCTGATCACGATGGCCGCCGACGTCGCGGCCATGGCGCCGGGCACCCACATCGGCGCCGCGCACCCGGTCACGGGCACGGGCGAGAAGATGGACGAGGTGATGTCGAAAAAGGCCGCGTCCGATACCGCCGCGTACGCCCGCACGCTCGCGACGCAGCGCGGCCGCAACGTGACGCTCGTCGAGCAGGCGGTGATCGACAGCCGATCCTTTACCGAGCAGGAAGCGCTGAAGGCATCGCCGCCGCTCATCGACTTCGTCGCAACGGACGTCGCGGACCTGGTGAGGAAGCTCGACGGGCGAACGATTCGACGGTTCAATGGCGCCAGCACAACGCTCGCGCTGGCCGGGGCCGAGATGCGAACGATCGAGATGACGTGGGCCGAGCGCGTGCTGACTGCCGTCGCGCATCCGCAGATCGCGTACCTCTTGCTCACCCTCGGCACGCTTGGCCTGACAATCGAATTGTGGAGCCCGGGGGCCATTCTTCCGGGCGTCGCCGGGGGACTCTGTCTCCTGCTTGCGTTTTTCGCGCTGCAGGTGCTCCCCGTGAGCTACGCCGGCGTGCTGCTCATCCTGTTTGGCTTCGCGTTACTCATACTCGAGGTGAAGGTCGCCAGCCATGGGCTGCTCGCAGTCGGCGGGATCACGAGCCTGCTGTTCGGATCGCTGATGCTGATCGACTCGCCGCTGCCTGAGATGCAGATTGGTCTGCGTACGATCCTGCCCATCACGCTGACGCTCTCGGCCATCATCCTGTTCCTGGTACAGCTGGCCATGAAGGCTCAGCGCCTTGCCTCGATCACTGGCGAAAGCGGGATGCTGCACTCCACGGCCGAGGCGCTGACCTCCATTGAACCGGGCGGCGTTGGCCGGGTTTCAACCCACGGGGAGATCTGGACTGCTACGTCCCCCGAGCCGATACATGCAGGAGACAGGGTTGTCGTGACCTCCGTCAAGGGACTGCTGCTCACCGTCGCCAAGATGTAAGGTAGAGTCTCCCCCGACGTTCGCCGGATCCCGCGGACATCGAATGGAGGCGTCGTGCCGGTATCGACCAGTCTGATCGTCTTCGTCGTAATCGCGTTCTACCTGCTCAGCTCTATCAAAATCCTGAACGAGTATGAGCGCGCCGTAGTGTTCCGGCTCGGAAAGCTGCTCAGCCAACCCAAGGGGCCGGGCGTGATTCTCGTGTTCGCGCCGATTGACAAGATGGTGCGCGTCAGCCTGCGCACCATTGTCATGGACGTCCCGCCTCAGGACGTCATCACGCGCGACAACGTGTCGGTGAAGGTCAACGCGGTTGTGTATTTCCGCGTCATGGAGCCGCGCAAGGCGATCGTGGAGGTCGAGAGCTACCACTACGCGACGTCGCAGCTTGCGCAGACGACGCTCAGGAGCGTACTCGGGCAGGTGGAGCTCGACGATCTTTTATCGGAACGCGAGCGGCTCAATCAGCAGCTGCAGCAGATCCTCGACCTGCACACGGATCCGTGGGGAATCAAAGTGTCGGCAGTCGAAGTGAAGCACGTCGATCTGCCGCCCGACATGCAGCGCGCGATGGCGCGCCAGGCGGAAGCCGAGCGCGAGAAGCGTGCTAAAATCATTCACGCAGCCGGCGAGCTCGAGGCATCCGAAAAATTGGCGCAGGCCGCGAAGGTGATTGCGACCGAGCCCGTGACGATCACGCTGCGCTACCTGCAGACACTCACGGAAATCGCGTCGGAGAAGAACTCGACGATCATCTTTCCGTTGCCCATCGAGCTGATGACGTGGTTGATGGGGCGCAATAGAACCTAACGTGACTGAACTGACACATCACGACATCGACGAAGGGTTTCACGAAATCCAGTTGAGCGGGAAACAGCTTGTCTTCCTGTTCATGGCGACGACCATCGTGGCGGTGGTGATCTTTTTGTGCGGAGTGCAGGTCGGGCGCGGCGTCAGAACGGAACGCGTCGCGGATACGAGCGACCCGGTCGCGGCCGGGACACCGCAGCCCGTCGCTTCGATGCCGCCTCCGACTGTCGCAGCCGCCGGACCTCCTGCCGCCGAGCCTCCCGCGCCCGCGCAGGAAGCCGAAGACGATTTGAGCTACGCGCAGCGGCTGCAGTCCGACGCTGCGCCGAAAGAACAGTTGAAGCCGCGCAGCGAGCCAACGCCGGCGCCCGCGCCCCCTGCAGGCGCGTCAGCGAAGATCGCGCCGCCTCCCGCTGCACTGCCCTCGTCAAACCCGCCGTCATCCGGACGTCGCGGCGAGTGGGTCGTGCAGGTGCACGCGCTCAAGGATCGCGCGGCGGCCGGCGCGATCGCGCGTCGGCTCACTGGTAAGGGCTATCCTGCGTTCGTGCTCGATCCGCCCGCGGGGGCGCCCGCCATTTATCGCGTGCAGGTTGGACGCTACAGCGATCGCCGCGAAGCGGAGCAGGTCGCGCGCCGGCTTGAAAAAGAAGAGCAGTTCAACCCCTGGGTCCAGCACTAGCGCTCCTTTCGGGCGCGGTCCTCGCGCTCAGCTTCCCGAAATTCGGCCATCCGGCGCTCGCATGGATCGCGCTCGCGCCATTGCTGATCGCTGTGTCAGGGCCCCTCCGGGGTCTGACCCCGCCGTCCGGATCCGGTCACTGGGGTCAGACCCCGATTGCGTGGATTCACACTCCGTTCGGGCTCGGCCTCATGACCGGCGCAGTCTACTTCGGCGGGACGCTCTACTGGCTGGTCCAGACGATGACGACGTTTGGCGGGCTTGCGACGCCGGTTGCGGCGCTGGCGGCCGCGATGCTCGTCGCGTACCTGTCGCTTTTTCCGGCGATGTTCGCCTGGATTCAATCACGCCTGTTTCGCGCACTCGGCACGCGCGCGCTGCTGCTTGCGCCGTTCGTGTGGGTCGCAACCGAAATGGGACGCACCTACCTCTGGGACGGCTTTCCGTGGGAGCTCCTCGGCTACAGCCAGGTGACGGTGCTGCCGGTTGCGCAACTTGCGAGCGTGGTCGGTGTTTACGGATTGTCGGCATTCGTCGCGATGGTCAGCGCCGCCGCCGCCTATACCGCGCTCGAACAGAGCGCACGGCGCTGGCAGATCGGGACGGTGACGGCGGCGCTCGTGCTCACGTCCGCGGCATGGGGCGCTGCGCGCGTGCGCGCGCAGACGCTCATCTCCGAGGGGACGCCCATTCGCGTGGCCGTGCTGCAGGGGAATATCCCGCAGGAGCAGAAAGACGAGGCGTATCGCGGAGACCGCGGGCTGATGGATGCGATCGCCCAGCGCTATATCGATATGTCGCGCGAGGCGATCGGCCGCGGCGCCCGGTTCATCCTCTGGCCAGAGTCGTCGACGCCGTACTACTACGAGCAGGATCTCGTCCGCGGCGACGCCGTGCGCCGGCTGGCGCGCGAAGCGCACGTCACGATCCTGCTGGGCAGCGATCAGATCGAGCCGGTCCGGCCGGTTGCGATGGGCAAGCCTCCCGAGGCGCGCTACTACAACGCGGCCTTCCTCGTTCGGCCCGACGGGAGCACCGGCGCGATCTATCGCAAGATTCACCTCGTGCCCTTCGGTGAGTACGTGCCGTTGAAGCGCATCCTGTTTTTCGTCGGCCCACTCGTGGAAGCAGTTTCGGATTTCTCCGCGGGCCGCGATGCCGTGCTGCTGCCGGTCGCTGGACACATGGCGAGCACCGCCATCTGTTACGAGGTGATCTATTCGAGCCTGATCCGCTCGTTCGTGGTACGCGGCAGCGAGCTCCTGACGACGATCACGAACGATGCGTGGTATGGCTGGTCGTCGGCCGCGTATCAGCACTGGGAGCAGGCCTCGATGCGCGCCATCGAGCAGGGACGCTATCTGGCGCGCGCTGCGAACACCGGCATCAGCGGGTTCGTGGATCCTTACGGGCGCGTCGTGCAGAAGTCGGACATGTTCCAGAGCGCGGTAATGGTGGCGGATCTCCATTTCATCAGCGCCCGCACGATCTACAGCCGCATCGGCGACCTTATTGGATGGGTCTCGGTGATGCTAACGGCCGCCGCGCTGCTGGCGACGCGCCGACCCCGGGTACAATAGCCGTGAGCCATAAACCAGCTCGAGCCCTGAGCCACAAGCCCTAAGCCATTTATGCCGACCATTCAGTTAGACGAGCAGCTCCGCCGGTATCAGGATCTCGCCAAGCGCGCCTCCGACCTGCGGAGCTATCTTTGACGCCGCGCGTCCCGCGGAAGAACTCTCGAGAATAGAACAGCGCGTTGCGGAGCCGGACTTCTGGAAGGACCAGGCGGCTGCGCAGAAGGTGATGCAGCGTCGCCGCCGGCTCGAGGACGATCAGCGGCTGACCGATTCACTGCGGCGTCGGGGAGACGACCTCGCCGTGCTCGTCGAGTGGGCGCAGGCAGGGGAGCCGGTCGCGGACGATCTGGCGCGCGCTCTCGATGAATTCGCCGAAGAAGTCGAAGCCGGCGAAACGAAGAAGATGCTCGGCGGCGAGCACGATCGCAAGAACGCGATCGTCACGATCCATCCGGGCGCCGGCGGCACCGAGTCGCAGGACTGGGCCGAGATGCTGCTGCGCATGTACCTGCGATGGACGGAGCGTCGCGGCTTCAAGCGCGAGGTCATGGATCAGCAGCCGGGCGACGAAGCGGGCATCAAGAGCGCGACATTCGAGGTGTACGGCGACTACGCGTACGGTCTCATGCTCGCGGAAGCGGGCGTCCATCGGCTCGTCCGCATTTCGCCGTTCGATCAGGCGGCGCGGCGTCACACGTCGTTTGCGTCGGTCTACGTGTGGCCCGAGCTGCCCGAGGACATCGAGGTCGGCATCGACGAGAAAGACCTGCGTGTCGACACGTACCGCTCCAGCGGCGCGGGCGGCCAGCACGTCAACGTCACCGACTCCGCCGTCCGCATCACCCACCTTCCGACCGGCATCGTCGTCTCGTGCCAGAACGAGCGATCGCAGCACAAGAACCGTGCGCAGGCGATGAAGGTTCTGAGAGCGCGGCTATTCGATCTGAAGATGAAGGAGCAGCAGGCGACGCTCGACAAACTCGGTGGCGAAAAGCGCGATATCGCCTTCGGCAGTCAGATCCGCAGCTACGTGCTCCATCCGTACCAGATGGTGAAGGATCACCGGACGAAGGAGCAGGTGGGGGACATCAACCGCGTGCTCGACGGCGACATCGACGGGTTCATCAAAACGTACTTGATGAAGAAGGCCGCCGGGGCGCTGTCCGAGGTGACTCTGGACGAGGAGGTGTAGACGCTCGTTTCAAATTGAACGGCGGCCTTGCGTAGCGCGGGCCTTTAGGCCTGCTTGACGGCGGCCGGGCAGCCCTGAAGGGCTGCGCTACGGTAGTTTTGAAACGCGCCTAAGGCATCCGCAGTATTTATTACTCCGCGCGCAAGGCGAGCATCGGGTCCGTCCACACCGCCCGTACGGCGGGGAGGGCGGTAGCGAGGAGCGCGACAGCCGCGAGCAGCACCGCTACCGTCGCGAACGTGATCGGATCGCGGTCGCCAATCCTGAACAGCAGTGCGCCGAGATAGCGTGACAGTACCAGCGCGCCGCCGATCCCGGTGAGCAGGCCGGCGGCGATCCATGCCAGTCCGTCCCGCAGCACGAGTGCCACGATGCCGCGCGCGTCTGCGCCGAGCGCGATGCGGACAGCGATTTCCCGACTGCGTCTCGCGGTCGCAAACGCGACCACCCCGTAGACTCCAATTGCCGCGAGGATGACCGCGATCGCGGCAAATGCGAAAAGCACGAGCAGCGCGAACCGCGTGTCGGCAGTTGCGTCCGCGACATAGTCGTCCAGCAGAGCGACGTCGTGCACCGGGCGACCGGCACCAAGTCGCTGCACGGCATTCTTTACCGGCGATATCAGCGCGGACGCATTTCGCGCGCGCACGACGATGTTCAGTTCGGAATAGGACTCCGTCGCATATGTCATCCAGATCTGCGGCGGATCTTTGTGACGCACGTCCTGCATCTGCACGTGCGCCACGACGCCGGCGACTTCGACCCACTTTTCGTGCAGTGACTTCAGGAGAAGGCGGCGGCCGATGGCTGACTGGTGCGGCCACAGCTGCTCGGCCAGGCGCTGATCCAGAATGACGACGGGCCGGTCGTCATCCGCGACGGTGAAGTACCGACCGGCAACCAGCGGAACGCGTAACGTTTCCAGGAATCCCGCGAGGGCGAGGACGCCATCGGCCTGATATTGGGGTCCGGACGCGTCAATCGCAAACCGTTCGGCGATGAAGCCGATGCCCCTCAGAGGAACCGGAAGGCCGATGCCGACCTGCTCCGCGCCGGGAATGTCCCGCACTGCCTCTGCAAGCTGGTGATAGAACGCAAGGGTCCTGGCGCTTGCTTCATCGATTGGTCCCGTTCCGAACCGCTGCAGCTGCAGCGCTACGTTCATCGTCAGGGCGTCCGAAGGATCGAATCCAAGTGGCACTGCGCGCATGCTGATGAATGTCCGCACCATCAGGCCGGCGCCGACGAGCAGCACGAGCGACAACGCGAGCTGACTGGCGACGAGCGCCCCGCGAAGCCTGCTTCCACTCTGTGATGTGAGGTCGCGCTTCATGCGGTCCGCGAGGCTGCCCTTCGTGACGTGGAGCGCGGGGACGAGGCTCACGACCACCGCGCACACGACGGACACGACGACAGCAAACGCCGCCGCATGGTTGTCGATTCGGATCATGTCAAGGTGCGGCAGGACGGCGGGAGCGAGGCGGACGAGCACGTCGACGCCCCACGCGGCAAGCAGCAGGCCGCCGCACGCGCCAAGGCTTCCGACGACGAGCCCTTCCGCGAGCAGTTGGCGCACGATGTCGCGGCGCGACGCGCCAATCGCGATCCGGACACCCAGCTCGCGTTCGCGCGCCGACGCGCGCGCCAGCAGCAGGTTCGCAAGGTTCGCGCACGCGATGAGCAGCACGAAGGTCACGGCGCCCGCGATTGCCGTCAGCGCCGGCTTCACTTCGCTGACGACGTCCCGGTCGAGCGTGTTGAGCGAAAGACGCACGGGTCCCGTGGCATAGCTCGAGGGATGCTGCACCACGAGGTTCGCTGCCAGCGCGGACACGGCCGCGCGGGTGGTCTCGAGCGCGACGCCGTCCCTCAGGCGCGCGATGACCACGTGACCGCGAAAGGGATCGCGATCGTAACCGGGGGAACGCGGGTACCAGATGTCGACGCGTGTCGAGACCGTCACGCCAGGACCGAGATACAGGTGGAACCCGGGCGGAAGCACGCCGACGACTGTCACCGGGATGTTGTTCACCTCGATGCGGCGTCCGATAATCCTGGGGTCACCCTGGAAGTGGCGCTGCCATGCCTCGTAGCTGATGTCGACCGCCGCGATCCACTGTTCTCCGAAGTCGCCGTAGGAGACGGACCGCCCGAGCAGCGGCGCAACGCCGAGCGTCTGGAAGAAGTTTTCGCTGATCGACGCCGCCGTCACGGCGGCCATGTCGTCGGGCGAGGTGAGATTCCCCTCTGACTCGTTGATCACCGCGACCGACTCGAAGAGGTCCGTGCGCTCGCGAAGCGCGGAAAGCTCGTCTGCGGTCAGCGCGGGTTCATGGACGTATCCCGGCACGTCGGCGCGGAAGAGCACTATTCGATCGGGCGCGTGATACGGAAGAGGCGTCACCAGGACGCCGCGCATGACCGAGAAGACCGCTGTCGACACGCCCACGCCGAGCGCCATGACCGCAACGGATGCGGCGGCGAACGCAGGGCTGCCGATGAGAACGCGGACGCCGTAGCGGATGTCGCGCAGGAGATTCATGGAAGCGACCATCTTGCGGATCTCGTGCCCGACCTGACGCTGTCCAACCAACGGGTTAGGAACGATCCCCCGGCGGCACCGCTCGGTCGTGGGACGGAGCGTCCGCTCGTGAACGTCGGCAATAGTCGGACATTCAGCGAGCACCGCACACCGAAGCGTGGCGATTGCTCAGCCGCCTGCAGTCAACAATCGGCAGCGTCGGTCACTGCCTGATCGAGCCCGGCTGCGTGCCGGCGATGAACGCCTCGTTGATCGATCCCGGAGCGGCGTCCTCGGTTGCCGATCCTGAGCCTTTGTCGACCGAGACGAACACGATGTTGCCGGGGGCGTCGAACTTCGGTGGGTCCTTGCGGTCGCCAATCCACGCTTTCATGATCTCGATCCAGATCGGCAGCGCGGCTTCCGCGCCGCTCATACCGGGGCCCAGCGGCTTGCGCTGGTCGTAGCCAACCCACACCGCCAGCGTGACGTCGGGATCGAAGCCGATGAACCACGCGTCGGAAAAATCGTCGGTGGTGCCCGTCTTGCCGCCGATTGTCCAGTTCAACGCTGCGGCCTTTGCCGCCGTTCCGTGCTGCACGACGCCGCGCAGCAGGTTCGTCATGACGAAAGCGGTATCCGCGCGAATCGCATCCTTCGGTTCAGGGCGGTTCTCCTCGAGCACGTTGCCTTCGCGATCAGTGACCTTCAGGACCGCGTAAGGCGTCATCCGGACGCCCTGGTTCGGAAACACCGAATACGCGCTCGTCATCTCCAGCAACGTGGCTTCGGCAGCGCCGAGCGCGACGGGAAGGTAAGGGGGAAGCGGCGAGGTCAGGCCAAAGCGCCGCGCGTAAGAGATCACCTGCTTCGGACCGAGCTGATCCATCACACGTACTGCCGGAACGTTGCGCGACTCTTCAAGCGCGTGCCGCAGCGTGATCGGACCTTCGAACTTGTGATCGTAATTCTGCGGTGAATACAACGGTTGCCCGGGGCCTGCGGTGAAGCTGACCGGCACGTCCTGCAGGATCGTCGTCGGCGTGTAACCGCGATCGATGGCGGTCGTGTACACGAACGGCTTGAACGCGGAACCCACCTGCCGGAATGCCTGCGTCGCGCGGTTGAACTTGCTCCGATCGAAGCTGAACCCGCCGGTCATGATCCGGATCTGGCCTGTGCGGTTATCGAGCGCGAGCACCGCACCCTCGACGAGAGGGGGTTGCTCGATCGTCCCGCTCGCCGCGTGCGACACCCCGTCGATCGTCAGCAGTTTCGCCTCGACGAGATCGCCGCGGCGCAGGAGCTGCGGCGGCGTCTTGTGCGTCCACGCGAATCCCTTCTTGTCGATCGCGACGTGGTAATCGCCGGCACGCAGGCGGATCGCGGACGTGTCAACGTCGGTCACCACGGCAGCGACGACGTCATTCACCGCGAATGGCCGCTCCCATCGCGCCTGCTTGAACGTGTCAATGTCGTGATGCTCGTCGAGGATGTTGCGGCGCGGCTTACGGAACCCGTGAATGTGATCGATGCGCCGAAGGCCCTGGTCCAGCGCGCGGTTCGCCACATCCTGCAGCTTGAGGTCCAGCCCGGTCTGCACCGTGAGGCCGTTCTCGTACAACTGCTTCGCGCCGTAGCGCGCTTCGAGCTCCTTGCGGACCTCCTCCAGGAAATACGGCGCAGTCGTCGCCGACTGCATCGATGGATCCCCCCGCGTGACAATCGGCTTCTTCTTGGCTTCCGCCGCCTGCTGCGGGGTGATGAAGTGGACGTCCGCCATCCGGTCGAGCGCGTAATTGCGCCTGCGCAGCGCGGCGTCCATGTTCACGTATGGGCTCTGGCGGACATTTCCCTGCAGAATGCCCGCGATGAGCGCCGCTTCCTCGATCGTCAGATCCTTCGCGGACTTCGCGAAATACAGCCGCGACGCCGCTTCGACGCCATAGGCGCCGTGGCCGAAATACATCTGGTTGCAGTAGAGCGTGAAGATCTCTTCTTTCGTGTAGCGCTTCTCGATCTGGATGGTGAGGAGCGCTTCCTTCACCTTGCGCGACCACGCCTTGTCGTCCTTGAGGAACAGCTTGCGCGTGAGCTGCTGCGTCAGCGTGCTGGCGCCGGCTGCCTTGCGGAACTCGATCAAATCCTTAATCGCCGCAACCACGATGTGCGGAATGCTCAAGCCGAAGTGCTGAAAGAATGTATCGTCTTCCGCCGCGAGGATCGCGTTGCGCAGGTTGGGCGAGATGTCCTGATAGCGGATGATGACGCGGCGCTGGATCGCGAACTCGCCAACCACATCGCCGTGCGCGCCGTACACGCGCGTAATCGTGCTCGGCGAATAGTCGTCGAGCGCTGAGATGCGGGGCAGGTCGTTCGCGAAGGCGAAGACGACCCCCGTGACCGTGCCGAGCGTCGCCGCAATCAGGAAGAGAATGACGATGCCCGCGTTGCGCGCGAGCTTGACGACGTAACGAGCCATCGGACGAGTTGGTGATTGTTGGATTCAGTGATTTGGTGATCGATCCCATGGTAGCTGGTTTGGGCCCGCCGTGGACAGATCACCAAATCAGCGGATCACCAAATCACCAAATCTCATTGGCCGCCCCGGCCTCCCCCTCGACGCGAGGTTGCCTGTCCGGTGGACTGCCCGCCGGAGGGGCGTGAACGTTCGGCGGGAGCCGATCGCTGCGGCGCCGGAGCTGGCGCGGACTGCGGAGGAGGCGCCACCCGGCCTGGCGCGGCCTGACCACCGGATGATGGCCGCTGAGAACCGCCGTCGCCCCGCGGCACTGCCATCCCGCCGCGCTCCGGCCGGCTCGGCCCGTCAACGCGGTTCGGGGCAGGTTCGCGTCGCATCGGGCGATCGTAGTACGGCGCCGCGGTGCGGGGATCCTGAGTCACCGGCCCGGACGGCGCCGAGTACGGCAGCCTCGGATCGCGGCCGATCCTTTCGCGCGGAGCGTAGACCGCCTTGTCCCCGGCGCGCGGCTCGATGCGTCGTATCGCACCGTCCGGCGCGGTGCGCTGCCCGCTGACGTTAGCGTCACGTGACCCGCCGGCACGGCTCTGGACAGGTCCCTCGTACGGTCTCGGGGCGCGGGGCGCCGTGATATCCCGCGGCTGACGCGAGGGCCCAGGCAGTGTGCTGCGTGTCGCGCTCGGTGCCGCCGGCGCGGCGACGTGCTCGCCGCGGTCGCCGCCGCGTGTGAAGTAGTTGTCGCGCGGCCGAGCGGTGTCAGCGCCGCGCGCTCGGTCGGGTCGCGCATTCTGGCGGCTTCCGCCTTCAGCCGGAAGCGACGGCGCGCCGGCCCAGCGAATGGGCGCCGAGCCCCTCGAAATCGCCACGTCGCGGAATGCCGGCGCGCCGGGCCGCGTCACGAACACGGGTCGATGACGCTGATCGAACCGATCGACGAACACGGCGCGTTGATTCACGAACGCGCCGCCGAAATGGCCGGCGTTCACCACCGTCCAGGCATTCCAGGGGGAGTAGTACCGGCTGCCAAAATTCAGGTTGATCGCGATGACCGGGCGATTGTTGAATCCGAGCGGGCACCAGCTCACGTAGCCTGGCGCATACGCCCACGAGACATAAGCCGGCGCCCACCGGTTGCCGGGGATCCAGAACCACGAGCCGGCGGAGAAGCCCCAGCGGCCGAAATGGTGCGTGGGCCACGAGAAGAAATCGAGACCGACCCACGTCCACCCGTACCGCGGATACGAGATCCAGCGGCCGTAGTAATAAGGACGCCATCCACCGGCCACGCGCGGATACCAGACGTAGCCATACGGCTGGGCGTAGCGCCAGTCGCCGTACTGATCGAACTCCGGTGCATACGTCTGCATCGATGTGGGGAGATACTGGCTCGACACGCCGAGACGCACGTCGCGCCGCGTCTCTGACCAGCGATCAAATGCGTCCCAATTCGCCGAATTGAACACGTAAGGATACGAAGGGGCGAGCCCGTCGCTCGCATACGCGCGTTCACCAGCCCTGACCGGCGTCGAACCCTGGTCGGTGAAGATTTCGCCAGCGCCCCGCAACACCGCGAGCTCGAGCTGCGTTTCGCGTTCACCGTGCACCATCGCAATGCGGTACTCACCAGCCTGCGTGATGTGAACGGAGCCCGCGGCGGAGTCGATGCGGTAATCGATCTGACGCGAAGGGCCCGCGAGACTGAGCCGGATGCGGCCATCGATCAGCCGCAGGAGATCGTCGGACTGCACGTCGATCGTCGTGCGCTCGTCCAGGTGCAGCGCGCTCCCATCCTCGAAGAGCACCTCCACGCGCCCTTCGGCGGTGCGAAGGCGATCGCCGCTCAGGAGCGGCATGTTCAAGGCGGATGTTTCTGTACGTCCTTCGCGTTCGAGCGTGGCGGCGCCGTCGACAAACGCGACGTGCGCCGGTGCACCGTAGTCCGGTTCCTGTTCCTGGGCGTAGACGGGGACAGCCAGGCCGAGCGCCGCAACAGTGAAAAACGCCAGAAAGCGGCGGAACATAAGGAAGCCTCTGTGGATCGGGTGACGTGCCGATTCAGTGAAATGATGATTTTGACGCGGACTGGGCAATTTCAGCGCAATTCACCAAATCACAAATCGCGGAAATCACAAAATCCCGATGGGCGGGGCTGGCAATTCGCAGTATAGCACCAACGCCCAACCGGTCCGGCGCGCGAGATTTCCATCGTCTGGCTTGACTGAAGTCTACTCACATTTTATACTTGTAACGTTATAAAGCTTCGAAAAGCGAGGGCATAGCACATGAGCAAGATTATTGGCATCGACCTGGGGACGACGAATTCCGTCGTGGCGGTGATGGAGGGGGGCGAACCCGTTGTCATCACGAACCCCGAAGGCAGCCGCATCACGCCGTCGGTCGTCGGCTTCACCAAGTCCGGTGAGCGGCTCGTCGGCCAGGTAGCCAAGCGTCAGGCGGTCACGAATCCCGAGAACACGGTCTTCTCGATCAAGCGGTTCATGGGCCGTAAATATGACGAAGTCAATGAAGAGATGAAGATGGTGCCGTACCAGGTCGTGCGCGCGTCGAACGGCGACGTCCGCGTGAACGCCGGCGGCAAGGAATACTCTCCGCCCGAGATCTCCGCGATGATCCTGCAGAAATTGAAGCAGGCCGCGGAGGAATACCTCGGATCGGCGGTGAGCAAGGCGGTCATCACCGTTCCTGCGTATTTCAACGACGCGCAGCGTCAGGCCACGAAGGACGCCGGCCAGATTGCCGGCCTCGAGGTCATGCGGATCGTCAACGAGCCGACGGCGGCGGCGCTCGCCTACGGTCTCGATAAGAAGAAGGATGAGACGATTGCCGTCTACGACTTCGGCGGCGGCACGTTCGACATCTCCATTCTGGAAGTCGGCGAAGGGGTCGTCGAGGTCAAGGCGACCAACGGCGATACTCACCTCGGCGGCGACAACCTCGATCAGCGCGTCATCGACTGGATCACCAGCGAGTTCAAAAAGAGCGACGGCATCGATCTGAGCAAGGATCGCATGGCGTTGCAGCGCCTGAAGGAAGCGGCGGAGAAGGCGAAAATGGAGCTCTCCACCGTGATGGAGACCGACATCAACCTGCCGTTCATCACGGCGGACCAGACCGGGCCGAAGCACCTTCAGTTGAAGCTGACGCGCGCGAAGTTCGAGCAACTCGTCGAGGATCTGCTTCAGAAGACGGTCGGCCCGACGAAGCAGGCGATCGCGGACGCCGGGGTCGACTCCAGCAAGATCGACGAGGTCGTGCTCGTCGGCGGATCGACGCGCATCCCGCGGGTGCAGGCAATCGTCAAGGAGCTGTTCGGCAAGGAGCCGCACAAGGGCGTGAACCCCGATGAAGTCGTCGCGGTCGGCGCGGCGATCCAGGCGGGTGTCCTCGCGGGGGAAGTGAAGGACCTGCTCCTGCTCGACGTCACTCCGCTCTCGCTCGGCATCGAGACGATGGGCGGCGTGATGACGACGTTGATCCCGAGGAACACGACGATCCCGACGCGGAAGGGAGAGATGTTCTCGACCGCGGCGGACAACCAGACCAGCGTCGAGGTGCACGTCCTGCAGGGCGAGCGGCCGATGGCGCGCGACAACCGCACGCTGGGACGCTTCCACCTGACCGGCCTTCCGCCTGCACCGCGCGGCGTGCCGCAGATCGAGGTCACGTTCGACATCGACGCCAACGGCATCGTCAACGTGTCGGCGAAGGACATGGCGACGTCGAAGGAGCAGAAGATCACGATCACGGCGTCGAGCGGCCTCTCGAAGGACGAAGTCGACCGGATGATGAAGGAAGCGGAGTCGCACGCCGACGAGGACAAGAAGCGCAAGGAAGAGATCGAAACGCGCAACCACGCCGACCAGGCCGTCTACGTCGCGGAGAAGACGCTCCGGGACTCGGGCGACAAGCTCGGGGGGGCCGAGCGCGCG
>QHWT01000003.1 GCA_003222675.1 Acidobacteriota bacterium | reverse complement strand
TTCGAGCGCTTCGCCCAGCGGCAGCACCGTACACCCACACCGCTCGATCCGCCGCAGCCGGTCGCGGAAATACTCCGGATGGAGGAACAACGTCGGCTTCCAGCAGTGCTCGTCATCGATCGCGACGCCGTGATAACCGAGGATGAGCAGACGATCGCGGCGCCACTTGCTGTTCTGGACGAGCGAAAAGACCCCACAGCCTCTCGCCGAACCCAGCACGCCCTTTTTGATCTTCTTGAGAACGCCGGCTGAAGATTCCATCAACGACGTGATCCCATCATGCGGCGGTGACAGCCCGTGCTTCGGCTGCCTGCCGCTCCGCCATCGCGCCCGCCTCCCCGTTGTAGGGTTGCGCGCCGACGCCCGGCATCGGCTGGCGATCGCGAAGCGGTTTGAACGCGAACGAGCGGTGAAGGTAGAAGGACGTCGTACACGTGTAGTCGTTGATCGGCGCGAAGCCGGTCAGGTCCACCTCGATCAAACCCGACTCGCGCAGATACCTCGACGACTCGGGCAGCCAGTCGGAATTGTCGAGAATGATCATTCCGCCTTCACGCAGGTGCCTAACCGCCGCCTTCGCGCACTTCAGGCGCGTTCGTCCGGTCACGAGTCCGTCGACCACGATCACATCGAAGCCGTCGCGAAACCGCTCGATCGTGGACGCGTACGCGTCCGAGTCACATTCGAAAATCAGCTCGCACGTGCCCGGTACGCGCGTGGCCATGCTCTGATACCACCGGTGATCGTGTTCGACGCTGACAACGTGCGCCGCACGCGCCGCCCAGAACAGCGTCGAATGGCCACAGCCGTACTCGAAGACGGTCTTGTCCCGAAAGTCGAGTTGTTTCAAATACTCGAGCGCTGGATAGGTGTACCAGGGATTCGGGTTCAGATCCCCGTCGAGCGGCGTCTCGGTTGCGACGGAACGGAGGTATCCGTACCTGAAGTTCAGAATCTGGAACACCCGCCAGGCCTTCAGCCAGTGTGCCGGCATCAGCCGCGTGCGGCGGAACCGGCGCAGCGCCGGTCGCATTGGCTTCGACAGTGGCGACCGATACAAGGCTTTGAGCATTCCATTCAGTCCGGACGCTTTTTCGGCAGAAACCGTCATAGGGCCACCTCGAAAAACCGAGCGCGATATCAGGGCCGTGGTGGCCGCGGCTGGCCGGAAGGCGCAGCCGGCGGGACGACGGTCCCCGGGACCAGAACGCCAACGGGCGCCGTCGGTCTCGCGTCTGGTGGCGCTGAGAATCCGGGCGGGATCGAGGTGAACGTCGGTCGCGCCCGTGGAGCGTCCGGCGTGTCTTCCTGATCGTCCGGGACGGGAATACCGTCGGCGCCGATGACACGCTGAACGCCCGTGATCGTGACGACGTTCGCGGTCGCGGCCGGCGGCGCCGGAAGAACGGCCACTACTAACTTGGGGGGAACGATGACGATCCGATCGACGCGCGACTGACCTGCCGTCGCGTCCGCCCGCGACGCGGCGATGAAGCCGCCCGCTGACCGCAATAGCACGTCGAGCGCCTGCAGCTCGGGAACGCCGTCGAGCTGCAACGTCAGCGGACCGCCAGGAATCCGCTCGGCGTTGACGATGCGCGTGCCGCCAACGCGAGTCCACTCGCCGAGGATCTCGCGCGGGGTCGCGTTCGTGGCGTTGAGCCACACCCGCCCGTCGCGGATTGACAGCTGCACACCCGGAGCTGCTGCTGAAATCGTCACGGCTGCCATCCAGACGACGACAAGCGTGAACGCGATTCTTCGGCTCATTTCACGTCGTCCGAATCTCGGTTGCCAATCGACTCGCCTACGGCTGCGCGTTCACGTGCGCTAGCATCTCCCGCACGGCAGGCGCGTCGGGATCCACCTCTGCGGCCCGGTGAGTGTAGTCGCGCGCCGCAGCCGCATCGCCGTTGTCGAGCGAGATCCGCGCTTTCAGCAGCAGGCCGTTGAGGCTGGACTGGTCGTGCGTCAGTACTTCGTCGACCATCTCCGCCGCCTTCGATCGTTCGCCGCGGTCGTAGAGGATCGAGGCCACGCGGACCCTTGCCGCCCCGCCCTGATCTTTCGCCGCCACCTTCGAAAGCACGCGCAGCGCGTCGTCGGGGCGTCCGCTCCAGACGTAGTAGTCGGCCAGTGACAGATATCCCGAGTCGTCGGGGGATTTCGCTGCGACCGTCTGCCAGTACTTCTCGGCGTCGGCGCAATCATTGGTGCTTACGAGATAGCTCGCGTATGTCTTGTTCGCCTCGAGGTCGTCCGGAGCAATCGCGAGCGCGTCGCGGAGCTGCTTCTCGCCGTCTGCGGCGCGGCCCATCTGCAGGTACAGTTGCGCGAGGCTTACTCGCGCGTCGGTAGCTGCCGGATCGAGCTTGATGGTCTGGATCAGCGATGCTTCCGCCGCTTTCGCGTTGCCGCGCCGCAACTGAACCGTCGAGAGCGCTTTGTACACCCGCGGATCCTGCGGCGCCGTGGCGATCGCCGCCTGCAGACGTTCTTCCGCATCCGCGAACCGGCGAACCCCCGACAGGGCGCTCGCAAGGATCAACTGCGCGTCGAGGTTGAAGCGGTCGGCCGCGAGCACTCCGCGCGCTTCCGACGCCGCTGTGTCGTAGTCGCCGATGGCGAGAAGCGCCGCCCCCGATCGCACGCAAGCAGCGACGTCACGCTAGTCGAGGGCGCAGGCCCGCTGATAAGCGGCGGCGGCGTTGGTTTGCTGGCCGAGCGCCGCGTACGCGTCGCCCAGCTTCATCTGCGAGGCAATCGACTGTGGATTCGCGCGAGCGGCATTCTCGAATTCGATCGCGGCCTCCGCGTACCGCTTGGCCGTCAGAAAGCGCTCACCGCGCGTGAAGAAACGCTCGAACGACTGCCGGGAACAGCCGGCGGCAGCGATGGCGACGATGATGAGTGACACAATCCGCGTGCGCATGCAATTTACTCCGGAAGATGTCGCGTGAGGACCGGATACAGCGCGCGGATGAATGCCGGAAGATCTGCTGCGCGCGTCGCGCCCACGATGATCGGCGCCGTGACTCGGACGAGCGCGCCGTCGCTGCGGTGAAGCGTCAGCGCGTCGTGAACGAGCATCAGCCGGTTCCGGTACTCACTCGCGATCGTGCGGCCGTGACTCTGATACCAGTAGTAGACGAGATCCTGTTCCCCGTTCTTCCTCGCGATGTTGCGGTTGACCTCGATGTCACGCCCTGGTCCAACGCGGATTCGCTCGCGCCGCCGGTCGACCCATTCCCACCCGGTGCCGGGGAGGCAATTGAGCGGCGAGTGGATCGTGTGACCGGTGCGTTGCGTCGCGTAGTACGCGACGAAGAGGTCCACGGGAATCGCATCGCGCGTATACCTTCGCATTGTGTACGTGTCGGCCTGCAGAACCGCCTCGATGTCGTGATCGAATCGGCCGAGATCCCGGCCGTGCCACTGGTCGATTCGCATCGGCAGGGCATTGAGCCCTGACGCGTCCGGCACGAGGTCCGCTGCAGATACGACGCGCAGAAATGCTCCAACGGCAAGCATCAGCGCGGCCACGATGGCCAATCGCCGCGCCATCATGCCGTCTCCAGGCGTCGCCGAGCGGCGCGGCGGACGCGGGACCCGAGCGTCTTCTCCAGCAACCAGACGGCTGCCAGCGCCAACATGAAGACAATCCAGCCGGACGTCGCGTGAATCGCGCCACTTGCCGCGACCGGACCAAAGCGTGACGCCGCCAGACCTGTCGCGGCGATTCTGACGCCGTTCAGCACGATGGCAATAGGGAGGGCAGCACACGTGAGGAGGACGCGCTGCCATGGCGGCACATCCGAAAAGTACCCGACGAGCGCGGCGACGCTCAGCAACGCCATCAACGATCGGATCCCGCTGCACGCGTCGTTCACCTCGAGTGTGATCGCCGGCAGCGTCAGGATGTTTCCGTCGCGCAGCACTGGTACGTCAGCAGCGCGCAGCAACTCCTCGCCCATCCGTGATGCGACCAACTGCAGCGACACCGTCGCGCGGTCGAAGACGATTGCGGGAAGCGGAATCATGAACACGAGGAACGCGAGCGGAAAAGCCAGGACGCGGAGGTATTGCGACCCGAAGACGTACAGCACGGTGCCCGCAACCACGCCGAGCAGCGAAATGCGTGTGAGGAAGAGCTCGGCTCCGAGCGAGCCGAGCACATAAATGGCCAAGCTGACGACGATCACGACGAGCCCGAATCCCGACGGCCGTGAGGTGGTCCGCCGCAGCCGATCGCGCTGCTGCCACACAAGGAACAGTGCGATCGGAGCGACGACGAATCCATGCGAATAAGTCGGATCGGCCGCCCACTGCTGTACGAGCTTGAGAAGTACTCCGGCGTAGAGCAATCCCGCCGAGAATACCCAGGCGCCGATGCCGATCATGTGCCTAGTCTCGCTGCTTTCGCGCGCGGCGACGGGCGAAGAGGACGCTCCCGAGACCAGTGCCGATCAGCAACAGGCTGGCCGGTTCCGGATTCGCCGCCAGAGGACGCGCGGCCGCAGCTGTCCCGGTGACGCTGCCACCGGGCGCAGTATTCGGAGGCGCATCAGCAGTGGCATCGTCATGTCCGTGCGACGAGGCCTCGCCCTCTGCCGGCGAATCTTGATGGTCGTCCGCTTCGTGCGGCCGTACCGGAGCCACCGACGATCCTGGTCCCGTCGTTCCGCCATGATCAGCCGAGCCGCCACCCGCTGACGGTGCTGCAGGCGCTGCAGGCGTTGCAGGCGCTGCAGGCGTTGCAGGCGTTGCAGGTGCCGTGGCCCCCGGGCCGGCTGCATTAGCGCCCGGGGAGGTGGCGACCGCTGACGTGGATGTGTGCGCGGCCGGCACCGTCGTGCCGCCGCCCGCGAAGAAGATGCCGCCGTACGCGCCGCGGGAACTGCCGCGGAACGGGTTCCGATCGCTGACGAACTGCACGTGGCCGTCGCGCGAAAC
>QHWT01000068.1 GCA_003222675.1 Acidobacteriota bacterium | reverse complement strand
GCGCTCGCCGGCCGGTACCGACTGGCCGCTCAGCAACGCGGATGAGTGTCCGAGCTGTGCCCCATCGCCTATCGATGTGTCGATGTCAAGGACGGACGCTTCGCCGACGTATACGTCGCGGCCGAGGGTCACCGGCCCCATCTCGATCCGCCCGGCTCGCGCGCGATAACAGAGAAAGAGCGCCTCCCTGCGGATCACCGTTCCTTCGCCGATCGTGAGCAGATCCGTGCACACCGGTAGGCGCCTGGACAGAATCACGACTCCGGGCCCTATTTTCGCGCCCAGCGCTCTCAAATAGAGCGTGTACAGGGGAGAGCCGACGAGCAGATAGACGCCGGGGTTCGATCTAATCAAGGTCTTGATGATCCAGAAGCGGACGTAGCCGAGGCTCCAGAGGCGAATCTGCTGGGGCTTCCAGCGTCCGATGAGCAGCCACTTCGCCGCGATCGGAACGGCGCACACGACGAGGAAAGCCAGGGCGCTGAAGAGGACCGCCCGCAGGTAACTCTCAACACCCTCTGATCCCGCCACTATCCACTCGTAGCCCTCGATGGCGGCAAGCACGCCAAGGTACGAATATCCGAGGTAAAACAGGGCTTGCAGCGCTCCGCAGAGGACGTACTCGCGCGCGCTTGTCGGCGTCGGCAGCTCCAGCGTTGCTGCAGCCGCCGGTCTGGCAGAGGCGGGCGCGCGCTTCGCGAGCGCCGCTGCGAGGCTTCTGATTGTCGGATGCCCGTAGACATCCTTCATCGATACCGATGGCAGGTCGCCTCGCTTCCTCACCCGCGCGCAGAAATGCGCCATCACCAGCGAGTCAGCCCCCAGCTCGTCGAAAAAGTGGCTGTCAACGGACACGCGGTCGACGCGCAGGACGTCAGCCAGCACCCCGGCGAGGATGCTCTCGGTGCCGGTCGTGGCGTCGCTGCGCCGATCCTCAATGATGGTCGAGTGATCAATCACCGTTGCGCCCCTGATACTTGGCGAGGCACTCCGTGGCCGTTGTGCGATCTCGCAGAAGTCATCGGACGACCTCGTAGAAGAAATCGGAGAGGCGCAGGTCCTGGCCGGCGGCGACCGCCTGGTCGTACACCCACTTGCCGACCGCCACGTCGAGTATCCCCATGCCGAACGGGGAGAAAATAATCGGACGGCTCCGATTCACCGAGCGCCGTCCGAGCATGATGTCGGCAAGCGTGCCGGTCACGAAGCTTCTATCTCCCGTCTGCTGCTCGGCAAGATGGGGAGAGGTGTTGGCCTTCATGACGTGTTCGATGTCGTCGACCACGTTCTGCGATCTCAGGAGTATCTCGGGTGCGAGATCGCGCAGCGAAATATGCAGCACCAGCGGGTTGTGCTCGAAAAGGGCAGCATCGGCGATGTGAGGCGCCGAAGCGACGGTCGTGAACACAATCAGATCACAGGACTTCACTAGTTGTGCCACGTCGGGCACAACCGTGACCGTTCGGTGCCGATCGAGACGGCACGCTGTGTTTCTGAATTTCTCACTCTCGAGAGGCGTCAGGTCGTGTAACCGTACTTCCTCGATCTCCCATCCCGTGTCGACCAGAAACTCGTAAACGTACCGGGCGATGAACCCGGTGCCCACGATTCCCAGGGAATGAGCCCGACGCGATTGCCCGCACAGCCAGTGGGCGGCAAGAGCGGCGGAGGCGGCTGTTCGCGCGGCCGAGATGATCGAGCTCTCGAGTATCGCAAAGGGATACCCGGTGTCGTAGCTATTGAGCACGAGTACGGCCGAGGCGCGCGGAAAGCCGCGCTGGATGTTGGCGGGATAACTGGCGATCCATTTCAGTCCCGCCACATCGAAGCCGTTTCCGAGATAGGCCGGAAGCGCGATGATCCGGCAATCGGGCTTCTCGGGGAACCGCAAGAAGTAGCTATCAGGATTGACGGACCGTCCATCCGCGTGCGCGAGATACGCGTCCCGAACGATCCCGACGCATTCATCCCGATGGGCGTGGATGATGTCGAACACGGTCTTGCCGTTGATGATCGAGAACTCGAAGTGCATGGTTTCCTCTACTCGAGTCTGGTCGCCCATGCGGGATCGAACACCGTGTCGAGGTATGCCGTACCGCGGTCCGCGCACAGGAACAGCACCGTTGGGCGGTTGGACACGGCCATCCTCGACGCATACCGCTTGATCGCCGCGAACGCGGTTCCGCTGGAGCCGCCCACGAACAGTCCATGGGTCCTGAGGAGCGCCCGGCATGCTTCAACGGTGTCGCTCTCGTGTATCGAGACAACATCGTCAATCTTGGCGTGCGACAGCAACTGCGGGACGATGCTCGACCCGACGCCGGGAATATGGCGTTTGCGGGGTGTCCCACCGAAGATGACGGAGCCCTCGGTATCGACCGCGATGATGCGAACTTTGGGATAGCGCTCTTTGAGCCGACGGGATACTCCGGCGATCGTTCCCGCCGTGCTGACGCCGATGAAGACAGAATCGAGCGATTCAAAATCGGCGCAGATTTCCGCCGCCGTGAGCTCATAGTGGGCCTCCACGGCGTCCAGGTTTCCGTACTGGTTCGTCCAGTAGGCGTTCGGCGTGGTGGCACAGAGGTGCTTCACCATCTGCAGGCGGGTCTTCAGGAATCCGCCGGTGTCGTCACGCTTCTCGACCTTCACGACTGTGGGACAGATGCGCCGGAGGAACGACTCGTAGGCACCGGAGATATTGGGATCGATCACCGGGATGAACCGCAGGCCGACCAGGCGAGTGAACGCGGCGAGAGCGGCGGCGAAGTTCCCGGAGGAGGACTCGATTACCGTGGTCTCGTCGCGGATCTCACCGCGCTCGGCCGCCCGCTTGAGGATCCAGTAGGCGGCGCGATCCTTGATGCTCCCGACAGGGTTGACATACTCGAGTTTGGCAAAGAGGTTCATGCCCTCCATCGCCAACGGCACATGCGGTGTGGGTCGCAGCGTATTTCGGAGCAGCTCCAAGCGCGTGGCGAGGCCCGATGCCGACTGCGGTTCCGAGGCAACGACCGGGAGACGGCCCTCGTCCGCTTCGAGAACACTTGCTGCACGCATTAGAATTCCACTCCTGTGACAAGCCCCACAAAGAACAGCGTCGGGTGCGCCAGCTCCGCGCGCACCGCGCGATTGACGGTGGTGCTGAACTCAAAGTACGGACCGATGTAGAGGTGCGGCTTCGCGAAAACCCTCAGCGAGCCATCCACGCCTGTGAGGTTGAGCGCCGATTTGTCGATGCCGACATAGACATCGTTGAACGTCGAGGAGGCCCATCCAGTCTTGAACGAGCCTCCGACCTCGACCCTCGGTGAGAGACGCCGCTCGAACGCGATCCCAGCCTCTCCAAAGTACGCACCCTTGTACGCCAGTACATCGACGCTCTGATTCGTGAACAGGCGGAACGGCCCCGCGTGATACGAGAGGTATAGCCAGCTTTCAATCGAGCGGGAGCTATCGATACTCAGCGGATCGCGGTAGAAGAACATCCTGATCGCTGGCTCGATCGTGAGGTTCCTCCACTCGTGCGCGCGCGTCAGCTCCATTTCCAGAATCTGCGGGCGTGAGCCGTCCGTGGTCTCACCTAGCGTGATGTTGCTCCAAACTGAAAACGCGGCGACGCTCCCGGACACCCACGTGACGGCTTGGACGACCGGCCGATCGCTGATGACAAGCCCGCGGTCCGCATGGCCTGAACCGAGCTGGACCTCCACGCCGTATGAAACCGGTTGTCCCTTCTCAGATCGTTTCTCTTCAGGCGCAGTCGGAGAGGTTTGAGCAGACGCGACTGCGGCTCGCGGCAACGTTGCAGGCAGCGGAGGGGTGCCCTGCGCCGAGGCAGGCGCGCACCACGCGGCGAGGGCGAGCCAGGCCGCGCCGGCCGTCCCGGCGATCTTCGAACTCCGACTCGTCATGCGGGCCGGTGGCGCTCCACTTAACTTCCCACGTGGCGGCCGTGGCCGTCGGGCGTGCGACGTCACGCCGCTCAGCGGCCTGCTGAACGGAACCCTGGGGTTTTGTTGATCGAGCGCGAAGTCGTTTTGGTCGCATCCGTGCGAGCCCAGTGCGCTCCACACCAGGCTGCACGCCAAGATTCGCAGCGCGTGCTTGGGGTCTTCAAGACACATACCTTTGGGGACGCCGCTCGATCCATTGCTTTAGCGCTCAAGCTTGAACTGCTTTGGGGCTTAAGGCCTTAACGCGGAACGATGGTGCCGCAGGGTCGGTCTTTCCACGCAGTTCGATACAGGCGCTTCGATCCTTCGAGCGGCTCGCACCCGATATGCGCGGTAAGGATCGATCTCCTTTGACCGCCACTGCCACAGCCGCGCCGCAGAATCGGCGCCGTCTTCACGGATCGCGAGGGCGTTATGAATTCCTCTATCGGCCGCCCGAACCTATGACCTGACAGGGGACTGTTCGAGTTTCGGCTTCAGAGATTCGGCCTGGCTGCCAGAAAATCTCAGCAGGGTTTATAGCTCGTCGGCGATGGTCAGTAGTCGCTGCTCCTGTCGAGAGTGAGTGACAGCGCCAACGAGCGGCACCGATTCCGACTGGGTCGTGAAGCTGATCGATGTCTATCCGGATGAAGTGGCGGGGCAGTCGGCGATGGGCGGGTATCAGTTGATGGTGTCGGCCGATATATTCCGCGGACGCTATCGCGAGAGCTTCGAGACGCCGAAAGCGATCGCCGCGAACACGCCGCTGGAGTATCGCTTCGCGCTGCCGACAGCCAACCATGTGTTCCTGCCGGGACATCGCATCATGGTGCAGGTCCAGTCGTCGTGGTTCCCGCTCTACGATCGCAACCCGCAGTCGTTCGTGCCGAACATCTTCTGGGCGAAGCCGGCCGACTATCGCAAAGCCGTTCAGCGGATCTATCACACTCCGAATCGCGAGAGCTTCATCGAGCTGCCGCTGGTAACGCCGCGCTGATCGCCGGGTCTAAAGACGCTCGGGTCCTCGCTGATCCGCGGCATCGCGACGGCGCTTCTTTCCGGAGTCGCGTTCCATCTGATCTCAGGCATCTGGACACGAGGCGGAGCGCCGAACCTCGCGCGGCACTTCGCGTCGTGGTCCTTTGCTTTCCTGCCCGGATTCCTCGCATTATTTTTTTGCGCCGGGTCTAAAGACCCGCCGTACTTCTCCCGGTTCCGCGTATAATCCCGTCCTCCCCAGCAAGACTCTGATTTCCGGGCTCCCAACCGGTCCGTACGAAATTGGTATGTCCCGAAATATCTGGCTGGCTGGACGCGCCGCGCTCGCCGTGGTGCTGATGGTGAGCTTCTACATTCTCGCGCTCGGTGTCGCCGCCGGGCTGCTGTGGGTCGCCTACTTCGACATCGCGCGAGCGCGGCATCCGGCCTTCCGGTTGATTGCGTTCTGCGTCGCCGGCGCCGGATCCGTGCTGTGGGCGATCGTCCCGCGCCGCGACCACTTCGACCCGCCGGGACCTCGCGTAACGGCGGAGGAACAGCCGGAGCTGTTCGCGCTGATTCAGGACGTCGCGAAGGCCACGTCGCAGGCGATGCCGCAGGACGTCTACCTCTTGAACGACGTCAACGCCTTCGTGGCGCAGCGCGGCGGCATCATGGGCATGGGCGGACGCCGCGTCATGGGACTCGGACTGCCGCTGCTCCAGGCGCTCACGGTCGACGAGGTGAAGGGGGTGCTCGCTCACGAGTTCGGCCACTACCACGCGGGAGACGTCGCGCTCGGACCGTGGATTCACAAGACACGCGTCATGATGTTGCGGACGATCGCGCAGCTCTCCGAGAGCGTTCTGCGGTTCATCTTCATCGGTTTCGCGACGCTCTTCCTCCGCATTACGCACGCAGTGTCGCGCCGTCAGGAATACATCGCGGACGAAGTCGCCGCGAACGTCGTGGGATCGCACGCGATGGCCTCCGGGCTCCGGAAGTTGAACGGTGCCGCGTTCGCGTATCACACGTATTGGTACTCGGAGCTCGTGCCCGTGATGCAGGCCGGCTTCCGCCCGCCGGTTGCCGCGGGGTTCGGACGCTACACGTCGCGACCCGAGATGTCGCGGCTGCTCGCAACGCTCGTCAACAACCAAGAGAAGGAAGGAAAGACAGATCCGTACGATACGCACCCGTCCCTCGGCGATCGCGTGGCCGCGCTCGAACGGCAGCCGTCGCGGCCGGCGGTCGATTCGCGACCGGCCGCAGCCTTGCTCAGGAGCGTGGACGAGTGCGAGCGCCGATTGTTCGGCACGCTGGGCGCCGACCTCGCCAATCTCACGCCGCTCGAGTGGCCGCGCGTCACTGACGCGGTCTACTTGCCGATGTGGCGGGCGCGCGTGAAGAAATATGGCGCACTGCTCCGCGACTATACATGTGACAATCCCCCGGCGACTGAAAAGGCGCTGCGCGAGATCGGCGGCGGCATCGTGGCCGCGGACGCAAGCGACGAGACTCGCGTCACCGCGGCATGGCGGCTGATCGTCGCATCCTACGCCATGGCCATGCACCCGCTCGGCTGGGTGCCCGAAACATCGCCGGGTGAAGAGGCCGTGCTCCGGCGCGGCGTGGAGGAGTTCCGGCCGTTCAGCGAGCTCGGTTCGATCGTCAAGGGGCGCACGACCATTGCCGCATGGCGCGAGCGCTGTATCGCACTCGGAATCGACGGAATTCCCTTCGGGGGCGACTCTTTGGTTGAACGCCGGGTCTAAAGACCCGGCCTACTGGGAAAGACCGGGCCTACTGGTAAAGACTCGCGCCTACCGGGAAAGATCCGGCCTATCGCGCGTGTTTGATGAACGTCCCGTTGCGGATTTCCTGGTACGCCTGCTGCAGTTCGGCCTGGGTGTTCATCACGATCGGTCCATACCACGCGACGGGCTCTTCGAGCGGCCTGCCCGATACCAGCAGGAAGCGAATGCCCTGATCGCCAGCCTGCACCGTGATCTCGTCACCGCGATCGAAGAGGATGAGGGACCGATCCCGCGCATCGTTGTAGACGGCGTGATCGTCGGTGCTGCTGCCGGTGTTATCCGTGAGCACCGGCCGCGGGCCTGACGCGTTGCGGAACGTGCCGGATCCGGCAAAGACATAGGCGAACGCGCGGCGAGTGATTTCCACGGGCAGCGTCCTGCGCGTGTTGGGCGGAACCGACACGTCGAGATACTGCGGCTCCGCCGCGATGCCGTCCACTGGACCGCGCTTGCCCCAGAACTCCCCGCACACGACCCGCACGTTCGTTCCGTCGTCATCGGTGATCGACGGGATGTCGCGGGCGGCGACGTCCTGATATCGCGGTGACGTCATCTTCAGCGATGACGGCAGATTCGCCCAGAGCTGAAACCCGTGCATCCTCCCGTGAGGATCTCCCTTCGGCATCTCCTGGTGAACGATGCCGCTCCCGGCCGTCATCCACTGGATGTCCCCCGACCCGAGCGTGCCTTTGTTGCCGAGGCTGTCGCCATGTTCGACGCTTCCGGAGAGCACGTAAGTGATCGTCTCGATCCCGCGATGCGGATGCCACGGAAAGCCCTTGAGGAAGTCCGCGGGACGGTCGTTGCGGAAGTCGTCGAACAGCAGGAACGGATCGAACTCGCTGGTGTCGCCGAACCCGAAGCCACGATGGAGCTTGACGCCCGCACCTTCTACCGTCGGGGTAGCCTGGATGATTTGCTTGACGGCTCGGATGGACATATTGGTATGACGCCCGTGAGCCGCTCCTCGTCCCCAGCCCGGCGGGTCTGAAGAGCCGCCTACACTAGAAGGATGATTCCGGTCTCCGCGCTCGACCTCTCTCCGATCACTCAGGGCAGCGACGCGGCCACAGCGCTCAAGAACTCGCTGGACCTCGCGCAGCACGCCGAGCGCTGGAGATACCGCCGCTTCTGGGTTGCCGAACATCACAACATGCCCGGAATCGCGAGCGCGCCAACGGCGGTAGTGATCGCGCACGTCGCGGCGGGAACGAAGACCATCCGGGTCGGAGCGGGTGGGATCATCTCCCCAATCACGCACCGCTGATCGTTGCCGAGCAGTTCGGCACGCTCGAGTCGCTGTTCCCGGGACGCATCGATCTCGGCCTCGGCCGCGCACCAGGAACGGATCCGACGACGGCGCGCGCGTTGCGGCGCACGCTGGCGAGCAATCCGGACGCGTTCCCGCACGACGTGCTCGAACTGCTCTCGTACTTTCATCCGGAAAATGGACAGCCTGTCAACATCTATGATCACACCGCACGCCTGCGGTCTTACGAAATCGTTGCTGACGTGGCGCAACAAGAGCGCAATGAGCCGCCAAAATAAAGAGGCGGCCTCGTGCGGGGCCGCCTCTTCAAAACCCACAAATCCGCGGCGATCTATCCCTCCGGGAATTTCGTCCGGTTTGTGCCGGGACGATTCGTGTCAGTCACACGCGACGCAACGTCCTTGACCTGATTGGCTGCGCGCGACACGACGTCCTGCGCGTTGTCCGCCGCGTCGCTCACGCGATCCGCCGCCTCGCTGGCGAGGCCACGGGCGCGCTCTACGACGGAGTCGCGCGCTTCTCCCATCAGCTGATTCTCGGTCTCCGTCGCCGGTACCGTCATGCCCACCACGGCACCGACGAGCGCCGCGGCGGCGCCGAGCGCCAGCGGATTGTTGCGGAGCACGTCCTCGAACTTCACCTGCGCACGGCGGGACGTGCGGCGGGCGGTCTCGCGGACGTCGCCGGTGAATTCCTGTGCCCGCGCCGTCACGTCTGCCGCATAGTCCTTCGCACGCGACGCCACGCTCTGGGTGTTTTCGGTGCCAGTCGTGCCCCGCGTCCCGACAGCGCCGTACGGGCGGTCGGCGCTATCACCATACGAACCGTAGCGGCCCGATGTCTCGTAAGAACGATACGAGTCGCCGCCTGAGTACCGATAGCCGCGCGATTCCGAACGGCGATTGAACAGCATCCACGCCGCGCCGATCCCGATCATCGCCGCCGGAATCGGATTGGCCCTGACTGTTTCGATGAACGAGCTGTGTAGCACCTGGTCCGCCGCTTCCCCCGCTGTATTGGCCATCTGTTTCACCTTTTTGGTTGCTGCATTCCGCACGGTTTCTCCGGCCTGCGCCATGAGGTTGGCCGGCTGGAGGCGTTCCTGGATCGCGCCAATGGTCTCGGAGATCTCGCTGCGAGTGTCTGCGATCTCGCCGCGAAGCTCGCGCGCCCGCGCTTCATCCTCGTCTGTCAGCAACGGATCCGACGCGCGCGGCTGTTCTTGTTTCGAGACACTGGTGATCCGGTTTTTCCCTACGCGCCTTGTCGCGTCGTCCATCTCGCATCCTCCTTCAGGCTTTCAAGTGTGTGCGTCGGAACGACGCTTGCGCCGCGAAACGCTTTCAGTCCCTTGTTGACGAGCAGGTAGCCGATACCAATGGTGCCGAAGCCTACGATGGCGGCTGAGAGCCACGGTGTGACGCCCAGTTGCGTGAGGCCGATGACGATCGCGGCCAGGAGCACGAGCAGGCCAGCATGCGCGAGGGCCACACCCGCTGCGGTCGTTGCGACATGCGTGCTCGCGTGTCGCACCTTGGCGGTCAGCTCGGTCTTCGCGAGCTCGACCTCCTTGCGGACGAGCACACCCGTCTCGCGCGAGAGCGCAGCGACGAGGTCACCGATCGACCGGTTGTCCTCGGGAGCCATCAGGATCGCCCCGTGTCGTACGATGGCGAGCCTATCGTCGGACGGTCGAACTCTTCGCGTCCGTATTGACGGCCTCGAATCGATTGAGAGGCGGGGTTGCGGCGGTAATCGCCTTCACCTGGCTCGAACGGGTCACGCCAGCTGGCATTGCCGGACCGATCCCGGGAGCTCTTGAAGAACCGCGCGCTCAACAGTCCGAGCGCAAAGGCGCCGCCGATGAACAGTGCCGGGTTGCGTCGGGCGAATTGCTGTGCCTCATCGAACAGTTCACTGACGTTTTTCTCCCTCAGCGTGTTCGAGAATCGTTCGAGCTGCGCCGCGGCCTCGTCGACGTATTGCGCGATCGTGTCGTGCTGCTGATCGCGCAGCTGCTGCGTGCTCTGTCGCACGGCCTGCACCACGCTCCCTATTCCGTCGGTTGCCTTATCTTTCTGTGTGCTAAGTTGCGAGACAGCTCCGCCCTTCACTTTGTCCACGAGCCCAGCGCCGCCGGCCGAGTTGTTGCGTCTATCCATCAGCGCACCTCATTCATACGTCTGCTGTCCATCTCGATATGACGCGTAGGAAAGTTCATGCCATGTGGACTGATCTAACGGCTCATGTCTTATGGCTCAGGCCCGCTCGAGATTCACGCCGTAAGCCGGCCTAAGCCATCATCGGCTATCAGCCATGAGCCAGTCATGAGTCATGAGCCCGCTTTCGTCGCTTCGCGGCGGACGGCGAGGCAGGCTCTCGAGTCGATTACCGCGTCGTCGACGCCAGGTCGCGCCCACGCGCGCCTTTGTCGTGACGTCCCTCCGCGAATTCCTCGATCATCTTCTTGTTGAAGGCCGGGATGTCCTCCGGCTTGCGCGACGTCACGAGACCGTTGTCGGTGACGCACTCCTGATCGACCCACTCGGCGCCTGCATTGCGCAGATCGGTCTGCAGCGACGGCCACGACGTCATCCGGCGTCCGCGCACGCCGCCTGCTTCGATGAGGGTCCACGGTCCGTGGCAGATCGCGGCGATCGGCTTGCCGCTGTCCACAAACGCCTTGACGAATTGCACGGCCGAGGGATTTATCCGGAGATGATCGGGATTCATCACGCCGCCAGGAAGCACCAGCGCGTCGTATTCGTCCGCGCGCGCCTGCTCGAGCCGACGATCGACATCGAACTCATCGCCCCACTTCGTGTGCTGCCAGCCCTTCACTTTGCCTTTCTGAGGCGACACGATTTCCACCTTTGCACCCGCAGCCTCGAGCGCCTTCTTCGGTTCGACGAGCTCAACCTGTTCGAATCCGTGATCCACGAGTGCTGCGATGCGCTTATTGCGCAGTTCGTTTGCCAATGGACGCCTCCTTTCGTGTGCAGTGATCGAGTGCAATCAGTGATCCATTGCGGCTCAGGGCCTCCAGGCTCAGAGGCGGCTTCAGGCTCCAGGCTCATGGTTCATGGTTCATGGTTCATGCGGGCTCACGCCCTAAGCCGGCCTCAGTCGTAGTCATGAGCCCCTGGTCCGAGCGAAGCGAAGTCGTATGACCAGCCCTGTCACACCTTCTCCGTAGACTCGCTGACAGATCGAGTCCCGCGTTTGCCGCTTCCATCTGCCTGCGCGCTTGCGCGCGACGGCGGACAAGTCGCGGGTACGGCGCGGCACGCACCGAACCTCTGGGAAGCGAGGCATCCACGTGGCCGAACAGTCCATCTCCTGTCCATCGTGCGGCAAGAAAATCCCGCTCACGCGCGCTCTGCGCGCCGACATCGAAGCATCATTGAAGGAGGAGTACGATCGGCGGCTCGAGGAGGAACGCGAGCGCGCGGAGAAGGACGCGGCGAAGAAGGCCGAGCGGAAGCTTGCCCAGGAGATGGGCTCGCTGAAAGACCAGATCACGGAACAGGCAAAGGCCCTGGAAGATGCGCATCGGCTGGAGCTTGCCATGCGCAAGCGCGAGCGAGAGCTCGAGCGGAAGCAGGCGGACCTCGACGTCACGATTGCGCGACAGCTGGACGACGAACGAAAGAAGATCGTCACCGACGCGCAGCAGCGGCTCACCGAAGAGCACCGCTTGAAGGATGCCGAGAAGGAGCGTCAGCTCGCGGACATGCGGCGGCAGATCGAAGACCTGAAGCGCAAGGCGGAGCAGGGATCGCAGCAGCTCCAGGGCGAAGCAGGCGAGGGAGAGCTCGAATCGATCCTGCGGGGGAGCTTCCCGTCAGACGACATCAGCGGCATCGGCCAGGGCGTCCGCGGCGCGGACGTCCACCATGTCGTCGTCGACGCGCGTGGCGCAAAGGCCGGCGCGATCCTCTGGGAGTGCAAGAACACGCGCCACTGGAGCAACGACTGGATCGCGAAGCTGAAGCAGGATCAGCGCGCGCTGCATGCCGACCTCGCCGTCCTCGTCACCGCGTGTCTGCCCAAAGGGTGCACGCGGTTCGCGATAATCGACGGCGTGCTGGTCAGCGACTTTGCGTGCGCGGCGTCACTCGCGGCCGTGCTCCGGGGTCATCTCCTCCAGCTCGCGCAGGCGCGGCACGCGGCGATGAACAAAGAGGAGAAGCTCGAACTGCTGTATCGCTACCTCTCCGGCGTCGAGTTCCGCCAGCGCGTGGAAGCTGTCGTCGAGGCGTTCACCGCGATGCGGAAGGACCTCGAACAGGAACGGCGCGCAGCAGAGCGCCAGTGGGCGCGGCGGACGAAGCAGATCGACGCCGTCACGTTCAATGTGTCTGGCATGTACGGCGATCTGCAGGGTCTGATGCCAGCGCTGCCGTCGATTCCGTTGCTGGAGTCATCAGAGGGAGAGATTGAGGCAGCCTGAGGCGCGGCTCACGCGGACGGGCGGTGAGTTCGAGACCCGACGAGTCGGCCGACCCGGCCGGGAGAAACACTCTGCGCATGCGTCATCGACTGTGATATTATCTACCTCTCAGGTGGAAGACCGCCTCCTGCTCTAGCCAGCGCCACGAGTCGAATCGAGCCCTCGACAGCCTCGCTTCTCCCCGCAGTGATTGCTTAGCAACGCAGCCGTCCATCCGCGATCCATTCTGGATCGGCCCTACTGGTATGCCCCGCACGACGGGGCGAAAGCGAGAAAGACACACATGGCTCGAAAACTCTACGTCGGTAACCTTCCTTACGACACGTCCGAACAGGACTTGCAGACGCTCTTCGCGGGCGCCGGCACGGTCGACACCGTCAACGTGATGCGCGACATGGCCACGGGCCGCGCGCGCGGATTCGCGTTCGTCGAGATGGCGTCGGATGAAGAGGCGCAGAACGCCGTCAGCACGCTGAACAACTATTCGCTCGGCGGACGGAACCTGACAGTCAACGAAGCGCGTCCGAAGCCCCAGGGCTCCGGCGGATTCGGCGGCGGCAGCGGCCGGCGCCGGTCCGAGCCGCGCTGGTAAGCATCGCGTCACATGCAGGGCGGCTCGAAAGAGCCGCCCTTCGTGTTTTCACGGCGCCCTGGGTCCTGGGCGAGCGCGAGATTTGCACGTGGCATCAGCGATCCCTCTAACTCCATCAACCGGAGCTCGCGGATGCAGATACTGCGTACTCTCGCCCTTGCGGCCATGGCCGTGGTTCAAACAACGCACGCACCGGCCCGCACGGACCCGGTGCTCGTGCGCTTCGTTCTCGACGGCGACACGATCGATGTCGCGACGGTCGGTCGCGTCCGGCTGCTCGGCATCGACGCTCCCGAAATCGGTCACCGGTTCGACACGACCGCACCGTTCGGCCGCGAAGCGAAACAGCGGCTCACCAGCCTGGTCGCCCACCGCTGGGTCCGACTCGAATTCGACGGCAAGCGCGAGGACGCCTACAACCGTCACCTCGCCTACGTGCTCCTCGAGGACGGGACGTTCGTGAACGCGCTGCTCGTGCGGGACGGGCTCGCGCGCGTGTCCGCCCGCGTGCCGCTCGCGCGGCTCGACGAGCTGCGCCGCGCTGAAGCGGACGCGCGCGACCATCGACGCGGCATGTGGTCAGCGTTCCGATGATCGGCGCGGACGCCCTCGTATTACGATAGTCACATCTTCAAGGAGCCAGGATGATGAATGCCTGGCGGCCGCTGATTGCGGCGGCCGCGTTGAGTGTGACTCTCGGCGCCCGAACGGCGGCGGCGCAGACTGTAATGGTCAGGAACGCGCCGCCCGGCGAAGCCATCGAGGTCGCGTTGGATGCGACGAACGTTGCTGCCGGAACCGCGGACGCCGGCGGGGTCGCGACGCTTCCGCTGGATCTGACCGCGCACGGCAACAAGACCGAGATCGACGCCAACGTTTTCGTCGACACGTGCGACAAACGCCACCGCATCGTCGTCGTTGAACGCGGCCAACCCATCGCGGCGCAGGACCCGGGCTGCGAGCGCCGCGAGATTTCCGGCCTTTACTGGGTCCGGCACGTGAACACGCTCGTCATCGACGTCGGGGGCGCCAACCCAACGCTGATGCTCGTCAAGGGAGAGTACAGCACCGGCCCGGCGCACACCTGGACCACGTCGCCAACAGGTCTCGTCGTGTTCGGTGGTGCCGGCCTTGCGAAATTCAGGGACCTGGCATTCGCGGCGTGCGGAAACGTGACGGCGTGCACCAGCAACGACTCGGGAGTTGCGTACACAGCCGGCGCGACGTACTGGATTACGAAATTCCTGGGCGTCGAAGGAAGTTACATCAGGCCGCCCAAGCCGTCGGTCAGCGGCAACACCGATACGTTCGCCTTCAACAATTCGCTCGACGCACACCTCTTCATCGCGGCAGGCAAGATCGGCATTCCCGCGGGTCCCGTGCGCTTTTATGGAAGCATCGGCACCAACTATCACCGCGCCACGTCGGTGACGAGCGAAACGATTGGCGCGACCACCCAGACCTTCCAGTTCAAGACGAACGGATGGAGCTGGATGTGGGCAGGCGGGGGTGAAGTCTGGGTCGGTTCGTCATTTGCGCTCTATGGCGAACTGGGATTCGCGCGACTGAGAGCGTCATCCGTGGAAGGCACAGGAGTTCTCGATGATCACGTGCGATTCATGCTCTTTGGCGGAAAAGTACGGATTGGACTGTGATCGGCTCAAGGCTTATGACTCAAGCTCACGCTGACTCAGGGCCTTCCTTACTGAACGTCGAGCAGTTCGATCTCGAAGACGAGCGTCGCAAACGGCGGGACCGGCCCGTTGCGGACGGCGCCGTAGGCCAGCGACGAGGGGATGACGAGGCGCCGCGCGCCGCCCACTTTCATTCCCGGCAGTCCCCGGTCCCAGCCGGCGATCACCTGGCCGATGCCGACGGTGAACGAGAACGGTGTGCCGCCGACTGACGTGTCGAACTGCAGACCCTTCAGATCCGGCTTCGTGGCGTCGTACAGCCATCCCGTGTAATTGACCGTGAGGACCTTGCCAGCGGTGGCTTCCGTCCCGGTTCCGACGCTGATATCGGCCTGAGTGAACGGCACCGTTGTCGGTGCGACCGGAGCATCCCCACAACCAGAGGCGATCAGACACAAGACGAAACATCCGAATACGGCGAAGGTTCCCCGAATGGTACGTGCGTAGGTCACGCCAGCTCCTGGAAGAAAATTCAGCATAGCATGTCCTTTGCACCTCGCTCACGGAGTCACGTCCAGACGGACAGGAGGACCACATGTTGACCCTGGCGCTCGTGCCGATGCTTGCGTTGCACATCAGCTTGTCCCCGCAGGATGCCGCTCGACGGCCGGGCATCGAGCCGTACCACGTTGAGATGGAGACCGACGATCTGCGGGTCGCGCGCGTGGTGCTCGCCCCGGGCCAGCACGTGACCGCCGACTCGCCCGCCGGCTCCGTGATCGTGTACCTGACGGCAAATCTCGACGGCCGGATGCCGTCAGCAGAGGCCGCGTGGCAGGCTGCCGGACCGATCGACATGGAGAACCGCGGCCGCGCCCGCTTCGAGGCTCTCGTCATCCAATTCAAACGCACCGTTCCCGCCCCATCGTCGACGGCTGCGACATCCTCGTCGTATCCGAGTCGCGTGGCTCCCGCGACGGCATGGAGCGGCTACGGGTATGGGTATGGCAACTGGATGGATTACGCGTACCGCGAGCGGGTGAAATCAGAAACGCTCGTCGACACCGCCGGCGTCAACGTGACGAAGGTACGGCAACCGGCGTCGATGTATCTCGAACCCGCCAGCATCGACTCGAACGACCGCGTGATTGTCTATCTCCGCGGGAGCTACGCATGGCCGAGCATGCCGTCCTACTCGTATGGCGCGATCGCTGTGCATCGCGGCGACGTCCGGGTGCTGACGGCGAACGCGCCTTACACGCTCACCAACGCGGGCAGCGATCCGAGCGAGTTCATCGTCATCGCTCGAAGATAAAGGCCGCGGAGACTCTTACTAAGAGGCCACGGAGGCCACGGAGAAATCTCAGTTAAGTAAATGACTCCGTGGCCTCCGTGACCTCTGAGTAGATCGGGTCTCCGTGGCCCCAACAGCGCGCGGTCTTACCCGAAACGCGCATCATCGGCGGTGGGACCGTAAATCGAGGGAACGGGCACGTCGTTCAGGCGCAGGTACACCGTCAACTGACCGCGGTGATGCGCGAGGTGATTGATCGACTCGCGCAGCATCACATGTCGCGGCTGCTCCGCCACGACCTTGCCGGCGACGAGCAGTCGCCACGGTTTCATCAGGTGCTCGTCGCTCGTGCGCTGAAACGCGGTGCGTGCGCCGGCGAACGCCTCGTCGACCGCCTGCACGAGTTCCTTGTTCGTGCGGAACTGGCGTTGAAAAGACGATGACGATCCGGCGGGTGGATTCAGGTCGAAGTCGTCCTTGTCGATGATCATGGAGAGCCACGCCGGCATCGTCGCGACGAGCGCCGCGAGGCGTCCGAGCGGCATTGATTTCGCGTGCGGCTTCCAGTCGTCGCGCGCTTCCGGCACGCGCTCGAGGGCGCGCCGCGTGAGCGGCGCTTCACGTTCGAGCTCACCCAGGAACAGGTCAGTCAGCTTCATCTGCAATCCTCGAATGGCATGAACCTGGGTTCCTGGCATGAACCTGGGTTCATGGCATGAACCCAGCCTGAGCCATGGGCCGTAAGCCGTGCGCTGTGAGTCCTGAGCGGACCTACTTGTTCTCGGCCTGAGCCTTCATCTTCATCATCTGCGCGCCGAGCGCCTGCAGCTCTTCGCGGCGGAAGAGTCCCCGCGCAGTGCGGAACATCGGTCCCTCTTCCTCACCGATGTGGTGGTCGAGGTTTTCCTTCAATACCTTGAACTTCGCGCCCCACCGCTCATCGTCCTTCGGCAGATCGTGGAGCTCCTTGATCAACAGATCCGCGACGTGATGTTCCTGGTACCCTTCGAGCGCGAGATCCTTGCCTTGCGGATGCGCCTTGAGCGCAGGGTAGAGCACCCGTTCTTCGATCATCTCGTGCATGGTGAGTTCGGCGGTCATCGTGTCGAGCAGCGCCGTACGCCCCTGCACGGCGCGTTCGCTCGTGTCCTCGCCCTGCTTCAGGAGATCTTCGAACCGGCGATGATCGCGCTCGAGCAGCGCGAGCGCATCGGTGTCGCCGGGGAATCGTTTCGTGACGATGGCGGCCGCACCCGCCATTGCGCCGCGGACCGAGGTCGCGGCCGACGAGATCATCGATGGCGATTTCTTCGTTGGTGGCTTCTTCGACGATTGCCGGGCCGGTGCGCGCGCGGTCGTTTTGCGCTTCGGTGTCGTGCGCTTGGCGGGCGTCCGCTTCGCGCTCGATCGTTTCACGGCTGTCCGTCGTGTCGATCTCTTGACGCTCGTGCGCGCCCTGGTCCGCTTCGCTGACGATCGTTTCGACATGATGAATGTTGAATACCGGGATGTTGATCGAGGAAGAGGTGAAGAGGCTTGCGCGAGGTTCTGTCGCCAGATTGGTTGGAACCGTGTGCGCCGGATGAATTATCCGGAAGCCGCGCGGCGCAGGTGCGGCAGAACCTCGCGAGCCATTCTCAGTCCGGTGGCGTGTCCACGTAGCCTCCTGACGGAAGGCGAACGGCGCCAGCATGCGCCTGGCCGCTGCGCAAGTCAAGGATTACCGAAGCGCGAACAGCGCAGTGAGCACGCTGAGGTAGGCAGCGCCGAAATATCCGACGACGATCGCGACGCGGCCGGATGGACGAAGCGTACGCCACGCGAGCACCGGATGGATCGAGACGGCCAGCGCACGTCCGATCGCGGCCTCGAGAGTCATACGACAGGGGCCCGCAAAAAACCGGCCACTGCGCTCGCGCAATTTTGCGGGCGTTTGCCCTCAGATGTCGTGAGAGTCGACGCGCACGTCTGCTCGCGGGATGGCTTTAATCTGCAGATCCAGTGACGCACGCGCGATGCACCTTGCCCTCGAGTCCGAGTGGCGTATACTCCAACATTCCCATCGTGAGCACCTGCGAACATGCCCACGGGGAGGTGCGAATGTCAGCGCCTCTGCAGATCGCGCAGCGCGTCGCCGCCGGAATTGCGGTATTCGAGCTCAGTGGACACCTGGTCTTCGACGAAGGGGACCGTCTCTTTCGCGACCAGGTGAAGGCCTTCGTCGCGGCCGGCGGCCGGCGGTTGATCGTCGATCTCTCCCGCGTCACATACGTGGACAGCGGCGGCATCGGGTCGCTTGTCGAAATGTACCTGCACCTGGGAAGGCGCGGCGGGCAACTGAAGATTCTGCACCCGAGCGCGCCGTCGCGCCGGGTCCTGCACATCACGCAGCTCGATTCCGTGCTGGAAATCTTCGACGAGGAAGAGCAGGCGATTCGCAGTTTTGGCATGCGCGCGATGCGCGCGGGCTGAGATTTGCCGAGGGCCGAGGGCCGAGGTTCGAGGTCCGAGGTTCGAGGTTCCAGGTTCCTCTGACTGACAACCGATCTCCGGCAACCGACAACCGACAACCGACCTCCGACTACCGCACGTTCGCGAATCCTCCCAGATCGCCCCGTTCCACCCACGCGCTGAGTTGCGCGACGCGCAGCTGGATCTCGCGAATGCGGTGATGCAGCTCGTTCGAGTCGTGCAGCGCCTCCTCCAGCAGCATCCGGAGGGCGTAGAGCTGCTCGCGCTGTTTCTCACGATCCGCCGAGTCCCCCCTCGTCTGCATCGCGGCCTCCGGTGACGCGCGAACGATATCACCAGAGAAACAAACGCGGAAGATCGACGCCGGGAGAGGCGCCGAGTCTGACGACCCGGCCTACTCGGATCGCAGCGCGATGAGAGGGTCGACGCGCGTCGCGCGACGGGCGGGCAGCACGCACGCGGCGATGGCGACTGACGTCAGGATGACGGTAATCGTCGCGAACGTGGCGGGATCGGTCGGGGTCGTCTGCACCAGGACTCCGCGCAGCACGCGGCTGAGACCGAACGCGCCGGCGAGCCCGATCCCGAGGCCGAGCGCGAGCTGCCACAGGCCGCGCCGTAGAATGAGCCACGACACCTGGCGCCCTTCCGCGCCTAGCGCCATCCGCATGCCGATCTCCATCGTGCGCTGCGTGACGGAGTACGCCATCACCGCGTAGAGACCGACCGACGACATCACGAGCGCGATCACCGCGAAGAGCGCAAAGAGGCTGCCGAACACGCGGTACGGCCACATCGCCTGCGCGAGCATCTGATCCATCGTCTGCACGGTGAAGACCGGCTGATCCTGATCGATCGCCTGCACTTCGCGCCGGACCGCGTTCATCACTGAGCCCGGTTCGAGCCGGCTGCGCACGACGAGCGTAACGCCTGTCGGCGGATCCTGGCGATACGGCACATAGAGGGCCGCGGCGGGATCGGCGTCCTGCGGATTCGAGTGACGGATGGTCGGAGTAATACCGACGACCGTGCGCCACATTTCGACCGGAGGCGCCGTGCCGCCTGGTGGCCGTTGTCCTGGTCCGCGTTGATCCGCTGCGAAGCGAATGCGGCGGCCGATCGGATCTTCGCCCGGAAAGAACTGTGACGCGAGACGATCGTTGATGATGATCGTTTCGGATCCCGCGGCGCCATCGGTGTCGCGGAAGACACGGCCGCGGCGCAGCTGCACGCCGACAGTATCGAAGAACGCGGGACTGATCGTGACGACCGCCACCTCTGGCGCCCTGTCTTCCGGCTTGAGAACGGGCCGGCCTTCAATTTCGATTCCGCGGCGCCAGGATCCGAACGGGGGGACGCTGGTGGTCAGCGCGATCGCGTCGATGCCGGGAATCGCCGCAAGGCGCGGCGCGAGGCGATCGTAAAACGCGCGGCGCGTCTCCATCGACTTGTACTTCGATTCCGGCAGCTCCATCCTCATTGTCATGAGGTTCCCGGTGCGGATGCCCAGGTCGAGCGTGTAAAGCTTCAGGAAGCTGCGCACCATCAGGCCGGCGCCGACCAGCAGCACGAGCGTCAGCGCGAGCTCCATCACGACCATCGTGCTCGTCAGCCACCGCCCGCGACGGCCGCCCGCATTGCCGCGGCCTCCTTCTTTCAATACTTCGTTCACGTTCGTCTTCGTTACCTGGAGCGCCGGCGCGAGGCCGAACAGGACGCCGGTCACCACGCAGATGCCGGCAAGGTACGCGAACACGATTGGATCGAACGAAAAAATGATCCAATACGGCTTGCCGGTGTTTGCCACCGCGTTGTCGAAGAGCCGCACGCCGATGACCGCAAGCCCCAGACCGATTGCACCGCCCATGAACCCGAGCACGACGCTCTCGATGAGCAACTGTCGGACGACACGCCACCTGGTGGCACCGAGCGCGATGCGCACGGCAATCTCGCGGGAGCGGTGCACGGACCGGGACAAGAGAAGGTTGGCGACGTTCGCGCACGCGATGAGCAGCACAAAGCCCACCGCGCCCATCATCGAGAGGAACACGGTTCGAATCCGCCCGCCGTTGAAGCGCTCATTGAACGTCTCGACGTTGACGATCGGAAACTCCTTGTTCGTTTCGGGGTAGGCCGCCGCCAGGCGTGATCCAATCGCGTTCATTTCCGTCTGCGCTCTCGCGCGCGTGGCATCCTTCCGCAGCCTGCCGAACACCTGCAGGAATCGCGCGCCGCGCACTTCCTGTTCAGTGGTTGGCACCGCCGGAACCCACAGCTCTCCGCTCGAGGGAAATTGCATCCCTTCGGGCATTACTCCGACAATCGTCGCAGCCCTGCCATCGATGCGCAGCGATCGCCCGAGCACGCCAGGGTCGCCGTTGTACCGCGTCTTCCACAACGTGTATCCAAGGATGACCACGCTCTCCGCGCCCTTGCGATCCTCACCCGGGGCGAAGTCGCGGCCGATGAGCGGCTGCTGGCCGAGGAGTCCAAACGTGTTCGCGGTGATGAGGACGCCGCGCGCCTGCTGCGGCGCCGTGTAGTCGTCGCTGAGGTTCAGGTTGTCCGGGGAGAACGCGCCTATAGCCACAAAGGACGGAGCCTGGGCGCGCCAATCTTCGAGCTCGGGAAATGACACGCCCACGCCGCCGCCCTGTTGCCGCTGCGGGGTCAGCATGTACAAGTGCGCGGAATCGCTGAAGGGGAGGCCGCGAATCAGGACCGCGTTGACGAGCGTGAACACCGTCGCGTTGACGCCGATCCCCAGCGCGAGGGCGACGATGGCCACTGCGGAATACCAACGTTCCCGGGCGATGAGGTGCAGGGCGAACCGGAGGTCGCGGAGCATGAATTGCAATTACGGAGAAGGATGGCCGGAGGTTGCACGAGAGGCCACGCGCCGTGGCCTCTGAGGTAGATCAGCTCAGAGGGCTTTATTGCTGCGCGGCGCGGTGACGCAGGACATCGCCGGCGGCGCGGGCGCGTTCGGTGTTCACCTGGCCATTGAATCGGCCGCCCTCTTCGAGTGCGAACTGCCTGGTCACAAGGCTCGCCTCGACGACCGCCGTCGGTCGGATATCGATCGCATCAGCGGTGATGTGACCCTCGAGGCGTCCGAGGACCGTCACGGCGCGTGCCGAGACGCGCGCCTTGACGTCCGATCGCGCGCCGGTCGTGAGGTGATGACCACGGAGATCGATCGCGCCTTCGAAGCTGCCGTCAATGGTCAGATCCTCTTCGGCGCTCAGCTGTCCCTTGATACGCAAGTTCATGCCTCAACTGTCGGGTAGTTGCGCGCGCGTTGCAAGCACGGCTGTTGGTCGGTTGGTCGATCACCTGTTCGAGGCGAAAGGTGGCCGGCGCGCCGCGCTGGACGGAACTGTCGAACATCTTCCCCGCACCCCGCGCCCCGCACCCCGCGCCCCCCACATCTTCCCCGCACTCCGCACCCCCCGCCCCGCACCCCGCACCCCGCACTCCGCGCCCCCCGCCCCGCACCCCGCGCCCCGCACCCCGCGCCCCGCATCCCGCGCCCCGCACCCCGCGCCCCGCATCCCGCGCCCCGCACCCCGGAGGTACGCTACTCTGTATCCACGCCCCCACGGCTGCCGCCACGAAAGGCGGGAGATTCGCATGTACTTTTCCCGCGTCGCGGGGGCATGGCTCCTGGCGCTGGCTCTGCCTGCCGCTGCAACCGCAGCCTCATCCGAAAAGCTCGATGTCAACGTCCGCGGCAGAACGCTGACGCTCGCGGTTTACCAGCCTCAGGGTGAACGGCGACGCGGCACCGTTGTCATGGGCAGCGGCGACGTCGGCTGGGTCGGCCTCGCCGTCTCGATGGCCGAGACGCTGTCCGAGCAGGGCTACCTCGTTGTCGGCGTGAACATCAGGCAATATTTGTCGTCCTTCACATCGGGCAACTCCCACCTCGAGGCTGCGGAGACTCCGGGCGACTTTCACGTCATCGCCGAGCTGCTCGAACAGAAACAGCTTCTCACGCGCCCGGTGATAGTGTCCGGCGTTTCGGAAGGGGCTGCGCTCGCGGTGCTCGCGGCGTCCGATCGCCGTAACCACGAGTGGATCGACGGCGTGATCACGATGGGGCTTCCGCCGACGGCGGAGCTCGCGTGGCGGTGGACCGACATCAGCGCGTGGTTCACGAAGCACGATGCGGACGAGCCGTCGTTTGCGCCCGCCGCGGTGATCGCATCGGTCTCGCCGCTGCCGCTCTTCATGATTCAGTCGAGAAAGGATGAATACGTCTCGGAGGCGGACTATGAGCGGTTTCTCGCGACGGCGCGCGAGCCGAAGCAGCTCACGCTGATCGACGCGAGCAACCATCGGTTCACGGATCGCCGGCAGGAGCTCCGGACGGCGTACTTCGCAGGGCTCGCGTGGATTCAGCAGAATCTGGCGAAGGGCGGCCGGACGTGATCGCCTTCGACAACGCGTGGAAGTGGATCGTCGCGCACGCCGCACGCATCTGGGGCTTCGCGCTCTTCGGGTTGGTGCTCGCTGTGTCGTGGCACACGCTGCGCGGCATTCACACGCGCGACTTTCGTGCAGCACTGCATTCGCTCGATGCCGGAGCGCTGACGCTCGCGGCGGTGGCGACGATCCTGAACGTGACCATCATGGGCTTCTACGATGTCCTGGCGTTCCGCCACACGCGCACCAGGCCTTTCGAGCGCTGGCGGTTCGGCGCGGTGGCGTTCTGCTGGAGCAACTTCCTGACGCTCGGTCCGCTCGCCGGCCCCGCGATACGCCTGTGGCTCTACCGAAGCCGCGTCGACGACCTCGCCGAGCTGCACGCGGGGATCGTATCGGTGGTCATTGCGTTCACCTCCGGCCTTGTGGGCTGGACGCTGGCGGCGTTGTTGATTGCGCGCGTGGGCGGCGGCATGGTGATGCTGGCGATCGCGGCGCTCCTGCTCGTCATGGCGGCCGCGTGGATCGGGCGGGCGATCGCACAGCGCACGGAGCGCTTCGCCGGCGCTCCGGCAGGATCCGCGCGGACGATCGAGCTCGCGATCGTGGGCTGGACCGACTGGCTGTTCGCCGCCGTGGCTTTCATCGCGTGCCTGTATGCGACGAGGATCGACGCGCCGGCGCTGCGGCTGATCGACACGTTCTTCTTCGGGCAGGTGATCGGGCTGGTCAGCCTCGTGCCGGGCGGCTTCGGCAGCAGCGATGCGTTCTGGATCGCGCGGCTGCCGTTCGACCAGAGCGTCAGCGCGGCGGCGCTCACCGCGTATCGCTTCATCTATTACATCGCGCCGTGGTTCACCGCGTCGCTCGTCCTCCTCTCGTGGGCGACGCGCCGGTCTTCACGTCGCGTCGACGTCGCGCGGCGCATCATCGCGAGCCTCGTGGGCGGCGCCGGCGTCCTCATCGTCCTCAGCAGCGCATCGCCCGCGCTGCACGCGCGCCTCGTGCTGATGCAACAGTACGTGCCGCTGCCGCTCGTGGAATTGGGCCAGCTGACGGCGGCGCTCGCGGGCCTTCTCCTCCTCGTACTCGCGCGCGGCCTGGCACGGGGATATACGGCCGCGTACAAGGCGACGATTGCGTTGCTGCTGCTCGCCGGCTTCGCGTCGATCCTGAAGGGACTGGACTGGGAAGAGAGCCTGGCGCTCGGGACGGTGGGCGCGGCGGCGTGGTCGCAGGCCGGCCTCTTCGATCGCGCGAGCGGCGGCGACTGGCTGGAATGGGCCGACCTCGGTCTCGGCGTCACCGCATTCCTGCTGTTCCTCACATTCGGCACGTTCTCGCATCATCTGAGTGGAGCGGCGCTCGCCCGATGGAACGCGATCGGCTACCACTTCCAGTCCGCCAGGTTCCTGCGCAGCGCCGCGTCGATGCTGCTCGTGGTCGTGACCGCATCCCTTTACGTGCTGCTCCGGACTCCTGTCCACTTTCAGCGTCCCGCGGAACGCGATATCACGCGCGCGCTCCAGGAACACGCGGCATTCGGGTCGGGGACGACGCCAATGATGGTGGCCGTGGGCGACAAGTCCGTCTTCTTCGATGAGGGACGCGGCTTCTGCCTCTATCGCACGATTGGGCCCTATCTCGTCGTCTTTTCCGACCCCGTGGTCAAAGCCCTCGCGGAGCGCGGCGCGTTCATGGACGCGCTGTTCGCCTTCGCCGCCGATCTCGATCGCCGTCCGCTGTTCTATCAGGTGTCGGTGGACTGGATACCGCTGCTCCACGATCGCGGTTATCACTTGTTCAAGCTCGGGGAAGAGGCGAACGTGCGCCTGGATCGCGTCACCACCCAGGGGCATGCGGGAAAGATGACGCGGCAGATCATCCGTCGCGCCGAGCGCGAGGCCGTCGCGTTTCGCATCATGGAGACGTGCGAGGTCGAGGCGCGCATGTCTGAGCTGGAACAGATCTCCAGGGCGTGGCTGGACGGCAGGCACCTGGTCGAACGGCAGTTCTCGATTGGTTATTTCGATCGCGAGTATATCGCTCGATGCCGCTGCGCGATTGTCGAGGAGGCACGCGCGAAGGGGCGGATTCTCGCCTTTGCCAACCTGCTCGAGGGACCACGCGGCGAAGAGCTGTCGATCGATCTCATGCGGTATCGCACGGATGCGCCGAGCGTGATGGATTTCCTGATCACGTCGCTGCTGCTCTACGGAAAGGAGGCAGGCTACCGCACGTTCAACCTCGGGATGGCGCCGCTCTCGTCGGTCGGCGAGCATCGCGACGCGCACGCTCGCGAGCGGCTGGCGGCGTTGTTCTTCCGGCGTGGCGAGCCTTGGTACAACTTCCAGGGGGTCCGCTTCTACAAGCAGAAATTCGATCCCGACTGGGTGCCCCGCTATCTCGCATATCAGCGGGCAGGGGAGTGGCCGATCGCGCTCGCGAACGTGAGCGCGCTCGTCGCGGGAAGCTGGGGCAGCGCCCTGCTGCCAGGCCGCGACCAATCGCGCGGCGCGAAAGACAGCAGGCTGGCCGTTGGCGAGGCGTGACAGATCGTTCAACAAGCCGAGTCAATCGCGAATGGTGAATGCCGAATGCGAAGACTGATTCAAATTCAGCGTTCGGCACGTGACACTTGGCAGTCGGGCTGTGGTTGTCAACGGCCTGCTCGAACCTGGCTCGCCGTTCTCGCCATTCTCTTCGGCGTGTGCGGGGCTGCCGGCTGCGCCGTCCGCGCACGGCCGGTCGTCGCGGACCGTCCCGTCACATTGAATGGGCATCCGCTGCGGCTTCATTTCGCCAACGCGCAGCCGAGCGCGGTCAATGACGCCCGGCCGCTCCTGGTGTTTGCCACCGGCGACGCTGGCATGCACCGCAAGGATCTCGACGCGTATCGCCATCTCGTGGCGTTGGGCTACCCGATCGTGGGGTTTGACGCCCATGATTACGTGACGCATCTCGGCCACGAGACGGTGACGACCCCTGCGAGGCTCGCCGCGGATTACGAGCGGATCATCGACACCGCGCGCCAGGTGCTGCACCTGAGTGCTGCCCATCCGGTCGTGCTCGTTGGAGTGTCGCGCGGCGCCGGACTATCGGTCGTCGCGGCGGGCCAGCGCGGGCTGCGCGAGTCCATTGCCGGGGTCGTGGCGGTCGCGTTGACGCAGGAAGAGGAGTACGTGCGCTGGTATCGGCGGTTGCGCGGCGAGCGTGCCGGCCAGGGCGTGATCGTCGATGTCTACGAATACCTGCCGCGCCTTGGCGACATGCCCATCGCCGTGATTCAGTCCACGCGCGACAATTACCTGCCTGCTGCCGCCGCGCGCGCCTTGTTCGGACCCGACACGTCCCATCGCCGGTTTCAGGCGATCGACGCGCGCAATCACAGTTTCAGGGGGGCGCGATCACAGCTTTACGACGCGATGCGAACCGCGCTCGCGTGGGTGGCCCGCCTCCGCCCGCATGAAACATGACCAATCGGGTAATCGGGGAATCGGGTAATTGGGTAATTTCAATTACTGAATTACCGGATTCACAAATTTCCCAATATTCATCGCCGGATTCACAAATTTCCCAATGTTCATCGAGTCGTGACAGACAAACCGCTCATCGAAATGGATGAGACGGAAAGTTGGCTAAGCGGTCGACAGATGACCCGGCTGCACGGACGCGTGAGGCCCGATTCGGCTAACGCGTTGTCCGGCAACGGCACACATCCGATCGACTGATTCACGAATTGTCGAGGAAATTCCACGTGGCGGCACACTTGCTATATGTCGTGCGCATGACCCTGGTCGAACGAAGAAAAACACAGCGCCGCACCGTCTCGCGCGGCGGGAGAAGGCTCGAAGATTGGGTGCCGGTGCGTCGATGCCCGTGCGAGGCAGGCGATACGGGCGTCGGCGAAGGAAACCACTTCGAGTGGCGGCAGTGCAATGCGTGTGCTGCAGTATGGCCTACGCTTTGCGCTGCCGCATTTGCACCTCTCTACTACGATCAGCAAAGCCCACTCGATCCATCAGGCCACTGAACTTCCGCGCAGGGCGAACCGTCCTCTATGCAGATGATGGAGGCGTTCATGAAATTCCCGATGCTCGCGCTGGCGGCGGCTCTTTTGGCGGTTTCCGGCCCGACACAGTCCACCGGGTTCCCCGACCGCGCGTTCACGCATGGCGGGAGCGTGCGCCTCAATCTTGCGGCGGCGGCCTACCACCTCCGCGGCCGCGAGGACGACCGCATCCAGGTCCGATGGTCCTCGTCCAAGCCGGCCATGAAGGATCGGCTTCACGCCGACGTGGAGGTCAAGGGCGCGCGCGCAGTGATCTGGACGATAGCGCCGCACAACAGCGGCGCACGCTTCGATATCGACCTGCCCTCGCGCTGCGATCTCGATGTCGATCTGAATGCAGGCGACCTGGAAGTGCGCAACATCGAGGGAAACAAGAACGTGTCGATGTGGGCCGGCGACGTCACCATCGACGTGGGCAAGGCCGAGCTCTATCGACGCGTTGAAGCGTCGGTGCGCTTCGGGGATATTTCGGCGCCGCCATTCAATCGTTCGACCGGCGGGATCTTCCGTTCGCTGTCGTGGTCCGGCTCTGGCAAGTACATCGTTCGTGCGAAGCTCTTTGCCGGCGATCTGAAGCTGCGCTGAGTCTTTCCAGGAATCTTCGGCCCTTCGCATGAAATGACGGCTGGTCAGAGCACGTGCACGTCGTCGAGGCTCTTGTCGCCGGCGTGCTCGTGCGCGAGATCGGCCGTGGGCTGCTTGAGCGGCAGGAGCACGCGGAACGTCGCCCCTTTGCCTTCCCCGGCGCTGTCGGCGGTGACGGTCCCCCCGTGCAGCTCGGCGAGATGCCTCACGATCGCGAGCCCGAGCCCGAGCCCGCCGTAACGCCTCCGCGTGCCGGCTTCCGCCTGGCGGAACCGCTCGAACACGAAGGGCAGGAACTCCGGATCGATGCCTGCGCCCGTGTCGCTGACCGCGATTTCCACGTGCGGGCCAACGCGTGACGCGCGGAGCTCGACGGTGCCGCCTTCCGGCGTGAACTTGATCGCGTTCGACAGCAGGTTCCACACGATCTGCTGCAGCCGAACGGGATCGGCGAACACCGGCTCCATCTCGGGCTCGATGCGCGAGGTGAACTGGATCGACTTGGCTGTCAGCGCCGGCAGCAGCGTGTCAATCGCTTCATCGAGGACACGGGCGAGGTTGACGAGGCGCGCATCGATCCTGAGCCTGCCGACGATCGCCCGCGACACGTCGAGCAGATCGTCGATGAGTCGCGTCTGCGCCAGCGCATTGCGTTCGACGGCCGTGAGCGCGCGCAACTGCTGCTCGCGTGTCATCTCCTTGCTGACCAGGACGCGCACCCAGCCGTAGATGGCAGTAAGCGGCGTCCTCAGCTCGTGAGATACCGTCATCAGGAACTCGTCCTTCAGATAGCTCGCCGCCTCTATTTCGCGCCGTGCCTTCTGCTCGTTCTCGAGCGCGATTTCCAGGGCCTCGTTCGTGTTCCGCAGGCGCTCCGCCTCGAGCTGCTGCACCTCGATGAGGTCCTGTTCCGCCCGCGCGCGGGCGTCCATTTCCCGGAACACGGCCAAGACCATGACTCCAAGGGTGAGCGCGACTGCGCTCAACGCCAGGAAGGCTGACCGCCGCTGGTGATACCAGTCCGCGAGAATCTCGTCGCGGCTGAGCGAGACGCCGACGATCAGCGGCGGCTCGCTAATCACCCTGTATGCGCTGACGAACGCGGGTCCGCCCGGCTGCAGCGGCCCAGTGACGATCCCTTGCTGCCCGGAACGCTGCGCCGCCTGCAGGATCGGATTGTTTGCGGCAGCCTCGTTGATTGGGTTCGTCGTGGATGGCTCGCGAAAGAGGACCACGCCGTCAGGATGAAACACCCACGTGCTCCCCTCGCGGCCGACATCCGCCGTCCGGAAAAAATCCCGGTAGTGTTCAGGCAGCAAGACGGCGACGACAGTGCCGTCGAAGCGTCCTTCGTCGTTCGTCAGCCGCCGTCCGATCGGAATCACGTACTCGCGTGGTTCGACGACGGTCAGAAAGGGGCGATCGACAACGAGCTCGTCGCGATCGAGCGTCGCCAGGCGCGTGAACATGTTGTTGTCGCGCCGCGACGCGCCGATGAGAGCCCTTTGCGTCGAATGCACGATGCGTCCGTCCCGGTCGGTGACCGTGATCGAACCGCCGCCGGGGAGGAAAGCGTTCGCAGCCGCGAGGATCGGATCCCACGCCTCAGCGGCCGCGTGTGGACCGCCGACGCGCCGCGCGTGGACCAGGAGCTGCCGCAGAGACGCATCAGTATTGGCGAAGGATCCGCGGACGTACTCCGACAGCACGTACGCGAGATTGCCCGCACGCGTCTGGGCGGCGTCGAGCGCACGCTGCCGCGTGCCGGTCGAATGCACAACCTGCAGCGTCGCCACGAAGACGAGCACCGAGGCCGAGAAGGCGATGATGAGGATCCTGGGACGTCGCTGGACCAACGCAATGGCACCCGTGGGTCGCAAGGGGAGCCATTGTACCCGGTATTCGGTCCAGGGCCACGGAGGACTTGGTAGTGTCTGAATGATGCGTTGGTCGCCTCTTGCGCGAACCACCGCGACGTACTACCGTCAGAGCATGACGGATCGCGCATCGTTAACGGCCCTGCGGAACATGATCGCAGAGGTCGAAACGCTCATCTCCACAACCACGCCATTGCCGGAGAACCGGACAGCGCGGAGTTTAGAATTGCTCCGAGCGGCGCTTGTGCTCACGGACGACATGATCGTGCAGAAGAAGCGTGAAGTGGAAAAGCCTCACTGAATCTGCGATACTGGTTTGTGCCTAGGCGCCTAAGCTTAAAGCCGGCAGAGCCTGCGGAGGTCATCTCCTTCCCGACCCCTGTTCGGATGAAGAATCCGATGGCAGTCGCGCTTGGAAAGCTGGGAGGCTCGAAGGGCGGCACAATACGCGCCCAGAAGCTCGCGCCGGAACAGCGCAGCGCCATCGCTCGGAAGGCTGGCCTAGCCCGCCAAGCGAAGGCTCGGTTGAAGAAAGAGGCAGAGGCTAACGCCTCACGCCGTGGAGGTAGCAGCTAGCGTCGTGTAATGGTATTTCGACCACGACAATCACGTCCCCTACGCCAATAGTGATCGTGATGCACGTGGCCGAGAACCGAATGCTTACGGTCCCGTTGCCCACATCGGGCACCTCCTCTCTGAAACGCCCGTTCTGCTTGCGGGCGTTTCTCATTAAGCAGACGCTTTCTTCGGACTCACAGCGATTGTGAGTTCGTTCCCGCTGTCATCGTCCGGATACATCATGTCCAGCGCGTTGGCGGCCATCCGGAGCCACTTGGCGCGTCGTTCTGTGGGCCACGGCTGCTTGGTGTCAGGCAGTTTCCGCAGCAGCGCATGAAGAACAGGATCTAGATCGCCACCATCGCCTCCGCTGCCACCGTTGCGATGGCGCTGTTCGTCCTTCTTGCCTCCCGCTGGGTCAACCCTGGGAGTGCCCCCGCCAGTCGCGGGCATCACGAGCTTGTCCGGGCCGAACGCGAGGAATCCGGCCAGTTGCGCTGACCGCTGGAAGACTTGTCGGGCACGGTCTACAATCTTGGGCAAGACCCCAAGCCTGACCATCTCGGCTTCCAGCCCAGCCTGCGGCGGCAGCTTACCTCCGGCCTCCGCGAAGCGGTCGAACACCTCACGGTAAAGCGGCACCGCCAGGAAGGACTCGGCTCGCGCCGCCTTCTCCTGGTCGGGGTCGTTGATTCGCTGGCCGAGGACGGTCAGCGTCACGGTCTGCCGAGCAAGCGTGATCAAGCCAAAGATTTGCGCAGCCGATACCATTTGCCTGAACCCGCCGCCGTTCACCGTCATACCGCCGAGCTGTGCCGCAAGTTGGGCTAGGGTACAACTCGTTCCGAAGTGGTGGACTCCCCTAGCGACACGGATCGCAGCATCCTGATCCGCGTACGGGAACCGAATGGTGGACCGGCCCGGCTCCTCGACACCCTCGACACCTTCCGCGCCTTCAACGTCTACAGCTTCGTGACTGGCCATAATGCCTCCTGACTCTGGCATATTAGCACGGACGGGACACGACGCAACAATCCGCATGAAATTTTTGGGCATAGTGCCCGATTAGACTTGCCAGCTTAGGCGCCTAGGCTCATAATGTCTCATCATGATTGCCCAACAGCCTCATACGCGGTTGCCCGGTTGCCACTCATGTGGTGGCCCGTCCGTCCGTTACGGTAAACAGCGTAACGGGCTGCGCCGGTTCCGGTGCTCGGCCTGCGGCAAGACCCGCACCGAAGCGCACCGGCGTCTGTTCGGCGCAATGACGGTAGACGAGCAGAAGGGCTTGCTCGCGCTTCAATTGTTGGTCGAAGGCAATTCGATCCGAAGCACCGAGCGCATCTGTGGAATCGACCGGAACACGATCATGCGGTTGCTAGTGCTGGCGGGCGAGCGCTGCGAACGGTTGATGACGGCGCGCATTACGAACGTGCCAGTGGCGCACCTGGAACTCGATGAGGTTTGGAGCTACGTCGGTTGCCATCAGCGTTTCGTTAATTACGACGACGAACAGTCGCACCTGCGCGGCGATCAGTACACGTTCATCGCGTTGGAAGAACGAACCAAGATGGTGATGGCGTGGCACCTCGGCAAGCGGAATCTTGAGAACACGGAGCAGTTCATTGCCAAGGTGCGCCACGCGACGAGCGCGGATCGTCTGTTTGACGTGAGCACGGACGCGTTCGCGCCGTACGAGCGCGCGATTGACGGCGGGCTCTTCGACCGTGCGAACCACAGCCAGATAGTGAAGCTGTTCTCGCACCACGTTGAGCACGGACGCGAGCGCTACAGTCCGGCGCGGTTCGTCTCGGTTGCGAAGGATGCGGTGACGGGAATGCCCGACCTTGACCGGGCCAGCACGTCGCATGTTGAACGGAAGAACGGCTCGCTGCGCCAGTGGTGCAAGCGGCTGACGCGGCTGACCTACGCGTACAGCAAGAAGTGGGAGCATCTCCATGCTGCCTTGGCGCTACACTTCGCGTACTACAACTTCTGTCGGGTACATCGGTCGCTGCGGGTGACACCGGGAATGGAATGCGGGGTCACGGATCATATCTGGACCCTGCGCGAATTGCTCGGGTCCGCGTGAGGCCAGATCGCCGTTTCGCCGCCACGGCGCCTCGCTGGTTTGGTAAACTGTGTCCCTCTCAACCATCTCCGCGCCAGCAAGGCGAAGGGTGAAAACGATGGCCGACAGTATCGCGCTTTTCGAGCCTGACGGCACCGCATTCGAGGGCCGTGGTCAACCCAACGGCGGCACCTATTGGTACGCCAGCGAGTTCATGGCGATGTTAGGATACGAGAGCTACGCCGCATTCGAGCAGGCCATCAATCGTGCCATCGGTACATGCACGACGCTCAGCATTCCTGTCGTCGAGAATTTCCAACAGGTGGACGTTGAAGGGGTCCGCGACTACAGGTTATCGCGATTTGCTTGCTATCTGATTGCCATGAACGGCGACGTGCGGAAGCCTGCCGTTGCTGCCGCTCAAGCGTACTTCGCGACGTTGGCGGAAGCCGCGCGGCAGTACATGCAAGCTTCCCATGATGTCGAGCGCGTGCAGATTCGCGATGAGATCTCAGAGCGCGACAAAAGCCTCATGAGCACGGCGAAGAAGGCTGGCGTCGGTGATTTTGCCCTGTTTCACAACGCCGGTTATCGCGGCATGTACAACATGCATCTGGGTAGGCTGAAGGCGGCGAAGGGCGTTCCAGAGGGGCGAACACTGCTGGACTTCATGGACAAGCGGGAGCTGGCTGGCAATTTGTTCCGCTTCACTGAAACTGAGGCCCGACTCCGATCAGATCAGGTCTACGGTCAGGCTCCGGCCGAAACCGTCGCGTTCCAGGTTGGGAAGCAAGTGCGGAAGATCATGATCGACAGCGATTGCACCCCACCCGAGCGCATCCCCCTCACCAGCGACATCAAAGACGTACGTAAAAATCTCAAGCAGACTGCGAAGGAATTCACGAAACTGGACAAGCCCGCCGGAAAACGGAAACGCCTTCCGCCTGCCGAGTAGGACCAACGCACGATTCAGACACTACCGAGGACTTTACTCAGAGGCCACGGAGGAATTACTTCCAAAAAGTCCTCTCCGGTCCTCTCCGATGAGACTGTCCCTGGCCTCTCAGTGAGAAGGTCTCCACGGCCTCTCGCCCGCGACCCACACGTAGACGGGGAGGCCGCAAATCAACAGGATGAACCCGGAATACACGACGTCCGCTCCGGCGCCGGCAATGGCGTAGACGGAGTACGCGAATGCGAGGATCGCGATGCCAACGGTCGCGCGGGTCATGCGCATCGTGTGCGACTGGCCGGCAAGCATGAACCCTGCGAGCGAGCAGAACGCGTACGGGATGAGCGTGCTGAGCGTCGCGAGCAGGATGATGTACGTAAAGAGCTGCACCAGAGAGCGCGTGAAGTTCATCGCGATCAGGCCGCTCGCCAGGACCGCGGCGATCACCATGCCGAGCGCCGGCGTGCCGCGGCTCGAGAGCCTGCCGAACACGCGCGGGAAAAGTCCGTCCTGCGCGACGGCAAGCGGCAGCTGGCCCACAACGAGTATCCAGCCGTTCAGCGCGCCGAAACAGGAGATGGCGGCGCCGAGCGCGATGAAGGCGGCCTCCGCGGGCCCCATGAGAACTCGCGCGGCGTCGGAGTACGGTGCGGTAGAGGCGCCAAGGGCGGACGGCGCAAGCACGCCCATGACGCCGACAGTACTGATGATGTAGATCGCGCCGGTCAGCAGGGTGCCGGTCACCGTGGCGCGCGGAATCGTCCGCTGCGGCGCCTCGATGCTGTCGGCGGGAATCGTCGCGCACTCCAGCCCGAGAAACGCCCAGAGCGTCAGTGTGGCGGTCGTCGAGACGGTCCTGACAAATTGATCGGCGCCGGTTGCGGCGATCGCAAAGTGTGACGTGTTGATCGCAAACAGTCCGCCGATGCCGATCACGACGAGCGGAACGATCTTGAGCACGGTTGTCACGAGCTGCACGCGACCCGCGATGCGGATGCCGATCACGTTGAGGCCCGTCAGCAGCCACACGAGGCCGATCGCGAGCGCCGCGGCCGACGCGGGCGCGCGCACCATCGACGGGAAAAAGGGATCGAGGTAGCCGACCAGCGCGACGGCGAGCGCGGCTTCCGTGGTCCATACGGAGATCCAGTAGCCCCACGCGACGAGAAACCCGGCGAAATCGCCAAACGCCTGGCGTGTGTACGCGTACGGTCCGCCGGCTGCCGGATTGAACCCCGCGAGCCGCGCGAAGACCAGCGCGAGCAGCACCGATCCCGCGGCCGACACGCACCAGCCGATCAGGCTGATGCCGCCGTACGGGGCGAGCGATGCTGGAAGGAGGAAGACGCCGGACCCAATCATGTTGCCCATCACGAGCGCAACGGCGGTCCAGAATCCGAGCGCGCGCGATGAGGGTGAGGCCACGGGCGGCGCGACGGGCATTTGCCGCGCGGATGCTATCACGAGCGGCGAGATGTTAAGGTTCAGGAATGAGCGTCACGCTCACCCAGGTCCTTGCCGCAACGGTGCCGGGAGGAAGCCGCGTCAAGGGACGCGCGTACTTTCTCGACGGCGCCGTCACGCGCATCGCGGGAGACGCCTGGTCCGTCGAGGCGACCGTCCGCGGCTCGCGCGACTATCACGTCACGATCCGCCGCGAGACTGAAACCTTCTCTGGTTCGTGCGAGTGTCCGTACTTCGAGGACCGCTTCGTCGTCTGCAAGCATATCTGGGCCGCGATGCTTGAGGCCGAGCGGCGAAAGCTGCTCCTCGGCGAGGGCGACGTACCGCGGGATGCGGTGCTGGAAGCGTCCGACAACGGCGACGTCATGGATCCCGAATTTCGTCGCCGGCCATTTCGTCATGCGGACGCGGATGGCGCGCGGAGGCACCCCGCATGGGAACGGTTTCTCGATGAGTTCTCCCAGAGCCTGACGGAGGCGGATGCGGCGCGGCCACCGGCGCGATTCGCGGCGGCGCAGCTTGTGTACGTGATCGATCGCGCGGCGACGTTGAACGGCACCGGCCTCGCGCTCGACGTGCAGTCACGGCAGAGGAAGAAGAACGGCGACTGGGCGAAGCCGAAGCCGACCTCCGTCTCACCCTCCGAAATCGCACAACTGCCCGACGCGGTCGATCGCGAGATCGTGCCGCTGCTCCTCGGCGCATCCGATCCGTACACCACGTCGTATCTCAGCCAGTACGGACGCGCGTCGTTCCGGCTCGCGGGACCGCTCGTCGATCGCGTGTTGCCGCTGGTGGCGCAGTCAGGACGGGCGCTGCTTCGTGCGCGGCCGCAGCCCGGTGAAGAGATCGTCCCGATCGCATGGGACGCCGGGCCGCCGTGGACGTTTCACCTGGAGATCGTCCACGGCTCGGGGAACGAATCGTTTTCGATCGACGGGGCGCTCCTGCGCGGCCACGACCGGCTCGCGATCCGTGAGCCGTGGATGCTGATCGACGGTTACGTCTTCCACGGCGGAACGGTCGCGCGTCTCGATGCACGCGGCGCCTTTGCCTGGCTCGCGCAGCTTCGCCGGTCTGGCCCGGCGGTGATCCCGTCCGACGCGACCGGCCGTCTCGTGGATGTGCTCGCGCGCTCCGGAATCGATCCGCTCGACCTGCCGGAAGAACTGCGATTCGAGATCGCGTCGGAGTCGCCGCAGGCCTGCGTCAGCGTCACGCCCGGCGCGCGGCGCGGCCCCATGCCGATGCTCGACGCGGAGGTCACCTTCGACTACGGCGGGCTGCGCGTCGCGCCAGGCACCGCGACCACTGCATTCGATCCGGATCGACGCCGGTTGATTCGGCGTGATCCTGCGTTCGAGCAGACGGCGCTCACACGACTGTCGCAGCTGGGATTTTCACGCCATTGGGATTACATGGTCGCGCGCCAGCACCTCTGGATCGGCGCGGACCAGTTCTCGAGCGCGATGCGCGTGCTGATTCGCGAAGGCTGGCGCGTCGAAGCCGAAGGGCGCACGTTCCGCACGGCGCAGTCGATGCGCTCGGAGATCCGCTCCGGCGTCGACTGGTTCGAGCTCCACGGCTCGGTTGACTTCGGCGACGGCAAGTTCGTGCCGCTGCCGCGGCTGCTCGCGGATCGCGCGCACGGCGACGCGACCATTACCCTGGACGATGGCACAGTGGGTATCGTGCCGGAGGAGTGGCTGCGGCGGTGGAGCGGGATCGCGGGAATGGGCGAAGTCTCCGGCGATCACGTGCGGTTCAAGGTGTCGCAGGTCGCGCTCCTCGACGCGGCGCTCGCGTCGCAGCCGGCGATCCGCGTCGACGAACGATTCGCCCGCACGCGCGAACAGCTCGCGACCTTCAGCGGCATCGGCGCGCTCGATGCCGCCCCGTCATTTGCCGGTCAGCTGCGCGATTACCAGCGCGACGCGCTCGGCTGGTTCGCGTTCCTCCGGCGATTCAACGTCGGAGGCTGCCTCGCCGACGACATGGGCCTCGGTAAGACCGTCATGGTGCTGGCATGGCTCGACCGCCTGCGTCGTGAGCGCAGGAAGATTGCGCCGTCGCTCGTGGTCGTCCCGCGATCGGTGGTCTTCAACTGGAAGGAAGAGGCGGCGCGCTTCGCGCCGAAGCTGCGCGTGCTCGACTTCAGCGGCGCGGCACGCTCGATGGAGGATCTTCAGAAGTACGATCTCGTCGTCACGACATACGGCGCGATGCGCCGCGACGCCATCCGGTTGAAGGAGACGGTGTTCGAGTACGTCATCCTCGACGAGGCGCAGGCCATCAAGAACGCGTCGACCGCGAGCGCCAAGGCCGCGCGGCTGCTGCAAGCGTCGTATCGCCTGGCCTTGAGTGGCACGCCGGTCGAGAACCATCTCGGCGAATTGTGGAGTCTGTTCGAGTTCCTCAATCCTGGACTCCTCGGCACCTCTTCGACGTTCGCGAAACACAGCGTCGCCGCCTCGAGGCGCGATCCGGCAGCGATGGAGCTGCTCGCGCGGGGCCTGCGGCCGTTCATCCTGCGCCGCACGAAGGCGCAGGTCGCGCCGGAACTGCCGGCGCGCACGGAGCTGACGCTCCACTGCGAGCTGCAGGGGATGCAGCGCGAGATGTACGACGAGCTGCGCGCGCACTACCGGGCGACGCTGCTGCACCGGATCGAACGCGACGGCCTGGCCAAATCCAGGATGCACATCCTCGAGGCGCTGCTGCGGCTGCGGCAGGCGGCGTGTCACACCGCGCTCGTGGACCCGCGCCGCGCCGGTGCGCCGTCGGCGAAGTTCGAGGCGCTGCTGCCGCTGCTCGGCGAGGTTCGTGACGAGGGGCACAAGTGCCTGGTCTTCTCGCAGTTCACCAGTCTGCTCGCGCTCTTGCGCACGCGGCTCGACGAAGATGGCGCGCCGTACGAATATCTCGACGGCCAGACGCGCGATCGCGAGGCGCGCGTTCACCGGTTTCAGACCGATCCCGACTGCCGGCTGTTCCTCATCAGCCTGAAGGCGGGAGGCCTCGGCCTCAATCTCACCGCGGCCGAGTACGTCTTCCTGCTGGATCCATGGTGGAACCCCGCCGTGGAGGCGCAGGCCATCGATCGCGCGCATCGGATCGGCCAGACGCGCCATGTGTTCGCGTATCGACTCATCGCGGTAAACACCGTCGAGGAAAAGATCGCCGAGCTCCAGGCCACCAAGCGCGATCTCGCCGACGCGATCCTGCACGCGGACGCCGGCTTGCTGCGCGAGTTGAAGAGGGAGGACCTGGAGGTGCTACTGAGCTGAGAATGGATCAGCCATCAGCTATCAGCCAGCAGCCATCAGCTCTCAGCCGTGTGAGCCATTCATAGTCCAATCAGCCGCAGGGCGGCGACGGCGGCGAAGGCGAGCGAGATGACTTCGAACGCGCGCTGTGGAATCCGGTACACGAGCCACCGGCCGCTGAGGACGCCCGCGAGGACGAACGGGATCAGCATCACGTTCACGAGCAGCGTCGTTGATCCGATGAGGCCCAGCGCGATGCTGAACGGGACTTTAAAGGCGTTGACGATCGCGAAGAACCACGCGCTGGTGCCGACCATCTCGAACTTCGGCAACGATATCGCGAGGCAGTAGATCAGGATGATCGGCCCCGCCGCATTCGCCAGCATCGTCGTGAAGCCGGCAAGGAGGCCGATGGCCCACACGAACCACCACGCGTGCGGCACCGCGCCGAGCCAGTCGGGCCATCGCATGCGCGCAACCTGCAGCGCCGAGAGGACGAGGATGATCCAGCCGATCGTCGGCTTGAACGCCTCGTTGCTGATCGAGCGCATCGTCGCCGCGCCGAGCATGACACCCACGCATGCCGGTGGCAGCATCCGCCGGACATACTTCCAGTTCGCATGACGGTGATAGGCGGTGACGGCCAGCGCGTCGCCCACAACCAGCATCGGCAGTGCCACGCCCGTCGAGCTCTTCGCCCCGAACAGGAACGCGAAAATGACGACGTAGACCAGTCCCATGCCCGCGAGGCCAGCTTTCGCAAGGCCAAGGGACGAGCCGCCGATTGCAGCGAGAATCCACTGGAGAGCGCTCAAGTGCGGCATGTGCAATGATGCGGTGTGGCCGACATCTTATCGCTCGAGCAGCAGGCAATCGAGTTTGCGAAGCGCGGCGACTTCGGAATGGACGCGAAACGCGCGAACGAGGAGCTGGCGCAGCGCGCGCCAGCAAATCAGGGTGCGTGGACGCGCCTGGCCCGGTGCTGCGTGGAGCTCGGAGAGCTGGACGAAGCGGCGGCGGCTATCGATCGGGTGCTGCAGCTCAATCCTCAGAACACGATCGCGCGCAACCTCCAGGGAGAGGTGACGCGCCGTCGATCGCCGGGCTATGGATCACCCGTTTCACCACGATCGAAAGCGACGGTCCGCGCGCGGGCGGCGTCGCGGCGACGCGAGTCCGCCGAGCGCGTGCCGACCGGCGGCTTCGGACGCGCGGAATTCGCGGGGCTGGCGCATCTGTCAGCCGGCGGGGCCGCGGATGCGCTCGGCCCGCGCATCGAATCACTGCTGATGACGATCAATGATCGCCCGTTCGCCGCGAAGGTGGTCGAGGCGCGCAATCGCGCAGGACGATCGGGCAGCCGTCTTTTTCGACGCAACAGCTTCTATCCAGGCGATGCCGGTCACATCTACGCGTTTCATCACGGCGGCCGATGGGAGCCGCAGATCAACCTGGCGTGGTCCGCTGCGAGCAAAGCCGGCCGCGACTGCATGCGCGCCGGCATCGGGTTCAATCTGTCGAAGGACGGAATGGATTCGGATCGTGCGCCGGGGCAGGAGCGGGTGATGGTGTATTTCGAACGCTTCCAGCAGCTCGTCGCCTCGATGTGGCGCCAGCTGCTGACGGACTGGATGGCGGCCAACGGCGGATTCATCCAATATGGAGACAAACCACCGGCGCTGGAGGTGTTGCCGGCAGATGCGGTCGCATGGCTGATCGACAGCCGCAACGCGCCTGAACTCGGCTGGATTTTCTGCGGCCGCTGGCTCTTCCTGGATCGCGCCGAGCACGCAGAGACACTGGGCGATCCGGGAAAACTCGTCCGATGGATCGAGCAGACGTTCACGGATCTGTTGCCGCTCTGGACGAGTGTGTATCGAGGGCAAACGGCTTGACAGTCACGCCCATCGGACTCGGCGGGTTTCCGATTGGCACCGGCATTGCTCCCTATAGGGCCGGCGACGAGCTGTCGGGTCGTGCGGATGAGAAGCTTGATACCGTGGAGGGTGTGAGAATCGATCCAGCTCGCCGCCGCATTTCGCTGTTTCGTCGCCCCGGCCGATTTTTCTGCAAACCTCCGGGCCCGTTCTTCCGTCTCAGGATAGGAATGTGAAACGGAGTCGCGATGACTATTCTGCAGAAGCTCTTTTCCCGGAAGCCTGAAACCCCGCGCCAGCGGATTCGCGTCTGCGTCGAGTGCGGCATGCCCATCGCGGAGCACAAGGACTGGTGCAGCATTCTGCGCGGCCAGAAGGAGCTCGACGCGAAGGCCGCCGCCCGTTCTCAGACGCCGGCGGATTCTATCTCGTAGGTTGCAGGCCGGGCTTCGCTGCTAGGCCACCTCTTCAGACCCGGCGCAGGCGCTTTGCTGTAGGCCGGGTCTTTAGACCCGGCACCTAGGCGCGCGCGGCATCACGCCATCTCGGTATCCGGGGTCAGATTCAGGTGCGGCGCGACGCGCGTCAGCGTCTCCATCATCGCCTGCACCATCCGCGGCACTCGCGCCGTCTCCAGGTACACCCATCCCGTCGTCCGCACGAGGGGCGGCCCGGCGACGCGCGCGTAACGGAGCGTTCCGGCGGCCGCTTCGCGCGCAATGGCCTGGAACGGCACGAGGCTGATGCCGAGTCCCGCACCCACCATCGCTTTCGCAATCTCCACGTTCTCGGTCTCGGCCACGACGCGCGGAGCGATCTCCGCGCGGACGAAGAACTCGTCGATCACGCGCCGCGTGTTCGAGCCGCTCTCGAACGTGATGAACGGTTGCCCGTGCAGCTGCGCGGCGGTGATGGCCGTGGTCTCTTTCGCGAGCGGATGCGCGGGGTGGAGGACCAGCAGCATCTCTTCGCGCATGACCGGATCGGTTCGCAGCACCGTGTCCGTGATCGGCAGCGTCAGCAGCGCGAGGTCGACGGCGCCGGCGCGCAGCTGACGCAGCATGCGCGCAGACCCCGACGTCACGACCTTGATTTCGACCGCGGGGTGCACCCGGCTGAACTCCTTCAGCAACGCGGGGAACACGTACATGCCGACGGTCATCCCGCCGCCGATGGTCAATGTGCCGGTCAGCGTCTGCTGATGATCGAGAATCTGCGAGGCGGTGTCGCGAATGTCTGCGAAGACGCGGTGGCTGAGCTGAAGGAGAGCCCCGCCGGTCGGCCTCATCTGCACGCGGCCGACCGATCGAATGAACAGCGGCTCGGCGAACTCCTCCTCGAGCAGCAGGATCTGGCGGCTGATCGCCGACTGCGAGACGTGCAGCTTCGCGCCAGCCTTGGTGAACGAGCCGGTCTCGGCAATGGCGCGCAGGATCTCCAGCTGACGCAGGTCCACGGGGGTATTTTACTGGCAAGGCTCAGAACTCAGGCTACCTGTGTCTTCGACAGTCTCCTGCCGGCAGGCAGGCCGGATCTTTAGACGTGGCGTCATGAGTCATCTCACAATTCGAGGGTTCAGCGGGGTCGGAGGCGCCGCGAGCGGACCCGCGAGCTTGAAGATAATCCCGCGCGAGTAGCTGACGAGGTACAACTCGCCGTCCGTATCGACGCCAAACGAACTGATGTTTCCGAGAGCGCTCGTGCCTCCGAGTTCGTCCGTGTGCTCGATCAGTCCTGTCGCGCGCGCTTCGGCGGTGGCGGGATCGACGGCCAGCGCGATGGACCACACCCGTCCGCGGATGAAGTCCGCAAAAAAGTAGCGTCCCACGTAATCGGGACCCAGGCTGGCGCCGCGATAGACGTAGCCGCCGGTGATGGAGGCTCCCACGGTGTGGTCGTATTCGAAGATCGGATCGATCAACGGCGTGAATGCGGGTGGGCGCGACGTCACGTAGTCGTGCGCCCCTTCGCGATTGCGCCAGCCATAATTGCGTCCGCCGCGTCCGCGCGGCTCGTAGTCCACTTCCTCGATCCGGTTCTGACCGACATCTCCAATCACGAGCGCGCCAGTGCCACCGCGCGACGGATCGTCGAACGTGTATCGCCACGGATTCCGCAAGCCGAAGTCCCAGATCTCGCGTCGCGTGCCCGGCGCGTTGACGAACGGGTTGTCTGGCGGCACGTCGTACCCTGATGGGTGCGAGTCCGCGACGTTGACGTCGATCCGGAGCATCTTGCCGAGCAGTTCGGCCGGGTTCTGCGCGCGATGCTCGGGATCATCCGCTGCCCCGCCGTCGCCGAGGCCGATATACAGATAGCCGTCGGGTCCGAACACGAGGTTGCCGCCGTTGTGATTCGAGAAGGGCTGGCGGATGAAATTGAAGCCGTCGCTCCATCGCAGATCGATGCGCGAGTTGGGATCCGCCACCACCGGATTCGACGATCGCCGGAACCGAGCCACGACCGTGTTGCCGGCGCGATCGGTGAAGTTGACGAAGAAGCGCGGGCTCGACGCATCCGGTGGAAACGCGAGACCGAGCAGTCCCTGCTCTCCACCCGCGACGACCGCGCCGCGCAGATCGAGGAAGTCGGCATCGAGCGTCGCGCCGTTGCGGACCACGCGAATGCGTCCCGCCTGCTCGACCACGAACTGCACGTTGCGATCGGATGGATCCTGGACGAACGCGAGCGGGTTCGTGAATCCCGACGCATACGTGCGCATCCGCAGCGGCACCTGCGCGATGAGCGTGATGGCGCACGCGAGCAGGATCACCGCAGCAATCACTCGACCGGCTCGCATCACGCGATTATAGTGAGGGTCATGGCTCATCGCTCACGGCGGCTCGAGGCTTCAGACGGGGACAATAAGCCAGCATCAGCGATGAATCATAAGCCATGAGCCTTTTTGTTCATCGTCTCTCAGCGCGTATGGCCGTATCGTCCGTGTGCCTTGTGCTTTCGGCGTGCGGCGGCTCGTCCGGCGCGGCAGGATCGAGCGACGTGGAGAGGATCAGCGGCCTCGAACGCTTTGGATGGGAGCAGCCCGCAACAGATACCGGGGAGCTGGCGTCGTTCCGTTACGCGATGTATGTAGACAATACCCGCAGCGAAGCGACAGATGTGTCGTGTGGATCGACGTCGACGAGCGGTCGCTTCGCGTGCACGTGCCAGCTGCCCGTGATGGCGGCCGGATCACACACATTGCAGGTTGCCGGATTCGTCACCGACGAGAGCGCGTCGCGCGAGAGCGCACGCTCGGAAGCCGTTCGTGTCATTAAGCAGTGAAAATCTTCCGTCCAACATTGACCTGACGCGGAACCCGCGAGTTTTGTAATTTACCCGATCTCCCCGCCAACCGGCCCACCGCGCCCCGACCACCGACCACCGACCACCGACCAGGAACGCCCTTTGCTCAACTGCGGGGTGACGCAGGGAAACTGGTCGGAAACGAACACTTCATGGGCGGAAGGCGTGTTGAAAGTAGACTTTCATCTCCACAGCGGTGAAGATCCGGTCGATCTGATACACCACGACGCGGCGATGCTCATCGATCGGGCCGCCGCCGCTGGCTATGGCGCGCTGGCGATCACACTGCACGATCGTCAGCTGGATGACTCGTCCCTTACAGCATTCGCGCGCGAGCGCGGCGTCGTTCTGCTTCCCGGGATCGAGAGGACAATTGAAGGCAAGCATGTCCTGCTGATCAACTTCGCGCGTGCCGCGGCGGAATCGATTTTTACGTTCCGCGACCTCGAGTGGCTGAAGTCGCGCGCGAACGGAATCGTCATCGCACCGCATCCATTCTTTCCCGGCGCCTCGTGCCTGGGGCGTCAGCTCGATAGACACGCCCACCTGTTCGACGCCGTGGAGTGGAGCTATTTCTGGACGAAGCGGCTGGACTTCAACTCGCGCGCCGCGCGGTGGGCGCGGGCGCACGGAAAGCCGATCGTCGGCAACTCGGACACGCACGACATCCGTCAACTCGGTCGCACGCATTCGCTCGTCGCTTCCGAAGCGCACGCGGACGCGATTTGCGCGGCGGTGCGTGACGGGCGCGTGGAGGTTGCGACCGAGCCGGTGCCGTTGAGCGAGCTCGCGCTGGTGCTCGGCGGCATGATGCTGCGCCACCGGCTACTGCACGTCAAGCAACTCGATCTCGAAGACGAGCGCCGCGTTCGGCGGAATCGGCCCGTTGCCGCTCGCGCCGTAAGCGAGTGACGGCGGGATCACGAGCCGGCGCACGCCGCCGACTTTCAATCCCGCGAGACCCTGGTCCCATCCCGCGATCACCTGGCCGATGCCGAGCGTAAACGAAAACGCGCCGCGCCCGACGCTCGTGTCGAAGAGCGCTCCCTTGTTTTCGGCCGCCGTCGGACTGTACAGCCATCCGGCGTAGTTCACGGCCAGCCTCTTCCCGCTCGTCGCTTCCGCCCCGGTTCCCTCGCGCAGTTCCGCCTGCGAAAACGGGACGCTGCTTTGATCGGGGGCCGTCGGAGTGGAGCTCCCGCCGCATCCAGCCAGCAGCGCCACGACGGCCAGGGCAATGACAAGACTGAAATATGAGTGGGTCGACATACCGCTTATTATGGATCCGAGGTCCGAGGTCCGAGGTCCGAGGTCCGAACCCGAAGCCCGAAGCCCGAAGCCTGAAGCCTGAAGCCCGAAGCCATGATCAATTCTCTCGTCCTGCTGATGGCGATCGGCGTCCATTCACTGGCGCAGCACGGCGTGGACTACGCGTCGTACTACGAAAAGGGAATTCCGTTCGGCGAATTCCTGTCGAATGCGCGCGTGCTGGCGGACGAGTGGCGCAACAAGTACGCGCACGCCACGATCGACGATGAGGCGCTGGCGCGTGCGCGCGCGCTGAAGGGACACTGGCAGCTGCTCGTCGTCGCGGATGATTCGTGCCACGATTCGGTCAATACCCTGCCGTATCTCGCGAAGCTCGCCGAATCGGTTCCCGAGAAGCTATCGATGCGGATCGTCTCGTCGGCGGCGGGGCAGGAGGTCAAGGACGCGCACCAGACTCCGGATGGGCGCACGGCGACCCCGACGATCGTCGTCCTCGATAATCGCGGTGCGGTGAAGGGCGTATTCATCGAGCGTCCGGCTGCGCTGCTCCACTACATCGACGAGCGCGGCGAGGGCCTCTATCCAGACCAGGTCCGCGAGCTGCGGCACCGGTGGTATGCGGAAGACAAGGGGCGCCACGCAGTCAGCGAGATCCTCGACATCATCGAGAAGCCCTGAGCCAGCCTGAGCCTTAACAGGCTGCTGAGTGCGCCGGGATAAACCGGCGCGGAGTCGAGAATGCAAGAGTCTCACAGGAAAGGAGTAGCGATCCATCCTGACCCCGAGTCATGCGTGGCTGTCCGCAAGGACGCCATCGAAGCGTTGACAGGGGCACATGCAGGCAGGGTATTGAGCTGCGAAACAATCGCCACCGGAGTGCCGACGCTGTTCAGCAAAGCGGAAGGCCACACGCGAGCCGGCGTTATCGCGAGCCGGTGCGCGACTCCGCGCAGTCTGAGACCCCTCGCATGCAGGGAAACTCCGCGCGCGAGAACCGGGAGACCCCGTCAACGCCCGACAGCCACGACGGAGCGGGCCGGCTGGAAAAGGCCATGAGCCGCCCGTCCAGCGCGCACGTTGATGGGGAGGCGGACGGTCGCGTAGTACCGACGAAGGGGCCGAACGAGGACGCCGGTGAGTCCACGGAGGTCCTGGAGGGAAGGCGACCGACCAAGGAGAACACCGAGCAGGCGACCGCGCCCCGGACGCAGCGCCGGACTGGCGAGTCGAGCGCGCTGCTCGGTGTGCGGGAAGTCGCACGACGAGACAAGCGGGCACGGTTCACCGCGCTGCTTCATCACGTGACCGTCGCACAACTGCAGGTGAGCTTCTATGCCCTGAAGCGAGAGGCCGCGCCTGGAGTGGACGGTGTGACATGGACGGAGTACGAGACGGACCTCGACACACGACTGCGTGCACTGCACGGCCGTGTGCATCAGGGGACGTACCGGGCGCAGCCGTCCAAGCGCGCCTACATCCCGAAACCTGACGGGCGGCAGCGCCCGCTCGGCATCGCGGCGCTGGAAGACAAGATTGTCCAGCACGCGGTCGGGACGGTCCTCAATCAGATTTACGAAGAGGATTTCGTAGGCTTCTCGTATGGGTTCCGCCCCAAGCGCAGTCCGCATCACGCGTTGGATGCGCTCTGGGTGGGTCTCATGCGCAAGCAGGTGAACTGGGTGCTTGACGCGGACATCCGTGGGTTCTTCGACACCATCGATCACGGATGGCTGAAGAAGTTCGTCGAGCACCGCATCGCCGACCGGCGCATCCTGCGCCTCATCCAGAAGTGGCTGAGAGCGGGCGTGTCGGAAGACGGCGAGTGGTCGAAAACAGAAGTGGGCACGCCGCAAGGCGCGGTCATCTCGCCGCTGCTGGCGAATGTCTACCTGCACTATGTCTTCGACCTGGGGGCCCACCGCTGGCGCCGGCAACACGCCGGCGGCGACATGATCGTCGTTCGCTACGCGGATGACATCGTGGTGGGTTTCGAGCATCGACGTGATGCCGAGCGCTTCCTCGCGGCGTGGCGAGCGCGCTTGGCCGCGTTCGGGGTAGAGCTGCACCCGGACAAGACCCGCCTGATTGAGTTCGGGCGACACGCAGCCGACCACCGAAAGGCGCGAGGCGAGAGCAAGCCGGAGACGTTCGACTTCCTGGGCTTCACCCATATCTGCGGGACAACCCGGAAGACCGGTCGGTTCATCGTCAAACGCCAGACGATTCGGCGGCGCTTCTCCGCCAAGCTCGCGGTAATCAAAGAGGCGCTTCGTCGCCGCTGGCATGAGCCAGCGCCGATGACGGGCCGGTGGCTGAGAGCCGTTGTCCAAGGCTACTTCAACTACCACGCGGTGCCCGGCAACATGGATCGTCTGAACAGCTTTCGAACTCAGGTTATGTGGCGCTGGTATCGCGCGCTTCGGCGTCGTGGGCCGCGTCGGCGGTTGACCTGGGTGCGGTTCCTGCGACTCGTTGATGTGTGGATACCCAGTGCCCGCATTCTGCATCCGCACCCGAACGTGCGCTTCGACGCGATGCATCCAAGGTAGGAGCCGTATGCAGCAATTCTGCACGTACGGATCTGTGCGGGGGGCTCCGGGTCAACCGGCGTCCCTACCGCGACAGAATTTCAAACCTTCCACTTTCTCCCCACGTCTAAGCGCGCATGCACGACTTTCGGTATGCGCTGCGCGCGTTGCGCAAACAGCCGATTTTCACGCTCGTTGCCGTCCTGACGCTGACGCTCGGCATTGGCGCGAACACGGCGATTTTCAGCCTCCTCTATCAAATCCTCCTGCGGCCGCTGCCGTATCCGGACGCCGGCCGCCTGGTGTTCGTGTGGAACACGTATCCGGGCATCAATCTTCCGCAGGCGAGCGTCTCGATTCCCGATTACCTCGACCGCCGGGCGCAGGCGCCCGCCGTCGAGGACGCGACGCTCTTCACGCGACGCAGCGCCAACCTGAACGAAGGCGGCAATCCCGAACAACTGGGCGCGCTCGCGGTGACGCCGTCCTTCTTCTCCGCCCTGCAGCGTTATCCGTTTCTCGGACGTGGATTCTCCGACGACGAAGCGAAGCCCAACGCCGACAAGTTCGCGATCCTGACGTACGGATTGTGGACGTCGCATTACGCATCGGATCGCGGCATCGTCGGCCGCGACATCAGGGTCAACGGTGAAGCCTATCGCGTGGTGGGCGTGTTGCCAGCGGATTTCGAGCTGCCTGCGCGCAACGTTGCGCTGCTGATCCCGTTCTCGTTCACGCCGGAGCAGATGTCCGACAATGCGAGGGGCAATGAATTCAGCTCGATGATCGCGCGGCTTCGTCCAGGCGCGACCATCGCGCAGGCCGACGCGCAATTCAAGACCATCGTCGATCGCAACATCGAACGCCTGCCGGCCCGCGCGGCGTTCGCGAAGACGAGCGGATTCGGCGGCTTCGCGGTGAGCATGCGCGATCAGATCGTCGGCGACGTCCGGGCGGCCCTCTACGTGCTGCAGGCCGGCGTCATCGTCGTGCTGCTGATCGCGTGCGCGAACGTGGCGAACCTGCTGCTGATGCGGGCGACCGCGCGGTCACGCGAGCTGGCAATCCGCTCAACGCTCGGGGCGGGACAGTGGCGCATCCTCCGACAGCTGCTGACCGAAGGGATCGTGCTGTCGATTGGCGGCGCCGCCGGCGGGCTGGTGCTCGGCTTGATCGGCGTTAAGGCGCTCATTGCGATCAGCACGACTGAGATTCCCGGCTCACCCGACGCATCGCTCCATCCCGCGGTGCTGTTGTTCACCGCCGGCCTCGCGCTTCTCACAGGCCTCGTGTTCGGCATTGCACCCGCGATCACGATCGCTCGAGGGAACGCTGCGGCGTACCTGAAGGACGACAGCACGCGGGGGACCTCGGGCAGATCGACCGGCGCCACGCGCGGCCTGCTGGTGATCGCGGAGACGGCGCTCGCGGTGGTGCTGCTCATTTGCGCGGTACTGCTGATCAAGAGCTTCGCGCGGCTGCAGGATGTGAATCCGGGCTTCTCGACCGACAACGTGCTCACCGCGCAACTCGCTCTCCCGGCCTCGCGTTATCCCGACGATGGGGCGCGGGTGGCGTTCTGGACGCGTGCGCTCGACAAGGTGCGAAGCATTCCGGGCGTCACGTCGGCGGGACTCACGACGAACGTGCCGTTCAATGGGAATGTCAGCTCCGGGTCGTACTCGATTGTCGGGCTGAACCAGGCGCCGGGCGATCCGGCGCCGCACGGACGGCAGGAGGTCGTCGGCGGCGAGTACTTCAAGGCGATGCAGATTCCGCTGGTGGCGGGCCGCCTGTTTGGCGACGGCGACACGCGCGACGCGCCGCCCGTCATCGTCATCGACGAATACCTCGTGAAGAAGTACTTCGCGGCCCGCAGTCCGCTGGGGGCGCAGATTCAGCGCGGCGGGCCGACGAGCCCGAAGTTCACGATCGTCGGTGTCGTCGGCACGATCAACAGCATCGACCTGGGGCAGCCGGTCACGAAGGAGCGCATCTACTATCCGGCAACGCAGGCGGCGCCGCGCACCATGGCGCTCGTGCTGAAGACCGGCCTGGATCCACAGGCGCTCGTGCCGCAGGTTCGCGCGGCCGTGCGCGAGATCGATCCGGAGCAGCCGATCGCGGACGTGCGGACGCTCGATCAATGGGTCGCGCGGTCGCTGCAGACCCGCCGGACGCCGATGACGCTGCTCGCGCTCTTCGGCGCAGTCGCGCTCGTCCTTTCGGCAATCGGCATCTATGGCGTGCTTGCGTTCGGCGTCGCTCAGCGCGTGCGCGAGTTCGGCATCAGGCAGGCGCTCGGCGCCGACCGCGGATCGATCCTGTCGCTCGTATTGACCCAGGGGCTGCGCACGGCGGGCGCCGGCATCGTCCTCGGCGTGATCCTCGCCGTGCTGGTGACGCGCTACCTGGAGTCGCTGCTCTTCGGTGTCACGAGTCGCGATCCGGTGGTGTTCGCCGGCGTCGCCGCGGTGCTGCTCGGCGTCGCAATTGCCGCGTGCTACATCCCCGCGCGACGCGCGACGGAAGTCGATCCCATGGTGGCTCTGCGAGAAGCCTGAAGCTTGGAGCCCGAAGCCTGGAGCCCGAGGCCCGAAGTGTTCGACCGATGACGAGAATGTAAGGGGTCACGGCCGAGGTAAGCAGCCGCACGGCCGGGATTGTATATGGATCGACCCGTGCTAAGATCCCGCGCGTCAGGTCTGAGAACAGCCCGCCGCTTTTCAGCTACGAGCCTTCTCCCACCGCTCAGGGTCCGCATGTGACCCCATGGCCCGTTAGTTCGATGAACGGACGTTGACGGTCCGGCATCACCACGCGTCCCCGTTCAACGGGGCAGGAGTGTCAGCAGCATGGCTCGGAAACTGTACGTCGGAAACCTTCCTTACACCGCAGGCGAACAGGATCTTCAGGATCTGTTCGGAAGCGCCGGCACGGTGGAGTCGGTGAACGTGATGCGCGACCAGGCCACCGGCCGGGCGCGCGGCTTTGCCTTCGTGGAGATGGGCAGCGACGAGGACGCGCAGAACGCGATCCAGAAGCTGAACAACTACTCGTTCGGCGGCCGCAACTTGACGGTGAACGAGGCGCGTCCGAAGGAACGGACGGGCAGCGGTGGTGGCGGCTTCGGCGGCGGCGGTGGCAATCGCGGCGGCCGTCGCGAACCACGCTGGTAAGAAGCTCGCACGCAGTCGAAATCAAAAGGGCGCGCTTCGGCGCGCCCTTTCTTTTTGCTTCTATTTTCATCCGCGCATCGCTCGTTCTCGCGACGCGCATCCCGCATCCTAGGTCGGGATGGAGTAGTCGCCCACGGGGAACTCCACCTCGCGATGACGCCGCGCGCCGCGCACCGCCATCCAGCCGCCGACCGCGACAAGGCCCGTCGCGATCCATCCAAAGTACGGGTCCGGATCGAGGCGGCGCTTCAGCGCCTGCTTCAGTTCTGCCTTGACGTGATCCGGCGCGAGCCGACGTTCGATCTCATGCAGCTTTCGATCGAGCGACGCGCGCGTGCGGACGATATCGCTCTCGATTGCGGCCATCTGCGGTGCGGACGAGTCGTATCTGTGGTTCATTGAAAGGTCTCCTTCACGATTTCGACCGTCCGCGGGAGGCCGCGGATCTCGCGCAGCGCGCGGCGGCCGCTCATGAACATGATCGCTCCGGCGATCGCGAGCAGCACGCCGACGATCGCGAAGCCGGTCCAGGCGGGCCACTGGAAAAGCGTGGCGATGCCGAGCGCCAGCGCGGTCAGCAGGAATACGCCGGCACACGAGAGCGCGGCTGCCGCCGCTCCGAACCCGCTGGCCGCCACGGTCGCTTTCGATACTTCCGTCCGCAGTTCCGCGCGCGCGAGCGCGACCTCTTCGCGGAACAAGTCCCGCACGTCATCGAGCGCGCTGCGCAACAGCGTGCTCATCGATGCTTCCGTTTCATATGCCATGTGATTGCCCCATCCGGTGGATGCCTGCTCCATTCTCGAGTGCTGGTTGCAACCGGCGATCACTCAGCCGGATAGAACGGTTGGGCTGAGGGCCTTTTGAAATGGACCTCGGCCGGAATGCTTGAGCGATCACGGAATTCGTAGGCATCATCCATCGAGAGAGTCTGGCGCGCGTCACGACCTGAGAATTCCCATGTCGAGCGGATATGCTTGAGCGGTGATGCACTTTTGGAGTGCCGGTGCGAACGGTCCCGTTACGCGCATTACCACCACGAACGGCCACAGAAGTTCTCATGACGGAAAGTTGTCACACAGGCCTGCACGCCATCGCGTCGTGAGATGGAACACACCCCCGCGCGAAGTCTCCCCGATGATGGATTAACCCTCCGTACGGCCCCCATTTCTCAATCTCGACTACAGAAACTCGCAATGGATCCGGGTGCATCGCGATCGTTTGTAGATGGCACGCGCGTTGACATACGAACGCGCGGAACGCGACGCGCTACGTAAAAAGTTCACGCGTTGCCAGTGCTGCGGGATTCGGAGGGAACCGGGAAATCTGCGGAGGATGAGATGGGGACTGAGAAGGTGTGTACCAACGGACTTATACGACAGAGGTTAGCCCTGTCGTCACGATGCGCCGCGCTGCTGACGGCGGGGCTGATCGGATCGACAGTCCCGGCGGCGGCACAGACCCTTGCAGGCACGACGAACAATAATCAGCCACCCCCCACACCCGTGACTGCCCGACTTATTGAGTGGGACCTGCCGGAGCAAGCGGACAATATTCCGGGTGCGATGGTCACTGACGTCCAAGCAGATTCCAATCGGCTCTGGTTCGTAACCCGTATGGCTGGTGTAGGAACGGACCCCTCGCCGCGCGTGTATCGAGTCGACCTGCACAACGACAAGAAAAATCGGAACACGGCTGATTGGTTTTCCTGGGAGCTTCAGTCCGCGTCAAACGGCGGAACCTCAGTGGCGAATGGTCTCAGACGGATTCGACCCTCAAAGGATGGACGCTTCGTATTCGTTCACACGACGACATCCGTCATCAGAATCGACACGCAACCACAGAACTGCAGGCCGATCGCCAGCACATTGATCATTGCTGGCGTGACGCCAACCGTCGAATGTCCACGTACAACCTGGCCACACGACCAGATTCCTCAAGACCCGGATCATCCAGCGAATCCGGATACGGGCTCTGACGTCACGATAGATGGCAACAACAACATTTTCTCGGCAGTCGCAGTAGCGCTGCCCGATCCGATCAACCCTGGTGGGCTCATCCTCGCACCCGAGCGCAGCTTCATACAGCGGCTCAATACGAATGCCCCTTCTAATAACTTGACGCGTTTTTACGTTGGAGGAAGCGCCGGCTTCTGCGGTGCCGCTCAAACGACAACACCGTGTCTTTCAGGTGTTGACGTCGATCGGTCCGGCAGATTCGTGTACTTCTCACTTCCCGAGGGCGGAGAGAACGGCCAGGGAGCGATTGGCCAAATCGACACACAAGCGTGCTCCGGGTTATCAGGATCCTGCACGATCAAAGTCTGGACATTCTTCAAACTCACAGCGGCCGGTCCGGCGCAATCTACAGAACCCGCCCCTGCGGAACCGCGCCACCTGCAGATTGATGATGACGGCAAAATCTGGGTCGTGACCGCGACCGGGCATCTGGTCAGCCTCGATCCCAAGACGAACCGGATGACCAAACATTTCATTCCACCGACGCTTGAAGGTGCTCGCGACTTGTTCGCGGTTTCGCCCGACAGTTCGCTCATCGGGTACACAAATGGCGAACCCACCGAGAACAAGGTGGGCTTGTTGAAGCCTAACCGCAACATCGTTCCCGTACCGCCCGACACGCCAACGATCTTTTTCAACACCTTCACTGCCAACTTCGCGTCCGATTTTGCGAATCGAACGAACGGGCAGGCTTCGCCATGTGCAAAGGTTGCGGATGGAATGCGACAGACCACGAATGATGGGACGTTCGTCGACGTCAACATCGCTACGGGCATGCCCGCGAAGAACAATGTGTGCTCGCCTAACCAAACCGTGCCGTCGTCGCAGCCACTCGGGCTGACTGCGGATCACAGCACTAGGGCCGGAACATTCTTCTATGCTGTCGGCGATCCAGGAGACGCGGCGTTCAACCGCATTGGGCGAGTCAAGATGCCGCGCGCGAACCTCCGCGCTCGCATCGAACGGGATGACGACGATTTCGACGACGACGGCAAGCGGGCGGACGTGGACGATGATGTAGATGATGACGGCATCCCGAACGCGCTTGACGCCGACAACGACAACGACGGCATCCCCGACGTCTCGGATGACGACAACGACAACGATGGAATCGAGAACAGCTTCGATACGCCGGACAAGAAAGAGACGAAGCAGACGAGCCAGCAGGACGTCGCGTCCGGCGCGTACGCGCAGGACTTGTTCACCGTCAACCCGGGCACGCTGCTCGTCGTCGCATCGGCCACATCGACCGACGTGCTCGCGTCCCTGGTCGTTGAACTGGTCAACAACGCGGGCCAGGTTGTCGCCAGTTCGTTGCCCACGCCTGGTACCGCTGCGGTGACCTTCACTCCGCCATCGTCTGGTGGAACTTACACGTTGCGAGTGAAAAACCCGAGTGCGGGACTTAGTACAATCTCGACGAAGATCCTCACGCGCGAGCTGTGGCCGCTTCCGATCGTTGGAGGGGTACTCTAGTACACGGGCAGCTCCGGAGGGACTCACGACGGAAGACGGCCGGCAGAGACGGAACAGAATACGGAGTCGGCTGCGAGGGCTCCGTATTCTGACCTCCGTCTTCCCTCCTGCTACTGTTTCGTAATCACGACCGTGCCATCGTCAAGCGTGTTGCTTCGAATATAGTAGTTACCCACCACCATCCCTATCTTCGTCGTCTGTGACGCTGCAACATTGACCGTCCACGTCGTGCTCGCTGTTCCGTCCGCCGACACCGGTACAGTGGCGATTGTCAGTCCTGTCGTCCGGTTCACGAATGCCACTGTCGCATTGCGGATGTCGCCGAGTGAACCATCCTGAGCCTCGGTAACCCTGGCCTTCAAGAGGACAGGAACCGCCGCGCAATTCGTGCTGCAGACCACCTGCGTGTCGCCGATGTAAGAGACCGTCGCGTCTTCTCGCGTAATTGACATCGATCCGGTGCGGTTGGCGACAGTGTAGTTCGAGCTCACACCGTTGTAGAGAATCGCTATCGTTCTGGTGCCAGGCTTCAACTGACCGGTCTGAGTTGGCCCCTCGATAAGTGGCCCGATGTAGCGAGCGCGCAACACCCCCGCTGTCGCATCCCACACAAAGGCCGCTGTCGCGACGACCTGTGTGCCAATCCTGAAGCTGGCGCTCTGTGCAGGCCATGTGTTGCCGAGCGTGCCAGGTGTCAATGTCGTGTCGAATGTCACGACATCGCTGTACTGTGAGACGGTAGGCGTTACGATAAACGTTGATGTCGTCGCCGCAGCGGTTACCACGCGAGTGATCGCCGCCTGACTTGTCACGAACGATGGCGTCGGCTTATATACCGCCGTGATCGTCCGCGCTGTCCCGGCCCCGATCGCGGTCGTGCTCAGCGACGCTGATCCGTTCGTCAACGTCACATTCCCTAGCAGCACACCGCTATCCAGGAAATCGATCGATCCCTGCGGCGTACCGCCGGCGCTCGTCACGCTCGCGTTCAGCACCACTGCCTGGCCATACGTCGTCGGGCTCACCGTTGGTGACGACAGCGTTGTCGTCGTCGGGAACGGCAGCGTGATGTTGAACGTCTGCGCCGCGCTCGTGTCGACCCCGCCGTTTGCCACGCCGCCGTTGTCGTGCAGCTGGACGGTGACGACGGCCGTGCCGCCGCCGGTTGCGGCGGGCGTGTACGTCAGGGTTCCATTGGCCGCAATCACCGGCTGCACCGAGAACAGCGCCGCGTTGTTGGTCGTCACGATGAAGTTGAGCGCCTGCGCCGATTCGTCGGCCGGGCCTGCGCTGAGGTTCGTGGCCCATACGGCCACGGTCTGCGCGCCGGCGCCGGCCGACGAAGTCTGATCCGCACCCTTGGTAAAGCTCGGCGCGTCATTCACTGCGGTCACAGAGATCGTGAAGGTCTGCGCTGCGCTGGTGTCCACGCCGCCGTCGGCGATACCGCCGTTGTCGTGGAGTTGCACTGTCACCGTCGCGAGCCCGTTCACGTTTGGCGCGGCGGTGAACGTGAGCGTGCCGGTCGCAGAAATTTGCGGCTGCGCGCTGAAGAGCACGTTGCTGCTGTTGCTGACGATGAAGTTCAGCGTCTGAGCGCTTTCGTTCGCGGGTCCCGCGCTAATCGCCGTTGCCCAGGCGATTGACTGCGGGACTGCATCCTCGAGCACGACCTGATTGGCGCCCTTCGTGAAGCTCGGCACGTCGTTCACCGGCGTCACGGTAATGGTGAAGGTCTGGGATGCGCTGAGATCCGAGCCGCCGTTCAGCGTGCCGCCGTTGTCGCGCAGCGCGACGGTGACGGTCGCTGAACCATTCGCGGTTGCTGCGGGTGTATAGCTCAACGTGCCGTTCGCGGCAATCTGTGGCTGCGCCGAGAACAGCGCGTTGTTGCTATTCGTCACCTCGAACGTCAATACCTGCGCGCTCTCGTCTGGACCACCCGCGCTGATCGACGTGGCCCATGCGGTCACCACTCTCGGTCCGGCATCTTCGAGCACAGTCTGATCAAGCCCCTTCACGAAGCTCGGTACGTCGTTGACGGCCGTGAGGTTGATGGTGAACGTCTGTGACGCGCTCGCGTCGACGCCCCCGTCGAGCGTGCCGCCGTTGTCGCGCAGGACGACGGTGACCGTCGTGGAACCGTTGGCATTCAGCGCTGGCGTGTAGCTCAAGGTGCCGGTCGGCGTGATGGCCGGCTGCACCGCGAACAGCGCGGTGTTGCTGGCCGTGACCCCGAAGGTCAGCGTCTGGCCAGCCTCTGATGCGGGCCCGGCGCTCATGGCCGTCGCCCAGCCGGGCACGGTCTGCGCACCCGCGTCTTCGAGCACCGTCTGGTCAGCGCCCTTGACGAAGGACGGCGCGTCGTTGACCGGCTTCACCGTGATGACGAACGTCTGTGTGCTGCTGTCGACGCCGCCATTGACTGTCCCGCCGCTGTCCGCCAGTTTCACCGTGACGATTGAAGAACCGCTGGCGTTGGCTGCCGGCGTAAACGTCAGCACGCCGGTTCCCGAAACGGCGGGTGCCGCTGCGAAGAGGGCCGCGTTGTTATTCGTGACCGTGAAGGTCAGCGTCTGCCCGGCCTCGTCCGCGGGTCCTGCACTGATCGCGGTGGCCCAGGCGACGACGGATGTCGGACCGGAGTCCTCGAGTACCGTCTGGTCAGCACCCTTGACGAAGCTCGGCGCATCATTGACGGCGGTCACACTAATCGTGAATGTCTGCGGTGCGCTGGTGTCGACGCCGCCGTCGAGCGTGCCGCCGTCATCGTGCAGGGAGACGGTGACGGTCGCGGATCCGTTCGCAGTCGGTTTAGTCGTATACGTGAGCGTCCCGTTGCTCGCGACCGCCGGCTGCAGGTCGAACAGCGCGTTGTTGTTATTCGTCACGATGAAATTCAGCGCCTGGCCGTTTTCATTGGCCGGCCCCGCGCTGATGGACGTCGCCCATCCGGTGACGGTCTTCGCTCCCGCATCCTCGAGCACCGTCTGGTCTGCGCCCTTGACGAAGCGCGGCGCATCGTCGACAGGCTTGACCGTGAGCGTCACGTTGGCCGTCGCCGTCGCGCCCGCGGTGTCGCTGATCGTGTAGGTAAACGTATCGGATCCGAAGAAGTCGGCTTGCGGCGTGTAAGAGACGGATGCGGCACCGGGAGTGATGGCGACCGTGCCATGTGCGCCTTGCGTCACAGCCGTGACCTTGACGTTCGTGCCGTCCTCGGGATCGCTGTCGTTCGCCAGCACGGTCAGCGTAGTGCTCCCGCTGTCTTCAAGAAGGGAAAACGCGTCCGGCTGCGCGACAGGCGGCTGGTTGCTGACGCCCATGAACATCGTGACGGTCGCCGTCCCCGTCAGCAGGCCGTCGCTGACCGTGTACGTGAACGTGTCGGATCCTTGGTAGTTCAGCGTCGGCGCGTATACGACCGATCCGTCGGCGTTCAAAACTGCGACGCCATGGCCAGGCTGAGTCACTGCGATGACACGCAACACGTCGTTGATATCTGCGTCCGTATCGTTCGCCGTCAGGCTGCCAGGCCCCGAGGCCGGGAACACGAAACTGCCGTTGACCGGAACGGTCGCGCGGTCGTTCTGGGCGACCGGAGCATGACTCGTGCTGATGATGATGTCGTCGAGCCTCGGCGTCGAACCCGGATCGGTGGACGCCAGCTCCGCCCGGTACTGAATGAAGCGTGATCGCTGCGTGAGCGTCCCTGGCGCTGGCACCGCCGCGAAGTTCGACCAGGTTCCGTCTGGCGTGGCGGTGTTGCCCGTCCGCAGACTGATGGCGACGCTCGTGCCTGCCGGTTGATCCGCCGCCCACTGGATGCTGTGCCAGTCGACGATTGCTGATGCGTCGAACACGCGCGACAGGAGACTGCCGGCCGCCGCATACGGCGTCATGCGCATCCAATCCACTTTGACGGTGCCGCCGCCGACCGAGAAGTCGCTGGCGGCCACCGGCCGCATCGGTCCGTTCACCACTGCGGTATGCGCGGCAACCTGCACGCCATCGATGAAGTAGTTGACGGTTCCGTCGGTGTGCCAGTCGATCCGATAACGGTGCGGCGCCCCGATATAGCTGCTTCCGAGGGGCTCGTCCACGCTCACCGCGCCGGTGTTCGTCCGCGCGACCAGGCCGCCCCCGGTGAACGTGCTGAAGATGGCCCAGGGTTCGGCGAGGCTCCCCAGCGTGACGCCGAACCCGGCGTGCTCGAATCCATCCGAGCTGAACGTCGCGACGAACTCGAGCGAGCGGCCGGGTCCATACGTGCCTGCCTCGGTGCAGGCGCCGGTTGAATCCACGCTGCACGTGCCAACCCGCCATCCATCCACATCCAGCAACCCGTTGTCGACGCGTGCGAATCCGCCGCCGCTCCACGGCAACGCGCGCCATCCGTCAGGCAGCGACGTGCCGGAGAACTCGGCGCCTTCAGCAGGCGAGAGCATCAGCTCGCCGTCGTCGGTCTCCGCCGCGTACGTGAATGTCGGCTGGCCCGCCGCAAAGTCCGCCTGCGCCGTGTCCCGCAGGGTCGGCCCCGGGACCGTGAAACTGGGCGCGAGCTCCGTGGCCGTGTTGCCTGCGCGGTCGGCCGACGAGACCCGATAGAAGTACGTGGTGTTCGGCGTCAGATGACCGAGCGCCATGCGATGTGCGGTCACGAACGCGGGGTCAGACGCCGTCGTGGTGCCTGCTGCCGGGAAGTCGAAAGCCGTCGAGTACTCGATGCGCGATGTCGAGCTCTCGTTCGTGGTCCACGTGATCACGACGTTCGCGCTGTCGATCGTCCGTTCCGCGACGTCGAAGATCAGCGGCGGCGTCGTGTCGTTGTTCGTTGGCGAGAACACGACATCGACCCAGTAGTTCGTGGCATTGAAGCTCTGGGTCGGGAAACCGCTCGCTCCGATTGAGAGGAACACGCCGTTGCCGCCGGCCACTGCGCTCGTGAGCGCATGCAGCGGCGGGGCGTCGGTGCCGGCGCTGGTGAAATAGCCTGGCGTGGCCGCGTAATGGCCAACCGTGGTGTGGTACGACGCGACGTACATCGTGTTCGCCGCAATCGGGACCGGCGAGGGGAAGAGCACCTGCTGCCACCCGGTCGTCGACTCGCTCGCAAAGGTAGCCGTCGCCAGCTTCGTGCCGTTCGATGTCCAGAGGTTCCCGACGTGGGGGCCGCTCGTGAACTTCACCCCCAGCTCGAGCGCCGTCGGATCGTTGAAGTCCGCGATGGGCGGAACCGTCGCGGGATGCCACAGGCTCGTGCACGGGCAGGTGCCCGGTTCGATCGTCACGGTCGCGGCGGCGCCGCCTGACTCGAGGTTGCCGCTGTCGTCAATCGCCCGTGCGCGAACCGTCATCAGACCAGTCGCGCCCGGCGACCAGTCGAAGCTCCACGCGGCCGTCCCTTGCGCAGCCTTCCATGTCACTCCGCCGTCGACCGAGACCTCGACGCCGGCCACCGTTCCACCGCCCTGATCCGTGGCGGTGCCATTGATCACGACGCGTTCGCCGCTCCGGACGCTCGTGCCGACGGCCGGTGAGGTGATCGTGGATATCGGACCGAGCGCATCGGTCGACTTCACGCCACGAACCAGCGGGCGGTTCGGATCGGCGCCGACCTGCGGGTTGGCCGGCTGCGCGTCCATGTCCGCGAGCAGGTTGAATGTCGCCTGCTGCATCGCGTGGTCGGGCGTGTGCGTATCTGCCGCGAGACCACGATCGTGCGCGCCATCGAGACCCCACGACCACTGCACGGTGCCGGCGCCGAAGACGAGCGCGCCACTGGTGTGACGGTAAAGCGTCAGGCTGTGAGTGGCGGTACCCTGGCCCACCTTCGTCCCGAAATCCAGGATCCGTTCGGCAACGGTGCGCGTCGCCAACGACATCCGGACGAGACCCGGGGGACGAACTCCGTTGTCGAGATCCTCATCCCATTCGTAGCCGAGCGATTCGTTTGGAAGAAACACGACACCCGCCGTCAGGTCGGCCACCCGCGTATTGCGCCAGAAGCGCAGCGCGCGCATCGACACGGGTATTTCGATCTGACTGCTGCAGCAGTTGACAGTCCAGATCTGGCCCGTGAGTGCGTTTTCAGGGCGACCGCCATCTCCCGGCGCGCCGAATCGTGTATCGCGCCACGTGCCCGTGGTTATCGGATTCGGGCCCGTGTCGAGCGGATCCAGCGGGTCATTGTTGATGTCGTTCCTCATCGTCTCCTTGTAGCTGACGAGGGTGCGGAACGGCGCCACGGTGCCGTCGATGCTCGGCTCCCAGCGCGTCTTCCAGAACATCTCGTTGCCGCTGAAGAACGCCAGATTCACGCCGGCATTGCGCGCCTGCTCGACGCGGGCGCGCTGGTTGCCCGACCAGTACTCGTCGTGCCCGACCGAGAGAAAGGCCTTCGGCTTGTGAAGACCGCTGAGATCGGCGCCCAGCCGATCGGTGTCGACGCCGGACCAATACTTGACGTCGTATCCGTTCGCTTCGAGCCACCGCACCATCGGGTACTCGGCGTTGAACAGGAAGCTCTGAGGATCGTGGTCGCGCGTATCGATCGGCCGGTTGTAACTCACGCGGACGGCGCGCCCCGGGCAGCTGTACGCCGTTCCTGCGTTTGAGATCGGACCGCCGCAATACAGGCTCCCGCCGCCGTACTGGTTGTATGCCTGCCAGGTCGTGTCGGATGTCTGAAACAGGATGTCCGCCGTACGTGCGTCATCGCGCACGATGAACGGAATGTGGCTCGACGTGCTCGGTGTGACGTCCAGCCGCGTCAGCTTCGCGAGATAGATCCCGGATGTTGCGCCCGCGGAGTTCCACGATGCTGAGACCGTCCAGTTGCCGCAATCGACCAGTCCTGTCGGTGGTCCCGATGGAGACTCCTGCGTGCAGTTCGGCTGAATCTGCGGTGTCGTGAAATCCGGCAGCGTGACGATCTTGCGAGCGCCTGCGCCGCCGTAGTAGCCGAGACGATAGATCGCGATGCGGTAATGCGCCGAGTCCGTGGCGATCTTGAAGCGGACTGTCTGGCCCGTGTTGACGCTGATGTCTGCCGCGAATCCCTGGATGCTCGGATCGCCCGCACCGCCGCCATCGACCTCGTAGTCGGAATCGCCGGTCAGCTGGTTCTCGCAGACGACGGGATTAGGGCCGCAGGCGGGCGCCTGCGCGAATGCGGTAATCAGCCAGACACACCAGACAGACGCCACGATTGCTGCTATCCGATTCGCGACTCGACCCATGACGCGGCACCCTCCACCTTGAAATCGATCCCCGGCGCAGACCTCCGGTATGGCTGACGCACCTGGAGGTCTCGCGCTCCGCCAGGAGACTCAGCGCACGATGCGGCGGTAGACCGCTGCAATCGGCTCAGATCGGTTGTTGTGCCGGCGACTTGAGCAAGTTGCTGGCCGGGGGGCGCGAAAACTGTCAAATGGCAGAATTGTCAATATTTCCCCAGCGAAATTCGTATCTGGAGTGTTGCAGAACTGTCGCGAAAGTCCTCGCGCTGGCAGACATTAGTTCAGCCGCCGGAGGATTGTTGGGGCGGCAGAAAACAAAAAGGACGCTCAGCCGCTACCGGGAAGACTTTTCCCAACTGGCGATTACGAAATAGACAAGCGCGGCGACGCCAAAGCCAACGAACCAGGCATAGTCGTAAAGCGGGCGCAGCAGCGGAATGAGGAGGCCGCCCCATGCGGCCGCGCAGCCCGCGATCGTGGCCACCGCGCCCGGCACGTGCCATCCGCGGGAGTAACGATAGCGGCCGTCAGGCAGGTACAAATCTTCGAGACGAAGATCCGTGCGGCGCACGATCCAGTAGTCCGCGATCAGCACGCCCGCGATCGATCCGAGGCCGCCGGAATATCCGAGCAGCCACGTGAAGATGTAGCCCGATGGATCCGCGAGCAGCTTCCACGGTTGAATCACGATCCCGAGGACGCCCGTGATCAAGCCGCCCGTCTTGAAACTGATGGCGCGCGGGAACGCATTCGCGAAGTCGTTGGCAGGGGAGACGACGTTTGCCGCGATATTCACCGCGAGCGTCGCGACGACCGCGGTGAACATCGACACCGCGATGACGAGTGGATCGCGGAATCGTCCTATCAGTTTCACCGGATCCCAGATCAACTCGCCGTAGATGATCGAGGTGGCGCTCGTGATCATGACGCCCATCGCCGCGAACACGAACATCGTCGTGGGGAGCGCGACCACCTGGCCAACCACCTGCTCGCGCTGGCTGCGCCCGAAGCGCGTGAAGTCGGGCATGTTGAGCGAGAGCGTCGCCCAGAACCCGATCATGGCCGTCAGCGAGGGAACGAACACCTTGAAGAAGTCCGCGGCGTTCGTGAATCGTCCTCGCTGCGCAAAGAGAGGTCCGAAGCCGTGCGCGCGCCAGACGGCCCAGGCGAGGAGCGCGCCGGTCATCACGAGCACGAACGGCGCCGCCCAGTTCTCGACGCGGCGCAGCAGATCCATCCCGCGGTAGATGATGTAGATGTTGAGCGACCAGAACATCAGGAACGACAGCCATTCCGTTCCCGAGTGTCCGCCGAAACCGGCGCCGAGGAGCGTTGCCCATCCGGGCACCACGCTCGTGAAGAAGGTGTTCAACGCCTCGCCGCCGATCCACGCCTGGATGCCGAACCAGCCGCACGCGACGATCGCGCGCATCAACGCCGGGAGGTTCGATCCGATCGTGCCAAATGCGGCGCGCGCGAAGACGGGGAAGGGGATGCCATATTTGGTGCCCGGGTGGGAGTTCAAGAGGATCGGCACGAGCACGATCGTGTTGCCCAGCAACACCGTCACCAAGGCCTGCCACCAGTTCATCCCGGACGCGATCAGTCCCGACGCGAGCATGTACGTCGGGATACAGTGCGCCATGCTGATCCACAGCGCGGCGTAGTTGTAAGTGGTCCACGTACGCCGCGCGATCGGCACCGGCGCGAGGTCCTCGTTGTAAAGGGGACTCGCTTTGATGCGCGAGCGCTCGCGGAGCTCGACCCGCCCGTCGGGGAGTGTGGTCTGGCTCGCAGTGATCATCAGCTCGCGTGAATGGCTTCGGGCTTCAGCTTCGGGCTTCGGGCCTCAGGCTTCAGGCTTCAGGTGAGTCATTAGGCACCCCGGGGTCATTAAGTTAAAGTCCCGATGGGGCTTGACTCGGTCCGCGTTTGATGAAGCGTCCCGCGCCCTTCCTGCCGACGAACTTGCCCCCCTCGACGATCACCGTGCCGTTCGAAATGACGGCGCTTGGCGCGCCCTGCACGACGGTGCCTTCGTAGGGGTTGTAGTCGACCCGCATATGGAGCGTCTTGACGCCGAGCGTCTGCCTGGCATCCGGATCGAAGATGACGATATCGGCGTCGCTGCCGACGGCGATCGTCCCTTTGCGTGGGAACAGGCCGAACATTCTCGCGGGCGTCGTCGAGCAGAGCTCGACGAAGCGGTTGAGACTGATGCGGCCGCCGCGCACGCCGCCGTTGTGCACCAGCGTCAGGCGCGTCTCGATCCCCGGCGCGCCGTTGGGAATTTTGCTGAAATCGTCTTTCCCGAGCTCCTTCTGCTCGCTCATGCAGAACGGGCAGTGATCGGTCGAGATGACCTGCAGGTCGTTCTTTGCGAGCCCTTTCCACAACACGTCCTGGTGCCACTTCTCGCGCAGCGGCGGCGACATCACGTACTTTGCGCCGTTGAAGCCCGGCTCTTCGTAGTTGTCGTATGAGAGAAACAGATACTGCGGGCATGTCTCCGCATAGGCGGGCAGGCCCATGTCGCGTGCGTGCCTGATCTTTTCGAGCGCGTCAGCGGAGGACAGATGCACGATGTAGATCGGCACGCCGGCGATCTCGGCGAGCGCGATCGCGCGGCCGGTCGCTTCTCCCTCCGCGCGTGACGGCCGCGTCAGCGCATGATACTTCGGCGCCTTCTCTCCCTTGCGGAGCGCCTCCTGCACGAGCACGTCGATCACGCCGCCGTTCTCGGCGTGCATGCAGACGAGGCCGCCGTTCTCCCCCGTCCGCCGCAACGCCCTGAAGATCGTCGCATCGTCCACCATGAACACGCCCGGATAGGCCATGAACAGCTTGAAGCTGGTGATCCCCTGACGCACCATCGTGTCCATGTCGGAGAGGCCCGCATCGGGCAGTTCCGTGAGGATCATGTGGAACGAGTAATCGATCACCGCCTTGCCGGACGCCTTGGCCATCCAGTCGTCCAGCGCGTGCCTCATCGTCTTGCCGCGGTACTGGATCGCGAAGTCGACGAGGCTCGTCGTCCCGCCAAACGCTGCGGCAATCGTGCCGGTTTCGAAGTCATCCGACGAACACGTGCCGCCGAAGGGCATGTCAAGGTGCGTGTGCACGTCGATGCCGCCTGGCATCACGTACTTGCCGGACGCATCGATCGTCCGCTCCGCCTGAAAGCGGTGTGACGGCAGGTCCTTCCCGATGGCCGTGATGGTGCCGTTCTCGCAGTAGACATCGGCAACGTAGTCATCGGCCGCGGTGATCACCCGTCCGTTAGTAATCAGAAGGCTCATGATTAAACGCCGAAGCCCGAACGGCGAAGCCGGAAGCCTGAAGCCCGAAGCCTTGCTACAGCGCAGTAATCGTGCCGTACGTCTCGGGACGACGGTCGCGATAGAACTGCCACGTGTTGCGCACTTCCTGGATCAGATCGAGATTCAGGTCGGCGACGATCAGCTCGTCTTTGTCGCGGCTGCCTTCGGCGATGAAGCGGCCACGCGGATCGCAGAAGTAGCTCTGCCCGTAGAACTCACCGATCTTCCACGGCGCTTCGACGCCTACCCGGTTGATCGCGCCAACGAAATATCCGTTGGCAACGGCATGCGCCGGTTGCTCCAGCTTCCACAAATACTCCGAGAGGCCCGCAACCGTCGCGGACGGATTGAGTACTATCTCCGCGCCGTTCAGACCGAGGATGCGCGCCCCTTCGGGGAAATGACGGTCGTAGCAGATGTAGACGCCCACGCGTCCCGCGGCGGTCTCGAAGACGGGATATCCGAGATTGCCGGGACGGAAGTAGAACTTCTCCCAGAATCCCGGCGCGACGTGCGGGATGTGGTGCTTGCGATACTTGCCGAGATACTTCCCATCCGCGTCGATGACGGCCGCGGCGTTGTAATACACCCCCGTCATCTCTTCCTCGTAGATCGGCACCACCATCACCATGCCCTGCCGCCGCGCGACGTCCTGCATCAACTGGATCGTCGGGCCGTCGGGAATCCGTTCGACCATCTCGTACCAGCGCGTGTGCTGCTCGGCGCAGAAGTACGGGCCGTAGAACAGTTCCTGCAGGCAAAGGAGCTGCACTCCTTTGCTCGCCGCCTCCTCGATGAGCGGCATGTGCTTGTCGATCATGCGCCGCTTGACGTCTCCGGCGGAGCCGTCGAGCGGCACATCTGCCTTCACCTGGATCAATCCGCCACGAACGCTTCGCGCCATCAGTGCCTCCGGTGGGGAAGGGTGGCAAGGTAACACGGATTACACGGATTTTCACCGAACTGGGCTACACTCACGGCTTCCACCTCGGGGGGCCCTCATGTCCGCATCCGTCGGCACGGTATTCACCGGCATCCGCTTCGAGAACCCGTTTCTGCTCGCCTCGGCGCCGCCGACCGAGTCGGACACGAACATCCTGCGCGCGTTCGAGGCCGGGTGGGGCGGGGTCGTCACCAAGACGATTGGCATGCACCCTGTAGTGAACGTCAAGGGACCGAAAACGAGATTCCTCCGTTCGTCGCCCGACACCGCGCAGATCTCGATGGAGAAGCGCGCGAACACGGCGCTCCATTCATCGTGGAACTGGGAGCTCATTTCCGACAAGCCGCTCGATTGGTGGCTGCCACGCCTCCGCCGGATCAAGGACGCGTATCCCGACCGCGTGCTCGTGGCCTCGATCATGGCGGGCTCGGAAGATGATCGGGAGCTCGATCACTGGCGCGAGCTGGCGGAGGCGTGCCAGGCCCAGGGCGTGGATGCGTTCGAGCTGAACCTGTCGTGTCCGCACATGGACCGGGAGGACATGGGCTCGAACATCGGCAAGAACTGTGAGCTGATCGACACCGTGGTTCGCGTGGTGAAGGCCGCGGCGCGCGTGCCGGTCTGGGTCAAGCTGACGCCGACGACAACGAACATCGCGAAGGAAGCCGAGGCCGCGTTCGCGGCGGGCGCCGACGCAATCTCCTCTTCGAACACATTCACGTCCCTGCCGCTCGTCGACCCGCAATCGCTCGAATTCGAGGTGCACGTCGAGGGCAAGGTGTCGTACGGCGGTCTCGGCGGCCCCGCGATCCTCCCGCAGTCGCTCGCGAAGATGGCACAGATGACGACCGCGTTTCCCGATCGCAGCTTTTCAGGGATTGGAGGGATCTCGGACTTCACGCACGCGCTCAATTACTTCCTCCTTGGCTGCGGCACGGTGCAGGTCTGCACCGCCGCGATGCTGGATCGCGCGATCGGTCCAACGATCATCAGCGGATTAATCTCGGGGATGCAGGCGTTTCTGGAGCAGCACGCCGGCGACGGCTGGCGCACGCTCGATGATTTCCGCGGCATCCGCCGCGACCGCATCGTCGCGCACTCGGAAATCAAGAGGCCGGACGCGAAGGAGTACTTCGGCGGGCACGACGCGCGGGAAGGTTATGCGCACCCGGCGTCGATCGCGACCGACCTTCCCGGCTAGGATAGTCGGGCCGGGCTATCCCGGTACTTCTGGACCGGGCATTCTCATTTCTCGAAGTTGAAGACGATCGGTTCGCGGTTGCCGAAGCCGATCGTCAGATTGTCCGCGAACCCGTGCCACGGTCCGCCGAACCCGAAGTCCGCGCGAATGTGAATGCCGACGATCGGCGCATCCGGCGGAATATCCGCGAGCGAGGCGGGGGGCGTGTTGGCCTCTGCCGCCTGAATTCTGAGTCGACCCATCAGGTCAGTCGTCTGCCACGCGCCGGTCGGTTGTGGCGTGCATGGCTGTTACTCGCCGGGTCGATGAACCAATCCACGGCGAGTGACGTCAACTCGCTGACCGCGCCGAAGCTGAATCCGTGGAATTCGTGAATATACGCGGACCGCCGGCCCGGCACCCTTCGTGAGCTCGAGCGAGCCGGTACCAGACCTTGGATTCGCAGCCGTCACGACGGCAGAAGCAGTGGGATTCGGCAGGAACGGGAACCACGAGGCATCGTCCGGCAGAACCGTGCGGAGACCGGTGACCGTCAGCGGTACCAGCTCCGAAACCGGGAAGAATCGCGAACTGTCCGACGGCGCGAACTGCGTGGTCAGCGGGTGCGCGTCTGCCGGCAGAACGGCTCCGGATGGCGGCGTGTAGGTGAAGGTCCCGGCTGCCGGGCTTCTCGCGTTCAACTCTGCGAACGACAGCGGTGTCCCCGCCGCGATCGCCGGCGGCGCTGTCCAGTCGATGACAGGCCGATGCCGGGAGGCGGCAGGATTGACAAGCTCGAAGTTGAAGACAATCGGGCGGCCGCCGGTAAACCCGATCGTGACGTTATCGATATACGAGAACGACGGCAGGCCGAAGCTGAAGTTGCCGCGCAGATCGATACCCGAGATCGGCGCGTCCGCAGGAATCTCGGCGAGTGAAGCCGGCGGCGTGTTGAATCCCGGTCCCGCAGACTGAATCGACAGCTGGCCGATGAGAGACGTGGTGGTCCAGACCCCTTTCGGACGGAACGCACAGAGCCCGTTGTTGCACGCATCCCAATGGAGGAAGAACGACCGCGGATCGTTGGCGGGATACACGCGCAGCGCGAGGTCGGGAGGCAGCTGACCATGGCTGGCCGGGTCGATGGCCCAGTCGAACGACAGCGCGTTCAACTGACCGAACGTGCCGAAGGGCGTCGTTGGCGCGTTGACCAGAACCGGGACCTGGCGCTCGGTCACGAGTTCGAGCGACGCATTTCCCGATCGAGGATTGGCGGTCGTGACTTCCGCCGCTGTGCCCGGCGCCGTGAACGGTTGCCAACCGGACTCCGGCTGGCATGCGGAGAACTCGGACGTATTGCCCGACGGATCGGTTGCCGTCGTCGTCACGAACGCGCCCGGCGGCAGCGTCCCGGGCACGAACGTATCGAACGCGGCGTTGCCGGTGAGATCGGTCGTGACAGTCGAACTTCCGAGCGCGAACTCTCCCTCGCCATTCCCTGACGCGTCACAGCTTGCGTTTCCATAAAAGCTCAGCGTGAACGTCGTAGACGGCGTGCTGTTCAATGTGCCAGTGACGCGCGTCGACTCGGAGAACGCGGTCGCCGACGTGATCACGGGAAAGTTCTGCAGGTTGTTCGCGCCCGCATCCGCGTCAGCATCGTCGTTGGGAGTCACGCCGGCGGGACCCAGGTCAATTCCGAGTTCGCCGTTGAAGCTGATGTTGTTGTTCTCCACGCGATTGTCAATCCCGGAGAGGACGCGAACGCCGGCCTGCGCATTGAACTTGATCGTGTTGAACTGCACCCCGGTGCTCGAGGCGCCATCGAGCTCCACGCCATTCGTGCCGTTCGGAAGCGCCACAGCGCCGGTCGGGTCCGTGCCGATCCAGTTGCCGGAGATTGCGTTTGCGATACTGCTGCTAGCGATACGCACTCCGCTCAGCGTGTTCGCCGAGATCACGTTGCCCCGCCCGAGCCCCGAAACGACGTCCACGCCGATGGTGTTCGGAAATTGATTCGGTCCTGGGATGCCCGTGGTACCGGAAATGCTGACGCCGATCCTGTTCGGCACGCGAGCCGATGCCGGGCTGCAGCAGTCCGCGCCTAAGCCGATGATGTTGCCGGTGACGTGATTGGCTAGTGCACCAAAGCCGTCCAGCGCAACGCCGGTTGCGTTGCCGCCAATGATGTTCGCTTCCGACGCGGTGAATCCGCCGATGCGGTTATCGGATGCGAACGAAATCTCTACCCCGCTGAGCCCGTTTCCGATGGCAGTGGTTCCCGCGGCGTTCAGACCGATGTAGTTTCCGGAGACAACGTTCGATGTCGAGCTGTTTTGCACGTCGACGCCGTGGCCACGATTACCGGAAATGAGGTTTCGTGCAGCAGCCGTCGAACCGCCGATCGTGTTGTTCCTCGATCCCTGGAGGCGAATACCTGCGGACCCGTTTCCCAGGGCAGAGTCTCCGGACGCGTCTGTGCCGATTCGGTTTCCTTCGATCCGATTTCCATCCGCGTTCCCCAGGTCCAGACCGACCCCGGCGTTACCTGATATGACGTTCCCAAGTCCGTCCGCGCTGCCTCCTATGACCTGACCTGCTGTCGAGAGACTGATCATCCAAACGCCGACATCGTTGGGCAGCGCGGCCGAGCCGGTCGCGTTGACGCCGATGTAGTTGTTCTGCACGAGCGTGCCGCTGGCATCATTTCGAATCAGAATGCCCGTCCCGTTGCCGGAAATGATGTTGCGCGCCGCGCCCGGCCCCCCTACCATGGTATCGAGCGCGCCGAAGGCGATGTCCAAGCCGATTCCGCCGTTGCCTACGCGGACCATGCCGGTCGGATCGGTGCCGATGAAATTGCCTTGAACGCTGTTGTTGCGGACAGTGCAGCAGATCGTGATGGCGTCTCTGGTGTTGCCGGACACGACGTTTCCGGCGCCGGCGATCGTTCCGCCTATCGTGTTGGACGCTGCCCCGGCGGTGACGAGGATGGCGCCCTGGTTTCCGAGATTCGGGATCGATCCAGTGCCGCTGACGTCGGTTCCGACGAAGTTCCCCTGAATCACATTGCCCGTTGCAGCGGGGCCCGCGATGGTGATGCCGGCATCAAATGGTCCGGAGTTGCCGGAGACAAGGTTTCGCGCGCCGCTGGTCGTTCCGCCGATGGTGTTGTTCGCTGACGACACGCGGATGCCTGTGCCGTTGGGCACTGCCGTAGTGCCCGCCGCGTTCGTCCCGACGCGGTTGCCTGCGACGACGTTCGAAGGCGCGTCCTCGTCGACGAACACGCCGATCCCGGTCTGGTTGCCCGAGATGACGTTGCCGGCGCCTGGCACAGACCCGCCGATCGTGTTCCCCGACGCGCCTCCGTGCAGGTAAACTCCGAACCCGTTCGCGATTGCCGTGTTGCTGGACGGATCGGTGCCGATAAGGTTGCCCTGGATCAGATTCGACTGCGAGTTCTGCGCGATCTCAACGCCGGTCGTGGTATTGCCTGAGATGACATTCCCGACGCCCGGGGATATGCCGCCGACGGTATTGCCGTTTGCAGAATCGACAATCATCACCCCCCACCTATTCGAGATGGCAGCGCTGGCAGCCGCGTCGAGGCCTATGTAGTTGTTCTGGATGGCAGTGCCCGTCGCATTCGCTCGAACCTGAATCCCGATCACGTTCCCCGAGACCACGTTTCGGCCGAGTCCGGGTCCACCAATCGCGGTGTTCACCGCGCCGACGACGGAAATTCCGATGTTTCCGTTAGGAACGCGGATCAGGCCCGTTCGATCTGTGCCAATCAGGTTGCCCTGGATGACGTTCGCGACTGCAGACACACCGTCCACGGTAATTGCGTCGCCACGGTTGCCGGAAACCACGTTGCCGGCGCCGCTGACGTTCCCGCCGACCGTATTGCTCGATGCGTCACTGAGGAAGATGGCGCTCTGGCCGTTCGGGATTGCCGTTGTCCCGTCCGGGCCGATGCCAACATAGTTGCCTCGAACGAGATTGCCCCTTGCGCTTGCCCCCTTGATGAGAATGCCCGATCCCAGATTGCCGGAAATCACGTTGCGCGCGTCGGCCGTGGTACCGCCGACCAGGTTGTCCGCTCCAGAGATCGACACGCCGACAGCATTTTCGAACGCCGTGCCATCCGGCAGCACGCCGATGTAATTACCGTCGATAACGTTGTTGGTCCCCGCCAGCGCGTCAATCCCTGTGGTCCGGAAACCCACAATCGATAGGCCGCGGATGCGGCTGTTGCCTGCCGGTGAAAGCATCAAACCTGTTGGAAGGCTCTGGAGATTTCTCACGACAATCAACGGAATGCCTGCATAGCCCGGCTGTGAGCCGCCGTTGATGAACACAGGGCCGGTGAGCGCCGGAAGCGCCTCGGTCAAATCGATGGTGTGAGGTCCCGCTCCGGGAATGTCGAAGCGAATCTCGTCGCGGACACCGGCGCTCGCGTTCGCGTCGAGGATTGCCTGGCGCAGCGATCCGGCGCCACCATTGGCCGTCGTCGTGACCGTGCGTGTCGGCACGGCCACGCCTGCCAGGTTGAATCGAAAGACCACGCCTGTAGATGCAAAATTCGCGGACCCGACGGTCGTTCCATAGAGAGCGCCGTCGCTGCCCTGAATCACGCCGGCGCCGGGAAAGAGCCCATCGCCCGACCCGCCGAAGAAATGGAGCACGGTGACGTTTCCGCTGCCGTCCATCCGGTACAGCGTGCCGCCGCCCGTTTGTCCGCCGCTGCCCGCCTCTCCGTAGAAATTCCCGTCGCTGCCCTGAATCAGTTCGCTCACCGGTCCAGCCCCTTCGGTGTTTGTGTCAAGACGATGCACGACTGCAAAGCGACCGTCCCTGTCAATCTTGTAGATCGTCCCACCGAACGCCCCAAAGGAACTCCCCGTCGTTCCATAGAAGAAGCCGTCGGTGGCGAGAACGAGCCCTCCCTGTGGACTGCTCCCGTCGACAGATGGGTCGAAGGCATGCAGGACGGTCAGCTCGCCGGAGGTCGTCAACCGGAATACCGTGCCCGCGTTGAAGGCACCACCTGAGATCGTTGTGCCGTACAGATTGCCATCGGGCGCCTGGATGACTCTGAGCGGCAACGCGCCATCCTCGTTGTTGAAGGCGTGAAGGACCGTGAGATTTCCAGCAGTATCCATCCGAAAAACAGTGCCGCCGCTAAAAGCTCCTCCGCTGGTTGTCGAGCCGTAGAAAAATCCGCCGGACCCCTGTATCACGCCGGCCGAGGGATTCGCACCTTCCGTGGAGGAGGCCAGCGGGTGAAGTGTCGTGAGATGCCCGCCGGTATCGAACCTGTAGATCGCCCCAGCACTAATCGGCCCGCCAAGTCGCCCCGTGACGTAGAAGTTGCCATCAGTCGCAAGGGTCAAAGGTCCGGACGGCTCTGCGAGAGGGGGAAACGACGTCAACAGTACGAGATGACCAGAGGAATCGATTCTGAACGCCGTTCCCCCTCCGAAAGCACCGCCTGACCGAGTTGTGCCGTAGAAGAATCCGTCAGTTCCCTGGAGCAGAGGAGCGGTGGAAAGGAATCCGTTCGAGGAGTCCAAGAAAGCACTGCCCAAGTAGTGCAACACCTCGTAGTTCGCGGCGACGTTGACCGTCCACGAGTAACTCGCGGGCGTCGGATCGGTGTTGGCACGATCGGTGGCCTGAACGCGGAAGGTGTGGCTGCCGTTTACGAGACCGAAATACGTTGCCGGACTCGTGCAGGCGGCGAATGCGCCGCCATCCAGACTGCAGGCGAACGTGCTCAGTTCGTTGCTCGACGTGAAAGTAAAACTCGCCGTTCTGCTCAGGCTGTTTGACGGCGGGCCGGATGCGACTGTTGTTTCAGGCGCCGTCCCGCCTGCGGCGGTGATGTTGATGACCGCGCTGTTCGAGGCGGCAGAGTAATTGAGATTTCCGGCGAACGTCCCCACCGCGCTGTAAGTGCCCACATCAGTCGGCGCGGTCGTCGCGGGCCCATACACCGTTGAGCCGATGCCCACGTAGCTGAATGTCAGGGCCGGACTCAGAACGTCGTTGATTCCATTCACGCCGAAGGCGAAACCGGTCGCGGGATGCCGATTGCCATCGAACGCGAAGCTACCTCCGGTGAGGCTGACGGTCGGCGTCAGGAGCCTGACGTCGGCGGGCTGCGTGCCGTCCGGCTGGATGATGCCGCGCACGACGTTCGTCGATTCAGACTCGACGCGCACGACCACTCTCCTCGGCTCGAACAGCGTGCCGCCGTTCGCGAGGATCTCCGCGCGTGGACGAAGCGCAATGGCCCGCAGCGTGACCTTCACCTCGTCTCGCAGGATCGGCGAGTGGCTGTCGTCGTTGCCTGTCGACAGTGCGGCGGCGCGCGCGATCGACACCGCCGCGGTGCCGTTCTGGGTCGAGTCATCGGCGCCGCCCGCCGGTGCCAGCGAAAACGTCGCAATCTGCGGTGTCGAGATCTGCGGCGTCGAGATCTGCGGGTTCGAGAGCGTCGCAATCTGCGGCGACGAAATCTGCGGGACCGGAATGTTGGCGATGACCTGCACCTCGGTCCTGGCCGCGGGCTCGCAGCCCTTCGCGGTCTGCAGGAACGCTGGCACCAGGCTGGTGCGTGTGATCAAGACCTGGAACTGATAGTTGCCGCTTCCGATGAGATTGGTTACTCCCGGCACGTTGAACAACGCCTCGTACGTCGTCCACGTCGTCCCCTGGTTGGTGACGGTATAGGTCACGTCGGTGCCGTTTCCTTCGTCGGGCGGCGCGGTGCTGATCTGCGGGGTCGAGATCTGCGGTGAGGAAATCTGCGGGGTCGAGATCTGCGGACTGGAGATTTGCGGCGTCGAGATCTGCGGGCTCGAGATCTGGGGCGACGAGATCTGCGGGCTCGAGATCTGCGGCGCCGTCACGCGGAACGTCGAGATCTGCGGCGAAGAGATCTGCGGGTTGTGCAGCTCGGAATTATCCGCGGTGATCGTCGGGTCTCCTGCGAATTGCGGCGCCGTGGCCGGAACCGTGGTCAGCGCATCGTTGTTCGGATCCGGGTTGATCACGACGCGGGCGACGTAGCCGTCGGCCTTCAGCACGCCACCGAGCGTCGTCGTTTCCTGCACGAGCATCGACAACGACGCGGTTGGTGCTTGCGGCCGCGGTTGAACCCAAATCGTGCGGTGATGGCTCGAGTGGCCGAAAATCTTCACGTTGCGCACGTCGCTCCCGGCACCGAAATCGAACTGGTCGAAAGATCCGTCAATCCCCCGCGCTTCATCGTCCTGAATCGTCAGCCTGAAGAAGCGATCGTCCGGCGTGCGGTTCTCGACATAGGTGGCAAACGCGCGCTGAATCGTCAGCGGTTTGAACGATTGCGGCGCGCCGGCAATGATGCCGCCGATTTCGGTGAAGTACGGGTTCGAGTTGCGGCTCGACACGAACGTGCAGTCCGGTGGCAATGTGGCCATCGAATCGGTCGGTACGATCGGCATGTACTTCGTCCAGTCGCGGCTGATGTCCACGCGTCCCTCTGCGTTCAAGGGAAAGGCAACGTCGCGGTTGTCGGTCCAGATCGCGAGCGACGGGCTTGCCTCCGACGTCCACGTCCACTCTCCTGCTTTGAACTCGAACGGCCGCGAGGGGCTGAGGTGCGCGTAATCACCAAAGAACGCGGCGAAGCCGCCGCTGTACATCGTGAGGTTCTGACGGTTTGCCATCCGATAGCCCGGCGCGGTTTCCGGCAGCGTCACAGGAGACGAATTCGTCACGACGGGGTACTGCGACACCTGCACGGAAGGGGCAAGCGGCTCGCCCGTGCTCGGATCGATGCGCAGCGCGCGCACGTCCAACACGCGTTCGAGGCCGCTGATGGACTGAGTGACGGCGTCGAGCTCATCGCGGCTCTCGTAGTACATCAGCAGCAGTTGACCGTTCGTGGTGCCGCTCATGGTCAGGACCGGCTGGACCTGCGGGCCTGATGGCCGCGTCAGCATCGAGCCGACCCCCACTTGAAAGAGGTTCTCCCGCCGCGGCGCCGCGTCGATGGCGCGGCGCGGTGTAAAGGTGATGCCGTTGTCCGACATGGAAAACATGATGCGAGGGCTGCCGGTCGCGCTTGGCTGGCCGAACGTCATGGAACCCGGCGTCACATCCGCACGCTCGACCCATGCCGCGAACACCTTCGATCGGCCGTTCACGACGCCCGCGACGATGGTGGGGAACGCGAGTGATCGGGCGGTAGCCGTCCGGAATCTCAGGTCGACGGGATCGTTCTGTCCCGCGGAGAACTGGTCGTATGGCTGAAGCCTGGCGGCTTTCAACTGATCGATGATCTTGTCCACGCCGCGCGCCGGCCAGAAGTGCGAGATCGGCGTGGCCGGCAGGAACGTGCGGCCGCGATCGAATGATCGCGAGATCACCATCAGCGGCCAGTTGTCGAAGAACATGCGCCACGCGAGATAGACGGTGCCGTTCAGCGGATCCACGGTGAGCGCGGCGCCATGATTACGAAGGAATCCCGCGTTCAGCAGCGGGATCGTTTTCTTCCAGGTCGCGCCACCGTCCGACGATCGCGCGACGACGATCCGGCTCTTCACCGTGTCGTTGAACACCGTGTATGCGACATACAACGTCCCGTCCTTATCGACCGCGATCGTCGGTTTGTCGATGAATGGGCCTTCAGCATTCGGCGCGGCGATCGACGCATACGCCGCCGCCGAATCGATCTCGCGCATGAAGTCGTAGTTGAAGCACGTTCCGCCTTCGCGGTTGTTCCGGTCCGTGTAGCTGACGTAATACATCCGGCTGTCGCCGACGCTGCCGCCGGCGAAACGCACGAATCCCAGGACGGCGAGATGCATCCGTCCGCCGGGTCCGGCGACGAGCACGGGGTCGGTTGTCTCCGCATGGCCGCCTTGGAGTTCGGCGCTCTCCGTGAGGCGCTTGAGCGCGGAGTTGTTCGACGCGTCCGAAAAATCCAAGGCGCTGCCGGGGACTGCGCTGCCGATCCACGTGCGGCCGCGATCGCACGATCTGTACACTCCGGTCCACGCGCCGACCGCGGCAGCCGTCCTCGCCGGAACATGCCGCATCGGCCTGCCGACGAGGCGCGCGATCAATCGCGAGAGAAAGTTCTGCGTTCCGCCGAAGAACTGATCCTCAGGAAAATCAACGAACCGATAATCGTTCGCGGCCGCGAGGATGTGATCGGGATTGCGTGTCGACGCCGCGGCAACCGTCTCGTTCTGCCGCTGTTGGTTCAGGTCGGCCTTCACGAGGGCGGCGGGATCGTGCGGATTGGCAACGCCGCCGACCGCGTTCACGTTTGGGCCAGGTTGAAGCGGCGCACTCCGACCTGCGTGCGGCGCCTGTCCATTGAGTCCAGCGGAAAGCAGAATCGCAAAGACAGCCGACCAAGCGACGGCACGCTTCATAACTGCCTCGATTCGGATCTACGAACCCAGGGCTGAATCCGCTGTTTTTTGGTCTGTCGCAGCGCTGCGAAGGGTCTGCAGGGAAGGCGCAGATTATGGAGGAGTCACGTACGTGAGGCAAGTGGATTCGGTATGAAACTGGCGCGGCGCGCTCTAGAAGTGTCGCTGGCGACATCTCTCCGGTGAACGCGTAGCTCCGCGGATCCGCCTGTAGTCTCCACAAAGGAGTACTTCGGGGGCACGAAGGACATACGCGGCGGCAGCCGTCGCCGCTCGCGAACGATTAGGCGAGATTCGCTGGTCTGAGGGCGAGTTTCGGCGCATACTCTCTTTCCCATCGGAGCCTAATCTATGGTCTGCCCGAAGTGCGGCGCCGACTCGTCTCGGTCCGGCCGCTGTGTCGCATGCGACGCGGCGCATTCGGGCGCCGCGAGATGGCCCACAGCGGCAACGATGACCCCTGTTCCTGACAGCAGCCTCGAGACAAGGCCCGGAACGAGTGCGCCACCGCCAGGCGCGGCCGGTGTCGCCAACCATCTGCCGCTTCAGCCAGGCGCACCTTTTGGCACGCGGTATCGCATCCTTCGCGTGCTCGGTTCCGGTGGCATGGGTGTCGTGTACCAGGCATGGGACGATGCGCTCGGCGTCGCCGTTGCGCTCAAAGTGATTCGCCCGGAAGTCCTCGAAGATCCTTACGCGGCACAGGACGTCGAGCGGCGCTTCAAGCGCGAGTTGCTCCTCGCACGACAGGTCACCCACAAGAACGTCGTCCGCATTCACGATCTGGGAGAGATTGACGGCATCAAGTATTTGACGATGCCGTACGTGGAGGGACGAGACCTCGCAAGCGTTCTCCGCGACGGTCCGTTGCCCGCCGCACGGGCTCTCGGGATCGCGAGGCAAATCGCCGCCGGACTGCTGGCCGCGCACGACGCCGGCGTCGTGCACCGCGACCTCAAGCCTGAGAACGTGATGATCGATGCGGATGGCCACGCATTGATCATGGATTTCGGTATTTCGCGATCGATGGGTGGCGGCGCGACGATGACGGCGCACGGAGTCATCGTCGGCACTCTGGAATACATGGCCCCGGAACAGGGGCGCGGCTTATCGGTCGATTGCCGCAGCGACATCTACGCGTTCGGCCTCATTCTGTACGACATGATCGCCGGCCGCCAACGGCTGCAGTCCGAGGAAGGCGGAATCGCCGAGATGATGTCGCGCATGATGCACGCGCCGGCATCGCTGCAGACGATCGTCCCGACGGTGCCTCAATCGCTCGGTGAGCTGGTTGGCACGTGCATCCAGCCGGAGCCCGAGACTCGATTTCAGACGACCGCCGCGCTCGTCGCCGCGCTCGACAGCCTTGACGCTGAAGGGCGCCCGCTCGTGCCCTCCGCTCCGCGCCGGCACGCATGGCGACTGGCGATCGCCGCCGGTGTCACGGTGCTCGTCCTCGCATTCGGTGCGCTTGGCGGCGGATGGTGGTCGCGGACTCACGCACCAGCCGTCGCCACTGCGGCTCGTCCGCCGCTCTCGGTGCTGATTGCCGATTTTCAGAACGGCACGGGGGATTCCGTATTCCAGGGATCGCTCGAGCAGGCGCTTGGGATCGCGATGGAGGGAGCGTCGTTCATCTCGTCCTATGGACGCGATGCCGCGCGGCGCACCTTGGCGGCCGTCTCCGGCAGCCAATCGCTGGACGAGCCAGGCGCGCGGATCGTCGCCACGCGCGAGGGGATCGGCATAATCCTCGCGGGCTCGATTGTCAGCAGCGGGTCCGGCTATAGCGTCTCGGTGAAAGCCATCGATCCGCGCACCGATAAGACGATCGCCACCAGCACGGTTGCCGCCAGCGAAAAGGGGACGGTGCTGCAGGCCATCGGTTCGCTCGCATCGAACATACGAACGAAACTCGGCGACACTGCAGGACATACGTCGAAGGCGGCGGATGCGGAAACGTTCACCGCTGGATCGATCGACGCGATGCGTGCATACGCGCGGGGCCAGGAACTCAACGCGGCCGGCAAGCCGCGCGAGGCATTGACGTCATTCGAGAACGCCGTGAAGCTCGATCCGAATTTTGGGCGCGCTTACGTGAACATGGCGTCGATCTATACGAATTTGAAGGAGGACGATCGGGCCAAGGCGCATTACGACGAGGCACTCAAGCATCTCGATCGCATGACCGCTCGCGAAAAGTACAGGACCCGCGGCCTGTACTACCTGGGTATCCAGCGAGATTACGAGCAGGCGATCGCAAATTTCGAGCGGCTGGTGAACGAGTATCCCGCGGACAACATGGGCCATGCCAATCTCGCGCTGGCGTATGTCTACGTGCGGAACGTCAGGAAAGCGGTGGAGGTCGGAAAGAAAGCGACCGAGATCAATCCCGGGAACGTGCTGCAGCGCACCAACTATGCGACCTATTCGATGTACGCCGGAGATTTTCCGACCGCCGTGCGGCAGGCCGAGCTCGTGCTGAAAGTGAACGGATCGTACGAGTTCGCCCACCTCACGCTCGCGTTGTCGACACTGGCGAACGGCGACGTTGCGGGTGCTCGCGCCGCCTACGCGCACATGGAGCGCGTGAGTCCGCTCGGGCGTTCTCTCGCAAACATGGGAATCGCCGACCTCGAAATGTACCTTGGGCGTCACCGGCAGGCGCTCGAGATGCTCGTGTCCGGCGCGGCCGCCGACGCAAAGGAGCACAGCTGGAGCAACCTCGCGCTCAAAGAGGTTGCGATGGCGGAGGCGCGTCTCGCAATGGGGCAGCTGAAACACGCCTCGAACGCCGCTGAAGCTGCCCTGGGCCACAGCCAGCACGAGGCCGTTCAGTTCCCGGCAGGACGCGCGTTCATCGCCGCAGGGCATCCTGAGCGGGCGCTTGCACTCGCGGTCCGGATGGAGAACGCGCTACAGGTGCAGACGCGCTCGTACGGAGGGTTGCTGAGAGCAGCGGTCGCGCTGCATAACAAGCGCTATCCCGACGCGCTGGACGGCATTAGAGAAGCGCTGAAGATGCACGATTCGTGGGCGGGTCACGTCCTCCTGGCAGAAGCCTTCGCCTCGGCGGGGCAGGCTGCACAGGCCGAGGAGGAGTGGGATCGATGCGTGGCTCGCCGCGGCGAAGCGGCGGACGCGTTCTTTGCCGACAGCTCGAGCCTGCGCTACCTCTCGCCCGTGTATTACAGCCTGGCACGTGCGCAAGAGGCCGTCGGCACCATGGAAGGTGCGCGACGCAACTATCAGGCCTTCCTCAGGCTACGCGAGCACGCCGACCCGCCCGATCCACTCGCGGTCGATGCTCGCCAGCGCATCGGTCAGAGTTAGCGTTCCGTGCTGTTGAGCGTACCAGGATCCGAATCACCTCCGCAGCCGTCCAGCCCACGACCCTCACCGTTGCGCGCCGCTTTGCACCGCCGCGCGCACCTGTTCGCGCGTCCACCCTCTCGCGCGGAGATCGCGCACGCCGGTGTCGCGATCGGACTTGCTCAACTTCTGATGCGGCGACTTCATGATCAGCGGATGATGGAGGAATGCGGGCGGACGCTCGCGTCCGAGCAGGCGCGCGAGCCGGATCTGACGTCCGGTCGATGGCAGCAGATCCACGCCGCGAACGACGAGGTCGATCTCCTGCCGCCAGTCGTCGACCGTCACGGCGAACTGGTAGGTCCAGTTGCCACGCCGGTCGCGCACCAGGAAATCACCGCATTGGCGTAACGGATCCTGTTCCTGCGGTCCGAGCCGCTCGTCTATGAAACGCTCGACACCGGGATCGGTGCGCACCCGCCAGCCATAGCCGTCAACCAGGGGCAGACCACGATTGCGACACCGTCCGGAATACCGGAGCTCGTAAGGGCCCACGCCTCCGCGAAGCGGCTTCGGCGTGGCCTCGTCGTCGCCCGCGTGAGTCGCAGCGCGGGCAGCGGCGGGCGCACCACCAGACCCGATTTCGCTCCTCGTGCAGTCGCACGCGTAAACCAGCCCTTGCGCGCGCAGGATCTCGATCGCCTCGCGATACACGTCATCGCGATCGCTCTGCCGGCCCGCAATGATGTCGGGACGATATCCGAGCCACTCGAGATCCTGGTAGATGCCAGCCTCGTACTCGGGACGGCTGCGGTCGCGATCGTGATCCTCGATGCGAAGCAGCACCCGCGCGCCCGAGCCCCAGACGTACTCCGCATTGAGCACGTGACCGAGATGAAGCCACCCCGTTGGGGCCGGCGCGAACCGGGTGAGCACTCGGGCTCCTGTCCTCCTGTAGGCCCGACCTTTAGGTCGGGCGTGCGGGTAACCAGCAACGAGTTTATTCGGAGACGCCCTATCTGAGGTCGGGCGTGTACCTAACCAGTAACGAGCTGATTCGTGAAACGCCCGACCTAAAGGTCGGGCCTACTGGTTGCGCAGGACGACAGCAGGATCGATCTGCGATGCGCGCCAGGCGGGAAGCCAGCCGGAAACCGCGCCGATGGTCGCGAGCACGAGCGCGGCGCCGACGAGTGTCAATGGATCGCGCGGCGTGAGGCCGAAGAGCAGTGTCGACACGAACGCCGCCGCCCACACCGTGACGAGCACGCCGGCGGCGACGCCCGCCGAGACGAGCCACGCGACGCGACGGAGAACCATGCGCACCACGCTGGCCGGCTGAGCGCCGAGCGCCATGCGGATGCCGATCTCGGTGCGACGGCGACTCACGGCATATGACGTGACGCCATACAGACCAATCGCGGCGAGCAGCAGCGCCAGCGCGCCGAAGAAGCCGGAGAGCCTCGCGACGAGCCGCTCCTGAACGAGCGAGCTGTGGACCTGCTCGGCAAGCGGGCGGAAGGTGATCGATAGTGACGGCGACGTGCGGTTCAACGTCTCGGCGACGCCGCGCGTCAGCAGCGTCGGCGATCCGGTGGCTGCCCGAACGCTGATGTTGATTTCCGGCCGCATCTCTGGCTGCTGGCCGATCGGGACGTAGATCGTGGGTGGCACGGCCTGCCGGAGATTGCGGTAAATCGCGTCCTGCACATAGCCCACGATTTCGCGCGTCACCGCCGGCCTGCGCGGCATCCCCGGCTGGTGGACGCGCTTGCCGATCGGGTTCTGGCCATTGAGGAACTTTCGCGCGAATTGCTCGTTGACGATCACCACGGGCGGTGCACCGGACGCGTCCGCGGTCGTGAAATCCCGGCCCGCGATGAGCCGCGTGCCGTAGGTCTGAAAGAATCCGCCGCTGATGATGTTCACGTGCACGCCGCGCTCGCGTTCCGGCAGCGGCGGACCATCAGGTACCTCGATGCGATACTGCCACGTCGATCCGGAGACTGGCGTCACCGCCGAAACCGCCGCGGCCTCGACGCCGGGCACCGTGGCGGCAGCTTCCCTCAACCGCTCGAACAACGGGACGCGCTCCGCCGGCTCGACTCGCGCCGCGGTCGCATTCACCGCCGCGACGAGGACGCGATCCGGATCGAAGCCGAGCGGCTGGCGCGTGAGCGTGAGAAACGTCCGCACGAACAGTCCCGCCGCGACGATCAGCACGAGCGACAGCGCCACCTGGACGATCACCAGCAGACTGCCGAGACCGAATCGCGCGTCGCCCGCAATTCCGCGGCCTTGTTCCTTGAGCGCCTCGTTCGGCTCGACCTTCGCCGCGCGGACCGAGGGCGCCATGCCGAAGAGCGACGCCGTCGCGATCGTGACGAGCGCCGTGAACCCCAGCACGCGCCAGTCAATCGACAGATCGAGGAACACGATATTCGTCGTTGTCGATAGCTGACGGACCAGCACGCGGCTGCCCCATTGGGCGAACAGCAGCCCAAGCAGCGCCCCGCATCCCGAGAGCAACAGACTCTCCGTCAGCAGCAAGCGCGAGAGTCGCACGCGTGTCGCGCCCAGCGCGCGCCGGACGCTCAGCTCATGACGGCGCGCATTCGCACGCGCCAGCTGCAGGTTCGCTATGTTCGCGCACGCGATGAGCAGTACGAGACCCACGACCACCATAATCGTCGTGAGCGGTCGCTGGTAGCGATAGCGCAAGTACGACGCGCCGCTGGCGGCGGGCACGAGATTGAAGGGTTCCTTGAGATACCCGGGAATGTCCGCCGGCCGCAGCCGTGTCGGGATCGTGGCTTCGCGAATCTGCGGCTGCACACCGCGCAAGGCGTTCGTGGCCGCGTCCAGAGACTGATCGGGCCGGCGCCTGACGATGACGGTCAGCCACCACGCGGATCGCTCGTCGAGCATCGAGTCTCTCCCGCGGATCAAGCCTTCGGCGGCAAGCGGCAGGGCGACCTGATACTTATTGCCGACTTCGGGACCGAAGAACTCCGGCGGTGTGACGCCGACGACCGTGAAGGTCACCCCTTCGACAAGCAGCGGCCTGCCGATCGCATCGGCCGCGCCGCCGAACCGTTGTTGCCAGTAGTCGTAGCTGATCACCGCAACGGGGCCGTCGGCGCCGCCACCTCGGCGATCGTCGTTTTCCGTGAACGTCCGGCCGAGCATCGGCGGCACACCGAACACCTCGAAGAACCGCCCGTTGACGTACAAACCCTGCACGAACTCGGTCTCGCCCGAGCGCGCCGCGTTGAAGCGGTTGCCGCTCCATGCGGCCGCGCCGGCGAACAGCGATCCGTGATCGCGGATCTGTTCCCAGATCGGATTCGTCCAGGAGTCACGATCCTCGTCCGTGCTCACGATCGCCAGCTGCTGGGGATCCCTTACCGGCAGTGATCGCAGCAACAGCGTGTTCAGGATTGAGAAGAGCGCCGTATTCACACCAATGCCGAGCGCGAGCGAGAGGACCGCTACCGCGGTGACGATGGGCGTGGCGCGGAGTGCGCGCACCGCATCGCGGATGTCATTGAGCATTCCCTGTTCTCCTACTGGTTGCGTAGGACGACGGCTGGATCAATCCGCGCGGCCCGTCGCGTGGGGATCCACGCCGCGAGCGCGGCGATGCCCGTGAGCACGATTGCCGCCCCGGCGAACGTGGTGGGATCGCGCGGCTGCAGGCCGAAGAGCAGCGCCGAGACGAACTGCGCCGCCCACACCGCCGCGGCGCACCGCACGATCACGCCGGTGCCGACCAGCAGCGCCACGCGCCGAAGTACGAGGACGATGGCGCCCGCGGGTCCGGCGCCGAGCGCCATGCGAATGCCGATCTCCGCGCGCCGCCGGCTGACCGCATACGACATCACACCATAGAGTCCGATGCCCGCGAGCAGCAACGCAAGCCCGCCGAAGAACCCTGACAGCGCCGCGACGACGCGCTCCTGGCTCGTCACCGCGCGAATGGCCGTTTTCATGGGATGAAAGGTCAACGACAGATCGGAATCAACGCGCATGATTGCGTCAGCGACGCTGCGCGTCAGCCGCGTCGACGCACCGGCCGCCGCCTGCACGGCAATCGTGACCGTCTGTTGATGGCTCGTCTTACGCTGCAGGATCGCCTGATACATCGTCGGCGGCACTCCATCGCGGGGAGACAGGTAGACAGCATCCTTCACCAGACCGATGATGACCATCGGCGCAGAAGGATCGTGCGGCGAGGCGATCTCGCGGATCACTTTCCCGATCGGATGCTGGTTCTTGAAATATTTTCTGGCGAGCGTCTCGTTGACGATGACGACGCGAGGCGACCCGTGTGTGTCGTGCGCCGTGAAATCGCGGCCGGCGAGGAGCGGAATCCCGTAGGTCGCGAACCAATCTGGTGAGACCGCGTTCGACCACACGTCGCGTTCGCTCTCCGGCAGCGACAGTCCCTCTGGGTTCTCGATGAGCGTGTCCCACGAGCTGTTGTCGATTGGCGTGATGACGGATCCGCCGGCGTTACGGACGCCGGGAACCGCGAGCACCGCCTGCCGCGCGCGTTCGAACAACGGCTGGCGCGCCTCCGGCGCGATGTTGCTCCGCTTGGCGTTGACGTCCACGATCAGGATCGGATCCGGATCGAATCTAAGGTTCATGCGTGCGAGCGACACGAACGATCGAACGAACAGGCCGGCACCGACGACCAGGACCAGCGACAGCGCGACCTGCGCCACGACGAGCATGCTCTCTCGCCGATGATGGCCCGCCCCTGTTCCTTGATGGCTATTTCTTCACAGTTTCGGTTCCACTCACGGGAATCCCACACACCGTGCCCGAATAATTGACCACGATGTTGCCGGTGGCGTCCTGCGTCGCCTTGCCGTTGTTCACGGTTCACGGTTCACGGTTCACGGTTCACTGTTCAGGGTGCAAGGTTCCGGTTCGCGGTGCACAGTTCGCCGATCACATTCAAGTTCGCAGGTGAACCAGAGAACCACGAACCAATGAACCATGAACCGTGAACCATGAACCGTGAACCGTGAACCGTGAACCGTGAACCGGCTTGGACTATGATTCACAGTTCATGAGTTTCGAAGGCGTCTATTCCGTTCTCCCGACTCCATTTACTGATTCCGGCGAGCTGGACGGCGAGAGCCTGGCGAAGGTCGTCGACCTCTTCATCGACAAAGGCGTCAACGGACTGACCGCGCTGGGCGTGACGGGCGAAGTGGCGCGCCTCGACGATCGTGAACGGTCCCGCGTGCTCGAGGTGATCGTGAAGCAAGCCGCCGGACGCGTGCCGATCGTGGCGGGCACGACAGCGGAAGGCACGCGCACCTGCATTTCTTACAGCCGCCAGGCGAAGGAGATCGGCGCGTCGGCCGTGATGGTGAGCCCGCCGCGCATGGCCAAGCTCAACTCCGACGCGGTCGTCCGCCACTACAAGGCGCTCGCCGACGCCGTCGACATGCCGATCGTTGTCCAGGACTTTCCGCCAATCTCCGGGTTTGCAATGGAACCGACGCTCCTCGCGCGCGTTGCGAAGGAAATCCCGGCCGCGCGTACGATCAAGCTCGAGGATCCGCCGACGCCCTTCAAGACCGCGCGAATCCTCGAACAGGCGGCCGACACCACCGTCCAGATCTTCGGCGGCCTCGGCGGCGTGTTCCTGCTGGAAGAATTGATCTCCGGCGCAACGGGCGCCATGACCGGATTCGCGTTCCCCGAAATTCTCGTGCGCATCGTCGCGTCGTTCCGCGCCGGCAGGGTAGACGAGGCCGCGGATCTGTTCTATCGGACGGTGCCGCTGATGCGGTTCGAGTTCCAGGAAGGCATCGGGATGGCGATCCGAAAGCGCGTGCTCCATCGGCGCGGCGCGCTGGCGAGTCCCGCGACGCGTCCGCCGGCAGGCAACATGGACACTGCGACAACGCAGGCGCTCGACCGCGTGCTCACGTGGGTGACGTCGCAGAAAGGCTTGGAATGGATCTCGGTCTGAAAGGCAAGATCGCGATGGTGTCGGGGGCGAGCCGCGGCCTCGGGTTTGCTGTGGCCGAGGCGCTCGCACGCGAGGGCGCCGCGGTGTCGATCTCCTCGAGCAACCAGACGTCAATTGATGATGCCGCGAAGCGCCTCCCGGCGGGCGGCGCGCAGGTGATGGGCGCGGTCGTCGATGTGCGCAATGCGGCGCAGATCGCATCATGGGCGCAGCAGACGATCGATCGGTTCGGTGGCGTGGACCTGCTGTTTGCGAATGCGGGCGGCCCGCCCGCGGGCTCGACGCTGTCGTTCGACGATGCGGCATGGCAGAACTCGATCGATCTGTTGTTGTTCAGCACGATCCGCATGATCCGCGCGGTGGTGCCATCGATGCAGAAGCGCGGCGGAGGCTCGATTCTCGTGACCACCTCTTCGTCCGTGAAGGAGCCGATCCCGAACCTTGCTTTGTCGACCGTCATCCGGGCGGGCGTGTCGGCGCTCGCCAAGACGTTGTCGCTCGAACTCGCGACAGACAAGATTCGCGTGAACCAGATCGTTCCAGGGCGGATCGATACCGATCGCGTGCGCCATCTCGACGAGATCAACGCGAAGAAGCAGGGGATCACGCTCGAGCAATCGAAGGCGAGATCGATCGCCGCGATTCCAATGGGACGTTACGGCGAGCCGCCGGAATACGGGCGCGTCGCCGCGTTCCTGCTCTCGGATGCCGCGGGATACATGACGGGCGCAACGGTGCAGGTCGACGGCGGCGCCATCAAGAGCGTGTTGTAGGCCACGGACAATCTCCTACTCAGAGGCCACAGAGGGCACGGAGAAGACTTGTTTGGTAGAAGACTCTTAAGTAAAGGAATTTGCTCCGTGGTCTCCGTGGCCTCTGAGTGAGTCCACGTCCGTGGCCTCGATTCACTCCGTGGCCTGCTGGAGACAGTAACTCATGTCACTGATGCGGAAGGTGCTCCTGGCGGGATCGACGTCGCCCTGGCTGCGCGAGCAGGCGACCAGGCGCGCGTTCGTGCGGAAGTCGGTGTCGCGATTCATGCCGGGCGAGAAGATCGACGATGCGCTCCGGGCGGCCTCCGCGTTGAAGCCGGAGAGGATCACGACGATCCTGACGCGCCTGGGCGAGAATCTGACGAAGCTCGATGAAGCCGAGGAGGTCACCGAACACTACCTCGACGTGCTCGATCGCGTGCAGCGCGCCGGCCTCGACGCGCAGATTTCCGTGAAGCCGACGCAGCTCGGACTCGACCTGGATGCCGCGGTCTGCCAGCGCAATCTCGATCGCATCATCGAGAAGGCGGAGCGTATGCGGAACACACCGGTGTGGATCGACATGGAGAGCTCTCCGTACGTCGATCCCACGTTGAAGCTGTTTCGCGCGAGCCGGGGAAAGTACCGTAGTGTGGGCATCGCGCTGCAGGCATATCTCTATCGAACGGTGAAAGACCTCGAGGATCTGATCCCGCTCGGACCGTCCGTCCGCATCGTCAAGGGGGCGTACCTCGAGCCGACAACCGTCGCGTATCCGCACAAGCCGGACGTTGACGAGAACTACTACAAGCTTTGCACACGGCTGCTCGCGGAAGACGCGCAGAAGAACGGATCGCTGCTGCACATCGCGACGCACGACGTTCGGCTGGCCGATCGGCTCGCGCGGTTCATCGACGATCGCAGGGTGCCGAGCTCCGCGCATGAATTCGCGATGCTTTACGGGATCGGCATCAGCCAGCAGCGGCGGCTCGCATCGAGCGGCCGGCGCGTCCGCGTGCTGATCAGTTACGGTGAATACTGGTTCCCTTGGTACATGCGCCGGCTTGCAGAGCGGCCCGCGAACGTAACGTTCGTGCTGAAGAACATGTTTGCCAGGTAACCGTTCGGAGGAGCGAATGGAACGTCGCGACTTTCTCAAGAAGACCGCCGCCGCCTTCGCCGCATCACGTGTTCCGGGCTCCTTCTATCAAGCCGGGCAGGCGGCCCGAAAACGCGTGGGCCTGATCGGCACCGGCTGGTATGGCAAGACGGATCTGCTCCGCATGATCCAGGTCGCGCCCGTCGAGGTCGTCTCGCTGTGCGACGTCGATAAGCGAATGCTGTCGGAGGCCGCGGCGCTGGTGGCGTCGCGGCAACTCTCGAAGAAGACGCCGCGGACCTATAGCGACTACCGCCAGATGCTCAGCGCGCGCGATCTCGACATCGTCCTGATCGTGCCGCCGGATCACTGGCACGCGCTGCCGATGATCGAGGCGGTCCGTTTGGGCATGGATGTATGGGTCCAGAAGCCGATCAGCGTCGACGTCCCAGAAGGGCAGGCGATGCTCGCGGCGGCGCGCAAGTACAAGCGCGTGGTGCAGGTCGGCATGCAGCGCCGCAGCACGCCGCATCTCGTCACCGCGCGCGACCGCGTGATCCGCGAAGGACGCCTGGGGAAGATCGGGCTCGTGGAAATCTATTGCTACTACCACATGAGAGCGCGCGAAAATCCACCAGATACGCAGCCACCTGAGTACCTCGATTACGAGATGTGGACCGGGCCCGCGCCGATGCGTCCGTACAACGCGCTCGTCCACCCGCGCAGCTGGCGCGCCTTCATGGAGTATGGCAACGGCATCATGGGAGATATGTGCGTGCACATGCTCGACATGGTGCGCTGGATGCTGGATCTCGGCATGCCGACGCGCATCAGTTCGTCCGGCGGCATCCTCGTCGATAAGAACAGCAAAGCCAACATCACGGACACGCAGACCGCGACGTTCGACTTCGACACGCTGAAGGTCGTGTGGACGCACCGCTCGTACGGTGACGCTCCGGATCCGAAGTATCCATGGGGCGCGACCTTCTACGGCGAGAAGGGAACTCTGAAGGCGAGCGTGATGGGCTACGACTTCAATGTCGAAGGAAAAGCCGAACCGGAGATTCACGAGGACGTCGTCTACGAGCTGGACAAGTTTCCGGAGGACCGGACGGAAAAGGATCTCGAACGCCATGTCGCGCCCGCGATTCGGGCACATATGAAGAATTTTCTCGAATGTGTCGAGACGCGGCGCCTGCCCGTCGCCGACATCGAGCAGGGGTACATGTCGACGAGCGCCTGCATTCTTGCCAATCTGTCGATGCGCCTCGGCCGCTCGCTTCAGTGGGATCACGCCAAGGGTGTCGTGGTGGGAGACGA
>QHWT01000012.1 GCA_003222675.1 Acidobacteriota bacterium | reverse complement strand
CTCGTCGCGGGACCGGACAAGATCTTCGGCACCGCCGACGATATTCCGGTCGACCAGCGCTTCATGGTCATGACGCGGGCGACGAACCAGCCCGGCCCGGACGGCATTCTCGGCACCGCCGATGACATTCAGGAGGCCATCAATACGACGACGCCGTGGGTCGATCAGAACCAGACCTACACGTCGCATCCGTCGCACCAGGTGTTCCTGCGCGAGTACGCGCAGAACGCGCTGGGCAAACCCGTGCAGACCGGCAAGGTCCTCGACGGCGGCTTCTGCGCGCCGCGGCCGACCGGCATCCCGGGCGATAACATCTGCAACATCGGCAACTGGAACGACGTCAAGCTGCAGACACGCACCAAACTCGGCATCCAGCTGGTCGATCAGGACATCTTCGACGTGCCGCTGCTGCTGACCGATCCCTACGGCCACTTCAAGCCTGGTCCGAACGGGTTCCCGCAGATCGTGCTCAGAGGGGGCGGCGTCCTCGAAGGCAACCCTGCGGCGAATGCCGGCTTAGGCGTACTCATTCCCGCCAACGCCTTCCGCACGGGCCATGCGTTCCTCAACGACATCGCGCACAACGCGGTGCCGGCCCCGGGTCTCACGCCGGATGTCAACACCACGGTGACGAACTTCCGCACCGGTGTGCAGGATCCCGGCACGTACGACGACGAGCTGCTTGGCCTCCACATGGTCACGGGCGATGGCCGCGGCAACGAGAACATCGCGCTGACGATGGTGCACCAGATCTTCCACGCCGAGCACAACCGCCTCGCGCATGACATCGATCGGCAGATCAGCGCGCTGTTGACGCCGCAGGAGATCGCGGCGTGGCACGCGGTGCACGCGCCGTCGGGCTGGGCCTACGGTGAACGGCTGTTCCAGGCCGCGCGCTTCGGGACCGAGATGCAGTATCAGCACCTCGTCTTCGAGGAGTTCGCGCGCACGCTGCAGCCGCTGATCAATCCGTTCCTCGGCGGCCTCACGTCGATCAACGCGGCGATCTCGGCCGAGTTCGCGCACACGGTGTATCGGCTTGGCCACTCGATGCTGCCCGAGATCGTCACGCGGATCAACGTCAATGCCGCGGGCGTCGAGACCCCGAACGACATCCGGCTGTTCGATGCGTTCCTCAATCCGGTCGCCTACAACGACGGCGGCGCCGCCGGCATCCTGACGGCCGACAAGGCGGCGGGCAGCATCGTGCGCGGCCTGTCGCGGTCGATCGGCAACGAGCTCGACGAGTTCGTCACCGAGTCAGTGCGCAATCAGCTGCTCGGCCTGCCCCTCGATCTGCCGGCGATCAACATGGCGCGCGGCCGAAGCGAGGGCATTCCGCGCCTGAACGTCGCGCGGAGGCAGTTCTTCACGGCAACCCGCGACACGGCGGTCAAGCCCTACGCGAACTGGTTCGAGTTCGGGCAGAACCTGAAACACGCGGAGTCGCTGATCAACTTCGTCGCGGCGTACGGCACGGATCCGACCATCACGGGCGCGACGACGCTGGCGGCCAAGCGTTCTGCGGCCGCCGCGCTGGTGTTGGCGAACGGTGCCTTCATGTTCGCGACGGCAGCCACGAGCGGTCTCGACGACGTGGACTTCTGGCCCGGCGGCATGGCGGAGCGCCAGGCGGTCTTCGGCGGGCTCCTCGGGTCGACGTTCAACTTCGTGTTCGAGAAGCAGCTCGAGAATCTGCAGGACGGCGATCGCTTCTACTACCTGCAGCGGACCGACGGGCTGAACTTCCGGTTCCAGCTCGAAGGCAACTCGTTCGCGGAGTTGATTCGTCGCAACACCGACTTCTCGGGCGGCATGGACATCGTCTTCAACACGGCGGACTTCATCATCAATGCCGCCGATTTGACGGGCACCGCGCCGATCGATCTCGGAAGCGGCATTCAGCTGATCACGCAGCCCGACGGAACCAAACTGTTCTTCGATCCGCTGCACACCGGCAAGAACATCACGTTCAACGGCGGCCCCGCTGACGACAAGTTCAAGGCAGACATCGGGGACGACACGCTGTACGGCAACGACGGCAACGATCGCCTCGACGGGTTCGAAGGCAACGACACGCTGCACGGCGGCAACGGCGATGACGTGCTCTTCGGCGGCAACGGTGACGACGTGCTGAAGGGTGGCGCCGGCAACGACGCGCTGAGCTCCGGGCCAGGGTTCGGCGGAGACCTGGAAATCGGCGGCGAGGGCAACGACTTCATGCTCGGCGGCAACGATGGCGTCGAGTACTTCGGCGGCCCTGGCAACGATGTCATCGTCGATGGGTCGATGCGGGCCGAAGCCATCATGGGCGGCGACGGCGACGACTGGATCTTCGACGCCGAAGGCCACGACGGCGGCATCTTCGGCGACGGCGGCAACGTCTTCGACCTGCTCGCCGGTCTCAGCGCGGTCGGCGGCGACGACGTCCTGGGTGGCGGTCCTGGACAGGACAACCACTTCGGCGAGGGTGGCGACGACGTGATGGTCATGTCCGAAGGCAGCAACAAGTTCTTCGGCGATTACGGCTTCGACTGGATCACCCTGCGCGGATGGCCGTTCCCGGAATTCATCGAGCTGGGTCTGCTGGCGCTGCCCAACGTCCCGCTCAACTTCAACGACCTCCGCAACAAGTACCGCTTTGTGGACGGAGCGTCGGGCTGGGATCTCAACGATCACATTGCCGGTTCGAATAAGGTGCTGTGTGATCCGCCGGGAGAAATCGCGGAGTGCCTGGTGGTCGG
>QHWT01000011.1 GCA_003222675.1 Acidobacteriota bacterium | reverse complement strand
GACGGGACCGTCAGGCTCGTCGACAGTCCGGTCGATCTCGTGGATAACGTGTTCGCGGATCCTGCGGACCCCCTCGCGCCCGTGCATCTGAGCCCCGGCCACATCACGATCGTCAAGACCATCGTGACGCCACCGGCGGTTCCGGCCGACTGCAGCGCAGCGGCGCCGCTCAATTGCGACACGGCCGTGTACAACTTCCCGCGGGCGGATTTCAACATCACGCCCAACGCGAACGGCACGGTAACGGTCACCCACGTGCCTCTCCTCGCGAGGGACATCCCGTTCGCCGAAGGCACTGACACGCTGCGGAACATCGAGCAGCTGCAGTTCACCGACATGACGATCCCGACGCCGGTCTTCGTTGCCACGGCAATCGTCCCGAACGTCGTCGGGTTGACCGACGTGGCGGCGGCGGACGCGATCACGGCGGTCGGCCTGTTGGTCGGTAACACGGTCGGCGTCGAAACCCTGGCGGTGCCGGTGGGCACGGTCCTCGGCCAGAGCCCGGCCGCCGGCACGCGGCTGACGCTTGGAGGGAGCGTAAACCTTGACGTCGCCATTGCACCGCGCGCGGTGGTGCCGAGCGTCATCGGACTCACGCAGGCGGTCGCGACGGCCTCGATCACGGGCGCGGGCCTGGTGGTTGGCGTCGTGACCACGGCGAGCAGCTTGATCTTCCCGCCGGGGACGGTCATCAGCCAGGATCCGGTTGCCGCAAAGAAGGTACCGCTCGGCAGCGCGGTCAACCTGGTCGTCTCGACCGGCGTGACCGTGCCGAGTGTCGTTGGACTGACGCAGGCGGCGGCGACGACAGCGATCACGGGGGCCGGCCTGGTGGTCGGGACCGTGACGACGGCGCCCAGTGCGACCGTGCCGGCGGGCAGCGTCATTAGTACCACACCGACGGCAGGCACGGCGGTCACGGCTGGGAGCGCCGTCAACCTGGTCGTCTCGATCGGGCCGGCTCCAACGATCGCGGGGACCTTCGTGCGCAATGCGAGCGCGCCGAACCTCACGGTCACGAGCCCGGCCTTCACGACGGTGGCCAACGCGTTGATCGTCGCGTTCGTCTCGGCGGACGCGCCGGTGGACGGCGTCAACACCATCGTCAACAACATGACCAACACCGGCGCGGCGCTGACGTGGAACCGAGTCGTGCGGGCGAACGCGCAACTCGGCACGGCGGAAATCTGGTATGCGTTCACCACGACCGCTCGGGCGTCGTCCACGGTGACCGCCGTGCTGAACAACTCCGAGGCGGCCTCGATGACGGTGATGACGTTCACGGGCGCGGCGCCATCGCCGGGTTCGAGCCTCGCCATCAGCGGGGTCGGCGGCGCGCCAACTGGGACTGTGCTGACGTCGCGCGCGAACTCGCTGGTGATTGGCGTCGGCACCGACTGGGATGCGCCGCGCGTCATGACAGCGGCGGCGGGTCAGACGATCGTCAATCAGTTCCGGCCGACCGTGGGCGACACCTACTGGGTGCAGCGCACGGCTGCGCCGGTCACGGCCGCGGGCACCGCGGTCACGATCAAGTCCACCTACGGCGCGACGATGCCCGACCAGTGGAACCTGGCCGTGGTGGAAATCCGCCGGCAGTAACTCGGAACATGGAGGGGCCGGGGTCATCGTGATCCCGGCTCTTCAACCTGCGAACACAATATCCGCCGGGGCCTGCGGGCCTCGGCGGACCGTACCCCCCACCAACGGGCCATTTCCATTTTCCGTGGCCTCCTCTAGTCTTGCCCGCGGACCCCCGCTCTACATGTTTTCGGCAGGAGTGCAGTGACAACGATCCAGGAACGGTCGTTCGCCGGCCTCGTAGTGGCCCATCTCGCGCTGACGGTCGTCGTGTGCGGCGGACTCGTGATGCTGCTGCCGACGCCCGCTGCGGCGAATGACGTGTTGACGATCACCTCCGTCGTCGACGTCTTGGATTGTGTCGCATCTGCCGATCCCGTCGGGGAACAACAGTTCACCGGAAACGACGCCAGCCTCGACGCGCCGGACTCGACCGACGACGACGATGACGACGACGCACCAACGGGTGCCGACGCGGCAATCGCGGTGGATCAGTGCCGGACACCAATCTGTGGCGACTGGCTGCACGTGGCCCCCATCAACGCCGAAGCGTGGATCTCGCGTACGGTCGACGGGCACTCGCTCCGCGGCCCGCCGGCGGACGATGACACGTCATCTGACAGCGACTTCGACGGCGACGATGACGACCCGACCGCAGAATTCTCCGTTCTGCTTCCGCGACCCACTGGCGGCGAGAGTTGCCTTCTCACAGCGCCTGAATTCCTGAGCGCCTCTTCAACTCGTTCCAGCGATCTCTCCCCGCGCGCGCCGCCTCTGTACCTCTAAAGAGTGCGTTTCAAATAACGGCGGCCTCGCGTAGTCAGGCCTTTAGGCCTGCTTAACGGCCGCCGGCCAGCCCTGAACGGCTGCATACGTTGATTTTGAAACGCCTCTAATCACCTCCGTTCCGTTTCATCGCTGTACGTGAAACAGCCCGCCTCGCCAAAACGCCGAGTGGTCTCTTTGGCGCGAGGGCGAGCCTCGCCGAAGCGCGATTGATCCCATCGCGCGAAGGCCGGCTGGAGGTGTGCGCGCGGGTCAGCGAGTCAGAAGGTTCACCCGGTTAGTACGAGTTCATTCGCCAAGGAAAGGGAAGGAGTCCGATGACGACCATCGGTCGGAGTAGTTCGGCGTGTGTCTATTCAGCAACGCGGAGTCTTGCGTGGAGGAAATCATGAGAGTGAAGCAGCCGTTTACCTGTCGTCGCTCGCGCTCAGCCAAACGCTGGGCGGTGTTGACGATGATCGCGATGATGCTATCGCCGATCGGCCGTCCCGTATTCCAGCCCGCGCTGCAGGCGCAGCAGCAGGTGGCCCCTGTCAGCCAGGGGTTCTTCATCAACGCTGAGGACCTGCGGTTCATCTATGACCAGATCCTGGTCGCCCAGGATCATGCGGCCGGTGGAGTGCTGCTCGGACCTGGACCCAACCAGGTCCATGACCCGCAGCTCCCACGCGGTCTGCGGACCGTCGACGGATCGTTCAACAACCTCGTGCCGGGACAGGAGAAGTTCGGACAGGCGGACCTGGTGTTCCCGCGCCTAACGACGCCGATCTTCAAGCCGGCGGAGGCGCTGCGGTTCGATCCGGACGGCGCTGGTCCACAGGCCGCGGGTCAGCCGACGTCATATGCGCAGAAGACGGGATTCGTCAGCGACTCCCAGCCGCGCGTGGTCAGCAACCTGATTCTCGATCAGACCGCCTCGAACCCGGCAGCCGTGGCAGCTGCGGCGAACCCCTGCGGATCGGGCGGATTCGTCTGTTCGGGACCGTCGGCACCGGATCCGGTTTCGGGAGCGTTGTTCATCCCGAACATCACCCCGGACTTCGGCCTGTCGGCGCCGTTCAATCTGATGTTCACGTTCTTCGGCCAGTTCTTCGATCACGGGTTGGACCTCGTGACGAAGGGCGGCGGCACGGTCATCATGCCGTTGAACGCGGATGACCCGCTCGTCGCGGGACCGGACAAGATCTTCGGCACCGCCGACGATATTCCGGTCGACCAGCGCTTCATGGTCATGACGCGGGCGACGAACCAGCCCGGCCCGGACGGCATTCTCGGCACCGCCGATGACATTCAGGAGGCCATC
>QHWT01000010.1 GCA_003222675.1 Acidobacteriota bacterium | reverse complement strand
TTCAGCACATGATCGACCCACTCTCCCGTCGCGATTGGCTGAAGGCCGTGGGCGCGGCCGGCGCGGGCGCGCTGGCGGCACCTCCCGTGAACCCCGGGCTCGCGCCCGGGATCAGCGCCGACCCCGGACGCAAGTTCGGGGCGCACGCTCCTCAGATTCTTCCTCTCACGTCCACGAGCAACGTGTTCGTGCCGCCGCGGGGTCGCGCGTTCCAGAAATTCAGCTTCGACTTTCCCGAGCCCTCGGTGGAGTTCGCGGGGCTGCGCATCGGGTTCCTCGTGTTCTCACGCGAGAACGCCTACGGACTCGACGCGAGCCGGATGACGGCGGCGGAGACGACCGAGGGTCTCGAGGTCAGAGCGTCGGGGTTGGTGTGGGCAGGAGGCCAGGAGCGTGCGTCCGGCCGGGTCAGCGCGCGGCTCCGCACCGAGGGCGACGCCGTCGTGTGGGACGTCACGGCGGAGATGGATCAGCCCATCAAGGCGGTGACCACCGTGCTGCGCGGCGTGCCGCGCGGCAAGCTCTCGAACGGTGGTGCAGACCCGTTCGACCCCAAGGACAACGAGGTGCTGTGGGGCTATCCGTTCGGCGGCGGCGACTTGTTCGGCGGTAATACGGCGGGAGGCATGGGGACGCCGCTCGCCGTCGTGCAACAGAGCGAACAGGAGTTCCTCGCGCTCTCCTCGCTCGACGACCGCGTGCGGACCAAGCGCTTCTACTTTCAACCGGGCGAGCGGGGATATCGCGTCGAGCTGGTGCATGAAGTCGAGGGCTGGCTTGACCAGTCCCGCGTGCGGGTCCCGGCGTGGCGCGTGGGGCGCGCCGCCACGCTCGAAACGGCGGTCGCGCCGCATTACGCGCACCTCGAACGAGCCTACCGGTGGCCGCGCTGGGAGTCACGCGGCGACGTCCCCGCCTGGCTGCGACGCACCGCACTCGTCGTCACGCTCCACGGGATGCATTACACGGGATACGTCTTCAACGACTACGCCCGGATGCGCACGATCCTCGAGTGGATCGCCACCCAGATTCCAGCGGAGCGCGTGCTCGTGTTCATCTCGGCCTGGGACGGACGCTACTACTGGGACTATCCGACGTACCGGGCCGCGGAGCGCCTGGGCGGCGAGGCGGGCTTCCGGCAGCTCATACAGGAAAGCCACCGGCTCGGCTTCCGCGTGATGCCGATGTTCGGCGCCAACGCCGCGAATCGCCGCCTCCCGAATTTCCCGCGGTTCGCCGACGCGGCGACCGCGCGAGTCGACGGCGATCAGTTCGATCTCAATTGGGTGGATTGGGACAACGACCGCCATCAGGAGGGATTCGCCGCCTACATGAACCTGGGCGTCGAGTCGTGGCGCCACTGGCTCACGGCGCGCATCGCGGACGTCATCGAGCGCTACGGAGTAGACGCGTATTTCCTGGACATCGTGGGCGGCTGGGTCAACAACACCAAGGCCGACATGCACGAGGGCACGCGCCGCCTGGTGGCCGACTTGCGCGCCCGCTACCCGCAGGTGCTCGCTTGCGGTGAGTTCCTGTACGACGCGCTGGTCGAGTTCATTCCCCTGTACCACGTGTACGCGCCGCGCGCCGTGCCGTTCGCCCGCTTCTTTTCGCACCTCTCGCATCCCGCGCCGGGACGGGGCTCGAGCGGCGTGCACGAATCCGGGTTCGGCCGCTGGGACCCTGCCACACTGTCCTTGTCCAAGCGCGACGGGTTGATCCCGACTCTCATGGTGGTGGACGACACGTTCACGAAGTCCCGTGAGCAGATGGCCGCCGTGATCGCGCAGGCCAAGGCGTGGGCGGGGCTATGAGCCGGGCGGGGCCCGCGTGATCCGCCACTTGACCTTTCCCCCCAGCGGATCGCGTAGCAGCGCATAGCCGGTCGGGGTAGGGCGTAGCTCGAGGGTGTGCAGCTCGCCGTTCGGGAGCGCGAAGCCGCCCGTCGCGAGGCCACTATCCGTGCTGAAGACACGGAGCTCCACGTCGCTCCAGTCGATCGCCGCAGTGTGCTGCGCCAGGGCGACGTGGGGGATCACCGCGTGGTTCCGCACCAGGACCACGATCGGGATCGGTCCGGCCGGGATATCGTGCCACGCGGCTCCCGTGTAGGTGCGGCCGATCTGGTAGTCGATCCAGGTGCCGGGTGGGAGGTACACGTTGCGGTGGGCCGCCTCCTCGAAGAGGGGCGCCACCAGCAGGTCCGAGCCGAACAGATATTCGTCCTCGATCAGCCACGAGGTTCGATCGTCCGGGTACTCGAAGAACAGGGTGCGCAGCATGGGATACCCGTTCTCCGAGGACGCCTTGGCCTGCGCGTAGATGTAGGGCATCAGCCGGTACTTCATCTCGACCGCTCGGCGGAAGTCCCGCACGAATGCCGAGTCGTACTCCCACGGCTCGCGCGGGGGAGCGCCGTGTGTGCGCGTGTGTGAGGTGAGCGCACCGAAGGGAAGCCAGCGCCGGTACAGCTCGCGCGGCGCCCGGTTGACGAAGCCCCCCACGTCGTGACTCCAGAAGGCGAAGCCAGACAACCCGATTGACAGCCCGCCCCGGAGGGTTGCGGCCATGGCCGAGTTGGTGTTCTCCGCGTCACCGCCCCAGTGCAGTGGGTAGCGCTGGCTCCCGGCCCACGCGCTCCGCCCCCAGACGATGCCGTCTCCGGTCGCGCGCTTGGTCATCTCCCACGCCGCCTTGTTGTAGCGCACCGGGTAGAGGTTGTGCTCGAACCATCCGGTGCGCCCCGAGGCGTACACGCCCGTGAGCGGCGCGCCCTCGCCGAAGTCCGCCTTGATGACGCTGACACCCAGGTCCAGGAGGCCCTTGAGCTTCCCCTGGTACCAGCGCACCGCGCCCGGGTTCGAGAAGTCGAGCGTGGCGTCCTCGGGTGCGATGCGGCCCCCCTCGTCTCGGACGGCGTAGCCCCCCTCCAGCAGCTCGGTCCAGATCTTGTTCCTGCGGGTGAAATAGGGGTACTGCCACAGGCTGATGTGGAAGCCCAAATGCCCGAGGTCCGCGATCATGCCGCGTGGGTTCGTGAAGCGCGTGGTTGAGAATTCGTAGTCGCTCCGCCAGTCGGTCTCGAACCAGCCGGTGTCCAAGTGGATCACGTCGCTCGGGATCAGATAGCGCCGCAGCTTGGCCGCGACGTCGCGCACCTCCGCCTCCGCCTTGTACGTGATCCGGCTCATCCACAGTCCGAACGACCAGAGCGGCGGCACCGGGCTGCGCCCGGTGAGCGCGGTGTACTCACTCAGCACGTCCTTGGGCTGGCCCAGGAAGACGAACAGGTCGAGCACCTCGTCGCCCGTGTAGATGACGGTGTGCTGATCAAAATCATGGCCGAAATCGAACGTGACCGGCGCGCTCGTGTGCACGAACATGCCGTACCCGTTGCTACTCAGGAAGAAAGGGAC
>QHWT01000067.1 GCA_003222675.1 Acidobacteriota bacterium | reverse complement strand
CCTGTAAGCATCGAGCCCTGGAATCCGCAGCGCGCGCGCGATCGTCCCGGCATCTTCCGTGGCCTCCGGCCGCGTCTTCCCCTTGACGATAACGTTGATCAGGGCGACCGCGGGCGGATAGCGCATCGACTGCCGGAAGTGTAGCTCGTCGGCGTAGAACGACGCGTAGTCCTGCCGGCACGCGTGACGGATGCTGTAATGGTTCGGATAGAGCGTCTGGACGATCGCTTCTCCGGCGACTTCACCCCGCCCCGCGCGCCCGGCGACCTGCGTCAGAAGCTGGAAGGTTCGCTCGGCCGCCCGGAAGTCCGCGAGCCCCAGGCCCACGTCCGCGCTGACGACCCCGACGAGGGTGACGCGCGGAAAGTCGTGCCCCTTTGCGATCATCTGCGTGCCGACCAGCACGTCGAGCTCGCCCCCCGCGAATCGCGCGAGCAATTCGGCGATGGCGCCACGGCGGCGGATCGTGTCGCGGTCCACGCGTCCGACACGGGCGCCCGGAAAATGCTCTCGAATCTCCTGTTCGATCCGCTCCGTCCCGAATCCGAGCTGTTCGAGATACGGCCCCGCGCATTTCGCGCAGACCTTCGGCAGCGCCAGCGAGTAGTTGCAGTAATGGCACCGCGCGCGCCCGGCCGCCTTGTGCACCGTCAGCGACACGCTGCAGTTCGGGCACTCGAGCGTGTCTCCGCATTGACGGCAGAACACGGCCGTCGCAAACCCACGCCGGTTCAGCAACACGATCGATTGCTCGCGGCGCTCGAGCCGGGTGGCCAGCCCGTCGCGCAATGCGCGGCTCAACACCACGTCGGGCCCTTCCGTCACGTACTCCGCGCGCATGTCGACGATGATGACGTTGGCAAGCGGACGATCGAGCACGCGCCGCTCGAGCGTGATCAGCGCGTAACGGCCGCTCTGCGCGTTGTAGTAGGTCTCCAGTGACGGCGTCGCCGAGCCGAGCACGACGAGCGCGTCTGCGGATCGCGCCCGCACGACCGCGACGTCGCGGCCGTGATAACGGGGACTCTCCTCCTGCTTGTACGAGCCATCGTGTTCCTCGTCCACGACGATCAGCCCGAGGTTGGCAAGCGGTGTGAAAACCGCGCTGCGCGTACCGACCACCACGTCGACCTCGCCGCGTCTGATGCGCTGCCATTGATCGTAGCGTTCGCCGTCGGAGAGGCCGCTGTGCTGGATTGCCACGCGGGCCCCGAACGCGGCGCGGAAGATCGCGGCTGCCGCCGGCGTGAGCGCAATCTCGGGCACCATCAGCAGAACGCCGCGCCCACTCGCCTGCATGTCTCTGGCGAGCCGCAGATAGATCTCGGTCTTTCCACTGCCGGTCACGCCGTGCAGCAGCGCCGTCTCGAAACGGCGTCTCGACGCCAGGTTGCGCAGCCGCTCGAGCGCCGCCTGTTGTTCTGCCGTCAAGTCGAAGACGGCCGGCGGCGTCGCTGGCTCGTGCAAGTTGTTGTCGAAGGGATCGCGTTCGACGCGGCGGCGTTCGATCGTGACGAACCCGAGTCGAACGAGTCCGGCGACTGACGCGCTGGGGATGTCCTGATCCGCGAGATCGCTGACGCGGATACCGTCGGGTGCGCCGCGCAGCAGATCGAGCGCCGCCTGCTGGCGAGGGCCGAGACGTGGGCCGCCTTCGGTCTTCTCGTTCCCCTGCGCCGTCAGCATCGCCACGCGGACCCTGCGCGAGGCATCGGCGCGCCCTCGCAGCGGACGCGTCAGCGTGATCAGCCCGTCCTGCGCGAGCGCCAGCAGCGCACCGTGCGTGCCGCGCGATTTCTTCGCGAGCGCCTCGACGGATACGACGCGTCCTCCCGCGAGCTTCTCGAGGACGTCGCGTCGCAGCCCGCGCTCGGTGAGCATGCGCGCCTCACCAAGATCCGTGACGCGCGCATGGCGTTCGGTCTCGAGCCACGCGCGGGGCGGCATGGCCGTCGCGATGGCCTCCCCGACGCCGCACGCGTAGTAGTCCGCTACCCACGCGGCGAGCTCGACCACGTCAAGCGGCAGGAACGGCGTGTCGTCGAGAACGTCGACCACGGCCCGGGGCGTCACGACGCTGGGGTCAGACCCCGGTTGCCCGTTTACCCACTCGGCAACCGGCCGACTGGGGTCAGACCCCGGCGGCTCGTTTACCCACCTGGCAGCTGGACGACTGGTGTCTGTCCCCAGGCAGATGCCGGTCACGGTGCGGTTGCCCAGCGGAACCAGCACACGCGCACCGATTGGGGGATCGGAGATGGCGTCCGGCACGGCATAGGTCAGCGGCCCGAGCCCAGGTACGGCAACACCGACAGCGATCGCGCGCATGGCGCTACTCGTCGCGGTCCTGCAGGATCGCGCGCGCCTTCTTCAGGTCTTCCCACGCGTCGCGCTTGCGGTCGGGGCTGCGCAGGAGAAACGCCGGATGGAACGTCGGGATCAGCTTCGCGCCGCGGAAGTCGTAGACGCGGCCGCGCAGACGAGAGATCGGATCCTGCGTCCGCAGCAGCGTCTTTGCCGCGAAGGACCCGAGCGCCACGATCACTTTCGGCCGGACCGCATCAATCTGCTGAAACAGGAACGGCTCGCACGTCTCGACCTCGTCGGGATCCGGGTTCCGGTTCTGCGGCGGGCGGCACTTGATCACGTTCGCGATATACACATCGTCGCGCTCGATCTGAATCGCGTTGATCATCTTCGTCAGCAGCTGCCCCGCCCGGCCGACGAACGGGATGCCTTGGATGTCCTCATCGCCGCCGGGCGCCTCGCCGACGAACATCAGGCCGGCGTCCGGGTTGCCGACGCCGAAGACGATCTGCCGGCGTCCGAGCGTGTGCAACTTACAGCGTGAGCAGTCCGGACCAATCTCCGCGCGAATCGCGTCGAGGACTTCCTGGGAGGAGCGGGCGATGTGAATCACGTCGGGGCGCGGGATCCGGGGCGCGGGACGCGGCGGTTCCTGATTGCCAGGCGCTGGCAACTCGTTCGTTGAAACCGGTGACTGGGAACTGGCCGCTTGAGACTGGAAACCGGCAACTGACTGAGCGGCTCGCTTTCTCCATGCCGCGTCACGGCTGATACCCGTGACGCCGAGCTCGTCGAAGAAGCGCAGGTGATCGGCGACCTGGTGTCTGATGTCGGTCACGATTGCTTTGCCGCCGCCGCGCGTGTGGAGAGCATCTGCTCGATGCGGTCGATGATCGTCGATGCAAGCTCGCTTTTGAGTTGCAGGGGCGTGTCGACCTCGCCATCCGCCGAAATCAGGATCGCGGCGTTGGTCTCGACGTCGAAGCCCGCATCGGAGCGCGAGACATCGTTGGCCACGATTAAGTCGACGTGTTTTGCCTGCAGCTTCTGCCGCGCGCGCGCGCGCGGATCGCCAGTCTCTGCGGCGAAACCCACCAGGAGCGGCAGCGGCGCGTCGCCGCGCCGGCGCCCGAGCTCCGCGAGGATATCTTGCGTGCGGACAAGCGTGATCTGCAGCGGCCCGTCGCCTTTCGGCATTTTCGAATCGAGCGCGTGCGCAGGCGTGTAGTCCGCCACCGCTGCCGCCATGACCACCGCATCGGCCCCAGCGGCGTGCGTGCCCATCGCCTGCGCCATTTCAGCGGCGCTTCTGACGCGTTCGACGAGGGCGCCGGCCGGAGCATCGAGCTTCGTGGGCCCGGACACGAGCACGACGTGCGCGCCGCGCCGTGCGCTCTCCGCCGCGATCGCATATCCCATGCGCCCGCTGGATCGATTGCCGATGAAGCGGACCGGATCGAGATCTTCGAACGTCGGCCCGGCTGATATCACGATCCGTCGACCGAGCAGCGACCCCGAGGGATGCAGGATGCGTTCGGCGGCCGCGACGATGGCGTCAGGCTCGGCCAGCCGTCCTTTCCCGATCCAGCCGCATGCGAGGAACCCCTCGCCTGGATCGACGAACCGCACTCCACGCGACGCGAGCGTCTGCAGATTGCGCTGTACCGCCGCGTGCTCGAGCATGTTGGTATTCATGGCCGGGGCCATCAGCACCGGTGCGCGCGTCGCGAGATACAGCGACGTCAGGAAGTCGTCGGCGATGCCGTTGGCGAACTTGCCGATGACGTTGGCCGTCGCCGGCGCGACAAGCAGGAGCGACGCATCCGTCGCGAGCGCGATGTGCTCGATGTCGGCGTTCGCGCCGCGCGCGAACTGATCCGTGATGACCGGCCGCCGCGTGATCGCTTCGAACGTCACCTCGCCGACGAACCGACGCGCCGAGTGCGTCATGATCGCGACGACATCGTGGCCGCGCTTCTGAAGCCCGCGCGCGACCTCGACCGCCTTGTAGGCGCCGATACCGCCGGTGACCCCGAGAGCAATCACCATGGCCGCTACTCGACTTGCTTGACCGCCTCGACCTTGTGTTCTTTGACTTCCTTCATTGCCAGGCGCACCAGCTTCTCGCTGCCGATAGCAGTTGTGGTCTTCGGCGTGCAGCCCTTCAGCAACTGCTTCGCCCGTGCGCTCGACAAAATCACGAACTCGAACTTGTTCACACGACTTCCTTTCGATTGAACGAATTGACTATGCGATCCACGACGGGCGCCATCGCGCGGGGCCGCGCCCGCTCTGCGAGCACGATCGCGCGGATGCGATCGACGCATGCTTCGAGCTCGTCGTTCACCACTACATAGTCGTAGTCGACGACGGCGTCGATCTCGGCGCGCGCCGTCGCAAGGCGCCGCCGAATGGCATCTTCACTGTCCTTACTGCGCCCGCGCAGCCGCCGCTCGAGCGTCTCGAAGGTGGGTGGCAGCACGAAGATGGCTACGGTTTCGAGCCCGCGGCTTCGCACCTTGCGCGCTCCCTGGACATCGATCACGAGCACCAGATCCCGGCCGGCGGCCAACTCGCGCTCAGCGTCCTCCCCGCACGTCCCGTAGAGGTTGCCAAACACGTCGGCCCATTCGAGGAAGGCATTCCCCGCGACCATCTGCTCGAACCGTGCGCGTGTAATGAAATTATAGTCTATCCCGTCGCATTCTCCCTCGCGAACTGCCCGGGAGGTATAGGAGCGGGACATCACGAGATCGGGAACGACCTGGACCAGCCGTTCGACGACGGTGGTCTTGCCGGTGCCGGACGGGGCCGAGACGACGAATAGCCGCCCCCGCCGCGCCTCATTCGACATTCTGCACCTGCTCGCGCATCTTCTCGAGCTCCGCTTTCAGCGAGACGACGAGCTCCGGCACGCCGGGTCCTTCCGCCTTCGATCCCAGGGTGTTGATCTCCCGGTTCATCTCCTGTAGCAGGAAGTCGAGCTTGCGGCCGCACGGCTCCGGCGCGTCCGAAAGCGCCCGCCAGTGCTCGATGTGCGCGCGGAACCGGACGGTCTCTTCGGTGATATCCGATCGGTTTGCGAAGCGCACGATCTCCTGCGCAATGACCGCCTCCTCGACGCTCGCGTCGGCCTGCAGCTCGCGAACCTTGTCCGCGAGCCGCGCACGGAGCGCGGTCGACCCGGCCGCAGCCGCGTTGGCGGCCCGTTCGAAGAGATCCGCAAGCTGCGTCCGTCGCCGATCGAGCTCGGCGCGCAGGTGCTGCCCCTCACTCGTGCGCATGCCATCGAGCTGCTCGACGGCGTCCGTGAGCGCCCCTTCCGCCGCGGACGCCAGTTCCGCATCGGTGTCGGACCCCTCTTGCCGATCGCGGACCGTCACGGCCTGTGGAAACCTGAGCACGTCGCCTGGTGTCAGCGCGCCGTTCACGAGGCCGCGCTCCCGTGCGCGCTCGAGCGCCGCTGCCAGCCCTTCAATCACCGCCTCGTTCACGTCGACGTCGACGGCGGGAGGCCTGCGCGATTGCAGGGAGAGCGAGACTTCCACGCGGCCGCGCGAGACCCGCTGCTGCACGATCGCCCGCAACCTCGGCTCGATCGACGCGAGCGCCGAGGGAGTCCGCAGCTGCACGTCCAGATACCGGTGATTGACGGCGCGAATCGTGACACTGAGCGTCACCGACTCCTCATCGCGCGTGAGAGACGCGAACCCCGTCATCGACTTAATCATCGTGCCCCGTGCCCACCGTCTGCGCGGGCTCGCGTCGCTGGTCGAACAGCTGCAGCGCGTACAGCTTCGCATAGACGCCGCCGGCGCGCGCGAGCAACTCGTCGTGGCGTCCTTTCTCTGCCACCCGGCCGCGTTCGAGTGCGATGATCGCGTCCGCACGACGCACGGTTGACAGCCGGTGCGCGATCACGAAGGCTGTCCGGTTGCGCATCAGGTTCGCGAGCGCATCCTGCACGAGCAGCTCCGACTCCGCATCGAGCGAAGACGTGGCTTCGTCCAGGATCAGGATCGGCGAGTTCTTCAACAGCGCCCGCGCGATCGCGAGGCGCTGTCGCTGGCCCCCTGACAGCCGCTGTCCGCGTTCTCCTATGCGTGTGTCGTAGGTGTCGGGCAGCGTCTGGATGAACTCGTGCGCGTGGGCGGCGCGCGACGCATCTTCGATCGCCTCCCGCGTGGCGCCCGGCGCGCCGTACGCGATATTGCGCGCGATCGTATCGTCGAACAGCACGGTCTCCTGCGTGACGATGCCAATCTGATCGCGGAGCGACGCCAGCGTGACGTCACGGATATCGACGCCGTCGATCAGAATCGCGCCGCCCGTGACGTCGTAAAACCGCGGCAGCAGGTTTACGAGCGTCGTCTTGCCCGCCCCGCTCAGTCCCACGATGGCGGTCACCTGCCCGGCGGCCGCGCTGAACGAGACGTTCCGCAGCACCACCTTCCCCGCGCCATCGTCGTACGCAAAGCTGACGTCGCGGAACTCGATCCCGCGCGCGACCTTCGGCAGCGGCTGCGCGTGCGCGCGCTCTATCACCTCCGAGTGCGTGTCGAGCATTTCGAAAATCCGCTGCGCCGCCGCGGTCGCCTGCTGCAGGTTCGCATTAACCCGGCTCAGGCGCTTGATCGGCGTGTACAGCATGAACGCGGCGAAGATGAATGCGAGGAAATCCCCCGAGGTGAGCGCCCCCGCGCTGATTTTGTGGCGGCCGTACGCGAGCAGGCCGACGATGGCGATGCCGCCGAGAAACTCCATAATCGGCGGCAGCAGCGAGACCGTGCTCGTCACCTTGAGGTTCGTGCGATACAGCCGATGCGAGGCCGTCGAAAATCGATCCGCCTCCTGCTGCTCCGCGCTGAACGCCTTGACGATGCGATGCCCGGTGAACGCTTCGGCCGTCAGATGCGAGAGGTGCTCGAGTTGTTCCTGGCTCCGTCGGGTCGACCGGCGCACGCGTTGCCCGAGCCGCACGAGCGGGTACACGACGAGCGGCGCCCCGGTGAACGCCACGAGCGCCAGCCGCCAGTCGAAGTAGAACATCAGGAACGCATAGCCGATGACCGACAACCCTTCGCGCAGCAGATCGCCGATGGTTTCGGACACGGCCTGCTGCACCTGGTTGACGTCGTTCGTGATCCGCGACATCAACGCGCCGGTGGTCCGGCGGCTGAAGAACGCGGCCGACTGATTGAGGATGTGCCGGAAGAGTTGATTCCGAAGATCGCGGACGACGCGTTGCCCGATGTCGGTCATCAGGTACGTCGAGAAGTACGATCCCAGGCCCTTTATGAGATACGCCGCGATGATCGCGCCTGCCCAGAACGAGAACGCCATCCCGTCCGCGTCGGGGAGCACCTTGTTAATGATCGGCTTGATGAGGTATGCCACGTAGGCGGACGCGCCGGCATACGCCAGCATCGCAGCGAGGGCCGCGGCGAACCGCCCTCGGTAGGGCTGCGAGTAGCGATACAGGCGTGGAAGGGGATGCTGGTACTCGCTCACTCAGTAGAGAGAATTCTAACAGGCTGCTGAAAAGGACAGCCCGGTTGCCAAATGTGAACGCCGAATGCCGAATGCCGAATTTCATCCATCGTGACGTTTGGCATTTAGCATTGGCGATTGACTTTGGCTTTCAAACAACCTGCTAACCTAACGCTCGGGATACCCATCCGGATGCGATTGCCGCCACCGGTAGGCGGTCTCGACGATGACATCGATTTCCTCCAACCGCGGCCGCCAGCCCAGCTCCCGCTTGATCTTTTCGCTCGACGCAAACAGCACGCCGGGATCGCCCGGGCGACGCGGTCCGATCGTCAGCGGCACCACCCGCGACGTGACCCGCTCGACGGCGTCGACGACCTCGCGGACGGACGTGGGCCGGCCGTTGCCGAGGTTGTAGGACGTCGAGGCGCCCCCCGCGCGCAGCGCGTCGAGCGCCGCGATATGGGCGGATGCGAGATCCATCACGTGAATGTAGTCGCGCAGACATGTGCCATCGGCCGTGTCGTAATCGTCGCCGAAGATCGCGAACGAGTTCCGGCCGAGCGCAGCGTCGATCGCGCGCGGGATCACGTGGATCTCCGGATCGTGATCTTCTCCGAGCGCTCCATCGGGATCTGCGCCAGCCGCGTTGAAATAGCGGAGCGCCGTCCACTTGATCCCGTAGGCGCGCTCGAAATGCGGGAGCGCGCGCTCGATGGCGAGTTTCGTTTCGCCGTAGGCGTTGATCGGCCGTTGCGGATGATCCTCCGTGATCGGCGTCTCGATCGGATTACCGAAGGTGGCGGCCGTCGACGAAAAAATGAAATGGCGCGCGTCCGATGCGACCATCGCCTGCAGGACCGCGAGCGCGCCGCTCACATTGTTCCGGTAATAGCCGATCGGATCGCGAACCGAGTCGCCAACCGAGAGCCACGCGGCGAAGTGCATGACGGCATCTGCCTTGCTCGCGCGCAGCACCTCCGAGAGCCGCTCGACGTCATGGATGTCGCCCACTTCCAGCGGGACGCCGGTCCGCAACGAGGCCGCACGGTGGCCCGCGCTCAGGTTGTCGTAGATCACGACGACAGTCCCCGACGCGCGCAGCGCCTTCACCGCATGGCTGCCAATGTAGCCCGCGCCGCCGGTCACAACGACGGTGCTCATCGTTCAGATCCGGGGGCTTGGCCCCGCGGACCCCCGACACGCCACCTCGCGGGGGCCGTAGCCCCGCTCCGGTGGCGTGGCTCGCTCGCTGCGCTCGCTCGCATCATCGCCGGCCGATCGAGTAGTACGTGAAGCCGACGCTGCGGATCTGTTCCGGGTTGTAGATGTTGCGCCCGTCGAAGATCACCGGCGCCCGCATCGTCTTGCGAATACGTGTGAAGTCCGGCTCGCGGAACTCGTTCCACTCCGTCACGATCGTGAGCGCGTCGGCGCCTTTCAGCGCGTCGTAGCTCTTCTCGAAAAGCTGCACTTTGGCGCCGAAGATGGAACGGGCGACCTTGACGGCTTCAGGATCGTAGGCCTGCACCGTCGCACCGGCGTCGATCAGTCCCTGGATCAGCGGCACGGCCGGCGCCTCACGCATGTCGTCGGTCTTCGGCTTGAACGAGAGCCCCCAGACCGCGATGCGCTTGCCCTGCAGCGATCCAAAGTGCTTCTGCATTTTTGTCAGCAGCCGGACTTTCTGCCGCTCGTTGACTGATTCGACTGCCTTGAGGATCTGGAAGTCGTAACTCTTTGCCGAAGCGAACTTCAGCATCGCCTTGACGTCCTTGGGAAAACAACTGCCGCCGTAGCCCACGCCGGGAAACAGGAACGATGCGCCGATGCGGCGATCCGATGCGACGGCGCGGCGGACCTGGTCGACGTCGGCCCCCACCACCTCGCAGACGTTCGCCACCTCGTTCATGAACGAAATACGCGTCGCAAGCATGGCATTCGCCGCGTATTTGCTGAGCTCGGCGCTCGCGCAGTCCATCATCATGATCGGCGCGCCCGTTCGCGTGAACGGCGCGTAGAGCTCCTTCATGATCTCCGCGGCGCGCGAATCTTCCGCGCCAATCACCACGCGGTCCGGCTTCATGAAATCGTCGATCGCCGCCCCCTGTTTCAGGAACTCGGGGTTGCTGACGACGCTGAAGGGATGCGACGTCTCCTTGCGAATGACGTCGCGGACTTTCTCGGCCGTGCCGACCGGCACCGTGCTCTTGTCGACGATCACGCGGTAGCCGTTCATCGCGCGTCCGATTTCGCGCGCAACGTCGAGCACGTGCCGGAGGTCGGCGGAGCCGTCCTCTCCGGTCGGCGTTCCCACCGCGATGAAGATGATCTGCGAGCTGCGCACGCCGCGTGGGAGGTTGGTCGTGAAGGTCAGCCGCTTCTCGCTGCGGTTGCGCCGGACCATCTCTTCGAGTCCCGGCTCGTAGATCGGAATGCGCCCACGCTGCAGCATCCGCACCTTGGCAGTGTCCTTGTCAATGCAGATGACGTCATTTCCGTTCTCAGCCAGGCACGCGCCTGCCACCAGGCCGACGTAGCCGCTGCCAATCACCGCGATTTTCATCCGTGGTACTCCCGAACCGCCGAGCAAACCCCTAAACCTAACATGTTCACGAAAATCGTGTCAATTAATTGAGGTGTAAGGACTTTACGCCCCAATAGGTTGTGTTACGATGACCGGCGCTTGCGCATCCTGCTGGACTATCGGCCGGCGCTTCGCCACCGGTCCGGCGTCGGGGAGTACGCCCACGAACTGGCGGCCGCGCTCGCGAGGCATCTCGCCGCGACGGACACGCTCACCTTATTCTCGAGCTCGTGGAAGGATCGTGTAGATGCCGGCGTCGTGCCGCAGGCGCATATCGTCGACCGACGCGTGCCTGTGCGAGTGCTCAATTACGCCTGGCATCGACTCGAGTGGCCGCCCGTTGAATCATTCGCGGGGCCGATGGATGTCGCGCATGCGATGCACCCGCTGCTGATACCCAGCCGGCGCGCCGCGCGCGTGGTCACGATCCATGACCTCGATTTCCTCGATCATCCGGAACGAACAAGAGGTGAGATCCGGCGGGACTACGCCGAGCTGGCCCGCGCTCACGCGCAACGCGCAGACGGTGTGATCACCGTCTCGGCGTTCACGGCCGGCGAGATCGTGCGGCGGCTGGACGTCGCGCGCGATCGGATCTGGGTCGTGAGCCCAGGCGCGCCGGCGTGGGCGCCACGCGAAGAACCGCGTCCTGACGGCCCTATCCTGTTCATGGGCACGCTCGAGCCGCGAAAGAACGTCGGCGTGCTCCTGCGCGCCTATGCGCGATTGATCGAGGCGGTGCCGTCGGCGCCGCGGCTCGTGCTGGCCGGGACGGCCACAGAGGCCGCCGAAGAATGGCTGCGCGACATCGCGCAGCCGCCACTCAAAGGACGCGTCGAGCATCTCGGCTATGTCGAGCCGCATCGGCGGCGGGACTTATATGCGAGCGCGTCGATGCTCGTGTTGCCGTCGCACCTGGAAGGCTTTGGCCTGCCCGTGCTCGAGGCAATGGCCCTGGGCGTCCCCACAATCGTGAGCCGACGCGGGGCGCTGCCGGAGGTGGGCGGGGACGCGGCAGTCACATTCGAACCTGAAGACGTCGATGGGTTGGCTGCGGCCATGCGGAAGTACATCGAAGATCCGGCGTCGGCGGCAGCGGCCATCGAGCGCGGATGGCGCCGAGCGCCGGCGTACTCATGGGACGCGAGCGCCCGGAGACTGCTGGACGTCTACCGGCAGGCGATTGCTGGACGCAAAGGCGGTTCCGCATGAACAACGGCGGTCCGCTCCGGATTGGCATCGACGCGCGCGAGTTGCTCGGCGACACCACCGGCGTCGGCCGGTACCTCGGCGAGCTACTCCGCCGATGGGTCCAGCGGCACGATGCCGCAGAGCGCACGTTGATGCTCTACACGCCGGAGCCGCTCCCGTTCGTGAAGACGCTGCCATCGGGCGTGCGGCTGCACGAAATCGTCGCGGGCAGCGGCCGCGGCACATGGTGGGAGCAGACGCACCTGCGGCGCGCGGTGCTCCGGGATGCGCCCGACGTGTTCTTTGCCGGCGCCTATACGGCGCCGCTCGCGCTCGGCGTACCGCTCGCGGTCACGATCCACGATGTGTCATTTGCCGCGCACCCGGAGTGGTTCACGCCGCGCGAAGGAGCGCGGCGGCGGCTGCTGACGCGGCAGGCCGCGCGCGCGGCATCCGTCATCTTCACCGACTCGGAATTCTCGCGACATGAGATTGTCGAGCGGCTCGGCGCGTCGCCGGAGCGCCTGCGTGTGATTCCGCCGGGCGTCACCCGGCGTGCGCCCGCCGGGACGCCCGTACGCGAACCGCTGGTCCTTTTCGTCGGTTCGATTTTCAACCGCCGCCGGCTCCCCGCCGCGCTGACGGCGTTTGCGGAAGCGACCGCGTCGCGGCCTGACGCCCGCTTCGTGATCGCGGGGGCGGACCGCAGCTATCCGCCGATCAATTTCGACGCGCTGACGCGATCGGCCGGCATCAGCTCGCGTGTCGAACTGCTCAACTATGTGACCGAGGCGGAGCTCAATTCGCTGTATGCGCGCGCCTCCATCTTTGTGTTCCTCTCGGAGTACGAGGGCTTTGGCCTCACGCCGCTCGAAGCGCTCTCCGCGGGCGTTCCGATTGTCGTGCTCGATACCGCCGTCGCGCGAGAGGTGTACGGCGACGCAGCGTGGTACGTCGATCGCGATGACACGGTCGGCGGCGCGAGCCGTGCGATTCAGGTACTGCTCGATGACACGCGTGAGGCCGAGCGGCTGCTCGCCTACGCGCCTGCAGTGCTCAGCCGGTATTCGTGGGACGCGGCAGCCGAGCAGACTCTCATCGCCATTCACACGATCGCGGGCCCATGATGCCGCGCCTCTCGATCGTGATCGTCAGCTTCAACGCACGGGCGCACCTCGTGAATTGTCTCGAGTCGCTGCGCGCAGCGCCGCCAGCGACGTCCCACGCGATTGTGGTCGTCGACAATGCGTCGACCGACGGCAGCGCCGACGCGGCGCGCGAATTTCCGTCCGTCCGCGTCATCGCGATGGCGCGGAACGCCGGCTTCGCCGCCGCGAACAACGCAGGCATCCGCGGGTCGTCCGGCGACCTCGTGTTGCTCTTGAACAGCGACACGATTGTGCCGCCGAGGGCGATCGACCGGCTCGTCGATCGCCTGCTGATCGACACCGCGGTGGGCATTGCGGGGCCCCGTCTCGTCGATGCGGACGGGCGCGTGGAGCTCTCGTTCGGGCCGATGATCTCGCCGCTGAATGAGGCGCGCCAGAAGATGATCGGGAGGCTGTATGACGCGCGCGTTGGCCCTCTCGTCCGCCGCGTGGAACGCGAGACGCGGCGCGAGCAGTTCGTCGACTGGGTCAGCGGCGCCTGCCTGCTGGTCCGGCGGAGCGCGGCGGAGTCGGCGGGGCTGCTCGACGAACGGTTCTTTCTTTACACGGAGGACGTGGACTTCTGCCACGCCGTCCGCGCGCTCGGCTATCGCGTGCTGTTCACGCCGTCAGCGGAGATCGTTCATTTGCGCGGCCGTTCGCGCGCGACCGCGCCTGAGGCCGTCAACGCCGCGTACCGACGCAGCCAGATTGCGTTTTACGAAAAACATCATCCGCGTTGGGCGAGGCTGCTCAAGCTGTACTTATGCGTGCGGGGCAAGGTTGATGGTTGTCGGTAGTCGGAGTACGGGACAACCCGACCGGCTCTCCGACAACCGTCCTCCGACAACCCGACAACCCGCTACTATGATAGGTGGCAGTGCGAATCGCCATTGATGCGCGCAAGCTTCGGGACTACGGAATCGGCACCTACGTTCGAAACCTGTTGCGGCAGCTCGCGAGGCAGGACCATGGGACCGAGTACCTGCTGATCTGCAACGAGCGCGACTGCGCGATTGCAACAGAGCTCGGGCCGAACTTCCGTGCGGTGCCCGAGCGCGCCGCCGGGTATTCAGTGCGTGAGCAGTTCTCGGTGCCGCTCGATCTGCGCCGGGAAGCCGCGGACCTGTTTCACGCGCCGCACTACGTGCTGCCGCCGCTGACCCCGTGCCGCGCGGTCGTCACGATCCACGACTGCATCCATCTGCGGTTCCCGCAATACCTGCCGAGCCGTCTCGCTTATGCGTATGCACGCGCGTCGCTCTGGGGAGCGGCCCATCGCGCGGCACGCGTGATCACCGTGTCGGAGGCCTCAAAGCGCGACATCCTGCGCTACTTCCGCGTGCCCGAGTCGCGCATCGATGTGATCTATAACGCCATCGACGAGCGCTACTGGCAGGCACCGGCCGCTGAGGACATGCAGCGCGTCCGCGAGCGCTACCAGCTCACGGCCCCTTTCGTCCTTTACGCGGGCAATATCAAGCCCCACAAGAATCTCGAACGGCTGATCGATTCGTTTCATCTCCTGCGGCACGAGCGTCCCGACCTGAGGGACGTGCAGCTGCTCATCATCGGCGACGAGATCTCGAAGTACGCCACGCTGCGCCGCGCCGTCCATCGTCACAAGCTGCACAAGCACGTCCGCTTCTTCGGGTTCGTGCCGGACCAGACGCTCGCGGCGTTGTACCGCCTCGCGGACGTGTTCGTGTTCCCATCGCTCTACGAAGGCTTCGGGCTGCCGCCTCTGGAAGCGATGGCGAGCGGCACGCCGGTCATCACGTCAAACGTCTCATCTCTGCCCGAGGTCGTCGGCAATGCGGCCTTGATGATCGATCCGTACGAACCGCAAGACATCGCCGAGGCAATGCACCGCGTGCTCACCGAGCCCGAGCTGCGAGCCAGTCTCCGCGCGCGCGGCCTCGAGCGCGCCCGCGAGTTCTCGTGGGAACGGTCCATCGCCCGAGTGCGGCAGATCTACAGCGAGGTCATGACGGGGTGCGCAGTCTCAGTCGAGGACCGAGGTCCAAAGACCGAGGCCCGGGGTCCGAACTCCGAGACCCGGAAAATACCGTGCATTCTTCGAACCTCGACCATCGAACCCGGGACTTCGAAACTCGAACGTCGGACCTCGCCCCTCGGGCCTCGGGCCTCGGCTCGCGCGTAGCGCTCGTCCACGACTGGCTGACTGGGATGCGCGGCGGCGAGAAGGTCCTCGAAGCCATCGCCGAGCTGTATCCGGACGCACCGATCTATACGCTCCTCCACGTGAAGGGATCGGTCTCTCCCGCCCTGGAACGGCGTCGGATTCGCTGCTCGTTCGTTCAACGGCTGCCTGGATCGGCGCGTCACTATCGCAGCTACCTGCCAGTGTTTCCAACCGCGATCGAGCAATTCGATTTCGACGGCTACGACCTCGTGATCAGTACAAGCCACTGCGCGGCCAAGTCGGTCGTCGTGCCGGGCCGCGCGCGACACCTCTGCTATTGCCATTCGCCGATGCGATACGTATGGGATCAGTTCGACGCGTACTTTGGACCTGATCAGGTCGGGGCGCTCCGCTCGCGGCTGCTTCGCCCCGTGCTGGCGAGGCTCGCACGCTGGGATGCGGCCACCGCCTCGCGCGTCGATCGCTTTGTCGCGAACTCTCAATATGTTGCGGGTAGGATCGGCCGATACTATAATCGCGAGGCGACCGTCGTGTATCCCCCTGTCGATACAGAGTTTTACCAGCCGGATCCCGCTCGGCGCCCCGAACCGTTTTTCCTGGTCGTCTCGGCCCTGGTGCCCTACAAACGGCTCGAGGTCGCGATCCGTGCCTGCAAGGCTGCAGGGATCGCGCTGAAGGTCGTCGGGCGCGGTCCGGAGGAAATGCGCTTGCGCGCGCTGGGCGGCAGCGGAGTGGAGTTCCTCGGCTGGCGGACCGATGAAGAGATCCGGGCGCTCTATCAGGATTGCCTGGCGGTCCTGATGCCTGGCGTCGAGGACTTCGGGATGGTCCCGGTCGAGGCGCAGGCGTGCGGCCGGCCGGTTGTGGCGTACGCCGAAGGTGGAGCGCTCGAAAGCGTGATCGATGGAACAACAGGCGTGCTGGTAAACGATCCGTCCGTGAATGCCTTCGCCGCCGCGCTCGGCGACATCTCCTCGCGTGATTTCGACGTCGCCCTCATCCGTCGCCACGCGGAATCTTTCTGCCGCACGCGATTTCAACGTCAATTCCAGGAGCAGGTGTCCGAGCTGATTGCCGCACGTCGCAGCAACGCCGCCGTGCCGCGCCGAGAGGCCGCACCGGCCGCCGCAAGGCCCGGTCGATCGCAAAACAGCCTTGGCAACAACCCCCGCTCTCTCAGTCCTGCCCCCCGGGAGGACGAGAAATGATGCGGCGGTATAACCGCCTCCTTGTTGCCTTCTTCGTGGTCAGCGACGCCCTGCTCGGCATGGCGGCCTTCCTGGTCGCCTACCTGCTGCGGTTCGAGAGCGGAATCCCTGTGTTCAAGGGGTATCCGCCATTCGCCAACTACCTTCGCCTGGCGCCCTTCATCGGCGCGCTGGTTCCGCTCGCGTTCCAGATGCAGGGCCTCTATCGCCTGCGACGCGGACGATCGCGCGTTGACGACTTCTTTGGCGTGTTCGTCGGCAGCATCCTGACGGTCGTGCTCGGCATCGGCGGCACGCTGTATTTCCAGACCTACTACGTCTCGGAAGCAGCCAAGGACCTGGGGCAGTACGAAGTCTCGCAGTTCGTCTGGCTGCTGTTCCTCGTCGTCAACGTCGCGTTCTCGTACGCGTCGCGCGAGCTGGTGCGCGAAGCGCTCGAACGGCGCTGGCGCGCGGGCATCGGCCTGAAGCGCGTGCTCATCGCCGGCGCAGGAGACCTCGGACGCGTCGTCGCCGACAAGGTGCTGGAGCATCGCGAGCTCGGCTTCAAGGTCGTGGGGTTCATCGACGATCGCGCGACCGGCGATCACATCGGCTACCGCGGCATCCCGCTGCTCGGCATGCTCGGCGAGGCCGATGACATCATTCGCCGCGAGCGAATCGACCACGTGTATGTCGCGCTGCCGCTCGAAGAGCACGTCAAGATGCTCGGCCTCGTGGAAGCGACGAACCGCGAAGGGGTCGACGTCCACGTCGTCCCCGACCTCCTGCAGTTCATCGCGCTGCGCGCCCGCCTCGAGAACCTCGATGGCGTGCCGATCATCAGCCTCAACGACGTCCCGCTGCGCGGCTTCAACAGCCTCCTCAAGCGCGCCATCGACATCGCGATCTCCGGCGCCGCGCTGACCGGCATGGCGGCTCCCTTCGCCCTGATTGCGTTCATCGTCAAGCGCACGTCGCGCGGTCCTGTCTTCTACACGCAGGAGCGCATGGGACTCGACGGCAAGGCTTTCGATGTTTACAAATTCCGCTCGATGTACCAGGGAGCGGAGGACGAGACCGGACCCGTGTGGGCGCGCGACGATGACCCGCGGTGCACGCCGATCGGCAAGTGGCTGCGCCGCTTCGACGTCGACGAGCTGCCGCAGCTCTGGAACGTGTTCCGCGGCGACATGTCGATCGTCGGTCCGCGGCCCGAGCGCCCCTACTTCGTCCAGCAGTTCAAGCACCGGATCCCGACATACATGCTGCGACACAAGGTGAAGGCGGGCATCACGGGCTGGGCACAGGTCAACGGGTGGCGCGGCAACACCTCGCTCGAGAAACGCATCGAGTACGACCTGTATTACATCGAGAACTGGTCCGTCACACTCGACCTCAAGATCATGTGGCTCACGCTCATTCGCGGCTTCCACCGACACGCATACTGATCCTTGCCGAAGGCAGCAAGCTGTAGGCAGTCAATCGTCAGCCGTCAGCGGTCAGCCAACATGAGCCTGGGCTTAAATCATGAGCCATTCCGTATGCCTCGTGCAGTGATCACCGGCGCCGCCGGATTCATCGGCTCCCATTTGTCGGAAGCGCTCCTCGACCGGGGGTACTCGGTCATCGGCGTCGACAACCTGCTGACCGGCAATACTGACAACATTTCGCATCTCCACGGACGCGATTTCACGTTCATCAAGCACGACATCACGAACTACATCTACATCGAGGGGCCCGTGGATGTGGTCCTCCACTGGGCGAGCCCCGCAAGCCCCATCGACTACCTGGAGCTTCCCATTCCGACGTTGAAGGTCGGAGCGCTGGGCACGCACAAGGCGCTCGGCCTCGCGAAGGCGAAGGGTGCGAAGTTCGTGATCGCCTCGACCTCGGAAGTCTACGGCGATCCGCTCGAGCATCCGCAGAAGGAGACCTACTGGGGCAACGTCAATCCCGTCGGTCCGCGCGGCGTGTACGACGAAGCGAAGCGCTTCGCCGAGGCGATGACGATGGCGTATCACCGGTATCACGGGCTGGACACGAAGATTGTCCGGATCTTCAACACGTACGGCCCGCGCATGCGGCTGCACGATGGACGCGCGGTCCCGGCGTTCATGAGCCAGGCGCTCCGCGGCGAGGACGTGACGATCTTCGGCAGCGGGAAGCAGACGCGCAGCTTCTGCTACGTCAGCGATCTGGTCGAGGGCATCGTCCGATTGATGGAGTCGAAGGAAAACGATCCGGTCAACATCGGCAATCCGCACGAGATGACGATCGAGGCCATCGCGCGCACGATTATCCGCATGACCGGATCGAAGAGCCAGATCGTCTTCCGGCCGCTGCCGGAGGACGATCCCAAGGTGCGCCAGCCCGATATCACGCGCGCACGCACCATTCTTGGATGGGAACCCAAGGTCAGCCTCGAAGAAGGGCTGACGAAGACCTTGGAGTATTTCAGAGGCAAGGTGTGATTTCGTGATTTCGTGATTTGGTGATTCAGTGATTTGGTGACTTGGCTTCGCACGCGCCAGCGCGTGCCTCATGGCGCGGGCGGTAGCCCGCGCAAGCTCAATCACCAGATCACTGAATCACTTCAATCACTAAATCTCAGGCAAGCCGCGCTCTCTCTTCAGGCGCCGCCGTTTTCCGCAGCTGCTTGATCCCGCGCTCGATCCGTTCCGCAATCTCGCGCTCGACCTGCAGGGACCGCAGCGTGGTCTGCGCCTCCTGCACCTTTTCGTTCAGCCGCGTGAAGTTGTCCATGACGTGATCGATCACGGCCTTCTGCTCGCCGAGCGTCTCGAGATTGAGCCGCACGTCCTCGAGCATGTTGGTGATGACGCTGGCCTTGAGCTGCACCTCGTCGACGAGCCTCTTGCGTCCGTCGATGTCGGCCAGCCGCGTTTCGGTCTCGTTGATGCACGCGAGGACGTCCTCGACGCGTTCGCGGAGCGCCGTGACGTCGCTGCGATGCGCTTCGACGTACTGCAGATCGGCCTTGCTGCGGGCGCTGATCTCGTGGACGCCCGCGACTTCCTTCCGGACGGCCTCGACGATCGCCTCGCGCTGCGTGAGCGCCTGGATCTTGGTGTCGATCTCGTCGGTCATCTGCGCGAGCTCGTTGAAGCGCGCCTCGAACGCCGCGATGCGCTTCTCGGAGAACGCGAGCTGGGTGCGCCGCTGATCGAGCTGCTTCGAGGTCGCCTCGAGCCGCTTCAACTGGTCTTCTGACGCGTCGAGCTGCGCTGTCACGTCGCGCTGCCTCGCCTGGACGCGTGCGAGCTCCTGGCAGAGCTCGTCCTTGACCGCGGCGGACCGGCCGACCTCTTCGGCCAGCGCCTGGACCTGCTTCAGCCGCTCCGCGGCGTCGCTTGCCACCGTGCGGCTCGTATTCAGCAGCTCGTTCAGCCGCTTCTCCTGGTCGGCGAGCTCCGCCTCCTCCTTCTGCGCGGCGACGAACCGCGCGTGCGCCTTCTCGATCTGGCTCTTGAGCATCGAGAGCTGCGCCGTCAGCGGCAGCAGCTTGCTCTGGACGGTGCTGACGCCTTCGAGCTTCTGCTGCGCGTCGGTGACCTGGATGCCGACGCCGTCAATCTGATTGCGCAGCGCCTCGACCTCCGCCCGGCGCGCGATCTGCTCGTCGAACTTCCGATCCACGTCGGCGGTGAGCGCGTTCAGGCCATTGAGCCGCGACTCGACGCGCTCGACGAACTGCTGCTGGGTGGCGATCCGCGTCATCTGCCGATCCAAATCGTCGGCAATCGACACGAGGTTCGCCGCCTTCTGCGTACCTTCATCGACGATCGCGAGCTTGCTCGTGATGGCATCCATGCGCGCGTCGAGGTCCGGCAGTCCGACGCTGAAACTTGCCGTCCGCTCGAGGAAGCTCTCGAGCGCGGTTCGATCGGACGCGAGCCGCTCGCGAAGCTGCGCCGCGTGCGCGTGCGCCTTGTAGAAGTCCTGGATATCCTTCCGGAGCGCTTCGAGATCCTGCCGGCTCTGTTTGAGGTTGTCGTACTGCCACGCCGTCCGCTTTGCGAGCTCGTCGACGTGCCCGAGCGATTCCTGCAGCGTGTCGAGCGCCGTCTGCTTCCGCTGCAGATCGTCGGCGTGCGCGTTCAGCGACTGCATCTGCTTCGACAATTGATCGACGCGCTGGCCCATCGATGCCGCCAGTCGATCGCGCGCGGCAAGCGCTTCCATTCCCTTCTCCGCCTCCGCGACGGAGGTCTGCAGCGCCTTCACCCGCTGGTCGAATGCCTCGAACTCCTTCCGCTCGATCGTCAGCTTGTCCATGTAAGCGCGGACGAAGTCGGTCAGCGACGCGCGATCCTTCTCCAGCTTCGCGAGGTCCGCCGCAAACGAGTCGCGCGCCTTGGTGCCGTTCTCGAGCTGCCCGCCGACTTCGCGCGCGAGCTTCTCGACGCGCTCGATCATCTCCTCGGTCCGCGTGGCCTGGCGCGATCCCTCATTGAGCTTGTTGATCTGGACTTCCATGCTCCAGACCATTTCGTTCAGTCGGTTCGCCTCCACGACGGCGTGTTCGACCGTGTGCTTCTGATTGTCGAGCGCCTTGATCTTCTGCGACACGTGCTCGGCGAGCGCGTTCAGGGTCGTCATGCGCTCGTCGGTCGTTTTACTCATCTCCTGCAGCTGCGCCAGCGGACCGAGCTTCTTCTCGACCTCCTTCACGATCTCCACCGTGGCGTTCGCCTCGTCGTGCGACTCGCGCGAGAGCTCTTTCAGCCTGGCGTAGTCCTGCGCGAGCTGCCCGGAGAGTGTGCGCAGGTGATCGAAATCCCCTTTCAGGCTGTCGGTGCGCTCGGCCGATTCCTTTACTTCTCCTTGCGCATGGCGGAGCTGCTCGCGCAGTTCCTCGAGAGCCGACTGCTCTTTCTTCAGCGTGTCAAGGCTGGCGCGGGTCTGGAGCGCCTGCGACGACAGGCTCTGGAGGGCCTGCTTGTGTTTCTGAAGTTCCCCATCCGGCGCCGTCAGCCGCACGGCTTCCTGCTCCGCATGCGTGACGGCTTCGGTCAGCGTGCGAATGCGGCTATCGATCGCCTCGAGTTCCCGGGCGCGCGCGTCTGCCTTGTTCAGGCGCTCACTCACTTCGTCGAGCCGGCTGTGGGCCTGCGACTTGCCGGCGGTGGCGAGCTTCGCGCTATGAAGCTGGATCTGCGTGAGCATGGTGCTCAGCGCCGCCCGCTCCTCTTTGGATGCCGCAATCAGAGCCTGAAGCTCGTCGGACTGCTGACCGGCAGATTTCGAGCCGCCCTTCTTGAACGCGTCGAGCATGACGTTCTCCCTGAATATGTCTGGGCTGGGGACGCTAAGAATAAACGTTTCAGGTAGTTATCGCAAGAACTCAGCGGAAACTTTAGGATTTTGCCGAGGTGCGGGGACGTCAGGCGGGAGGTTCAGTTACAGTCGGAGCCCTTCGGTCGTGATCTTCCGTGCCGCGCATCTTTTATCGCAACCTCGCGCATCGCACTCCCGCATCGCGTCAATGCCCCATCCGCGTCATTTGCAGAGCGTAATCGCCCGCTGAAATGAAAGTGATGGCCAGCGAGGCATAGATGAGCGCTTGTACGAGCTGTGACGGCTCATTCAGGTAGTTGAAATACAAGGCCGCGACACCCGTGACGATGTATGTACCGGTCGCGACTTTGCCGAACATTGAGGGGCGGAACGTCCGGCGCCCGACTGCCAGGTTGAAGACCGCCACGGTGGCGACGATGCAGACGTCGCGGCTGATGACGAGAACAGTGAACCACAGCGGAAGCCGATTGGGAGCACCGATATCGGGCAGCGTCAGCATGACGAACATCGTCACCAGCAGCAGCTTGTCCGCCATCGGATCGAGCCATGCGCCCAGCGTCGTTTTCTGGCCGGTCCACCGCGCGATGAACCCGTCGAAGAGGTCCGTGAGCGCCGCCGAGAAAAACGTGACGAGCGCCCACCCGCGATAGCCGTACATCAGCAGGATCACGAACGCCGGAATCAGGAGCATCCGTGTGATCGTGAGCTGGTTCGCCGCCGTCAGGCTCATCTCGACGTGCCCCTGGCGAGCGTATCGAGACGCGACACGGTCGCGAGCGTCTCGGCGCCGGTGACCGGACGATTCAACTGGAACGCGCCTCCTTCGACGGTCGTCATCACGCCGGACGCGACGGCGCGGGCCGCGGCCGGATAGCTCAGGTGCGCCGGGGATACGTCAGGGAACCGCGGGCGCGCGTCGCTCCACCTGGCGGCGACTCGAGGCTTCTCCGCCGCAATCAATGTCAGCACGCGGCTGGCCGCCTGCGCCAGGTCTCCACGGCGTACGACAGTGGACGGCTGGAACGTGTGATTGGGAAACGCGTCCATGACCCCGGCGCGCGTGACCGCGAGGATCCACGGCGCCGCCCAGCTCTCTCGCGTGTCGGTGAGGACGACACCGCTCGAGGATCGTGCCCGGCGCAGGAGATTCTCGAGACGCACGGCGAGCAGAGCCGCGAGCTGCGCGCGGGTGATTGTCGCCGCGCTCTCGATCGCGCGGTACTCCTCAGGCATCGCGTCGAACGCCGCGCGCTCGCGCATCGCGTCCGCCTTCGCCGCAAGCGCGTCGCCCGGCTCGATCGTATTCGCGGCCGCGTATGCGTCGGCGGCCTTCGCCCAGTCGTGATTGGCCTCGTGAATTTCCGCGACCGCCGTCAGCGCCCGCGCGTCGGAGGGATCGAGCGAGACCGCCTGCTCGGCGTGGACGAGCGCGGACGCGAGGTCCCCCGCCCGCCGATCGACGCCCGCGAGCTCGCGGTAGAGGAACGCGCTCTGCGGCGACGCGGCGATGGCGGCGAGGTACGCGCGCCGGGATTCATCGAACTGACCCGCCTCCGCTGCCTTGCGCGCCGACGCGATCTGCTGCTGCGCGCTGCGGAACCGCAGCACGTCCACGCGGCTGCGCAGCGGCGTCATCGTCGGATCGGCGCTCAGGGCCGCTTCGAACGCCTGGAGCGCCGCCTCGGTCCGCCCCGCAGAGAGCAGCGCATCTCCCTTCCCCACGAGCGCCGGTGCGTACGCGGTGTTCTTCTCCAGGGCGCGATCGAAATGCGTGACCGCGGCCTGCGCATCCTTGCGCGCGAGCGCCGCGTATCCCATTCCCGCTTCCGCCGGATAGAACTCCGGCGCCGTTTTCACGATTGCGGCGAACGCGCGATCGGCGTTGCGCGTGTCGCCCGATTGAAGGTACTGCCATCCCGTTTGATGCTGTGCGAGGATTGCCGGAGCGGCGAGCCCGTCCGGCGCCGAGGGAAACACGAACTCGGGAAATCGCGGCGCGCCGGGCGTCGGCGGCGGGAGGCGCTTTGGCGCGCAGGCCGTCGCGATCGAGGCGAGCACGATGGCCGCCAGCCGCCGGATACTACGGGCCGACACGCGAGCCTTCCCTGCGGAAGCGCGCGAGGAGACGCCGAGAGATCTCGGCTTCGATGGTGACGTGCCCGTCCGACACCGCATGCGTCAGAATACGGCCGAGGCGATAGAGCTGCGAGATCTGATCGCGGCAGCTCTCGTCCTGCGAGTCGAACTCGAATGTGACTTTCGCGGTGTCGAGCGCGAGACGGGATTCCATCGCCGCAATCAATTCATCGCGGCCGTCGCCGGTGAGCGCGGAGACGCACAACGCGCCCGGGCTGACCACGGACAGGCGCTCGCGCTCGCTGGCATCGAGACGGTCACATTTGTTGAAGACGTCGAGCGTCGGCACGCGGTCCGCCCCGACCGTCTCGAGAACCGTCCGCACCGCGTCGACCTGACGTTCACGCTCGGGGTTCGCCGCGTCGATGACGTGGAGCAGGAGATCGGCTCCCGCGACTTCCTCGAGCGTCGCGCGGAATGCGGCCACCAGCGTATGCGGCAGCCGCTCGATGAACCCCACCGTGTCGGACACGATCAGCTCGCGGCGATCGGGCAGCTTGACCTTGCGGAGGAGCGGATCGAGCGTGACGAAGAGCGCGTTCGACGCAACGGCCCGATCGCCCGTCAACGCGTTGAACAGCGTGGTCTTTCCCGCGTTCGTGTAGCCGACCAGTGCGACGGTGGGCACGGCGGACTTGTGCCGGCGCTCGCGCAACTGCGCGCGGCGGCGCCGCACGGTATCGATCTCCTTGGAGAGGATGCTGATGCGGTGCCGGATGCGCCGGCGATCGGTTTCGAGCTTCGTTTCCCCGGGGCCCCTCGTGCCGATCCCGCCGCCCAGCCGCGAGAGCGCCGCGCCGGCGCCGACGAGGCGCGGCATCATGTACTTGAGCTGCGCGAGCTCGACCTGCAGCTTGCCTTCACGCGTCCGCGCGCGCGCCGCGAAGATGTCGAGAATCAGCTGCGTGCGATCGATTATCTTGCGATCGAGCGCCGCTTCGAGGTTGCGCAATTGCGCGGGGCTGAGTTCGTTGTCGAAGATGACGGCATCGGCGCGCGTCGCGTCGCACGACTGTGCGAGCGACAGCACCTTGCCGCTCCCGAGAAACGTCGCGGGATCCGGCTTCGCCCGTTCCTGCAGCACGCGTAATACGACGTCCGCGCCCGCGGCAGCCGCGAGTCCGGCCAGTTCGTCGAGCGAATGTTCCGGGTCGAAAGGTCTCTGGGAGTCGTTGATAAGGCCGACGAGCGCCGCCCTTTCCCGCATCACTGCAGCGATTTTATCACGCGGTCCCACGCGACCGCCCCTTCGCGCAGCAGCGTCGCACGCTCGTCGTGCACGCTGACGAGCGTCGATGGCGCGCCGCCTTTGACAGGGCCGCCATCGATCACCGCGTCGATGTCGGGCAGCATCGTTAGCACATCCTCGGCGCTGACGGCTGCGGGCGAACCGGAGCGATTTGCGCTCGTGGCGGTGATCGAAAATCCAAACTCGCGCGCCAGCGCCTGCGCGACCGCATGATCCGGCACGCGGATGCCGACCGTGGTGCCGCCGGCGAGCGCCTCGCGCGCGACGATCTGTCTCGCGGTCACGACGATCGTCACGGGCCCCGGCCACCACCGCGCGGCGAGCCGTGATGCGAGCGCGTTGAACTTCCCCGCGTCCTTCGCTTGCACGCTGTCCGCAGCGATCAGCGTCAGCGCGGATGTCTCCGCGCGTTCTTTCAGCTCGAACAGGCGTCGGACCGCATCGCTATTGCGGGGATCGACCGCGAGCCCATACAGCGTGTCCGTCGGATATGCGACGACGCGACCATCGCGCAGGAGTTGCGCCGCCTCACGAAGCGCACTCGCCGCGGACGATCTCACGCAGAGGCTGATTCTTGTCTAAGGGCGCAGAGGCCGCAAAGAAGGCCGCCGGTTCGCCACGATTGCGGAGCCGCGCTTCGCGCGGCTGAGAACACGCGAATCCGGGAATACAAGCCAGACGCCGGTTGATGGTGCTTGTATTCGCGGCTTCGCGTGTCCTCCAGCGGCCGGCCTGTAGGCCGGCCACCGCAAACGTGGCACAAGCGGCCGCTTCGTCAATTGTCCGCGCGGCACACGGCGTCGTCTCCTCTTATTTCGGTGTTGTTCGTGTTGTCCCGTGTCTTCCGTCGTCTCCAGTGACTGCTCTGCAATCTCGGCGCGCTCCGCGTGAATCGTACGTAGACAAGTGGCTGTCGTGGAACAACGGCTACACCGTTTCAGAAAGCAAAGGCTCTTCGGTGATCGTCGGCTCTACTTTGCCTGGTGTGGACGGCCTCGGCCTTTCATCGCCTCCGACGTGATGCACGACGACCGCGAGCGCGCCGAGTGCCACCACATCGAGCGCGAAGACGGCGCGGATCGATGTCGCGCCAAGGAAGCCGCTGACGATCGGGCTGAGCGCGAGACCGATGAGCGACGAAGTGGTCAGCAGGCCGAAGCCGGCGCCCCGCGCGCTGGCGGGGATCACGCTCCCCGCAGCGGTGTACGCGGCCGTCATGCCGGCGCCGATTGCGACGCCGAACACCGGCGCCCCGACGAACAGCCATCGCGCATCGCGCGCGACCACGATCCAGGCGGCGCCAGCCGCCGCGACCGCGCATGCCAGCGTGATGACCCCCGTCGCGGATCGCCGGCGCATCAGCGCCGCACAATAATGATGACCGACGGCGCCTGCACCCGCCGCAATCGAAAACAGCATGCCCGAAATCAACGGGATCCGCGCGGAGCTGATCCCGAGCTCGGCCACATACAGCGGCAGGATCGGGCCGAAGCTGCGATCCACGAATTGCAATCCGAAGATCGCCGCCATCATGAGCAGGAAATTTTCGAACGCGAGCACGTTGCGAAAGGTCACGGTGGACCTCGGGTCGTCACTCCGCTCCGCGCGCGCGTGGCGGCCCGGTTCGTGATACATCACGAACACGAGCACCACCGCGATGAGATAGCAGGCCGCCGCGATGAGGAAAGTATGGCGAAGCCCCACGAGGGCCGCCACGATCCCTCCGAAGACCGGGCCCAGGGCAGGCCCGAGCCGCTGCGCCGTCTGCACCGTGCCGATCGCCTGCGCCATGCGGTCCCGCGGCGCCGAATCGGCCGCCATCGTCAGCGTCAGAGCACCGTAGCCGGCGAAGAGTCCCTGAATCGCGCGCAGCGCGAGCACGTGCCAGGCACGCGTGACGAAGCCCATCGCGCCCATCACGAGCACGAAGCTGACGAGCGATCGCTCCACCATGATCTTGCGTCCGAAGCGATCGGCTAGGCGTCCCCAGAAGGGCGCGAGGAGCGCTGTCAGCGCGGGCGTGACGCCAAGGCAGAGGCCGGACCACATTGCGACCTCGCCAAGATCCCTGACGCCGAGCTGATGGAGGTACAGCGGCAGAAACGGCATCACGAGCGTGAAGCCCATGAAGCCGATAAACGAGGCGGCCGTGACGGCGAACAGGTTCCGGCGATAACTCAGAAGCGGACCCTGACCATTCGCGACTGTTCGACGTGAATGGTATCGACGAAGCGGATGCGCGGCGGATCGCTCTGCATGACGAGGGAGCTGGTGCGGGTGCCGTCGCCGAAGAAGCGCACGCCGCGCATCAGCGTGCCGTCGGTCACCCCTGTGGCTGCGAAGACGATCCCCTTGCCAGACGCGAGATCCTTTGACGTGTACACGCGCTTCGGATCGGCGATCCCCATCGCGCGGCAGCGCTCCTCGTCCTCCGCCTTCTTGATCACGAGGCGCGCGAAGATCTCCCCGTTCAGGCAGCGCATCGCTGCAGCTGTCAGCACCCCTTCGGGCGCTCCGCCGGTCCCCATGACCGCGTGCACGCCACTCCCCACGACCGCGGCCGCGATGCCCGCTGAGAGGTCGCCGTCGGAGATCAGGCGAATGCGTGCGCCCGTCGCGCGGATGTCCTCGATCAATTGCGCGTGACGCGGTCGATCGAGCACGACCACCACCAGGTCGACCACGTCGCGCTCCAGACAGCGCGCGATGGCGCGCAGGTTCTCCGCAACCGTGGCGTCGAGGCTGACCGCCTGCTTCGCGTTCGGCCCCACGACCAGCTTCTCCATATAGAGGTCGGGCGCGTGCAGCAGCCCGCCCTTGCTCGACCCCGCAAGCACCGCGATCGCATTCGGCGCGCCGGTCGAGCAGAGGTTCGTGCCTTCGAGCGGATCGACGGCGATGTCGACCGATGGGAACTCGATGCCGAAGGGCAGCTTCTGCTTCGCCCCCATGCCGACCTTTTCGCCGATATAAAGCATCGGCGCTTCGTCGCGCTCCCCTTCGCCAATCACGATCGTCCCGTCGATGGGCACCGAATCGAGCGTGCTGCGCATCGCCTCTACGGCAGCCTGGTCGGACTTGCGGCCGTCCCCCTGACCCATCGTGTGCGCGCACGCAATCGCCGCCTGCTCGACCACGCGGAGAAAATCGAGCGACAGATCCGAATTCATGTCTGATCCACCTACGCCTTGTGCGCGGGCAACTCGCAGCGCGTCGGCTTATCCTGACGGTAGCCGAGCACGTAATCCGCCTGCATGACCTTGTGGATCTCGCGCGTGCCCTCGTAAATGACCGCACCCTTGCAATTGCGATAGAACCGCCCCGCCGGGTACTCGTCCGAGTAGCCGTTTGCGCCGTGCACCTGCACGCAGTCTCCCGCGGCGCGCTCCGATGCCACGGTCGAGAACCATTTCGCCAGCCCGGTCTCGCGCGTGTTGCGACGGCCGCTGTTCTTCAGGAACCCGGCGCGCATCCACAGGAGGCGCGACGCCTGGTAGTCCGACTCCATCTGCGCGATCATTTCCTTTACGAGCTGGTGCTGCGCGATCTCGACGCCGAAGGTCTTGCGCTCCTTCGCATACTTGACGCTCGCGTCGCGGCAGGCGCGGATCAATCCCGTCGCGCCCGCGGCAACCGTGTAGCGCCCCTGGTCGAGCGCGAACATCGCGATCTTGAAGCCCTCACCCGGTCCGCCGACGAGATTGGACTCGGGCACTTCGACCTCGTCCATCTTGAAGAATCCGGTGTTGCCCGCGAGGATGCCCCATTTCTCCTTGAGCGTGCCGCTCGAAAACCCTTTGAACGCGCGCTCGATGATGAACGCGCCGATCCCCGACGGATCCTTCTGCTTCTTCTTCTCGACGTCGGTCCACGCGAAGACGAGGAAGTTGTCCGCCACGTCGGCGAGCGAAATCCACATCTTCTCGCCCGTCATGAAATAGCGGTCTCCTCTCTTGATGGCTGTGGTCTGGATGCCGCGCACGTCGCTGCCTGCGGCGGGCTCCGTCAGGCCGTAGGTGGCGATCTTCTTCCCCTGCGCCTGCGGCACGAGGTAGCGCTTCTTCTGATCTTCCGTGCCCCACGTGAGGAGCGTGAGGCAATTGAGCCCTGCATGCACGGACATGATCACGCGGAGCGACGTGTCGAGGTACTCGAGCTCCTCGCTGACGAGACCGAGGCTGATGTAATCCATCCCCGCGCCGCCGTATTCCTGCGGCACCGAGCAGCCGAGCAGGCCCATCTCGGCCATCTGTGTGAGGTAGTTGCGGTCGAAACGATGTTCGCGATCGAGATCGTGAATTTTCGGCGCCACCGCGCGTGCGCCCCACTCGCGGACCGTCTGTTCGAGGATCCGGTGTTCCTCGGTGAGATCGAAATCAAGCATGAAGCGGTCCTCTGAGAGTATGAAAACAGCTATTGTTTCATGAGAGGCAGCTTTTGAAAATCGAAGGAATCGAAGGGCGAGCGGAGGAGTCGGAAAGAGCTTCGATTGAAAAAGCTTAGCGCCGGGTGATCTTAATCGTCGCGCCGCGGGCGAGTGCAAGGCGGTCGGCGGCGCTGGAGGAGGGCGCGGCCAGTTCGAGATGATCGGTGCTGCCGAACAGGGCGCCCACACCATCGGCGGGAAGCTCCGCGTAGGTCGCGACAAGCCGTTCGATGCGATGCCCGCCGGCATCGATCTCAATCGCGCTCGCCTGAGCCAGCCGTTCGATCGTCTTCCTGTCGATATTCGTCACGAGATTTCCAAATCGATCGACGCGCAGCACAACGCCGGCGATCTCGTCCGCCGACACCTCGGGAACGGGAATCTCGATGCGCTGGATCTCGGCGACGGGACGTCCGAGCGCGGAGAGTTGGATGCCCTTTGCGAGCCACGCCGCCGCGGGCGCGAACCGATCGCGCCCTTCGAACGTCCGGCTGACGGTGGGGCGCGCGTAGCGTCGCTCGGTGAGCTCCACCATCTTCTTCGCCGGCGCCTCGCGGAGCACCGCGGTGAGGACGCCGTTGTCGGGCGCGACGAACTTGTAGTCGGCGGTCTCGACCGCGATGCCGCGGCGCGGCGATCCGACTCCCGGATCGACGACCGCCACGAAGATGGTTCCTGCGGGAAAGTACTTGAACGCGGCCGCGAGTTCCACCGCGCCCGTCAGCACATCGTGCGGCGGCACGTCGTGCGTGATGTCGAGCAGCGTCGCGTCCGGACAGATGCCGAGCGCCACCGCCTTCATCGTCCCGGCGTAATGGTCGCGTGTGCCGAAATCCGTCAGGAACGCGAGAACGGGGCGCACCGTTACGCCCGCTTGCGCAGCAGCATTTCCCGCGTGTTGCTCTTCAGTAGAAAGGAATCCGCCACCGTCAAGCCGTCGAACATCCTGATGATGTCGCGGTTCTGCAGCACGTACTTCGGCCCGCCGGTTCCCGAATGCGGGCGGTGCCGAAGGGATGACTCTTCGACGATCTCGAACTTGGTGAAAGACGAGCGGTTGACCGGTGACGAGCAGAAAAAGCCCATGGCCACGCCGCCCGGCCGCAGCACGCGCACCACTTCCTTCGCGAGCGCCTGCGCCGCCGGCCGTTCGAGGAAATCGAAGATGTCCCAGCAGAGCACGCCGTCGACGGATCCGTCGGTCTGAGAGAACCGTTTGGCGAACGTGCCCGGCAAGGCCTCGCGCGTGCCGGCGCGTGTGTGCCGATCGAGATCCGTCGCGAGGTCCTCGATGAACAGCTTGCAGCCAAGGTTCTCGCCGAAGAACGCGACGTTGCTGCCGATGACCGCGCCGAAGTCCAGCAGCACGGGCGCCTCCTGGCTCGAAAGCGCCGCGATGAATTTCGGGAGCGCTTTCGACGGCACGATCGCATCCGACCCCCTGGCGGACGGCGCGTCGCTGACCGCGCCGGTCGCCTGGTCTGGCCGCTTGCCGCCGAATTTCAACAGATCGGAGATAGACACAGATTCGATCAGGTCACGGTTCACCAGTTCACCGGCTCATGGTTCGCGCTGAACCCTGAACTTCGAACCGTGAACCGTGAACCGGTGAACCGCTTACCGTGAGCCCGCGCCTGCGGGCGTCGGCGTAGGGGTTGGCTGCTGCTGCTGCTGCTGCTGCTGCGCGGATGTCGAGGCTGCGGCCGGCTTGGCCTCGGTCTTCCCTTCCGGCTTCGCGCCGGTGCGCTGCATGTCGATGCTGCCGCGGAAGTGCGCGCCTTCCGCGATCGCGACGCGCGGCGCCGCAATGTCGCCATCCACCGATCCGTTGTCGCGGATGTCGACCTTCTCCGTGGCCGTCACGTTGCCGGTGATTTCACCCAGGATGACGACCCCTTTCGCGAACACCTGCGCCTTGATCCGCGCATTCGGACCAATCGTCAGGATGTTCTGGCGAAGCTCGATCTTCCCTTCGACCTGCCCTTCGATGGTGAGATCTTCGCTGCCGCTGAGTTCACCCTTGATCACGACGGATTTGCCGATGTTCACGGTCGTCTTCTCCAATCCACGTTGAGGTTCATTGACGGTCCGCACCGGATCTCCCGATGACGGCGTGACAGACGTACTCGCGCCGCTCTGGCCCGTCGCGGGGCCGCTCCCGGCTGGGGGTGTCGGCTTTACCGCGTCATCCCGTTTCCACATGGCGTACTCTCCACGTATCCGAAGTTGACCTCGCAGGGTGTCTCATTATCATTCGCTGGGCAGCGGTCCAGCCAGTATTGCACCCCCGCTCTACCGTGTCTAGTCCTTTTATTGCTGAGGGTTACGGTGGAATGGTACAATTACGATTGCAGAACGCAGATTGAAGATTGAAATCGCCGATCAACGATTCGCTAATCCGCAATCTGCGAATCCGCAATCGCCAATTCGTATGCGCCACTACTTCGATCACAACGCGACGACGCCACCAGATCCCGCGGTGGTCGATGCGATGCAGCGCGCGCTGACGGAGGACTTCGGCAATCCGTCGAGCGTGCACCACTTCGGCCAGCGCGCCAAGGCGGTGCTGGACGAGGCGCGATCGGCGGTCGCCGATCTCATCGGCGCGGAAACGGCGGAACTCGTGCTCACCAGTGGCGGCACGGAGGCGGACAACCTCGCGCTCCGTGGCGCCGCAGAAGCGCTCGAGGCGGGCGGCCGCCGTCGCCTGATCACGAGCAGCATCGAGCACGAGGCCGTCTTGAACACGGTCAAGGCGCTGTCGCGACGTGGATGGTCGGTGACGCTGCTCCCGGTCGACGCAACGGGTCTGGTATCCCCTGCGGCGCTCGAAGCCGCGATCGACGATCAGACCGCGCTCGTGTCGGTCATGCACGCGAACAATGAGATCGGCACCATCCAGCCGATCGAGGCGCTGGCCGCGATTGCCCACGCGCGCGGCGCGCTGTTTCACACCGACGCGGTCCAGACCGTGGGCAAGATCCCGGTGAGCGTGCGCGCGCTCGGCATTGACCTGCTATCACTCTCGGCGCACAAATTCAACGGCCCGAAGGGGACCGGCGCGCTCTGGATCAAGCGCGGCACGCGCCTGATGGCGACGATGACGGGCGGCAAGCACGAGCGCAACCGCCGGGGCGGCACAGAGAACGTGCCCGGCCATGCCGGCCTCGGCGTCGCCGCGCGCCTGGCGCAGAAGAAACTGACGGCGGAAGCGGTGCGCGTCAGCGCACTGCGCGATCGTCTCGAACGCGGCGTCCTCGACCAAGTGCCCGGCACGCTGCTGAACGGCGCGCCGACACCGCGTGTGCCGAACACGACGAATATCAGCTTCGACGGAGTCGAGGCGGAGTCGCTATTGATCGCCCTCGATCTCGAAGGTTTCGCGGTCTCGACCGGCTCCGCGTGCTCATCCGGCACGCTCGAGCCATCGCACGTGCTGCGCGCGATGGGTCTGCCGTCGCATCGCACGCAGAACTCCATCCGCTTCAGCCTCGGCGCCGGCAACACCGAGGCGCAGGTGGACAGTCTGGTCGCGAAGCTTCCGGCTGTCGTTGAGAAGCTTCGCTCTCTGGTGCGGAGGTAATCGATTTGGTGATTTCGTAATCTGGTGATTGGGTAATTTGGTGATTGGGTGACGCGGCTTGCAAAATCACCAAATCACCAATTCACTGAATCACCAATTCACTAAATCAACTTTATGCGTATCGTCGTCGCGATGTCGGGCGGCGTCGACTCGTCGGTGGCCGCTGCGCTGCTCGCGCGCGACGGACATGACGTGATCGGCCTCTCGATGCAGCTGTATGACCAGCAGCAGGGGGAGATCCGTTTCGGAAGCTGCTGCACGCTCGATGATCTGTACGATGCGCGGCGCGTCGCCCGGACGATCGGCATCCCCCACTACATCGTCAATTTCGAGCGCCGCTTCGAGGACCACGTCGTAGCGGACTTCGTGCGCGAGTACGCTCGGGGGCGCACGCCGATTCCGTGCGTGCACTGCAACGGCGATCTGAAGTTCGCCTCGCTCGTCGAGCGCGGGGAGGGATTCGGCGCCGAGTCCGTGGCGACGGGACATTACGCGCAGGTCGATCGAGACCCTGTCACGGCCCGCTGTCGGCTGAAGCGCGGCGTGGACGGGGCCAAGGACCAGTCCTATTTCCTCTTCACGCTGACACAGTCTCAGCTCGCGCGCGCGCGGTTCCCGGTGGGCGCGCTCGACAAGCCCGGCGTGCGCGAGGAGGCGCGACGGCTCGGGCTTGCCGTCGCCGAGAAGCACGACAGCCAGGAAATCTGTTTCGTCGCGGCAGGCGAGCACGCGGAGTTCGTGCAGAAGCGCGCGGGACTTCCGTCGGGCGTCGTTCGCGATCAGGACGGTCGCGTTCTCGCGCGCCACGAGGGGGTGCATCGCTTCACGATTGGCCAGCGGAAGGGACTCGGCGTCTCCTCCACGATCCCCCTCTACGTCGTCGGCATCGACGCGGAGTCGGCGACAGTGACGGTCGGTCCCCGCGAGGCCCTCGATCGGACGACGCTGACCGCGTCGCGAGTGAACTGGATTAGCGGCGACACGCCGTCAGCCGCGATCCGCGCGCAGGCGCGCATTCGCTATCGTCATCGCGAGGCGGCCGCGACGATTACACCCGAGGACGACGCGCGCGTCAGCGTCACCTTCGACGAGCCGCAGAGCGCCATCACGCCCGGACAGGCGGTGGTGTTCTACGATGGAGAGTATGTGATCGGTGGAGGCTGGATTGACTGAAGCGCCTGCGGCCCGCGCGAGGCGACGGAGTGAACCGCCGCGAAGCGGCGGCGCCCAGCGCGAGCGCGTGGGGATGGGGCCCCACGCGCACTAATAAATGATGTCGCGTCCCACAAAATTATCCGATTGCGCGACTCTCCAACGTCGCTTCCCCGAGATGCTGCGGAAGCCCTTCGAGATACTTCTCGGCGTCAATCGCCGCCATGCACCCCGACCCGGCCGCGGTGACGGCCTGGCGATACACGTGATCCTGTACGTCGCCGCACGCGAAGACGCCGGGAATGCTCGTTCGTGAACCCGACTGGGTCACGATGTAGCCGTTGGCGTCCATCTCCAACTGTCCGTGGAAGAGCGCGGTGTTCGGCGTGTGCCCGATTGCGACGAACACACCCTCGACGGGAAGCTCCTTGCGCTCGCGGCTGACGTTGTTTCGCAGCACCACCGATGTCACTTCGCCTTTGCCGGTGTCCTTGATCTCTTCCACGTCGGCGTTCCATTCGAACGAGATCTTCTGATTCGCAAACGCCTTGTCCTGCATGATCTTCGATGCGCGCAGCGTATCGCGGCGGTGGACGACCGTCACGTGCGACGCGAACCGCGTAAGGAAAACCGCCTCTTCCATCGCTGAATCGCCGCCGCCGACGACCGCGATCGGTTTGCCGCGGAAGAAATATCCGTCGCAGGTCGCACACGTCGAGACCCCGTGACCGATGAGGACCCGTTCGGAAGCGAGACCAAGAAGCCGTGCTGACGCGCCGGTGGCAATCACCAGCGATCGCGCAGAGAACGTGCCCTCCGATGTGGTGACCGTGTGAGGCCGGGCCATCAAATCAACGGCGGACACGTGTCCGCGAACGATCTCGGCGCCGAAGCGCTCCGCCTGCGCGCGCATTTCCGCCATCAGCTCCGGACCCATGATGCCGTCGCGATACCCCGGCCAGTTCTCCACGAGGGTCGTGAGCATCAGCTGACCGCCCGCCTCGAGTCCCTCGATGACGAGCGGCTTCAGGTTCGCGCGCGCCGTGTAGAGCGCGGCAGTGAGACCCGCAGGGCCCGACCCGATGATGATCACGTTTCTATCAGGCATGCATCATTGGTGGCCGGGTTGTCGGTGGTCGGTTATCGGTGGTCGGTGGTCGGAAAATGCACGTGCTGTGATCCATCCTCGCTGAACCGTCTTTTGTGAACTCACCTCCGTGACCCGTCCTCTGTGATCCGTCCTCCGGCCTCCGACAACCGTCAGGCCACGTGCTTGTCGATGATCTTCTTCAACGAATCCTTATCAGTCAGGCCGACGAACTGGTCGACGAGCTGCCCGCCCTTGAAGAGCATGAGCGTCGGGATGCCGCGCACGCTGAAACGATTCGGCGTGTATGGATTCTCGTCGACGTTCATCTTCGCAACGACCAACTTGCCGTCGTAATCCGTCGCGAGCTGGTCCACAGTCGGTGACAGCCGTCGGCACGGGCCGCACCATTCCGCCCAGAAATCAACGAGTACGACTTTTCCGCCGTTGATCGTCTGTTCGAAGTTCCCGTCGGTCAGCGTCTGTACTTTTTCGGAAGCCATGTCTCCCTCTCGGTTCTGCCGTGCCTCTGTACACTTTGACATACTCCCGGGCTGAAACGTCCCAGGAATGGTCCTGCTTCATGGCGTTGCGCTGCAGGCTCTTCCATCGGCGACTATCGCCGAAGGCGTCGAGAGCGCGTTGAAGGGCGCCGACGAGTGCATCGGCTGTGAAGTCGCGGAAACGAAAGCCAGTTGCCTCTTTAGCCGCTTCATCCGCATCCTGAACGGTATCCTCGAGCCCTCCCGTCGCGCGGACGACGGGAAGCGTGCCGTAGCGCATTGCATACATCTGGTTCAACCCGCATGGTTCGTACCGGGACGGCATGAGAAACAGGTCGGATCCAGCGTGGATGAGATGAGCAAGGTGCTCATCGAAGCCGAGGCGCGTCGCGACACGGTCCGGGTGCTTCTGCGCCAGGCTCGTCCAGAACTCCTCGTAGTGCCGATCCCCGTCGCCGAGCAGGACCCAGGTGGCGTCGAGCTTCATGAGCGAGTCCGCCGCGGCGCTCAGCAGGTCGAATCCTTTCTGATAGGTCAACCGCGAGAGCAGCCCGATCGTCGGCCGCTTCAGCGCGGTGGAATCGGATGGCAAGCCCGCGACCTTCAGCAGCGCGCGCTTGGCTTCAATCTTTGCCGCCGGCGACCCGGCGTTGAACGGCTCCGGCACATATCTGTCGCGCGCCGGATCCCACGCGTCTGTATCGATGCCGTTGAGAATTCCGCTGAAATCGGCCGCGCGACTGGCAAGTATGCCCTCGAAATCAAATGCGAACGCGTAGCCCGGGCTGAGCAACTCGCGCGCATACGTCGGACTGACCGTCGTCACTTTGTCGCTGAAAAGCGTGCCCGCCTTTAGCAGGCTCGCGCGGCCGTAGAACTCGAGGCCATTCGCACCGTAGAGGTCCGGCGAGATATCGATCCACCGCAGCACGTCCGGTGAAAACAACCCCTGGAACGCGACGTTGTGGATCGTGAACACGGAGGGTACGCCGCCGAGGACGGGATCGTCGGCGAGCACGGTGCGCAAGTACAGCGGCACGAGCCCTGACTGCCAATCGTGCGCGTGGATCACCGATGGACGATCGCCCGTGAGGCGCGCGTACTCGAGCGCGCCACGCGATAGCACGGCAAAGCGGAATGCGTTGTCCGTGTATTCTCCGGCCGCATCGCCATACAGGCCGTCGCGATCGAAGAGATCGGGCGCGTCTATGAACACGTGGGTCACACTTCCGGCAGGCGCTGATTTCGACGCGCGCGCGGGCGCCTTTGCCGCCGCACTCACGCGGGTGGCAGCTTTCACTGGCGCACTCGCGACGCGCGACCGGGTAGTCGAGCCCCCGGACGCGGCGGTCGTGACCTTCGCCGCGCGAGTCGCCCCGCGCGCCTCAGGAGTCGCGGCTCGCGACTCAGGAGTTCCGACGTGGAACGTGACGGGATAGAGATTCGGTCCGAACGGCACGTTTGCGGACTGCGACGACGCGTCGGCGACGTCCACGCCGCGATAGCGCGGCATGACGAGCGTGACGCGATGTCCCATGCGCGCGAGCGCGTGCGGCAGCGCGCCGGCGACGTCCGCGAGGCCGCCGGTCGTCTTGAACGGACGCGCCTCGGGCGTCACCATGAAGATGTGAAGGGTCTGCGGTTCTGGAGAAGGCTTTTTTGTAGCTGGCACAATCCCTCAGTGTAACAGATCAGGCATTCAGGAGGACGTAAAGATGGAAAATCTCCTCCGCTGATCTTCTGCAAAGGTCCAAGGCGTCATCGCGACGCACTCCGTGCTTCCAGCGCTCGGCCTCGCTCTGCTTCAGCCGCCGCGTCGGCGCGGCGTCCCAGGCGACTGTAGAGGTCGGCGAGCACGTAATGTCCAAGCGGCGCGTACTCCGACTTCGGCGCAACCTCGAGGCCTTTGCGCGCAAGCGTGACCGCTTCGTCGAATCGCCGGCCCTGATCGAGGTAGAGCTTGGCGAGGTAAAAATAACCTTCGCCGAACTCAGGGTTGCCCTCGATCGCTTTCCGAAACGCGGCTTCCTGCTCAGCGGGACGCCGGGCCACTTCGTACAACTTGCCGAGATTGAACGCCGCTTTGTAGTTGCTCGGGTGAAGCTCCACCTCGCGCTGATATTCCTGCTCGGCGGCGGCCACGTCGCCGCGCTTCTCGGCGAGCAGCGCGAGGTTGTAATGCGCCAGCCGCACGTCCGCCTTCTGCGCGAGCGCCTGGCGGATCTCGGCGTCAGCGCGTACGAGATCACCTTCATTGATTGCAACGACGCCGAGCGCGTTGCGCGCGGCGGCCATCTTGGGCTCGACCGCGAGCGCCTGGCGCAGCTCCTCGGCGGCTGCGCGGTTGTCGCCGCGGTCGAGCAGAATCTGCGCAATCTCGTAATGCACCTGCGCGTTCTTCGGATCGAGCTCGAGAAACCGCCGGAACCCGACGAGCGCGTCATCATCGCGACCGAGCTTGCGATACGCGTGCGCGAGGTTGACAACGGCTTCTTCATCATCGGCTTTCAACGCGAGCGCCCGTTTGAAGTAGCCAACGGCATCCTCATGACGTCCCCGACGCGCCGAGATGTTGCCGAGCATGAACCACGCGTCGATCACCTTTGGGTCCTCTTTCAGCACCTCGTCGAGCATGCCCATCGCGGCCGCGAGTTCGTTTTCGTCTCGCCCGAGCTCGCGCGCCTGCGTGATTTTGTTGAAGAGGCGTACCTTGTCCTTCGGATCCGCCAGCCCCGCCTGTGACGCGTCATCGCTCACGCTGGCCACGAACGAGCCCACGTAGCCGAGCGCCGCGAGCCGCGCCTTTGCGTCGGGATCGACCTCCACCGCTTCGCTCTTCGACTGCCCTGAGCTCTTGAAATGGGCCTCGAGCTCCGCGAGACGGCCGAGCATCCTGCCGCCGAGCGCCTTGCGATCGGCGAAGACGTTCTTCTCCTCTGTCGGATCGTCCTGCAGGTCGTAGAGTTCCGGACGCGGCGCGGCAATCAGCTTGTAGCGTCCCAGCCGCAGCGCGCGCAGATCGCTCCAGCCGAAATGGTGCAGCGGATAGACGGCCTCGGCGTAGGCCTCGAGGCCCATATCGGTCCGTGACCCGGTCATCAACGACGCGATGCTCTGTCCGTCGATCGTCACACCGGCCGGCTCCGGAATGCCGAGAAGGTCGAGCGCGGTGGGCATCACGTCCACCGAGCGCACCGAGTCCGTCACGCGCCGATGCTGCATGGCGGAGAACGGCGCACGAACGATCATCGGCACGTGCACGACGCTCTCGTAGATGAAGAATCCGTGCCCCTGTTCGCCGTGATCGTTCAGGCTCTCTCCGTGATCGCCGACGACGATGATTACCGTGCGATCGAACAGATCGCGGTCGCGCAGGAACTGCACGACGCGGCCGACCTGCGCGTCGGCAAATGAAATCTCGCCCTGGTAAGGATCGTTCCGAAACTCACCTTTGAACGGCTCGGGCGGCGCATAGGGCGCGTGCGCATCATAGAGGTGCACCCAGGCAAAGAACGGCGACGCGCGATGCTGATCGATCCACGGCAGCGCGTGATCCACGACCTCGTTGCCCGGACGCTGGATCGCGCCCATCGAAAACACCTTGTACTTCGAGAGATCGAAGTCATCGAAGTACGTATCGAAGCCCTGCGCGATACCCCACTTCGAATCGAGCACGTACGCCGCGATGAAACCGCCGGTCGCGTAGCCGCGTGCCTTGAGAACTTCAGCAAGCGTCCGCTCGTTGTCGTTGAGAAAGTAGCCGCCGTTGTCGCGCACGCCGTGCTGCGGCGGGAACCGGCCAGTGAAGAGCGATGAATGCGCTGGCAGCGTGATTGGCGCCGCCGTGCTCGCGTGATCGAAGACCACGCCGTCAGCCGCGAGCGCATCGAGATGCGGGGTACCGGCATTCGCACGGCCATAAGCGCCGATGCGATCTGCGCGCGTCGTATCGAGCGTGATGACGACGAGGTTCAGCGCGTCACGCTTGACACCGCGCGGCAGCCTCCCGAAATCGGCGCCTTCCGACCGAACGTGGCGCGGCCAGAGGCGGTAGGCCCCCATCGCCGCGCCTGTGACGAACAGCAGCGCAATCAGGACGAGCAGCGCCTTCGCTGGGATGAGTCGCCTGGCAGGTGCAACGGAGGGCTTCACCACGATTCAACGTGTTGGATTCGGTGGTCTGAAGTTCGGGATCCACGGGGCCGAGCGCGGTCCGAGCTTGACGGTTAACTATTTTAGCATTAGAACTTACGCCGATTGGCGGCAGAGCGCTCAGCCGGCATTCCGCTTGCTCGTCCGAGTCGGTTACCGCCAAAGAGGAGGTCTTACGTGAGAGAGTTCTTGACGCGAAGTGCAGCCTGGGCGCTCAGCATAACGCTGGGTCTCGGCGCTGCCGTCGTGCCCTGTGCGGCGGCCGAGAAGGACAGCACAAAACAAGCCACGAAGCTCACTCGCTTGTCGCCCGCGAGTCAACAACTGCTCGGCCGTGCGAGCGCAGCACCGGGCTCCGCGCAGGATCAGCCGGGCGCCTCGACCGGATCGTTTTTCCGCAGCAAGCGCGGCGCGATCACGCTCGTTCTGATGGGCGTCGGCACCGGGTTCACGATCTGGTCCATCAATCACGATCGCAAGCCCGTGAAGTCTCCGATCCGTTAGCTCTGAGGAGGAATGGCACACATGGACAGATTGTTCAGGACGGCCGCGGTGCTGCTGCTCGCGGCACTGGTCGCGGCGCCAGCCCTGGCGCAGACCATGACCGGATTAATCACCGGCACGATCAAAGACGAGCAGGGGGCGGTACTGCCGGGCGTCACCGTGACGCTCACCGGCAAGCAGGGCACGCAGACGCAGGTCTCCGATACGACCGGCGCGTACCGGTTCCCGGCGCTGGAAGTCGGCACGTACGCGATCACAGCAGAACTCTCCGGCTTTCAGAAGGCCGGCCAGCAGAACCTCCAGATCTCTCCAGGACGCGAACTGACGATTGATCTGTCGTTGAAGGTCGGCGGCCTGTCGGAGAATGTGACGGTCACAGGCGAATCACCAGTCGTTGACGTCAAGAGCAGCGCGACGGAGAACACGATCTCGCAGTCGCTGCTGTTCAGCGCGCCGATCACACGCACCGCGATCAACGTGCTCAACTACATGCCCGGCGTGAACAACAGCTCGGCATATGGCGGCGAAAGCAGCTCGGCGAACTCGCTGCTTATCGACGGCGTCGACACACGAGATCCGTCAGGCGGGACCGCGTGGACGTTCTACAACTACAACATGGTGGAAGAGGTCCAGACGCAGGGTCTCGGAGCGCCAGCGGAATACGGCGGCTTCACGGGTGCGGTCATCAACACCGTCACGAAATCAGGCGGCAACCGCTTTTCCGGGCTGTTCGATTTCTTCGGCACCACCGAGAGCCTGGGAACGACCAACGTGTCTAAGGATATCGCGGCCAAAAACCCGAACCTGGCAGATCCCGCGCGAACCAAGAAGTACGCGGACATTACGACGCAGTTCGGCGGGCCGCTGAAGGAAAACAAGCTGTTCTTCTTCGCGAGCGCGCAGCGTTTCCTGCTGGAAACCGACCCGGCAGGCGGCGTGACGAAGCGCCACGAAGTCAGCCCTCGGCTCAATTTCAAGCTGACGTGGCAGCCGAACCCGAACAACAACTTCACTGGCCATATTCAGTATGACGCCTACAACATCATCGGGCGTGCCGGCGTCTCTGCGCTCATCGCGAACGACACGTTGACGAATCGGGAAGACGCGCCCGAATACGTGTGGCTCACCCAGTTCCGCCACCTGTTCAACTCGAACACGTTCGCCGAGGTGAAATACACCGGCTGGTGGGGATTCTACGATCTGAATCCCGAATCGAAGGCGTCCGCGCACACCGATGAAAAAGGCCTCGTGACCGGGTCGCAAGGCTGGTTCTATTACGCCGACCGCGGGCGCCACCAGGTGAACGGATCGGTCACGCACTATGCCGATATGTTCGGGCGTCACGAGCTGAAGTTCGGCGCGGAGTTCGAGCGCAGCCGCACGCGCGACCGCTACGGCTATAACAACGGGTTCACGTTCTACGACTATGGCGGCGCGCCGTACTACGCGTACAGCTATGGATACGACATCTCAGCGCACAACACACGTGAATCGCTCTTCGCTCAGGACGCCTGGCATCTGACATCGCGGCTGACCGCGAATGTGGGCGTCCGCGGCGACATGCTGCAGGGCTTCGGTGACGGGTCGCCAAGCGTCGGCAAGGTGTACAGCAGCAGTAATTGGGCGCCGCGGCTTGGATTCGCCTGGAACATCACGGGCGACAACCGTTCTGTTGCAAAGGGATCGTACGGCTGGTATTACGAAGGCGCGCAGACGCAGCTGTTCACGCGTGGCGTGCCTGGCTTGCAGGACTTCGTCCAGTACTCGGTAAACCCCGATGGCACCGTCGGACCGGTACTCTCGGTGCTGACACCGGCAGTCCTCTATAAGGTCGCCGACGACATCAAGCATCCTCGCGTGGACGAAGGGACGCTGGGATTTGAGCGGGCATTGACCGGCGTCATGCGGCTGTCGGTGACCGGTGTCTGGCGCGATAACAAGAACTTTGTCAATTCGGTGGCGCCGGACGCACGATGGACGCCGGTCGTACTCTCGACCGGTCTCGCAGGAGTGCCGACGATCACGGCCTACCGCTGGGCGAATCGGTCCGCGTCCAATTCGAATTTCGTGATTAGAAACGTCGACGGATTCCAGTACCGTGACACGAACGGCAACGTGATCGGAACCGTCGATCCGTTCCGTCGTTATCGCGCGCTGATCGTCGTGATGAACAAGCGGCTCACGCACCGGTGGCAATCGCAGGTTTCCTACGTGCTGTCGAAGGCGACCGGAAACGTGGACAACACCTCCGGCGCCCAGGTTGCGACGCGGCAGTTCGAGACGCCGACGCTCGCGCTCGTGAACACAGAGGGCAACCTCACGAACGACCGGCGACACGAGTTCAAGGTGCTCGGCGGATATCAGATCCCGATCATCGAGACTGCTCTGAACGCATACCTGTTCGCCGCGAGCGGACGGAATTACACGCCGTTTCAGCAGTATACGAATTCGCAACTTAACGCAGCGTCAAGCTATCGGCGGCCGCTGCTCGAGCCGCGCGGGTCACGGCGTCTGCCAAGAGAGTTGCAGCTGGACCTGCGCCTGGAGAAGACGTTCCCGCTCACAGGCTCGAACCGCATCGGCGTCTACGCGGATATCGAGAACGTGTTCAACCGCGGCGGCATTACCAACGTCCTGACTCGCGTGCCCGGCACCGACGTTACGACGACCACCGGCACGGTTACATTGCCATTTGAAACGCCCGGCGCGCTGCAAGTGCCGCGGCAGGTCCGAATCGGCGGACGCTGGAGTTTCTAGCGAAGTCGCCGGTAACCAGGAGCCGGTTGCCAGTAGCCGGTTGCCGGTTACCAGTCAGCGGGCGCTCTCGTTCGAGGGAGCGCCCGTTTTTCCTTTCCGGATGTTGTTCAGCATTGAGCCTACATTGACTGGCTAACGCCGCCATCGCTGTCCTCCGTCTTCCCCCTCCGGTTGTCCGCACTTCGTCCCACTACTCACCCCATTATTTGTGTAGAATCCCGGCCGTATCGCGGGACAGCGATTCCGGTGTTGTCCGGAGGCCCACTTCCGGTTTCCAGGAGGTGCAGTCATGAAATCCCTTGTGGCGAATGCCGCCCTCGCGGCCGTCCTGTTGGCCGCGGCATCACCCGCTCTGGCGCAGTCAGGCACCTCGTCGTTGACGGGCCGCGTCACCGACCAGCAGGACGCGGTGCTCCCCGGAACATCGGTAACCCTGACGAGCACGAGCACAGGTATGTCGCGCTTGGTCGTCACGAACGAATCAGGCCTGTACCAGTTCTCCGCGCTCCCGCCCGGCCGGTACGAGATGAAAGTGGAGCTGACCGGATTTCGCGCGGCGCAGCTGACCGGGATCGAGCTCCGAGTCGATACGCAGACGCGTTCGGATGTGAAGCTCGCGCTCGGACCCGTGAGCGAAAGCGTTTCCGTTCAAGCAGAGTCCCCGCTCATCAACACCACCGACGCAAGCCTCGGGAATACGCTCAACGAAGAGGCCATCCGAAACCTCCCCGTCGAAGCGCGGAATGTCGTCCAGCTGTTGAGCCTGCAGCCGGGTGTCACGTTCATTCCCACCAACAATCCGTCGACGGTTGATCCCCGTTACGGCGCCGCGAGTGGCGCGCGTTCGGATCAGCAGAACGTGACGCTCGACGGGATCGACGTCAACGATCCGCAGCTGCAGACCGCCTTCACATCGGCCGTGCGCATCACGCAGGAAGCGCTGCAGGAATTCCGTGTGAACACCTCGAACTACGGCGCCGAGATGGGACGATCCAGCGGGCCGCAGGTGTCGTTGGTGACCAAGAGCGGCAGCAACCGATTCAGCGGATCCGGCTACGAGTTCATGAGGCGGACGGCGACGTCGAGCAACGAGTACTTTCTCAAGCTCTCGCAACTGAGTTCAGGACAACCGAACAAGGCGCCGAAGCTCGATAAAGACATCTTCGGCGGCGCGCTCGGGGGCCCCATTAAAAGGAACCGGTTCTTCTTCTTCGGCAATTTCGAAGGGCTGAAGGAAAGCAGTGAATCGCCGGTCGTGCGCTCGGTGCCGTCCGAGTCCTTCAGGGACGGCGTAATGATGTATCTCTGCGCCAGCGCGTCCGCCTGCCCGGCCACGACCGTGCGCGGGTTCAGCGCCAGCCACGCAATCCCGGCAGGCTGGCATGGGATGACGCCGGAGGAGATCGCTGCGCTCGACCCGCTCCGGATCGGACCCAGTGCCGCGGCCGCGAGTTACTGGAAGCAATTCCCGCTGCCCAACGAGCCCGGCACCGATGGGCACAACATCATGGACTATCGGTTCGCGGCGCCGATCAAGAACGACTTCAAGACGTACATCACGCGGTTCGATTACAAGTTGACCGATGCACAGCATCTCTTCGGGCGCTTCAACGCGCAGGACGATGTGGTGAACAGCGCGCCGCAATTTCCGGGTCTCTCGCCTCTGAGCCAGCGCACTGCGAAGAACCTCGGCACCGCGATTGGCTACGACGCCGCGCTTCGCTCGAACCTGATGAACAGTTTCAGGTACGGCTTCACACGCATAGACAGCACGACGCTGGGGAGCACGAGGTCCAACTACAACAACTTCCGGTTCCTTTCGAACTTCAACGGTGAAGGCTCCGAATTCAACAGCTCGCGCGAGACGCCGACACACAATTTCGTTGACGACATTTCGTGGCTCAAAGGCACCCACACGATCAAGGCGGGCACCAACATTCGATTCACGCGTCTCCCGTCATCGCGCGAAAGCGGGTCGTTCCTCTCGGCGACGGTCAATCCGTCCTGGGTCGCCGGGATCGGCCGGCGGAATATGCCAGGGAGCTCGTTCTGCACGGTTTCGCTGTGCGGTGAGCTGCCTCCGGTCGGGTCGAGCGGTCAGGCCGGCTACGCCGATGGATGGCTGAACATTCTGGGCGTGCTGTCGCAGTCAACGCTGCGGGCCAACTACCTGACCGACGGCACGCTGCAGGGAATCGGCAGCCCTGTTGCGCGCACATATGCCACGGACGAGTACGAATGGTACGTGCAGGACATGTGGCAGATCCGACCGAACCTCACGATTTCGGGCGGCGTGCGTTACGGCCTCGACGCCCCGCCGTACGAGATCCACGGTCTGCAGGTGGCGCCGACGATCAGCATGGGTCAGTGGTTCGCCGATCGCGTGGCCGGCATGCAGAAGGGGATCCCGTCGAACGCGAGTCCGATCGTGCAGTTCGATCTCGCCGGCCCCAAGAGTCACAAGCGCGGCTTCTACGACTGGGACAAGAACAACATCGCCCCGCGTGTGAGCGCGGCTTGGGCGCCACACCCGAGCGGCGGCCTGCTCGGCGCGCTCACCGGAGACGGGAAGCTCGTTGTCCGCAGCGGCTACGCCAAGGTGTTCGATCGGCTGGGACAGGGCCTCGCGAACAACTTCGATAACGGCTTCGCGTTCGGCATGTCGACGTCGATCAGCAGTCCCTTCGGCCTGGCGTATGAATCGGATCCGTCAGTCCGTTTCCGCGACATCACGACGATGCCGCCGACCGTGCCGGCTGCGCCTCCTGGAGGATTCCCGCAGACACCGCCAATCCGGGCCGGTATCATCACGACCAGCATCGACGACACGATCAAGACGCCATCGGCGCACATGGTGAACGTCGCGGTCGCGCGCGAACTTCGGCGCAACTTCGCGATTGAAGCGGCGTACGTCGGAAGATTCGGGCGCGATCTGCTCGTCAGGCGCGACATCGCGATGCCGTTGAATCTCGTCGACACGAAGTCCGGCATGGACTACTTCACCGCCGCGCAGACGGTGATCAAGGCGGCGCAGAATGCCGGATTGACCGGCAACTCCGCTGCGGCGGCGTACGTCGCGCTCGGCGCGATTCCGTACTGGGAGAACCTCTTCCCCGGCGCCGCCAACGGGACGCTGACAGCCACGCAGGCGGTCGCCCGTGCCTATATGCGCAACGCCCCCGACTACATCACGGCGTTGTACGACATGGACGAATCCTGCAGCCCCTCGTGCAGCATCTTTGGACCGTTTGCCTACTTTTCGGAACAGTACGATTCGCTGGCGGCGCTCAGCTCAATCGGACACTCCGACTACCACGCGCTGCAGCTCACCGCCAGGAAGCGCTACAGCTCCGGCTACCAGGTCGATGTGAACTACACGTTATCGCGTTCGAAGGATCTGGGGTCTCAGGTCGAGCGTGGTGGCGCGTTCGGAAACTTCAGCAACGGCGGCTACACGGGGTTCCTGCTCAATTCGTTCGAACCGGAGGCCCACTACGGCTACTCCGATTTCGACGTGCGGCACCAGATGAACGTCAACGGGTTCGCCGAGCTGCCGTTCGGCCACGGGAAGAAATTTGGAGCGAACACGTCCGGCTTCGTCAACGAGATCATCGGCGACTGGTCGATCGCGGGTCTGATGCGGATGACCAGCGGCTTCCCGTTCAACGTGTATAACTGCCGCTCGTGCTGGCCGACCAACTGGAACCTGCAGGGCAACTCCATGCTCGTCGATCCAGACAAGCTGCCGGAGACTGCCACGACACTCAACGCGGTCGACGGCCGTCCGAGCCCCTTCGTAAATGCGGCCGACGCATTGACCTTCTTCCGACGCGCGCTGCCGGGAGAAGTCGGCCTGCGCAACGTGTTGCGCGGCGACGGATACTTCTCAATCGACACCAGCGTCAGCAAGGCGTGGCCGATCTACAAGTCACAGCGGCTGCGCTTCCGCTGGGACACGTTCAACCTGACCAACACGCCGAAGTTCGACGTGGGAAACATGACCATGTTCCCGGACCGCTCGGGCTTTGGCCGATATAACGGAACGCTCGCCACCTGCGATGGGCAGGCGGGCCGCTGCATGCAGTTCGCGCTGCGCTACGAGTTCTAACCACGGATCACACGGATCGCACGGATCACACGGATCACACGGATCGCACGATTGCACGGATCAAGATTGGCGACCAGGCTGCTGAGAAAGCACAGCCTCTGTGTGAATGCTGAATGCCGGATGCTGAATGCCGAAATCCCTTTCGCATTTGGCATCTGGCCTTGACGGCGTCGTTCACCGGACCGCCGGCGGACGGTCTCCGATCGAGAACCACCGGCCGGCCGAACGGCGTCCGTCGAGGACAGCGCGAGCGTAGTAGGTTCCGGGCGGCAATCCCTGCATCGGCAGCACGCCGCGCGCCACGACGAGCCCACGTCCACGCGTGTCGAGCGTCGCAAGGGCTGAAACGAGCGCCGGCGCATCCACGTCGGACGTAATCTCCATCGTCACACGTCGAAGCGGCTCCTGTGGCTGCGGATACAGCTCGAGATACGCCAGCAGGCGATCGCCTGGAGCGCGATCGACAATGGGCTGCAGCGGCGCGGTGGCGGGCTGCGGCTCTGGCGCGAGAATCAGATCGCTTTCTGTCAGGGAGGCCGCGTCGGGCATGGGGAGTACCCGCTCGACAGACCCGCGCCGGCCAAGGCCGTCGATCGCGGCAATCTTCAGAACGTACTCTCCAGACGGCACGACGACGCTGAAGGCATATCGCCCTGAGTCGCTCCGTTCGGTGCCGCTCGCGACGATGACGTCGGATCGATCGCGCAGCACGAACGCGAGGGAGACGGCTGGTGATCCGGGCGCCGGTGATGCCTCGGCGCTCATCACCGCGCGCACGAGCCCACCCCGGGGCTCACGGAAAATGTACGTGGCGATGCGCACCGGCAGTTCCGTTGCCACCGCACCCTTCCGAAGCACCGCGACGAGATCGTCTTCGGTTCTGCGCGATGCCGCGATCGGATCCATCCGGAACGACGGACGCGATCGCACGGTGACGGCTCGTCGCCGGACCGCGACCCGCAGCCGGTGCGGACGCCCGTCACGATCGGAGTCGAGTGGCTCGAACGCGAGCAGGTAATAGCCAGAGAGCTCCGTCAAGATACGCGCAAAGGGGACGGGGTCCGTGCCCACGAGCGTAAACAGCTCACCGCGCGCTGCGCCGGCCAGGCGCGAAAGGCCGTCCGCGCGAAGCTGACGATCGGGCAACTCGCTTGGCGACGGGCGCGCTTCCGCCGCGTCCGCGAGCGGCATGTCGAGCTGCAGCACGTACAACACGACACGCGCGCGCTGCGCCGCCTCCGCGATCTCATCGAAGTCGACCAACTGCGGTTCGGCAACGAGACCTTCCGACAGCAGGACCAGCGCCTTCGGTCCATCAAGTTCCTGGAGGCTCGCGATCAGGCGCGACAATGCGGCCATTGAGGTGACGGTGGTCGCTCGCAGGTGCTGGGCGATGGCGCGCGCCTCCTGCTCGATTTCTTCGGGGCATGGATCGCGTGCCGTTCCCTCCGCGTTGACGCGTCCCGGATCGATGAAAGGACGCGCGCGATCCAATCGCCCGCACTCACGCTGCACCAGATCGGTCAGAACGGTGCGGTTGCCGTCGCCCGCCTGCATGGCCTCCCGCAGTCCGATGTTGTACTGGATGAATACGGAATCGCCTTGCCCGACGAGTTGCTCGAGAGTACGCCGCGCGCGCGCGCGGTCCCGGCGGAACTCGAGCGGACGGAGCTCGGTGAGGCCGGTCACGGCAACTCGATCTTCGGGGTTGAGCGACCCGATGAAGTTGGACGCCGCTTTCAACGCGCGCGCCCCCTCGAGCCGGCGGATATTCTGCTGGTCCACGGCAACCAGGATCAGCCGCCCTTCGTTGACGTCCTCGTTCGACGTGAACGATCGCGGAACGGCCTGTGCACTGGTCGCGGCCGGCTGCGAGACGAATGCCGCAGATACGACCGGACGGGACCGGCCATCGATTTCGAGAACGAACTGATCGGCGGTCAGGTCAACGACCGGGCGGCCGGAGGGATCGATCGCTGTCGCATCGATGGTGACCAGGTCCACGCTCGATCGAAACAGCGGCTGCTGGCCGCGGATCACGGTGCCTGCAGACAAGACGACCACCGCGGAAACGGCCACCCTACCGCGAATCGGCGTGGCGCGCGACATCATGGCCATGGGATTGTAGCGCGTCTTTTTTGCAGTTCCTTCTTCCTTCTTCCGTCTTCCGTCTTCTAGAATCATCCCGTGGACCGTCCTTCCTCCCAGCGCTCCGAACCGCGCGAAGTCCTGGAATTGCGGCGGCTGAGAGAAGATCAGCCGGATCTCGCGTCGGCCGCGGACCTCCAGATCCAGCTACTGCTGCTGCAGCGCCGCGTACAGTCGCGAGTGCCGTTGCCGAAGATGAATCTCGAGAGTGGTTACCTCGATAAGGCGCTGGCGGCGGGCAAGCCGATCCTCGTCTTCGAGCAGGTGCCCATCGACTGGAGCGATCTGCGCTTTCTGATCCGATCCACCGCCGAAGCGATGCGCTCGCACGATGCGATCGAGACCGACGACTTCAGGCGTGTGGATGTGCTCGCGCGCGACGCCGAGCGCCTGCCGGCGGCCATCCGCAACTGGTACGAGGCGGCGCGCCCCGCCTCCTCGGGCGGCGGCGAGATCGCGACCGCGATCGCCGGGCTCGAGCCGCTGCTGCTCCAGGCGATGCGCCCGTTTCTCTCGCGCTGCGCCGATGCGGTCATGGCGCGGACCGTGTTCCAGGGATGGTCGGAAGGGACGTGCCCGCTCTGCGGCGGCGAACCCGACTTCTCCGTCATTACGCCGGCGGCCGAGCGGATGCTGATCTGCGCGCGATGCGTCTCGCGCTGGCGGTTCCACCAGCTCGCCTGTCCGTTCTGCCGCAACGCGGACCGATCGAAGATCACGTCCTTCGCGACACGCGACGGCTTGTATCGGTTGTATGCGTGCGATGTGTGCGAGCGCTACCTGAAGGCGTTCGACGGCCGTCATGCGCCGCGGCCGGTCATGCCCGCGGTCGACGCAATCGCCACCCTGACGCTCGACGCCGCAGCGGTTCAACGAGGATACCGATAACGCAGGCTCCAGGCGTCAGGCTTCCAGGGCCGGGCCGCACGGTCAGGGCTAGAGAAACGAAAAGGGCGGCCGCGAGGTCGCCCTTTTCACTATGCCTGAAGCCTGAGGCCCGAAGGCCGAAGCCTATTTCACCAATTCTTCCTTGCCCAGCAGATTGCCAGCCTTCTCCGTCAGCCAGTTGAACAGGTGACGGGTCTCCCAGAAGCGTCCGTTGTTCGACCGCGCGCCGAGCACGACGACAGCGACGGGGTTACCCTGCGGCAGGCGCAGCAGCGTGGCGACGCAGTAGCCCGCCTTGCTGATGAAGCCGGTCTTCCCACCCATCACGTCGACATCGCCGCTCATCACGAGATGATTCGTGCTGTGGATCTGGATCGCGCGACGGTTCGTGAGGACGGTGTAGGTCGGCGTCCGCATGATCGAGGCGATGCGGTCGTCGCTCGCGGCGAACGTGATCAGGTGCGACAGGTCGAAGGCCGACGAGACGTTGTCGGGATTGAGGCCCGACGGATCCGCGAAGCTGGTGTTCTGCAGACCCAACTCGATCGCCTTCTCGTTCATCCGCTCGACGAACTGCGCGCTGCCGCCGTGCGAAGTGCGCGCGAGCGCGCGCGCGGCGCCGTTGTCGGACGCGATGAGCAGCAGGTGCAGGAGCTCACCCGCAGTGATCTTGTCGTTCGCCTTCAGGTACGTCGTCGACGCCGCGTAAGTGTCGCTGCGCTCGATCGTGAGCTCGGTGTTCAGGTCGGGATTGTCCTCCATGAACACGAGCGCGGTCATCACTTTGGTGATGCTGGCGATCGATCGCTTGTCCTGCGAGTTCTCTTCATAGAGAACCTGGCCGGTGACCGGATTGAAGATGATGGCGGCGGCCGCGCGAACGTCCGGCACCTGCGCGCCGGTCGCGTCGGTCTTGTACCGCGGCGTCATCGCCTCCTGCAGCGCCTGAAGGCTGCGAAGGCGCGCCTGTTCGCGGGCGCGTACGGCGGCGCGCGCATGTGCGAGCCGGGATTTGCGGGAGTTGGAAGCTGCGGCTGAGTACGCCGGCTTCTTCTTCGCCGTCGAAGTACGGTGGGCAGCACTCGACTTCCGCGTCGCGGCATCCGCACTGGCAGCAGGCAGACAGACCGCAACGCCCAGCAGGGCCGTAAGAAAACGGACGACCAGCAGAGGTCGCATTAAACGCACGAATCCTCCGAATAATCGGCCAAACGGTCGGCTGGGAGCAACCGGTTTGGTATTGTGTGGGACGTTTCGCAGTGTAGCAACAAGTTCCATCGCTTGCAACCACTTAAGGAACTCAGCCTTCGGAGGGTCCCACCACACCTGAACCGGGTCGCCGCGATTCCGCCGAGATTCAAGATGAATGCCAGCGCGGCAGTATATATCACGGAACGCGGGGGACACGGGATGCGGGATGCGGAGCCGACGAAGTGGTTCGGGGCGATGTGCAAGCCTTTCGCGTCCCGCGCCCGCGCGCCGCGGCCCGACGGCGCCCGGGCCTGATTGTGATATTTTCGGCGCCATTCGCTCTGGACGACAGGCCCGCCCCCCGCATGGAAACGACCCGTCACGAAGCTGAATTCGAGGCCCTCCGCGCGACCATCCGGGAACGCGGCACAGTGCGAATGATCCTGCTCCCGGTGTCGCTGGCGCTCTGGGCGGCGGCTGCCATCGCGACCATCGCCGCCGTGGCGCTGCCAATCGCGGCGCTGGTTCCACTTTTGGTGCTCGCAGCGGGATTCGAAGCGATCTACGCACTCCACGTGAACGTAGAGCGGATCGGGCGGTACCTCCAGGTTTTCCACGAACCGGAGGGAGGATGGGAGCACGTGGCGATGACCTTCGGCCAGCGCTTTCCCAGCCGCGGACCTGACGCGCTCTTCAGCGGGATCTTCCTGATTGCTACCGCCCTCAACTACCTGCCCGTGGCGCTCGGAGGGACGTTGCCGGAATTGGTAGTCGCTGGCCTGCTCCACTTGGTGCTGGCGCTCCACATCGGCACCGCGCGCCAGCGCGCCGCCCGGCAGCGATCGCTCGATCTCGAGCGATTCACGGCGATAAAGAACGGTTGACCCGCCTTCGCCGCTGCGGGCTTCGGCGCGCCAGGCGGCGCTTGGATCCACGCGCTCGCACCTCGGACCTCGAACCCCCGGACCTCGAACCCCGGACTCGGTTTCGCACCTCGCGCATCGCGCCTCGCTTACCGATCCAACTCTCCGTGTTCAAAGATTCAACACAGACCAAGAGTCTGAACGCGATTGATACGCAGATCGTCGAATTCTTCAGCGTCCCAGATGACTAGCTTCGCTACCTCAGCGGTACAAAAGTTGCTCCGCGTCGGAACGTCGGGGGGATCACCATGATGAGTCTCGTTCGCCTGCTCGGGTTCACGACGCTCGCGTGCGGTTGCTTGACGGGCCGCTACCGCGAACTCGCGTCGCATCGCGAAGTCATCTACGTCGAAGAGAAAGGTCACGGCTGCGTCGACTCAGGACATCGGCGCAATCAGACGCTCGCACCGGCGCGCTTTGGCGCTCACGCATCGATGCGGAAAGCCAGTTAGGGCCACAGAAAAACACAGAAGAATATTGACCTGCCTGTGTTCTCCAGTGTTGTTCTGTGGCGAGCTTCCAGATTCCAGCGCTCCCCGCTGGAACTGGCAGCCGACAACTGGAAACTGGTGACTGGAAACTGGTAACTTTCTTTAATGCCCCTCCCGTGGAAGCCGGCGCAGCTTCCAAAACCCCATACCCAAATTGAAACCGGCCGCGGCACGTTGCGCTTTTACAACAGCGACTGTCTTGAAGTGCTTCGCGCATTGGACGCCGGGACGATTTCTGTGATCGTCACGTCACCTCCCTATAACCTCGGCATCCGCTATCGCAGCTACGACGACACGCTTCCGCGAAATCGGTATCTGGACTGGACGGACGCATGGATCAAGGCGGCGGCGCGCGCCCTGGATCCCGCCGGATCGCTGTTCCTCAATGTGGGCGCGAAGCCGACCGACCCGTGGACCGCGTTCGAGGTCGCCCAGACCGCCCGCCATCACCTGCAGCTCCAGAACACGATCCACTGGATCAAGTCGATCGCGATCGATCGCGACGCCGCCGGCGCAGCGGCGAGGCTCGATCGCGACATGAATGTCGGGCACTACAAGCCGATCAACAGCGATCGCTTCGTCAACGACTGCCACGAGTTCATCTTTCATTTCAGTCCTGGCGGACGCACTCCGCTCGACCGCAAGGGGATTGGCGTCCGCTACCAGGACGAATCGAACATCAGCCGATGGCGGGCGGCCGCCGAGAACCGGCGCTGCCGAGGAAATACCTGGTTCATTCCCTATGACACGATCCAGAGCCGCGACAAGGATCGCCCGCACCCGGCTACGTTTCCCCCGCGTGTGCCCGAGTACTGCCTGAAGCTTCACGGTCTGGATCGCGTTCGGGCGGCGATGGACCCGTTCCTCGGTCTGGGGAGCAGCGCCGTCGCCGCAGCCGAGCTCGGGATCGATTTCATCGGCATCGAGATCGACAAGCACTACCTCGCCGAAGCGATTGATCGGACACGTGCCGTGCTTCGGAATCGTTAATCCCTGATCCCCGATCCTGAATCCCTCATCGTCAATCGGTAATCGCGCATCCCACATCCTCGAGGATCGAAAAAGCCGGCCTCCTGCGAGGCTGGCTTTTTCAGGGATTCACGATTGGCGGCGTCAGAATCTAATGCGGCCGCCCAGCTGCAGCTGCCAGCGCGAGCGGAGGTCGTCACGCAGGAACCGCTGGAACGTGGGCGAGATCAGCGTCGTGATGTTGTAGCCGGTCAGCGGGTTCGCCAGCGTCACCGTCGTCGGGATCGGCGTGGGTTGCTGAATCTGGCCGAACGAGGCGAACTTGACCAGCCCGCGCGTGTGATCGATGAGGTTAACGAGGTTCAGCGCGTCGAGCGTGATCTCTGTCTTCACGCGCTTGAACGGAAGCTGGACCCCGAAGCGGCCGTCGAGCGTGTTCGTCCACGGGGCGCGGCACGCGTTGCGCGGAATAATCTGCCCGATGTACTGCGTCAGGCAGCTGTCGCCGTTGATCCAGTTGATGAAGTCCTGGTACGTGCCACCCGTGTAGGTGATCGGGTCGCTCGACGTCGGGATATATACCAGATCGTTGGTGAAGCGGTTGTCGCCGTTGACGTCCTGGTTGTACGTCAACGTGTACGGCCGGCCCGACTGCCCCGAGTAGAAGATCGCGACGGACGGCTTAATCACCTTCGCCCAGGGCAGATCGTACGACGTCGTGAACGTGATGCGGTGCCCCGGATCGAAGTTCGACCGCGTGAGCGGCGCGTTGTTCGGATCGCCCGGCACGTACACGTTGCCCCAGTTCGAGGCCGCCTGGTCCGACGTGCCATCCATGATCGACTTCGACACGCCGTAAGAGTACGAGCCCTGCACGAAGAATCCATTCGAAAACGGACGCCGCGCCTCGTACGCGATATTCCACGAGTAGCCCTGGTCCGTGTTCTCGAGCAGGACGACGTCGCTGAGCGTCGTCACCTTGCGCGCGAAGAACGGCCGGCCGCCGACGCCCGTCGCACCCGCTACCGGCACGAAGTTCAGGTTCTGGTACTTGATGTCCTTGATCGTCTTCGACCAGACGACGTCCGCAGTGCCGATGATGCCCCATGCGAGCGTGTGATCGTAACCGACGTTGCCGCGCAGCACTGACGGGTACTTGAAGTGCGGATCGATCACGTCGATCTCGTTCGTGAACGTACCGGCCGTCGCGCCGGTGACTGTCGTCGGCTGATTGAGCGGATCGGCGACAAACGGGATGCGATTGGCGGTGTTCTGGCTCGCGCCGATGCGCGTGAAGTCAATCCCGGTATTGCCGAACTGGTTGGAGATCCAGACGTAGGCAGGCCGGCCGCTGAAGAGGCCGAGACCGCCGCGAATCTGCTGGCGCCCGTTGCCACTCAGATCGCAGTTGAAGCCTGCGCGCGGCGACCACTCGACATGGCTGGGGACGACGTCGGTCGCGAAGCCGAAATTCGTCACCGCCGCCGGGTTCGCGTTCGGCTTGTCCGGGAACGTCGGAATGTCCATCCGGAGACCATACGTGATCGTGAGGTTCGAGCGGGTACGCCATGCGTCGCCGGCGTAGAAGCCCCATTGGCGCACCATGAACGCCGCGGGCTGCAGCGGATCGCTCGTCGCAGAGAAGCTGCGGTCGTAGCGCTGCGCGAAGCCGGCCTCCAGGTTATCGAGGCTCGTGAACGCGTAAGTGCCGAAGTTATCGCGGATGAAGAGGTTCGAGAGGTCGAGGAATTCATTGTGGGTGCCCACCGTGAAGGTGTGGCCCCCCTTCAACATTGTGAACGCGTCGTTGAGCTCGACGATGTTCTGGTCGATCGCGTTCCGCGCCGAGAACTGCTCCGTTCCGGACACGATGGTCACGCCGGGCGCGATCGTCGTGGTGATCTGCGGAAATGGTGGATTGCCGATCGGGCTCTGGCGGTGATCGCGGACGCGCGTGTACGTGAAGCGCAGCTCGTTGACGCCCTTGCCGAACTGCGAGTTCAGCTGGGCGACCGACGAGTTCGTGTTGCTCACGTAACGGTAGAAGGCATCGGGCGTCCGGTACGCGGTCGTCGTGATCGGGCTGATGTCGTTCAGCGCGTCGACGTAGTTGTGGCGGACCGTGAGCTGGTGGCCGCGCGCGACGTTGAAGTCGCCGCGGATGAAGTACTTGTCGCTATCGGTTTCCCTCGGGAATTCACCGGCGGGGTTGTTGCCGGTCGAGTAATTGTACTTGTTCTGCAGGATGCCGATGTACCGGTCGAATAACGCGGCGCCCTGGAAGATCTGGCCGCCGGCGTTCACCGACACGCCCGTCGGACGCGTCTTGCGCGCGTAGTCCGCGGTGCCGAAGTAGAACGCCTTGTTCTTCATGATCGGACCGCCGACGCTGCCGCCCCACTGCTTGTCCTTGAACGTGGAGATCTTGGTGTTGGTGACGCCCTTGCCGACCCAGTTCTCGTTCCTGCCGAACAGAAACGCGGTGCCGTGAATCGCGTTCGTGCCGCTCTTCGTGATCGCGTTGATGCCCCCGCCGGAGAATCCTCCCTGGCGGACGTCATACGGCGAGACCACGAGCTGGATTTCCTGGATCGCATCGAGGCTGATCGGCTGCGTTTCGGCGGTGCCGCCCGGCGCGCCCGCGGAGCTCGCGAGGCCGAACAGATCGTTGTTCGCCGCGCCGTCGATCTGCAGCGCGTTGTATCGATAGCTGTTGCCCGCCACGGAGACCACGGACTGGTCCGCGCCCGAACCGCCGCCCTGTGAATTGAAGAGCGGGCTGATGCGGACGATATCCGCCATGCTGCGGCTGATCGTCGGGAGGCTTTCCTTGACCGTATTCGGAATGTTGTCGGCCGTGCCCGCACGCGAGAGATCGATCGGCGATGACTGCGCGACGACTTCGACGGTTTCCGTGACGGAAGCCAGCTGCAGCTTGAAGTCGACCGTGCGCTCCTGACCGAGCTGCACTTCGACGTTCTCCTGCTTCTGATCTTTGAAGCCATTCATGTTCACGCTGACCGTATAGGGGCCGACGCGCACGTTCAGGATGCTGAAACGTCCGTCCGTGCCGGTCACCGCCTCGTAGCTGGTGCCGGTCGGTGTGTGCAGAGCCGTTACGGTCGCGCCAGGAAGAACGCCTCCCTGCGCGTCAGTCACCGCGCCCGCAATGTTGCCCGTCGTCACCGTCTGCGCCGCGGCTGAAACCGCGGCGAGCAGAAGCAGACAGAGCACCATCGGCAGGCTCCAAACCGCCTTGGTACGCAATCTCATTTCGTGTTTCTCCCGACTGCTTGTGCTTGAATCGAACGAGTGGAATAGTGCCGAAAAAGTATAACAAGGATGGTTGTAACCACGCTGCAAAAACCGCGAGCGGAACGGAGCGAGCAGGTGAAGCGCGAGCGAGTGCAGCGAGCTTAAGCGAGGGGCCGGACGCGGCCCCGAGCGCCAAAAACGAGCGGAACGGAGCGAGCAGGCGAAGCGCGAGCGAGTGCAGCGAGCTTAAGCGAGGGGCCGGACGCGGCCCCGAGCGCCAAAAACGAGCGGAACAGAGCGAGCAGGCCAAGCGCGAGCGAGTGCAGCGAGCTTAAGCGAGGAGCCGGACGCGGCCCGAGCGCCAAAAACGAGCGGAACGGAGCGAGCAGGCCAAGCGCGAGCGAGTGCAGCGAGCTTAAGCGAGGGGCCGGAGGGAACCGCGGCAAAGCCGCGGCCCCGAGCGCCAATAATCGCTTAGCGCGTGTTCGTGCGCGGTGGAGGCTTGAGCGTATACGACGTTCTGTATTTCAGATCGTAGTTCCCTTTTCGATTCACCCGGATCTCTATGTTGCGCTTTTTCTTCAGCGGATCCGGATTCGTGGAGTAGTAACCCAACACGTAGTAGTCGCTCGTCTCCGCGTCGATTCGCTTCAGCGCCTTGTCGAAATCGTTCTGGTTGATGACGGCGATGCCGCCCGTGAGCTCTGCGAGGGTCCGCAGGCTGTTCTGCGACTCACGGATGTAGTTCTGCCACTCCGTCATGTCGACCTTCTCGTCCAGATCCGGTCCACCGACCAGACCGCGTGGATCGATCGTGTAGATGGTTGCGTTCGCGCGGTTCGCTTCGCGCGTCACCTCGGCGAGCTCCGCCGCGAGATCCGCTGCAGCGAATTCATTGCTCGTGCGATCGAACGGGTTGACGTCGGAGGATGACGAGTTCCCGCTGTCGCCGCCGCCGTTCGGGGCGCTGCAGTTCGCCTGTCCGGGAACCGAGCTGTCGCAGTTCATGCCCATGCGCTCGGCGCTTGCCCTCTCGCGCGACGTCGCGAACGGGTTGTAGTCGTACCCGTTGCTCACGTAGATGAACGCCTTGCGGCGGTTGTGCACCTGCTCGAGATTCTTGAGGGTGTCGTACACCGTCGAGAATGCGACGTGGGCACGGTAGCGGACCTCAGGCGGTCCCTGCTGCCCTTCCGGCACATCGATGATGTCGGACGGCTTCAACCCGTTGCCGGCGATCTTGTTCGCCGCTTCGTCAATCCGCTTGTGGTCGTAGGTCATGTCGATCGCGATCGACGAGGGACCCGACGAGACGATCCCGAACATGTCGCCGTCGTGAATGAGCTCCTTCCCGATCTTCTTGAACAGATCGCGAATGCGCCCCGTGTTGCGGAAGTCGAGGTGCAGATCGTCGACGAAGATCAGGAAGATACGTCCCGACGCATCGTTGGTCGGGCGCGGCGGCGGCAGGAGGATGCCTTCCTGCACGGGCGGCGGCGGCGCGGCGACGTCGTTGAGAATGCGGCCGCCGTGCGTCAGCACGAACGTGACGAGGTCCTGCTTGACGCCGTCTTCGTAGACGTCGAAGTCACCCTTCGAGAGATCCGCGACAAACTGTCCGTCGCTGTTGCGTACGATCACGTCGGTCGTGATCAAGTCGACGCTGCGCCGGATGATCTCGCGCGGCTGCTGCGCCGCGGGCTGCTGCGTCGGCGTCGCGGGCTTTTGTGCCGCAGGTTGCGGTGTTGCGTTCTGCGCTGCAGCTGGTGCTGCGGGCTTCTGTGCTGCTCGCGCTTCGACTGTGCTCAGGCCAGGCCGTTCGACTCCGCTCACGGTAGACGTCGCAACGCCCGCCGCGAACACAGCCAGCGCGATCGAGAGCATTCGCCGGCTCAAATGTGCCGTCATGATGGTCATTATAAGGCTCCAGGCTTCGGCTTCAGGCTTCCGGCTTCGAGTCGCTTCCTTCCGGCCGGCCCGCCTGGCCTCGACGGCGCCTGCGACGACGGCGCGTGCCAACGAGCGAGCGCACGCCTTCGAACACGCTTTCATACTGCTCGAGCGCCTGCTGTACTTCGTCTGCTGTCACCCAGCCGTCTGGGTTTAGGCGCTCGGCCCGCAGTTTCAGCTCTTCTCTGGCGGCATCCTCCATCGGACGCTCGGCAATGCGGGCCATCACCTCGGCATACCGGGCGCGCAGGCGCGCGAGGCCTTCCGACCCAAGGCGCTGAAAGGCGGCAGGCGTGCGGTCCTCGGGACCGTGCTCCACGATCCGCTCTTCGTCCGCTGCGCCGAAGACGTCCTCGCCGATGCCAGGCTCGTCCATCACGACAAGAGCAGCTGAGGCGGGGTCCGGTTGATCAAATGGTTCGGGCTCAGGCTGCCGCAGCAGCGGTTCTTCTCGAACAGGGTCCGGCACTGCCCGCGTGATCGGCGCCGTCGGTCCCGCAGCACGTGGAAATGCGCGGCGCTCCTTTCTCGTCTGCGCACGTCCCTGGGCCTGCTCGAATCCTCGTTCCCTGACCGTCTCGATCGGCGCCGGCTGCGGCGTGGCTTTGAGGATGTGCGTCCAGTCGAACTGAACGTCGGGGTTGTGCTGCTCGAGCAGGCGGATCGCATCTTCGTCGATCGCGGAACGCCCGACACGCACTCCCGGCGGGGTGCGAAACCAATACAGGATTCGCGACTGTCCCTTGCCGCGTCGGCGCGCGTTGTCGACGAGCGTGGTGGTTTCGTATCCGCGACGATCGCGATTGAAACGCAGGTGCGGCAGAGCCTACTTCCTCTTTTGCGTTCGAGCCGTTTTCCTGGCCGCGGGTTTTGCGCGGCTCGCGCGCGGTTTGGCGCCGCGTGCGGCCGGCGCAGCCTTGCGGCCGGCGCTTCTCGCGGAACTCGATGCGGTAGTCCTCGATGGAGGCGCGGTCCTCGGCGTGGTGCCCTTGCGCCTGACGTCTCCACTCGGAGCCTTGTGCTGGCCATTGTGATCGTCGTGGCGAGTCGTCTCTCGCGGTGCGCTCTGCGTGGTGTCGCGCTGGACCAGAGTAAACCGCGTTTGATCGCCAATCGTGTGATAGCTCCAGATCTCCGCGACGTTGACCTGGTTCTCGGCGCAGAGTCGCTTGGCGATATCGACTGCGGCAGCTGGCACGTACAAGTGGAAGGGGACGCGCATCCGGCCGAAGTGCGCCCACTGCGCCATCGCTTCGAGATGATTCACGGACTCGCCGGTCTCAACTTCGACGATCCCTTCGAGGCGCTTGCCGCGATCCGTCGATGTAAGGACGAGATCGGGGAACATCTGCCCTATTCCGACCTTGACGCCTGCCGCCTGTTCGTCGCCGATGTTGATGGCGATCTCGTGTTTGCGCTTGAGGCGGGTCAGCAGCAGCCGGATGACTCTGTCGTGCTCGAGCTGCTCGCGGACGGGACGTACCAAAATCGGACTCACGAGACCTCCGAATAACCCTTAATGCTAACTGATATCGCCGCCTCATGTATAGAGGTGGTAGAGAACGCAAGCCCGACAGCTTGACGGAGATCTCGTTTCACTTCATTATGATGCGGTGATTGCGGCCGAGAGCCACTTTACCGAGTCTGCGACTCGTACGATTCTGATAGTAGATGATGACCGATCCGTAGCGGATACGTTTGCCAGGATGCTGAAGCTCGAAGGCTTCAGCGTGGCCACGGCGCTCAATGCCGAGGCCGGGCTCGAACTCGCCGACACTGTCCGGCCACACGCGATTATCCTCGACATGCGGATGCCGATCACGAATGGATTGCAATTTTTGCGTACCATTCGTACGAAGCCACACCTGGTAGACGTTCCCGTGGCGATCGTAACCGGTGATTACTTCCTGCCTGATCCCATTCAGAACGAGCTGAAGGCGCTGGGCGCGTCGCTGCGCTTCAAGCCGCTGTGGCTCGAAGACCTGATCGCGCTCGCCAAGACCATGGTCGCTGCGTGAACGATCGTTTTCTCCGAGCCTGCCGCCGCGAGCCGGTCGATGTCACTCCCGTCTGGTTCATGCGGCAGGCCGGCCGCTACATGGAAGACTATCGGGCGCTGCGCCACCGGTACTCACTGCTGCAGATCTGCGCCGAGCCCGAACTCGCCAGCGCCGTGACACTCCAGCCCGTGGATCTGATCGAAGTGGATGCGGCGATCCTCTTCTCCGATCTGCTGCTTCCGTTCACGCCCATGGGGCTCGACTTCGATTTCGTCAAAGGCGAAGGGCCGTCGATCGCCAATCCGATCCGTCACGCCGCGGATGTGCGCCGCCTGCGTGCCTTCGACCCGCGGGAAGCGCTCGGGCACGTGCTGGACACGATCAAGTTGCTGCGACGCGAGCTCGCCAATCGCGTGCCGCTCATCGGCTTTGGCGGGGCGCCGTTCACGATGGCGTCGTACGCAATCGAGGGCGGGCCGTCGACGACCTACGCGAAGACGAAGACGTTCATGTATGCCCAGCCGGACGCGTGGCACGACCTCTGTGGCCGGTTTGCCGCGATCATGGCGGAGTATCTGGCGGCGCAGATCGATGCCGGCGTGCAGGCGGTGCAGATCTTCGATTCATGGGCAGGACAGCTCTCGCGCGTCGACTACCAGGAGTTCGCGCTGCCCCATACCAAGCGCATCTTCGACGCGCTTGCAGGCAAGGGCGTGCCGCTCATCCACTTCGGCGTCGGCACCACCGCGATCCTCCGCGACCTCGCGACGGCGGGAGGCGACGTGATTGGCGTTGACTGGCGCCAGCCGCTCGATGAAGCGTGGGCGCAGGTCGGTCACGACCACGGCATTCAGGGCAACCTCGATCCCACGGTGCTGCTTGGCCCGATCGAGCGTGTCTTCTCCGCTGCTGACGAAGTGCTGCGCCGCGCAGGCGGACGTCCGGGCCACATCTTCAATCTCGGGCACGGAGTATTGCCCACGACGCCGCTCGATCACGTCCAGCAGCTGGCAAAACATGTACACGGCTTAAGGCTCAAGGCTTAGGGCTTATGCTGGAACGTCCGGGGACATAGGTAACAAATTAGTCCAGGGACATGGGTAACAGTTGATCGTGGTTTCTGCACATGTTCTTGGTCTTCTGTCAGGCGCGAGCCGACGGAGTCGGCGAGCGCCCCGTCGTGAGCGCGGCAAGACGGTGAATTCGTTTCTGGCGCTCATCGA
>QHWT01000066.1:36964-82055 GCA_003222675.1 Acidobacteriota bacterium | reverse complement strand
GCTCCCCTAGCTTTCGCTCCTCAGCGTCAATGCCGGTCCAGGATGCCGCCTTCGCCACCGGTATTCCTCCAGATATCTACGCATTTCACCGCTACACCTGGAATTCTGCATCCCTCTCCCGGATTCAAGCCATCCAGTATCGGACGCAGTTCCCAGGTTAAGCCTGGGGATTTCACGTCCGACTTAGTTGGCCGCCTACGAGCCCTTTACGCCCAGTAATTCCGAACAACGCTTGCCCCCCCCGTATTACCGCGGCTGCTGGCACGGAGTTAGCCGGGGCTTCTTCTCTCGGTACCGTCACACTCCCGGGATATTTACCCGGAAGCCGTTCTTCCCGATCGAAAGGAGTTTACGACCCGAAGATCTTCATCCTCCACGCGGCGTTGCGTCGTCAGGCTTGCGCCCATTGCGAACAATTCCCCACTGCTGCCTCCCGTAGGAGTCTGGGCCGTGTCTCAGTCCCAGTGTGTCCGTCCGCCCTCTCAGGCCGGATACCGATCGTTGCCTTGGTGAGCCGTTACCTCACCAACTAGCTAATCGGCCGCGGGCCCCTCTCCAAGCGCCAGGTCTTGCGATCCCCGGCTTTAATCACCGCGCTTCCAAGCGCAGGATGTCATGCGGTATTAGCGCCCCTTTCGGGACGTTATCCCCCACTCTGAGGCAGGTCACCCACGTGTTACTCACCCGTTTGCCACTCTACTCAGGGCCGAAGCCCCTTTCGCGTTCGACTTGCATGTGTTAGGCACGCCGCCAGCGTTGATTCTGAGCCAGGATCAAACTCTCATGTTAAGAGCGTATGTTCCGCGCCGCAGCGCCGTGAGGCGCAACAAGGCGGGAACAAACGTTTAACGCGAGAAGCCTGTTGATTAATGGCTCTCTCTACGTTGTTCAGTTCGTCAAGTTTATGAGTGGTTCGCAGCTCGCGCCCTGAACCGAACTGGAATCAGGACGCGACGTGCGCTGCGCCACCCGCTGATACTCGACGGGCTGTGCTTGCACGTTCTATCTAGTTTTCAAAGAACCGGGCCGCCGCGACGCGTTCCGCGTCTGGGGCGAGAGACGTTCCCTCGTCGACCGTTTGTCGTCAGGGGAACCTTCCAATATTACTAGACGGTCCCAGCCTTGTCAACCTCGTCAAGCTTGTCGCGCCGAGCTTCTTGGAAGAGAGCGCCGGTGAACGGAAGAGCCGAAAGGATGCTCGGGCTGAAGACGTTCGGGCCCTTCGACGATGCTCAGGGCCGGCCGACAAAAAATGCTCCGGACATTTCTCGGAGCACTTCCGGTGCACGGCACCGGGTCACGCTTCGAACCCACTCAATATACGCAGCGCGTCCGCATCTGTCAACCGCGCCGGCCTCTTCCGTTCGTTGGCGGGGCACTAAACGCGCGCCGGCAAGCAGAACCATTAACGATGACGTTGCGGGCGCGGCCGCGTTCCCGCGCCCGTGTATAGTTCGACCGCCGCTGATGCGCCTATCGGTGATCATTCCCGTTTACAACGAAGAGCAGACGATCGATGCCGTCATCGATCGTGTCGCGGCTGTCGATCTCGGCGCGGTTGAAAAGGAAATCATCATCGCGAACGACGGATCGACCGACGGCACGCGCGGCATCATCGACGCGCGCCGCTGGCCGACCGGACTGCCCGTGCACGTTTACCATAGCCCGATCAATCTCGGCAAGGGCGCGGCCGTTCGCCTCGGCCTCGCGTTCGCGAGCGGCGACATCATCCTGGTGCAGGACGCCGACCTCGAGCTCGATCCGAATGAGTACGGCCTGCTGCTCCAGCCTCTGCTCGAGGGACGCGCGGATGTCGTTTATGGCTCGCGGTTCCTCAAGCGAACTGGTCGCGTCCCAAGGAAAACACGCGCGGCGAACCGGTTACTGACGCTCTTGACGAACATCTTGTTCGGCGCACGGCTGACGGACATGGAAACCGCCTACAAGGTGATGCTCCGCCCCGCGCTCGATGGCATCCAGCTTCGCACGGTCGGATTCGACATCGAGCCGGAGCTCACCGCCAAACTGCTGCTCGGGAACCGGCGCATCGTCGAAGTGCCGATTTCGTACAACCCTCGACGCATCGACGAAGGCAAGAAGATGACGCTGCTGAAGTGCCGCCTCACCAGATAGCGGACAGCCGCAGTACGTACCGCCATCTGGTCCGTTGATCGTGATGTCCCGGTGTGCGACATCCGCCGGATGAGCGATATCGTCGGCTCGATCGCTCGCACCGCGCCGGTTCCCGCACGCCGCGCGGGGCACGTCGACCCGATGGTGGTCCGCGCTCCGAATGACGGCTGCCTACGCCGGCGCGCCGGGCCGCAGCTTGACGATATGATGATCCTTGCGCCCTTTGCGAAGGATGAACAGCTGCCCTCGAATCGCATCCGCGCGAGTGAGCCGCTTCCGCTCATCCGTCGCGCGAACGTTGTTCACGGAAATACCGTTGGTCTTGACGAGGCGCGTCGCTTCGCTCTTCGATGCCGTCAGGCCCACTGTGGTCAGCAGTTCCGTAATCGATATGCCTTCCTCGGGCAATGCCAGCTCAGTCGACGGCGCGTCTTCGAATACAGTCAGCACGTCCTCGATGCTCGCCTCACCGACGCGATCGCTGAAGAGCACTTCCGCCGCCCGCTCCGCCCGGTGCACCTGCTCCTGCCCGTGCACGAGCGCCGTCACTTCGCGCGCGAGCGTTCGCTGTGCTTCACGAGCCTCTGGCTTCTCGGCCGTTGCGCGCGCGAGTCCGTCAATCGTGTCGCGCGGCAGGAACGTGAAGCACTTGAGGTATCGCACGACGTCACGGTCGTCGGTGTTCAGCCAGAACTGGTAGAAGCGGAACGGCTTGGTCCGCTCTGGATCGAGCCAGACGGCGCCCGCCTCTGTCTTTCCAAACTTCACTCCTGACGCAGTCTGCATCAGCGGCCACACGAGGCCATGCGCCTTGCGGGCCCGCAGCTTCCGGATCAAATCGATGCCTGCCGTGATGTTGCCCCATTGATCGCTGCCGCCCATCTGCAGCGTGCAGCCGGTGCGATCGAACAGCTGCAGGAAGTCGTAGGCCTGCAGGACGAGATAGCTGAACTCGGTGTACGAGATGCCCTCTTCGGTCTCGAGCCGGCGATTCACCGACTCCTTCTGCAGCATGGAGCTGACGGTGAAATGCTTTCCGACGTCCCTCAAAAACGACAGCACGTCGATGCCGCCCAGCCAGTCGGCGTTGTTGACGATCCGTGCGGGGTTGCGGGCCGCGTCGAAATCGAGCAAGCGCGCGAGCTGCTCTCGGATGCCGGCGACGTTGATCTCGATCTGCTCGCTCGACAGCAGCACGCGCTCCTGCGACTTGCCGCTGGGATCACCGATCATCCCGGTGCCGCCACCGACGACCGCGATGGGTGCGTGCCCCGCGCGCTGCAGGCGCGCCAGACCGAGGACCGTCAGCAACGAGCCGACGTGAAGGCTCGACGCTGTTGGATCGAAGCCGATGTAGCCCGTGAGAGAGCTCGATGCGAGGGCGTCGCGCAGCCCTTCCGTACCGTCGTAGATCATCTCGCGCCATTCGAGCTCTTCGTACAAATCCATCGTCCGGTACTATACAGAAGAAACCCGCAGCGTCGACTGCGCTATGATCGCGGACACCACGATCACATGCGCCGACTCCTGCGCCCGTTCTTGAATGCAGCCGCGTTTGCGGGCTTCGACCTCCACCGCGCGGCGACACTCAGGCGGCTGCCTCGCTTCATGCGGCACGCGTCCGAGTACCGCCGCGCCGGGGACCGCCGTTTTCCGCTGACGATCAGCGACCTCGAGCCGGTCCTGACGGATTTCGCCGCCGAGGCGGGGATCGCGCGCGGCCACTATTTTCACCAGGACCTGTGGGCCGCCCGTCGCATCTTCGCGCGGCGGCCACGGCAACACGTCGATATCGGCTCGCGCATCGACGGTTTCGTGGCGCACGTACTCACGTTCATGCCCGTCACCATCGTGGACATCCGCCCGCTCGAATCCAGCGTAGATGGCCTGACGTTCGTTCGCGGCGACATGTGCCGCCTCGACTCGTTCGAAAGCGGGTCGATCGAATCGCTCTCGTGTCTGCACGCCATCGAGCACGTCGGCCTGGGACGATACGGCGATTCGGTTGATGCGCGCGGATGGCACGTCGCCTTACGCGAGCAGGCGCGCATTCTCGCGCCCGGCGGCCGCTTGTACCTCGGCACGCCGGTAGGACGCGAGCGTCTCTGCTTCAATAGCCAGCGCGTGTTTTCACCCGCGACCATCATCGACGCGCTCTCCGATCTCCAACTGCTCGCGTTCTCTGCGGTCGACGATGACGATCGGCTCGTAGCGAACGCCGCCGTTGACGCGTTCGCGCACGCGCGAAACGCGTGCGGCCTCTTCGAGTTCACGAAACCGTGAGCATCACGCGCAGACCCAGGGCATCGGCCGACACCGGCGGGGCACGATGGCTCACGAGACGAACGTTCTTCAGGGGGATGGCAGGCGTCGGTCTCGGCGTCGCGACCGGAGCGATCGTCCACGGGTCATTGTACGAGCGGCATCACCTGGAACTGACGCGCGCGTCATTTCCGATCTCGGGGCTGCCAGAGGCGCTGCGCGGGCTCCGCATTGGCCTGATCACGGACATCCACCGCAGCCAGACCGTTTCGCACGATCACGTGACTGCGGCTGTCAATATGCTGATGGCCGAGCGCCCCGATCTCATCATCCTCGGTGGTGACTACGTGACATGGGGCGATCGACATTATGTCCAGGCTGCGGCGGATTCATTGGCCGCACTGTCGGCGCCGTTCGGGATCATCGCCATCCTCGGCAATCACGATGACGACCGCGACATGCCCGCCGCGCTGGCCGGGAAGGGCTTCATGGTCCTGCGCGATGCGCATACACGCCTCAGCGTCCGCGGCGAGTCGATGGACTTCATCGGGATCAGGTACTGGACAAGAAAGGTGCAGGACATCGCACGGCTGGCGCGAGGCACGGTGCCTCACACCATCCTGCTTGCGCATACGCCGAAACGTCTGCTCGAGGCGCAGCAGCTTGCGATACCCGCCGTGCTGAGCGGACACACGCATGGCGGGCAGATCGTGCTGCCGGGCATCGGCGCGATTGCGGCGCGCGAGTTCCCGGTGATCGCAGGGTTCGAGCGCCGCGACAGCACGTCCATTTTCGTGAGCCGCGGCGTCGGGACGGTGTATGTGCCGGTGCGTATCAACTGTCCGCCGGAAGTTGCCGTGCTTACCCTCGGGACTCCCGCTGCCCCGTGACGACAGCGTTGGAGGTTGCCGCAAGGGTACAGCAAAGGACCGCAACAGGTGCGTTGGACGTTGCCGCAAGGTTAAAGCAACGGGCGGCAATAGGCCGCCTCGCGAGAGCTAAGTTACGTCCGTTTGACGAAGCGCCGGCCCTGCACCTCATGGTCCCCATCCAGCAGGATGCGGACGGCCTCCGGATAAATCCGATGTTCCTCGACGAGAATGCGCGCGGCCAGGCGGTCGGGTGTGTCGTCGTCCATCACCGGCACGCACGATTGGAGGACGATAGGACCGCCATCGAGCTCGCCGGTGACCAGATGGACTGTGGCGCCGGCGACCTTCGCACCGTGCTCCCATGCCTGACGCTGCGCGTCCACGCCGGGAAAGGCGGGCAGCAGCGAGGGATGGACGTTGACGATCGCGTTTGGAAAGGCGTCGAGAAACGTCGCGCCGAGCAGGCGCATGAACCCGGCGAGGCACACGAGCGACACCCGGCGTCCGCGGAGCTCCCGCGCGACCGCCTCTTCGAAGAGCGCGCGTGACGCAAAGGCGCGGTGATCGATCACCACCGCGTCCACACCGGCCCCGCGCGCGCGGTCGAGTCCCTGCGCGTCTGCGCGATTGGAGATCACGACCGAGATCGTCGCATCGAGCCGTCCTTCTGCAATGGCGTCGATGAGCGCCTGGAGGTTCGAGCCCCGGCCTGAGATGAGTACGGCAATTCGTCGACTGGGGTCAGACCCCATGCGGATCCCTTCCTGGGGTCAGACCCCGGTCGTTCCGTTACACACCAGTGCTGCACTCCGTCGCACGGCCGGCTAGCTGATTGCGAGTCTGTTCTGCTCCATACGGAGCATCACATGGCCAGACGACACAGATTTACACCTGGTGGAGTTGTGCAACACGTCTGCAACCGCGGCTCGCGCAAAGGGTTACTGTTCAGTAACGCAGAGGACTATATCGTGTTCGTTCGCCTCGTTGCAGAGGCGCGATGGAGATGCCCAATGCGAATTCTGGCGTACTGCCTCATGTCGAACCATTGGCATTTTCTGCTATGGCCGGAAGCTGACGGGGACCTTCAGAGGTTCATGCATTGGTTGACAGGCACGCACGCACAACGCTGGCGAGAAGAGCGTGGGACACAAGGAGAAGGGGCGGTGTACCAAAGCCGATATCAGGCCGTGGCCATCGAAGACAGCTGGCACCTGCTTACGACCTGGCGATATGTTGAATGCAATCCGGTCAAGGCTAATCTGACTGCAAGAGCGGAGGACTGGCCCTGGTCCAGCGCTGCCCAGCAACCGCCAGCCAACGGGTGCCTCGAACTCGACTCACCACCATGCCCACTGCCGCAGGATTGGCCCAGGATCCTGCACGAGGGATTTGATCTGTGGCTCGACGCTGACAGTGTGTAACTCACCGACCGGGGACTGACCCCGGTCGTGACAGCCGCCGGGGTCTGACCCCATTCAATTCAGCGTCGGGCATGTTTCTCGAACTCCTGAATCGAAGCGGTTTGATCAGCGCAGCGGCCCGCGTGTTGGACCACCGCTACGGGACCGTTGCGATAGAGCGTCGCCATCCCTGGGCGCACCTCGTGCGGCAGCGACGATACGTCTTCGACGATGGCGTAAGGCTCGCCCCGCCCCTCGATCCATTTCGCAACCGTGTCGCGGAATTCGAACGTCTCGACCCGCATCCGCGGGGACACGCGCGGATTACCGAGGACGTCGAGATGCAGCCAATAGCCGGTCAGCCAGTGACGCGAAAAATAGTCGACGCACGCAACAGGTAGATGCTCGCGCGCCCAGACTCCCGCGCCATGGCTGGATTCGGTGATCGGGCTGTGCTGGCGCTCGCGCGGAATGCGTCCCCACATCAATAGCGCCGCGATCAGGATCGGGATGATCCACGACACGCTTCCGAGGAACCGGCTGCGACTGGACACGAACGCCGTCAACTGCGCCAGCGAATAGGCCGCAAGCACCGCACCTGGGAGGACGAGCAGGTACACCATCTTGTACGGCAGGTAAAGGCTGCTCGAACCAGCCAACCGGTTCAGCGCCGCAAGTCCGATCGCCTGCAGCGCGATCGCCGCGGCAAAGACGACCACTGTGCGCGCGACAGGCTCGCGAAGGGCCATCAGCGTGCCGGCGAATGCCATGGCTATGAATGCCGCGCCAAACACCTGCCATGAAGGGACCGGGGCGAGTCCGACGCTGGCGAAAATCGACGCACCTCCTCGATGTGTCGAGACATGCAGCAGGCCCACGAGAACAATCGGTCCGAACGCGATGAGCACGTCACGCAGACGATCGGTGATTGCGGGGCCTCGCATCAGGACATAAAAGAGGAAAGCCAGCATCGCCGGCGGCACCCACAGGGGCCAGGCGAGAAACGCGGCGCTTCCGCACATGGCGAAAACGAACAGCCAGATCCGCGCAACGGTTCGCCCCCACAGGACGACCGCCAGGAGCATGCCGACGGCGAAGGTTTCGGAGACAACCTGCGCGTAGAAACCAAACTTCAGGATCGATCCAAAGAAGTACTCCGCCGGAACCATGACCAGCATGGACGCCGCAATCGCAGAAATCGCGGACCTCGATTCGGGCAGGATTCGTAACGTGACGAGGAAGATCAGCGCGCTCTTTAACGCGATCGAACCAGCCATGACGGAATAGATGACGCGCATCGCATCAACCCGGAGCCATGTTGCGATCGTCGCGGCGAGCACGTGACTCCCGGGTGTGTAATACACCATCTCGCCAAGATAGGTCTCCATCGCAGGGTCGTGCGGGACTCGATGGGTGCGCTGAATCGTGTGCACGAAGGAGAGGTGATGCACGATGTCGGGACCAGCAGCAACCGGCAGCAGCGAGGGTGACGCGAGCCAGAGGAAGTAACCGCAGACTGCAGCGGCGATCGAGAGGAAAATCCCTGCAGCCAACCAAGGATGGGGGCTCTCGAGCCCTGGTGAAGACCGCAGAACCGCGCGAAACGTCGCCGCGCCGCCGATCGCGCCCGCGAGAGCCAGGAGCCCGGGCGCAAGCGGAAGGCGCACGACATCCAGCACACATCCCGCGATCATTACGGCCGCGGGAGCGGCCAGCACGCTCGCGGCGACCGCCTCTGCCGTCAGACGAGCCCCGCGCTGGTGCACCCGGACCTCAGGCGGCCACGTAGCGCACGCGAGGCTCACCGCCCGCGACAATCTCTCCAATGACACGCGCGGTCGGTTCGGGCGGCGCGTGCAGCGCGGCCAGCACCGTATCCGCATCGGACGGCGCGACAACGACAATCAATCCGATGCCCATGTTGAACGTGCCGAGCATGTCGTCCTGCGGCACCGCGCCCGCGGCGCCGAGCCAGCGGAAGATTGGCGGCACGTCCCACGCGCCGATGCGAACAATGGCCTCAGCGCCCTTCGGCAACGCGCGCGGCAAGTTATCGGTAATCCCGCCGCCGGTGATGTGCGCCATCGCCTTTATGACGCGTCTCGGCAACAGCGGACGGATCACCGGCAAATAGGATCGATGCGGCGCCAGCAGCGCCTCGCCGACCGTTGTGCCGAGCTCGGGCACGCGGTCGCGCACGCCGAGCCGCAGCCGCTCGAACACGATGCGCCGAGCGAGCGAATATCCGTTCGTGTGAAGGCCCGATGAGGGGACGCCAATCAACACGTCCCCCGGCGCCACATCACGCCCGTCGACTAATCGGTCGCGCTCGACGACACCCACGATGAAACCGGCGACGTCGTATTCGCCGTCCGCGTAGAAGCCGGGCATCTCCGCCGTTTCCCCGCCGAGCAGCGCGCAGCCGTTCTCACGGCAGGCGCGCGCCAGGCCCTCGACGATCTGCACCGCGACATCGGCATCCAGCCGTCCCGTCGCGAGATAGTCGAGGAAGAAGAGCGGCTCGGCTCCCTGCACCAGGATGTCGTTGACGCAGTGGTTCACGAGATCCACGCCGATTGTTTCGTGTGTGCCGGCCATGAATGCGACACGCAGCTTCGTGCCGACGCCATCCGCGCTGGCCACCAGCACGGGGTCATGCCGCGACTGTGCCCCCAGATGAAACAAGCCGCCAAAGGATCCGAGATCGGACAGTACGCCGGGCGTGGCTGTCCCGCGCGCGAGGCCGCGAATCCGCCGGACCACCTCGTTGCCTGCCGCAATGTCGACGCCCGACTGCTTATAGTCCACCGATCAGAACTCCAGGGTCTGGATGAGCGCGTCGAGGACGCGGCGCTCCGCGGCGCCGGCTGGCGCCTGCCAGTAGGTGCGGCGGACGGTCGCGAAGAAACGCTCTTCCTCGTAGTCTTCTTCGAGCATGTCGAATGCGTCGCGGAGGAGCAGCGCGCTGTCGGCAAGATCCGCGCGCGCCGCCAGCACCTTCAAGACGAGCGGCGTGTTCCGAAGGGCGACGGTTCCAAGCGCCAGCGCCACAGGTGCGCGCGCAGGATCCTTCGCAGGCGCGCCGAGATCGATCAACGTGCCGGCCGCATCCTCTCGACCGCCCGCAGCCAGCACACCAAGACTGCGCGCGGACGCGCGCAGCAGATCCTGGAATCCCACGTTCTTCATCGCGAACATCAACGTCTCGATGACGAACTTCTGGTGCGACCCGCAGTTGGTGCCAAGCAGGCAAATGGCCGCTGCGATTGAAGGCTGGCGGACGCGCGGCGCGGTCCCCTGCAGCGACGCAAGAACGGGAAGCGCCTTCTGGTCGCCGATCTTCCCGAGGGCGAGGACGGCATCCTCCTGCAGCGGACCATCCAGCTTCGCTACGGCGATAATGGGCGCGACCGCGTAGGCGGCGCGGTAATCGCCTAAGGCTTCGATCACCGCCCCGCGAAAGAGATCCTGGCCGCTCATGACGAGCGCGGTGAGCGCGGTCCGCACCTTCGGATCGTCGCCGTACGCGGCGAGCGCTCGCGTCAGCGCCGGCCGCACGAATTCCCCGTCCTCCTTCTCCAGTGCCTTGAGGAGGCGCTCGGCCATCGCGCGTTCGATGTTGCGCTCGAAGTATGCGTACGCGACGGCGCGCAGTCGATCGTTCGGATCATCGAACGCCGCGCTCATCACGTCGCGCGCGCGCGGATCGTTGAAGCCCGACAGCAGCACGAGCGCCCGGAATCGTACGTAGCCGTCCGCGTGACTCGACGCGGCGTCCATCAGCGCGGGCACGGCGTGCGCCGCTGCCGCACGCCGCACCGTCCGCGCCGCCTCGGTGCGCGCCTGCGCATCGAACTTGCCCAGGCTATCGATGGCGGCTTTGAGTTGTGCGGGAGAGACCTGCCCGCGTCCCTGCCACGCTGGGGCCCCGGCGAGCATCAGCGAAAGCGCAAGGAGCGAGGCGGTGCGCATCGGCTATTCGACGGCCTTCAACGCAAGCTGCAGGTACGCCTGCTCGTCGCGTGGGAAGGCGACGGGATACACGCCGGTATAGCACGACGTGCAGTACGACCGGCCGTCCGGCTTGACCGCGCGCAGCAGGCCATCGAGGCTGAGGTACGCGAGGCTGTCCGCTTCGATGAACTCGCGAATCTCGTCGAGCTGTTGCGTGGCGGCGATCAGCTCGGACCGGCTCGGCGTGTCAACACCGTAGAAGCAGGGAGAGATCGTCGGCGGACAACTGATGCGCACGTGCACTTCCTTTGCGCCTGCCGCGCGGACCATCTTCACGATTTTGCGGCTGGTTGTTCCGCGCACCAGCGAATCGTCCACGAGGACGACGCGTTTGCCTTCCAGCACGCTGCGGACCGGATTCAGCTTGATCCGCACGCTGAAATGCCTGATCGCCTGCTGCGGCTGGATGAACGTGCGTCCGATGTAGTGATTCCGGATGAGGCCCATCTGCATCGGGATGCCGGAAGCCTCCGCGAAGCCTGTAGCCGCGCACACTCCCGAGTCCGGAATCGGCGAGACGACATCGGCGTCCACCGGTGACTCGCTCGCGAGGATTCGTCCCAGCTCGGTCCGGACTTCGTTGACGCTCTTGCCGAAGACGTAGCTGTCGGGGCGGGCAAAGTACACGTGCTCGAACACGCAGTGCGAGAGCTGCGCGGGCGGGAACGGCTTCAGCGACCGCAGGCCGCCGTCGCTGATGACCAGGAGCTCGCCCGGCTCCACATCGCGCACGTAGGTCGCGCCAATCAAATCGAGCGCGCATGTTTCAGAGCACACGATATAGGCGTCGTCGAGGCGGCCGAGCGCGAGCGGCCGGAAGCCGTGCGGGTCTCGCGCGGCAATCAGCCGGTCCTTCGTGAGCAGCACGAAGGAAAACGCGCCGCTCACCTGCCCGATTGACTCGACGAGCGCATCTTCGACGCTGTGCTCGCGCGAGCGGGCATAGAGGTGGAGCACCACCTCCGTATCGCTGCTGGTCTGGAAGATCGATCCGTCGCGCACCAGGCGGTCGCGCAGCTCGCGCGCATTCACGAGGTTGCCATTGTGCGCGATCGCAATCTGCCCGTGAGCGCAGTCGATCAGGATCGGTTGCGCATTCTGCAGGCGGCTCTCGCCTGCCGTCGAATACCGCGTATGGCCGATCGCGATGTGCCCTGGCAGTGTTTCAAGGGCCTGCTCATCGAAAGCGTCCGCAACATGTCCCATCGCGCGCGACAGCCGCATCTTCTCGCCGTCAGCCGTTGCGATACCGGCGCTTTCCTGCCCCCGGTGCTGGAGTGCGTAGAGACCGAGGTACGTCAGGTTAGCGGCCTCGGGGTGTCCGAAGATGCCAAACACTCCACACTCGTCTCGGAATTTATCGAACATTATATAGTCCTGCTGCTCGCGCTCTTCGAGCGCTCGCGTACTTGCGGCTCCTGAAGCGCTACCTTGCGGCGTTTCGTCGTGGCGCTCTTCGAGCGCTCGCGTACTTGCGGCTCGGCTACCTTGCGGCGTTTCGTCGCTCATGCTGCAACCCGTTTGAAGTATTTCTCGAGCGCCGTCGCCCAGACTTGTTCCGCTTCGCCGACAGCGATGTCGATCGCTCGATCGCCGTTGATGCTGATCTGCAGTCGCGAGCCGCCGACACGACCGATGCGACTTGCTGGCACACCGGCGCCCGCTGCGCGTTTCAGAAGTTCGCCTTCGTCCGACGGATTGACCGAGACGACAATCCGCGACGCGCTCTCGCTGAAGAGCGCAATGTCGGCGCTCACGCCATCCAGATCGATCGTGGCGCCAAGTCCGCGCGTATCGAAGCAGCTCTCCGCCAGCGTGACGCTGATGCCGCCGTCCGAGCAGTCGTGCGCCGACTGCAAAAGGCCCACGGCCGCCGATCGAGAAACAACGGTCTGCAATGCGCGCTCGCGTGCGAGATCGAGGGCGGGCGCATCGCCGCGGACAAGACCATGAACGGTCCGCAGGTATTCGCTGCCGCCGAGTTCTCCCCGGTCTTCACCGAGGAGCACAATCACATCACCCTCCCGTTTGAACGTCCGCGTGATCACCCGGGCGGCGTCTTCGATGAGTCCGACGACCCCGATGATCGGTGTCGGATAAATCGCGTTGCCGTCCGTCTCATTGTAGAGGCTGACGTTGCCGCCGGTGATCGGGATATCGAGCGCGCGGCACGCCTCGGCCAGTCCTTCGACGCACTCGACGAACTGCCACATGATCTCGGGACGCTCGGGATTGCCGAAGTTCAGGCAATTCGTGCCGCCGATCGGCACCGCACCGGCGCAGACGACGTTGCGCGCCGCTTCAGCCAGCGCGAGCATCGCGCCGCGCCGCGGATTCAGGTAACAGTAGCGACCGTTTCCATCGGTGGAAATCGCGAGTGCGCGGTTCGTCGCTTTCACCCGCACGACACCGGCGCTCACGCCCGCCAGCGCGATGGTGTTGGTGCGGACCATCGTGTCGTACTGGCGATACGCCCAACGTTTGCTGGCGACGGTCGGCGATCGGAGGATCTTCAGCAGCGCGTCCTTCGCGCCGACGGTCGCGAGCGACGCCGCGTCGATCGTGTTCAGGTGATCCAGATACGCCGGCCGCTTCGTCGGCCGATCGTAGACCGGCGCTTCGTCGACGAGCGCGGTGTTCGGGATTTCGGCAACGACCTGTCCGCGATCCCTGACCCGCAGCAGCCCGTCGGTGGTCACCTCTCCGATGTGCGCGGCGTGCAGGTCCCACTTCTCGAAGATCCGCTCCACTTCCGCTTCACGACCCTTCTTCACCACGAGCAGCATGCGTTCCTGCGACTCGGAGAGCATGATTTCGTACGGCGTCATCCCCGTTTCGCGCTGCGGCACGTGCCGCACGTCGATCTCGATGCCGGCTCCGCCACGCGCACCCATCTCGCACGTAGAGCACGTGAGCCCCGCGGCCCCCATGTCCTGCACGCCGATCAACGCGTCGGTCTTCATGAGCTCCAGGCACGCCTCGAGCAGGAGCTTTTCCATGAACGGATCGCCGACCTGCACCGCCGGACGCTTCTCCGCGGACTTGTCGTCGAACTCCGCCGACGCCATCGTTGCGCCGTGAATCCCGTCGCGGCCGGTTTTAGCGCCCTTCGGCGATTCCGAGACACAGCACGTTGACGAGCGGATTGCCGGCGTACGGTTCTTCGAATGCGATCTCTCCGCCGACCGTCGCAATTCCGATGCTGTTGCCGTAACCGCCGATGCCCGCGACGACGCCTTCGGCGATGCGCCGCGTGCGCGCGCCGTGCGGCCCGTCGAGCGGCCCGAAGCGAAGCGCATTCAGCAACGCAATGGGACGCGCCCCCATCGTGAAGATGTCGCGAATGATGCCGCCGACGCCGGTTGCGGCGCCTTGGTACGGCTCGATGAACGACGGGTGGTTGTGCGATTCGATCTTGAAGACCGCCGCGAGACCATCGCCGATGTCGACGGCGCCCGCGTTTTCGCCGGGGCCTTGCAGCACGCGCGGGCCCGCGGTCGGCAGCTTCTTCAGATGGATCCGTGAGCTCTTGTAGCTGCAGTGCTCCGACCACATCACGGAGAAGATCCCGAGCTCTGTGAGCGTCGGCTCGCGTCTCAGCGACCGGACGATCCGCTCGTACTCGTCGCGTGTGAGGCCGTGCCGCTCCACAACAGCCTGATCGATCGTCATGCGCCCCGCACCGCTCCTTCACGCGACAACGCGGCCACGACGGACTCGAGCATGACCAGGCCGTCGGCGCTCCCCAGCGGCCCTTCGCACGCGCGTTCCGGGTGCGGCATCAGGCCGACGATGTTCCGTCCTTCGCTGCAGATGCCCGCAATGTGGTGGACCGATCCATTCGGGTTCGCCGCATCGGTGACTTCGCCGCTCTCGTCGCAGTAGCGGAAAATCACGCGGCGCTGGGCTTCGAGCTGCTGCAGGACATCGGCATCCGCAAAATAGTTGCCTTCGCCGTGCGCAATCGGCAATCGCAGGCGCTGACCTCTCGAGGCCTGCAGCGTGAACGGCGTATCGGTCTGCTCGACGCGCACGATGATGTGCTCGCAGTGATATTTCAGGTCGCGGTTGCGCAGCATGGCGCCTGGCAGCAGTCCGGCTTCGAGCAGGATCTGGAACCCGTTGCAGATGCCGAGCACAGGGCCGCCGCGACGCGCGAAGTCGATGACCGCGGGCATGACGGGCGAGAAGCGTGCAATGGCGCCGGTGCGCAGGTAATCACCGTGGGCGAAGCCGCCAGGCAGGATGACCGCGTCGGCCCCCTTCAGCTCCGTCTCCTTGTGCCACACGAACTCGGCGTCCTGACCCAAGACGTGCCTTGTCGCGTGGTACGCGTCGTGATCGCAATTTGATCCGGGAAAGACGACGACGGCAAATTTCATGTCAGTTACCAGTTGTCAGTTGCCAGTTGCCGGCGGCTACACAATCTCGACGCGATAGCTTTCGATTACCGGATTCGCGAGCACCTTGTCGGCCACTTCGGACGCGAGCGCGCGCGCCTGATCGTCAGAGCCGGCGTTCACCTCGAGCTCGAAGAACTTGCCTTGCCGCACGTCGCCGACGCCGGCATAGCCGAGCGAGTGCAGGGCCTCTGCGATCGTTCGTCCTTGCGGGTCGAACACCGATGGTTTCAACGTGACGTAAACGCGGGCTTTCATCTTTTACTCCGCTCGGCGGGGCCCCTTTAACATTTCCCGCCTCGCTGCGCGCTCGCGGTCGCCCAGGCCCCAACGCTGCGCGTCGGGGGTTCCCTCCGGCGCTCGCTTGCGGCCGCAGGCGCTGGTGAACTTCTTGCAACTTCGTGGGTTCCGCCTTTCGCCTTCGCTGAAGCTGCGGAGAACTCGCCGTAGCCTTGGCGGAGGCGGTCAGCAGGAAGTCATCGCCGGCACGCCTGTGAACACGCGCGCGAACACCTTGTCGACGTTGCGCAACTGGCCGTTGAGATCGAACGCCTTGGCGATCTCGGCGCGCGAGAGCACCTTCGTGACGTCGCCGTCAGCGAGCAGCAGTTCCTTGAAGTCCCGCTTTTCGTGGAACGACCGCATAGCGTTTCGCTGCACCCATTCATACGCCTGCTCGCGCGAGACGCCGCGGCGGGCGAGCTCGAGCAGGACAGTACCGGAGAAGACCACGCCGCGCGAGCGCTCGAGGTTTTCCTTCATGCGGTCGGGATAGACAACCATCCCGCGGGCAATCCGCGTGAAGCGCCGCAGCATGTGATCGAGCACGATGAAGCTGTCGGGCAGAATCACCCGCTCGACGGATGAATGCGAGATGTCGCGTTCGTGCCAGAGCGCAATGTTCTCGAAAGCCGCCATGGCATTCGCGCGCAGCAGCCTCGCGAGACCGACGATCTGCTCGCAGCCGATCGGGTTGCGCTTGTGCGGCATCGCGGACGAGCCCTTCTGCCCCTTGCCGAACGGCTCCTCGACCTCGCCGATTTCTGTTTTCTGCAGACCGCGAATCTCGAGCGCGAACGTTTCGAGCGAGGCGCCGGTGATCGCCAGCGCCGACAGGAGCTCCGCATGGCGGTCGCGTTGAATCACCTGCGACGAGACGGGCGCGGGATGGAGGCCGAGGCGTTCGCAGACACGCGCCTCGATGCCGGGATCGAGATGCGCGAAGGTGCCAACCGCACCAGAAATCTTGCCGACCGAGATGATGTCGCGCGCGCGCAGCACGCGGTCGAGATCCCGCTGCAGTCCCGTGTACCAGAGCGCAAGCTTCAAGCCGAACGTCATCGGCTCCGCATGCACGCCGTGCGTGCGACCGATCATCGGCGTAGCGCGGTGCTCCTCGGCGCGCTCCCGCACCGCTTCCATCGCGGCGGCAATGCCTTTGATGATGAGCCCGCAGGCGTCACGCATCTGCAGCGCAAGTGCCGTATCGAGCACGTCTGACGAGGTCAGGCCAAAATGCAGCCAGCGCGCGGCGGGCCCGACGCGCTCGGCGACGGCCGTTGTAAACGCAATGACGTCGTGCTGCGTCGTCTGCTCGATTTCGTCAATGCGCGCGGGATCGAAGCACGCCTTCGCGCGCAGTTCGCGCGCGGCATCGAGGGGGACGATGCCAGCATCCGCCATCGCGTCGGTGGTGGCAAGTTCCACCTGGAGCCACGCATCATAGCGGTGCTGATCGCTCCAGATCGCGCCCATTTCGGGATTGGTGTATCGACGAATCATCTAATTCTCGTGGGGCTCCGCCCCACACCCCGGCTCGGTCGCTTGCGGGGACCCCGGCGCCCCGCGCCGCTCCCTCGCAGGCGCGCCGTGCGCGCCTCGGCCCTGGGGCTCCGCCCCACACCCCGGCTCGGTCGCTTGCGGGGACCCCGGCGCCCCGCGCCGCTCCCTCTCCACCCCACCACGGACAAAACGCGTGGCGGGGACCCCGGCCGCAGGCGCGCCGTGCGCGCCTTGGCCCTGGGGCTCCCCGGCTCGGTCGCTTGCGGGCAGTCAACGAAAAAAAGCGATTTCATCGCTGGTGGCATAACGGGCCTAGCCGAGATCCAATTGAGCGCGGGTGACTTCGGCGGGCGAGGGCCCCAGCACCGTGGCGGCGAGCGACCCGTTCGCGAACAGATCGCGCGCGACGCGCTGCACGTCGTCCGCCGACACGCGCTCGACACCGGCGAGCGTCTCGTCGAGACCGAAGTGCCGATCGAAGTAGATCTCCTGGCGCGCGAGGTGCGACATGCGGCTCGCGGTATTCTCGAGGCTCAGCATCAGACTGCCCTTGAGATGATCCTTCGCGCGCCGCAGCTCCGCGCCCGGCACCAGCGTATTCTTCATCGTGCGCAGCTCGTCAACGCACAGGGCCACCACCTCGGTGACCGCTTCGTTCGCGCAGCCCGCGTAGATCGTGATGTTCCCCGTGTCGCGATAGGCGCTCAACCCGCTGAACACCGCGTACGCGAGACCCCGCTTTTCCCGCACATTCTGAAACAGTCGTGAGCTCATCGAGCCGCCGAGGACGGTGTTCATGATGTAGCTCACGTACCGGTCGTCGTGATTCTGCGGATAGCTGCCAGTCCCGAGACACAAGTGGCTCTGTTCGAGCTCCTTGGATCTGACGACGACCTGCGGCACAACGCGCGGAACAGCATCCGAGTACTGCGGCGCGGAGCGCGGCAGACTCTGGAACGCGCGGTTCACCAGATCGCGCACCTGCGCGTGATCGATATTCCCCGCGGCTGAGACGATCAGGTTCGGCGCCGCGTAAGCCGCGCGGAAGTACTCGCGCAGAACATCCGGCGTGAACGACTCCACCGTCTCCTTCGTGCCGAGGATCGGCCGTCCGAGCGGGTGCCCTTCCCAGAAATGCTGCGTAAACAGCTCGTGGACGAGATCGTCCGGCGTGTCCTCTACCATCTTGATCTCTTCGAGGATCACCTTCTTCTCGCGCTCGAGCTCGTCTTCCGAAAACCGCGGGTTCATGACGATGTCCGAGAGCAAATCGACCGCGAGGGGCAGGTGCTCGTCGAGGACCTTGATGTAGTAGCTCGCGTACTCCTTCGCGGTGAACGCATCGAGCTGGCCGCCGATAGAATCGATCGTCTGCGCGATGTCTTCGGCGGTGCGTGTCGCGGTTCCCTTGAAGAGCATGTGTTCGACGAAATGCGCAATGCCGCTCTGGTCGTTCGTCTCATGACGCGAGCCGCGCATCAGCCAGACACCGATGCTGACCGACCGGACGTGCGGCATCGACTCGGTGATGAGACGAAGGCCGGTATCCAGGACCTCGCGTGTGACCATGCGTCAGTGAGAGCCGCTGCCTGCGCCGGTATTCACAACCGTGACGCGCAAGTGCTTGTAAGGAAAGGAATTACCGAAGACGTTTAAAAAACGAATTTTACCACGCCCCGCCGCTCTCGCGCAACATGCTCGGAGCCGAAAAGCCGTGCTGGACCGAGATAGTACAATAAGGATTCGAGTTCTTGCCACCACGCCGGGGCGTACAGTCCGGCTCACGTGTTCATCATGCTGACTGAATGCCGCCACGACATCGCCGAGATGGAGCTTGCCGAGCTCGAGCAGGCGCTCGAAACGCTGGGACGTCCGCGTTTCCACGGCCGGCAGCTCTTTCAGTGGATACATAAGCGCGGTGTCACCGATTTTGGTGAGATGACCGATCTCGGGCGCGAGTTGCGGTCTACGCTCGCGGCGGAGTTCCGGATCATCACGCCAGAAGTGATTCGTCGAGAGCGGTCGATCGACGGCACCATGAAATTTCTCCTCCGGCTCGAAGACGGGCAGCTCATCGAATCCGTGTTCATCCCCGACACGCCGTCGAACACGTTCTGTCTCTCGACGCAGGTCGGCTGCGCGATGCGCTGCGGCTTCTGCCTGACCGGCAAGATGGGCATCATCCGCAACCTCACGGCCGGCGAAATCGCCGGCCAGGTGCGCGTGCTCACGCGCGAGCTGGATATGCTGCACTCGCGCTTCAATGTCGTGCTGATGGGGATGGGAGAGCCGCTCCATAATTACGACGCAACGATGAAGGCTTTGCGCATTCTCGCGGACGGGCACGGGCTGTCCGTGAATCCGCGGCGCGTGACGCTGTCGACGGTTGGCGTCCTGCCGGCGCTGGAGCGGCTGGCGACCGAGCCGCTCATGCCGAACCTTGCGATTTCTCTGCACGCGACTACCGAGGATCAGCGCGATCTGCTCGTGCCGATCAATCGCAAGTACGGCTTGAAAGAACTCCTCGACGCCTGCCGCAGCTTCCCGGTGAAGCGCCGCGAACGCATCACATTCGAGTACGTGATGCTGAAGGACGTGAACGATACCGACGAAGATGCGCGTCGATTGGTGCGCCTGCTCAACGGGATTCGCGCGAAGGTGAACCTGCTGCCGCTCAACGAGGCGGCGGGCATTCCTCATGAGCGGCCTTCGGATGCGCGGGTCAATCGTTTCGCGCAGATTCTTGCGGAGCGCGGGATCGTCGTATCCGTGCGCAAGTCGCGCGGCCGCGACATTCGAGCGGCTTGCGGCCAGTTAATCACCGAATCAACTCGCCAGAAATCGCCGGGCCAGCTCCTTGCGAGCCTGATGTCCGTGTAACTGCCTCTTCCGCCTTCAGGCGGAAGTCAGCCCGCAAGAACTGCGGCATCGCGTGAAAGCAACCTGACGTTGACTCGCTCGTTGCGTGACAGCCCCGCCGGAATTCGTACTTTCAGATAGTTATCCGTCACCACGAGCGTGCCGTCGTCCAGCGTCAGGCCGGGGCGCACGCTGCCAATCTGTGCGTCGCGGAATCGCCGGGTCAACGCGGACCCTATCTCGCGGAGCCGTGCCCCGCGATCGCGAACGACCGATCCACTCACCTTGCGAGTCATCGCGGATGCTTCCGTGCCCGGCCGATCGGAGTACGGAAAAACGTGCAGGTGTGTGAGCGGCGACGCCGGCAGGTAGGCCAGGTTCGCCGCGAAGTCATCGTCAGTCTCGCCCGGGAACCCCACAATCATGTCCGAACCAATCGACGCGTGCGGCAGGCGCAGCTGGATGCTGTCGACGAGCCGGCGATAGTCGTCGAGCGTGTACGGGCGCCGCATCGCGCGAAGCATGCGATCGCTTGCGTGCTGGAGCGGCAGATGAAAGTGCGGCAGAAACCGATCGCTCTCCGCGACGAGATCGACGATCTCAGGTGTGCAGTCCATCGGCTCCAGCGAACTGATGCGGAACTGCACGTCGCCGCGTACGCGCTCGAGCGCGAGCAGCAGATCGATCAGCGACGAAGCGGGCGAGAGATCGCCGCCGTAGGATCCGAGATGAACGCCGGTCAACACGATTTCTTTGAAGCCAGCCGACGCGATCCGCTCGACTTCACGCGCGAGCGACTCGAGCGGCGCGCTCCGTGAGGCGCCACGCGTGGATGGGATGATGCAGTACGCGCAACGCTCTTCGCAGCCGGTCTGCACGCGCAACGTGAAAGCTGTACGACCGGCGACGCCGGGTTCGATCGGGGCGCCGCACGGTCCGTCGCCGTCGCGATTTGCGGTTGTGCGGACCGCGCCGGCTCTGAGACCGCCGGGTCCAAAGACCCGGCCTACAAATTTCAATTTGTCGTCGTTCGGCACGACCCGCGCGACGCCCGGAAGCGACGCGAGGTCGTCGGGACACCGTGTGGCGTAACAGCCAGTGGCGATGATCTGTGCACGCGGATTCTCGCGTGCGATGCGACGAATCGTCTGGCGCGCGCCCTGATCAGCGCTCGCGGTCACCGAACACGTGTTGACGATGACGAGGTCCGCCTCGCTCGATGCGCTCTCGGTCGCGCCCCGCGCACGAAGGTCCTCTTCGAGGCGCAGCGAGTCCGCCTGATTCACGCGGCAACCGAAGGTGATGATGGAGTACTTCATCGAGATCCGAGATCCGAGGTCCGAGGTCCGAGGTCGAAAGCCTGAAGCCCCTGAAGCCTGAAGCCCGAAGCCTGAAGCCTTGTTACGCGTTCAGCTTCGCCGCGGCCGCTTCCACCTTGTCCGCCAGCTTCTTCTTGTACTCGTCCAGCTTTTTGGCTATCGTCTGATCGCCGACGCCCAGGATCTGCGCGGCGAGAACGCCGGCATTCGTGGCGCCGGGTCTGCCGATCGACACGGTCGCAACCGGAACGCCGGGCGGCATCTGCACGGTCGAGAGCAGCGCGTCGAGTCCGTTCAATGCCGACGAATCGATGGGCACCCCGATAACCGGCAGCGTCGAGTGCGCCGCGACCACACCGGCGAGATGTGCCGCCGCGCCGGCGCCCACGATGAACACCTTGACACCGCGCGCAGGCGCATCGCGCACGAGCCGCATCACACGCTCCGGCGAGCGATGCGCCGACGCGACGGTCATGTCGCTCGAGATGCCGAAGTCCTTCAACACCTCGACAGCTCCCTGCATGACGGGAGCATCCGAATCCGAGCCCATCAGGATGAGGACGCTAGGCATCTGACGTTTTCGTGAACTGCTGACTCGCGGGTTGAAGAGCTTTGAGACCGATGTCGCGGCGATACTGCATGCCATCGAAAGAGATGCGCGCGGCCGCCACGTACGCGCGCTCACGAGCCTCGCGATAATCAGCACCGGTTCCGACAACAGTCAACACGCGGCCGCCGGCCGTCACGATCTGATTGTCTTGCATCGCGGTACCCGCGTGAAAGATGGTGACGCCTTGAACGCGTTCGGCCTCCTCCAGACCGCGAATCGGCACGCCGCTTTTCACGGCGCCCGGATATCCCCCGGAAGCGATCACAATGCAGACCGCTACGGTATCTGTCATTCGCGGCGCGCCGGATGCGAGACGGCCATCAGCCGCAGATGAGAGCAGCGGCAGAAGATCGCTCTCGATCAAGGGCATCACGGCCTGTGCCTCAGGGTCGCCGAAGCGCACGTTGAACTCGATCACCTTCGGGCCCGCGCACGTCAGCATCAGGCCGGCGTAGAGAAATCCGCGATACTCTGTCCCTTCCGCGCGCATGCCGCGCAGCACGGGCTCGACGATGTCGCGCATGACCTCGGCCTGCAGCTCCGCATCGAGCAGCGGGCTCGGAGCGAACGCGCCCATGCCGCCCGTATTGGGTCCGCGATCGCCATCGAACACGCGCTTGTGATCCTGCGCTGAGGTCAACGGTAGAGCGCGCGTGCCGTCGCACAGGGCGAAGAACGAGACCTCGGGCCCGGACAAGCACTCTTCAATCACCAGTCGTGCGCCGGCGTCGCCGAACCGGCGCTCCACCATCGCGGCGCGCACGGCCGCGTTCGCTTCGTCACGATCGGCGGCGACGACGACGCCTTTACCTGCGGCGAGACCATCGGCCTTCAGCACGACGGGAAAACCGAACTCACCTGATGCCAGGACTGTGCGCGCGTCGTGGGCGCTATCGCACACGCGGTAGCGAGCGGTAGGAATGCCGTGACGCGCCATGAAGCCTTTCGCGAAGACCTTGCTGCACTCGAGCTGTGCAGCGTCGCGAGGCGGTCCAAAGATGCGGAGCCCCGCGCGGCGGAAGCGATCGACGACGCCGCGATCGAGCGGCAATTCAGGCCCGATGATGGTGAGATCGATCGATTCGTGTGACGCAAGCGCACACAGCGCGTCAACGTCCGACGGGTCGACGGACACGAGCTGCGCGACGCGCGCGATCCCCGCATTTCCGGGCGTACAAAGTAATTTTGAAACCCCCCGTTCGCGCGCGATCTTTGTCGCGAGCGCATGCTCGCGACCTCCGCCGCCGACAATCAGGACCTTCATAGTCCCAAGATAAAACCTTGCATCTCTATATCTTACGGAGGATTGACGGCACCAAGGCTTTGCACCTAGAATCGCCCGCTACCTGTGATAGCCTAACGCATTCTGACGGATTCCAAAGGCCCACACAGTGTACAGGTCGCCCCGCGCGACCAAAACGAGTCGGCCGCGAAGGGGGTGTAATCAAGCTTGGCTGAAGTGAAAGTGCAGGATGGCGAGTCCATCGAAAGCGCGCTTCGCCGGTTCAAGCGGAAGGTGCAGCAGGAAGATATCATCAAGGATATCAAGAAGCACTCCTTCTACCTGAAGCCTGGCGATCGGCGGCGCGCCAAGCAGGCGCTGGCACGGAAGCGGACGCGCAAGAAGCAGCGCCGCGAGTCGGATTAAGCACGTAAGCCGGGACTGCGAAACCTGGTGCAAGGGGTCGCGGGTTGGGCGTCGAGCCTGCCCGCGGCAACCCGCCTCGGAGGCGGGCCCTGGGGCGAGCGAGAGAGGTTACGATGGAGTTCCTTGACAAGACCCTGACCTGCGTAGACTGTGGGGCCCCATTTGTCTGGACCGCCGGCGAGCAGCTGTTCTTCGCCGACAAGAATTTCAAGAATGAGCCGAAGCGCTGCAAGGGCTGCAAAGCCAAGCGTGCTGCGCGTCCGGCTGGTGGCGGCGCGGTTATCGGCCGCGAACGCGTAGAAACGACGACCAACTGCTCGGCGTGCGGCAAGGAGACCACTGTGCCGTTCCGTCCGACGCAGGGGCGTCCGGTCTTCTGCCGCGAATGTTTCCAATCGCGGAAGTTCGCTGGCGCCGGGGGCGTCTAACAAGCTCCTGAAAACGAAGCGTGAGTGTCAAATGCCGAATGCTGAAATTCCAATCAGTTTTCGGCATTCAGCATTTGACATAGGCTTTGTGAACAGCCTGTTAACGCCTCGGCGTCCGGCGTGATCCACAGGCCACGCCCCCCGCGTGGCCTTCGTAGTTTCTGGGGCCATTTTCCCCAATGACGCGTCTCATTCACTCAGACATGTCTCACTATTTCTCTGTTCGCGCCCTGCTCGGGCTGGCGTTCGCGACGACCATCGCATGCAGCGACGGCCGGAAGGGCACCGGGGCCGGCCAGGCGGCCGCCGGCGGTCCACCGGCCGCCGCAGTCAAGATCCAGAATATCGAAGCGAAACCCATCGAACGCGCGTCGGAGTTCATCGCGACCGTAAAATCGCTGAACTCGACCACCATCCAGCCGCAGGTGGACGGACGCGTCACGCGCATATTTGTGAAGTCGGGCGACCGCGTCCGTGCGGGCGCGCCGCTCCTCCAGATCGATCCCGAGAAACAGGTCGCCACCGTGCGCAATACGCAGTCGCAGCGCGCGGCGCGGAAGGCAGACGTCGAGTACTGGAAGGGACAGGTCGAGCGGCTGAGAGCGCTGCTCGCCGCCGGCGCCATCAGCAAGAACGAATTCGATTCGGCGCAGCACAGCCTGGAAACCGCGCAGGCCAATTTCGCGGCGCTCGACGCGCAGGTCCGCGAAGATCAGGTCCAGCTTCAATATCATCGCGTCACGGCGCCCACCGCCGGAATCGTCGGCGACATTGCGGTCCGTGAAGGGGATCGCGTCACGACGTCGACGCAGATCACCACCATCGACGACAAGCAAGGGCTCGAAGCGTATCTGCAGGTGCCGCTGAATCGAGCGCCCGAACTTCGTCTCGGCCTGCCCGTGCAGATCCTTGACGCTGAGGGCAAGGTGATTGCGACGAATCCCATCACGTTCGTGGCGCCCCGCGTTGACGGCACCACGCAGACGGTGCTGGCGAAGGCGATGCTCCGCGACACGCCGCCGGCGATGCGCGTTCAGCAGTTCATTCGCGCGCGAGTCGTCTGGCGAAACGAACCGGGCCTGACGGTGCCGATCGTATCGGTGCTGCGCATCGGCGGGCAGTACTTCTGCTTTCTTGCGGCGCAGACGGACAAAGGACTTGTCGCGAAGCAGCGTCCCGTCGAAGTGGGCGAGATGCTCGGAAATGACTACGTCGTCACCGGCGGCTTGAAAGCCGGCGATCGCGTGATCGTCTCCGGCGTGCAGAAGCTCGCCGATGGCGTTCCCGTCAAGGCTGAATAGATGTTTGTCGACGTTTTCATCCAGCGGCCGATCCTTGCATCGGTCTGCTCGCTCGTTCTGATCCTCGCGGGGCTGCTCGCGATTCCCACGATGCCGGTCGCGCAGTATCCGTCGCTGGCCCCGCCGCAGGTGACGGTCGCGGCGTTCTACACGGGTGCCAACGCGCAGGAGGTCGAGACGGCCGTCACGACCCCGCTCGAGCAGGCGATCAACGGGGTGGAGGGCATGCTCTACATGACCTCCTCGAGCACGAACAGCGGCGTCTCCTCGATCAACGTGACGTTCGACGTCACGCGCGACCAGGACGTCGCGGCCGTGGAGGTGCAGAACCGCGTGAACCAGGCGCTCGGCCGCATGCCGGCCGAAGTCCGGACCACCGGCATCACCGTGCAGAAGCAGTCGACCGGTTTCATTGCCGCGATCGGCGTCTACGCGGAGCACGGCGAGTACGACTCGCTCTTCCTGAGCAACTACCTCGATGTCTACGTCAGAGACGCCCTGAAGCGGATCCCCGGCATCGCCGACGTCATCATCTTCGGCGAGCGCAAGTATTCGATGCGGCTGTGGCTCGATCCCGACCGCATGGCGGCGAGAAAGATTACCGCCAACGACGTGGTGAACGCGTTACGCCAGCAGAACGTTCAGGTGGCAGCGGGCAGTCTCGGGCAAGCGCCGGCGCCATCCGGCCAGATGTATCAGCTGAGCGTGCGCGCCGTCGGACGCCTCCGCGAGTCGAGTGAGTTCGATAACATCATCCTGAAATCAGGGGCAGACGCTGCGCTCGTCCGCGTACGGGACGTCGGTCGCGCGGAGCTCGGGGCCGAAACGTATTCGGCCCAACTGCGCTTCCAGGGCATCGAAGGCGTCGGCATGGGCGTCATACAGCTCCCCAGGGCCAACGCGCTCGACGTGTACGACGCGATGGTGCAGGAGCTCGAGCGGCTCAAGAAGCAGTTTCCGCCCGGCATGAACTACCAGATCGCGTTCAACACGACCGACGTCGTCAGCGAGTCGATTCGCGAGGTGCTGAAGACGCTCGCCGAGGCGATCGTCCTCGTCGTGCTCGTCATCTTCGTCTTCCTGCAGACCTGGCGCAGCACGATCATCCCGACCATTACGATCCCGGTGTCGCTCATCGGTGCGTTCGGGTTCGTGAAGCTCATGGGCTTCTCGATCAACACTCTGACGCTGTTCGGCATCATTCTCGCCACCGGCATCGTCGTCGACGACGCCATCGTCGTCATCGAGAACATCGAGCGGCACATTCAGGAATACAAGGTCTCTGCGCACAAAGCGGCATCAGACGCGATGCGCGAGGTCTTGAGCGCCGTCGTCGCGACCGCGCTCGTCCTCATTGCTGTGTTCGTGCCCGTCGCGTTCTTCCCGGGGACGACCGGCCGCCTCTACGCGCAGTTCTCGATGACGATGGTATTTGCCGTGGCGCTGTCGGCATTCAACGCCATCACGCTGACGCCGTCGCTGTCGGCGCTGCTACTCGAACGTCAGAGCCATCACAAGGGGCGGTTCTTCTCATTGTTCGAGCGCGGCATCACTGCGGGCACGAACAGATACGTGCGCGGCCTCCGCGGCGCGCTGCGCGCGCGCTGGGTGGTCGTGATCGTGTTCTTCGTCGGCCTGGGTGTCACGTACCTCGTGTATCGAAACGTTCCGCAGGCGTTCATTCCTGAAGAGGATCCTGGGTACTTCATCGTTCAGATCCAGGCGCCGCCGGGTGCTTCGCTCGAGTACACGGGTGGCGTTGCGCGGCAGGCGGAACAAATCATCATGAAGGATCCGGACGTGCTGGCGCTGTTCTCCGTGATGGGGTTCAGCTTCACCGGCGCCGCATCGAACACCGGCCTGATGTTCGCGCGACTGAAACCGTTCGAGGAGCGGCCCGGCAGCGGCCATTCGCTCCAGGGAATTCTCGGGCGAATCACCGGACCGCTGTTCGGCCTGCCCGGCGCGATCGTCGTCGCCTTCACGCCGCCGTCCATCCCGGGACTCAGCCGGTTCGGCGGATTCGAGTTCCAGGTGCTCGATCAGGGCGGAGCCAGCGACATCGGGGCGCTCGCGCAAGCGACGCAGGCGATCGTCGGCGCGGGCAACCGCTCCGGCACGCTGCGGGGCCTGTTCAGTGCGTTTACCTCGAACGATCCCCAATTACAGGTGACGATCGATCGTCAGCGCGCGCTCGCGCTCGGCTTGCCGCTCGATGAAGTGACCAGCGCGATGCAGGTGTTTCTCGGATCACAGTATGTAAACGATTTCGAGTTCAACAATCGTGCGTATCGCGTCTACGTGCAGGCCGACCAGCAGTTCCGATCGAATCCGCAGGCTCTGAGAGAGCTCTACGCGCGCACGAGCACGGGCACGATGATTCCGCTCGAGCAGGTCGTCAGCATCAAGGAAACAACGGCGCCGCAGGTGATCAACCATTTCAATTTGTTCCGCGCCGCAACGATCAATGGCTCCGCGGCAGCGGGCGTCAGTTCGGGCGACGCGTTGCGGCAGATGGAAGCCATCGCCGAGCGCACGCTGCCGCAGGGATTCGGATACGCGTGGTCCGGCATATCGCTCGAGGAAACAAAGGCAGGACGGCAGTCATTCATCATCTTCGGTCTGGCGCTGCTGCTCGTGTACCTGACGCTTGCCGCGCAGTATGAGAGCCTCGTGCTCCCGTTCATCGTGCTGCTTGGCGTTCCGCTCGCGGTGCTCGGAGCCTTGTCCGCGCAGTGGGTCCGAGGCCTTGCAAACGATGTGTACTGCCAGGTCGGGCTCGTGATGCTCATCGGGCTTGCGGCGAAGAACGCGATCCTGATTGTCGAGTTCGCGGAACAGCTGCGCGGGCGCGGTCTCTCGATCGTCGACGCCGCAATCGAAGCCGGCCGAATCCGGCTGCGGCCAATCCTGATGACGTCCCTCGCGTTTATCCTGGGCGTGCTGCCGCTCGTGTTTGCGACAGGCGCGGGACAGGAAGCTCGGCATTCCGTTGGGACGGCGGTCGCGGGCGGGATGATTCTGTCCACATTCCTCAATATCGTGTTCATCCCGGTCCTGTATGTCGTCATCGAGACGGTTCGGGAGCGCTTTACGGGCGAGACGCACGCGCCGGCGGCGGGGTAACGAACCGATACGCGCGCGCTTCGCCGGGTGCTTCCGCAAACTGGCCGTAAGCCGAAAGCTCGCCGCTTGTCGCCAGCGTCCGGGCTATCGTGTCGAAACGATCGCGCGGAGAGTATCGAGGCCACGTGAGCACGGCCGTCAGGCCGACGAACAGCAGTGCTGCGCCGCACAAGCCACGACAGCTGATCATTTTCGAGCGACAGTCTCGGCGCCTGCAGCGCGTTCATCTGCGCTACGCTGGAGCACCGACAGGACGTAACTGACTGAAAGGTTTGACACTATTCAGAATCCCGTAGTACGCTGGCAGGTCGTTTTTCAAGCTAAATTCGTAGGGCGGAGGGGCAGCGATGCAGATCGACGAACGTGTCGTCGACGGAGTGACGGTTCTCGACCTCAAGGGCAAGATGACGCTCGGCGAAGGCGACGAACTGCTCAAGGACAAGATCAACTCCCTCATCCAGCAGGACAAGAAGCAGCTGTTGCTCAACCTCGAGGGTGTGCCCTACATCGACAGCGCGGGCCTTGGTGAAATCGTGCGCACGTACACGACTGTCAGCCGCCAGGGGGGCAAGCTCAAGCTGCTCAACCTGACGAAACGCATCCAGGATCTCCTGGCGATCACGAAGCTGCTGACCGTGTTCGAGACCTACGACTCGGAAGCGGACGCGATCAAGAGCTACAAATAGCTCCGCGCCGTGCAGCCCCGGTCTCCGAGGGCGCACCACGGCCCGCGCGGCGTATTCCGCGCATGGCGCACAGCACACTGCCAAAGTTGACCGAGCCGCACCTGGAACGGATCGACGCTCCGGCGCGGCCGGTCGCGATCGGCCTCCTCATGTCTCTTCGTCCGCAGCAATGGACGAAGAACCTGTTCATTTTCTTTGGATTGATATTCGGGCAGCGGCTGCTCGATCCGCATGCGATCGCGCAGTCGTCGGCCGCCTTCGCGATCTTCTGCGCCCTGTCGGGTGTCGTGTATCTGATCAACGACGTCGCCGATCGCGACGCGGACCGGCGTCACCCGCTGAAGCGGCGCCGCGCGATCGCCTCGGGCGCCGTGTCGCCGTCACTCGCGATAGGGACGGCAGTGGTGCTGCTGCTCGGGAGCCTCGCGGCCGCCTGGCTCCTGCGCCCGGCGTTTGCCCTCGTCGCCGTCACGTATGTCGCGCTTCTCGCGCTGTACTCGGGCCCCTTGAAGCACGTCGTCATCATCGACGTGCTGACGATTGCGATCGGGTTCGTGCTGCGCGCGGTCGCCGGAGCGGTCGCGATCGACGTGCCGATCAGCCACTGGCTGCTGATCCTCACGATCCTCCTGGCGCTGTTTCTGGCGCTCAGCAAACGACGCCACGAGCTGGTGCTGCTGGCCGACGGCGCCACGGGGCATCGCCCGATCCTCGAGGAATACAGCCCGTACCTCCTCGATCAGATGATCGCGGTCGTCACCGCGTCAACGCTCATTTCGTACGTGATGTACACGGTCAGCCCGGAGACGGTTCAGAAGTTCCAGACCGACTACCTGGGGCTCACGCTCGTGTTTCCGTTGTACGGGATCTTCCGGTACTTGTATCTCGTGCACCAGAAGGAAGGGGGCGGCAGCCCCTCCGACATGCTCCTGAACGATCGACCCCTGCTCGCCTGCGTCGCGCTCTGGGGCGTGGCGGTGGCAATCATCATCTACGGCGCCGACCTTGGCGCCGCGCTCCGGATCCACTAACTCCATGGCGAAATCGAAAGTTGCAATTCTCCGGACGTCGCCCGCCACCGTGCTGCGCGACTATCACTCGCTGCTGAACCTCGCCGGGTACCAGAACGTCGTCGCCAAAGACGCCGACACGGCGCTGAAAGTCAATATCTCGTGGCACTTCTTCTTTCCCGCCAGCTCGACGACGCCGTGGCAACTCGAAGGAGTGATCCGCGCGATGACCGAGGACGGCTACGATCGGAACCTGATCCACGCCTGCCATAACCGCACCGTGGTCATCGACGCGCACCTGGGCGAGCGCGAGAACAAGCAGGTCAACGTCGTCGGGGCTCACGGCCTTCGAAACATCCACATCTACGAGACGGAAGAGTGGATCAATATCCGCGATGCGGTCGGCGACCTGACGAAGAAGTTCACCTGCCTGAACGACGTGTACCCGAACGGCTTCATGATCCCGAAGCGCTTCATCGGGGAGAACATCATCCATCTGCCGACGATGAAGACGCACGTCTTCACGACGACCACGGGCGCGATGAAGAATGCGTTCGGCGGCTTGCTGAACGAGCACCGGCACTGGACGCACCCGGTCATCCACGAGACGCTCGTGGACCTGCTGATGATTCAGAAGAAGATCCATCGCGGCGTGTTCGCCGTGATGGACGGCACGTTCGCGGGCGATGGGCCGGGCCCGCGATGCATGATGCCGCATGTGAAGAACGTGATTCTGGCCAGCGACGATCAGGTGGCGATCGATGCCGTCGCGGCGCGCCTCATGGGCTTCGAGCCGATGACGATCAAGTTCATCCGCATGGCGCACGACCTGGGGCTTGGATGCGGCGATCCGCGCGATATTGAAATGGTCGGCGACATGTCCGCGGCCGAGGAGAACTGGCATTTCGTCGGGCCGTTCAAGAAGATGACGTTCGCCTCGCGGATGCAGCACAAGATCTACTGGGGCCCGATGAAGAAGCCGATCGAATGGTCGCTGAAGACGGTGCTTGCGCCGTGGGCGTATATCGCCAGCGTCATTTATCACGACAGCTTTTGGTACCCAGTCAACGCAAAACGGATGATGCAGCAGGTGCTCGACAGTCCGTGGGGCAGGCTGTTCCGCAATTGGGAGCACCTTACGCCCGATGCGAACGGTTTTCCCGACGTGGGCTCCGGCGCGGCAGAACTCAAGCTCACGGGCAGCAAGGCGCTCATCCGCTCGCTCGGCATCCTGGGCACCTGCATCGCGCAGGCGCCTGAATTCGTCGCGCGTCGCCGGCGGCGGGAGGCCACGGAGCCGCGCTGAAGACGCCACAGTTTTTTCACTCAGAGGATACGGAGAATACGGAGAATTTTTGGTTTTTCTGAACAAGTCTCCGTGGCCTCCGTGGCCTCTGAGTAGGATCCGTTATGTCTGATTTCTCCGTGCGGTCCGATAACGTCGACGTCGAACAGATCATGCGACAGATCCGCGCGCGTATCCGTGAGAAGCGCGGCGTGGACTACACCGAAGACGAAATCCGCGAGCTGGCCAACGTCAAGCTGGAGAAGTTCCTCGATCCGAAGGGCGTTCGATCGGACTTGCTCGATCAGTTCCGGAAGATCCGGGAGTCATCCGAGACGGCCCGCAACTACGCGTTCGAGGACACGACCCTGTTCGCATCCAGCCGGCCGCTGCTGCGATTCGTGCGACGGCTGCTCAACCCGATCCTGAAGCTGTTCTTCAACCCCAACCCGTTGGTCGAGGCCCTGCACATCCAGTCGCGGTTGAACGAGTCGTACAACCAGTCCGAGGCGCTGTCGTACGAGCTGATGCACAATCTCGTGATCGAGCTGACGAGGACCGGCATCGAAGTGAAGAATCTCAAGATGCGGCTGGAGTCGATGTCGAGCCGCCTCGATTTCGACGAGCGCCGCGCGCGGGCGCTCGAAGGCGTGGTGCAGTACCGGCCCGGCACGGTGCCGCCGCTGCAGCCGCCGACGGCGCAATCGGCGGCCGGGCAGCCCGGACAGCACAATGCGCTCGATAACGAGGGAAACGAGCGGCGGGCGCGCCGGCGCAGGCGTCGCGGACGGCGCCGCGGGCCTGGCGATCGGGGCCCGGTCGCGGGCGAAGCATCGGACGCCGGGTTTGGCGATCGCGATACGCACGAAGGTGAACGGCCCTCAGGTTCCGCCGACAATCGCGAACAGTCGCACGTGCACGTCGACGACGAAAGAGAAAGGTCGCCGATGGCCGATCGAACGACGCCGGCGGAACCGTCAGACCGTTCGCCCGAGCCGCCGTCCGAGTCGTGAAGCTCGCGGTCGTCGTCCAGCGCTACGGCGCCGACATCAACGGCGGCGCCGAGCTGCACGCGCGTTATATCGCCGAGCGACTGTCGCGTCATGCGCAGGTAGAGGTCCTTACCACGTGCGCGAAGAACTACGTCAGCTGGAGAAACGAGCGGCCGCCCGGCGTCGATCAGATCAACGATGTGATCGTGCGCCGCTTCCCCGTCGCGCACGAGCGGGAGCCGTACGACTTCGGGCGCAAATCGGTTCGCGTCTTCGAACAGATTCATTCGGTTGCCGACGAGCTGCGCTGGCTGGAGAGTGAAGGTCCAGCGAGTCCCGCCCTCGTCCGGCATGTCGAGCAGGTGTCCCACGATTTCGATTTCATCCTGATCTTCAGCTATCGCTATTACCACGCGTGGCATGTGGCGCGGCGCGTGGCCGACAAGGCTGTGATCGTGCCGACGGCGGAGCGCGATCCGGCGATCGGGCTGTCGATATTCGGTCCCGTGTTCAGAGGCGTTCGCGCCGTGATGTACAACTCGCCCGAAGAACGGGCCATGATCGAGGCGGCGTCAGGCAACGAGCGGGTCCCGGGCGTCGTGGTAGGGGTGGGGTCGGATGTGCCGGATCGTACCGATCCCGCGCGATTCCGCCGGACGTTCAACATTCACCGGCCCTTCGCGATCTACATCGGGCGCATCGACGAGAACAAAGGGTGCGCGGAGCTGTTCTCCCACTACTTGCGGTACGCGGCGTCGTTTGCGCGAGGCCTCGATCTCGTGCTCGTCGGCAGCGCCATCATCGACATTCCGAAACACCCGAAAGTGCATCACCTCGGCTTTCTCGACGATCGCGACAAGTTCGATGCGCTCGCCGCGTCGGACCTGCTGATCATGCCGTCGTACTTCGAAAGCCTGTCGATGGTCGCGCTCGAGGCATGGGCGCTCGGCCGTCCCGTGCTCGCCAATGGGCATTGCGATGTGCTCAAAGGGCAATGCATTCGCAGCAACGCCGGCCTTTACTACCAACGCTACGAGGAATTCGTCGAGGCGCTCTACTCACTCGAATCGAACGGACCGTTGAACGCCCATCTCGGACGCAATGGCCGCGCGTACTTCAGGCGTCATTACGCATGGCCGGTGATCGAGCGCAAGTACCTCGATATGTTCGAGCACTTGAAGAGAGAGCGTCATCCTGAGGCGCTTCAGGCCAAGGCGCTTGCGCGTCAAGGCGGAGGCTACAAGATGGAGCCGCTGCCGGGATGGTTCGCGCGGCGGGAGCGTCGCCTGCCGCCGGGGCGGGAAATGCTCCACAGGATCCCCGCCGGACACGCACGGAGCGGCGCCGCATGAGCGGCCGCGTTCATCAGGTGCTCGCGACGCTTGGTTACGGGGATGCGATCGGCCACGAGGTGCTCGGGATTCAGCGGGTGCTGCAGGGCGCCGGCTATGAATCCGAAATCTTCGTCGAGACAGCGGATCGCCGGCTGGAGCGCCTCACGACCGACTATCGCGAGATGGTCGGCGCCCTTGCGCCGGACGATGTCGTCATCCATCACTTCTCGATCGGGTCGCGCGCCTCACGCACCGCGTATGCACTGCCGGGACGCATGGCGCTCGTGTACCACAACATCACGCCGCCGGAGTACTTCGTCGGCATCCACAAGGACCTGGTCAAGCTCTGCTTCCGCGGCCGCCGCGAGCTGACGGCGTACATCGCGCGCTGCGAGCTCGCGCTTGGCGACTCCGAGTACAACCGCGATGAACTTGCGGACCTCGGATTCACCTCAACGGGCGTGCTGCCGGTCGTGCCGGACTTTTCGCACCTCGATCTGCCGCCGAACACCATGATCTCGGCCGCATTCGACGATGGGTGGACGAACGTCATGTTCGTCGGGCGGATCATCCCGAACAAGAAGTTCGACGACGTGATACGCGCCTTTCACGTCTACCACACGCGCCACAATCCGCGGTCGCGGCTCCTGCTCGTCGGCTCGTACAGCGGCTTCGAGCGATATCTCGCGATGCTGTACGGGCTCATCGCGCGGCTCGGCACGCCGGACGTGCACTTTCTCGGACACGTCAGCAACGAGGAGCTCACTGCGTTTTACGACATCGCCGATCTGTTTCTCTGCGCAAGCGAGCACGAAGGCTTCTGCGTGCCGCTCATCGAGAGCTTCTACAAGCGCGTGCCCGTCCTGGCCTATGCCGCGACAGCCGTGCCGGCCACGATGGACGGCGGGGGCGTGCTGTATTCGACGAAGTATCCGTTTGAAGTGGCGCGGCTGATGGCGGCGATCCTCGACGATCAAGTCCTCGAAGACAGCATCATCGCGTCGCAGGACACTGCGCTCGCGCGGATGCAGCGCAGGGATTTTCCGGGCACGTTGCTGCGCTTCGTGGATCAGGTGCGCGCGCTGGCCCCACGCCCCGCGCCGCAAGTCGCATGGGACTTCTGGTCGCAGTTCGATCAGGCAGAGCGCCTCGAGGAATTGCGGCAGTTCAGGCCGGCGGTGTATAAGGCGCTGCCGCCGGATCCGGGACGCGGAACGCGGGACGCGGGACGCGCAGGTTCAACTGCCCCGATTCCCGCAACGCGGGCCCGGGATGCCGCATCACGCCCCCCCGATCCCGCACCCCGCACCCCCGATCCCGCACCCCGCACCCCGCACCCCGCATCCCGACGATGATCATCCACCAGTGGGTCCCCGCCGCACACCGGGGCGATGCGATCGGCGACAGCGCGCGGAAGGTCCGCGATCTGCTCCGGCGTATGGGTCACGACTCCGAGCTGTTCGCGCTGACGATCGACGATGAGTTGCGAGGCGATGTGCGCCCCTTCGCCGATCCCGCCGCGGCGCGCGGAGAGGTGACGATCTTTCATTTCGCGCTGCCGTCGCCAATGACGGAGGCATTCGCCGCGTTGAGCGGCGCGAAAGTCCTGCAGTACCACAACATCACGCCGGCAGCATTCTTCGCGCCTTACGACGCCGGCCTGTTTCGTCTTGCCGCCCTCGGCCGCCGTGAGCTCGCGACGCTGGTCGGACTCGTCGACCTCGCGCTGGGGGATTCCGAATTCAACCGGCAGGAGCTCGCAGCGCTCGGCTTCGGCCGCACCGGTGTGCTGCCCATTGCCGTCGACACCGAACGGATCACGGCGGCGCCGCCGCGTCCAGCCCTCGAACGCATCCTGGGCGACGGCCTCATCAACATTCTCTTCGTCGGGCGGATCGTTCCGAACAAGAAGATCGAAGATCACATCCGGCTGGCGGAGTTGTACAAGAGGAATATCGACAGCTACTATCGCTTCATCTTCGTCGGCCGGCACGACGGCGTGCCGCGGTATTACGCGCAGATTCGCGCGCTCATCGCCGAGTTCGACATGCTGCCGGATCGGTTCTGGTTCACCGGCCCCGTGCCCGACGAGGATCTCGCCGCGTTTTACCGCTGGGCCGACGCGTATGTCTCGTTGAGCGAACACGAGGGCTTCTGCGTCCCGCTCGTCGAAGCGATGGCGGCAGACGTCCCGGTCGTGGCCTATGCGGCCGGCGCAGTGCCCGAGACACTTGGCGGCGCGGGCCTGCTGTTTCAACCCAAGGATCTCGAGCTCGCCGCCGAGCTCCTCGGCACTGTCGTGTACGATCGGGAAGTACGTACGCGCGTGCTGCAGGGGCAACGGGCGCGCCTATCCGCTTTTGCGCCGGCGGCAATCGAAGCGCGCGTTCGGCAGACGATTGGTGAGCTGCTCAATTGAAGATCGCCTTTATCGTTCAACGCTACGGCACCGAGATCCTCGGCGGGTCCGAGTATCACTGCCGCCTGATCGCGGAGCGTCTCGCACCAAAGCACCAGGTGGACGTGTTGACGACCTGTGCGCGCGATTATGTGACGTGGAAGAACGAATACGCGGAGGGCACGGACCGCATCCGCGGCGTCACCGTCCGCCGGTTTGCGAACGCGAAGGCGCGCGACATCCAGGCCTTCAACCGGTACTCGGAGTGGATCTTCACCTCGCGGCATGCGCGTGACGACGAGCTCGAGTGGGTGCGGCAGCAGGGCCCCTGGTGCCCCGCGCTGCTCGAGCATCTCGAACGCAATCATCATCAATACGACATCCTGATCTTCTTCACCTACCTCTATGCGCCCACGCTCATCGGCATGAGGGTCGCGCCGCACAAGAGCATCCTCGTCCCTACGGCGCACGACGAACCGGCGATCCACCTCGAGATCTATCGCGAGCTGTTCAGCACGCCGGCCGGCATCGCGTACAACACGGAAGCCGAGCGAAGGTTCCTGACGACGCATTTTTCAATCAGGGCCGTTGAGGAAGAGATCGTCGGGTGCGGCGTCGATCTGTGGCAGGCGCAGGGCTACCAGCGCGACAAGGCAGATGACGGCGAGGACCGCGAAGAGTCTGATGGTGAACCTGTCCGGGATGAGGATCGGCCGCCGAGTTGGCGGCCTCACCTCGCAGGACGTGGCGTCATCTTCAGACGCCGGCATCGCCTGCACGGCTCAATCGCGTTGTACGGCGGCCGCATCGATCCCGGCAAGGGATGCGAGGAGCTCATTGAGTATTTCAGCACCTACGTGCAGGAAGGGGGGGACGCCGCGCTGGTGCTGATGGGCGTGAAGCTGATGCCGCTCCCGGAGGAGCCGTTCATCCGGTTCGCGGGGCGGCTCTCGGATCAGGAGCGCCTGCAGGCGCTCGAGGCGGCGACAGTCGTGGTCGTCCCGTCGCCCTACGAAAGCTTATCGCTGCTCGCGCTGGAATCGTTTGCCGTCGGCACGCCGATCCTCGCCAACGCGCGCAGCGAAGTACTCGTCGATCACTGCCAGAAGAGCAACGCCGGCCTCTACTACGCCGACCGCGACGAGTTCGTCGAGGCGCTGAAGCTGCTGATGGCGGATCATCGGCTGCGCGCCGCGATGGGCCGGAATGGCCGCGCGTACATTCGGAAGAACTACCGGTGGGATGTCATCCTGTCCAAATACGAGCGCATGTTTGCGCGGAGAATCGTCTGGCCGCTTCAGGCGGAAGACACTTCGTGCGTCCGCGGCACTGCGTAAGTCGCTGACGCCGCTTCAATCTGGGGGTTTCCGGCAGGACTCGCGACCGCCGCACCAAGCGCTGCGTACAACAGCGCGCGCGCAACCGTCACGCTGTCGGTGATGTAGCGGCCAAGCAGGCGTCGGAACGGCATGAAGGGACGCATCACCGTGTCGCCCCAGTAGCCGGTCTCGCGCCCGTGGACCGGATAGATGTAGCCGGGACGGAACACCACCAGCCGCGAACCGAACGTGTCGCGAAGCGCGTCCTCCGTTTCCGCTTTGATACGCGCCCAGGTCTGCCTGCTGGTTGCCGATGCCCCATGCCCGCTGACGAAGCAGAACCTCACTTCGGGGTTCGCGGCGTTGAGCGTCCGTGCCAGAGCCATCACGTAGTCGTTCGTGACGGCGCGATACTGCGCCTCGCTGTCAGCCTGAGGCCACGCCATGCCGAGCGCGCAGATCGCGGCGTCGACTCCGGAGAAGCGGGATCGCAGATCGGTGAAATCGCGGAAGTCGGCGTGGAGAAGAGTCTCGAGCCGGGGATGCGTGACGGCGAGCGGCCGCCGGCTGATCGCCATGACCGTGGTGAACCGCGCGTCGTGCAGCGCCTCGCGCACGACCTCGGCACCGACGACGCCAGTGGGCCCGAGGACCAGCAGCCGCATGACAGCCGCCCTAGTCCCGATCCGCGCCGACGACTTCTTCGTCGTCTTCGATATCCGGCGTGCTGGGCCGGGAAGCCGCCGTGCCGTTGGGCGCCTTCTTGCGACGTGGACGGATATCGTGCCGCTTGATCATCTCTTTCAGCGTCGTCGGCTTGATGTGAAGGAGCTCGGCGGCGCGTTTCTGCACGCCGCCCGCCGCTTCCAGCGTGGATTCGATCAAGCGCTTCTCGAAATCGGTGATGACGTCGCGAAAAGAGATGCCCTCGGGGGGCACAACGAACTGCGGCATCTGGAACCGCTTGCTGCTGCGGACGTGGTCCGGCACCAGATCCACATCGATGCGCGAGTTCGTGGAGAGCACCACCGCGCGCTCGATGACGTTCTCCAGCTCGCGGACGTTGCCCGGCCAGTCGTATTCGAAGAGCATGTCGAGCGCTTCGGGCGAGAGCTCGAGTCCAGGCTTGGTGTTCTCCTGGCCGTACTTGTCGAGAAAGTGCTGCACGAGAAGCGGGATGTCGTCCTTACGCTCGCGGAGCGCCGGCAACTGCACGGCAATGACGTGCAGGCGATAGTACAGATCCTCGCGGAACTTCCCCTGGTCCACCATCCCGCGCAAATCAACGTTGGTGGCCGCGACGATCCTGACGTCCACCTTGATTGTCTCGACGCCGCCGAGACGCATGAATTCGCGTTCCTGGATCACGCGCAGCAGCTTCGCCTGCGTTTCGACCGGGATATTGCCGATCTCGTCGAAGAAAATCGTCCCCTTGTCGGCAAGCTCGAACAGTCCCTTCTTCGGGTACACGGCGCCTGTGAACGCTCCCTTGACGTGCCCGAACAGGTTCGATTCGAGGAGGTCCGGGGGAAGATTGCCGGAATTGACGGTGATGAATGCGCGGTCGGCGCGCGAGGAGTTCTGGTGGAGCGCGCGCGCGACGAGCTCCTTGCCGGTGCCGCTTTCGCCATTGATCAGGATCGTCGTCCGGCTCGGCGCGGCCTGGATGATGAGGTCGAAGACCTGCCGTATTTTCGAGCTGCGGCCGATGATCTCGCCGAAATGGTTGGCGTGCGCCTGCAGGTTCTGCCGAAGCGCCTTGTTCTCGGCGACGAGCCGCCGCTGCGCCAGCGCGTTCCTGAGCACGACGAGCACCTCGTCGTTCTTGAACGGCTTGGTGATGTAGTCGTAGGCGCCGCGCTTCATCGCGGCAATCGCGTTCTCCACCGACGCGAACGCCGTGATCATCAGAACCGGCAGATCGTCGTCGATCTTCTTCAGTTCGTCGAGCGCGGCGATGCCGTCCATGCCGGGCAGCATGACGTCGACGATGGCGGCATCGAATGGCATCGCGCGAGCGAGGTCGAGTCCCTCCGAGGCGGTCGATGCGAGCCGGACCTGATAACCCTCGCGCGTCAGCAACGCCTCGAGGATCTCGCGCATGATCTCCTCGTCGTCGATGACCAGAATGGAATTGTTCATAACCCTCGCGCCGGAGAGTCCGGAATGTAGGGCGGGTCTTCAGACCCGCGTCGGCCGCCGAATTGTAGGGGCGGATCCTTAGACCCGCCGGATGCCGCCGCCAACGCCCCGGCCCACGGTGTCAGGCCTGATGCACCTTGGCGGCCGGCACTGCCAAGGGGAACCGCAACGTGAAGCGCGTCCCGTGCCCGATGTCGCTCTCACACGTGATCGTCCCGCCGTGCTCCTGCACGATCCCGTACGTGATCGACAGGCCGAGCCCTGTGCCCTTGCCGATCGCCTTGGTCGTGAAGAACGGATCGTAGATCCGCGACAGCTGCTCCGATGGAATGCCCGAGCCCGTGTCGGCGACCTCCACAACCGCGGCCTCGACATCCATGCGCGTGACGATCGTCAGCCAGCCCCCTTTGGGCATCGCGTCGCGCGCGTTCAACAGCAGGTTCAGGAACACCTGCTGGAGCTTGTACTCGATACCCTGCACACGCGGCGCAACCGGCGCGAACTCCTTGCGCAGCTGGATACGGCCGGTGCGGAACTGGTGCTCGAGCAGTGCCAGCACGTCGTTGATGACAGCGTTGATGTCGCACGGTCCGCTGTCGACTTGTGCCGGGCGCGCCAGGTTCAACAGTCCGTTGACGATCTTGGCCGCGCGGAACGTCTGCCGCTCGATCTTCTCCAGCACCTTTGTCTTCGGATCGTCCTCCGCGGCCCCTTCGAGCAGCATCTGCGTAAAGCTCGAGATGCCTGTGAGCGGCGTGTTCACCTCGTGCGCCACGCCCGCCGCGAGCAGGCCGATCGACGCCATCTTCTCGGAGATCTGCAGCTGCTCCTCGAGCTGCACGCGGCTCGAAATGTCCTCGGCAATCACGATCGTGCCCGCGATCTTGCCGTTCGCGTCGCGCAGCGGCGTCGCCGCGATGTTCACGAGCAGGCGCCGCGCCGGCTCGTGCCTCGTCGTGAGCGGCACGCGATAGTACGCGACTCCCTCGGGCGCGTCTTCTGACGTCGAACGAATCATCCCGACGACCGCCGCATCGAAGAGGTCGTCCAGCAGGCGTCCTACCGCCTCCTCATGGCGTATCCCATACAGCTCTTCGAGACGCCGGTTCCAGCGGACGACCCGCCCGTTGCGATCGAGCACCGCGAGGCCGTCGTTCAGTGATTCGACGATGTTCTCGCTGAACTGCCGCATGCGTTCGACCTCGTCCGCCTTCGTTCGCAGCTGGCGATAGAGGCGGCCGTTCTCGAGCGCGGTCGCCGCCTGCGCCGCCACCGCCGAGAGGAGGGCCATATCCTCACTGCTCAGGGGCTCGGCACTTGCCTTGCGTCCGAGCGCCATGACGGCGATCGCGCCTTCCTTCGAGACGCACGGCACGAAGTAATGGATCCCGGCCTCACGCCAGAAATCGACTTCGCGCGCATCGACGCGGCGAAGCGCGAGGTTGTCGTCCAACGCGAGGGTATGCCCGGCAATGAGGCGCGTGCCGACTTCGGAGCCGCGCGACAGCCGCGGCGGCTGCTCCGTGAAACCCGAGTGCGAGATCGTGACGAAGTCGCCGTCTTCGGGCGACATCGATACCGGCGCCAGCATGAGCGCCATCCGATCCACGACCAGCGTTTCGGTGACGCGGTGCACGAGCCGCTCGCTCAATCGCAGCAGATCGAGATCGCTGTTCAAATCGCGCGCGAACCCGACGAGCGCCCGCCGGTAATCGTACCGATCGCGGTAGTACACGCGATCGAGGCCGGTCTGGATCGCGTTCTTAACCGGCCGCGAGAGCAGCACCACGACGAGCGTCGCGAGCATCGCAATCACCGGGTTGCGCTGATCCGCGTCCTTGAAGAAGATTGCCCCGGCGATGTTCAGGAGCACCGCGTAAATCGCGGCAATCGCGGCGAGCGCCGCAGCGTAGACGAGACCGCGCTTGATGATGACTTCGACGTCCATCAGCCGGTAGCGCACGATTGCGGACGCGAACGCCAGCGGAATGAGGCCGAGCAGCAACGCGCTGAACTCGAACCCGCGAAGCGGCTGCAGCCCGAGACTGAACGGGAGCGCATAGCCCGCAACGAAGGGCACGGATCCGAGCGCCGTTCCCCACACGATCCATCGGAGCTGACGGCGCGCGGTCACCGAACGCACGCGGCGGAGCGCCCGCACCATGATTGCGAGGCCGGCGATCAGGCTGATTGCGAGATACACCAGCTGCGCGCGATCGAGGAGCGACAGCACGCGCGTCAGCACGTCGCCGTGCTGGCCGCCATTGACCACGGCCGCCACCGAGGCGCCGCCGAACAGGAGCGCCGGGAGATACATCGCCGGCACCAGCGTGCGGCCGGCATCGCTCCGGACCCACGCGTCGGGCCGATCGGGAAATACCAGGGCGAAGTGCAGGAACAACGGCGGCAACAGCAGCTGCGCCGTGAGGTCGCCCCAGTAGAACGTCCAGTCCAGCGGATTCAGCCTGCCCGTAAACGAGAACGCGAGCACGCCGAAGAAGGCAATCGTCAGCCAGAAGAAGTGCAGCGTGGCCTGATGATCGGGACGGCGTAAACGGACAGACGCGCCGACGAGCAGCGAGAACATCCCCACGGTCGCGAGCATGTAATACAGCGCCCTCGGGCTGGAGGGAATAGGCTGCACTGCAAGCGCCAGCTGCTGCTGCGTCTTCATCCGCAGCACGGTGTACTCGACGGTTCGTCCCTCCTGGCTGGCATGATTCGTCGCAACGACGTCTTCGACGCCCCCAACCGCCTGCCCGTCAATCGCGAGCAACACGTCGCCCGGCCGCACACCCGCCTTCGCGGCTGCGCTCCCCACGGCGATTTCCTGCGCAACCACGTCGCCACCGGCCGAGCGCCACAGCACGCCGTCTTCGACCTCCGACCACGACGCGCGCTGCGCGATATTCGCAACCGCCAGGCCGAGCAGGGCCACGACGATGGCCGCTTGTGCCATCCAGGGGACCCGTGTGCGGCTGTTAGAAGGTCGGATCATGAGTACCGGTTGTATCCGGCTGACGTAGCAAAGCTTATACCCCGCGCCGCTCGCCCACGCTATCCAGCAACCCGCCGTTTTCCAGCCATTTAGCGCATGCGCGACGAGCGCACAAGAGCGCTGCTTCCAAGCCCCCGAACGATCGATTCAAAAAGTTGGAGTGTCTGAAGAGAGTGTCAGAACTTCACGAGCACGCCGCCGACGACCCGCTTGGGCGGACGGACGACAAGCAGCTCGTCGTAGATCGATCCGGCCTCCGCGGGATCGCGGAACAGGTTCCGGACGCCGACGAGGACCTCCCACCGAGTGCTGCCAAACGGCATGAACGGAAGCGCCTGGTTCACCTGCAGTCCGAACCGCGAATCCGTGGTGGAGCGGGTCGGGTCGGTGCTGTGCGCGAGGGAGGTATTCACCTTGTAGAGGAAGAACAGCCGCGTGGCGGTCTCGGGGATTTCAGTCTCGAGCGAGGTTGTGACGCCGTGCACGTCTTCGGTCTGCGGCCGGATGGCTTCCGGCGCCCACACGGCAATCGCGGCCATGTCGCCGCGCGACACCCAGTGCGCCCGCGTGATGCTGTACTCGACCGAACCGCGCACCCGCTGCGAGGGCGCGCTGCTGAACCGGACGGCCCAGCCCTCTGCATCGAGGCTGCCGGCGTTGGCCACGTAGTAGTGGCCCGGCGACTTGGGCCCGCCGGCGACCGGCAATCCGAACAATGTGACGAGCTGATCGTCGACGCTCTGCTGGAACCGCCGCACGCCGAGCACCAGGTCGGCGTCGAACTCGTGCTCGACGCCGATATCGAGCATTCGCGCGCGCTCGACGCGGAAGTCCCGGCCGTCGAGCGGCGCAAACGTGCGCTCCGGCGGAAGCCACGGGCCGACGCTGGCCGGCGCCAGGAATTCTTCGGCACCGGGCGCGAGCATGTGCTGCGCGACCGATGCGGTGAGATGCGTGTTGGCGAACGGCGTGAGCGTCAAGCCGACGCGCGGACTCATCAACGATCGATCGCGCAGGTAGTCGTAATGCGCGTATCGCGTGCTGTAATCGAGGGCGAGCGCCGGCACGATCGTCCAATGATCGCTGCCGTAGATCTCGCCGACATTGCGCGTGTTATCCGTCGCCGCGCCGATCGCCATCGGGCTGGTGCTCTGGTACTGCTGCGTGCTGTACGACACGCCGAACCCGTAACTGTGACTGCTGGCGCGGTGCGACGAGAACGATCCCGCGACGATCCAGGATGAAAGATCCGACTGCGTCATCGACGCGCGCGCCGTCCACTCGCCGCCGGCAAGCGGTGCGCCGAGCGAGACGTAGGCGACACCGCGCGGCAGAAAATCACCCGAGAACATCTGCCCCGGCATGAAGGCGGATGTGGTCAGCAGGTTCACCTCGCCGGAGAACGGCAGGTCCGCGAACAGCGATGAGGCCATGCTCGCCGCACCGTCGAACGCGCGGCCAAACAGCGACGATGGCGGCGGCGGCACTTCCTCGTCAGCGGCCGCATCGGCGATCGACACGACCTCGCCCGAATCCTTCAGCACACTGCGCTTCAGATGACGCAGCCGCCATGCCGTCTCGCCGTGCGGATGATCGTCGGCGGCGGTGGCCGTGCCTTCAGGTTGTGGCAGTTCCATGCCGGCCGTCAGGATGGTGCGCGAGCCAACCGGTTCGGCCAGCGTGTCTGCCGTCGCAGTGTCACGGCGCAGGTAGAACGCCTCGACCATGGAGGGCGACGTCCCGACGCGCACGTAATCGCGCCGCGACGATGCGAAGCCGGCGAGGTGCACGCGGACAATGTAGACGCCGGATGGGAGTGAGTCGATCAGGAAGCGGCCGCGCGCGTCGGTGACCGCCATCCCGTTCTTGGCGCCGAGCGCGGAAACCATCGCGCCCGCCAGCGGACCGCCGCGTTCATCGCTGACAACGCCCTGAATGCTGCCCAGGCCGAGACGCGCCGCGTGCACGCCCGTGAACAGCGGAACCTGCTGCGCGCACGCATCCAGTGTCGTCACGTGTACCGTGCCGACCACCGCGACCGCCGCCAGGACCCGCGTCAGGCGTCGCATGGACTCCTCCGTAACATTACGGGGTCACCGAGAAATTCACGTTCTGCGTCAAGACCTTCGAGCTCAGTTTATCCGTAACCTTGATCTCGAGTCGGTAATTGCCCGCCGGAAAACTGGCGAGCGGAATCCCCTGTCCTGCCTGGATGCTGCGATCGGCGGCGGATGGATCGAAGCCAGGCCCCAGTGTGTCGTTCGTGAACGGCTGCGGCTGCGTGCTGTTGAACCGCTTCTCGCCATCCGGACCGATCGTGTAAAAGGTGTAGGTTGCTTCGACGTTGAATTTCTTCTCCGGTGAGATCGTCGGATTGTAAATCTGCACCAGGACGATCAGCTCCTGCGACTTGCTGAACTTCTTCTCGGGCGACGTAATGAGCTCGGTCTGGCCGAACGCATACGGACGTTCCGCTTGTGTCTCGGGCGTGACAGCCGTCGGCAGTTGGTCAACGCGCTCGGCCAGGATAATCGAGCTCGTCGAAAACTCCGACGTGAAATCGGGCACGTCAACCGGCTGTTTGAGCACCGACGTCTTCGGCGTCGCGCCGGCGGGTGCGTTCCTTTCGCGGACGACCACGTAAATATCGTAGCTGCCGGGCGGCACGCCGAACCCGCGCTGCATTCGTAGGGGCTGGCCCGCTGCCGCCGGCTTCAGTTCAGTGAAGGAGACGTCCTCGAACGGATATGGGGACGCGGCGGGTGCGGGTTCA
>QHWT01000066.1:0-36898 GCA_003222675.1 Acidobacteriota bacterium | reverse complement strand
CCTTATCCTTGTCGTTTGCCGCCGCCGGCGGCGGCGCCGCCGGGGGGGTCGTCATCCCGCGCGGCGCCACGCGCAGGTAGAACACGACCGGCTCTCCGGCGGGATTCGAGAGCTTCGAGGGATCGATCGTCAGCGTCATCGGAACCCAGACGCGCGCCCCCTGAGCCTTGAGAAAATCGTTCTGGAACTGAATGGGAAAATCCGCCGCGGCCTGCTGGCCGGTCATGACCGCATCGGCGACACGGACGAGGCCCTGAGCTTCCTGCACCTGGGCCTGCGACATCGGATCGGGCTTCTTGTCCTGGGGCTTGACCTGATCCTGCCTGTTCTGGGCCGCCACACCCATCGCCCAGGAGAGCGCCACCACCAGACCCAGGAACCACCTACTCGGCCCGCCTGACAACGACATCCTGTCTCCCTGGCCGGTCTCGCCGGCCCCTCGGCGGAAACACCTGATTAAACCTGTCGATCATAGGCGGGGAGGGGCCGCAAGTCAAAAAAGCAGGTCCCAGAAGCTGGCGGCTGGAAGCTGGAAGCTGGCGGCTGGAAGCTGGCGGCTTGGAGCTGGAGGCTGGGAGCTGGCGGCTGGAAGCTGGAAGCTGGAGGCTGGAGGCTGGGAGCTGGCGGCTGGAAGCTGGAAGCTGATGGCTGATATCATCGCCCGGCAATGCCGCGCGCGCCGCGCCTGGTTGACGTGAGCGTCCCGCTCCAACCGGGTCTTGCCACCTACCCGGGCAATCCCGAGTTCGAACTGCAGCCGATCAAGCGCGTCGCCGCCGGGGGGTCCTCGAACGTGTCGAGGCTTGTGATGGGCACGCACACGGGCACGCACGTCGATGCGCCGCGTCATTTCTTTGACGACGCGGCGGGCGTGGATACGCTGGCGCTCGACCTCCTGATCGGCCGGGCGCGGGTGATCGATGTGCCGCTGCGCGGCGGCATCACGGAAGTGCACCTCGCCCAGGCGGGTCTGCGCGAGGATCTGCGCGTCCTGCTGCGCACGCCGAATTCCGCGCTGTGGAATTCGGGGGAGGCGTTTCACCAGGACTATACGTATCTCACCGAGCAGGGCGCGAAGTACCTCGTCGAGCAAGGCGTGAAGGTCGTGGGAGTCGATTATCTTTCGGTCGAGCAGTTCAAGAAGGCGGGGGCGCCGGCGCACCGTGCGCTGCTCGGCGACAACGTCGTCATCATCGAAGGTCTGAATCTCTCGGATGCCGAGCCCGGAACGTACGAGATGTATTGCCTGCCGCTGCGCGTCACCGGCGCGGATGGCGCGCCGGCGCGCGTGGTGCTGAAGGGCTGAAGGAGCCCCGCCGTGATTGATGACACGGTCGTCATGGTGCTGGCCGGAGGCGTCGGCGAGCGGCTGTTCCCGCTGACGAAGGAGCGCGCAAAGCCCGCGGTGTACTTCGGCGGGCCCTACCGGATCATCGACTTCACGCTGAGCAACTGCATCAATTCGGGGTTGCGCAAGATCTTCATCGCGCTGCAGTACAAGTCGCTCTCGCTCACCCGTCACCTGCGCTTCGGCTGGAGCGTGGTGGCGGACGAGCTCGGCGAGTTCATCGAGGTGCTGCACCCGCAGAAGCGAGTCGGGGAGCACTGGTATCAGGGTACCGCCGACGCCGTCTATCAGAACCTTTACTCGATTGAACGTGAGACGCCGCGGCACCTGCTGGTCCTCTCGGGCGATCACGTCTACAAGATGGATTACGCGAAGATGCTGCGCTTCCATCTCGGGCACGGCGCCGGCGCGACGATGGCCGTCATCGAAGTGCCGTCGGAGGAGGCGCACCGTTTCGGCGTGATGGAGGTCGACGAGGAAGGGCGCTTGACCGGCTTCCTCGAGAAACCACGCGACATGCCGGCCGGCACGCAGGTGCTCGCGTCGATGGGCATCTACATCTTCGACATGCGCGTGGTCGTGCCCGCGCTCGAAGAAGACGCCCGGCGACAGACGAGCCACGATTTCGGCAAGGACATCATTCCGGCGCTGATGTCGAAAGTTCCGATCTACGCCTATCGCTTCCTCGACGAGAACAAGAAGCTCTCGAAGTACTGGCGCGACATCGGCACTCTCGATGCGTACTTCGAGGCGAACATGGATCTCTGCCAGGTGAACCCTGAGTTCAATCTGTACGATCCGGAATGGCCGCTGCACACGCACCAGGTGCAGGCGCCCCCCGCAAAGTTCGTGTTCGCCGACGAGGGACGCCGGTGCGGCCGGGCGCTCGACTCGATCATCTCGGCCGGGTGCATCGTCTCGGGCAGCACCATCCGCGGAAGCGTCCTCTGCCCGAACGTTCGCGTGCACAGCTTCTGCGATGTGGAGCAGAGCATTCTGATGCCCGGCGTGCGCATCGGGCGCCACGCGCGGGTCCGAAGGGCGATCATCGATCGCGACGTGTTCATCCCGCGCGGCGCGTGCATCGGCTACAACGAAGAGGAAGACCGGCGGCGCCACACCGTCAGCGAGCGGGGCATCGTCGTGGTCACCAAGGACGAAGAGCCGTTCGTCGAGCTGATTGGTGAAGAGGCATTGCACATCGAGAAGGACTTCGATCGAAGAGGGTCGGAGAGGTAAGAGGCCGCGGAGCGGGATCATCATTCAGAGGCCGCCGAGGCGACGGAGATTTCAACTGCTGATGAAGATACAGAAGGTTCATGGACGGGAAATTCTAGATTCGCGAGGCAACCCCACCGTCGAAGTCGAGCTTACGCTCGAAGGGGGCAGCATCGGGCGCGCGGCGGTGCCGTCCGGGGCATCGACCGGCGTTCGCGAAGCGCTGGAGCTGCGCGACGGCGACAAGAAGCGGTATCTCGGCAAAGGTGTATCGAAGGCGGTCGCGAACGTCAACGGCGAGATCGCGAAGGCGCTCGCCGGCCGTGACGGCGATCAACGCGCCATCGACGAGCAGATGATTGCGCTCGACGGAACGCCGAACAAGGGGCGGCTTGGCGCGAACGCGCTGCTCGGCGTCTCGATGGCGCTCGCGCGCGCGAACGCGTCGGCGGCGCGCGTGCCGCTCTACACCCATCTCGCGCGTTTGTACGAGAAGAAGGCCGACGCGACCGGCGGGCTGCTTCCGGTCCCGATGATGAATATCCTGAACGGTGGCGCGCACGCCGACAGCAGCGTCGACTTCCAGGAGTTCATGGTGATGCCGGTCGGCGCGCCATCGTTCGCTGAAGCATTGCGGACCGGCGCTGAGATCTTCCACACGCTGCGCGGCATCCTGAAGAAGAAGGGATACTCGACCGGCGTTGGCGACGAAGGCGGCTTCGCGCCCAGCTTGTCGTCGAACCGAGAGGCAGTCGACGTCGTGCTCGAAGCGGTCACGCAGGCAGGATACAAGGCGGGCGAGGACGTGTTCGTCGCGCTCGACGTCGCCGCCAGCGAGCTCTGGGACGAGAGCGGCGACCGCTATGCGTTCAAAAAATCCGGCGATCAGCCGCGCACCGCGGACCAGATGGTCAAGTTGTACGAGGACTGGGTCCGGCAGTATCCGATCATCTCGATCGAGGACGGCCTCGCGGAAGGCGACTGGGACGGCTGGAAGACGATCACCGCGGCGCTCGGAACTCGCATTCAGCTCGTTGGCGATGATGTGTTCGTGACGAACCCGGAGATCCTCAAGCGCGGCATCACGGAGAAGGTGGCGAATGCGCTCCTCGTGAAGCTCAATCAGATCGGAACCGTCACCGAGACGCTCGACGCGGTCGCAATGGCGCGTGATGCTGGCTACGCCAGCGTCATCTCGCATCGTTCCGGCGAAACCGAGGACACGACGATCGCCGATCTCGCCGTCGCCACGAGCGCAGGGCAAATCAAAACGGGCTCCGCAAGCCGCACGGATCGCGTAGCAAAGTACAACCAGCTGCTGCGCATCGAAGAGGAACTCGGTACGCGCGGAAAGTACGCGGGGCGCGCCGCGATCAAGGCCACCTATCAACACAGATGAACACGGATCAGCAGATCACCAGTGATGCGCCTGTGTTCTTCAGGGTTTTTCTGCGGCGTTTTTCTGTGGCGTTGTTCTGTGACGAGGAACGCTGATGCACAAGGTGGTACTGCTCCGCCACGGCGAGAGCACCTGGAACAAGGAGAACCGGTTCACCGGGTGGACCGATGTCGATCTCTCTGAACGCGGACGCGAGGAAGCGCTCGAGGCGGGCCGGCTTCTCAAGGACGGCGGCTACACGTTCGACGTCGCGTATACCTCGGTCCTCAAGCGCGCAATCCGCACGCTCTGGACGACGCTCGACGTGATGGATCTGATGTGGATCCCGGTTACCAAGGACTGGCGTTTGAACGAGCGCCACTACGGCGCGCTCCAGGGCCTCAACAAGGCGGAGACCGCCGCGAAGCACGGCGAGGCGCAGGTGAAGATCTGGCGCCGCAGTTACGACATCCCTCCGCCGCCGTTGTCATCTGACGATCCGCGTCACCCGGGCCGCGATCCGCGCTACGCCAGGTTAAGTGCGTCGGAGTTGCCGCTGACCGAATCGCTCAAGGAAACCGTCGCACGCTTCCTTCCCTACTGGCATCAGACGATCGCGCCGTCGATCGAGCGCGGCGGGCGCGTGCTGATTGCGGCGCACGGCAACAGCCTGAGGGCCCTGGTGAAGTACCTGGATAACGTCAGCGATCAGGAGATCGTCGAGCTGAACATTCCGACCGGCATTCCGCTCGTCTATGAGCTCGACGACAGGCTCGAGCCGCTTCGTCACTACTATCTCGGCGACCCGGAGGCGGCGGCGGCGGCAGCCGCGCGCGTGGCCGCGCAATCAGCGGCGCACAAATGAAAAAGGCCGCCTCGCACGTGCGGGGCGGCCTCTCAACGTGAATCTCGTGCCTTCCGTCGTCCGCCCTAGCCTGGCGGAGGCTGGTCAAGCGGAAGTCGTCACTCGACTTCTTTCTCCTGTGTCTCGTCAGCGGCGATCCGCAGCGAACGCAGGAACCGCTTGTCGTTCGCGCTGATTTCGAAGTGACGGCGCTGCTGCGCCGGGGCGAGCGCCTTCTGCTGCTGCGGCTGCGGCGTTGTGCGCGCGAGCGCGGCCGTTTGTGTGCGATTGACGAACCCGATCACGGCTTCGAGCGAGATCTTCATCTCGAAGCCCGCGGCTCGCGCGCGCTCACGGCACGCTTCCACCCGCGCATCTTCCGCAACAGCGGCAGCAATGGCGTCGGAGAGCTCTTTAGCCATCCGGTTCACGACGTCATCCATTCGAGACCTCCTCACACTGCCGCGGCTGGGACCCGTGGCGTCACCCCGATGCGACTACCACCCGGGGAGAGGCGGTAGGATCGAGCGCCAAAGTTAATCATATGAAGGGTTTGCAGCGCTGGAACGCAGTAACATTGTAAACTCATGCTCTCACAAGTGTCAATGGACGAACTCCCCGGCGTTTTTCCGTTCACCCGCGGCATCCAGCCGACCATGTACCGCGGGCGGCTCTGGACCATGAGGCAGTATGCGGGGTTCGGCACCGCGGCGGAGTCGAACGAGCGCTATCGGTATCTGCTGGGACACGGCGTCAGCGGCCTCAGCGTCGCGTTCGATCTGCCGACGCAGATGGGATACGACTCGGATCACGTGCTCGCGGAAGGAGAAGTCGGGCGCGTGGGCGTCGCGATCGACTCGATCGCGGACATGGAGGAGCTCTTCGGCGGCATCCCGCTCGACCGCGTCTCGACCTCGATGACGATCAACGCTACGGCGATCATCCTGTTATCGCTCTACATTGCCGTCGCGCGGGCACAAGGGATCGATCAGAAGGCGCTGTCGGGCACGATTCAGAACGACATCCTCAAGGAGTACGTCGCGCGCGGGACCTACATCTACCCGCCGGGTCGGTCGCTGCGGATCGTGACGGACATCTTTGCGTACTGCGAGCGCGAGCTTCCGAACTGGAACACGATCTCGATCAGCGGCTATCACATCCGCGAAGCGGGCGCGACCGCTGTGCAGGAGGTCGCGTTCACCTTGGCCAACGCGATCGCCTACGTGCAGGCCGCAATCGATGCGGGCCTGGCGGTTGACGGCTTCGGCCAGCAGCTCTCGTTCTTCTTCAACGCGCACAACGACTTCCTCGAGGAGATCGCGAAGTTCCGCGCAGCGCGCCGGCTCTGGGCGAGGTTGATGCGCGATAGATTCGGCGCGAAGAGCGCGCGCGCCCAGCAGCTTCGCTTCCATACACAGACCGCCGGCAGCACTCTCACAGCGCAGCAGCCGGACAACAACATCGTCCGTGTCGCCGTGCAGGCGCTCGCGGCGGTACTGGGCGGCACACAGTCCCTCCATTGCAACGGCCGCGACGAGGCGCTCGCACTGCCAACGGAGGAGTCCGCCCGCGTGGCGCTCAGGACGCAGCAGATCATCGCGTTCGAAAGCGGGGCGGCGAACACGGTCGATCCGCTCGGCGGATCTTTTGCTGTCGAAGAGCTGACGGACCGGATCGAACGGGAAGCCGGCGCACTGATTGAAAAGATCGATAGCCTCGGAGGGACGCTGGCGGCGATCGAGTCGGGATTCATCCAGCGCGAGATCCAGGAGGCCGCGTATCGCGCGCAGCAGAAAGTCGACTCGGGGGATACCGTTGTCGTGGGCGTGAATCGCTACGCGACGCAGGAAGAAACCGCGATCGACGTCCTGCACATCGACCCCGACATCGAGGCGCGGCAGATCGACCGCGTTCGCAGCGTGCGGGCCGCACGGGACGAGCGCAGGTGGCGCGCGTCATTGAAGGCAGTGGAGATCGCCGCGCAGGGCGACGACAACCTGGTCCCGCACGTCATTCGCGCGGTTGAAGCGCGCGCCACGGTCGGCGAGATTTCCGACACGCTGCGGTCGGTGTTCGGGGAGCACAGGGAGATTGATGTCTGACATAGCGGGGCGCGGGGCGCGGGATGCGGGGCGCGAGGGGCCCGGAGCGCGGGATGCGGGGCGCGAGGGGCGCGGGGCGCGGGATGCGGGGCGCGAGGCGCGCGTTGGTGTTGCACCGAGCGCACCCCGCACCCCGGACCCCGCGCCCCGGCTGCTGTCAGTCGAGGGCCTCAACACCGTCTTCGATCTTCGTGGAGGAACGGCGCCCGCTGTCATCGACGTCAGCTTCCACGTGAACGCGGGAGAAACCCTCTGTCTCGTGGGCGAGTCCGGCAGCGGCAAGTCGGTGACGGCGCTGTCGATCCTGCGGCTCGTGCAGCGCCCCGGGCGCATCGCGAGCGGGAGCGTGCTCTTCAATGGACGCGACCTGCTCACGGTCAGCGAACGGGAAATGCAGCACGTGCGCGGCGCCGAGATCGCGCTGATCTTTCAGGAGCCGATGACGGCGCTGAATCCCGTGTTCACGATCGGCGATCAGATCGAAGAGACGTTGATCGTGCACGGCGAAGCGCGCGGGCGGGCGGCGCGGGAACGCGCCATCGAGCTGCTTGGAGCGGTGAGCATTCCGGAGCCCGACCGGCGGGTTCGCGATTATCCGCACCAGCTGTCGGGCGGCCTGCGGCAGCGGGCGCTCATTGCGATGGCGCTCGCGTGCAAACCGTCGGTGCTGATCGCGGACGAGCCCACGACCGCCCTCGATGTCACGATTCAGGCGCAGATCCTGGATCTCCTCCGCGATCTCAAGAAACGGTTCGGCCTCGCGCTGCTGCTCATCACGCACGATCTCGGGGTCGTCGCCGAAATGGCCGATCGCGTAGCGGTCATGTATGCGGGACGCATCGTCGAAGAAGCGCCCGTTCGCGAGCTGTTTCAGAACCCGCGGCACCCATATACGCAGGGACTGCTCGCCTCCATTCCCGGAGGCGCGCGGGGATCGCGACTCGCAGCGATTCAGGGCACCGTTCCGCCGCTCGGACATCTGCCGCCCGGATGTCCATTCGCGCCGAGATGCCCGAGGCGCTTCGAGCCGTGCGATACCGCGGTGCCGGGAGTGACGGTGATCGAGGATCGAGGGGCGAGGCCCGAGGCCCGGAAAACCGAATCCCGAACGTCGGACCTCGGACCTCGCACCTCGGACCTCGGACACACGACCCGCTGTTACCTGTATAGCCCGGCCGTCGAACCCGAGGTGCTGCCGGAAGCACCGATGAAGAAATCCCGCTGATGCCGCTGCTCGAAGTCCGCCACCTCGTGAAAGAGTTCTCGCGCCGCCGAGGCATCTTCGGCGCGACATCAGTTGTGAAGGCGGTCGATGATGTGAGCTTCACGGTCGAACGGGGAGAGACGTTCGGCCTCGTTGGCGAGTCCGGGAGCGGCAAGACCACGACAGGACGGTGCATCCTGCGGTTGATCGAGCCTTCATCTGGCGACGTGGTGTTCGACGGCAAGGACGTGCTGACGCTCTCGCGCGGAGAGCTGCGCCGCGCGCGCCGCGACATGCAGATCGTGTTTCAGGATCCCTACTCGTCGCTCAACCCCCGCATGCGCGTCGGCGACATCGTCGAGGAGCCGCTCGTCATCCACAGGCTCGGATCGAAAGCCGAGCGCCGCGCGCGAGTCAGGGAGCTGTTCGATCTCGTGGGTCTCAATCCGGATCACCTCGAGCGGCATCCGCACGAGTTCAGCGGCGGGCAGCGCCAGCGTATCGGACTCGCGCGCGCGCTCGCGCTCAACCCGTCGTTCATCATCGCGGATGAACCGGTATCGGCGCTCGACGTGTCCGTGCAGGCGCAGGTGGTGAACCTGCTGATGGACCTTCAGCAGCGGCTGACGCTGACCTACCTGTTCATCGCGCACGATCTCCGGCTCGTCGAACACATCTGCAGCCGCGTGGCGGTGATGTATCTGGGAAAGATCGTCGAGATGGGAGAGACGGCGAGGCTGTTCGCCACGCCGCAGCATCCTTACACGCGGGCGCTGCTGTCAGCGATCCCCGTGCCGGATCCCGACGCGCCGCGCCAGCGCATCGTACTGGATCCGAACTCGTTCAACCGGGCAGCGCCTCTTCGGGAGATTGCCGCGGGCCATTACGCTGCAACATGAGAATGTCCAACGCTCAGTGCGCAATGTTCAATTGCGAACCCTTGGCATTGAACATTGAACACTGAGCATTGATGCGGCGTTCACGCGGTTGTCATCGCCGCCGCGCCCGCCACATCCCGTTCGACCTGTCCGTCGCGGATGTGAATCACGCGGTGCGCGTGCGCCGCGATGTCCGCTTCGTGCGTGACGACGACAATCGTGTTCCCCGACGCGTGAAGGCGCTCGAATACCGCCATGATTTCAACGCCGGTCTTCGAATCGAGATTTCCCGTCGGCTCGTCTGCCAGGAGAATCGAGGGGTTGTTGACGAGCGCGCGCGCGATTGCGACGCGCTGACGCTGTCCGCCTGACAGCTCGTTCGGCCTGTGGCTCGCGCGGGACATGAGCTCCACCTTCTCGAGCGCCTGCCGTGCCCGCTCCTGCCGATCCTTCGCCGAGACCCCGCCGTACACAAGCGGCAGTTCCACGTTGTGCAGCGCCGTCGCGCGCGGCAGCAGGTTGAACGTCTGGAAGACGAATCCGATCTCCTCATTCCTGATGCGCGCCAGTTCGTCGTCGTTCATGGCGGCGACTTCCTTGCCGTTGAGCGTGTAGCTGCCTTTCGTCGGCGTGTCGAGGCAGCCAATCAGGTTCATGAGCGTCGACTTGCCCGAGCCGGACGGGCCCATGATCGCGACGTACTCGCCGCGATCGATGTTGATCGACACGCCCCGCAGCGCGTGGATCTCCTCCGAGCCCATGACATACGTTTTCCAGAGATCGTTGGTGGTGATCATTCCCATGACTGAAACCTTTACGGCGCCGGGGCGTTCGTCGTTCGTTTTTCAATGCGCATGGGGTCCCACTCGGATGCGCTCGCGCTCGTCGGTTCAGGCCTCAACGCCCGCGTTGGCGGCCTTTCCGCAGGACCGCAGTCCGCCGATTCGCGCGGGCCGCAGGCGCTCAGGCTTTCCCCTCGCGCAGCCGCTGGATCACCGCGCGCACCGACGAGGGCGTGTCCGGCGGGAAAAGGGCCTCCCAGTCTCTCACATCGACCGGGACGAGCACAGGCCCGGCATTACGTGACCTGCGGCGCTGTTCCGTGACCCCGGCGGCGAGCTCCTCGGCCGGCGCAATAGATGGCCCGACCAGCAGCACGCACGGCACCCCTTCCCCCGGCGCCTTGAGGGCGCGCGGCCAGACGTCCGCGATCGCGCCGGTATCGACCTGCGGCACGAACCGGACGAGCAACCGGACGCCCTCGTCCCCCTTGCGGAAGAAACCCTTCTTCGGCTTCGACACGAACATTGCATCGAAACCCGCGGCGGGCGATTCGCTGCCGCCCAGCACGGCGTCCACTGCCTCTCGAAGCTTCAGCATCGCGGCTCTCTTCACGAAATCCGAGCCGGCCGCCGACGAAGGAGAATGTGAGGCCGCTGGCCGATCTTGAGACGCAGGTGACGGGGGTGGCGGTTGGGAAGGCTGCGGCTGATGCGGAGCCGGCGTGGTCGCCCACTGCAGCGGCGGCGGCTCCGGGGCGGCGTGCCCTGCGCGCAGGCCTTCGTCGTATTTCGCGCGCAGCGCCGGGTCCATCAGGATCCGATACGCCTCGGTCAGATCCGCGGCGAGCGCCGACGCCATCGTCTGAAACTCCTGACCGAGGTGCTGGACCTTGTCCGGGTGATACTTGGCGATCTCGCGGCGGAACGCCTTCTTCACATCATCCACCGACGCCGCTGCGTCGATGGCCAGCAACTCGTAATAGTTCTTCAACGGTTCTGGTTCTTGAAGGTCGCGATGTTGGATGGAGGCAGCTCCAGCTGACGTTGCCGTTCGCGCAGCTGTTTCTTCGAGGACTTCGGCGCAGCGCTCGAGGCGCAAGACGGGCAGAACTGCCACCCGGACTGCAGCGCGCGCCCGCACTTGTTGCAGCTCGCATTCAGCCTGTGCCCGCACTGCGGGCACGCCATGAAATCCATCGCGACCGCGCCGCCGCAGCCGGGACAGAGCGTCCGCATCTCGCGCACCTCGGTGACAACGCGCAACAGCTCTTCCGCCGTGGTAATCCCCGCCTTCACCTTCGCGAGGCCGTCCTCGCCGAGCGTCATCAAGCCTGACTCGCCCGCGGCGTCGCGCACCATATCTTCGCCCGCCCGCTGCGCCACGAGGCGGCGCACCTTCTCAGACACGCGCATCACTTCGTAGAGCGCGATACGCCCGCGGTACCCGGTATGGTTGCACTCCTCGCAGCCGATGGCGCGATAGAAAACGAATCGTGCCGCATCCGCTTCGGAGATGTTCAACGCGCGCAGCGTGTCCGCTTCCGGCGTGTACTGCCGCCGGCACGCCAGACAGAGACGCCGAACGAGACGCTGCGCGATGACGCCGACGAGCGCGGACGCGATCACGTACGGTTCCATGCTCATGTCCATCAACCGTGTCACCGTCGAGGGGGCATCGTCGGTGTGCAGCGTGGAGAGCACGAGGTGGCCGGTCTGCGCAGCCTGCATCGCGATCTTGGCGGTTTCATGGTCGCGGATCTCGCCGACGAGGATGACGTCGGGATCCTGCCGCAGGATCGCGCGTAACGCGCTCGCGAACGTGAGCTTCGCCTTTTCGTTGATCTGGGTCTGATTGACACCCGGGATTTGGTACTCGATCGGATCTTCGATCGTGATGATGTTGGTGCGGCCCGACTTGATCGAGCTGATCGCGGAACTGAGCGTCGTCGACTTGCCGCTGCCGGTCGGCCCGACGACGAGGATCATGCCGTGCTGATGCTTGAGGAAGAAGCGGAGCTCTTCCATCGCCGCCGCCGAGAACCCGAGCTCTTCGAGCGGAGGCGCGCCTTTGCGGTGATCGAGCACGCGCAGCACGATCTTCTCGCCGTACATCGTGCGCAGCGTGGAGGCGCGGAAGTCGACCTCCTTGCCGTCCTCGGTCTTGATGCGAAGGCGCCCGTCCTGCGGCAGCCGCTTCTCCGCGATATCCATCCCCGCCATGATCTTCATGCGGGCGACGAGTCCCTCGTGGACCCACTTCGGCAGGTCCATGACTTCCTTGAGGATCCCGTCCAGCCGATGGCGGACGAGCACGCCCTTTTCTGCAGGCTCGATGTGCACGTCGCTGGCGCGGCTCGTGATGGCGCTGTTCACCACGAGATCGACGAGGTCGATGATCGGCGCCGAATTGCTGCCTTCGCGTGTCGTGCCAGCACTGCTGCCCGGGGCATTTTCGAAAACTTCAGTTTCGACGCGCGGCACGAGCGCCGCCTGCGGTGCATCTGCGCGCGCTGGTGATTTCGGCACCGCCGGCACGGCCAGGCCGCTCGCGCCGATGCCGGAAAATCTGGCGAGTGCCTTGTCCGGATAGCCCGTCTCGATGGCGTTCACGATGTCCGTGCGCGTCGCGACGACCTGCTTGATGCGATAGCCGGTCTGGAACTCGAGATCCTGGACGAGGCTGAAGAGCAGCGGATCGGACATGGCCACGGTCAGCAGGTTCTTCTCGAGGCGGACGGCGACGCACACCCGCTTCAGCGCGACCTCCTTTGAAATCAGGACGATGGCGGTCGGGTCCGGCGGGTCATCGGCGAGACCGACGTAGGGAAAGCCAAGCTGATAGGCCAGCGCTTTCGTGATCTGCTTCTCGGTCGCGAGATTCAGGCGAACGAGGACGGCGCCGACGCGCTCACCCGTTCGCTTGTGCTCGGCCAGCGCGACCTGCAGGTCGTCCTCCGAGATCAGTCCCGCCTGGATCAGACATTCACCGATCTTCTTGCGCAAAGGTCCTCTGTACAGTCGGCACGGATGAGCTTGTTGCAGGGGTGGATAATGTTAGGCCAAATGCCCCGGATGAGACAACTCAAATGTGCCGCTTGACGCCGACGAAGCGGCCGCCCAGCCCCACACGGATTTGCACACCGGAAGGCTCCCGGAAAACCACGGCGCGCGGTTCGATGGCCGTAACTACCCTCTGGCCAACACGATCCCCGACGGTGACGACACGGCCGCCAATCATCGCGAACGGCCGTTGGCCGGATGCGAGAATGGTTGAAATCTGGGGCAACGGCTCGTTCAGAAGCGGCACGTCGGTCACCGGCGTTTGCTTTGGCGGTGTTTGCTTTGGTGGCGATGCGCCAGGTGTGACGGTGGGCGACTGGGGTCTGACCCGGGTGGTTGCTGGCGGGACGGGCGTGGCGGGAGCAGTTTGGGCGGGCGGTTTCTGGGCCGGTTGCGCTGGTGCGGGTGCTGCTTGTACTGGCGGCGCGGGCTTTGGTTGCTGGACTGGCCCTGGGGCCGTGCGATCCGGCTCCGGGGTTGCCGTCGCCGGATGCTGCTGACGCGGTGGAACAGCCGAAGACCCCGGCGGACGCGATGCTTGGGCTGCTGGCGCCTTTGCGGGGTCAGCCGCGCGGGCCTGCGGTTGCCGATGGGCCCGCTGCGAATACCACAGCCACCCGATGACGCCGACAGCGACGACCAATGCGGCTGCGCGGAACAATCGTGCCGAATTCGTGCTCTCGGCGTGCGCCGTCATCGGGCGTGTCGCGCGCGTTTCCGCCCCCGCGCACGCCATCCGGATGGCGGGCGCCAGCTCCCTGAACCGATCGCGCATCTCGGGCTTCACGATGAGCCCGTCAAGCGAATCGAGCGTCTCGACCTCGAGATCGAGCTCCTCGATCAGCGGCATCGTCAACGATCGTAGTTCCGGCAGGTTGCCACAGGTGATGATCGTGTCGACGCGCCCGCCCTTCTCGCGCGCGGCCGCGATCGCGCGGCGGAGCTCCGGCGCGAGGTATGCGACGAGAGAATAGCGCTGCAGCATGCGCGCCTGGCTGCCACGCGCGCCGATCGACGAATCCCAGTTGAATGCGTGCGAATAGAGGAGCTCGCCGGGGCGTGAGACGACGATTGCGACGCCCGTGCGATCGACCGCGAGCCATCCGGTTGCGCCGTCCGGCTTCGGAATGCGTATGCGCGAAAGCGCTGCAAGCGCATTGCACGGCGTGACGACACGCTGGACGCGAAAGCCCGCGGACGTCAGCGACGCCAGCCGCGTACGCACGGCTGGATCTCGGGGACTCGCGCCGTCGGGTAGTCCCCACAGGACGACGCGCGCGCGCCGCGGCATTTTCATCTTGAGACGGGATTGTTTCAGCGAGGCGACGAACGCATCGGTGCCGGGGAACGCGGCGGGGTCGAGGATTTCGACCCCGATCACGCGCACATCGCGGCCACGAAGCACGACGCGCACCAGCACGCATGTGTCCGGACCGAGCTCAACGGCCGTCACTGCGGGCATATCCAGCCACAGGATACCGCGCGGAAAATCTCTATCGGCCGTAGTAATTGGCTGTCCACTTGTTCGAATATGCGAAAGCTGTCCTCACCGGAGGCTGCGATAGCCGCGGAGGCGGACCCATCGCGTCAGGCGATATCGGGCTGATACCATTGTGCCCGAATGACTGACCGGTCCTCCCGGATCGCCACCGACGCACGCAGCCGTACGAGCGCCATCATTCGAGAACGGCAGCCGGCGCTCGCGAGCGATCTTGCCGCCGCGATCACCATCGGGATTGACGCGCTTGACGTGGAAGGCTGCCGCGGCTTCGCGGAACTGCTCGTGCGCCTCATGGCGATGAGCACGGAATCGGGCGCCCTCGATCCGAGGTCGGCCGCCGTGCGCGAGCTCGGCTGCTATTCTCCGCCGTTGGCCACGCGGCACATCCTCGAAGGCGTGCACGTCGCCGAGCGGATCGTACTCGATGAGATCGCGCTCGACGAAAGCATCGGCGCGACATCGGGGCCCTGGCCGGTCGTGACGCATGCCCTGCGCCGGGCCGGTCTCGAGATCCTTGCGGCCTACGCCGATCAGATTGCCGGCCGCGAAGTGCCGGTCGTCGTCCGCGACGGGCTCACCACGCTGCTGGCCTCGCCGGTGTTCGAGCTGGCGCTCGCGCAGGAAGTGCAGCGCGCGCACCGCCACAAGCACGCGCTGGCGCTGCTGCTCTTCGACGTCGACGAGTTGACGGAGATCAATCGCAAGTACGGACGCGGCGTGGGTGACCGTGTGCTCGAACGGCTCGGAATCCAGGCACGGCGCTTCTTTCGCACGCACGACTGGGTTTCGCGCTACGGAGACGATGGCATTGGCGTGCTGCTGCCGGAGACGCCGCTCGACCACGCCGCCGTGCTCGCCGGCCGCTTTCGTGAAATGGTGCAGCAGCGTCTCGTGCTGAGCGATCACAAGAGCGACACGAGCACGATTGTCACCGTCAGCGCCGCCGTGGTCGGAACGGATCTCGTGCAGACCGACATCGATGCCGGGTACGTGCTCGCGGAGGCGGAGGCGGCATTGATGCGCGCGAAGCTCAATGGACGGAACCGCGTCGAGCGCGTGGCGCTGCTCCCCACGTCGCTGACAATCTTCGGCGCCGCGACGCTGCTCGGGCGCACGCCGCGCGAGGTGATGCGCTTGATCCGGGACGGCGGCTTGAAGGCAGCGCGACGCGGCCGTCATTTTCACATCGACCGGACCGCGATCGAGGACTATCGCAAGAGCCTTCGCTGAGGCCACAACGGATCACTCAGAGGTCACGGAGGTCACAGCGCGGCTGCGCCGCAACCAAACCCGTGGCGCACCGAGGTCTCTAACCCTCGTTCTCCTCGTACTCGGTCTTGAGCTTCGCAACGACTGTCGGATCCGCGAGCGTCGTCGTATCGCCGAGCGCCTTGCCCTCCGCGATGTCGCGCAGAAGCCGCCGCATGATTTTCCCGGAGCGCGTCTTTGGGAGATCGGCAGCGAAGAGGATCTGATCCGGCCGCGCGATGGCGCCGATCTTCTTCACGACGTGCTCCTTCAGCTCGTCGACGAGCGCGTCGGACGGCTTGCTGCCTTCCTTCAACGTCACGAACGCCGCCACCGCCTGTCCCTTGATGTCGTGCGGCTTGCCGACGACCGCCGCCTCCGCGACGCGAGGATGGTCGACCAGCGCGCTCTCCACTTCCATGGTGCCGAGCCGATGGCCGGCAACGTTCAGCACATCGTCGACGCGGCCGAGCAACCAGTAATAGCCTTCCTCATCGAGCCGCGCGCCGTCGCCGGTGAAATACGCGCCATCCTTCCACTGGCTCCAGTACTGGCGCACGAAGCGATCGGGATCGCCGTAGATGCCGCGCAGCATCGCGGGCCAGGGGCGGGTCAGCGTGAGCAGGCCGCCGCCGGTCTCGACGCGCTCACCTTTCTGATTGCGGATCTCGGCGAACACGCCCGGGAACGCTTGCGTGGCCGAACCCGGCTTCAGATTCGTGATCCCGGGAAGCGGCGTGATCATGATCATGCCGGTCTCCGTCTGCCACCACGTATCCACGACGGGACATCGTTCGTGGCCGATGTTCTGGTGGTACCAGATCCAGGCTTCGGGATTGATTGGCTCACCGACAGAGCCGAGCAGGCGCAGCGATGACAGGTCGCGCTTTTCGGGCCACTGTGTGCCCCACCGCATGAACGCGCGAATTGCGGTCGGCGCGGTGTAGAACACCGTGACGCCGTGCCGCTCGATGATGTCCCAGAAGCGATCCTTCTGCGGCCAGTCCGGCGCCCCTTCGTACATCAACACCGTCGCGCCGTTCGCCAGCGGCCCGTAGACGACATAGCTGTGCCCGGTGACCCAGCCGATGTCGGCCGTGCACCAATAGACATCGTCTTCGCGGAGATCGAAAACCCACTTCGTGGTGGCGTACGTGCCGACGAGATATCCGCCCGTCGTGTGCACGATGCCTTTCGGTTTGCCCGTGGTGCCGGACGTGTAGAGGATGTAGAGCATGTCCTCCGCGTCCATCACCTCAGGCTCGCAGTGTGAGGGTGCATGCTGCACCAGGCGGTGATACCAGTGATCGCGGCCTTCCTTGATCTCGACCGGTATGGGCGCGCCGGCCTGGCGCTGCACGACGATGACGTTCCGGATCGACGGCGTGTCGGCGAGCGCCTCGTCCGCCATCTGCTTCAGCGGCACGACCTGCCCGCGGCGATACCCGCCGTCGGCCGTGACCAGCAGCTCCGCCTTCGCATCGTTGATGCGATCGCGCAGCGATTCCGCACTGAAGCCACCGAAGACAACGCTGTGCACCGCGCCGATGCGCGCGCACGCGAGCATCGCGATCGCGAGCTCGGGAATCAGCGGCAGATACAGGGCGACGCGATCGCCGCGCTTCACGCCGAGCGACTTCAAGACATTTGCGAACGCGCTGACCTGCCGGAACAGATCCCAGTACGTCAGCGTTCGTCGATCGCCCGGCTCACCTTCCCAGATGATCGCGGCCTTGTTGCGGCGTTCGCTGCGGACGTGACGGTCGATGCAGTTGACGCTCGCATTGAGCTTGCCTTCGACGAACCATTTCGCGTGCGGCGCCTTCCACTCGAGGATGCGCGACCAGGGCTGGACCCACTCGAGCTCGCGCGCGAACCCGGCCCAGAATTTTTCCGGGTCGGCGGCCGCCCGCTGATAGATGCCGGCGTCAGTGACCTGCGCGGTCCGCCGCCAGTGGTCATTCGGAGGAAAGCGGCGGTCTTCTTTGAGCAGCGCGTCGATTTCAGACATAAATTTTGATCTCGTGGCTTCCGCCTTCAGGCGGAAGTCAGTGCCCCGCACATCGATCTTCCGGCTGACCAGCCTCCGCCAAGGCTACGGCGGTCCGCCGAAGCGCTTCGCGCGAAGGCGGAAGCCGGAAGCCACCGGATCTACGGCTGAACGGGCGGCAGGATCTCGACCGTGCCCGGCGGCGGCGGTGGCGGCGGCTCGTTGCTCTTGAACAGCGCCACGCCGAGAAGCCCGCCGAGGAGGCCGAAAATCGCGCCGATGACGACGCCGAGCACGAGACGAAAGGCGATCACCACGGCTGACAGGCCGCGCGCGGCCATGTTCTCGAACAGCACGCGCGTCTCGTCGGGAACATCGGGATTCGACAGGATCACGCGCTCGATCAGCCGCTGCTGCACGGGGCCCATCATCAGATCGATCGGAATCGACAGGAGCGTGCCGAGGATGCCGCCCATCGCACCTGCCAGAAGACCCACGAGCGCACCATCCGCGGCGCTGATGGCGTACGGATAGTTCTGCTGCATCAGGTAGGCCGCGAGCACACCGCCGCCGATGACCCAGAGGCAACAGCAGTTGGCAAGGTTGATGAGCGGCAGCGCCGACAGCACTCCGATGAAGAGGCCGCCGAACACCGCCGGTTGCATTCGCGGAGGCGCAGGCTGCATCAGTCGTAGTACTCCAGGCCCAGATGCGTAATGAGCTCTTCACCCTGCAGATGACGCAGCGTGTTCTTCAGCTTCATCAACTGAATGAACAGATCGTGCTCAGGATAGACGCTCGCCGCGTGCATCGGGCTCTTGAAGTAAAACGACAGCCACTCCTGGATGCCCGACATTCCCGCGCGCGACGCGAGGTCGAGGAACAGCGCCGTGTCGAGCACGATCGGCGCCGCAAGGATGCTGTCGCGGCACAGGAAATTGATCTTCAGCTGCATCTTGTACCCGAGCCAGCCGAAGATATCGATGTTGTCCCAGCCCTCTTTGTTGTCGCCGCGCGGCGGATAGTAATTGATGCGGACGACGTGATGAAGGTCCTTGTAGAGATCGGGATAGAGGTTCGGCTGCAGGATGTAGTCGAGCACCGACTTCTTGCTCTCTTCCTTCGTCTTGAACGACTCCGGATCGTCGAGCACCTCGCCGTCGCGGTTGCCGAGAATGTTGGTCGAGTACCATCCTTCGACACCAAGAAGCCGCGCCTTCAATCCAGGCGCGAGCAGCGTCTTCATCCACGTCTGGCCGGTCTTCAGATCCTTGCCGGCGACCGGGGATCCGGTCTGCTGCGCGAGCTGCAGCAGCGCAGGCACGTCGGCACTGAGATTCGGGGCGGCGTTCGCATATGGGACGGCCTCCCTGATCGCCGCGTACGCGTAGATCATGCTCGATGGAATCGAGTCGTCGTTCGCCTCGAGCGCCTTCTCGAAGGCGTCAAGGCTCGCATGCGCCGGTGATTCCTGCATGTAAATCTCGGTGCTGCCGGCCCAGATGAGGACGAGGCGGCTCAGGCCGTTGTCGTTCTTGAACCGCCGGATGTCCTCGCGCAGCTGCTCTGCGAGCTCTCGCTTGTTCTTCCCTTTCTTGACGTTCGGGCCGTCGAGGCGCTTCACATACTTCCGCTCGAACACCGCCGGCATGGGCGTGATCCGTTCGAGCTCGGGGCGGATCTGTTCGAGCAGCTCGACGTCGAGCACGCCCGCCGTCTTCGCCGCTTCGTACGAGTTCTCGTCGAAGATGTCCCAGCCGCCGAACACCACGTCGCCGAGCGACGCGAGCGGCACGAAGTCGCTGATCGCGGGCGACCGTCCCTCGGTGCGCTTGCCCAAGCGGATCGTGCCCATCTGCGTCAGCGATCCGATCGGCCGCGCGAGGCCGCGGCGCACGGCAATCACGCCCGCAATCGTCGTCGTGCTGACGGCACCGAGGCCGACCAGCAGCACGCCCAGTTTTCCATCAGCCTTTGCAATCTTCTGCGGCGTCCTCACAACCGAAAAACTATATCATCGAACGATGGGGTGGTTCAGGAAGACGGCGCCCACGGAACCGCTCGCAATGACGATGACGGGGGTGAAACTTGGAGATCGTCTGCTGGTGATCGGCGCGAGCGATCCCGCGCTGATCGCGGCGCTCGCCACGAAATCCGGATTGACCGGACGCGCGTGCATCATGGATGCCGATGGCGCGCGTGTCTCGCGCGCCGCGGCAGCGATCGAGCGCGAAGGCGCGCTCGTCGAAGCGATGTCGGCGCCATGGAGTGCGCTGCCGTATGCAACCGGCAGCTTCGACGTCGCCATCGTCCGGGACGTGCTCGCCCCGATGGCCGACGACGAGCGATCGCGCGTCCTCCTCGAAGTGTTCCGCGTGCTGCGCGCGGGCGGTCGCGTCATCGTCATCGATCAGGCGCCGCGCGGCGGAATTGGTGGATTCATCAGCGGTCGCACGGTTGACACGGCGTATGCAGAGGAAGGCGCCGCGCGGGCGCTCTCGGCGGTGGGATTCGCGGCGACGCGCGTCCTCGCCGAGCGTGAAGGCACGCGGTTCGCGGAAGGCGTGAAGCGCGGGTGATCGGCTCAGGGCTCATGAACGGCGGACCTGAAGGTCCGCCCTACAGCGCCCTGCGCCGGCAGGCCGGGTCTCTAGACCCGGCGGCGTGAACCGCCTCGAACCATGAGTCGTGAGCCTTCGTTCACCGCGCGCACGTCAAATGACGGCCGCCGTCGATCGAGATTGTCTCGCCGGTAATCCATCCCGCACGGTCCGATGCGAGAAAGGCGATCAGCTCCGCGATCTCGTCGGCATTTCCAGCGCGTCCCAGCGGGTGCGTGTCTTTGGAGCGTTCCAGGAACGCGGCATAGTTGTCTTCCGGCATTCCGGAACGGCGGTGGAGATTCGTGACGACGACGCCAGGATTCACCGCGTTGACGCGAACACCTTTCGGCGCGAGCTCGAGCGCCGCGCATCGCGTCAACTGATCCAGGCCAGCCTTGCTGACGCAGTAGGCAAGGACGCCGGGAAATGCGCGCAGTCCCGTCACGCTCGACACGTTGACGATCGCTCCGCGTGAGGCGATGAGCGCCGGCACCGCCGCGCGCATCAGCCGAAACGGCGCGCGCAGGTTGATGTCGACCATTTGATCCCAGGGATCATCGGCGGTGGATTCGATCGTTCCCGACGCGATGATCCCGGCCGCATTCACGACGGCGGAAAGACCGCCGAACGCGTCGAGCGCCGCGCGCACGATCGCGTCAGGCGCATCGGCCGTCGTGACGTCGGCAACGCACGGGACGGCGCGTCCACCTTCCGCGTCGACTGCCGCGCACACTTCGTTCAAGGCACGCGGCTCCCGGCCAACTGCCAGCACGGCCGCACCGTCGCGCCCGAAGCGCACGGCCGTGGCACGGCCGATGCCGCTCGACGCTCCAGTCACGATCACTGAGTGCATCCCGGCCTTGTAGCACAGTTTGAACAGTGTCTCTCGATGACGACACCCGTCGGCGCCCGCTCGCAACAGATCCGGCCCGGAACAGCCGAAACACCGACGGAACGGCTTTTGCCTCGACGGTTATCCGGACCTCTCTCCTTATGCCCTTTCCGCACGGGACATTGCCCGACGTCTATTCCGCCGACGAGATCGCGCGAGCGGCCGGCGTGCCGCGGCGCGACGTGCGAGCCTTGGTCGAGTCGGGTGCCGTCCACCCGGTTGACGGCGATTTCTTCGCCACATGCGAAGCCGTCCGCGCCGTTCATCATCTGACCGGTCACGCGATCGGCGAAGACCGCCCGCTGTTTCGCATCGCGGTAACCACTCGGCGCGGTGCCGCGTTCCCCATCGCCATGTCGGGCACGATGCACGCGGCAATTGCGGGCGTGCTGCTGCTGATGACCACGATGGGACTCGCCAGGCCGCCGGCGCTGGTGACTCCGGCCGAGCGCAACGAGGCGCGACTGGTGTTCCTTGCGCTACCCGGTCCCGGCGGCGGGGGTGGGGGCGGCGGCCATCGTGAACCCGCGCCTGCGCCGAAGGCAGAGCGCAAGGGCGTCAGCGCCATGCGCAGTCCGCTGCCCGTTCGCCGCCCACCGCCACCGGTGGATCCGCCAAAGGTCGTGCGGGTCAGCGATCCGCCGCCGGTCAAGGCTGAGCCGCTGCCGCCAATCGTGGCGCCCGTCGTCTCGGTCGCGGCGGACACACGGGATCGAGTGGGTGTTCCGGTCGACACCGCGCCGGACAACGAGACTCACGGGCCCGGCGCCGGCAATGGCGCGGGCACCGGACAAGGAACCGGTCTGGGAGAAGGCGAAGGCAGTGGCATCGGTCCCGGATCCGGCGGGGGAACCGGTGGCGGACCCTATCGTCCAGGCAGCGGCATCACGCCGCCCTCCGTTCTGCGCGAGGTCCGTCCCGATTACACGGAAGATGGGCGCCGCCGCAACATCGAAGGCGATGTCGTCCTCGAGATCGTCGTGCGCCGCGACGGCGCGGTCGGGGACGTGAAGTTGCTGCAGGGTCTCGGCGCGGGTCTCGATCAACGCGCAATCGAAGCGGTGCGCCAGTGGCGCTTCTCGCCCGCTCAGCGGCAAGGCGTCCCGGTCGATGTCATCGTGGAAGTGGCGGTGGAGTTCAAGCTGCGGTAGTCGGTCGACGGTTGTGGGTTGATGGTTGTCGGTTGTGGGTGGCCGGTTGTCGGTACGGATGCCCGGGTTTTCCGAGAACCGTCCTCCGACATCCGACCACCAGGAATTAGGACGATGGATTCAACACTTGTTGGCGTGACGCTGATATCGATGACCATGGCGAGCGCGCTGAGCGCGATCGTGTGGCGGATGCTGCGCGTGGAGCGGCGACGGTCCGATGCACGCGTGATCGCGCTCGCGGAGCTGGCGGTGCACGAACAACCCGTGCACGTCGCGCATCGCGAGCCGGTCGTGCATCACGAGGGCCTCGCGCACCGTGAATCCGCGGCGCATCGCGAACGCGTCGCGCAGCCGCCCTCTCGTGCTGTCAGTCCCGCGCGCGATCTCACCCTGCGCGACACTCGCGTCGCCGGGGCGACGATATTCGCGGAACGCGAGCCCTCATCATCACCCTGGGGTACGCGCATTGCGGTGATGAGCGGACTTGCCCTGGCGGTAGCGGCCGTCGTTTTGTTCGGGCTTGCGGCACGCGAGCGAGGCGAGGAGGCCACGCCTCGCCAGGTCACGCGGCCTGACGCCGCGACGCTGCCGGCAGCACCCGAGATCGAGCTGTTGTCGTTGCACGATACGCGGCAACCGGGAACGCTGACGATCACGGGCCTGGTGCAAAATCCGCGCGGTGGCGCCATGCTGACGCGCGTCACCGTCACGGCGTTCGCCTTCGATGAGAGCGGCGCGTTTCTCGCGAGCGGCCGCGCGCTGCTCGACATCACGGCGCTCGCGCCCGGCGACGAATCTCCGTTCGTAGTCACGGTGCCCGTGTCGGAGAACGTCGCGCGCTATCGCGTTGGGTTCAGAGGCGATGATGGGCGCGTGATCGCGCACATCGATCGACGTCAGCAGGGCGCGGTCGCCGACGCCGTCACGCGCGGCGCCGCGGGGATTTGAACTGAGCATTGACTATGGTCGATGCTCAATGTCCAATGCTCGAGCAGTCGGCATTGACGAGTGGGACCATTGACAAGTGGGACCGACCATGAGGACACACATTCAGGCTTCCGTTGTCGCGCTCCTGGTGGCTGGCGGCAGCGTGCTCACCGCGCAGAACGGGCAGGCGCCTGCGCAGGAGCCGCAGGGCTTCAAGTTCAAGACGGGTGTGGAGCTCGTGAACGTCACCGCGACAGTGACGGATGCATCCGGCCGATTCGTCTCGGGCCTGACGAAAGAGGATTTCCGCGTCTATGACGAAGGGGATCCCCAGCCGATCACGCACTTCAGCAGCGAACGCGTGCCCGTCAGCCTCGGGATCGTCCTCGATACGAGCGGGAGCATGGATGGCGAGAAGATGCACGCCGCGCGCGAAGCGCTCGATCGCTTCCTCTTTCAGCTCCTCGATCCGCAAGACGAAGTGTTCCTCTATCGGTTCGACAACACGCCAGAGCTCGTGGAGGGCTGGACCAACGACAAGCGCCGCATCAGTGAGTCATTGGGACGCATCCAGCCGCGCGGCGGCACCGCGCTCTACGACACGGTCGCCGAAGCCGTGCGGATGGCGCAGCAGGGACGCAACCGCAAGAAAGCGGTCGTGATCATCTCCGACGGCAACGACACCAGCAGCCACACGGACGTGTTTTCCGTCAAGCAATTGATCCGCGAGACCGAAGTGCTGGTGTATGCGGTCGGAATCGACGGAGGCGGCGTGTCTTACATCAGCAATGTGGCGCAGCGGCGCCAGCCGCCGCGCATGCCGATCCCGTTTCCATTTCCCGGCAGGAGGCCGCCGCAGATGCCGCCGCCACAACCGCCGCAAGGACCGACCGGCGGAAATCCACGGTGGCGGAACAACGGCATGGACGATCGCGTGAACGTCGCCGCGTTGCGCGACATCACCGACGACAGCGGCGGCCGCACCGAGATTATCCGGTGGGCACGCGATCTCGATCCGGCCACCACCGGGATCGCCGACGAGTTGAGCAAGCAGTACTACATGGGGTACGCAGCCTCTGGTCCGAAAGACGGCCGCTGGCACGCGATCCGCGTTGACGTGCGGCAGCCCTCGTACCACGTGCGCGCGCGGCGGGGGTACGTCGCGGCCAGACAGTAAGGGGTAGTACCGCAGACCGTTTACTGCCCGCCTACGGCATGCGGCATACTACCCCTGCTTGCATATCCTTGCGATCGCAGTAAGCCTCAGCATCCTCGGGAGTCTGGGCGGCGTCATCGTCGCATCGTCATTCCTGCTGCTGGGCGACACGATTCGCGTGCGGCTGGTACCATGGCTGATTAGCTACGCCGTCGGCACGCTCGTTGGAGTGGCGTTGCTCGCGCTCGTTCCCGAGGCGCTCGCGGACCTCCCCGCGCGGCCGGCGATGCTGACGCTCGCGGCGGGCATCCTGGCATTCTTCCTCCTCGAAAAGGCGGTCCTGTGGCGCCATTGTCATGACGATGAGGCGTGCAGCGTGCACAGCACGGCGGCATCGCTGGTGATCATCGGGGATGCGTTCCATACGTTCGTGGACGGCGCTGTGATTGCGGCCGCGGTGCTGACCTCCATTCCGCTCGGCCTGACAACCGCGCTCGCGGTTGCGACGCACGAGATTCCACAGGAAGTCGGTGACGTGGCGATCCTGCTGCGCGCCGGGTACTCGCGATGGCGCGCCTTCACGCTCAATGTGCTGTCGGGCGCCGGAGGAATCCTCGGTGCGGTCGCCATGGTCCTCGCGTCACGCGTGGTTCCACAGGGTCTGCCGTATGTGCTCGCGTTTGCGGCGGGAAACTTTCTCTACGTAGCGATGGCGGACTTGATCCCGGATCTTCATCGCGATCAACGCGTCAACGGTGGTGTTCGTCAGCTGCTGCTCATTGGCGCGGGGATTGGAACCATCGCGCTCCTCTGATGCCGGTTCTCAAGACCCGGCTTACAAAGAGCCGCGTACAAATTCGGCGTGTGGACCGCGGCTTGAGACCCCGGCGTAACGTAACTTCAGCCACGGGCGTATTGTCTAACTGAGAGGTATGCGCGGCATCACCACCTTCCTTGCGCTGTTCTCCTTGACCATTGCGTCGGCGGTTGCCCAGCAGCCGCCGTCAGGCCAGCCGCAAGGTGGAGGCGGACAGCGGCCAGCGCGCGACACGGCGCAAGCGCAGCCGCAGGGCACAGCCGTGATCGCGGGGCGCGTCGTGGCGGCCGACACCGGACGGCCGATAAAGCGCGCACGCGTGATGGTCAGCGCGGGCGGACGCCAGGCGCGCGCGACCACGACGGACGAGCAGGGGCGCTTCCGCATCACCGACTTAATGGGCGGCAGTTACACCATCACCGCATCACGGACCGGCTTTGTCGATGCCGTGTATGGACAACGGCGGCCGCTGCAGCCAGGCACGGCCATCCAGCTCGCGGACGGTCAGCAAATCGCCACGATCGATCTGCGGCTCGTGCGCGGCGGCGTCATCACGGGCCGTGTGCTCGACGAGGACGGCGAACCGCTCGCCCGCGCGCTCGTGACCGTGCAACGTTATCAATACATCCGCGGCGAACGTCAGCTCTCGGCTGCCGGCGGCGGTCAGTCGGACGATCGCGGGCAGTACCGCGTTTTCGGGCTTCCTCCTGGCGAATACTACGTCAGCGCCGACGCGGGCGGCCTCGCGCAGGCGTTCGGGCGGGGCTTGCAACAACTCGCCGGCGCTATCGGCGGCGGCCCGGATGGCCGCGGGGGCCGCGCTGGGTTCTTCGGCGCTCCGCCTCCGGACGATCCCGAGCCCGTCGGCTACGCGCCGACGTACTATCCCGGTGTCGTCAGCACAGCTGAGGCGACGAAGATCACGGTTGGAGCGGGACAGGAAGTCAGCGGCATGGATTTCCAGGTGCAGCTCGTCGCCACCGCGACGATCTCCGGGATCGTCGTCGGCGCAGATGGTGGCGTGCCCGTGCTGCTTGTGCCGCAGGACGGCGGTGGCATGCTTCGCGGCCAGATCCTTCGCGGCAGCGCGCGGGCGGACGGCGTCTTCTCGATCGCCAACGTGCCTCCCGGGCGCTACACCGCCATTGCCCGATCTGGCGGGGGAATCTTCGCGTCGGGCGGTGACACGCTCCGCGTTGGGACGCAGAGCATCAACGTGGCGGGTCAGAACATCGCCGGCGTCACGATCGCGCTGCAGCCGGCCGTCACGCTCTCCGGAAACATCACGATCGAATCGTCCGGAACGCCTGCGCCAACCGACTACTCCAGCTTCCGCATCGATGTGCCGGATCAGGATCCGTTGCCGTTCGCCGGCGGCTCCGGAGGCCGCGGCGGCGGTCCGAACGCGTCCGGCGGCCGCGCCGACACGAACGGCGCGTTCACCGTACTGAATCTCCTGCCCGGAAGGCATTACGTGCGCGTCAGCGGCAACGGCTTATGGACGCTGAAGTCGGTGTCGGTCGCAGGACGCGACGTCACTGACGAGGCGATCGAGTTGCGCAGCGGACACGACGTCGACAACGTGACGATCGTGATGACCGATCGGTCGACCGAAATCAGCGGCGCCGTCCGCGACGCGACCGGCACCGACGTTGCGGCGATGGCGGTGATCGCGTTCTCGATCGATCAGCAGCAGTGGCAGCCGCACTCGCGCTCGATTCAGGCGGTGCGCACCGGCCAGGACGGCACCTATCGGCTGCGCGGCCTCCCCCCGGGCGACTACCGGATCATCGCAACGGAAGACGTGGAACAGGGGGAATGGCTCGATCCCGCGTTCCTCGAACGCGTGCTGCCGTCATCAGAGAAGATTTCGTTGACAGATGGAGAGAAGAAGACGCACGACCTCAAGCCTGCGGGCTGAGCTCTTTACTCCCGCGTCGCAGCGTCAACCAGATCAACAGGGCGATCGCCGCGACTGCCGCGGTAAATGCGAACGCGAACAGCCACAGCGTCCGATGCAGGATCGACTGGCTGTCCATCCGGATCTCCATCACGCCAGGCGTCTTGTCTTGCGCCCACGCGATCGGCTTGTTCTCGAGTCGATCCGCGAGCCGCTGTTCCCAGGTGATGATGTTCCCGCGATCGATAGTGCGAATCCTTCTGGGATCGTCGACGTCGCGCGCGTTGTAGAACAGCACGCGGCTCGGCAGATGCACGCGAAAGGCGACGAGCTCGTTCCCCTTCCACCCAAAGTCACGCTTCCCGCCTGCCGATGACGCGGGCGCGGCGAGCGTGTGGCGCAAGACGTGGTGTCCGTTCTCCTGGTGCAGATCGTAGGACGACCACGCGAAGGGCGCCGCCCTCGGCAGCGCGCGAATGTCGGGAATGCGCAGGCGGACGCCCACGAATCGCCGGCCGTACTTCGTCCAGGTATTCACTCGCAGCACCTCCGCTTGCGGCGAGGCGTACACCTCTCGCAGCCGCCGGCGCGTTTCGTCGGCGCGCATGCGCGGATCGGGATCGAGCGGAAGACCGTGCAGCGCGATCAGCGCCGGGATAGAGGCGTTGACCACGAGCGTCGCGGAACCATCCAGCGTCAGCGTGAGATCTTCTTCGTACTCGTATTGGGGGCTCAGCAGGCCGTATCCGCCGCCGCACGCGACCGGTGCGGCCGCCGCCGCGAGGACGGCGAGCAGCATCGCGCGCGTCCGGGAGAGCATCACGCGAATGATATACTGAAGTTTCCCTCCGAATGAGCACGCCGCGCCTGTACCTCATAGACGGCAGCTCGCAGATGTATCGCGCGTACCATGCGATCCGCGGGCTGACCGGACCCGATGGCAAGTCGACGAACGCCGTCTACGGATTCGTGACGATGCTGCGCAAGCTGATCAACGATCATCAGCCGCAGTACATCGCGGCATCGTTCGATCTCGCGGGCCCCACGTTTCGATCCGAGCTCGCGACCGACTACAAGGCGAACCGCGCACCGATGCCCGGCGATCTCGCTGAACAGATCCCCTGGGTCCACGAGGCATGCGAAGCGCTTGGCGTGCCCATTCTCACATCGCGCCGATTCGAGGCAGACGATGTGATCGGGACGCTTGCGACCAAAGCCGCGTCACAGGGTTTCGAGGTGGCCATCGTCACCGGCGACAAGGATTTCTTTCAGCTCGTACACGACGGCATCAAGGTGTACAACCCGAAAGAGGAAGGCACCTGGTTCGACGCCGACGGCGTGAAGGAGAAGTTCGGCGTCGCGCCGTCGCAGGTGGTCGACGTCCTCGCGCTGATGGGCGATTCGATCGACAACATCAAGGGAGTACCGGGCATCGGTGAAAAGGGGGCGCGCGATCTGATCGCGACGTACGGCACGCTCGAAGACCTGCTCGCCCATGCGTCCGACGTGTCGAACAAGCGCCAGCGCGAGGGGCTGCTCAACCACGCCGAGGACGCCCGCCAGAGCCGCACGCTCGCGCAAATTCACACCGATTGCCCGGTCGATTTCGATCCGGACGCGCTCCGCTACCGTGGCGCCTCGCAGCAGCGCTGCTTCAATCTGTTCGCACGGCTCGGCTTCCGATCCCTGGTCATGGAGTTCGCGCCGACCGCGCAAACGGTTGGCAAGGACTACGTGATCGTCGACACGATGGACCGCGTGCGATCGCTTGCAACCGAATTGCGCGCCGCAGGGCGCGTCGCGTTGCGCGTGCTGCCCGACACGCCGTCTGCGATGCGCGCGGCGATCGTGGGGCTCTCGTTTTCGACGAAGCCACGTCATGCGCGGTACGTGCCTCTCGTCGCGGCAGGCCTCGGCTTCGACGGCGGGCTGGATGCGCGCGCGGCGCTCGACGTATTGAAGCCGGTCCTCGAAGACCCCTCGGTCGGCAAGATCGGGCACGATCTCAAGTTCGACGCGATCCTGCTGAAGCGGCACGGTATCGCGCTCGACGGTCTCGAAACCGACACGATGCTCGCGAGCTACCTTATTGACGCGACTCGGTCGGCGCACCTTCTCGAAGACCTGGCGCTCGAGCACACCGGCTATAAGGCGCTGACCGAGGAAGACGTGTGCGGCCGCGGCGCGAAGGCCGTGTCGTTTGCGCACATCCCCGTCCAGGCGGCGCTCGACTACGCGGGCGAGCGGTCGGATCTGGCGCTGCAGGTCGCCGCGCCGCTTCGCGAGCTCTTGAAGAAGGAAGATCTCGAGGGCGTGTACGAACAACTCGAGCATCCGCTGATCCCGGTGCTCATGGACATCGAACGCGCGGGCATCCGCATCGATGGGCCCGCCCTCGCCTCGCAGTCGCAGAACATCGACGAGGAACTGAATCGCCTGGCCTCGCGCGTCTACGAGTTCGCCGGCGAAGACTTCAACATCAACTCGCCGAAGAAGCTTGCCGAGATTCTCTTCGACAAGATGGGCCTCAAGACGGAGACCCTGCGCCGGACGACGAAGACCAAGGCGCACTCGACCGCTTTCGAGGTCCTCGAGGAGCTCGCGCTCGGCCATGAAATGCCGCGCCTCGTGCTCGAGTGGCGCGCGCTGATGAAGCTCAAAGGGACTTATATCGACGCGCTGCCGCAGCTCAAGGATCCCGAGACGGGCCGCGTGCACACGTGCTTTAACCAGGCGGTCGCCGCTACGGGGCGTCTGAGCAGCAGCGACCCGAACTTACAGAACATCCCGATCCGCACCGAGCTTGGACGCGAGATCCGCCGCGCGTTCGTGGCAGACGCGGGCAACGTGCTCATCTCGGCGGATTATTCGCAGATCGAGCTGCGCGTGCTCGCGCACCTCTCCGGCGACGAAGCGCTGATCGGCGCGTTCACGCGCGGCGAGGACATCCACGATCAGACGGCATTGAAGGTTTTCGGTCCCAACAGCGGTCTCAGCAGGCACGAGCTTCGCAGGCGCGCCAAAATCATCAATTACGCGCTGCTCTACGGCAAGCAGGCGTTCACGCTCGCGAAGGACATCGGCGTCTCACGCGAGGAAGCGCAGGCCTTCATCAATGCGTACTTTGCGGGATTCCCATCCGTCCGCGCCTTCATCGACGGGCTGCTCGCAGACGCGCGCGCCAGCGGCGTGGTGAAGACCATGTTCGGACGGCGTCGGCTGGTCCCGAACATCAACAACAAGAACGGCCAGGTGCGCGCCGCTGCGGAGCGCGAAAGCTCCAATATGCCCATTCAGGGGACCGCAGCCGATATCCTCAAGCGCGCGATGATCGACGTGCACGCCTCGTTGCCGCGCATCGCCGGCGGCCATGCGCGCATGATCCTCACGGTCCACGACGAGTTGCTGTTCGAGGCGCCGAAAGCTGCCGCAGACGAAACCGCAGCCGCCGTGCGCGAGCTGATGCAGTCCGCCGTGAAATTGAAGGTGCCACTCACCGTGGACGTGGGAATGGGTGAGAATTGGAAAGAAGCCAAGGGATAATTCAGTGTCATTTGCCAATTCAGTAATTCAGTAATCGGGTAATGGACTCGATTACTCAATTGCCAAATTCCTCAATCACCAAATCTTCTTGAAGCTCTCCCAATCCGCGATCAGCGCGGCGGTGGCCTGACGCCGGTCGCGGATGGGGCTGCGCGCGGCGCGGTCCGGGATGATCGCCTGCGTGACCAGACGATCGAGATCGGCGCGCAAGGCGACGCCGCGATCCCGGGCGGCGACGGCGCGAATCCATCCTGCGCATGCGGCGGCCCAGGCGCGATCGAGGTCCCCCGCGCCTCGCGAGGCGGCCGACAGCCAGTACGCGGCCGGCACCGACGCGGAATCGCGCCGCAGTTCCTGTTCCATCCGGACTACGATCCGCTCGTACACCGAGGCGCGGTCTGCTGACGCCTGTGCCTGCCGATCGAGCGCGCTCGCCCACCAGTCGAGCACCCGCTCGTGCGCATTGGGCCCGAGCGCCGACGAAGCTTCGAGCACCGGATCGAACAGCTCCGCGGCCGCACCGAAGTGGTCGTCGAAGTACAGGAGCTCCGCGAGCCCGACCTGCAATTCGACGCGCTCGCGCGGGTCGAGCACCTGCGGATCGAGCGCGCGCAGCGCGCCGTGCGCTTCCTCCAGGTCCGCGCTCTGGGCCGATTGACGATACCGTTCGAGGTTGATGCGGCCGATGACGAGGCGGGCCGAGGCGGCGGTCACTGGACTTGCCGCGGCCTCGCGCGCGGCCTCCAGCGCGCGCTCGTACTCCCCGAGGTTGTACAACCGCCGCGCCTGCGCCAAGGCATCGGGGCCGGCCCCCCAGACGCCGATGGTACCCAGAACGAGGAGGATCGCCGTGACCTGCGCGCGCATCCAGCGATGGTAGCACACCGATGAGCCCGCTCTAACCCGCTACGCTGCCGTCACTTAACACGTGTTCATGCGACCGTGATGCTATAATCCCCAGCGATGGTAGAGCCGACCATCGTACCGCGATCAGCACACGCGATCTCGCGCCGCGAGATCGATCCCGATGCGCTCAAAGTTCTTTATCGGCTGCACGAGCACAATTACACAGCCTACCTCGTCGGCGGCAGCGTTCGCGATCTGCTCCTCGGCCGGCGGCCGAAAGACTTCGATATCGGGACGTCCGCGCATCCGCATCAAGTCAAGAAACTCTTTCGCAACTGCTGGATCATCGGCCGCCGCTTCCGTCTCGCACACGTGAAGTTCGGGCCGAAGACGATCGAGGTGGCGACGTTCCGTCGGCAGGTGGACACAGCGGAGCTCTCTCCCGAAGTGGACGAGGCGATCGAGGCGGTGCCCGATCCGGAGCCAGGCAACTCGCTGCTCGAGCAGACACAGGCCGAGGCGACGCACCTGGCCAAGGTGCGTGCGCACGATCGGCTGATCCATCGCGACAATACGTTCGGCACTCCCGAGGAAGACGCGTTCCGCCGCGACTTCACCATCAACGCGCTCTTCTACGACATCGGATCCTTCTCGATCATCGATTACGTGAACGGCCTCGAGGATCTCCAGGCGCGTCTGATTCGATCGATCGGCGATCCATCCGTGCGGTTTCTCGAGGATCCCGTCCGCATGCTGCGCGCCGTCGTACTCGCCGCGCGGCTCGACTTCGACATCGATGAGCCGATTCTCGACGCCATCGAGACGCATCGTCACGAGATCGGGCGCGCCGCGCCCGCGCGCATGCTCGAGGAGTTCTTCAAGATCCTGCGATCGGGATCCGCGGAGAAGAGCCTGCGGATGCTGAGGCAGACGAAGCTGCTGCACGCGATCACGCCGGAGCTCGAAGACGCGTCGGATGCGCTGTGGGAGTCGGTGGCGCGCATCGACAGGTATCGTCAGCAGTTCTCCGCCGCGCCGGACACGCTGACCAACGCGATTCTCGCGGGCACGCTGCTGGTGCCGCTCGGCCTCGCGGGGCGCCGCCAGCGCTTCTCGGCGGATCCGCTGGAGCGGCGCCTGGAGCTCGGCATGCTGCAGATGCCGCGGCGCGACGTCGAGCGCCTCCACCAGGTGCTCGCGATCCAGCCGCGGCTGATCGATCTCAATGCGCCGTTCCGCGCGCAGCGCGCGCTGCTCCACCGTCATGTGTTGAACGAGGCGCTGGTGTGGCTCGAGGTTCACGGCGGCCGTCCTGATGCCGTGCATCACTGGCGCGCGGTGCAACGCGACGAGAGCGGCGTGCCAAAGGACGAGGAGACGCCACCGTTTCCGCCGCCCCATCGTCGCCGGCGCCGCCGTCGCGGGCGCCGATCACCGCCCGCAGTGCCGCGGGAATAGGGCTTCGGGGTTCGGGCTTCAGGCTCCAGGCTCCAGGCTCGGACCCCGGACCCCGGACCTCGGACCTCGGACCTCGGACCTCGGACCTCGGCCGTCACGGCTCCGCGACAAAGCGATACCCGATGCCGCGCACCGTGAGGAGGTGCTTCGGACGCGCCGGCTCTTTCTCGATATACCGCCGCAGGCGCACGATGAAGTTGTCGATCGCGCGCGTGTCGGTATCCTCTCTCAATCCCCACACACGCTCGAGCATCGTCTTGCGCGAGATGGCCTTGCCCTCGTGCTCGATCAGGAAACGCAGCAGGTTGGCTTCCATCAGCGTGAGCTGCAGCGTGCGGTCGCCAACCGCGAGCTCCAGCGTGTCGAAGTCGATCGTGCGGCCTGCGAACGTGTACCGATCGTGCTTCGGCTGCTGCTTCGCCCACGAGCTGCGGCGGAGCAGGCTGTCGATGCGCGCGAGGAGGATCGCCAGCTCCGTCGGCTTCGGCAGGTAATCGTCCGCTCCCGCGCCGAAACCTTTCAGGACGTCCTCGGGCCGGCCCCGCGCGGTCAGCATCAGGACGGGAACGAACTGGCGCCTTTCGCGCAGTTCGGCAACCACCGCGAATCCGTCCTTGCCGGGAAGCATCACGTCGAGCACCACGAGGTCGTAATGCGACGCCGAGTCCAGGAGCCGCTCGAGCGCTCCCTCGCCGGTGTCGGCGATATCCGCCTCGAAGCCCTCCGCCTCGAGATTGAAGCGCAGCCCTTCCGCAAGGTGCTGCTCGTCTTCAACGATCAGGACGCGCTGCGGCATGGGAGCGTGCTCGGCGTGCCTCATGCGGAGGCCTGGGGCGCCGCAGGGAGCTGCAGCGTGAACGTGCTGCCGTGGCCGGCCCCGGCGCTTTCGGCAAACGCGCGCCCTCCGTGCTTGCGGGCCACCGATCGCACGATGAACAGGCCGAGACCGCTCCCTTTCGTGCGCATGGCGACGCCGGTGGGAATGCGATAGAAGCGGCGGAAGATCCGTTTCAGCTCCGCAGGGGAAATGCCGAGTCCGTTGTCGGTCACGCGGACGGCGAGGCGCTGGTTGTCGATCTCTTCGAGGTCGACGCGCACCCTCACGGCGCCCGTCGAGTACTTGACGGCGTTGTCGATCAGGTTCCACACGGCCGCTTTCAATTCATCGCCGTCGCCGAGGACGATCGGCCGCGCCGACGTGCGATCGACGTATTCGAGCGCGCCCGGCTCGAGGTGAAAACGTGTCTGCGCGAGCTCGACGCATTCGCGCGCGATCTCGCCGAGGTCGAGACGCACGCGCGCGCTGCGCCGCAGGCGCGAGGCCGTCGCGCCCGCGCGCAACACCTGGTCGATCGTGTGCAGCAGCCGCTCGCTGTCGTCGAGCATGATGCGATAGAACTCGCGGCGCTTCGGCTCGTCGAGCTCGCGCGACTGCAGCGTCTGCAGATACAACCTGATCGATGCCACCGGTGTCTTCAGTTCGTGCGTGACCGCGTTGATGAACGAATCATGCTGCTCGTTCCGCCGGATCTCCCGGACGAGAAAGATCGTGTTGAGGACGATACCCGCGATGATGAGGAGAAAGAAGATGACACCGAGGAGCCAGAGCACGCCCTCACGCCAGTAGAGGACGACCCAGCTGACATTCAGGGTCGTCGCGAGCACGACGAGGCAGATTCCGAAGACGCTGAAGAAGATGACGGATCGGCGCCGGCCGCTGATCATCCTTTAAGAATAGCTGTATCGAGGTCCGAGGGCTGAGGGCCGAGCATAGGCCCTCTCGTGACTTTCCGCCTTCAGGCGGAAGATATGCGAGATCTGCAATCCGAATGCCCCGTTTTAGATCACGCAGAATGCGCCCGGATGGGGAGGGTGTAAGTAAATACACTATAAATCGCTCGATATAGGCGAATTTGGCGCAGGTGCTCCAAGTCGATACAACTGGCGTTGAGCTTGCTCTCCCGCGCGTGTGGCCTTTATCCCCTCTCGCGATAGCTCTGGTCCGGCGTCGAACCGGCCCAAGACGCCATTGAAGATGACGGTGCCGGGGCGTGCCGCATTATTGGCCGACGCCAAGCCGCAGGCCCGGCCGCGCGGGCACACCGCGCTTGGCGGTCTGCTGGTCGAACGAGGCCTGATCACGGAAGCGCAGCTCGAATCGGCGATCAACGAACAGAAGACCACGGGTCGCCGGCTGGGCCGCGTCCTTGTCGACGGCGGCGTGCTGACGCCTGAGGCGCTCCTCGAAGTGCTCAGCGAGCAGCTCGGTGTACCGACGACGCGCGTCAACGCGCATACGGTGCAAGCGGACGCGATTGCCGCGCTGCCCGAGAAGGTCGCCAGGCGCCACACCGCCTTTCCCCTGCAGAAGACCGGCTCGATGCTGACCGTCGCGCTCGCGATGCCGAAAGACTTGACCGCGCTCGACGACCTGCGCTTCGCGTCTGGATGCGAAATCCACACGGTGCTCGCGCTCGAAGACGAAATCATCGCCGCGCTGAATCGTTACTATCGCGACGAATGGCTGCCGGACATCTCGGAAGAGGATGCAAACTCGGTCGTCATCGAATCCGCCGCCGCGCAACTTCTGACGCGCGACGAAGCGGCGGAGCGTTCGGCGGTTTCGGTGCTCGAGCGCGTGATCGCGCGCGCCGCCAACGACGGGGCGAGCGACATTCATTTCGAGCGCCGCCCCGAGGCCTTTCACGTGCGCTTCCGCGTCGACGGCACGTTCCGCGACATCGCGGTGCTGCCGACGGCGCTCGCACCGGCGGTCGTCGCCCGCATCAAGGTGCTGTCCGGCATGGACATCGCTGAACATCGGCTGCCGCAGGACGGACGATTCAGCGCGTCGGTCGGCGATCAGCGCCTCGATCTGCGCAGCTCCACCTATCCGACCGTGCACGGAGAGAAAGCGGTGCTGCGCCTCCTCGACAGCACCCGGCTGCGGCTGCAGCTCGATCGCGTCGGCCTGACCGGCGTCACCCTCGATGCCGTGCGTGAACTGATTCATCGGCCGGAAGGCATTCTGCTCATCACCGGACCGACGGGCAGCGGCAAGACGTCCACGCTCTACGCTGCGCTCAGCGAGCTCGTGCAGACCGGCAAGAACATCGTGACGATCGAGGATCCGGTCGAGTACGCGCTTGCTGGCGTGAATCAGGGGCAGACGAACGACAAGGCGGGCTTCACGTTCGCGAACGGATTACGCTCGATCCTGCGTCAGGATCCCGACGTGATCATGGTGGGTGAGATACGCGATTGCGACACGCTCGAGGTCGCGATCGAGGCGTCGCTCACCGGCCACCTGGTGCTCTCGACGCTTCACACGAACAGCGCGGTCGCGACGATCGCGCGCTTGTTCGAGATGGGACTCGAACCGTACCTTCTCGCTTCGAGCGTCGTCGGCATCGTCGCGCAACGGCTCGTCCGCCGCATCTGCCGCACGTGCCGCATAGAGATACAGACGCCGCCGACACTGCGGGCGATGTTCCGCAATGGCGAGCCCTCGTCGTACTTCCGCGGCCGCGGTTGCCAGGATTGTCGGGGCACCGGGTTCCGCGGGCGAATGGGCATCTTCGAGCTGCTCCGCATGACGGAGTCGTTCTCCGAGCTCGTGCTGACACGCGCGCCCGATGCGCGCCTGCACGAAGCGGCGCGCGTGACCGGCATGGTTTCGCTGCGCGAGGAGTGCCTGTCGCTCGTGTCGCGCGGAGAAACCACGCTGGAAGAAGTGCTGCGCGTTACGCACGATTGGCGGCCTGCGGCGGCAGCGAGCCTCGATCTGCGGGGCGGGACGGATCGGCGCGCCTGAGCCGGGCCGCAATCGCACAGAGAGCACTCATCGCCGGCGCGGAAAGAATCGGCCGGTGCTGTTCATATATCCGCGATACGCGTCACCGAACCGCGCGACGAGGTTCTCCTCTTCCTTGCGTGTGCGCATGACGAGGAGGGACAACACCACAACTCCGGCCAGCAGGATGAACCAGTTCGCCGCCGTCACGGCAATTCCAAGCACCAACAGCGCGACCGATCCATAGAACGGGTGACGC
>QHWT01000009.1 GCA_003222675.1 Acidobacteriota bacterium | reverse complement strand
TCGAGACGCTCAAACGAGAAGTGACCGAGATACAGCATGCATCCTCCGACCAGCGCTCACCCTGACGGGTTCGTCACACTTTAAAGACTGCAGAGGTGAGTGTACGCGTCATGACCTGGTCATTGGCATTTCAGGCTCTGCATTTGTACGGGACCACTGCGAGAACGTCGTCACTCAGGAAGAAGGCTACGTCGTGTTTGGGAAGGCTCACGCGCTCGAGGTTTCCGCTGTCTAACGAGTACACATAGTACAACGACGATCCTGGATCGCCGCGAACGTCGACGAGCAACGCCAGGCTAAACGTTAAGTTGAGATCGATAATGCTAAATGGACTTGGACCGGCTACGGGGCACTTGATCCGGAGCCGTTTTGGTTCGCCACCAGCATCGTCGGACAGCGTCTGCAGAACAAGGTCACGAACATTCTTCTTGGAATCTCGGCTATCTTCATCCTGACCAAACACAAACACTGCGTTGTTCTTGGCAAACAAGGCCTGGGCGTCTCATTTCCGTTCGAATCGACGGGCGCCACGGTTGAGCTATTTGCACAATGTCAGTCTGCGCGGAACTGGACGTTACGAACGCGAATCGTGAGGCAGGATCGATGCCCGACTTAGCGAAAGGAATGTTGCCTCGTAGCGTGGTCCCATGTAGTTGCAAGCCCTTACTAAATCGTCTGACCATGCGATGCATTCGTCTTCATCGTTAATCGCTGCGAACGCGGCCGGCCCGTCTCGGAAGATGGTCGTGCCATCCGGCGAGAAAGTTATCAGCACCGACGTGTGCGGGTTCCGAAAATTCTGACCAAGTCCTTTCCGGAAATTCTGACCACCTGCCGGTAACCCTGCCGGGTCAGACAATCATCGGAAATTTGGCTTCCGACGAGGGAAAGGATGATCGACATGGTGAACCGACACTGAGGCGACGGCTGTTCGTTGCCGCGGAGACGGCTGCTGCCGCGTACCGGGGCGCGCAGCGGATCGCCCGCACGCGATTTCGCAAGGATTTGGACGCCGCCCTCGACCAGGATCCGACGCCGCGTGGCTGAGATGGGTAATGCGCGCTGGCTGATCGACACGTCTGTGTTGATCGATCTGGAGATGATCGACCCCGGGCATTTGCCGCGCGAGCTTGCCATTTCCGCGATTACCCTCGCCGAACTCGCGGCGGGTCCGCACGCCACGAGGGATGCGGGCGAACGCGCGCGCCGTCAAGATCGCCTGCAACGCACTGAAGCGACATTCGAACCATTACCTGTGGATGGGAACGCGGCTCGTGCGTACGGGCGCGGATCTGCCGCTATACCGCAATCCAGCTGATTTCTCCGGACTCTCCGCGTTGCTCGACATCGTCGCCGTTTGACGCTTTCCACGCGCACGGAAATCGATCCGGGGTGACGTCTCACCCCGATCAGCCGGTGCCGGTAGGCACCGTCTCCCAATCCGCCCGGCAGCGACCCGCACCGCTGAGATGCCGCATACGGTGGCTGAGCTATTCGGTTCTGTCAGCGATTCGACGAAGGCAGGCCTGTCGCTTCTCGACGAAACACGTCACGCATGCCAGCGTGCTCGAGCGTTAGCCGACCCGCATTGATGCTCCAGTTGAAGGACCGCGTCTGCTGATTCACCGTGAGGTGGAGCTGGGTCTGGTCGGCCCGCCATGTGCCCAGCGTGGTCGAGATCGGCAAACGAAAGAGATAGCGGCCATCCGGTTCGAAATCCTCATAGGCCGTGCCGCCCGCGGGATGTGGATAGCTCCAGACGCCCACGAGCGCAGGACCGCGGGCGCTCGGCTGACCGACGCGCGTCATCTGACGTTTGTCCGGACCGACCTGCATGGTGAGAGTACCTTCGGAGACAGTTATCATCAGGTCTTCCGTATGGACGCTGCCCCCTGGCCCTTCAGACACCTTCCGAGTCAACCGATCGCCGGTGAGTTGCCACGTGCCATCGACCATTGCTCCGCTGGTTTGCGCACACGTGTGATCGGCCGACAACGTCATCCACGTTCCAAGTCCGCCGCGCGACCGCGCTTCGGCATCCCAGCGGCCCACCAGTGGCTCCGTCATCGGCGCCTGCATAAGCGCGGCGAGAAGCAGTACGTGCTTCACCGCGACCGCCTCGCTGAACCTATGGAGAGTTTGTCACACATCGAAATCTCCTTCGAGCGCGATCGGGATATGGATCGACAGACCACGTTACGGGCTTGGCGTGGATTTCTTTCCACGCTTCAGCAGAGCACCCATTACTGTGCCGACAATCACTACCGGTGATGAGAGAGTTACCCACCAGACAATCTCGATTGGAAAGAGGTTTCTAGCACTTGTCCGGTCTAATGCGACATCCGTAATCACTCCGATAGCAATGCCCACCCACAGACTCGGCACGATCAACCACGTTCTTTCGGACGATGCGGCAGATAACGCAATCACGACTGGGCCAAGTAGTGGCAATGTCAGGAGGAGATGACGCGCCGGCGTCGCGTCTCCCAACCACCCGAACTTGTAACAAGCCGTTGCGTAGAAAAACCCGGCGGCAGCTGCACCGACCTTTGGCAACACTTGCTTCGGCGCCTCGAGAGTTAACGCGGGCACTTTGTGCAACCCGTCGACGACTTGTCGGCCGTGACGATGCACCAAGCCACTCGCATATTACACATTCCGCATGCGCTCGCAGGAATCGTGAGCCAGGACGTCCAGTTGCAGCGGTTCGCTTCGTAGCAGCGATCGTGATCTTCGCAACATTGGACGATACATGGGCGATTGTTCAAGTAAGCTCCAGCGCTGCCGCTCACGTCGCAACCAGGCTGTTGGTCGCGGTAGCCAGGCAAAAGATTGCCGTTCGGAGGATTGAATTTGACCGTACCGGACGGATCGATCCAGCGCAGCGGCTCGTTCAACACATAGGCATAGAGATTCGGCCCATCTTTCATCCCGAGGGGATCCTCGCTAAGTCAGCGGCCCAGATCGGCACTGTATGATCGCCGCTTCATGAGGAACAATCCTGACGGGCTGTGTGCGAGCACGCCGGTAAACGTGAACGGATCGTCCATGTTCCCAGCGATCCTTGCGGTTCGGCCCGAAGGCTCGTACGCGTATCGTGCTTGCAGGCTGCCGGTTGTGTCCGTGACATCGCGCGTACTCGTCAGGTGATCATGCGTTCTGAAATAGGCGACGCCGTCCTGGGTCCACCCATATCGATAGAACTGAGCGGTCACCGCCGTCCCTGACGCATCTCGACGCTGTGCGATCTCTTGCCCGTCCACAGGAGACGCTGATCGCTGACAACAGTTGCATTCTTCTTTTCCACAAACCGCACGCGTCGCTGCTGACCGTCGTAGGCAAATTCGCTCCGGTGCGTGCCCTGATTGATGGCGATCAGTTGGTCTTGCGCATCCCATTCGAAGGTGCGCGTCCCGTCGCCGCTGAGATTGCCATTTGGGTCAATGGGAGCACCTACGGGCGGTTTTGTCACCGAGACGAGGGCATCAGACGGTCGATTCGACTCAAATGTGAGCCGACTATCTGACGAGCCAGATGATGGCTCCCGTCCACGCACCAAGAATCACGGCAAGGGGTCCTAAGAAGACCAGACTCAACGGCCCTTGAGGCGAATTGGTGAAAGCCGTCACCGCAAACACGGCGACGGTCGTCAGAGCCACGGCAATCGCAACACTGGCAGCTAGATGCCGCACATAGCTTGAGACGAGTGCACGCCAGCTTGCATGCCTTCTTTGTGCGCCTATCAAGAAGAGCGCCGCACACACAATCAGTCCGGCACCAAGCCCGACGACGATCAGATTGAGAATCGTCATGATGGCTTCGCTGCGGTTCCTGGCGCGCGTTTGGGCATGAGACTCAGCTCGAAACCGGTGTCACCTCGCGTCACTGGTCGACACGCAACTTGCGCCGGACCTCCGGATCATCGCTGATGTAGAAGACCGGCTCCATGCGCCGATGCTCGATCACTTCCGTGATGCCGTTTGCCGTCAGCACCTCGTATGACGGATACGGAATCGGGCCGGTGTCGGAATGCGGCTCAAGCGTGAGCGGCTCTTTCCCCCGCAAGGTCGCGACGATCTCGCTCAGGGTCTTGCCCTGCTGGGTTCGCAGCGTGACGATTGCCGTCCTCGCAGATCCGACAAGCGGACCGTAATACGATAGCTCCACGGTCACATCACCACGCTGAAGCCCTGCGGGAACCGCAAACCACTTCGGCAGACGCGACTCAGGAGCTAGATCAAATTGCGACTCCGCACACCCGCGGACGGGATGACACGCCGCCAGCAAGACGACGAGCCCGAGCGCGGCTCGGAGGAGGCGCGCACGGCGTTCGGCATCAGAAGTCAGAAGCGTCATCGGATTACTTCTTCTCACACTCACGGCAAGCGTCGGGTCTGGCGTCGGCGTTCAAGATGCACATCACTGCCGTGCGATTGCAGCGGGTGCAGGCGCTGTCATAGGCAATCGTGAGCCACGAGGTCCAATTGCATCGCGACGCCGCGTAGCAATCATCGTGCGCCTGACAGCACTTCTTGATGCACGGCGCGCCGTTGAAGCCGAGGGCACCCATCGGTTGGCTGCAGATGTTGTCCTGACGGTTGTACCAGTCGCCGACGTTGCCGTTCGGTAGCCACGGCAGCGGCATCACGATCCGGGTGCCCTCGGGATCGATCCACCGGAGCGGGTCGTTCACGACATATGCATAGAGATTCGGGCCGGCTTTGAGGCCGATCGGATCTTCACT
>QHWT01000006.1 GCA_003222675.1 Acidobacteriota bacterium | reverse complement strand
GCGCGCTCACGCAACTCCGGGGAGTACTTGCTGGGTCGTGCCATGGGCTCCATCCTCTCTCGGAATGGGCCCTCCGATAAACCCGGTACGATTCAGACACGCCAATCATTTGATAGTTTTCTGCGCGCCATTCTGCTGCCGGATTTTCGGCACCTCGGTCGATAGTTTGCCGAACCCTCGGAGATCTGAGTGTGTGCGGACGCATTCGCGTTGGCAGTTGCATTGCGTCACCCGGTTTCGAGGTCTTTATGCACGTTCGAACGGTCATCCGCATTGCGGCGGTCATCGTGAGCGGCGCCATTTTCATAAGCGCGTGCGATCGCCAGTCTCCGACTGCACCGGATTCCCCCGCCTGCAGCTACATTGTTACGCCGTCGACTGCAACGGTTGCCGCCCCTGGTCAAGCCATTACCGTGCACGTCCAGACGACCGCCGCGTGCACCTGGTCGGCTCGGTCACAAGTCGACTGGATCACATTGAGTGCCGGCGGGAACACCGGTCCGGGGGACATCGTGCTGACTGTCGCCGCAAACGAGGGATCCGCGGAGCGATCCGGTGCTGTGACAATCGGAGAACGAGAATTTGGCGTGCGACAATCGGCGCGGGTCGTCGCACCATGTGAGTTCGTCTTGACGTCGCCCAGCGGGACATTCGGGCCGGAAGGTGGCAAAGGCCATCTCGCGCTGCAAACGAGCGCGACCTGCAATTGGACTGCACGATCTACGGCGAACTGGCTGACGGTGCGCACGACGACCGGTGTGGGACCGGGCGAGGTCGAATACGAGGTCTCGCCGTACGACGGGACTGAGCAGCGACAGACGACCATCATCGTCGAGCAGGCCTCGTTCACCGTTAGACAGGACCCGCGACCCTCGGGGCCATGTCAGTATGCCGTGGACGCGACCAGCGCACTGCTGCATTGGCACGGCGCCGTCGGTGACGGTCTCGATATCCGCCTCACCACAACCAGTCACTGCGCGTGGAGCGTGACGTCAGGCGCTTCGTGGATCGACTTGGTAACGCCCGCAGCCGGCACCGGATCAGCGGTCATCCGCGTGCGCGTCGGAGCGTATACGTCAGAAGTCACGCGATCGGCGCCAGTCATGGTCCGATGGCCCGGCGCAACCGCCGGACAGAACGTCTGGCTTACACAAGAAGGGTGTCGGTATGCGCTTGGCCCACTCACGGACCTCGTTCCGGCCTCAGGTGGTCGACGCCGCGGGAGCATCTTTGCGACACCCGTGACCACGAGTTGCGCGATTGGCTGCCTATGGGAACTGCGGACCGATGTGCCCTGGATCCATTTCACTGGAAGCACTACCGGCAGCGGTGACGACGACTTCTTTTACAACGTCGACATCAATACAAGCGGCGCCCCTCGTACGGGGACGATCAAGTTGACAACCGGCGGAGTGATAACGGTTACACAGGATCAGTAGAACAGGAGCGCCCGACGATGAAAGCCATGACGGCGCGCGTCATGGCTTTCCCGATCGCTCTCGCTCTTACCGCTGGTTGGAGGCTCAGACGCACACGTCTAGTCGATTCGTAACGGCGCTGTATTCAGTGTGCTGCTTGCTGCTGGCCCGTGTGCTCGTGTTACTGGTCGCATCAGTCCGAGGACATGGTATGGCCGTCATCACGTCATCTTCGGCCGGCGGGTCTTTCCCCGAAAGAATGATCGCACGACATCCGCACATCGCTGATGGCGGTCTTTCTGCAGCAGAAGCCCAGAGCCGATTGGCCACGTTCGGCCCAAATGAGATCCCTCGACAGTGAGCCACAAGCCCGCTGACGCTGCTCGCGCGGCAGTTCGCCAGTCCGGTCATCTGGTTGCTGCCGGCTCCGTGCGGCGTGTCGCTCGTGCTCGGCCAACTGCTGGATGCGACCGCAATTGCCATCATCGTGGTCATCAATGCTGCGATACGTTTCTTTCAGGAGCCGCCAGCTGCGAGCGGCGCGAATTGGCGGACGGCGTGAATTGACGTTTCTCGCCAGCTGGATCGACAGGTGGATGCTCGGTGATCACACCCGTGAATTGGACGGCCACGTCGGCATGGAGCAAAAGAACAACTCACCGCTGAACCCGACCGATGCAAGTGACACCGGTGCAGGTTGGCCGTAAGCACCGTGCGCGGTAACACTGGTTATGCCAATTGCATCGGCCGAGGTGTTTCGCGGGGTATCGACTCGCAAAAAGCGAGTGACCGCGTGAACGAAATAGGAGCGACACATGAGAACCGCAGGAGAACGGCGGCTACGGGATGGCGTGACCGTAGCCGTGCATCGAAACGCCGGGCTGCGAAAGGTGTGCGGCTGCCCACGGCGCGGGTGGGCAAAGTGCCCACACCCTTGGCATTTCAACTTCTCATGGCGCGGCACTGCGTACCGTTTCAGCCTTAAGCAGTACGCGGGAAAGGAGGTCACCGCCAAGAGCGAAGCTGAAAGATTGGCACAGAATCTCCGGGATCAAATCCGGACTGGGATATTTCGAGTCTCGGCGAGTCCGACCGGGAACATCGCCCTCGAACCGGCAAAACGACGTTTCGTTTGGGATGTTTGCTCTACGTTTCATCGAGCGATACAGCAAAGACCGAGGCAAAGCATCGTGGCAGGACGATGCGTACATGGTGAACCGTCTCGGGTCTTTCCAGACGATCGACGGCCGACTGCTCGGCGAAAATGCTGTTCAGCAGGTTACGGAAGATGATCTCGAGGCGTTCATCAAACATCTGACGACACTTGGACGCGCGTCTTCCACGCGCAACCATTACGTGCAGCTGATCCGAGCGATGAGCCGCTGGGCCGTCAAGAAGGGCTTCCGGCAGACGCCACTGGTCGGCGATGACTCAGACGTGATCCGCCGTCGGAAGGAAGCGCAGCGTCACCGACGATTGGATCCTGGTGAAGAAGACCGCCTGCTGCGCGCAGCCGAACGGCACCTTCAGGCGCTGATCGTCGCCGCGCTTGAGACCTGTTGCCGAGAAGGGGAACTGCTGACACTGCAATGGGGAGACGTTTCACTCACGCGCGGGGAGATCCTGGTGCGTGCGGAAAACACGAAAGACCGTGAGAACCGAATCATTCCGATCTCCGATCGTCTTCGCAAGGTGTTGGAGATGAGGCGCAACAGTCCGGCCGGTGTGCCGTTCCCAGCCTCCGCGTACGTGTTCGGCGACGAGATTGGCCGACGTGTGCACAAGGTGAGGCGCGCCTGGCAGACGGCCGTGCTGAGAGCGCACCGTCATAGACCCGTGTGGATCTGGAAGAAGAAATCCGGTCGAACGGTAAGGGGATCTCGAGGCTGAGCCGCGAATCAGAAGCGGCTTATCTGGCGATCAACCTGCACTTCCACGACCTCCGTCACGAAGCTGGCTCGCGCCTGCTCGAAGCCGGTTGGCCCGTGCACCACGTGCAGCACATGCTTGGTCATTCGTCGCTTCAGCAGACCTGCACCTACCTCAACGGACGCTCCGCGGTCTCCATGAATCGATGCGGACGTTCGATCAAACCCGCCCCGCTTGCAAACCGCTTGCAAACACACCTTCACGCAGCCACCGGCCTGTTCGCAAGCAGGCTCCCGCCACGAACGGGAACTCGTTGTTTCACTGACTGGCAGCGAAGCTTCGCCTCAAACCGCCGAGCGAGACCTGCGCGCCACTGAACGTGTGGTGCAGGTCGCAACGCTTCGGATCCTTCATCGCTCCGGCGAACCTTCGGTTTTGCGGCCGCTGCGCGGTCGTTTGGGTAAACGATGTTGGGA
>QHWT01000005.1 GCA_003222675.1 Acidobacteriota bacterium | reverse complement strand
TGTGACCGGTTCCGGTGTAGTAATTCTCCAGTGAGCTGTTGTTCTGGATGCTGTTCGGAGTGTCGACGTTGAAGAGATTCTGAACGTCGAGCGAGAGCCGCAGCCGCTGACTCGGTTGACCGAGCGGGAAGTCCTTGTCCAGACGCAGCTTGACGTTGTTGAGAGCCGGCAGGGTGTAGGTGCCGCGAGGCTCGGCGAGCACCGCGCGCGCGCCCTGACTGAGCGGGACTCTGATGATCCGCCCATACGGGCACCCGGAGTCGCCGAAGTACGTCGCACCCACATGAATCCCCCACGGCGCCTCCCACGAGCCCGACAAGCGGACACCATGCGTGCTGTCGACTCCCGATCGCGCGTAGGCGTTGATCAAATCGTTCGGATCGCTGCCGTACGCGCCGCGACTGAGGAATCCGAATCCCTGGGAGTTGACGGCGCCCCTCGCGTAGATCAGACTCCGCTGCCATGTGTACGACGCTTGCAGCTGCCATCTCGCTGAAAGCCGCTTGTTCGCCTCGAAGGTGAAGCTCTTGTAGTCCTGATCGAGGTCGTCTCTGTTGGCCACTTCGTACAAGCTCTGCGACGAGGGGGAGGCGCGGTTGAAGACAGTCAGCGTCTGTGTCCGACCGTTGAACGTGTCGACGAACGCTTGTGCCGCGTACGTGCCGCTGACGTCCTTGACGCGGATGAAATTCCTCTCCTTCTTCATCAGGAACGACACGTTGATGCCAAAGTTAGGCTGAAGCTGTCGTTCGATCCCGACGAAGAACTGATCGACCCACTGGTTGCTGACACGCGGGTCGACAGCGTAGTTCGCTTTCGGGTCGATCGAATAGTACGGGATGTCGTACTTGCCCGTGACGTCGTTGTAAAAGAAGTAGTTGTACGGCGTATTGCCCGGGGCAATGCCTTGGAATTGAGGCGCGATGATCTTGCTGAAGTAGCGTCCCCAGTGCCCCTTCAGCACCGTCTTGGCGGCTTGATCCAGCTTGATGGCGAAGCCAACCCGCGGTGAGACGTCGTTGAAGTGGAAGACATTCGGAATTCCAGGGAATGTCTTACCGGTCGGCTGCAGGGTGCTGTCGAGCTGCTCGAGCGACGGCACAGAGCCGTTCGTCCGATCGTAACGGATGCCCAGGTTGACTGTGGCGCGGCCGTTGACGGTCCAGTCGTCCTGGGCGAACGCGCCATACATTTTGATCGTGCCGCCTTGTGCGTACGGTTCCTGCGTCAGCACGTAATAGGGCTTTGTGCCGAGGTCATAGAACATTCTGCCGCTCGCATATCCGCCGCGGATCGTCGACGTGTTCCACGGCGTCGTCTGCACTCCGAACTTGAATTCGTGCGTTCCCTTGACGAAATCGGTGGCGGTGTGCGACAGCGTGGCGTTGATGTTCTGCCTGTTTTCGAGGTCGCGGGTGTTCGCGGAGGTCCGATTCAGGCTGGCCGCGCCGGTGAGGACGTCGATATGTCCCGGAGTAGTCCGGTCACCGATCTGGGGGACATAGTCCTTGTTGATGTACACGCCACCGCCTTTCACCTCGAGCAGCGTGCTGCTGTTGAAGATGTGGGCCCATTGGGCGATCACGACGGGGTCCTTCCCAATCTCGACGCTGGCGGCAATCGGCGGCACCAGCTTGCCGGCGCCATATCCCCACCAGTCGCGGCAGTCGTTGTAATGCACCGAGAACGAGTCGCTGTTGGTGGGACGCGCGTCGATCTTGATAAACGGCCGCCAGATGCGCGTCTTATCCATCAAATCGGGCGGAACTCCAAGGCCGTCGGCCCGTTCCCACCGGATATGCTCCGAGATGTACTGAAACCAGAGCCTGTCCTTCATGATCGGTCCGCCGAACGAGTAGTTGTAGTCGAGGCGGTGATCGGTCTTCCGCGGGTATTGCTCATTCGGCGTGTTGTTCGCCTGCAGCGGGTCCCAGATGCCGTAGAAGGAGCCGCTCCCTCGAATCCGATTGCTGCCCGACTTGAGCACCAGGTTGATGACGCCGCCCTGGAAGCCGGCGTACTCGGCCGATGCGCCGATCGACTTCACCTGCATTTCCTGCATCATGTCGAAGTTCGGCCAGTCGAACGGCCCGCCGAATGACGGCGCCGACACGTCGAGCCCATCGTATTGGAACGCGTTCTGGTTGTTGTCCGACCCGTTGATATTGAAGCCACTGCCCGCGCCAATGTTGCCGTTCGTCACCTGGACGCCCGGCGCGAGCGCCGGGATGTCGAAAAATGACGTACGCGACACCGCGATGTTCTGGATTAGCTCCGTGCTGAAGTTCGAGCTCGTTCCGCCGTGTACGGTGTCGACCACCGGCGCCTGACCCGACACGGTCAGCGTCTCAGCGACGGCGCTCACCTTCAGCATCTGATCGAGCTCGATCGATCGCCCAACCTCGACGCGGATTCCTTCCTGCCGAACGGTGGCGAATCCGGAGAGCGAGAAGGTCACCGAGTACTGCCCGACCGGCAGGTTCTCCACGCGGTACGCGCCGTCGTTGTCCGTGACGACGACGGCCGTCCCCATGCGTGCTGGGCTGCTGGCTTCCACCGTGACTCCAACCAGCACGCCGCCTGTGTCATCGCGCACGATGCCGCGTATGCCGCCCGTCGACACCTGCGCAAATGCCGCGTCTGCCCCGAAGGCCATGGCGCCGACAATCACACTGGCCGTGATTGCTCGGCTCAACCAGGCACGATGTCGAGACGTCATCCCGCACCTCCCGGGTCTGTGACCGCAAACCTCAGCGGCGTGGACCAAACCACGCAGACGAATCCGAGCTGAAATCGCGGAGTACGTATGCGGTAGGCGCGCGGGAATCAAGCGATTTGCGACGAGTCGCGATAGAAGCCGTCGAGCCGCAATTAGCGCGTACCAGTTGACGGCTGATAGGGACCCGTCTGCTGGGAGACTCTCCGTCGTTCGAACACAGCGTTAGCACCCTTAACAGTCAGACATCTCGGCTGAAGCACCCCTGACAAAAACGTCGGAGTTGATGAATTGCCGCCTCGATTCGACACGCCGCTGAACGTCCCGGGCAACGCATCGGGGAGTTTCACCGATCGCGAAGAGAAAAGATCAGCAAAATGATCGGCGGCTCGTCAAACGGTTCGTGATGGATGGATCACTGAAAGGTTAAGAAGGGTTTCGAACGGATCGAAATCGCGGTCGCGGGTGCAACAGCGAGTGCCGCTCGCGGATACAAAAACGAGACAATCGATTGTTTTCCGGACAGTATGGCCGCGGCTGCGCAGCGTCCGATCGTTCCGGGTGGCCCTCCCTGGCCAGGTCGACGCCGCCTGATTCGAACACCTCCAGCTTGAGCAGTTGGCGCTCGACATTTTTCACTGCAATCTCGTCCCGTACGCCTTGCAAGACTTCACAGAGGATGACGTCCGTCACGCCGAGACGCTGGCGATCAAGTTCTGCATGTCGCCAATCTGTCTCGGGATTCCTGATGCCCTGGAGGTAATCGACCCAGACCGTCGTGTCGACGATCACCACGTCGGTTATTTTCGGATGCGACCCACGCGGGACGCGTCGAGGTCGCCTTCCCAGAGTCTGAATCAAATCCCTTTTTTCAGTTAGTTGGCGGGCCCAGCAGGACTCGAACCTGCGACCTCCTGGTTCGTAGGTTAACGCAGGTTGTCTATCCTGTGTTCCCTGGTGTCTGGCAGAAAATTGTTCACGAATTGTTCACAGCGGCCGACATAGGAAGCGCCGACCAGCGGCATTCGTTCGCGGATTCAACGGAGAGAAGTGCAGCTTATCGTCTACGCTCCGGCCGTCATGGTACAGCTTCAGACCGCAGCATGACCGATCCCGTTTCTATTTGTACGAGGAACGTTCCACGGCGGCGCCGCGCAGGTACACAGAGGAGATCCTCCGCGTGTT
>QHWT01000008.1 GCA_003222675.1 Acidobacteriota bacterium | reverse complement strand
CGTGGCGGTCGTGTTGCTCGCCTGCCTGGCGGCGGCGTGGGCGCCCGCCCGCCGCGCGGCGCGGGTCGATCCGATGGTGGCTCTGAGATATGAGTGACCTCCGCTACGCGCTCCGCCAGCTCGCCAGAAGCCCCGGCTTCACGGCTGTGGCCGTACTCACGCTCGCGCTCGGCGCGGGGGCGAACAGTCTCCTATTCAGCGTCATCTACGCTGTCCTGGTCCGTCCGCTCCCTTATCAAGACCCCGACCGCATCCTGTCCGTAGGCCTCGCTCCAGAGGACAAGACGTCAGCTCGCGCGCTCGGGGGCCAGGTGCCTCATTGGGCTTACCTGGCGTGGCAGGCCGAGAGCCGCTCGTTCGCCGAGCTCGCAGCCTACCGGCCAGCCGGACCGTTCGACGCCGACGGCCCGGGCGGGGAGCCGATCAGGGGTGCGGAGGTGACACCCCGGTTCTTCGCGTTGCTCGGTGTCCAGCCCGCGCTCGGCCGGACCTTCACGGCGGATGAACAACAGGGAAACGGTCCGGCGGTGCTGCTTCTGAGCTACGGGCTGTGGCAGCGGCGGTTCGGCGGCGACTCGGGGGTCGTCGGACGCAGCGTGGTGCTCGACGGCGCACCTGTGACGATCGCCGGTGTCCTCCCCGCGAGCTTCGATTTCCCGAGCGGTGCGAGCTTCTGGCGACCGGTCTTTCCGCTCCCGACGAGCGGTGGTAGAACCTGGACGACTTTCTTCGTTCGCGTCCTGGGCCGGCTAGCGCCCGGAGTCGGGATGACTCAGGCCCAAACCGAGCTGACCGGGCTGTTGGCTCACGCCAAGTTCTCGCCCCCGTTCATGCGCGACGCCGCCGTCGAAGTAATGACGTTGCACGAGCGCCTGTACGGGAGCACACGACCGTTGCTCCTGATCCTGCTCGGCGCGGTGGGGTTCCTGCTGCTGATCGCCTGCGCCAACGTCGCGAGCCTGCTCGTGGCGCGTGCCGCCGTGCGCCAGCGGGAGTTCGCGGTCCGCGCCGCTCTGGGTGCCGGCCGCCGCCGGTTGATGCGCCAGTTGCTGGCCGAGAGCATGGTATTGGCGATTCTAGGAGCCGGCGCCGGGCTCGTCGTCCCGGCGCTCGGGTTGCGCCTGTTCATGCAGGCGGCACCGCTGCGGGCCCTCCAGGGCGTCGACGTTCATCTTGATGCGGTTGTGCTCGCTTTCACCACCGGGCTCGCCGTGCTCACGGGGGTTGCGTTCGGTGTCGCGCCGGCGCTCGCGGCCTCCCACCCGAGCCTGGTCGAGGGGCTGAAGAGCGGGGCGGTGCAAGCCGGCGCTTCCGCGCACGGCGCGCGGCTGCGCGAGGGCCTGGTGGTCACTGAGCTCGCGGCGGCGCTCGTGCTTCTGATGGGGGCGGGCTTGCTGACTCGAAGCCTCTTCACCCTGCTGGCGGTGGACCTCGGGTTCAGCCCTGGCCACGTCGTCGGCGTACGCCTGGGACGACGCTTCAGCGACAAGTATCGCCAGGGGCTCCTCGATCGCTTGGCGGCGCTGCCCGGCGTCGCATCGGTTTGCCTTGCTGATATCCTGCCCCTCGAAGGTTTCGCGAGCAGCAGCACCGTCCAGGTCGACGATGCTGCGCCGGCGACGGACGGGGGCAGGCAGGTGGCGCTGAGTGCGGTCTCGGCCGAGTACTTCAACACCCTCGGCCTTCGGGTCGTCGCGGGCCGTCCGTTCGCGTCAGCGGACCGAGCCGACGCCGCGCCAGTCGCGATGGTGAACACAACCTTTGCGCGTCAGTTCCTGCGCGGCGCTGACCCGGTCGGTCACCAAATCGTGGCGGGGTCGAGCCCGGTGCGGCGGACCATCGTGGGAGAAGTGAAGGACGTTCTGCAGCTCGGCCGTGACGTGCCCGCCACTCCGCAGGTGTACTTGCCCGCTGCGCAGGCGGCCCTCCCGGCCGGGGCGATGGCCATCCGGACCAAACTGGATCCCGAAAGGCTGGTCGAACCCGTCCGCCGCGCCCTTCGCGAGGTCGACCCGGATGCGGCCGACGCGCGTGTCTTTACACTGGAGAGCGAGCTGGCCAAGTCCGCCGCCCCGCAGCGTGACAGCGCACTGCTGCTTGGCGCGTTCGCGGCCGTGGCGCTGGCGCTGGCCGCGGTCGGTCTGGCCGGCGTGATCGCGTACGTCGTGACGCACCGCACCCATGAGATCGGCGTGCGCGTGGCCCTGGGCGCGGGGCGGGGTGATGTGCTCCGGCTGGTCGTGGGCGAGGGAGTGAAGCTCGTTGCCATTGGCGTCGCGATCGGACTGGTCGCTGCGATGGCAGTCACTCGCGTGCTTACAAGCCTGCTATTCGGCGTTGCACCCACGGATGCCGTGACGTTCCTGGTGGTCCCCTTGGTTCTCATCGTGGTCGCGGTGGGAGCGGCGGCCGTGCCGGCGCGCCGGGCGGCGAAGGTCGATCCGATGGTGGCGTTGAGATATGAATAGGGGTCAGGGGTGGGGATCAGGGGTCAGAGCGTGCGTCAGCATTCGACCGCGCGGCGCTCTCCTCGGCACGCTTCTGACCCCCAATCCCTGACCCCCGACCCCCGATGAACGACCTCCGCTACGCGGTCCGCACCCTCCGCAAGAGTCCCGGCTTCGCGACCGCCGCGATCCTGACCCTCACGCTCGCCATCGGTTCCAACACAGCCGTGTTCAGCGTCGTGAACGGCGTGCTGCTCCGGCCGTTGCCCTTCGCCGAGCAGGATCGGCTGTTCATGCTGGCCGAGCAGAGTCGTCAGGGGGCATTCCGGCCGCCATCGTACCCCACCTTCCTCGATTGGCAGGCCCAGGCCTCTGCGTTCGCTGGCCTCGCCTACGTGCGTGGCGGAGGGCAGCGGCTCGCCGGCCCCGAGGGTGTCCAGAACCTCTTGGTGTCCGCCGTGTCGACCGGCTTCTTTGCGACCCTCGGCGAGCGCCCGCTTCTCGGACGGCTGTTCACGCCCGATGAGGAGCGCGCAGGTGCCCATGTAGCGGTCCTGTCGTACGCGCTGTGGCAGGACCGCTTCGGGGGAGACCAGGCCATCCTCGGCAAGACGCTGTCGCTTACCGCCGGAGTGTTCACCGTCGTGGGTGTGCTTCCGCACGACGTGGCATACCCACCGTGGGCGGCCGAGCAGCTGTACGTGCCGATTGCGACGGTCGCCGCGACCGACCGGGCCCTCACCCAACGCGGCTTCCATGCCGATTGTCGCATCATCGGCCGTCTCAAGCCGGGGATGACCCGGGAGCAGGCGAAGGCCGATCTCGACGGCGTGGCTCGGCGTGAAGCAGCCACGTACCCTGGGTTCAACGCCGACTGGACGTCGGTCGCGCTGTTTCCGCTGCGCGACGAGATCCTGTTCGGCACCACGCAACAACTGCTCGTGCTCGTCGTGGCGGTCGGCCTCGTTCTCATGATCGGCTGTGTCAACGTGGCGAACCTGACCCTGGCGCGCGCCGGCGCGCGCGGCCGAGAGCTCGCCATTCGATCGGCGTTGGGAGCTGGACGCGGGCGGGTGGTGCGACAGCTCCTCATCGAAAGCCTCGTGCTCGCGTGCGTGGGAGCCGCGCTGGGCGTGGTCACGGCGCACGGCGCGGTCGCACTGCTCAAGCGCGCCGCGCCTGCGGTGTTGCCCCGGCTCGAGACGGTGCGAGTCGATGGTTGGGTGCTCGCGTTCGCGCTCGGCGTCACAGCTATCACGGCGGTGGCCGTCGGGCTGTTACCAGCCCTGCGAGCGGCACGCTCCGATCTGACCGACTCGCTGAAGCAAGGCAGCGCCGGAGCCGGCATAGGGCACAGGCGACAGCGCCTGCGCGGGGCGCTCGTCACGAGCGAGATCGCCCTCGCGGTGGTCCTCGTGGTGGGCGCCGGGCTGTTGATCAGAAGCCTCTGGCGGCTGCGGGCGGTGAATCCGGGATTCGATCCCGCAGGGC
>QHWT01000007.1 GCA_003222675.1 Acidobacteriota bacterium | reverse complement strand
GAGTGTCGCCTGGAAATCCCGCCAGCCCCATCAGAAAGAGTCGTAACGGCTCCTCGTAGGGGCCGAGCTCAAGGCGTTTCGGACGTCGCCGCATCAACACCCAGTCGTGCACCGAGGCCCGCCAGAAGACGCTCACACCGAAATACGCGAGCCTTGCCGCGTCAATCGCCTCTGAGCGGACGCTCTCAAAGATCGTAAAGCCTGGCGTCGACAGAGGCGACGGGGATATCGCTATAAGGTTGGAACGCAACGGAAAATCGACTTCGGAGTGCCAGCAGTTCTTCAAGACCCAGGTCTCGCCGCCGCTATTGAAACGTTCTTCACAGTCGAGGAGCGACACCTCCTCGTTGATGAGAACCGGGTGTGGATTCGAACGGGACTCATCCCGTGCGAGCTTATAAAAGGCCGCCGGCATGAAATGACTATCGCGTAGTTGTACGTCTTGCGTGGGCGGCGCCGCCACACCACGCCCGGCGAGGTGCGTCAGGACCGGACGGTGCGGCAGTTCGGCTCGGGATGCCGCGATCAACGCTCGAATCGAAGATTCGTGCGCTGGAAATGGACAAGCACCGTTTCAAGAAAGGCATCGAATCGTAATCATCTCGAGATTGTGAATGTCACGAGGGAACCGGTCGGACGCCGGCGTGTGCTATCATGTATACGTCATCGCACAAGCCATCACAAATGACGACGACACTCTCGGTTCGAATCGACATCGATACGAAGAAACGTCTCGAGGTACTCGCCAAACGCTCACGTCGCTCGAAATCGTTTCTTGCGGCCGAGGCGATTGCCGCCTTCGTTGAGGCCGAGAGCTGGCAGCTGGATGAAATTCAGACCGGCATCAAAGAGCTCGACGAGGGCCGGGGTGTTCCACACAAGGACGTGGCGAACTGGCTCCGCTCGTGGGGTCGCAAGCGTGAACGGAAGGCGCCTCGCGTGTGACCATCGTCTGGTCGCCGCGAGCCATCGACCACCTGACTCACCTCCGCTCGTATATCGCGAACGACAATCCGAACGCCGCCAATCGAGTCGCTGGCACTTTGCTCGCCGCTGTTGAGCGCCTTGCTGAACTGCCCAATCTCGGTCGTCCCGGCCGCGTCGCCGGCACTCGGGAACTCGTCGTGCCGGACACGCGGTACGTGATCCCCTACAGAGTGCGAGGTGATCGTCTGGAGGTCATCGCCGTCTTTCACGGTCGCCAGAAATGGCCGAAGCGTCTGTGAAGGACTGACGCCCGCCGGGAGTTCCGGAGCCCGCGAATCAGGACTGCAGCGCACCCAAGACTGCTGGATTCAGGAAATCGACGGATGGCGTCTGGGGTGGAACCCCGGTGGAACCCCGGACCCTTGAAAAGTGGTCGGGGCGGCCGGATTCGAACCGGCGACCCCCTGCGCCCAAGAGCCACGTCCTGCGATTGTCCGCAACTTTCCGCAAGTCCGAACCTCCAAGTGATTGACTTGCCGATGGATTTGGCGCCGTGACCCCCTGTTTTGGAGGTTTCTGACCGTAAGCGTCCTAGCGTAGGCTGATGGGGTGCCGGCCCGGTTGCGGCGCCGGGCACCTCGGGGCGTGGAACCGAGCGGCCCGGCACCGCTTGGGCGCCAAGGCTAGGCTCGAACCCGCGAGTCGAGATTTTTGATGTGGGTAAACGCGACGCAAGGTTTCGCCGGCGGATTGTCTTCTTGTCGGCGCGCGCGGCGTCAGCAGCTCAATGACGTCAAGGTGCTGCCGCTTGAAGAATTTTTCCAGGATCGCCCCGATAGGCGAGAGACTTTCCAGCCGACGCCACGATGGACTCTCGAGCTATGAGCTCCTGTTAGCTCAAATCCGCGCGGCCGAGACGGCCAGCGTCAGAGGCCGTACGCGCCTCTTCGCAGCCTGTGGGCGATTTCATTAACCGCCTTGCCGGACGAATTTCAGAGGCTCGGCCCGTGTTGCCGACTGGCGACGCCGAGCGAGCACCCTCAGGATCGCGTCGAGCACGGCGTCCAATTCCTTGCCCACATCCTCGGCAAGAAAGCGCAGCACGAAATAGCCGTTCTCTTGCAGCAACTGGTCCTTCCGCCTATCGCGACGATACGCGATCGGATCCGCGAGGTGCTGTCCGCCATCGAGTTCGATGGCTACACGCGCGTGGGCGCACAGCAGATCGACTTCAAGAGTTCCGAAGCCGTCGAACGGGATCGGCAGCGGCACGTTGAGACGGAAGCGTCCGTTGGTCTCCGCCAGCGTGTCCAGTCTGCGGTAGAGAAACGCCTCCGTTGCACTTCTTGCCCGCGCTGCACCCTCGGCGTCTTCTGGCATTGCACGCGCGGCATGCACGAACAGGCTCGCCAGCGGCGTATCGACGCCGTCCCGAATGAGCCTTCGCACGCTACCGGAGTAATCGCGCTTCCAGACCGGATCGGACGGAAGAACGACATCAGCGGGCCACCCTGGAATTGCACTCGCCGGAAGAAGGATCGTGTACCCAATCGCCTCATACCCGCGACATCGTCGGTCAAACATTCGCGCCAGCATCGGCACGTTGAGATCGGCGTAATCGTAGATGCGCACCTGGCGCTTCCCGTCATACAGACGATGTAGCCGGCCAGCATACTGGGCGACCGTTCCTCGCCATGAGACCGGCAGCGTCAGAAACAAGGTGTCCAAACGTGGATCGTCGAACCCCTCGCCCACGTACTTTCCAGTCGCGACGATGATTCGGCCTTCCTCGCGCGGGATGGCCGCGAGACGCTCATTGACCGCCTGCCGCTGCTTCTTGCCCATGCCGGCGCGCAAGACGACGACGTGATGGACGCGCGACGCCAGCTCGCGCTCGAAGCAATCGAGGTGCTCATTTCGTTCTGTCAGGATCAAAGGTGAGCGTCCGTTGCGAACGGAGTCGAGAACGTCCTCGCAGATTCGTCGGGTTCGAGCCTCGTCGTCGACCAACTCTTGATAGAGCGTCTGAAATTCGACACGCTTGTCCGGATCGGGGTCCCTCGTTGGCTGAAAGGATGTCGGCTGAACCAGCACGAAGTGCTCGAACGGCCGGGACGCCGCTTGAGCGCGGGCACTTACCTGATGCCGAACTGGGCCGCATTGCATGAAGATGATCGGATGGTGACCGTCCTTGCGTGCGACGGTTGCCGACAAGCCAACGACAAATCGGGCCTTGGCCTGGTGTATCACCTGCTCGAAACTGTGCGCCGACAGGTGATGGCACTCGTCGACGATGACATGGCCGTAGTCGGCGACGCGGTCGTCGACCACGCCCCTTCGGACGAGACTCTGAATAATGCCGACGTCGATCTTTCCAGTCGGTCGATTTCGCCCGCCGCCGATTCGACCAATTGATTTCGCGGCTGTATCGAGGAACGTCGATAGCCGCTCAACCCACTGATCGAGCAGCTGGCGCCGATGAACGAGCACAAGCGTGTTCACCCCGCGTTGAGCAATGAGCCACGCAGCGACGACGGTCTTTCCAAACGCAGTAGTAGCCGCCAGGACTCCGGTCTCGTGGCGCAGCATGGCGTCCGCTGCGGCCTTCTGCTCGTTCCGGAGCTCTCCTTGGAACTTCACCTCCAACCGATTGCCGTCGTGTCGTTCGTCACGAATGGCCACGTGAACAGCGACGTCGCTGAGCGTCTTGCGAACGTCATCGAGGCAGCCGCGTGGTAGCCCGATATGACGCGGGAGATCCTCGGCGCACGCGACGACGCGTGGCTTGTTGTACGTCGAAAGCCGCATCGCTTGCGCTTTGTAGAACTCAGGGTTCTGAAAAGCCGCCAGCCTCAACAAGCGATTCCGAAGCCCAGGATGCAAGCCTTCTTTGGCAATGTAGATCTGATTGCCCAAGACAAGTTCCAACGTCGGCGGCAATTCGCCGACGATTGGCGATTCCCTCCGATGACGCGACGGAGACGCCGTCCACGGCTCCGTGTCTCCGTCATCCTGTGGTGGCAACCGCACGCCGAGAATGCGGCCTCGTCGTTCAGCGTCTTCGACGATCTGTTCAATCTGTGGCCTCCCGATCTTGCGAACACCCGCGAGAAATGCCCACTGGTCGGGCCACGGAACAAAGCCGCCATCAAGAAAAACCGTGTTGTCCTGTTTGCGTGCAGCCCTCTGGAGCGGCAGAGCAATCAGGTTTCCAAATCCTCCTTGCGGCATGGTGTCTTGGTTAGGAAACAACCGGTCATACGAATCGAGGCCAATGTCCGGACGCCCTTCCATCGTCTCAGTGAGAACGTGCGATCCCAGTCGTCGGGCAAGTGTGGCCGGAATGGCCTCTTCCGCCCGGAGCGTGATCGTTCGACCGCGGCTGGGAGATTGAGGTGCCAACAAGCTTCAAGGAACGCTGCGGCATCTTCTCGCCAGCCGGCCTTGTCGAAATCGACGGCTAAGAAGAAGCAGGTCTCGTCCTGCAGCAAGGGGTAGACGCCGGCGACGAAGGGCTGGCCCTCGGCGTCGTGACCTGACAAGTGCCAACGTATGACGTCGTCGGTGACCGGAAGGAACCGACGATTGGGACACTCAGCGCATTTGATGCGCGGCTTCTCGCACACGCCACGCACCCACTCCTTGGCGCAGGCGGGTGCGTAGCCTGCCTTGCCAGTCTTGCGGCTCTCGAATCGCCGCGGGTACACATCGTCGCGGCCTCGAAAGAGCGACCGGAACAGGGCGATCTTCGCTTCCGACGACGATCTCTGATCGACAGACCCCGAGATCAGGTCCATG
>QHWT01000102.1 GCA_003222675.1 Acidobacteriota bacterium | reverse complement strand
GAGGACGACACGCGCAATCGAGTGATAGGCGAGGAGATCGCTCAGGCCGTCAGTGCGGGCCGATCACCACTTGTGCTGACCGAACGAAACGAGCACCTTGATCGTTTCGAAAGCGCACTCTCCGCGAGCGTCCCTCATGTCGTGGTGCTGCGAGGCGGAATGGGCAGGAAGCAGCGGCGAGCAGCGGCCGAACGGCTGGCGGCTATCCCGCTGGACGAAGGTCGCGTCATTCTGGCGACTGGCAAGTACATTGGAGAGGGATTCGACGATGCGCGCTTGGACACGTTGTTTTTGACGCTGCCGGTCTCCTGGCGAGGGACGATTGCGCAGTACGCCGACAGGCTGCATCGCCTCTATGACGGCAAGCGTGAAGTTCAGGTCTACGACTATGCCGACCTGAACGTGCCGATGCTAGCGCGCAGGTTCGGTCGGCGTTGTCGAAGCTACGAGGCCATCGGCTACACCATCGTCGTGCCTGCGAGCGCGATTCCGGGCTGGCCGGCCGACGTGGCCCTTCCAGCAGACCCGGTTTGGACGCGTGACTATGCTGCGAGCGTGCGCCGCCTGGTTCGAGACGGCGTTGATGCGCCGTTGGCGACCCTTTTTGTGACTGCCGCTCGCCCCATGCCTCAGGACATCGATGGCACCAATCGCGCCCGGAGTGCCAGCGAGGCATTTCTCTATCGACGTCTGCAGACGTTACCGGAGACGCGGGGACGCTTTCAGGTCAATGTGGATCTGAGCTAGCCCCACCGGCACAGACCGGCCGTGGGGCGAGAGTCGACGAGAGCTGCGGCAGTAGCTTCGCACCGCGCGCAGCCCTTTGGGCGGCGCAAAACCTCCGGTGATACTTCGGCTTGCGTATTACACACTATGCGTGTAGTGTGTAATTACGAGTGATTCAGTCGTTCGACGACGAGACGACGGCCAACCTGTTTCGGGAGCGAAACACGCGTGTAGCGCGACGCGTACCGCGCCAGTTGTGGCGGGTGGTGCAGCGGAAACTAAAGCTGATTGACTCCGCAGGTCGGCTGGATGATCTCGTCGTGCCGGCAGGGAATCGTCTCGAACTGCTGAAGGGCGACCAAGCCGGCCGCCACAGCATCCGGGTGAATGAGCAGTACCGCGTGACCTTTCGGTGGGAGAACGGACATGCCTACGAAGTCCGCGTCGAAGACTATCACTAGAGATCCGAACTGGCTGGGTCCGGCGATTCCGCCTGGCGAGATCCTGCTGGAAGAGTACCTGAAGCCGCTCGGCCTCGGTCAGCTTGAAGCGGCGAAGCGGCTTGGCATCTCGCTTAATCGGCTGAACGAGATTGTTCTCGGGAAGCGGGGCATCACCGCCGATACCGCGCTTCGGCTCGCGCGGTTCCTGAAAACGTCGCCGCAACTGTGGATGCGGCTGCAAGCCGATTGGGATTTGCACGAGGCTATGCAGCGGCAGGCGCGGCGGGCGTCGTAATGGTCCGGACGGTGAATTCGATTGGTTCGGCCGGTGTCGTTCGTGCTCGCCGATGGCCGGTCGTGATCCCCGCGGAATAGTTATCCGGCAGTTAGGCGCGCCGAAAACAGGATCATTTTCTGATGCGACCGGCAGGCCTCTGCTCTCAGCCCGGACGAGTCACGGCCATCAGCGGGTACGTGGCCCGCGTGAGCGAGCTGCGCCGGGGATCTTTGCCTTGAACTTCTTCGTCCGCGCCACGAGCGTGGTCAGCCACCTGACTTCCAGATCGGTGCCTGTGCGGAAAAGATCGACCCACGCCGGCGGTAACACCGAGAAATCGATCTGGTGGCGGCCCCAGTCGGGACGGCGCCCGTCGTAGTCGGTGAAGCCATAGTCACGCGCGAGCTCCCAAGAGCTGACGAGCATACCGGTGCGGTCCATCACCTTGGGATCGCCGGCGAGCGCGGCGATCGCGCGCCCCACGAAGAGCGGCGATTCCGATTGAAGGAAGTTTGGATCCTTCTTGCCCGCTTCGCGCCAGTTCTCTTCAGTGACGCCGAAGTGCTGCAGCATCGATTCCGAGCGTAGAAAGCCGGGCGTGATGGCGAGAACGGCGACGCGATACGGCGCGAGCTCGGCAGCCCAGAGGAGCGGGAGCACTTTCTGCGCCATCTTAGCGGCCTGCGCCATCGGATTCCCACCACCGCCGATCACGTCGTTTTCCGTCACTTCGATGATGAGCCCACGTTTGGCTGGCATCATCGCGAGCGCTGCGTGCTTCGCCGTTATGATGCGCGACGTCAGGACCTGCCGGAAGATGCCGTCGGCGTTCGTGAGATCCGCCTGCCAGAGGAAGCCGTACGGGCCCATCAGCGGGTCTTCGCCAGCGACGCTGTCGACGACAATATCGAGTCGCTTGTGCACGCGGATGATGCGCCGCAAGAGCGCTTTGACCTCGGACTCGATCGTGTGGTCAACGCGCGCGGGGATTGCCGCGCCGCCGGCAGCCTTGATGATCGCCGCCGTTTCGTCGATCGTTTCGGGCCGCCCGTACGGCGACGGTTTGCCGGTGACGCTTCGACCCGTGCAGTAGACCGTCGCGCCGGCGTCGCCCAGCGCCCGGGCGATGCCGCGCCCGGCGCCTCGCGTCGCCCCGGCCACCAGCGCAACACGTCCAATCAGAGGCTTCGATCCAGCCAGCGCCTTTTTCTTTGGCATATTTCAGTAATTCTGCCGCCGTCGACAGCAGCGCCTTACGACATTGTGAGGCGATAGCAGGGCAGCTTCAAACGTGCGCGGATCGCCCATCTCCGCTGTGCCCATCTGGACGAATCCGAACTTCGCGTCAACGCCGGCGGCGCTGGCAGCGCACGCGCGCGGGTGTCTCAGGATCCCGACACCGTGACGCCGCAACGGCCGGAGCCGTGCTGTTCGTGCGCACTACCTCATGACCGTCGGTCGACACTGCGGCGTTCGCGAGTGACGTCTGGCCGCTCAGTTGCCGTGCAAAACGCCGTCAGCGGAGCGTCTAGTTGGGCGGCGGCCACGACTTCTCCAATGATCGAGCAGGCGTAGAGCGGGCCTGGCGGATGGTGAACAAGTCCGTACCCATGACCTGCGCTGGCCAGCGACCGTGCATCATTGAACGATGGACGCGAAGCTCTATTTCGGCAAGGTGCACATCGTGGAATGGCTGCGCCCCGGCGACCGCCGCACGGGCGCTGGACTACTCGATGAGCTTGAGCCGCTCGGCATCGTCTCTAAATCGCAGGTCTTGACGCAGCTACACCGAGTCGCCACGCGTGCCGACTTCCTAGGGGTGCTGCGCAGAATAGAGGGCGAGTTCCGCGCGACGGCCCGCCTGCCGGTGCTGCACATCGAAACCCACGGCAACTATGACGGGATCGGTGTGTTGGACGGGGACGCGGTGATCCGCGACGGAGATTACTCGGACCTGACCGGCGCGGTCTCGACGCTCTTCTCGATTACCCGCTGCGCGAGCGCCGCGGCGCCGATCGACGGCGCTGCCGCGGTTGCGACGACGGATAGCGGCTATTTCATAAGGTCTCAGTCCGCCCGGTAGCGAATCATGTTACGAACGCCGCGGTTCCGCCACCAGCTCAGAAACTTCATCGTCCCGCGGTGGTTGAAGACCAGAACGAGCAGGCCGAGGAACAGGCAGATCGGGATAACCCAGTAGCCGCCGACGATGTGTTGGCCCGCCGGAACGGGAAATTGGCCGCCGAGCCGCCACGGGAACTCCGTGCGCAGCGACTCGTGTCCCTCGCGCACCCAGATGCCGACGTTCTCCGGAAAGATCGGTTTCAGCAACGCAAGGCCGAGGAGGGCGAAGCCGAACAGGTAGCCGATCAGGATGCCGAGCGCGGCGCCGAAGCCGGCGATGGTCGTCACCGCGAGATGCCACACCGCCCGCAGCATCGGCACGAAGCGTTCGGTGGCGATCGCCTCGTCGACGATGCGCTCGGCCGAGTACGCCTTTGCCACGCGCAGCGGCGGTCCAAGCTCCAGCAGGATGCGCTCAAGGGCTTCGCGCTCGTTCGGCGATCCGTCGGATGCGGCGATCCGTTCGCGCAGGTGCGACTCGATCTCGCGGACTGCGTCGCGGACGACGTCCATCGGAAGGAATGTTTTGAGCGACCGCTCGAGGACGAACAGATATCCGTTGACGCGGGACTGGCCCGTTTCAGTGAGATTCACGGTCATCCTCCCTCGCCCCTCCGCGCGTCGCCGCGATGAGTCGATCGATTTTTTCCGCGAACGCGCGCCATTCAGCTTTCATCTCGCGCAGCCGTCTCGCGCCGGCCTTCGTCAGCCGGTAGTATTTGCGCGGATGCGCGGCTTCGCCCTCCACCCAGCTCGACTCGAGCAGTCCTTCCTTCGTCAGCCGTCCGAGGATCGGATAGATCGTTCCTTCGCCGACGACGAGGTCGGTGAACGCCTCGAGATGCTGAATGATGGCGAGGCCGTAGCGCGGCCCGTCGACGACCGCCAGCAAAATCGCGAGGTCAAGACCGCCGCGCCGGAGCTGTTCGAGCCAGGTTTCGCGCGACATACCTTGTGTCACAAGGCTTCGACGAAACCGGCGGCGAAGAGTTCCCGTACGGCAAAAAAGGCGGGACGCCCGTCAGACCATCCCGCCTGTCCGGTCTATCTCGCTGCCGCCGAGGATGCCGCCGAGAATCGATCCGACAACCGCGCCGCCGCCGATCTTCGTCGCGGTGTCGGCGCCCGGCGCTTCACCTTCGCGATTTCCTATCGTCCGATCGGCCAGGCGCTGCGCGAGTTCCTAACCGGCAGTCGGCTGATAATTGGCTGACAATCGGTAGCGGCTGGAGGTAGTTCCAAGTCGAGATGAGGATCGTAAACTATGAACTTGCGCAATTTGTCCAGGCGCTCTTTCCTGAAAACAACAACCGCGGTGGCGGGAATTTCCCCCCTGATCAGCCTGCTCGCCCCGACAGAATCGCGCCAAACCGCCGGGCCCCTCATCGCGTACGTGGGCACCTTCAGCTCGCCCCTTCGCGACACGTTGCCGACGCAGGTCGATCTGCCTCCCGGGAATGGCCGCGGGATCGATGTCTTCATGGTCGATCGCACCACGGGCGCGATGACGCCGAGCGGCATCGTCGAGTTGGGCACCAGCCCGAGTAGTCTCGTCCTGAATGCCGCAGGAACCCGGCTCTACTCTGCGAATGAAACCGACCGCGTCGGGGAGGATAAGCAGGGCACTGCCAGCGCCTTCGTTGTCAATCGGACCAACGGCAGACTGGGGCTCCTCAACACGGTACGAACCGGCGGTGCGGGCCCCACCTATGTCAGCGTTCATCCGGGCGGCCGTCACCTCCTGGTCGCCAACTACTTCGGTGGTTCGGTTGCGGTGCTTCCGATACTGGGTGACGGCCGACTTGGCGAGGCCTCGGACGTGAAGCTCGATGACGGTACGATCGGCTCGACTCGGGCGATGCACGCTCCGCCGGGCAGCTTCGCGGTGAGCGGCCATGATCGGACGCACGCCCATATGATCCAGGCGGATCCGTCCGGGCGCTTCGTGCTGCACGCTGACCTTGGCTTGGACACCATCTTCATCTGGCGGTTCGATGATCAGCGCGGCGCGCTGGACCCGAACGATCCACCGTCGGTTTCGCTGCCGCCCGGAGACGGACCGCGCCATTTCCATTTCCACCCCAATGGGCGCTGGTTCTACTCGATCCAGGAGGAAGGCTCCACGATCGTGCTGTTCGACTACGACTCTCGGTTGGGACGCCTGACAACGCGGCAGACGATCTCCACGCTGCCGGCCGGCTTTGCCGGCAGCAACTTCTGCTCGGAGATCCTGGTGTCCGGCGACGGGCGGTACGTGTACGCGGGTAACCGCCTGCACGACAGCATCGGCATCTTCTCTGTCGGCTCCGACGGACGCCTGACGTACGTTGGCGAAGAGTGGACACGCGGCGACTATCCGCGCAGCTTCAGCTTCGACCCGACCGGCCGGTTCTTCTACTGCTGCAATCAGCGAGCCGACGCAATCGCCGTGTTTCGCGTGGATCGTGCGACCGGCGGTCTGTCTTTCTCCGGCCAGTACGTCGCCGTCGGCAACCCCTCGAGCATCGTATTCGTTGACCTCGCATAGGCTGAGCGAGTGCTCTTATGTCCGCGCGATCCTCCGCGAGCGTCTCGATCGACCGTTGTGTCTTCCGTCTTCGTGATGTCCTTCATGTACACGCGGGGCGCGACGATCGCGCTCGAAGCGCTCGCGAGCAAGGACACGGACGTTATCAACACGGTCCGCGAGGCGGTCCGGATCGTCGACGAGCTCCAGCATCCGGCGATTCAGAGCATGTTCGACTTCCACAACACCGCCGACGAGACCGAGCCGTTCGATCGAATCGTGCGAACGCATTTCCGGGCGATCAGGCACGTCCATATGAACGAGATGGATGGCCGGTATCCGGGCACCGGCACGTTCGACTTCCGCCCCGTTTTTCGGGTGCTCGCCGATCTGCGCTACGCCGGCTGGGTCTCGCTGGAGGTGTTCGACTTCAAGCCCGGTCCGTGGAGATCGCGCGCGCCTCGATGGACTACTTCGTCAAGCTCGAAGAACAGATCGCCTTCCCGATGACGAGGTCCAAGCGATCTGAACTCGTAACGTGGGGCTCCGCCCCACACCCCGGCTCGGTCGCTCGTGGGGACCCCTACGCCCCGCTCCCTCGCAGGCGCGCGGTGCGCGCCCAGCCCGTTATGCGGCTCGGTGCATCTCCGGAAACGAGTACACAATTTTCGTTGCGAGCCGCATAACGGGCTAAAACAACAGTTTCAGGCCGAACTGCAAGATGCGCGGATCCAGGGCGGAGGTGATTCGTCCGAACTGGGCCGACGACACGTTGCTGTTTGGCGCGTTGAGGTTGACGTTATTGAAGATGTTGAAGAACTCGGCTCGAAACTGCACGTCGAGTGTCTCCGTGACGCTGGTGACCTTTAACACGGCGAAGTCGGTGTTGAAGTACCTGGGCCCCCGCAGCATGTTCTTTCCGGAGTTGCCAAACGTCCCGATCGCGTTCGGAACGAACACCGACTACCTCCAGCGTCAGACGAGACAACTGTTGAGGCTTATGGCGGTTGCAGCGCCTCGGAGCTGACGATCATTGAGGCCGCTCCGTTGTAGACAGTGTGTGGCGGTCAAGCATCGTGTCCGCGGTCTGAACCGGCAGATTCAGATACTAGCGTTCGGAGTCTTGTTCCACCAAGAGCGTGCCGGTGTCGATGCTGACGATCACATTCCGCGCGCCGCGCCCTTGAAGCTGCCGCGCAGCGGCGCGCGCCCGGTCCCCGTCGCGCACGTCAACGCCGGTCAGCGTTCGGGCCTCGCTCGCGTTCGATTTCAGCACATCCAGATCTTCGTTGAGGCCTGCGAGTTCGACGACGGCTTGATCTTCGCGGGGCGACCCAAGCGCCGCTCTAGGAGTTTCGGTCCGCATCCGCATTTCGAGATGTTCCCTCGACGCGACAAACACAGAGTCCGGTTCTACAGCCTGACGTGTGGATCTAAGGATCTGGACAGGCGCCGCAGAGGTTCAAGGACGGCGCGATCACGGCGGCGTAGAGCGAAGCGCGCCGGTAGATCGATGGCCGTGAGCGCAACACTGTGATCGAATATCCGGCGCGCTCGAACAGGCCAGTCAATCTGATCTGGCTCACCGGATACGGCAGCCATCGGCTGGCCTCGGTCGTATCGTATTCGACGACGAGAAAGTGGCGCCGTGATGTCATCCGCGCTTCGCATGCGTGAATGAACGCCGCCTGGTCAGCGACGTAGTGCAATGAGTTGGCCATCAGAATGCCATCGAGATCGGCGAATGGCCCCGTCGGGTTCGTGAAGTCTCCACGGTGCGTCGTGATGCGCACGCCGTTGTACGCCGAAGGAATCTTCCGAAGGGCCGCGCCGTCGCGGTCCATGGCGTGAATGGTGCTGCCTGCGGCGAGCCAGGCGGCGAGCGCGAGAGTGAAGGCGCCACCGCCACATCCGAGATCGGCCCAGGTCGTCGGACCGAGCGCCTCGACGCCGCTGTCCGCGAGCATCTCGATCGCGTCACGTATCCGCATCAACGCATCACAGCAATGCCACTCCTGGGCCCCACGTCACGACCCTCAAGCTGCGGATCTCTTTCGCGCTGAGTCTTCTTTACCGATAGCCCCGTTTCAGTGGGTCGTACCGACAGACCGGCGCAGGCCACTCGCCGCCCCACTCGCCTCCCGTCAGTCAGGAAGCGGGAGCCTGCCGGGTTGGCGTTGCGGTCTCGGCGGTTGAGTGCTCGAGGCACTGCCCTTGACTTGCGCCGTCTCTTCCGGCTGTGGCTGGGCCTTAGGCTCGGGTTGGTGTTCGGAGCGTTTCTGTTCCTGGTTTCGAGCGATACGGTCCTGCTTACGCATGTGACCTCCAGTGTCTTCCGATCCAGTACCGCGGAGCAGCGTAGTGATCGTTGCGACGATATCGCCAATGCTGGCTGGGCGACTCACGACCTGATAGCCATGGCGCTCGATGTCCTCGACGGCGACAGTTCCAAGCGCCACAATCACGACGACCCGCTCGGGGCGGAGCACAAGGCGAATCTCATCGATCACATCCTGGGGCCGAGGGAGCCCTTTGAGATCGATGATCATTACTCGCGGCTTCATCCCCGCGCGCCGGCACAGTCTCGGAATCGGCCAGGCATCAACGGCAATGACACCGTAGCCCTCTTCGATCAGTTGCGCCCGGAGGAGCGCGCGTTCGGGCCATTCGGCGCCGAGCACCATGACGTCCGGAGGCTTCGGATCGATCATCGCCCCGCGAACGTAAGAAGCGAACACGGCGCTTCGCAAATCACGTGGAATCGTCACACTCAATCGGCTCTCCCGAAAACGATTCGGAGCCCTGTTTCGCGCGCTAACTGGTCGGCGATGTGCGCTTCGATCTGTTTCGCCTGCTGCGTCCAGGCTCCCTCGTTCGCTCGATACGCCTTGGCACGGCGCGACAATGAAAGCTTGTCGAAACTACGATCGTCAGCAGTGTACCTTCGGGCACGTCGCGGAACTCGAAGGTCACGAGTGTCGTCGGCTCGTCATCATAACTGCGCGCGGTGTCAACGGCAGGTGGATGCCAGCGCCACGAGAAGAGACGCATAGCCGGGATGCGTAATCTGGCCCCGAACCTTCGCGCTAGGCGTGAAGGCTCCGGGCACTTTCGCCCCGAATGTAGCTACAGTCGGCGTGTCAGCTCGACGTTACTTTCTTTAGGTGGGGCAGTCCTCACCGAATGCGAATCGGTCGCGCTCGGCTCGATACGGTCTTCCACGTTCCGTCTCACCAACCGGAGGTCCGCGTGCGTTTCAGCGGACGCTGACAGAGGATCAACAGAGGCGAGGCTACCGCGAACAAACGCTCACTGCCTCCACGGATCGATCAACATCAGATCATCCTGGAGGCTCTCGGCTTGTGTCCACAGCACCGTGCGGCCGTCCCGCGACACCGAGAAACCGGGCGACAGATTACTCGGCTCGGCTGGTACTCTCGCAAGTGTCGAAACAGTCTTCGACGAGAAGCTGAAGAATCTTATCGTCGGCCCCCCTGGTGACAGATGGGGCGCGGACACGATGAAGTAGATGCCAGCGTCCGCAATGCCCCAAAACGCCTGGCGGACATCGGCGACCACGAACGTTTCTGTGCCGCCTGCTGTCGGAACCGACCAGAGGCCAGGTACGTCCATTCCCCGCACGAAGTAGAGAAGCTGTCCGTCAGACGACTCGAATCCCTGGGAGGCCTCGCCGGCGGTCACCCGAACCGCGCTGCCTCCTTCCGGCGGCACCTTCCAAATCTGTCCGATCCCCGTCCGATCCGATTGAAAGTAGATCCAGCGCCCGTCACGCGACCAACTTGGCTCTTCTTCTTCGGACGGCTCCCATGTGAGGCGCGCCGACTTCGATCCGTCGGCGTTGATGATGTAGATGTCGCGGTTGCCGCCCACCTGAGACGAAAAGACCAGGCGCTCTCCGTCGGGCGACCACTGAGGCGATGTGACCACCGGGCCATTCTGGAACGTCACCTGCTTCTGATCGGATCCGTCGGCGCCGGCGATCCAGATCTCGTTCGCGCCCGTGCGATTCGATGCAAATGCGATACGCCGCCCGTCGGGCGAAATCGCCGGGAAGTCCTCATACCATGCCGAGCCGGGAACCTTCTTGATCGTGTCAGGACCGGTGTGTACTGCATCCCAGCGCCAGATGTTCACGTCGCGCGTGCGCCACTGATACACGAGACGCGCGGGGCGGCCTGCGGTCGGGCGTGAGAAACTCGGGTGCCGTGCGCCGCCTTCCATGCCTGCGATGACAAGGGGATGAGGCCGCTCGCCCGGCGACGCCGAAATCTTCCAGAGCCCCCGATGCGTACCGAACACGATTACGTGCCCGTCAGGCGTCCAGTCGAGCCCCTCAATTCCTTCCGAATCGATGGTCAGCCGCTCGAGCCCTTTTTCGGCGGCATTCATACTCATCACGTACAGGTCGGATTCGTAGCGGGAGCCGAACCGCACAACGGCCAGACGACGGCCGTCGGGCGAGAAGGCGCACAACGTGTCTCCGAACGTGCCGCGTGGCGGCGTCGTCAATCGCCGTCGCTCTCCGGTTGCGATTGAGATCTGAAAGATCGAGAACGGATCGCCGGAGGAATTCCGATCGATAAAGGCGAGCGACCGCCCATCGGGCGTCCAGGAGAGACCGATCCCCGCCATCGATGTCAGCCGGCGAGCCGGTTCTCCGTTCGGCGATATCAGATACAAGCCCTGGATCTGTTCGCCTTCCGCTCGGAGAAACGCGATAAGGTCGCCCTTCGGTGACCACTTGGGATAGCCGGAAGCTCGAGCCGGACTTTTGTGAGCGTCGGTCAACTGCCGCGCCTGGCCCCCGCCAATGGGTTTGATGTAGAGGTCCGCGACACCGTCGCGCAACCAGTGGTACACCACCTGGCTCCCGTCCGGCGACAGGCTCGGGGCAGCTTCGATCGCGGCATCGTTAGCGAACTGGCGCGGAACGATCGGCGCGTCGAAGCCTGTGGCCGACGTCGCCGCACGATGGATCCGCGCCGTGAGGCCGACGACCGCGACCGTCAGGCCGGCGAAACCGAGCGATGCGACCAGAAGCCGAGAGCCGAACCGCGAGCCTGGTAATGGCCGCGCAACCGGTATCTGACTGAGAGTCGACGGCGCTTCCGCATCGATCTTCTCGCGCAAGGGTCCCGGTTGCTCGCGCGCCGCACGCCAGGCGTCGAGCTCGGACTTGAACGCGAAGACCGACCCTTTTTTGGTATGAGGCAGACGTTTGATGGGCAGCGCTTCTTCCTGTTCCCAGCGTTGCGCCGTCGTGATTCCACGTCCCAGATAGGCCGCTATCTCTTTCCACGAGTCGAGACGGTCGTCTGGACGTTCTTTCGGGGAGGCAGCGCCAGGAGCGTCACCGCGCGGCGCATCCATCGGTTAGACAGATGCCAGATTGAGATCCAAAAAGCAAGGCCCTTTCCTGTCGCAGCAACGAGATCTCCTCGGAACCGACCACGCTATTTCACCCCGTCGGCAGTGCAAGGCATTTTGGAGCTTGCCGCCGTCACAATCCCTCACTACGTTTTGCCTTGATCTGAGAGTTGACGGGCCAGGTCATTCCAACGACTTTTCCCCGAAGTGTCTGTGCAGCTGACGGTTGCGGATGTACAGGCGGAATTAGCTGGGCAAACGTCGCAGTTCCGGCGACGAACAGCTCGACTGACCGTCTGCACCTCTTCAATCAGCGGGATCGACCGGCGCTCGAACAACAGGTCCGCGCGCGTACGACACTGCAACGCAGATCAAATCGTGGGAACCCAGATGCGCGGACGAGGGTAGGCAGGTCGGACTCGGCGCCACCGTCTCTTTCATAGTGCGCGGCACATCCATCAGCCGTGGCGATAGCTCCGGGACTTGAACGGTAGCCGACCGCCTGTCGCGCGGAATTCGGTATCGGCGAAGAAGGGAGCTGCGACCATGAATCTCAGAACGTTTCTTTATGCTGTCTGTGCGGCGCTCATCGTTCCGCTCGGAGTTCCGGCCGCGACGAGCGAGCCCATGACCGAACGGGTGAGCGTCGACAGCGCTGGCGGGCAGACGAACAATGCCAGCGGAGAGGGCGACAGCATATCGCCAGCGGTCAGCGCCGACGGCCGCTTCGTCGCCTTCGTCTCAGGGGCCTCCAATCTCGTCGCGGGGGACACGAACTTCGTGTTCGACGTGTTTGTCCGGGACCGTCAGACGGGGACGACCGAGCGCGTGAACGCGGACAGCGCTGCCGGGCAGGCGCACGCTATATTGCCAGCGGTGAGCGGCGACGGACGCTTCGTCGCCTTCGTCTCCGTGCTGCCCGCTCTTTTCTCCACCGCCCGGGTCTTCGTCTACGATCGCGCGACAGGGCAGACCGAGCCGATGAACAGCTTCGACACCGGCACGACGGCGAACAGCATATCCCCAGCGATCAGCGCCGACGGGCGCTTCGTCGCCTTCGCCTCCGTCTCCAACGTCGTTGTGGGGGACACGAACAACGCCTTCGACGTGTTTGTCCGGGACCGTCAGACGGGGACAACCGAGCGCGTGAGCGAGGACAGCGCTGGTGGGCAGGCGAACTTTGGCAGCATATCCCCAGCGATCAGCGCCGACGGGCGCTTCGTCGCCTTCGCGTCCTTGGCCTCCAACCTCGTCGCGGGGGACACGAACAACGACTTCGACGTGTTTGTCCGGGACCGTCAGACCGGGGCAACCGAGCGCGTGAGCGTGGACAGCGCTGGCGGGCAGGCGAACGGCGGCAGTGGATTCCAGATTCCCGGATTCGTCGGCCGTAATGTCGCGATCACCGCCGACGGACGCTTCGTCGCCTTCGCGTCCTTGGCCTCCAACCTCGTCGCGGGGGACACGAACGGTACGATCGACGTCTTCGTCCACGATCGCGCGACAGGGCAGACCGAGCGGGTGAGCGTCGACAGCACGGGCGCAGAAGGGGATTTCGTCAGCTTCTCGCCGGCGGTGAGCGCCGAAGGACGCTTCGTCGCCTTCGCCTCCGCGGCCTCCAACCTCGTTGCGGGGGACACGAACGGTGCGGTCGACTTCCGCGCCGGCATCGACGTCTTCATCCANNAGCGACAGCTTCTTTCCGGCGGTGAGTGCCGACGGACGATTCGTCGCCTTCGACTCCGCGGCCTCGAACCTCGTCGCGGGGGACACGAATGGCGTTTCCGACGTCTTCGTCCGCGACCGGGGAGCCGATACCGTGCGCTTTGCCGCCTTCGCTGCGAAGGTCGAGGTCGAGGAATTGAACGAGCTGGCGGTGAAGACAACGTTCCAGCTCGGAGCGGCGAGCAACGGTATCGATCCGACACGTGAAGATGTAACTCTCCGTCTCGGCGCGCTCGAGGTCACGATCGCCGCGGGGGCTTTCAGGGTCGACGAAAAGGCGCGATTCCGGTTCAAGGGTGTCGTCAACGGCCTCTCCGTGGACGCGCAGATCCAGTCACTCAAAACCGGAGGATTCGAGTTCAAGGCCGAACTCCCCGGTGCCGCTGCGGCCTCGATCGGCATGCGCGTGGAGGTCTCGCTGACAGTCGGCGACGATACGGGCACCACGGTGGCAGCCGTCGAAAGGGGAAAGCACTAGGCCCAGTACCAGCGCGTTTGCGGCTCGGTGTGTAAGCAAAAGGCTCGAAATACCCGTACCTCGTAGCAGAGTTTCGCGGCGACCAAACCAGAAGCTCTGAGACACAGCGCGGCTGCGCCGCAACCAACTGTGGCGCAGCCGCGCTAGCGGCGGGCCCGATCGGGCCCGCCGATCTAGTAGAACAAACGCATTCTTGCCAGGAAAACAAGACGCCACGCGTTTGTTCTACAGGAGGTATTTCGAGTGAAGAAGAGTTAGACACCAGAACCTGGGGCGGCGCCAACGATGGATGGAGCGACGACGGGCCAACGTGGCGCGGTGTCGGCGACCAATTGGGCGGCCCCTGAGGCCCCGGACGTGGAAAGCGCAGCCAAGGCCGATGTACACGGCCAGGAACATTCAGTATGAGCACAGCAACCGCGTGCGCGGCCTCGCAGGTGGCGGGGTTGGCGCGATGCATCGCGACGCGTGAAGGGCGGCGGACGACGTCAGCGACCGTGAGCATCTACGCAACGCACACCAACGCTGCGGACGCGCGCTTCAATGAGACGGTGTCGCGTGAACGCGACGGTCTCGGCTACGGTTGATCTTGTTATGCGGCTCTGCCAAGATCCCGTGCCGTGCACCGACGACAGTTCCTCGGCGCCGCCGCGGCGCTCGCGGGCATGGCTCGCCTGAGGCGTGTCGAGGTATCTTCACTTCGATTCAAATATGCCATCTGCAATGAAGTCTTCGAGAAGTGGGACTTCGCGAAGAGCGTCCGCGCCATGCGCGAGGCGGGTTTTCAGGGCGTCGAGATTGCGCCGTTTACACTCGGCGATGACGTCGACGGGCTGACACCAGCGCGCCGCCGCGAGATGCGCGACATCCTGAAGAGTGAAGGGGTCCGGTTCGCCGGACTGCACTGGCTGCTGATCACGCCCAAGTGGCTGCACATCACGACGGCCGATCGGACCATTCGCGAGAAGTCATGGGCGTATTTCCGAAAGCTGATCGATTTGTGTGGCGACCTGGGGGAGAACGCAATCATGGTGTTGGGCTCCCCGAAGCAGCGCGGATCGCAAGGGAACTCTCGTGAGGAGGCGACGAAGCATCTGAAAGACGGATTGGCATCCATCGCGGATCATGCACGCTCACGGGGCGCGACGATCGCGCTCGAAGCGCTCGCAAGCAAGGACACGGACGTTGTCAACACGGTCCGCGAGGCGGTCCGGATCGTCGACGAGCTCCGTCATCCGGCGATTCAGAGCATGTTCGACTTCCACAACACCGCCGACGAGACCGAGCCGTTCGATCGAATCGTGCGAACGCATTTCCGGGCGATCAGGCACGTCCATGTGAACGAGATGGACGGCCGGTATCCGGGCACCGGCACGTTCGACTTCCGCCCCGTTTTTCAGGTGCTCGCCGATCTGCGCTACGCCGGCTGGGTCTCGCTCGAGGTGTTCGACTTCAAGCCCGGTCCCGTGGAGATCGCGCGCGCCTCGATGGACTACTTCGTCAAGCTCGAAGAACAGATCGCCTTTCGATGACCAGGTGCACGCGCCCCAGAGTGCTGTCCATCGCGCGCGGCCGGTACCAGGGCGGTGTGCGGCCAGGACCATGGACACTGTGGTGGTCAACCTGCCGCCGGAAGACGTCGTTTAGCCCGTTATGCGGCTCACAACGAGAATTTTGTACTCGTACCGAGCGAGCCGCATAACGGGCTAGGCGCGCACGGCGCGCCTGCGAGGAGCGGAGCGGGGTCTGGGGTCCCCGCGAGCGACGAGCCGGGGTGTGGGGCGGAGCCCCACGTCAGGTTCGTTCGTCGGTGCGCTCGGCGCAGCCGGTCTCGGCCGACAGCGGCGACGGTCGCCGCATAGCTCGTACGACGTGTCCGCCTTCCGCCGCCCCTGAAGCTTCCGCCGCTAGAGCCGCTTCACCACCACAAGGCTGATGTCATCGGATGGCTCGCTGAACGCCCGAATGTCTGCCTCAATCGCCTCGAAAATGTGTCGCGCGTGGTGGCCCTTCACGCCCCGAAGCTTCTGTTCAAGCCGATCGGGAAAGTAACGCGCGTCGCCGCTGCTATGTTCCGCCAGGCCGTCCGTGCACAGCAGCAAGATGTCGCCGGCGCCCATCAAGAGCCACTCATTCATTTGGTAGTCGTCCTTGAATCCCAGCGGGCTCGTTGTCGTGGCACGGTCGATCACGTCCAATGAGGGCAGGACGCCCAAGGGCGGGAACGACGCACACAGCTCCTCCGGAACCTCCATGAACCGATCGTGCTCGGCCGAAAAGACCAGCGGGAACGGTTGCGCGGCGGAAAGAAACCGGAACTGCGCGGCGTCGGAGATCTCGCCGTAGATCAGCGACACGAACTTGTGTTCGCCGGAGCTCCTGTAGAACCGGCTGTTCAGGTTCTCGAAGAGTCGCTTCGTGATCTGTCCGGACATTTCCAGTTCGTAGACGGCACCGATCAGAAAGGCCTGGTGCAGCATCGCCGCCGGCAGCGCATCAGTAACTCCCACTGCCCCTCGCCGATGGCTTGCGCGAGCCGGGCGTCGAGATCGTACCGCTGCTTGAAATCCAGGTAGATGATGTGATCGCCACCCACCGCGCCGTTTAACGCGAGCGTGCCGCCATATATGTCGATGCCCTGGAGCCGTGGCACATCTTCCGGTTGCGGCCTGAGGTACTTCGCAATGTCCTCGAAATTCTGCAGCTCACCTTTTAAACGCTCCAACAAGTTCCTGAGACGCGCCCCGGGCATGTATCTCGACACTCCAATACGGTTT
>QHWT01000065.1:3437-46247 GCA_003222675.1 Acidobacteriota bacterium | reverse complement strand
CAGAACAGTGAGCCAGCGAACGTCCGAATCGATGTGCGGCAGGTCAACGACCCACCGATCACCGAGGCTGACGCATATACGGCGGTGATGAACCAGGCGCTGCACGTCGGCGCACCCGGGGTGCTCGTCAACGATCACGACGTCGAAGTGGAAGACATCGCGCCGCTGCACGCGCAGCTCGTGGCAGGCCCTGCAAACGGCACCGTCGCACTGAACACCGACGGTTCGTTCGACTACACGCCGAACGCCGACTTCCTCGGACTCGACCAGTTCACGTATGCGGCCGTGGACCATTTCGGCGCGGTTGGGAGTACCGCCACTGTCTCGATCACCGTCGCGCTCAAGGCGGTTTCGCAGGCGGTGAACGGCGGCGACACCGTGAGCACGGGGACACACGTGACCTCCCAGGATCCTCTGGTGAGCGCCGTGACCTCACCATCAGGCGCCACGATCCGGATTGCGCAGGGAGTGATCGCCGGGTTGCAATCGCCGGTCGGTTACACATTCCTGAACCAGCAGATCAACATCGCCGTGCTGAATCCGGACGGATCGGAGCTGTCGGCATCACCCGCCTCGCCAATCCGCCTGATGTTCACCGTCGATCACTCGCTGTTGCTGCCCGGCGACGACCAGACCTCCTTGCAGGTTTTCCGGAACGCCGTCCGGATTCCTGACTGCCTCGGGCAGTCAGGCATTCCCGCAGCCAACCTGGATCCGTGCGTCACCGCGCGGGAAGGGGGCAACGCGCTCAACGGCGACGTGAGGCTGACGATCCTCACCTCGCACGCAAGCCAGTGGAACATCGGCGCCTCGACCAGCCTCCTTGGTGACGCGCCGGTCGCGCAGAACGATGGCGTCTACCAGGTGGACTACCAGTTGCCGCTCGCGATACCAGCGGCGGGCGTGCTCGCCAACGATTACGCGCGTAATGGACTGAAGGCAGCGTTGTCGCCGGGCTCCGCGTTGAACGGCAGCGTCGGTCTCGCCGACAATGGCGCCTTCACGTTCACACCGGCTGCCGGGGCGTGCGGTCCGGCGTCGTTCAAATACAGAGCAACGGACGGTACGAACAGCAGCAACGAAGCGACCGCGTCGATCCTGATCGACTGCAGGCCGAGGCCGGGTGACGACGCGGTGACGGTACTCGAGGACAGCGGCACCAGCACGATCACGGTGCTCGCGAACGACGTCGATCCCGATCCCGGCCAGACATTAATGGTCGCGAGCGTGACGGCGCCGTCACATGGCGTCGCCGCTGTCGCGCCCGGCGGCATCGGTGTGACCTACACACCGGCGCCGAACTACTTCGGTGCCGACAGCTTCACCTATACCGTGAGTGACGGTCATGGCGGCACGGCGATCGGGACCGTCTCGATCACGGTGGCCCCCGTCAACGACGCGCCCAGTTTCGCAAAGGGCGCCGACCAGCGGCTGGCCGAGAGCGCTGGCCCCCAGACCGTGCTGAACTGGGCGACGAATATGAGCGCAGGCCCGGTGAACGAAGCGGGCCAGGCTCTGTCCTTCGTCGTCACGAACGACAACAACGCGGTGTTCTCGGTCCAGCCGTCGATCTCGTCCACCGGAACGCTGACATACGCGCTTGCGGCGAACCTGAATGGCATCAGCCACGTGGCGCGCGTCTCGGTGCGGCTGCGCGACAACGGCGGGACGGCAAACGGCGGCGTCGACACCAGCGACCCGCAGACGCTGGTGATCAGCGTGATCCCCGGCATCTACATCAGCGATGTCATGCTGGCGGAAGGCAACAGCGGTGATACGCCGTTTACATTCACAGTGAGCCTCGCGGGCGCGAGCGACATGCCGGTTTCCGCGTCCTTCGCGGCGGCGGACTCGACCGCGACGGCGCCGGCCGAATATACGGCGGCGGCCGGCACGCTGACGTTCGCTCCGGGAGTTGTGTCGCTGCCGGTCACCATCGCGGTAGCCGGCGACACCAGGAACGAAGACGACGAAACGTTCAGCGTCAACCTGCTCAATGCCGTCAACGGCACGATCAAGAAGGCGCAGGGCGCCGGCATCATCCAGAACGACGATCCGCTTCCGACACTGACGGTCGGCAACGCGACGGTGGTGGAGGGCAACAGCGGCTCCACGAACATGACGTTCACGGTGACGCTGTCTCCGCAGAGCGGCAAGAGCGTCACGGTGAACTTCGCCACGGCCGATGGTTCAGCGCTGGCGCCTCCCGATTACACCGCGCAGTCCGGCACGCTGACGTACGCACCTGGCGTCGTGACGCACAACAAGACGTTCACCGTGAACCTCTCGGGTGCCGTCAATGCCAACATCGCGGGAGCACAAGGGATCGGGACGATCGTCGACGACGACACGTCGCTCGTCGCCTACTCGACGACGGCGGACTTCGTCGGCGGCACCGCGGACGCCGGCGCCTACTACTCGGAGACGGGCAACGGCGAAGTAATGCTGACGCCGACCCTCGCCACCGAGTTCTCCGGCACGGCGTTGCCAAGCGGCTGGCTGACGAACGTGCTCATCACCAAAGGCACGCTGACCGTGAGCAATGGTTCGGTCAAGCTGCAGGGGACGCAGATCACGTCAACGCTGCCCCTCATCAGCGGCGGCCGATCGATGGAGTTCGCGGCGACGTTCAGTGGTGCACCGCAACAGCTTGCCGGACTCCTGCTCGCGCAGTTCAACACAAAGCCGAACGGAACGACGGTCGGCCTCTACGCGCGCACCATCAATGGCCTCGACATCCTGGAGACCCTCATTCCAGGCAACTGGTTCGGTGCGCCGCACCGATTCCGCATCGACTGGAACGCGACGAGCGTCGTGTACTGGATCGACGGCGCGAAGGTCGCGGCCCACGCGGCCACGTTCCCGGCATCTCTCAGGATGACCATGGTCGGCAGCGACCTGTTCAAATCAACCGGCGTGCTGACGATCGACTGGATGCGCTCGACGCCGTACGCCGCGGCCGGAAAGTACACGTCGAAAGTGTTCGACGCGGGCGCGCCGGTCAGCTGGCTGACGATGTCGTGGAACGCCGAGAAGCCGGCCGGAACCAACATCGTCGGCAGTTATCGGACAGGTAATACACCGACGCCTGACGCGACATGGACGGCCTTTGCCACCGTCCCCGTGTCGGGCGGAGCGTTGGCAGAATCTTCGCGTTACATCCAGTACGTACTGCAGGAGTCGACGACGAATACTGCGCAGACTCCGGCGGTCAAGGACGTGGTCATCGCGTTCAATCGATAGGACTTCGGCGGACGGTGGGAAGTCGGCGGGCAGGAGGGCTACGCGCCGGGAGGCAGGCCCGGCGCGTAGCGAGTAACCCGGTTGATGCAAAAAAGTCCGCCGCACCGAGAACTTCTGAAAAAACGTCGCCGGCGCGGCAGAGAAATTCGCCCATTTCGAACCGTTTTCCGATCGCACCCCTGGCGAACATCGTGCACTGACGGGCACCGGTCGCGAGCAACACACGCCGGCCGTCATTACTAACCCATTCAAACGGTCACTTGGAGGAAATATGCGAAACCTGCGCAACCGTGTCTCGGCTCTGGCTCTCGCGGTGGTCATGGCATCCGGTATGGTGACGGCGGTCAGCGCGTCTGACGGCGTCTTCACGCCGCCGACGAACGATCAGATCTGCGCCGCCCTCGACAAGGCAGAAGACGCGCTCGCTTACGTCACCAATGCGTATCTGAGAGCGCTGTTGCAGAAAGCGATCGACGCGGCGCAGACCAGGTACGGCTGCGTATGATTGTAAATAGGCCGGGTCTTTAGACCCGGCATCGCGCTTTCCTGGTGGTCTCGCCGACCGAGGTCGCCGAGCCGACTCACGATGGCGCCGTTCGCGGCGTCATCATCGGCGCGTGGCGAATGCCACGGCTTGTAACGCCCTTCCTTTTTCCGCGCCTCTGATCAACGCATTAAATCGTTCGCCGGCGGCGCGCTCGCTCGCGCTGGGGCCTCCCTTGGGGGACAGATCTCGATTTTCGATTTGAAATGGAAATCGAGATCTGACCGCAATGCCCCGACCCCACTGCCCCCAACGCCCCAGCGCGCTTGAAGTCGCCGGGAACGCGAACTTAGGTCTGACAACTGCGGGTACTTTTCTCTGCGCCGCGACGCTTCGCGCCCGCCCGATCGTGTGAACTCCAGACCCGCCCGATCCGCCCTATCTCTACTGTGCAGCAGCCGTTATCTGCTTGGTAGCGGACAACCCCAGACAGTCTCCCCACAGCTGGACCGTTCGTTGCTGTTCAGCCATCCGTAACCCGTCGCCACAACCCACGAGACAGCTGCGCACACGGAGACGCGACACGTGTGTACGCGCGCAGCGTCCGTAAGTCGCTGAGTCATAAACCGATGGAGATGATGAACCGCTTGACCCGACGGGCCGCGATTCGCGTATTCGCCGCATTCAGTGTCGCCGCCCTCCTCGCAGGCGGCGGTTCGATACGCCCGACAGTGGAGGCGCAGGCGAACAGCAATCCAATCGTGACGGAGAACAGCCTTGCGGGCAGTCCTCAGAGCGAATGGGACATCCAGGGCGCCGGCGATCCCACGTTGCAGGGATTCGCGACGGACATCAGCGTCAACGCGGGGAGTGTCGTCTCGTTCAAGGTCAAGACAAGCGCACCCGGGTTCATCATCGACGTCTATCGGCTTGGCTATTACCAGGGCTTCGGCGCGCGCAAGGTCGCGACGGTCGCGCCGACGGCCGCTGAAGTCGCTGCAGCACAGGCCCAGCCCGCGTGTGCGACCGACGCCGCCTCAGGACTGGTCGACTGCGGTACGTGGGCGGTCACCGGGTCGTGGGATACCACGGGCGTCACCTCCGGCATCTTCGTCGCGAAGCTGTCGCGCAGCGACGACCTGAACGCCTCGAGCCATATCTATTTCATCGTGCGCGACGACTCGCGCACATCGGAGATTCTGTTCCAGACGTCGGATACGACGTGGCAGGCCTACAACCAGTACGGCGGCAACAGCCTTTACTGCGGCGCGCCGCTGGACAGCAGCGCAGGCCGGTACAACTGTCCGGCACGCGCGGGCAAGGTGAGCTACAACCGCCCGTTCGACACGCGCGCGCACGATCCCCAGAGCTTTCTGTTCAACGCTGAGTATCCGATGGTGCGGTGGCTCGAAGCCAACGGCTACGACGTCAAGTACTGGACCGGCGTGGACACCGATCGTTTCGGCGTGAACCCGGCTATCGGGTTGACGAGCTCGCACCGTCCGAAGGCGTTCTTCTCGGTCGGCCACGACGAGTATTGGTCGGCGGCGCAGCGCGCGCACGTCGAGAGCGCGCGCAACTCGGGCATCAACCTCGCGTTCTTCAGCGGCAACGAGATGTTCTGGAAGACGCGCTACGAGTCATCGATTGACGGATTCAACACCAGCTTCCGCACGCTCGTCAGCTACAAGGAAACGTTCGGGCAAGGCAACCGTGTCGATCCCAATCCATCCAACCCTTGGACCGGCACGTGGCGCGATCCCCGGTTCCCCGCGGTCGGCGGCGGGAATCCGGAGAACGCGCTGACCGGGCAGCTCTGGACCGTCAACTGCTGCAGCGATCGGATCCATGTTCCGGCCTCGATGGCCGGTCTGCGTTTCTGGCGCAACACGGGAGTGGCAGACCTGGCGCCCACGGATACGACGGGCTACCGCACGTCCGTGGAGAGCCTTGGTTACGAGTGGGACGAGGTGATCGACAACGGGGCGCTTCCCTCGGGTCTCGTGCGCATGTCAACGACCACGCTGGTGGTCCCCGAGCGGGTCGTCGACTTTGGCATCAATGTCGCCCAGGGCACGGCAACTCACAGCCTGACCATCTATCGGCACAACAGCGGCGCGCTCGTCTTCGGCGCCGGCACCGTGCAGTGGTCATGGGGTCTCGACTCCATTCACGATCGAACGCCGGATATACCGGCGGATCAGGCGATGCAGCAGGCCACGGTGAACCTGCTGGCGGACATGGGCGCGCAGCCGCGCACGTTGCAGACAGGCGCCAATCCCAACCGCCCGCTCGTCACGGCCTCGATGTCCGCCGACATTTTCGCGCCGACGTCCACGATCGTGTCACCGGCGGCTGGTTCGTCCGTGGAGAGCGGCACGCGCATATCGATCAGCGGCACGGCGGTCGAGAACGGCGGCGGCACGGTCGCCGGCGTTGAAGTGTCGGTCGACAACGGCGCGACGTGGCACACAGCCAATCTCCAGACCTCGGGCGTGTGGACGTACGAATGGTCAGCGGGCTCGCCCGGCACGGCAAACATCCGCTCGCGGGCGTTCGACGATAGCGGAAACGTCGAGGGTGCGGGCGCCGGAATCACTGTGTCGATTGTCGCTGGCGCGTGCCCGTGCACGAGCCTCTGGCGTTCTGCGAGCGTCCCGGCCGTTCCATCGGCCGCCGACAGCAATGCCGTCGAGCTCGGGACGAAGTTCTTCAGCGACATCGCTGGATTCATCACCGGTGTCCGGTTCTACAAGAGCACGGCGAACACCGGCACGCATATCGGCAATCTCTGGTCGATGGACGGCACACGACTGGCGAGCGTCACCTTCGGCAGCGAGACGGGCTCCGGATGGCAGCAGGCGAGCTTCTCGAATCCCGTGCAGATCACGGCCAACACCACCTACGTCGTCTCGTATCACACGAACGTGGGGTCGTACGCGGCTGATGGCGGGTACTTCGGGAACGCTCCGGTCGATTCACCGCCGCTGCACGCGCCGACGAGCGCGGCGGGAGGCGGCAATGGGTTGTTCGTGTACGGCGTATCGGCGTTCCCGATCAACACCTTCAACGCGACCAACTACTGGGTTGACGTCGTCTTCGCGCCAACGCTCGATGATTCCACGGCGCCGGTCATCTCGCGCGTCAAGGCGACCGTCGTCGACAGCTCGCGCGTCACGATCACCTGGACAACCGACGAGGAGGCTACGTCAAAGATCCAGTACGCCACGGATCCGGCGATCCTCTCGAGCACATCGACGCTGCCTCCAGGAACCCAGACGATCAATGTCGGCACATTCGTCGCGCAGCACAGCATCGCGGTCTCCGGCCTGACGCCGAACACGACCTACTACTACCGCGTCATCTCGGTCGATCGTTCGGGCAACGAGGCCAACATCGCGGCGCCGAGCGTCACCGTGCCCGGCCCGACGCTGCGCGACACATCAGCGCCCGATTTCAACGCGGGCGCCGGCAGCAGCACCTATACGTCAGAAACCGCAGACGGCGAAGTGATCCTCGCGCCCGCCGCCGGGACCGAGTTCTCCGGATCCGCGCTGGCCTCCGGATGGCTGGACGTGCCGTATGCCGATGGGGGCGCGGCATTCGTCGGCAACGGCGTGGTCCTCGTCGACGGATCGCGGCTTGGAACGTGCGAGGACGTGAACGGCACCTGCCAGGAAGCGTGGCACCTGACGCCCGGGCACCGGCTCGAGTTCATCGCGACGTTCACCGGAGACGCGTTCCAGCACTCCGGGTTCGCGCAGGACTTCTCGGGACCGGCGCCGCAGTGGGCGATTTTCAGCACGTTGTCCGGCGGGATGCTGACCGCGCGCACCAATACGGGCCTCAACAACGGCAGCATTGACACGCCGCTCGGCAATGGGTTCCTGGGCGTCCCGCACAGGTACACGATCGACTGGAACGGCTCGAGCGTTGTGTACTCGGTCGACGGCGCGGTCGTCGCGACGCACAACCTCGTGGTCCCCGGCCCGATGCGGCCCCTCGCCGCGAGCGACTTCAGCGTCTTCGGCGGCAACGTCGTGATCGACTGGATGCGCCTCGCACCTTACGCCGCGTCCGGCGAGTTCCACTCGCGTGTCTTCGATGCGAATGCCATCGTCGATTGGCGCAGCATGCAGTGGAAGGCGAATACGCCGCCGGGAACGAGCATCGCGATCAGCATCCGTACCGGCAGCACGCCGGAGGCCGACGACGGCACCTGGTCGGCGTGGCAGTTAATGGCGGCGCCCGGACCGCTCGCGCTGAGCTCGCGCTATGTTCAATACCGCGCGGTGCTCGCCACGACGGATCCGAACGTCACGCCGGATCTCGATGACGTCATCATCAGCACGGGTCAGGCGCCCGTCGCGGTGAATGACAGCATCATCGTTCCGGAGAACGGGACGGTCACGTTGCCGGCGACAGGGCCGGGCAGCCTGGTCGCCAACGACACCGACGCGGATAACGACGCACTCGAAGTCGTCGCGGCCGAACCTGCGGCGCACGGCGCTGTGCTGGTCAACTTCGACGGATCGGTCCGCTACACGCCCGCCGCGAACTACAGCGGGCCTGACTCGTTCGTGTACACCGTCAGCGACGGCCTGTTGACGTCCTCGGCCGCCGTATCCATCGACGTGCGGTTCGGCAACATTCCGCCGGTCGCGAACAACGACTTCTATTCCATCGCTGAGGACACGACGTTGATCGTGCCGTCCGCGACGGGCATTCTGCGGAACGACTCCGACTTCGAGAACGATCCGCTCTCGGCGGCGCTCGTGACGCTGCCCGCGCACGGTGTGCTCGCGCTCAGCTCCAGCGGCGCGTTCACGTATGCGCCGAACCCGAATTACGCCGGTCCAGACCAGTTCACGTATCGCGCGTCAGACGGGCAGGCGTCCAGCGATCCGGCCACCGTCACGTTGCAGGTGACCCAGGTGAACGACGCGCCAATCACCGAGGCCGATGCGTACACCGCTGTTCTCGACCATCCGCTGCACGTCGACGCGCGTGGCGTGCTCGCCAACGACCACGATGTCGAGGTCGAAGACACCGCGCCGCTCCACGCGCAGCTCGTGAGTGGACCGGCAAGCGGCACGCTGACCCTCAATAGCGACGGATCGCTCGACTACGCGCCGAACGCGGACTTCCTCGGGATCGATCAGTTCACATACGCTGCGGTCGATCACTTCAACGCGGTCGGCAACCCCGCCACCGTGACGATCACCGTCGCGATCAAGGCGGTTGCGCAGGCGGTGAACGGCGGCGGCACGGTGAGCACCGGCGGCGACGTCACGTCCAGGGACCCGCTGGCGAGCTCCGTGACGTCGCCGACGGCCGCGACGATTCGGATCGCGCAGGGCGTCATCGCCGGATCGCAGCCGCCGAGCGGCTATACGTTCCTCAACCAGCAGGTGAACATCACCGTGCTCAATCCCGACGGCACGGAGCTGAACACCTCGCTTGCCTCGCCGCTCCGGCTGGCGTTCACGATTAATAGCACGCTGTTGCTGCCGGGCGAGGATTACACGTCCTTCCAGATCTTCCGGAACGGCATCCTCATTCCGGAATGCCCGGGTCAGACGTCGATTCCGGCGGCGAACTTCGATCCGTGCGTCACCGCGCGTGAAGGAGGAGCGGCGCTCAATGGCGGCGCGAGGCTGACCATCATCAGCTCGCACGCGAGCCGCTGGAACCTCGGCCTGTCGAGCGAGACACTCGGCGACGCGCCGTTCGCGCAGAACGACGGCGTATATCAGGTGGACTTCCAGACGCCGCTCGTGATCCCGGCATCCGGGATACTGGGCAACGACTACGCGCGCGACGGCCTGAGGGCAGTGTTGTCGCCCGGATCGCAAATCGGCGGCACCGTCGACCTGGCACCGAGCGGCGCGTTCACATTCACGCCGAACGCCGGCGCCTGCGGCAGCGCTTCGTTCAAGTACACCGCGACCGACGGCACGACCAGCAGCAACGAGGCCACGGTCTCGATTCTGATCGACTGTCTGCCGCGGACGGGCGACGACACCGTCACCGTCCTCGAGGATAGCGGGACGAGCACCATCACCGTCCTGTCGAATGACATGGATCCGGATCCCGGCCAGACCCTGACGATCACCAGCGTCTCGACCGCCGCGCACGGTGCCGTTGCAATCGTCGGCAGCGGCATGGCCGTGAGCTACGCGCCGGTGCCGAATTACTTTGGCGCCGACAGCTTCACCTACACCGTCAGTGACGGTCGCGGCGGCGCGGCAACGGGAACGGTCTTTGTCAACGTGCTGGGCATCAACGACGTGCCGAGCTTCACGAAGGGCGCGAACCAGAGCGTCAACGAGGACGCGGGTTCGCAGTCGGTGGCGGGATGGGCTATCAACGCGAGTGCCGGCCCCGCGAACGAGTCGCAGCTCCTCGACTACATCGTCACGAACGACAACAACACGCTGTTTGCGGCGCAGCCGGCGATTGGATCCGACGGCACGCTGACGTATACGCCCGCCGCCGACGCGAACGGGAGCGCCGCGGTCACCGTGCGAATCCATGACGATGGCGGCGTCGCCAACGGCGGCGTCGATACGAGCGCGCCGCAGACCTTCACGATCACCATCAACCCGATCAACGACGCGCCGTCGTTCACGAAGGGGGCGGACCAGTCGGTGAACGAGGATGCGGGCGCCCAGAGCATTTCGAACTGGGCAACGAACATCAACGCTGGCCCGGCGAACGAGACCGGCCAGGCGGTGAACTTCATCGTCACCTCGAACAACCCGTCACTGTTCGCGGCGCAGCCGGCAATTGCTGCTGACGGCACGCTGACCTACACGCCTGCGGCCGATGCGAACGGGTCCGCCCTCATCACCGTCCGGCTGCACGACAACGGCGGCACGGCGAGCGGCGGAATCGACACGGGCGCGGCGGAGACCTTCGCGATCGGTATCGGCCACGTGAACGACGCGCCGTCGTTCACGAAGGGCGCGGACCGGATCGCGCTGGAAGATGCGGCCGCACAGACGATCCTGAGCTGGGCGACGGACATCAGCCGAGGGCCGGCCGACGAGAGCGGCCAGGCTCTGAACTTCATCGTCACCAACAACGCGAACGCGCTGTTTGCAGTGCAGCCCGCGATTGCTGCGGACGGCACGCTGACGTTTACACCGGCGGTCAACGCCAACGGCGCCGCGACCGTGACCGTGCAGCTGCACGATGACGGCGGCATCGCCGACGGTGGCGTCGACACGAGCGCGGCGCAGACGTTCACGATTTCGATCACGCCCGTCAACGACGTGCCGTCGTTCCTGAAGGGTGCGAACCAGTCCGCGAGCGAAGACGCTGGGGCGCAGAGCGTCGCGGGCTGGGCCACCGGGATCAGTGCGGGCCCGGCGAATGAGAGTACCCAGGCGCTGAACTTCATCGTCAGCAACGATGCGGCCGCGTTGTTCGCGGTGCAGCCCGCAGTTGCCGTTGACGGCACGCTGACCTACACGCCAGCGGCGAACGCGAGCGGCGCGGCGACCGTGACGGTGCGCGTGCACGACGACGGCGGTGTCGCGAACGGCGGCGTCGACACGAGCGCGCCGCAGACGTTCACGATTACGGTCAATCCGGTGAACGACGCGCCGTCGTTCACGAAGGGCGCTGACCAGGTTGTCCTCGAGGACGCGGCCGCCCAGACGGTCGCGAACTGGGCGACGAACATCAGTGCCGGAGCGGCAGACGAGAGCAGCCAGGTGCTGAACTTCGTCGTCAGCAACGACGCGAACGCCCTGTTCGCCGTGCAGCCCGCGATTGCCACGGATGGGACGCTGAGGTTCACGCCGGCAGCCAACGCAAACGGATCCGCGACGGTGATCGTGCGGCTGCACGACGACGGCGGGATCGCGAGCGGTGGAGTGGACACGAGCGCGCCGCAGACGTTCACCATCACGGTGACGGCGGTCAACGACGCGCCGTCGTTCGTGGAGGGCGCTAACCAGTCCGCCAACGAAGACGCGGGCGCGCAGGGCGTTGCCGGCTGGGCCACGGCGATTAGCACCGGGCCGGGGAACGAGAGCGCGCAGGCGCTGAACTTCATCGTCAGCAACGATGCGAACGCGCTTTTCGCGGTGCAGCCCGCGATTGCGGTGGACGGCACGCTGACCTACACGCCGGCGGCCAATGTGAACGGCTCGGCGACGGTGACGGTGCGGGCGCACGACAACGGCGGCATCGCTGCCGGCGGCGTCGACACGAGCGCTGCGCAGACCTTCACGATCACGATCAACCCGGTGAACGACGCGCCGTCGTTCACGAAGGGCGCCAATCAGACTGTGCTGGAGGACGCGTCGGCGCAGACGATCGCCGCCTGGGCGACCGGCATCAGCACTGGACCCGCCGATGAGTCCGCGCAGGCGCTGAACTTCCTGGTAAGCAGCGACAACGCGGCGTTGTTCGCCGTGCAGCCGACGATTGCCGCGAACGGCACGCTGGCGTTCACGCCGGCGGCCAACGCGAACGGATCCGCAACCGTCACCGTGCGGCTGCACGACGACGGCGGGATCGCCGGCGGAGGCGTGGACACGAGCGCCGCGCAGACATTCACCATCACGGTGACGGCCGTCAACGATGTGCCGTCGTTCGTGAAGGGCGCCAATCAGTCCGCGAACGAAGATGCCGGCGCACAGAGCGTGGCGGGCTGGGCGAGCAGCATCAGCGCGGGCGCGTCGAACGAGAGCGCGCAGGCGCTGAACTTCATCGTCAGCAACGACGCGAACGCGTTGTTCGCCGTGCAGCCGGCGATTGCCGCGAATGGCACGCTGACCTATACGCCAGCCGCGAACGTCAACGGCTCGGCGACGGTGACGGTGCGCATCCACGATGACGGTGGCGTCGCAAACGGCGGCTTCGATACCAGCGCGCCGCAGACCTTCACCGTCACGATCAACGCCGTGAACGACGCGCCGTCGTTCGTGAAGGGTGCGGACCAGGCGGTCCTCGAAGACGCAGCGGCCCAGACGATCGTCGGCTGGGCGAGCGGCATCAGCGCCGGACCTGCCAATGAATCCGCGCAGGCGCTGAACTTCCAGGTGAGCAGCGACAACGCGGCGCTGTTCACCGTGCAGCCGGCAATCGCCGCGAACGGCACCCTGACCTACACGCCGGCGCCGAACGCGAACGGGTCCGCAACCGTGACCGTGCGCCTGCACGATGACGGCGGAGTGGCCAACGGAGGCGTCGACACGAGCGCGCCCCAGACGTTCACGATCGCCATCACTGCGATCAACGACGTGCCCTCGTTCGTGAAGGGCGCGAACCAGACGGTGAGCGAGGACGCCGGCGCGCAGAGCATCGCGGGCTGGGCGACGGCCGTCAGCGCGGGACCGGCGAACGAGAGCGCACAGGCGCTGAACTTCATCGTGACGAACAGCGCCAACGCGCTGTTCTCCGTGCAGCCCGCGATTGCCGCGGACGGCACGCTGACGTTCACGCCGGCGGCGAACGCCAATGGATCGGCCACCGTCACGGTGCAGGTGCACGACAACGGCGGCGTCGCGAACGGCGGCGTCGACACGAGCGCGGCGCAGACCTTCACGATCACCGTCACCTCTCTCAACGACGCGCCGAGCTTCGTCAAAGGCTCGGATCAGACGTGGCAGGTCGATACCGGTGCGCAGACGATTGCGGGCTGGGCGACCGGGTTGAGCGCGGGGCCGTCGGATGAGAGCGGTCAGGCGCTGAACTTCATCGTCAGCAACAACAACAACGCGCTGTTCGCGGTGCAGCCGGCAATCGCGCCGAACGGCACCCTGACGTACACGACGACCACCAGCGTCACCGGATCGGCGGTCGTGACCGTGCAGCTGCACGACAACGGCGGCACCGCGAACGGCGGCGCCGACACGAGCGCGGCGCAGACGTTCACGATCACGATTAATCCGAAGCCGAGTCTGTCGATCGACCACCCGAGCGTCTACGAAGGTAACAGCGGCCAGACGCCCATGGTGTTCAACGTGACGATGTCCGCCGCGAGCCCCGTGACGGTCACGGTGCACTACGCGTCACAGCCGGGCACGGCTGCTACGCCGAAGGACTACATCACGACGTCGGGGAATCTGACGTTCGCGCCGGGTGACGTCTCGAAGCCCGTCACCGTGATGATCGTCGGCGAGACGACGAAGGAAAGGGATGAGACCCTCGCGGTGGTGCTCTCGGCGCCGGTGAACGCCACAATCGGCAACTCGCAGGGCCTGGGCACCATCCTCGACGACGACACCACGCCGCGGATGCAGGCGACCTCGACGTCGATGACTGAAGGCACGGGCGGTCAGAAGAACATGACGTTCGCCGTCGCACCGACCAACGCGAACCAGGAACCGATGACGGTCGATTACGTGACGGTCGCGGACCCGACAACCACAACGCGTGAAGGCGTCGACTTCGTGCCGGTGACCGGAACGATTACGTTCCCATCCGAATCGACAGATCCGGTGCTCATCAACGTGCCGGTCGTCGGCGACACACGGCACGAGCGGACGCAGCGAGTGTTCCTGAAGCTGCTGAATCCGGTTGAATCGGTGGTTGGCGCCGACGGTATCGGCGACATCGAAGACGACGATCCGGTTCCGTCGATCACCGTCTCCGACGTGACGATTGGAGCGGCGACCAGCGGGACGATCAACGCCGTCCTCACCGTCACGCTGTCGAACGACACGAGTGACATCGTGACGGTCAGCTACAGCACTGGGGACAACACGGCCGTCGCTGGGAGCGATTACACGCCTGCGTCGGGCGTGCTGACGTTCCAGCCGGGTGAGACGAGCCATGTAATCACGCTCGTGATCAATCCGGAGAACTACGCCGCCCTCATCAAGAGCTTCTTGCTGAATCTGAGCGCGGCCCTGAACGCGAACCTGACGAAATCGCAGGCCACGGTGACGGTGACGCCGCCGCAGGCCTGGGTGACGAGCACGTCCACCGACTTCCTGTCGGGCACGGTGGACGCGGGCGCGGCGGTGGTCCAGACCGCGAACGGCGAAATCACATTGAAGCCGACGGCCGGCGCCGAGTTCTTCGGCGCTGCGCTGCCGGCCGGGTGGACGAGCACGGCGCTCGTGACGGGCGGTTCGTCGGCCGTCGGGAATGGAGTGGCGACGGTGGAAGGCGCAGCGCTCGTCTCAGCGGCGGCGTTTGCGCCGGGACGGACGCTCGAGTTCTCCGCGACGTTCGCCTCGACGGCGAGCCAGAACGTCGGCTTCGGATCGAGTGCGATGGTTGCGCCGTTCGCGATGTTCGGCGTGAAGGCAGACGGCAAGCTCTACGCGCGGTCTGTGACCTCCGCCAAGACGCTCGAGACTCCGATCGCCGGCAACTGGTTCGGTGCGCCGCACCGCTTCCGCATCGATTGGACTGCGGTATCGGTGATCTACTGGATCGACGGCACGAAGGTCGCGACGCAGCTGCTGACATTTGCCAGCACAGTCACGCTTCGTCCCGCGATCCTGGATCTCGCCGTGGGTGACGGCGCGGTCAAAGTCGATTGGATCCGCATGACGCCGTATGCGCTGACCGGCACCTACACCTCGCCGGTCTACGACGCGGGCTCGACCGTCGCATGGCAGCGCCTGTTCTATGTGTCTGACCTGGCAAGCCTGCTCTCATCCGGCGTGACGATTGAGGTCCGCACCGGTGACACCGCGGCACCAGATGCGACCTGGACTCCGTTCAACGCCGTTCCGAACGCCGGTCAGATCGGCACCTCCAGCCGTTACGCACAGTACCGCGTCACGCTGACGACGAGCGTTGTCTCCAGCACGCCGGTCGTCAAGGAGGTCGCGCTGGTCTACGTGAAGTAAATGGCGGCGGCAGAGGGACTTCTGTCCTCCGCGAGGCAGACTTCGGGTGGGCACAACGATGTAAGTCGTTTGAAGTTAATTGATTCCAGGATGGCAAGTGATTCGCTAAATGGATGAGTAATAACCAACAACTCGGTCGCGCCGATGGGCGGGCCTCGGGGATGCCGCGAATGACCGTAGCGCCCCACACTCAAAGGGAGAATGAAGATGCGTAACCTTCGTAACCGTTTCGGCGCGTTCGTGCTGGCAGGGATCATGGCGGGTGTTCTCGGAAGCGCAACAATCTTTGCCGATATGGGCGGTTCGCAGCGCAACACCTGCGCGTTCATCCTGGGCAAGATTTACAAGGCGCCCGCCGACTCCGTCCAGGCGACGGTGTTCCGCGCGTTTTATTTCTCGTGGGACTGCCCGGCGGACGCTCTTCCCCAGTAAGGACCCCCAGCACAGGATTCGGCGCTCCGTGGCGAGCGCCGGATCCAGGCTCCCTCTCGATTCCCTGACCATCTCTCTCACAATTCTGAAACCGAAGTTCTTCGTCTGACTGCTGGTAGAGCACCGGCACGATTCGCGGTCTGCTCGACGTGATCTACACCCACGTGATGCAGAAAAGTTCGCCAACTCGAAGACTTCCAGTAAGACTTCCCCGCCGCGCCAGACAAAATACGGCCATTTTGAAGGGTTTATTCAACCGCAGAGGTGGCAATCATCCTGCACTAAGGGTCAACGGTCGCGAGCAACGCCGCGGCCGTCCACAAAAACTTCGGGCCCCTGGAGGATCTATGCGTAACCTGCGTAATCGTGTCTCGGCTCTCGCTCTCGCAGTCGTGATGGCGTTCGGCATGACGTCGGTGTTCAGCACCAAGGTCAGCGCGTTTGACGGCACGTTCACCGCGCCGTCGGACGGCCAGATCTGCGACAGTCTGAACAAGGCCGAAGCTGCGCTCGCTTACGTGACTAATCCCTTTCTGAAGGCTCTGCTGCAGAAGGCCATCGACGCGGCGCAGGGCCAGTACTGCGGCGCGTAATTCCGGTTTCCTGGCGGTCGGCTGACCGACGTCGCGCAGCCGAGTTACGATGCGCCTCTTCGAGGCCTCCATCATCGGCAGGTGGCCATTGCCACCGATTGCGGCCGTCGCTCCAACTGACCGCCAGGGCTCGTCTGGTATCCCCGGAACTGGTGCTCCGCTTTCCCCGGGAATCATCCGAAAGCGAAGACTTCGTCCGGCTCCCGCTCGACCACGCCCACGACGCAATTCACATCCTCGACGAAAACGGCGTGTCTGTGTTTGACACCGCATCGCGCACCGGCATCCTCGGGTTCGACGGCGACGAGGTGATCGGACGCAACAACTATCACCTGATCCACGAAGAGGATCGCGACGCCGTCATCGGGGGGTCCGCCTGCACTACACCGTCGCGCGAATCCCGCTCGTCGGCTGCGACCAATCCACTGCGCCGCGAATTCGCCGGCGACTCGTGAGAACCCGTTGAGAACAGCCAAAAGCCCGCTATTATTTCTTCATGCGCGCGTTCGCGCCCATCGCGCTCGCATTGTCGGTCGCGCTGTCGCCGGAACAGCCGCAGTTTCGCAGCGCTGCCTATACCGTGGCGGTGTACACGACGGTGTCGGATGCAACAGGAAAGCCCGTCCTGGATCTCGGGCGTGATCAATTCGAAGTCTTCGACAACGGCAAGGGCCAGACGATCACCACGTTCGCCAATGACGTGCAGCCGATCACCGTCGTGATGTTGCTCGATCGCAGCGGCAGCATGTTTCGCAACTTCGCGCTCGTGCAGCGCGCGGCGGAAGCCTTCGTGGAACGCATGATCGTGGGAGACAAGGCCCGTGTCGGCAGCTTCGCCGCGCGCATCCAGGTGGACCCGCGGCAGTTCACGGGGGACAAGGGAGAGCTGCTGCAGATCCTCCGGACGGAGCTGCAGGAAGCCGGTCCGACGCCGCTCTGGAACGCGCTGAACGTCGGCGTCACGGCGCTGCTGCACCAGGAAGGGCGGCGCGTCGTGCTCGTGTTCACCGACGGGATCGACCGCCCGATGAATGGCAGCGGCAACAACGTCTCGCTGCACGACGTGATGCGGCGCGCCGAGCAGGAAGATGTGATGGTGTATGCCATCGGCCTGGCGAGCGAGCAGTTCGGCGGACGAGGGCCCGGGCGTCCCGGCGGTTTCGGCGGACGCGGCGGAGGGTTCGGCGGGTTCGGCGCCGGACCCGAGATCCAGAAACCGGATTCGGGGCTGCCGAAAATCGCCGGCGCGACGGGTGGCGGGTATTTCGAGCTGACGAGGACGAACGACCTGGTCGGCACGTTCGCCCGTATCGCGGACGAACTGCACCACCAGTATTTGATCGGCTTCGAGCCCGAGAAGCTCGATGGCAAGAGCCACAGGCTTGAAGTGCGCCTGAAGACCCGCGGCCTCACCGCGCGCGCGCGAAAAACCTACGTGGCCGCGCGGTCCAACTGAACGACCACCGCCCAGGGACGCGACGGGTTCACCTTCTTCCGTTCGGCCAGCAGCGCCAACGGATCGCGGAACACCGCATCCGGCCGCGCCGTTTCACGGGCCCGATAGACAGCTGCCCACCGGGCCGTGTCGCTGATGTCCCTGACGGGAGGATCGGCCACACCATCTAGACGGCTCGTGATGCCGACTTCGTTCAAGTATGCGTCCGCAGCAAACGACAGCAGGCTGGCGTGCTGGTTTTTCCATCCAAAGCGGCCGACCCGCGGCTGCGCGTCCAGCGCGCTGATCGATCTCAGGCTTGATTTGGTGATTTAGTAATTGGGTAATTGGGTAATTTTGCTTCCCACGCGCTACCGCGCGTGCTTTTGAAGCGCCGCCGGTAGATCGCGCATGCCCGATCACCAAATCACCCGATTACCCAATCACCCGATGATCGGCAGCATGGTGCTGACGGTTCGTCGCATGCGCCGCGCGCCGGCAGCGGCCGCGCCAGCTGCCCATGCGCCGCATGCGCACGGCGTCGACTGGGTCGATATCTCCGCTGCGGGTGTCCTCGCGACGGAAGCGCTCGAGCGATGGCACGTCAAGCACCAGATCGCGCGACCGACGATCCTCACGGCGCTCGTCATGCTCGCAACGGGCGTGTTTGACGGCCGGATCATCGCCGCCGCCGAACAGCGCAGCGCGCTTCGCGTCAGTCCTGAAGGATTGAGATTGGGGCGACGGCCGTTCCGGCTGTTCAGGGCCGGATGGGGAGAGATCGGGCGCATCGACCTCGATGCGCGATGGAGAATCACGCAGGCCCAAAGCGTTCGGCGGCCCGGGCGCGTGCGCGTTCGGCGACCTCTTCGCGATCGCGGGGCGGCGCTGACGTCTTCAGCGCATCCACGAGCCGGCGGGCACTCTCAGAGATTTCATTCACCGCCTGCTCGAATACATCAGCATTGGCGTGCGAGGGCCTGGTGAACCCGCTGATCTTGCGCACGAACTGCACGGCCGCCGCCCGAACCTCCTCGTCCGTGGCGGGTGGATCAAAGTTGAAGAGAGGCCTGATATTGCGACACATCCCAATACTCTAGCAGGTTGTCCCGCGTGAATTGCTCGCAGGCGGAGGCGGGCGGACGACCGATATAGAATCCGCCGACGTACAAGAGATCGAAACCGTCTTCATAGTGGCGGGTTCGATCCTCGGTTCATCGCGTCGGCGAGTGGCAAGTCGCGGTTGTGGTGACGGGAGGCTGAGATGTTCGGAGGCAAAGCCAAAACGGTAAACGAGTACCTCGACGGACTTCCGCCTGAGCGCCGCGAGGTCGTCTCGAAGGTGCGCAGCGTCATCAAGAAGCACCTGCCGAAGGGATACGAGGAGTCCGTCAACTGGGGCATCATCACGTACGAGATCCCGCTGAAGCGATATCCCGACACGTACAACGGCCAGCCGCTGTGCTATGCGGGCATCGCCGCGCAAAGGAATCACTATTCGCTGTACCTGATGGCAGCTTATGGTGATTCGAAGCAGGCGCAGTACCTCGAGGACGAGTTCAAGAAGCGCGGGAAGAAGCTCGACATGGGCCAGTCGTGCCTGCGGTTCAAACAGCTCGACGATCTGCCGCTCGACGTCGTGGCCAACGTGATCGCCAGCACGCCCATGCAGAAATACATCGAGGTGTACGAGGCGAGCCGCAGGAAATGACTGCCGCCGCCCTGCTGCTTCCCGTCCTGCTGTGTCAGGCGCCGGCCGCCGACGCGCCACAGCCTGCGCAGGGCGACTATGTCATTCGCAACTTCCCGTTCGCGTCGGGCGAAGCGCTCCCGGATCTGCGTATCCACTACCGCACGTACGGCCAGCCACGGAAGGATTCGCAGGGTGTGGTGCGGAACGCCGTATTGATCATGCACGGCACCGGCGGGAGCGGGGCGCAGTTCGTCGGCCGAGGATTCGCGGGCGAGCTGTTTGGGGCGGGTCAATTGCTCGACGCGTCGCGCTACTTCATCATCCTGCCGGATGACATCGGTCACGGACAATCGAGCAAGCCGAGCGACGGCCTTCGGGCTAAGTTTCCGCGCTACGCCTATCACGACATGATCGAGGCGGAGCACCGGCTCGTGACGGAGGGCCTCGGTGTGAACCATCTTCGCCTCGTGATGGGCACGTCGATGGGCGGCATGCACACCTGGATGTGGGGAGAACAGTATCCTGATTTCATGGATGCCCTGATGCCGCTCGCGAGCGTGCCATCGCAAATCGCCGGACGCAACCGCGTGTGGCGCCGGATCGCGATCGATGCGATCAGGCACGATCCGGAGTGGAAGGGCGGAGACTATACGACCGAGCCGCAGAGCCTGCGCACCGCCGCACAGATGTTGTGGCTCGTGGGCAGTAATCCGGTGATTCGCTATCGCCGCGCTCCGACGCTCACCGAGAGCGACAAGGAGATCGACGACTACGTCGCGAACTACATCCGGGCGAACGACGCGAACGACACGCTGTATGCGCTCGAGTCGTCGCGCGACTACGATCCGGCGCCCGCCCTCGAGCGGATCAAGGCGCCCCTGGTCGCCATCAATTCCGCCGACGACCTCGTCAATCCGCCGGAGATCGGCGTCCTCGAGCGAGAGATCACGCGCGTCCCGAACGGCCGCGCGATCATGATCCCGCTGAGCGATCGCACCGCCGGCCACGGCACCCACACGCTCGCGGCCGTGTGGAAGGAATACCTAGGAGCGCTGCTGGCGGCCACCGAGAGGTAGGCCCGGAACAACACAGCACAACACAGCCACAGCCACAGAACCGGTATTTCCGTGGTTTTCTGTGTTTTCTGTGTTTTCTGTGGCGGCGACTGTCTTTCGGTGGCCGTTTTTCGTATCCTGTGGTCGCCAGCGCCTGGAGGAGTGGCTCCCATGGCGCCCGTCCGCCTCTCCGGTCCTCTCGGGTTTTTCCTGATCGCGCTTGCGTTCGTGCTCGGCCTCAGCGCATCGCGCGAGATCTCCGTCCGCGCGGATGCGCAGGACGTCGTCCGTCTCGTAGACGGCACGGCGGTGAACCTCGCAACGCCGTCGTTTCTCGTCAAAGGCAGGCGATACGCGTTCACCTGGGCCGGCGGCGGTCCCCCTCAGACCTATTCCGTGAAAGACATCCGCTCCGATGGATGGATTCTCGTGGAGGTCGCCGACGAAATCACGCGGCCCGATCTGTACATCCCCGGAGAATTCCCGCTGCGCTGGCTGCATGTCGGTCTCGCGGTGTCAGTGCAGGAAATGAGACCGCTTCCTTGAAAGAGGCGCGGCTCACGACTGAAGCTGCCTTAAGGCCCTGAGCCGGCATAAGCCATACACCCTCAGCCATAAGTCATGAGCTGTCCTCGCTGCAGGGCGTACGATCGCACGCTTGTTCGAATGCGCGGCATCTGCGCCAGTTTTGCGCCGGATATGGCTGGTACTCGGGTTGCTCATGTCCGTGACATCGACCCTTGGAGTGTCCTCATATGCGAAGACCGTTGATCGTCGCCGCGGTGATCGCGGCGTGTGCGTTACCGTCGCTCGTCTCGGCGCAGACCGCGAACACGGAGGTGCAGGGATTCGGCGGCCTCACGTTTGGATCCTCGACCTTCGGGAGCACGAGCGCATCGACGTTTGGCGGCCGCGTCGCGGTCGGCCTGATACCGAACATGCAGATGATCGCCGAGGGCGGACGGATGACCGATATCAAGTCGCCCCTCTTCGATCTGCTCGATTACACGCCGGTCGGCGTTCGCGTGTCCGCGTGGTACGGCGAAGCGGGCGTGCGCCTCATGACGTCGCATTCCGTCGTACGGCCCTACTTCGAGACCACGGCGGGAATCGCGCGACTGACGCCGAGTATCAGCGGCATCAGCGGGCGCGCGGATGCGATCGTCGATGCCGGTCTCGCGTTTCTCAATCGGACGGAGCCGATGCTCGGCGCCGGCGGCGGTATGCTCGTCCAGAGCGGGCCGGTGACGCTCGACGTCGGATATCGATATAAGAAGATTCTCGCAGGCGGGACCGTCGCCTCCGCGCTGAACGCCGGCAGCGCGTACAACGTCAATCAGGTTCGCTTGGGAGTGGGCGTGAGATTCTGAAACCGCTCGGGGCTCATGACTCAGGGCTCATGCTGGCTTGAGGCGACGAGCCTTGAGTCGTTTTGATCCGTGAGCTACCCCTGAGCCCTGGGCCGTACGCTCCGGGCCATTTCACATTCCGCAGCTGTTCGTCTTCACTTCCTCGGCCATCGCGCCAAGCTGGTTCGTGAGGCCGCCAGGAAAACCGAACTGTGTGTTGCGCACCGAGCGGATGAACCGGCTCGTCCCGTCCATCGGGAGCGTTGCCACGTTGCGGCAGAAGTCCAGCCAGATCCCATCCATCGTCAGATACTGCTCGACGTTCGACAGGTAGAACGTCTGGACGACGCTGTTCCGCGCGCGCACGTAGGCGCCGACGGAGCGGACGGCCTTCGGTCCGGCGAAATTGCCGACGATGGGGACGAGCAGATTCCGCGATTCGAGCGACCTGATGAACTCGAAGTTCTCCTCGGTCGCGAGATAGCTGCGCGTCGTGCCCCCTTCGTCGGTGGCGACCATCAGATCCGCATAGGTTGGGAAATTGCGCCCGCCACGTCCGCCCATCGAATAGGTCAGCGCGGGTCCTGCCGTCTCGAACTGCGCGTACACACTCCTGATGTTTTCGATGTCGTCGGGCGACAGCGTGAAGCCGTGAGTCTTCGACAGGTGGTTGACGATGGCATCGAAGTTCGCCGCAAAGAGCTCGTCGCTCGGTTGCGTCGGCCAGTACGCCGAGAAGAGGTCGGCGGCGGTCGACCGCGGGGTGAGTCTGTCGGGGCGCGGCCGCGAGAAGAGGCGCGACACGAAGTCGGCGCGATCGGTCGACAGTTCGAAGATCGCCTTGTACATCAGCTGCAGGTTCAGATTGCCGCGCCGCACGTCGATGATGAACGCCATCGATGGCTTCACGGCAGTGATGTAGGTGAAGTTCTGCTCGGGTCCAACGCCGATGTAAACGCGGCCGGGCGTCGCGATCTCGAGGAGCTCCGGAATCACGTACTGCATCCACACTTCGTTCGACAGCAGGTTATCGGAGCGGAAGAAGCCGTTGGGTTCAGAAAACTCGGTGATGAGATTCCAGAATTCTGCATCGCTCAGGCGATCGGGGATCGCAGGACGCCTGGCTTCTCGCGGGGCTGGCGCCGGCGTCGATGCGGGTATCGCGGCCGGCGGCGTGACCGTAGCCGGCGCCTGCTTCACGCAGGACAGCGGCAGCGCAACGATCAACCACCAGAGAAACGAGAGAAAGAGAAGGCGGCGTCGGAGCATCACTGACTCGCTCGCATGCTACCAGATCGAAGCGGCGTATGGCTTCGAGCTCCGGGCTTCAGGCATCATGCATCGAGCGGGATTGACACGTTTCAGTCCCGGGTGAAAAACTCCGGACCATGTCAGATTTGTCCAGCAGCGTTCGGCGCAACGTGCTCGTAGCGTTCCCGTTTCTCGCGCTCGGCGCGACCGTGCTTGCCGTGCGTCCCGAGGTGCAGGGGGGCGCCGCGCAGCCGGAGCGGGTCATCAATGCGCCACAGGATCCATTGCTCTCGACGTTCCGCTTTCGTTCCATCGGTCCCGCCAGCATGGGCGGGCGCATCGACGACATCGCCGTATCGGAAACCGATCCCAATATTATTTATGTCGGCTACGCCGTCGGCGGCGTCTTCAAGTCGGAGAACAACGGTGTCTCCTTCACACCGGTGTTCGAGACACTCAACACGGCATCAATCGGCGACATTGCCATCCACCCGCGCGATCCGAACGTCGTTTACGTCGGCACAGGAGAGGCGAACAACCGACAGACATCATCCTTTGGTGACGGCATCTACAAGACCACCGATGGTGGCAAGACATTCACGAACGTCGGCCTGAAGGACACGCGGACGATCGCGCGCATCGTGATCGATCCAAAGGATCCCGAGACGGTGTACGTTGCGTCGCCCGGGCACCTGTTCGGACCCAGTCCCGACCGCGGCGTTTACAAGACAACCGACGGCGGGAAGACGTGGAACAAAGTGAAGTTCATCGACGAGGACACGGGCTTCACCGACGTCGCGATCGACCCTCTCAATACCAGCATCATTTATGCGGCGAGCTACCAGCGCCGGCGCAGCGGCTGCTGTTTCAACGGCGGTGGCCCCGGCAGCGGCATCTGGAAGAGCACCGATGCCGGAAAGACGTGGAATCGTCTGACCGGGAATGGTCTTCCAACGGGCACATACGGACGCATTGCGCTCGACGTCTCGCGCTCGAATCCGAACGTCGTCTACGCGCAGGTCGAGGCCGGAGAGCAGGCGACGCCCGAGCGCGTCGGCGGCGTCGATACAGGCGCTGCGACCGAAGCCACGCCGGCGGGCGCCGCGGCCGTCACGCCGCCGGGTGCTGCGCCGGGTGCTGCGGGTGCGCCAGCTGCGCGCGGTGCGGCGCCAGCCGGAACGAACGCGCCTGCGGTCACCGCCCCCGCCGGCGGAGGCGGAGGATTCGGCCGCGGCAACGTATACAACTGGTGCAACAACGGGGGGCCGGGGCATGGATTCGCCATAGGGCGTGGCGGGCAACCGCTGGAGCCTGGTCCGCCTCGCACACCTCCTGCGCTGGATCCGAAACGCAGCGGCGTCCTCCGGTCGGACGACAAGGGACGGACGTGGACGCTGATCAGCAACTGCAACTCGCGTCCGATGTACTTCTCCCAGCTTCGCATCGATCCCACGAACGACAAGACTATCTACGTAGCCGGCCTTCCAGTCGCGAAGTCGCTCGATGGCGGCAAGACATTCGCCACGCTCGACGATGCAGGGGGCAACGGCGATCCGGGTCACGTCGATCAGCACGCGATCTGGATCGATCCGAAAAATCCGAAGCACATCATGGAAGGAAATGACGGCGGCTTGAACGTCAGTTGGGACCAGGGGAAGTCGTGGGACTTCATCAACACGATGGCCACGGCACTCGCGTACGTCGTCAGCGCCGACATGCGGCGTCCGTACTACGTCTACGTCGGGCTGCAGGACAACGGGAGCTGGGGCGGTCCGAGCGCGGTGCGCGGACGCGGCGGGATCATGAACTCCGACTGGTTCGGGATCGGAGGCGGCGACGGCTTCTATACAGCCGTCGACCCAAGCGACTACAACATCGTCTACACCGAATCGCAAGACGGCGCGACGAACCGGTACGACCTGCGCCTCGGGCGCGGACAGACTATCCGGCCCAACGCGGGCGGCGGGCGCGGCCGCGGCGGTCAGCAGCAGGCGGCGGCGGGTGCGCCGGGCGCGGGCGGTGCGGCGGGCGCGCAGGGTGCGCAGACGCCTCCGCCACCTGTGCAGGTCGGCGGCGGCGGAGGCTTCGGGCGCGGCGGGCCACCGAACGTGATCAACGCAACGTTCGGCGATCAGTATCGCTTCAACTGGAACACCCCCGTCGTCCTGTCGCCGCACAATCCGAGCATCGTGTGGCTTGGCGGCAACCGCCTGTTCAAGTCGTACAACCGCGGCGACACGTGGGTCGCGAGCGACGACCTGACGAAGAACGTCGATCGCAACACCGTGACGCTGATGGGCGTGCCCGGCAACCAGACGCAGCTCTCAAAGAACGACGGAGTCGTGTCGTACAGCACGATCGTCTCGATCTCCGAATCCCCCGTGATGCCCGGGGTCGTCTGGGCTGGAACCGACGACGGCAACCTGCAGGTGAGCCGCGACGGCGGGCAGACGTTCACGGAAATTGGAAAGAACCTGCCAGATCTGCCATCGAATCATCAGTATTGGATCTCGCGGATTGACGCATCGCACTTCGATCCGGCCACGGCCTACGTGTCGGTGGACGGCCATCGCAGCGACGACTTGAAGCCCTACGTGTTCGTCACGCGCGATTACGGCAAGACATTCGAGACGCTGACGAACAACCTGCCGCAGTACGGAAACGTGCAGGTCATCCGAGAGGATCCGAAGAACAAGGATCTGCTCTACGTGGGCACCGAGTTCGGGCTGTTCATCTCGCTCGATGGCGGCAGGAACTGGCAGAAGTTCATGAACAACTATCCGACGGTGCGCACCGACGACATCCTCGTCCACCCGCGCGACAACGATCTGATCGTGGCGACGCACGGACGCAGCGTCTGGATCGCCGACGACATCACGCCGCTGCAGCAGATGACGCAAGCGGTGCGGGACGCGGACGCGACGCTCTTCGACATCCGTCCGGCGATCGCCTGGCTCAACGATCAGCAGCACAACCAGCAGGTTGGCGGGCAGAAGGTGTTCATCGGCGAAAACGCCCCGCGCGGCGCGTCGATCAACTACTACCTGAAGTCCGCGGCGGGCGGTGACGTGAAGGTCTCGATTGCCGACGTCACCGGCCGTGTGATCCGCACGATCGATGGCACCAAGTCAGCCGGCATCAACCGGGTCATGTGGAATCTCGCGCCGACGTCGCCGCAGGGCCAGGGCGGCGGCGGATTCGGCGGCGGCGGATTCGGCGGCGGAGGCCGCGGCGGTTTCGTCACCGTCGAGCCCGGCACCTACATCGTCACGCTGGAGGTCGGGGGCAAGAAGCTGACCAAGCCACTGCAGGTGCTGCAAGATCGGTGGCTGGGAGAGCGGTAAGTACCGCTCCCCAGACGAATGCCGGCTGAGAAGTTATTGAAAGAGACGAGATCAATGACCAAGGCTGCGTTCAGCAACTGGTGAAGACGCGGCCTACTTTTTCTTGGCGGGCGCTTTCGCCGGGGCGCCGGGCTTGACCTCGATATCTGCCGCGGTCATTCGATATGTGATCGTCACCTTCGATCCGACTTTCACGTCCGCGGGTGCTTTCGTGTTCACGTCGCGCGCGATTTCCCACTTCTCGGTGCCCTTCTGGACGACAATCGCGTCAGGGCGAACTTCCAGCACCGGGCCGGTTACCTGGTAAGTCTTTGTCGCGGCGCTTGCGGCGACGGCGACCGCCAGCATCATCAGCAGCCCGAAGAACAAGCTTTTTCTCAACACGGGATCCTCCAGTCAAAAGAAGCCGGTCTCGGTCTATGATTCTAGCCACCGACCCTCGTCGGTTCCTAATTGAGAGGCAGTGTGTGATTGCCGCGCGGACGTCGAGCTCGACTGTCGGCGGCAAGCGAGACCAGACATGATTTACAAAGCCATCATCCTCAACATCGCGGCGCTTCTCACATTTGCCTCGGCTGCGTCGGCGCAGAGCGCCGACGTCACGGGCACGTGGACCGCGACGTTCGTGACCAACGGGCAGAGCTATCCCGCGAAGATGATCTTGAAAAAGGATGGCGAGAACACGAGCGGGACCATCTCGTCTGATCGCGGCGAGTTTCCAATCAGCGGGGCCGTGAGCGGGCAGACCGTCACGTTCTCGTTCACGATGCAGGGAGAGAACGGCCCGATTGCGATCGCAATGAAAGGGGACGTGGACGGCGACGCGATGAAAGGGACGTTCGATCACGGCGGGGGCAGCGGCACGTGGAGCGCCAGCCGCGGCGACGCGCAGGCGAAGGAACAGCCGAAGCGCGACGCGCCTCCCGAAAAGGTGGACGTCACCGGCACGTGGGCGTTCTCGATTGAGCTGCCGAACATCAGCGCGACGCCGACGGTTGTCTTCAAACAGGACGGCGAATCACTGACCGGCGAGTATCAGAGCCAGCAGTACGGCGGGTTTCCACTCAAAGGGACGATGAAGGGCAATACGATCGACTTTGGATTCGAGATGGCGATTGATGGCAACGCCCTGAGCGTGTCGTACAGCGGGACCGTGGTGGACAAGGACACGATGAAGGGCGAGATGAGCTACGGCGGCCTCGCCGACGGCACCTTCACGGCCGCGCGGAAGAAATAGGTTTCGCGCCTCGAGATTCGGACGGCTGGCTTGCGGCTTCAGACTCTCGGCGAAAGAGCGTCGGCCGGTTCCTCTTGAAGACCTCCAGCAGGTCGAACCTCGACGCCTACTTTCGATCCGCGCCGTTATCTTCTGCAGCAGCGCCGGCGTGTGGTCCAGCAGTGAGGGGCGCGGCAAGACGATCTCCCCGGTCCTCTTCGGATTGTCTGCCTCCGACACATCGTTGAGATTCTCAACGCCCATCACTCAGGTAATGCGAATCCATGTCGCCGACGTAGGCGCGGAGGGAGCGGTATCATAGTCCGGTATGCTAGCTGTATGCGATTCGGGCTCGGCACGATCGTCCTGATGAGCACCATCGGCTTCATTCCGGCGCAACGTTCGGGCGGCACCCCGCCCACTTACAGCTACCGCGTCATCCAGTCGTATCCGCACGATCGCCGCGCGTTCACCCAGGGACTCATCTATCGCAACGGATTCCTGTATGAAGGCACCGGAATGAATGGCCAGTCGGGCGTCCGGAAGGTTGATCTCAAGACGGGCGAGGTCCTGCAGGTGCACGCGATCCCCCGCCAGTACTTCGGTGAAGGGATCACCGAGTGGAAAGGATCGATCGTCGAGCTCACGTGGCAAAGCGAGATCGGGTTCGTCTATGACATGATGACGTTCCAGCAGACCAAGACGTTCGCGTACCGCGGCGAAGGCTGGGGGCTGACGCACGACGGTACGCGCCTCATCATGAGCGACGGATCCTCGTCGCTGCGTTTTCTCGATCCCACGACCCTGCAGGAGACCGGTCGCCTCCCCGTCCACGATCAAAACGGCCCGGTCGAGAGCTTGAACGAGCTGGAGTACGTTCGCGGCGAGATCCTCGCGAACGTCTGGCAGACGGATCGCGTTGCGCGCATCTCGCTGAAAGACGGCCGCGTCACCGCCTGGATCGATCTCTCGGGGCTGCTGTCACCGATGGAGCGCGGCGGCGCCGACGTCCTGAACGGCATCGCGTACGACGAGGCTGGCAATCGGCTGTTCGTCACCGGCAAATGGTGGCCGCGCCTGTTCGAGATACGGCTCGTCCGAAGGTAACGCTCAACGCTGAATGGTCGAGAAAGTTCCCTGAACATTGCACGTTCGACATTGAACATTGCCGTCACGTGCGTGCGGCGCGCCTGATGGCCCTGCGGTGCCGGATCCGCCACGCAATTACCGCCACGACCGCAACCGCGCAGCCTTCCACGTACACCTTTTCCGCGTCGATGAGGTCGGCGGGACGGCCCTGCAGCAGTGGATCCGCGATGACACCGTGAAGGAAGAACACGGCGGCCGCCGCGTAGGTCGTGTAATGAAACCGTTTCCACCAGTGACGTCCCGTAGCGCTGCGCACGTGCTTCAGCGACGTCGCCACCACGAAGAGGAGGAGGTAGAAGCCGATCGCGCCGAGCGTATTCGAGAGCGGCTGTCTCGGCGACCGTAGCGGTACCAGGAGATCGACGAGGGTGAAACGCGGGTCGCTGGAGAAGAGCAGCGCGCCGCCGTGAAGGACGACCGCCGCGAATGCGATGTAGCCGGTCCAGTTGTGAAACGTGAACAGCTTCACTCGACGCTTCGGCCACTGCCGCGTCGGGTTGTATCCAACCGACAGGAGCAGACCGAGCAGCAGGTTCGTGGTGAGAAGTCCGACGGCGCCGAGCGCGATGGTGCCGGAGATGTCGACGGCGGTCACTGACGCGGAGTGTACCGCATCGCGGATTCGCGCCTCACCGCCTCGCCGCAAAAGGCGGGCCTTGTCCGCGCCGTTTGCGCGATCTGTGCGCGGGCTCCGGCGAGACCTCGCCGAAGCGCTCCGCTCGAGTTGCGCGCCGGGCGAAGGCGGGCGCATCCCGGTTACGATGGCAGATGCGCGAACACGTCATTGATGGAATGCGATATCTCGCGGCGGGCGCGGGCTGGCCCGTGGTGCTGATCCATGCATTTCCGCTCAGCGCGGAGATGTGGCGGCCGCAGCTCGCGCGCGTGCCTGACGGCTGGCGTTTCATTGCACCCGAGTTGAGCGGACTCGCGCCGTCACTTCCACCTGAAGATGGCGGCCACAGGATCTCCCACAACTCCCCGTCGCCGCCTTCAGGGCAAAGAGTCACGATGGTCGACTACGCGCGCGGCATCGTGCGTCTGCTCGATCGACTCGAGATTGATCAGGCCATCATCGGCGGATTGTCGATGGGCGGCTACGTGACGTTCGCGCTCTACCGGCTCGCACCCGAACGCTTTACGGGCATCATCCTGGCCGATACGCGTCCGGGCGCCGATTCACCTGACGGCCGTGCGGCGCGCGCGCAGATGCGCGAGCTGCTGGCGGCGCACGGTCCTGCCGCGATTGCCGATCAGATGTTGCCGAAACTGCTTTCACCGGATGCCGACACGGATCTCGTGGCCGGCGTCCGGCGGATGATCGAAGACGTTCCACCCGATGCGATGGATAGCGCCCTTGCAGCAATGATGGAGCGTCCGGACTCGACCCCGGATCTCCCGCGCATGTCGTGTCCCACGATCGTCATCGTCGGCGAGCACGACCAGGTGACGCCTGTCGCTGAAGCCGAACGCATGCAGGCGAAGATGCCGCGATCGCGGTTGACGATCATCCCGGGGGCGGCGCACCTCGCGAACGTCGAGCGCCCGAACGAGTTCGCGCAAGCGCTCCATGACTTTCTCGTCGCGCCTATGTAATCTGTAAGCCATGAGAACTCTCGCTCTCATTCTGGCGCTCTGCGTGTCCGGTCCCATGCTCGGCGCACGCGCGCTGCAATACACGCCGGATCCCGGGACGGAACTGCTTCACCGGCCGCTCGATCAGATTCTCGACATCAACGTGCGCGATGGGCTGGTGTACTACCGCGCGCTGAAGAGCGAGCGCGGGCGGCTCGATCGGTACATCGTGTCGCTCAATGTGCCTGCTGCGACGTACCAGAGCTGGTCGAAGGTGCGGCAGATGGCTTTCTGGGTCGACACGTATAACGCGGTCATTCTCCAGACGGTGATCAATCACTATCCCATTCGAAGCCGCAGCACGAGCTATCCGGCGAACAGCATCCGTCAGATTCCCGGGTACGAGCAGGCCGCCTTCCGCGCCGCCGGCCGCGCCGTCACCCTCGAGCAGATCGAGAAGACGATCCTGCCGGAGTTCAAGGAGCCGCGCCTGTACCTTGCGCTCGGCCGCGGCGCCGTCGGCAGCGGCCGGCTTCGCAGCGAGGCGTATACAGGTGATCGCCTGGAGAAGCAGCTGGCGAATCTCCAACAGGAATTCGTGACCGACCGGCAGATGGTGCGCATCGATCGAATGACGAACCAGATGTCAATAACGCCCATCCTGAGCTGGCGCGAGCGGGAATTCGTTGCCGCTTACGACAAGGCGGATCCTGCCTTTGCCGAGCGCTCCCCGATCGAGCGCGCGATCCTCACGTTCCTAAAGCCTGGCCTGCTGCCGCTCGAGAAGGAGTTCGTGCAGCAGAACGCATTCAAGGTTGTGTTCCACGAGTTCGACTGGCGCCTGAACGACTTGACCGGCGGACGGATCGAGTGAAATGGCGCACCGCCGACCCGCCGAGCGTCGGACAACGCTCACGTGTCACGGACGATCTCACGCGGAGCGCGCCGAGATTGCAGAGAACAATAAACAAAGTGTTGTCTCCGCCACCTCGGCGGACTTGGCGTGAAGCCGTCCGTAAACAAGCGTACTCTCCTCGTTGAGATCAGCGTCCCAACGAAAAATGGACTTTCTACTGTCTGACAAAGTCGCGGTCGTCACCGGCTCGAGCCGTGGACTTGGCCTCGCGAGCGCCCGTGCGCTGGTGGCGGAAGGATGCCGCGTCTGCATCTGCGCGCGCGGCGCGGAGACGCTTGCGGAAGCGGCGATCGAAGTCGAGGCCCTCGCGAAGCGGCCGAACATGATCATCGCGGTGCAGGCAGACGTGTCGACCGAGGCTGGCATCGACATGGTGATCACGCGCACCGTCGACGCGTTCGGCGGCCTCGACGTCCTCGTCAACAACGTGGGACGCGCCGGCGGATCCGACCTGCTGGGCACGACGGATGCGGAATGGCAGGCGGCGTTCGACGAGACGCTGTTTCCGGCGATCCGCGCGTCGCGTCTCGCCGTGCCGCACATGAAAAGCCGCGGCGGCGGTTCGATCATCATGATCGCGTCCATCTGGGGACGCGAGTCCGGCGGCCGCATGACCTACAACGCCGTCAAGGCGGCGGAGATCAGCCTCGCGAAGGCGATGGCGCAGCAGCTCGCACCGGCGAACATCCGCGTGAACAGCGTCGCGCCGGGATCGATCTTCGTTGCGGGCGGCTCCTGGCACAAGCGCCAGCAGGCCGACCCGGCAGGCATCGCCGACTTCATCAAACGCGAGCTCCCGTTCGGACGTTTCGGCCGCGCCGACGAGGTCGCGAACATCGTCGCGTTCCTCGCGTCCTCGCGCGCCAGCTGGATCAGCGGCGCATCCATTGCCGTCGACGGCGTCCAGGGACGATCGAACATGTGATTCGGGTGAATTGGCGATTCAGGGAATTGGTGACTGAATCACCAAATCACGCAATCACCCAATCACCCAATTACCCAATCCACATACAATTTTCCCCATGATTCAGGCCCTCGCCGATCGACTCTTCATGCCCTGGGTCATTGGCGTGCTGCTCGGCGCCGGTTTGTGGCTGACCGTGCGCACCGGGGTCGTGCAGATCCGGCGATTCGTCGAGGCGTGGCGGACCGCATTCGTGCGGGGGGGAACGGGGACGACCGGCGCGCTGACGCCGTTCCAGGCGTTCATGACGGCGCTGGCCGCCTCGATCGGCACGGGCAACATCGCCGGCGTGGCGACGGCAATCGTGTCCGGCGGGCCGGGCGCGCTCTTCTGGATCTGGATCTACGGGTTCGTCGCGATGGCGATCAAATTCGCGGAAGCGACGCTCGGTCTCAGCTTCCGCGAGGTGCGTGGAACGTCGGTGCTGTCGGGGCCGATGTATTACCTGCGCGACGGAATGAAGTCGCCGTTTCTCGCCTGGCTCTTTGCGCTCGTCGCTGCGGTGGCCGCTCTGACGACCACGCCGTTTACGCAGCCGAATTCGATCGCTCTGGTCATCAATTCTGTCTTCGGCATTCCGAAGATCGCGGTCGGCGTCCTCGTCGCCGTGCTCACGTGGCTGGTAATCATCGGCGGCATCGAGTCCATCGGCCGCGCGGCTGAAAAGTTGTCGCCGCTCAAGGTCGGGCTGTATCTCGTTGGCGGCCTCATCGTCATTCTGTTCAATGCCGCGCGCATTCCCGGCGTGTTCGCTTCCATCGTCGCACAGGCATTTTCGATGCAGGCCGCGGCGGGCGGAACGCTCGGAATGTTGATCGCGATGCGGTATGGAATCGCGCGGGGCATCTACGCGAACGAGGCGGGCTACGGCACCGCCGCGGTCGCCTACGGCACGGCGCAGAGCTCGCAGCCCGTGCAACAGGGGTTGAACGCGGTGATCGAAGTGTTCACCGTGTCGTTCGTGACCTCCACGATCAGCGCGATGACAATCTTGCTCACAGGCGTCTGGCAGTCGGGCCTCACGAGCAGCGCCGCAGTCGCGGCAGGCTTCAATACCGTGATGCCGACCGTGGGCGGCTGGATTGTCGCGTTCTGTGTATTCCTCTTCGGCTATACGACGCTGATCGGATGGGCGTATTACGGAGAACAGTTCTTCGAATACATTCTGGGCCGGACGGTGACGCTTCCGTACCGGTGGATCTACTGCCTGCTGATTCCGTTCGGCGCGGTCACGAAGGTGGAGGTCGTCTGGGCCTGGGGCGACCTGATGAACGCGCTGCAGGTCTTTCCGAATCTGGTCGGACTGATCGGCTTGAGCGGCCTCGTCGCGCGCTTCGCGCACGAAAAACTCGGCAAGTCCGCCGATATCACGCTTTGATATCGCGTCGATGTTTGTTCGATTGATGCCTGAAACGGTCCCACGGTCAGGATTCCCGACAAGCACCCCTGAACACGCGTGAATACGCGCGATCCGAGCGGCCTGCTTCCGTGCGGTTGAGTTTCGCACTGCGAGAAGTAACACCCCTTCCATTTCTACATTGACCACCGCGCAGACTGAGTCCAGAATCCGGCCGAGCTAAGTCTCGGAGCGACCTTCGAACTGGAGAGTCACGATGAGAACACGGTCAATGTCCGCACTGGTGCTGGCGGCGGCACTCGGTACAGCGGGTACATCCTGGGCCCAGACAGCCACCGGCCAGATCACCGGCACCATCAGCGACGCGACGGGCGCGGCGCTCGCGGGCGCCAGAATCAAAGTCACGAGCGAGCTCACTGGACTCGCGCGTGAGACGACCACCAGCGACAAGGGGTCGTACTCCGTTCCGCTACTTCCCGTCGGCGTGTACCTCGTCACGGCGGAGAAGGAAGGGTTCAAGCTCGCCGCGTCGGCCACCAACGAACTGAAGGTGGATCAGGTGCTGCGCGTCGACCTGATTCTGGAGGTTGGTGCGATGTCGGAGACCGTCCAGGTGACTGGGCGTGCCATCGCACTCGACACCGAGACCGCAAGCATCGGCCAGGTCGTCACCGAACGGCAGGTGACGGAGCTCCCGCTCAACGGCCGCAACTTCCTGCAGTTGCTGTTCCTCGGCAACGGCGCCGTCGAGACCAACGGCGAGCAGGGGGATATGCGGAAAGGCGCGGGGAATGCGATCAGCATCAACGGATCGCGGCCAACGTCGAACAACTACCTGCTCGACGGAACCTCGAACACTGACACTGCGCTGGGGACGCCCGCGGCCATCCTCTCCGTCGATGCTATTCAGGAGTTCAAGGAGCAGACGGCGACCTACTCCGCCGAATATGGATTCAGCGCCAATCAGATCAACATCGTCAGCAAGACCGGTACGAACCAGTTGCACGGAACCGGTTTCGGGTTCCTGCGCAACGACAAGCTCGATGCGAAGAACTTCTTCGAGGTGACGAAAGGAAAGCTGGATCAGAAGCAGTTCGGGTTCGTCGTCGGTGGCCCGGTGCTGCTCCCTGGAATGTATAACGGGCGCAACAAGACGTTCTTCCTCGTGAACTACGAAGGGCTGCGGCGGACCGTCGGACAGCAGGACTTCCTGAACGTGCCGTTACCCTCGGAGCTCGGGGGTCAGTTCAGCACCACAATCATCGATCCGGTGACTGGGCAGCCCTTCCCGAACAACACCATTCCGCGGAGCCGCTATTCGCGCCTTGCGAACCTGGCCCTCGCGAAGGGGTACTGGCCCGCGCCAAACGCAAACGTGTCGCAGGGCAATTACATCCGGACACGGGATCTCCCGACGAACACGGACCAGCTCACGATTCGCGTCGACCAGCAGCTCGGTGCGCGCGCGGGAACAGTGTTCGGCCGCTATACACAAACCAACTGGACCAACACGAACTTGGGCACCGTCAACGAGCTCGGTGACATCTTTTTCGTTCAGAAGACGCACAACTGGCAGGTCTCGCATTCGATGCCGATCAGTGCGACGCTCGTGAACCAGTTCCGCGTGGGGTACATCGGCGCGACCGCGAACCAGAATGGATTCACCGCGCCGCTGGCCGACGTCCAGGCCGCAGGACTCACCGGTGTGTTCGACAACCTCACTGACGAGCAGCGGTCGTACCCCGCGCTCGGATTCGGCGGCACCGGTACGGGTCTGGCGGGCGCTGGAAGCGCGGTGAACGACTTCCAGGCGAGCTACCAGCCGATGTGGGACCTGAGCAACACCACCACCTGGATCAACGGCCGGCACACGTTGAATTTCGGCGCGAACTACCGCAGTTGGTCGCTGCAGCGAGACCTCGCAAACGATTTTCTCGGTCAGTTCACGTTCAGCGGGTTCTTCACCGGGAATGCGGTTGCCGACATGCTGCTCGGATACTACTCGGGCGCGAGCGTCTTCCAGCCGGCAGGCTTCAGCGTCGAGGGGAAGCCCGGGAACCCGCGCCAGTTCAACTTCAAGTACTTTGCGCCGTACGTTCAGGACGACTGGAAGGTCAGCTCGCGGTTAACCGTCAACCTGGGGCTGCGCTACGACTACCGAACCATTCCCTATGAGTCGAACGATCGCATGGGATGGCGCGATCTGTCCAATCCTCGCGGTGGACTGCTGGTGGCCGACAAGACGCTCGTCGACAAGGGCATCGTCGGCGACTCGAGCTACTACCGGTTCGCCGGGAGGCGGAATCCCAAGGACGCGTCGAAGAACGTCTTTGCACCACGTGTCGGCTTCGCGTTCCGTCCAGCCGGTGATGACAAGATGGTCGTACGCGGCGGCTACGGGTTTTTCTGGGACTCCTTCGAGGGGCGCGAGATCGACGGCGCAGCGGACATCTATCCCTACGTCAGTCGCGGTAACTACATCCAGAGCGTCGGGCAGACTGCGGCGCTGCAGACGACCAACGATCTGTTTCCGAGCTTTGCCAACCTCGGCCCGGCCACGCCGGCGGCCAATACGTTCCTCGCCGTGAGCATGTCGCCGGACCCGAGGAATCCATACGTTCAGCAGTGGTCAGTGGGTATGCAGCGGCAGGTGTGGACGAACACGATCGCCGAGGTCAATTACATCGGCAGCAGGGGAACGAACCTCCTTATGCGCAGGAACATCGCGCAGGCGCTGCCCTACGACCCGGCCAACCCTCTTCCGGTCGATGCAAGGAAACCGTTCCCGAATTTCGTGGTGTATATCGACAGCGACTTCTCCGGCGACTCGCACTATCACTCGTTGAACACGAAGCTGGAACGACACACCAGCTCGCTCGTCGCGACGGTGGTCTACACCTGGGCGCGGAGCGTCGACAGCAAGTCGGCGGCCGCAGGCATCGGCGCCTCGGCCTACAACGGCTGGCAGGGCCTCTTGAACAACAATAACCCCGAGCTCGATCGTGGACGGTCCGACTTCGACGTCGATCACCGCCTCGTCTCGAGCTTTGTCTACAATCTGCCATTCGGCCGCGGCGAGAAATTCGTCAGCGGCGCGACGGGCGTGAAGAACGCGGTCGTCGGCGGATGGCAGGTCAACGGCATCGCCACGTTCCAGCGCGGATTTCCGATCACGATCACCGCGGCTGACGCGGGCGGCCTCAACGACAGCTTCGGTACCAACCGTGCGGATCTCGTTGGGGATCCGAATCCCAGCGGGTTCAATCCGACCATCAGTCAATGGTTCAACACGTCTGCGTTTGCGCAGCCGGCGCCGGGCCGGTTTGGCACCGTAGGCCGCAACACACTGCGCGGGCCCGGCATCAACAACTGGGACCTGGCGCTGTTCAAGAACATCGAGTTACCGGGCGCGATGCGCGTGCAGTTCCGGTTCGAGTCGTTCAATGCCTTCAATCACACGCAGTTCAACGCACCGGTGGTCAACGTGGCGGACCGGCGTTTCGGCCAGATTCTCGGCGCTCACCCCGGACGCATCAACCAGATAGGACTGAAATTCATCTTCTGAGGAGGCCCGCCCGAGGTACATGGATGCTGATCGCGCGTGTCGAGGCAATCGCCACGGCGCTGCTGGTGTTCGTGTGCCTCGTGCCATTGTCGGCCTCAGCGCAGTCCGGAGACGCGGCCGCATTTCAACGCCGCTTCCAGGAAGCGGAGCACGCGTTGGCCGATGGGCGTTACGAGGACGCCGTCAAAATTTACGAGCAACTCCGCGCGGCCGATCAGTCGGTCGCCGAAGTGCACGGCCGTCTTGGGCTCGTCTACTTCCAGGAGGGAAAGTTCGAGCAGGCAGTGCCAGCGTTGCGGCAGGCGCTGAAACTCAAACCATCGCTGCCCAACACGGACATCCTTCTCGCGATGTCGCTGTCGGAATTAGGTGAGTACAAGGAAGCATTGGACGGCCTCGAGCGCGGTTTCCGCCGATCGTCTGATGCTCGGCTGAAGCGCATGGCGGGTCTGCAGCTGCAGCGCGCTTACATGGGTCTCGGACGAGATCAGAAGGCGGTCGAAGTCGCGTTGGAACTCGAACGCCTGTATCCCGACGATCCGGAGGTCCTGTATCACGCGAGTCGGCTCTACGCGAACTTTGCGTATGTGACGATGCAGAAGCTGTCGGAGATTGCGCCCGAGTCGGTGTGGATGCACCTGACGGCGGGTGAGGTGAACGAGAGCCAGGGCGGACTCGACGGCGCGGTGAAAGAGTACCGCGCGGTCCTCGGGCTCGAGCCGCGCCGGCCCGGCGTGCACTTTCGTCTGGGCCGCGTCTACCTGACGCGTGCGCACGAGACCACGGGCGATCCCACGTCGAGCGCGGAGGCGCTGAAGGAGTTCGAGGCGGAGCTGGAGATCGATCCCGGCAACGCCAATGCGGCGTACGAAATCGCAGAACTGCACCGGGAGGCAGGCGAACTCGACCAGGCGCGCGCGTTCTTCGAGCGCGCGCTCGAGCACGACGCGCAATTCGAGGACGCGCTCGTCGGTCTCGGGCGGACGCTCATTGGGCTAGGGAAGCCCGAGCTCGCGCTGCCTGTGTTGCAGCGAGCGCTTTCGGTGAACGCATCCAACGAGGTCACCTACTACCAGCTCGCCCAGGCTCACCGGGCGCTCGGGCACGTCCAGGAACAAGGGAAGGCGCTCGCCGAATTCGAGCGCCTTCACCGCGAGGCATCCAGCGGGTCCCCGGCGTCAGTACTGTCGCGCCGCGAGGTGACCCGCCAGAAGCTTGATTCAAAAACAATCCAGTAATACTCAGTCATTCATGTCGCCGCATCGGCGACATGAATGACTGAGTTCTGAGTGAAGGACTACCGTGCTTTTGTGCGCTTCGTCCAATTGTTTCCCTTTCGCCTCTTGATCGCCACTCCCTGTCCTGCTAGGATCGGTCCGCAATTCCTGCGGTTCCAGCAGGTTACCTTCCACGATGACGCCCCAAACCCTTCCCGTGGTCAGCGGAGACAAGGACCGTTCGCTCCAGGAGGCGCTCGGTCGGCTCTCGGCGTCAAAAGCGCCCGGCGGGCGCGACGCGGACCCGATCGTTACGGCAACGCGGCGTCTCCCCGCCGTGGCTGCGTCCTATGCGCCGTTTCCCGAACGGATTGATGAACGGCTCCGCCGCGCGCTCGCTGCACGTGGCATCGAGCAGCTCTACACGCACCAGGCGGAAGCCTTCGATCACGCGCTCAGCGGGCGCAACGTTGTCACGATCACGCCGACGGCATCGGGCAAGACGCTCTGCTACAACGCGCCGGTCCTCGACGCGATCCTGAAGGACCATTCGACACGCGCCCTGTATCTATTTCCGACCAAAGCGCTGGCGCAGGATCAGCTCGCGGAGCTCCACGGGCTGGTCGAGCTCATCGCGCAGCAGAGCGCCTGCGGCCAGCGCGAGGTGCCGTCCGCCTTCGCGCGGAGCGCTTCGGCGGGACAGCCTTCGGCTGGAGATGACAGCGGGCGGGGCCACGGCGAGGTCGCACCGGAAATAGGCGTCTTTACCTACGACGGCGACACGCCGTCCGATGCGCGTCGTGCGATTCGGGGCAAGGCGCATATCGTGCTGAGCAATCCCGACATGCTCCACTCGGGAATTCTCCCGCATCATCCGCGCTGGGCGAAGCTGTTCGAGAACCTGAAGTTCGTCGTGATCGACGAGCTGCACGCGTATCGCGGCGTGTTCGGCAGCCACCTGTCGAACATCCTGCGCCGCTTGCAGCGCGTGTGTCGCCACTACGGGTCCGATCCGATCTTCATCTGTTCGTCCGCAACAATCGCGAACCCCCGCGAACTGGCCGAAGGGCTGACCGGCCGCCCGTTCGAGTTGATCGATCGCAGCGGTGCGCCGCGCGGCGAGAAGTTCTTCCTGTTCGTGAACCCACCGGTCGTGAATGCGCAGCTCGGCATCCGGCGGTCGTACCTGTCCGAAGCGCGTCGCGTCGCGCTGGAGTTCCTGAAGCACAACCTGCAGCTGATTCTCTTCGCGCAGAGCCGCCTCGCGACCGAGATCCTGACCACCTATTTGAAAGATGCCTATCAGGGCGCGCCCGGATCGGCGGACGTGATTCGCGGCTATCGTGGCGGCTACCTGCCGAATCGCCGCCGCGAGATCGAGCGCGGGCTACGCGACGGCCAGGTCCGGGCGGTCGTGTCCACCAACGCGTTGGAGCTGGGGATCGACATCGGCGCGCTCGACGTATCTGTCATGGCGGGCTATCCCGGCACCATCGCCGCCACGTGGCAGCGTGCGGGCCGCGCGGGACGCCGATCCACACGGTCGGCCGCCGTGCTCGTCGCGAGCAGCGCGCCCATCGATCAGTTCATCATCCGGAATCCGTCGTATTTCTTTGAGAGTTCGCCGGAGCACGCCCTGATCAATCCCGACAACCTGCACATCCTGCTCGATCACGTGAAGTGCGCCGCCTTCGAGCTGCCCTTCAAAGCGGACGACTCATTCGGCGCGGAGAATCTGCAGGAGATTCTCTCGGTGCTGGCGGAAGAAGGGTTCGTGCACCAGGCGGACGGCCAGTGGAACTGGACCAACGAATCGTATCCCGCCGACGCGGTCAGCCTGCGGTCCGTGTCCTCCGACAACTTCGTCATCGTCGACATCACCAACGGCGAGCGCGTCATCGGCGAGACCGACTTTACGAGCGGTCCCGCCACGCTGCACGAGAAGGCGATCTACATCATCGAGGGAGCGCTGTTCCAGGTGGAGCGGCTCGATTTCGACGGCCGGAAGGCTTATGTGCGCAGCGTCGATTGCGACTACTACACGGACGCGATTACGTATACGAAGGTCACGATACTGGATACATTCGACACGGACGCCGGGGCGCGGGACGCGGGATCCGGGGTGCGTAACGATGATGACGAAGAGAGCGCCAAACTCCGCATCCCGCGTCCCGTCCCGCACCCCGCACCCCGCATCCCGGTAGCGACCGTGAAGCGGTCCCACGGAGAAGTCCACGTCGTCTCCCGTGTCGTCGGGTTCAAGAAGATCAAGTTCTATACCAACGAGAACGTCGGGTCGGGCGAACTGGATCTTCCCGAGCAGCAGATGCACACGTCGTCGTACTGGCTGACGATCCCGTCTTGGGTGATGGCATCGCTGCCGTACGGTGCTGACGATCGTCGCGACGGGGTGATCGGGCTGGCGTTTGCGATGCGAAATATCGCGCAGTTGCTGCTGATGTGCGATCGCCACGATATTGGCTTGTCGGTGGATGGCGGATTCCTCGAACGATCCGCGCGGACGGGAGGCACGGGAGGCGTGCCCGATGCGCTCGCCACGGAACCGAACGTGTTCATCTACGACAACTATCCCGGCGGGATCGGATTCAGCCGCCCGCTGTTCGAGATGCACGGCCTGCTGCTCGAGCGCACGCGCGATCTGATCACCGGGTGCCCGTGTGATTCGGGGTGTCCGTCCTGCGTTGGTCCCGAGGGGAATACGGGTCCGCACGCGAAGGATGCTGCGTCTCTGATTCTCGAGCGCCTCCTCGCCGTGAAAGTCGCCTGATGGATCTGACCTCGCGTCTCCGTTCTATTGTGCGCCCGGCGGGTCAGGCCGTGCGTGAACTGACCTACGAGCCAGACACGGGGCGCTACGAGGCGTCGATCGATATGGACCGTGTCGCGGACGTGCTGGGCGGACGCATCGTCAACAACGCGTACGGACGCGCCCTTGTCATCGAGCGCCGGTACGAATCGGATCGTTTCCACGGTCAGCTGCGCATCGGCGATTGCGAGGTGCGCGACGGCGACGGCCTGAGGCTGCTGGATCCGGCGCTGCCCTCGCCGGACGGTACGCGCGAGCATACCTTGTTCATCGATCTGGAGACGACGGGCCTCAGCGGTGGAGCAGGGACGGTAGCGTTTCTCGTCGGCTGCGGCTGGTTCGACATGGGCGCGTTCCAGGTGCGCCAGTTCCTGCTGACGAGTTATTCGGCCGAGCGCGCATTGTTGAGCGCGGTCGCCGACTGCGTCGATGCCACGTCCCTGCTCGTTTCTTATAACGGCAAGACGTTCGACGTGCCAGTGATGGAAACGCGATGGATGTTCCATCGCATGCCGATGCCGCTCGAGTCCGTACGCCATTTCGACATGCTGCACTCGGCCCGCCGCCTGTGGCGGACGCGCGCCAATGGATCCGAGGACGATGAGAGTGGCTGCAGGCTGTCGACGCTGGAGCGCGTCCTGTGCGATGTCAGCCGCGTTGGAGACGTGCCCGGGATGGAGATCCCCACGCGCTACTTCCGGTTCCTGCGAACGGGCGATGCGCGTCCGCTCGAACCGGTGCTCGAGCACAATCGGATCGATCTCGTGTCGCTGGCGGCGGTCACCGCGCACGCGCTGCGGCTGGTAGAAGATGGAACCGATCGATGCCGCGACGCGGCGGAAGCGCTGGGGCTCGGCAAGGTATTCGAACGCGCCGGCTCTTGCGATCGCGCGCTCGCCTGTTTCGAGCGCGCCGCGGCGGATGAGGAGTCACACATCGACGTCCGCGCTGAGGCGATTTACCGAGTCGGCTTGCGGTTGCGCCGCGAACGCCGGTTCGATGAGGCCGCGGCTGCATGGCGGCGTTTGCTGGAATTGAAACAGGGACGGTTCGGCCGCCGCAGCCCGCTGCTCGCGCCGCTCCGGCAGTTCGCTGTCGAGGCGCTCGCCATTCATCACGAACATCGTGCGCGAGACTACGAAGGCGCGAAGGAGTTTACGCTCCAGCTTCTGGACGAGCACGACGCCGAGGAGTCCCGGCCGAAGGCCGCTAAGTTCCGCGTGAAGGCAGAAGCCACCAGACATCGATTGGCGCGCTTGGAGAAAAAGATCGCCAGAAAAAATGAAAGCCACCTGTTCGGTGGCTATTGAGGTGCCGGGTCTG
>QHWT01000065.1:0-3430 GCA_003222675.1 Acidobacteriota bacterium | reverse complement strand
CCTGCCGATACAATCCTGCTCTCATGGCTTCCGCCTTCAGGCGGAAGAACTACTTCGTCGCGCCAGCCGGCTGCTTTTTGGTCTTCGCCGTCTTCGCGGCGGCGGCGGCCTTGCGCGTCTCGGATGTCTGCGCGCCGAACCGCTTCGTGAAGCGCTCCACGCGTCCCTCGGTGTCTACCAGCTTCTGCCGGCCCGTAAAGAACGGGTGACAGTTGTTGCAGATTTCGAGGTGCAGCTCGGGCTTCGTCGAGCGCGTTTTCCAGGTCGCCCCGCAGGCGCAGCGGGCCTCGACGTCGTGATACTTCGGGTGAATGCCTTCCTTCACAGCCTGCTCCTTAGGGACTTCGCAAAAGGGTTATTATACCATACCGCTAAGTGACTCTCCCTCTAAGGGATATCGATCCATCGATCCCATCGGTGCCGCCGGAGTTCGCTCATCACCCCATCCGTTAGCTGCTGACCGTCGCTCGCGCGCAGGTTGGCCTCGACATTCTTCAGCTTGCGCATACCCGGGATCACGGTGGCGACCGCCGGGTGCTGCAGAATGTGCCGCAGCGCGAGCTCAGGCATGGTCATCCCCTTTGGAAGGGCCGGGCGCAGCCCCGCAACTCGTTCGAGCGTGTTCCGCAAGTTCTCCGGCTGGAAATAAATGTTGCGGAAATCGCCTGCAGGCCACGTCGTGCCGGCGGTCAGCGTGTCCGTGAGGCTCCCTTCGTCGAACGGCACGCGCGCGATGACCGCGATATTCCGCCGCTGGCACTCCGGGAACAACTCGTCCTCGGGCGCCTGATCGAAGATGTTGTAGACCACCTGCACGCTGTCGATCAGCCCGGTCGCGAGCGCCTTCAGCACATTCGCGGGCTGCCACCGGTTGATGCTGATGCCGATCGCGCGCGTCAGTCCTTCTTCCTTCCCACCGATCGTCTTCGGCCCATTCATCGGTCCATACATGAAACTGCTGCAGGTCCAGCGTCGAGACGTCCATATTGCGCAGGCTCGCCTCGGTGTACTGGCGGATGTAGTCGGCGGGGAAGACCTCCTCGAGCGCATACTCGGCGCGCGCCGGCCACTGCCGGTTTTTCGGCGGGATCTTGGTTGCCGTATAGAGGCGCTTGTCGGGATGGCGCTTCAGCAACCGCCCGAGCAACTCCTCGCTACGTCCGTCGCCATACGCCCACGCGGTATCGAAGAACGTGCACCCGAGCTCCACTGCGCGGTCGAGCGATCGCTCCGACTCCTCGTCGATCGATCCTGTCCATCCGGCCATGCCCCACATGCCATAGCCGATTTCCGACACGCGCCACCCGGTGCGGCCAAACGTTCGATACTGCATCTGGCGATGATAGTCTGGCCGCTGATGCGCTGGCTATTCTTCGCTGCCTGTCCGCTGCTCGCGCTGCTGCTGGCAGCCGGCCCCGCCACGTCGGCAATCAAGGTCGATCAGGTCGGCTACATTGCAGGTGCCGTGAAGATTGCGTTCGTGGTGACGAAGAGTCCGGCGTCGGCGTTCACCCTCCACCGCGTCCGTGACGGCCGCGTCGTGTTCTCCGGCGCGGCGGATGCACCCGTGGACGACAGGGACTCGGGTGACCGCGTTCAAGCGCTCGACTTCAGCGCGGTGCGCGACACCGGTAGCTTCTACATCGACATCCCCGGCGTCGGCACGAGCTGGCCCTTCGCGATCGATCGCGATCCATATGCGCGAACGTTCTATCTCGCGATGCGTGGGTTCTACGGTCAGCGTTGCGGAATCGCGGTCGATCTCGGACCAGCATTCCCCGGTTTCACTCACGCCGCATGTCATGTGCGGGGGGCCTATCATGTGTCTTCTGGAAAGACCGGTGAGGCGCCATCAACGCGCGGCTGGCACGACGCTGGTGATTACGGTCGATATGTCGTGAACTCGGCGGTCGCGAGCGGCACGCTCCTCTGGGCCTGGGAGCTGTTCGGCACGCGCGTCCGGCGCCTCACGCTCGACATACCCGAATCGCAAAATGCGGTGCCGGATATTCTCGACGAAATCAAATGGAACCTCGACTGGATGCTCTCGATGCAGGACCGCGATGGCGGCGTCTGGCACAAGCAAACCAGCGAGCGATTCGCCGCATTTGTCGCGCCCGAAGCGGACGCCACGATCAGCTACATCATCGGAACAGGAGTGGAACCTTACAAGAACTCCTGCGCGACGGCGGACCTTGCTGCCGCGATGGCGGTTGCGGCGCGCGCCTATCGGCCTTTCGACCGCGCGTATTCGGACCGCGTGTTAGAGGCTGCACGCCTCGCCTGGACCTGGGTCGCGGCGCATCCGTCCGTCGTGTTTGAGAATCCCGGGGGCGTCGCGACGGGCGCCTACGGCGATCGCAGCTGCAGCGACGAATTGCTGTGGGCAGCCGCGGAACTCTGGCGCACGACCGGGGAGGCACTCTTTCACCAGTACTTTCTCGCGCACTATGGGGAATCGCTCGATACGATCCGCCCGGCCGGGCCGCAGTCGTGGAGTAACGTGGGGCCGATGGCCCTCTGGTCGTACGCGCTGGGCCGGCAGACGGACGCGCGCGCGGCGATGTTCATTCGAGATCGTTCTCGCGCCGCGGCGGACGCGATCGTGGAGCGCGCCGCGCGCAGCGGTTATCGGACGACGATGACGGCTGCGGATTACGTATGGGGCTCGAATGGCGTTGCGGCGAACTACGGCGTGCAGCTATTGATCGCGAACGCGCTTCATCCGGACCCACGGTACGTCGCCACCGCAATCGAAAACCTGCATTACCTGCTCGGCCGCAACGCGTTCTCGCTTTCCTGGCTCACGCAGGTCGGTGCGCATCCGTTCCGTCACCCGCATCACCGGCCGAGCGCCGCGGATGCGAAAGACGAGCCCTGGCCTGGCTTGCTGTCCGGCGGACCAAACGCGCGCCGCCAGGATCCCGTCATGGCGAAGCTGCCGGATCTTCCACCAGCGCGCATGTATCTGGACGAGCAGGCGTCGTACGCGACCAACGAGATTGCGATCAACTGGAACGCGGCGCTGGTGTTCCTCCTCGCGGGTGTCCTTACCGCCCGGTGACGAGCTTCACGCGCGCGAAGCCGATCGCGAACGTGTTCACCGGCTGCGACTGCATCAGTCGCGTCCAGTCCGGCGCCTGCTCGAATCCCGTGTAGAAGATGGTAAACGTGCCGTCGTGTTCATCGATGAGTCCGAGTGGCGTGCGGATCTCCGGTGACCACGTGCCCGCCTTCGGCTGCAGCACCAGGGACCGTCCCGCGGGCCAGTGAATACCGTCTTCGGAGATGCTGTAGCCGATCGCATCCGGATCTCTCGTCGCATCGTAGACGACCAGATACCGTCCGTCGACGAGTCGTGCGACGATCGGGTTCTCGATGAACACGGGTTCAATCGGCGCCGGGTTCAGCGTGCGCCGCCGCCGCCACG
>QHWT01000020.1 GCA_003222675.1 Acidobacteriota bacterium | reverse complement strand
CGGGCACGCCCATCACCGCGCCGGTGCCGTACTCGATGAGGACGAAGTTCGCGACCCAAATCGGAACGGGCTGTCCCGTGAACGGATTGATCGCGCGGCGGCCCGTATCGAACCCTTCTTTCTCGACCTCACCCGTCATGCGAGCGGAGCGATCCTGCGCGGTGAACTTCTGCACGCTGGCGCGGAACGCGGCCGGATCCGGCGATGTGTCCGCGAACTCGCGAACGAGCGGATGCTCCGGCGCCAGGACGATGAAGTTGGCGCCGTAGATGGTGTCGATGCGGGTGGTGAATACTTCGATCCCGTCGTGATTCGGGGTGCGGGATGCGGGATCCGGGGTGCGCAATCCAGAATCCGGAGCCGTTCCGCGTCCTGCGTCCCGCTCTTCGCGCCCCGCGTCTCGCTCTTCGCGCCCCGCGCCCCGCTCTTCTCGAGCGCAAATTTCACGCGAGCGCCCTCTGACCGTCCCACCCAGTTGCTCTGCATGGTGAGGACCTTGTCGGGCCACTCACCGAGCTGCGCCATGCCGTCGAGGAGTTCGTCCGCGTAATGCGTGATGCGGAAGAACCACTGCTCCAGCTCACGCGTGATAACCGGCGTTCCACACCGCCAGCACCCGCCGTTCACGACCTGTTCGTTCGCCAGTACCGTGTTGCAGCTCGGGCACCAGTTGACGCTGGATCGCTTGCGGTACGCGAGATCGCGCTCCAGCATCTTCAGGAAGATCCACTGGTTCCATTTGTAGTAATCCGGCAGGCACGTCGCGATCTCGCGTTCCCAGGCGTAGCTGATGCCCAGGCGCTGGAGTTGCCCTTTCATGTGCGCGATGTTGTCGAGCGTCCACGTTTCGGGGTGCGTGCCGTTCTTGATCGCGGCGTTCTCGGCGGGCAGCCCGAAGGCATCCCATCCGAACGGGTGCAGCACGTTGAACCCGCGCATCCGCTTCAGACGTGCGACGACATCCCCGATCATGTAATTGCGCACATGACCGACGTGCGCGTGCCCCGATGGATACGCGAACATCTCGAGGCAATAGAACTTCGGCTTCGAGGATTCTTCCGTCACCTCGAAGGCGCGCTCGGCGCGCCATCGCTCCTGCCACTTCTGCTCGATAGTCTGCGGTTTGTACTCGGGCACGATCCATAAATTATAGCGTCAGAAAAGCGCGATCGTGACGTCGAGGCACTGAGCGAGCGCGTCGAGGTCGTAGCCCCCTTCGGTGACGAGCGCGATCGGGCAGTGTCGATCGGCAACGCCCTTGAGATGACGAACGATCATCCCGTAGCCGTCCGTGCTGACGCGCATCGATGCAAGCGGATCGTCGGCATGCGCGTCGTAGCCCGCGGAGACGAGGAGCAGCTCCGGCGCGTACTCGTCGAGCCTGGCGACGATGGTCTTGTAAGCCATGTCGTACACCGCGTCGATCGCGCCCGCCGCGAGCGGCACGTTCATCGTGTAGCCCTTGCCGGGGCCCCTGCCCACTTCGTCGGCCGCGCCGGTACCGGGATAGAACGGAAACTGATGCGTCGACACATACAGGACGCGGGGATCGTCGTAGAACATCCACTGCGTGCCGTTGCCGTGATGGACGTCGATATCGACAATCGCCACGCGCGAGAGGCCGCGCGCGACCGCGGCGGCCGCGGCAACCGCGATGTTGTTGAAGAGGCAGAACCCCATCGCGCGCGTCTGCTCCGCATGGTGACCTGGAGGCCGGACGAGCGCGAACGCCGGTTCCCGGCGATCGAGTGCATGCTCCATCGCCTGCACAGCCGCGCCGGCGGCCAGCAGCGCAATTTCATGAGATTCCGGCGACGTGAACGTGTCGGGGTCGAGCATGACAGCGCGACCCGCCGTCGCCGCGATGCCGTCCACGTACGCGACGTCGTGAACGCGCGCGAGCTCATCGCGCGTCGCCGCACGCGGCTCGACGACCTCCAATCCCTTGTCTTGCCATCGTGCCACCACGTTCGCAAACACGCGCGCCCGCTCTGGCCGCTCGGGGTGCCCCGGTGGCGTCGTGTGTTCCTCGAATCGGGGGGAGAAAATCAGCAGCATGGTTCACGGTTCACGGTTCACGGTTCACGGTTCACGGTTCAGGGTTCAGGGTTCAGGGTTCACGGTTCACGGTTCAGGGTTCAGGGTTCAGGGTTCAGGGTTTAGGGTTCCGCGCCGTGAGATCTGCTGCGCGGCGCTCGAGTCCCTCGAGCGATGACGCGAGCTCGCTGCATTTGCTTTCGATCGTAGCCTCGGCGGTGTCCGGCACTTCAATGGGCGCACCGATCGCAATCGCCGCTACGCTGAACGGCTTCGGCACCTGCGTGCGATCCCAGCTCCCGGCGGTCCAGAAGCGCGACGATTCGATGTGGAATGGCAGGAGCGGATTGCCGGTCGCGCCCGCGAGCCACACCGCGCCGGGCTGCGCGACACGCGCGGGTCCCCTCGGGCCATCGATCGTGAACGCCGCGCACTTGCCCGAGGCGAGGTCGCGCTTCAACTGCACCAGCGCGCGGACGCCGCCGCGCGACGACGATCCGCGCGACGTGGCGTAGCCGAACCGTTCGATGATGCGCGCGATCCACTCGCCGTCGAAGTTCTCGCTCGTGATGACGACGATGCCGCGGTTGCGCCAGAAGAGCGTGGCGGCCAGGATGCGTCCGTGCCAGAACGCAAAGATCGGCTGGCGGCCGGAAGCAATGATCGCGTCATAATGCTGAAGCCCGTCGACCCGCCATTGGAGCGTCGCGCCGAGCGCCGCAAGGACCGGATAGCCAAATCTGGCGATCGCGGCCGCCTTGCGGTATTGGTGCGGTGTGAGACGCGACTCGGCGATCACCAAATCACCAAATCACCAATTCAACAGATCACCAAATCACATGCCTTCGTACTGGGGTCCCCCGCCCCCTTCCGGCGGCACCCAGTCGATGATCTGGTACGGGTCCATGATGTCGCACGTTTTGCAGTGGACGCAGTTCGACGCGTTGATCTGCAACTTTTTTCGCGATGTTCCGTCGCCCATGTCGACCATCTCGTAGACGTTCGCCGGGCAGAAACGGACGCAGGGATTGCCGTACTCCTCGCGGCAGCGGGTGCGGCAGACCTCCGCGTCGTGGACGATCAGGTGCGACGGCTGGTCCTCCGCGTGGCGGGTGCTCGAGTAATGAACGTTCCGGGTTGACGGTCGCATCGGGATCGGGCGGCGTGTCCTTGTAATACTCGGCGAGCCTCGCCATCCGCGCGTAACCCGCATGGGCGGGCATCGGATCCTTGAACCACCAGCCGCCGGTGACGAGCGAGAGCCCCGAGTACGCAACGCCGGCAAGCAGGCCATAGCTGAAGCTCTGGTGCACGTTGCGGACAGGGTACAGCTCGCGTCGCACCGCGCTCGCCTCGATGCGTTGCTCGTATGACTTCAGTTTCGAGGCGGACACATCGCCGGCGCGGACCGCTTCGAACGCCGTGTCAGCGGCGAGCATGCCGGTGCGCATAGCGAGATGCACACCTTTCAATCGCATCGAATTCAGGAACCCGGCGGCATCTCCGGCGATGAGGACCCCGTCCGCATACACGCGCGGAATGGTGTGCCAGCCACCTTCGGGCAACGCTTTCGCGCCGTAGCGCACCATCTGGCCACCCTGGAGGAGCGGCGCCACGACAGGGTGACGCTTGAAGTGTTGAAAGGCGGTGTGCGGGTCGAACATCGGGTCGCGATAGTCGAGGCCCGAGACGAAGCCAACCGACAGCGCGCCGTCCGGCATCGCGTAGATGAACCCTCCGCCGAACTCGTCCATCTTCAGCGGGTAACCCATCGTGTGGATGACGCGTCCCGCCCGCACGCGATCCTTCGGGACTTCCCACAGCTCCTTGATGCCGATCGCATAGAGCTGCGGGCTGCGCCCTTCGTCGAGGCCGAGCTGCCGCACGAGCGACTTCGTCAGGTTGCCGCGCACGCCGTCTGCGAGGATCGTCACCTTCGCGCGGATGTCGACGCCCGGCTCGAACGTTGACTTCTTCTCGCCGTGCTTGCCGATGCCGCGATCCCCGGTGCGCACGCCCACGAGCGCGCGGCCCTGCCCTGAGCGTGTCGAAGGGTCGAACAGCAGCTCGGAGGCGGCAAACCCGGTAAAGACGTCGATTCCCTCCGCTTCGACGAGACCGCCCAGCCATTTCACGAAGCGGTTCAGCGAGATGATGTAGTTGCCGTGGTTGTGCAGCGGCGGCGGCGTGATCGGAAACTTGAACTTGCCGGTGCGCGTGAGGAAGTAAACGGTGTCCTCATGCACCTCGGAGGCGAGCGGCGCATCCTTGGCCTTGAAATCCGGAACGAGATCGCGAAGCGCGGAAGGGTCGAGCACGGCGCCGGAGAGCATGTGCGTCCCCGCTTCACGCGCCTTCTCGAGCACGGCGATCGCGAGCGGCTCCCCTCTCTTCTCTTTCTGCAGCTGCGCGAGGCGCAGCGCCGCGGACATGCCGGCCGGACCGCCGCCGACGATCAGAATGTCAACTGCCAACGTCTCGCGTTCGGCCACGCTACTTGTTCAATTCCGCGATCATCGCGGGTACCAGTTCGAACAGGTCCCCCGCGATCCCGTAATCGGCGATTTCGAAGATTGGCGCTTCGGGATCCTTGTTGATTGCCACGATCGTGCGCGCGCCTTTCATCCCGACCAGGTGCTGAATCGCGCCCGAGATGCCGAGCGCGACGTAGAGCTTCGGCGCGACGGTCTGTCCGGAGCTGCCGATCTGGCGATCCATCGGCAGCCATCCCGCATCGCAGATCGGGCGCGATGCCGCGAGCTCGGCCCCCATCGCCTGTGCGAGTTGCCGGGCGAGCTGCAGGTGTTCCTGTCCCTTGATGCCACGCCCGACCGAGACGATGCGCTCGGCCTGCGAGAGATCCACGGCCTGCTTCGCCTCTTTGAACGGCGCCTCGGGCTTCTGGCGGATCTTTGACGGGTCGATCGACACCGACGCCGTGCGCACTCTTGCGGCAGCGGTGCCCTTCTTCATCGCATCCGCGCGGAATGCGCCGATCTGAAATGTGACCAGGTGCGGCCGAGGACCGTCGATCGTAACGTCGGCCTGCAGCTTCCCCTGGAAGACCGGGCGCACGTAGGCGCTTTCCTTCACGGCGACGACATCCGTGACAAGCGGGCGCTGAAGCCGGGCCGCGAGCGCCGGCGCGAAGTCGCGGGTCTGATAGGTGTGCGGGAAGAAGATGCGATCCGGCTTTTCGGTACTGATGAGCGCATGGAGCGCCTGGACGAACCCGTCGGCCGTGTAGTCCTTCAACGCGGGATCGTTTACGGCGATGACCTCGCTGACGTCGGCCGCACCGAGCTCGGCGGCGACCGCGTCGACCGCGGCGCCCAGCACCGCGACCTTCACCGGCGACCCCGCATGCTGTGCGGCGGCGATGGCTTCCCACGTGGCGCGATTCAGCATGCCGCCCCGCTGCTCCGCGACGACCAGAATCACAGCGCCCTCGCTTCCTCGCGCAGGCGCTTCACGAGATCCTTCGCCGCGTCGGCGGCACTTCCGGAAATCATGTGCGTCTTCTTTCCCTTTTCGGGGAAATACACGCTGGCGATCCGGTGCATCGGCTGCGGCGCCGCACCGGCCGTCACTTTCTTAATCTCTTTCTTCTTGGCCGCCATGATGCCCTTGAGGGTCGCGTAGCGGAGCTGATTGATGCCGCTCTGGATCGTCAAGAGCGCAGGCAGCGGCACCGTGACCCATTGGAACCAGCCGCCTTCGAGCTCACGCTTGACGCGAAGGCCGGCTTCTGACGCGTGCACTTCCATGATGATCGTCGCGTGCGGCATGCCGAGCTTCTCGGCGAGCACGACGCCGACCTGGCCAAATCCCTGATCGTCGGATTGCAGTCCCGTCAACACCAGGTCGACCTGCTCGTCCCTGATCGCAGCGGCGAGCGCATCGGCTATCGTGTTCGCGTCCGCAGTCGCCAGCGTGTCGGACTCGACGTGAATCGCCCGATCCGCGCCGCGCGCCAGCGCCTCGCGGATCACCTGCGCCGCGCGCGCCGGCCCGGCGGAGCACACGATGACCTCGCCTTCGTGCTTCTCCTTGAGACGCAGCGCTTCCTCGAGGGCGTAGGCGTCCGGTTCGTTCAGCTCAAAGCTGGCATCCTGGTCGCGAATCCAGGTCTTGCTCTCGTTCACGCGCAGCTGCCACTCGCGCGTGACGACCTGTTTGATGCAAACGGCAATTTTCATCAGCTATCAGCTTCCAGCTATCAGCTTCCAGCTCCCAGCTTCCAGCTCCCAGCTGGAGGCTATTCCTCGTATCTCTTCAACAACAACGTGCCGTTCGTCCCACCGAAGCCGAACGAGTTCGACAGCGCGTAGCGGATCGCCATCGGGCGGGCTTTGTGCGGCACGTAGTCGAGGTCGCATGCGGGATCCGGCACATCGAGGTTGACCGTGGGAGGGGCAATCTGGTGCTTGATCGCAAGCGCGGTGATCCCCGCCTCGAGGCCACCGGCGGCGCCCAGCAGGTGGCCCGTCATCGACTTGGTCGACGACATCGCGAGCTTGTACGCATGGTCCCCGAAAAGCGACTTCACGCCCAGCGTTTCCGTCGGATCGTTGATCGGCGTGGATGTGCCGTGCGCGTTGATATAGTCGACGCTCGTCGTTGCTATCCCCGCCTTCTTCAGCGCCATCGACATCGATCGGATCGCGCCGTGCGCTTCTTCCGGCTGGCCGGTGAGGTGATACGCGTCGGAGGTGAGGCCGTAGCCGACGAGCTCGGCATAGATGGAGGCGCCGCGCTGCCGTGCGCTGTCGAGATCCTCGAGAATGATGATCCCGGCGCCTTCGCCCATGACGAAGCCGTCACGATCCTTGTCGAACGGCCGGCTCGCCTTCAACGGCTCGTCGTTCCGCGTGGACAAGGCGCGCATCGCGGCAAAGCCGCCAACGCCCATTGGGGTGATCGCCGCCTCGGAGCCACCCGCGATCATGACGTCGGCGTCACCGCGGCGGATGATCTCGAACGCTTCCCCGATGGCATGCGCGGATGCGGTGCAGGCGGTACACGTCGCCAGGTTGGGCCCGCGCGCGTTGAACCGGATGGAGACCTGGCCCGCTGCGAGGTTGATGATGGACGCAGGGATGAAGAAAGGAGAGATACGCCGCGGGCCGCCTTTGAGAAGTTCCTCGTGTTCGCGCTCGATGGTCTGGAATCCGCCGATGCCGGAGGCAATGTAGACGCCGACGCGATCGGCCCGCTCACCCGTCACCTCGAGTCGCGCATCGTCGACGGCGAATTGCGAGGCGGCGAGCGCGTACTGGATGAAGACGTCCATCTTCTTGACGTCTTTCTTGTCGACGAACTGCAGCGGATCGAACGCCTTGACCTCGCCCGCGATACGCGCCGAGTGCTGCGACGCGTCGAAACGGGTAATGGGTCCAATCCCGCTTCGCCCTGCGCAGAGCGCGTCCCAGTTCGCCTGTGTTCCGATGGCGAGCGGGGACACCAGCCCGACGCCCGACACCACCACTCGCCTGCTCAATCCGCCTCCGTCTGGGTCCGGCTGCAGCCGGACGCTGCGCCTGGCCGCTGTGGTGTCCGCCGCAAAAGGCGGACGTTACCGCGGCGGTCTATTTCTTGGTCTTCGCGTGCGACTCGATGTACTCGATCGCTTCCTTCACGCGCGTGATCTTCTCGGCGTCCTCGTCCGGAATTTCGATCCCGAACTCCTCCTCGAAGGCCATCACGAGCTCGACGGTGTCGAGCGAGTCGGCGCCCAGGTCATCGACGAACGAGGCATCCGGCGTCACTTCCTCTTCGTCGACCCCGAGCTGCTCCACGATGATGCTCTTCACCTTGTCTGCTACGGCCATTCAGCCCTCCATATGGCCGGCTCTCGAGAGCCCGCCTCCAATTCGATTGCGAGGTCTGGCCTCGCCGGATCTGAAGATCCGGCCTACATGTATATGCCGCCGTTGACGGCCAGGACCTGCCCCGTAATATACGACGCCTCATCCGAGGCAAGAAAACATACCGCCGCGGCAATATCGTCCGGCGTGCCGAGTCGCTTCAGGGGAATCCTCGCCGTCCAGTCTCCGCGCACGCTCTCGGTGATCGCGCGCGTCATGTCGGTTTCGATCAGCCCGGGCGCGACGGCGTTCACCGTGATGTTGCGCGACGCGACTTCCTGCGCGACGGATTTCACGAAGCCGATGAGCCCGGCCTTCGAGGCCGCGTAGTTCGCCTGGCCCGCATTACCACCCTGGCCGACGACCGAGCTGATGCACACGATGCGTCCGCCCTTTTGCCGGATCATCGGTTTCAGCACTGCCTGCGTGAGGCTGAATGCCGCCGTCAGGTTCGTCGCGATCACGGCGTCCCAGTCGTCGCGCTTCATCCGCAGCATCAACTGGTCGCGCGCGATGCCCGCGTTGTTCACCAGCACGTCGATCCGGCCGTGACGTTCGAGCACGCCGCCAACCAGCGCATCGATCTGCCGAGCGTCGCTCACGTCCGTCGACGCGATCTCCGCGCGGCCGCCGGCGCCGATGATTTCGTCGACCGTCTCGCGCGCATTCTGCGCGCGCGCCGCCGCCACGACGATGGCTCCCTGAGCCGCTAGCTTCTTCGAAATCGCCCGGCCGATACCGCGCGACGCACCGGTCACGAGCGCGATGCGTCCTGACAGATCGATCATATTCCTCGCTGACGGCTATGATCGGTCCACTGCAGTCGGCTGGCGGCCCACCGCCGTGACCACCGCTTCGAGTCCCGCACGATCTTCGACGCTGTAGACTGCGACCGAGCGATCGACCTTCTTGATCAATCCTGCCAGCACCGCGCCGGGACCGAGCTCGATGAAGGTCCGCGCCCCTTCCGCGACAAGCCGATGCACGACATCCTCCCAGCGAACCGGTGCAGAGATCTGCCGCACCAGCGCCTCGATCGATTCCGCGGCCGTCCGCTTCGGCTCCGCATCCACGTTCGCGACGACAGGGATCGCGGGATCCTGCGCGCGAAGCGCGCGCAGTTCCGGCGCGAGACGATCCTCCGCCGGCTTCATCAGGGCGCAGTGGAACGGCGCGCTCACCGGCAGCGGCAGTACCCGCTTTGCGCCTAGCGCCCTTGCCCGCTGGCCTGCACGCGCGACGGCTGCCGTGTGCCCGGCGATCACCACTTGGCCTGGGGAGTTCAGGTTCGCGGTCGTCACGACCTGTCCTTCCGCCGCCTCGGCGCAGGCGCGCGCGACGTCCGCGGCGTCCAGACCGAGCACCGCTGCCATCGCTCCTTCGCCGACGGGCACCGCTTCCTGCATGTAGCGGCCGCGACGCTTCACCGTGCGAAGGGCATCCGCGAAGGATAACGTACCGGCCGCCACGTGCGCCGAATACTCGCCGAGGCTGTGGCCGGCCGCGAACGATGCGTCGATACCACGCGAGCGCACGAGGCGCTGCACGGCGGTGCTCATCGCGAGAATCGCGGGTTGCGTGAACTCGGTCAGCATCAACTGTTCGTTCGGCCCTTCAAAGCACAGCGTGCTCAGCGACTCGCCGAGAGCGGCATCTGCCTCATCGAACGTCTCGCGGCACAACCCAAACGTATCGGCGAGCGCCTTCCCCATGCCGACCTTCTGCGAGCCTTGTCCGGGGAATACGAATGCAATCATGGGAGATCCGAGCTCCGAGGTCCGAGGTCCGAGGTGACGTGCGCGAGATCGCGCGACAGGCGCCCGACGAGATCTTCCTTCACCCCGCGCGCCGCCATCGTCACGGCGTTCGCCACCGCCTTCGCTGACGAACGGCCGTGGCCGATGATGCAGAGTCCGTTGAGGCCGAGGATGGGAGCGCCACCGTACTCGGAATGATCGACGCGGCGCCGGAAGCGCCGGAACGCCTGCCGCGAGAGCGCGTAGCCGACGCGACCGCCGAACGTGGCGGCGAGCTCGTCGTGCAGCAGCGATTCGATCGTTTCCACGAGCCCTTCGCTCATCTTCAGCAGCACGTTGCCGGTGAAACCGTCGCAGACGATCACCTCGGCTTCCCCGGCGTAAACGTCGCGCCCTTCGACGTTGCCAATGAAATGGACCGGCGCTTCTTTCAGGAGCTGGTGCGCCTCGCGCGTGAGATCGTTTCCCTTTGTTTCTTCTTCACCAATCGAGAGCAGCGCCACGCGAGGCTTCTCCTTCTCGAGCGCGACACGCGCGTAAGCGGATCCCATCACGGCGAACTGCACGAGGTGCTGCGGCCTGCAGCCGACTGTCGCACCTGAGTCGAGGAGCACTGCAGGCGATTGACGCGTTGGAATGATGGTCGCGAGCGCGGGACGATCGACCCCAGGAAGGGAACCGAATGCGCCGTGCGCCGCCACTACGGACGCGCCGGTGTGCCCGGCGCTGAACAGCGCGTGCGCGCGGCCGTCCCGCACGGCGTCGGCGGCGATGCGGATCGAGGCGCGGGGCTTTCGCCGCAGCGCGGACGCGGCCGACTCCGCCATTTCAATCCGTTCGGGGGCGTCGAGAATCTGCACATCGAGGCCCCGTGCCGCCGGGTGCCGCGACAGTTCGGCTTCGATGGCATTCCGGGCGCCGACGAGCAGGAGGCCGACCTGCAGGTGCCGGGCCGCAGCCAGAGCTCCGTCGACAATGACGGACAGCCCCAGATCGCCGCCCGAGGCGTCGATGGCGATACGCATCCTCGGAGCGCTGCTTTATGCCTCGTCGATCGCTTTCACCTGGCGGCCACGGTAGTAGCCGCAGTTCGAGCAGACCTGGTGCGGCAGCTTCGCCTCGTGGCACTGCGGGCACTCGCCGCGGCCCACCGCCTTCAGCGCGTCGTGCGTGCGGCGCTTTGCGGTCCGCGTCTTCGAGTGTCGGCGCTTGGGATTCGGCATGACTACGAAATCTCCTTGTCTCGGTTCAGCAAAGTCTTGAGCGCAACCAGGCGGGGATCTTCCCACTTCGGCGTGCACCCGCAGGTGGTCGTGTTCAGGTTCGCCCCGCAATCGGCGCAGAGCCCTTTGCAGTCGTCGGCGCAGAGCGGTTTCATCGGCAGCGCGAGCTGGAACTGTTCACGCATCAACTCGCCGAGGTCGAGCGTGTTGTCGCGGTAAAACGCTGTCGTGAGATCGTCCTCGTCGATCTGACGCTCCCCCTCGCCGCTGTTGTCGGTCTGCGGCACGTAATGCAGCTCGAATGCGCTACCGATCGGGATCTCGAACGGCTCGAGACAGCGGCCGCATTCCAGCCCGAGCCGCGTTTCGACGCGGCCAGTCACTTTCAACGCATCGCGTTCCTTGTAGATGTCGAGCAGCAAATGGACGGGGGCCGCTACCCGATACTCCTCGGGCTCTCCCGGCGTGCCGAATGCCGAAGCGTCGAAGGTACGGTCTAGGTGCTCCTCTGCTCGACCGTGGCGGCCGAGCTGCGCGAGATCGTATTGCATCAACACGGGATGGTCCTCCCGGCTCAGCGGGAACCCGTCATTATACCTTGAAAAGCATTCAAACCGAGGTCCGAGGTCCGAGGTCCGAGGTCCGAGGTCCGAGCTCGGCTTGCCGCGCCGAAGCCGCGTAGGCCAAGGCTGCAACTTTTTGGCCGCTGGGGACATTACCCTTGTGACGGGCATCCACGTGACCAGCGATGACGAGCTGATGGGCCAGGTTCGGGACGGTTCCGAAACAGCGTTCGAGCTGCTGTTCGACCGATACCGTGCCGCCATCTGGCGATTCTTCCGGCGGCGCACAGCCGATGCGGGACGGGCCGAAGAACTCTCGCAGGACACATTCGTCGCGGTGCTCAAAGCTGCCGCGCGGTATGAAACGTGCGGAGCGTTTCGCGCGTTTCTTTTCGGCATTGCTTATAACGTCCTTCTCGCCGATCGCCGCAAGGCCGCGCATAGTGTGGCCGATGCGCTGGACGATGAGCTTCCCGCGCAACCCGCTGAGGATCAGGACACTGGTCTATGGGTCCGTCAGGCGCTGGGACAACTCAGCGCAAGCGACCGTGAGGTGCTGATGCTGCGCGAATACGAGCAGCTCACGTACGAGGAGATCGCGGCGGTGCGCAAAACGCCGGTGAACACGGTCCGCTCACAGCTGTTTCGCGCGCGGATGGCCCTCAGAGACGCGTTGCAAGCGCATACACCGACCGTGGTGAGGACAGGACATGGCGGCCACTGACCATTCCCCAACGCCCGAAGAGTTGATGGCGTATTTCGACGGTGAAGCCGGGCGGGGCGACGCGGACCGCATCGAAGCGCACATCGCCGCGTGCGACGCGTGTCGAAATGTCGTCGCTGAACTTCGGAGCGTCTCGCGCGAAACTGCGGTGTGGGAAGTGGAGGACCCGCCGCCGACGCTCCGCGCACGCCCGACGCGCGTCGCGACCGAGACCAAGACCTTGTCGTGGTTCTCGCGTCCATGGCACGTCGCAATCGCCACCGCTGCCGCGATGGTGCTGGTGGCTGTCGTGTTTGCGCCAATAGCGGTGCGCTTGAGCCAGACATCTGCACCTGCGGCGACGCCCTTTCTCGGCGGCGCGCAGGGACGGTCCGTCGCGTTAGAAGCTGAGCCGAACGCCGCGCGTCGACGCGTACGAGACAGCCAGCCCCAGGCCGTCGCGGGCCCCGGAGAAGCTCTGGCTGAACGCCAGCGTCCGATGCTGATTCGTACGGCCAGCCTGAGTCTTGTTACGCGCGATTTTGCTTCCATGAGATCCGCGGTCGAACGGATCGTTGGCGATCTGGGTGGCTTTGTCGATCAGTTGACCGTGATCAGCACCGAGGGCATGGCACGATCGCTCCACGGCACGGTCCGCGTTCCCGGTGCGCGACTCAACGAGGCGCTCGCCGGGCTGCGACAGCTTGGACAGGTCGTGGAGGACGCGCAACATTCCGACGACATCACGGATCAGGTGATCGATCTCGACGCGCGGCTCGCCAACGCGCGCGCGACAGAACGGCGGTTGGCCGAAATCCTGCGTGAGAAGACCGGACGGCTGTCCGATGTGCTCGAGGTCGAGCGCGAAATTACGCGTGTCCGTCTCGATATCGAGCGGCTCGATGCCGAGCGGACGAATATCGGCCGCCGCGTCACGTACGCCGCGGTGACGATCGATATCAAAGAAGAACGCAAAGCAGGATTGGAAGGACCGCTCTCCATCGCAAGCCGCCTCCGAGTCGCGTTTGCGGACGGCGTCAAGGCCGCGCTGGACAGCGTGATCGGCGCGCTGCTGCTGGGGCTTCGCGCAGGGCCGGCGCTGATGGTGTGGCTCGGCGTTGCCGGACTGGCGTGGCTGGGCGTCCGCCGAATCCCACGATTCGGGATGCGCGATTAGGGATCCGTCGCGGCGAGTCTGAAGACCCGCCCTACAACTTCTTGGTTCATGTAGTCCGGGTCTTTCTAAAGCCGCCCTACACTCTCCGGCGGGTCTCTTAGACGCACGCGCGGGAGCGCGTGCGAAGCACAGTCACCAAATTACCCAATCCAGAAATCACCAAATCCCGCAAGGCTGCCTTCTTCAGCAGCCTGTTCGAGACCCGGCTGATTCCGGATCACGGATTCACGGAGACCCAGGGCTTCGGGATGAACAGCTGCTCATACAAGTTGACGGCATAGCGGTCCGTCATCCCGGCAACAAAGTCGCGGGCGGCGGCATCGAGCCCTTCGTCCTCGAGCACCTTGCGATCCAGGAATTCGATAGGCCGCTCGCGCACCTTGTCCCACAAGCCGCCGAGAATGCCGGCCGCCTTTTTGAACTCCGCCGTCGCAATATCGTTCTCGTACACAGCGTCGAAGAGAAAGCCGCGCAAGCCCACCGTCGCCTGGAGCACGTCGTCGCTCATGCGCACCTCCGAGAGGCCGCCTTCGATCGTGCGCATCACGACATCGGTCACCATGGTGCCGATGCGCTCTGATGATGTCTTGCCGAGCACGTCGGTGCGCTCGCGCGGAAGGTCCTCCGGGCGCAGCAGCCCCGCCCTTACCGCATCATCGATATCGTGCTTCGACCGTGCTCGCGCGATGTTCGGGATCCGCGCCAACGGGGACACCGTGCTTGCCTTTCGAATGCCGCGCGATGCCGTCGCGCACTTCCCACGTCAGGTTCAAGCCCTGGCCGTCGTTTTCGAGCAGATCAACGATGCGGAGGCTCTGCTCGTAGTGCTCGAACCCTCCGGGCACGAGCGACTGGAGCACACGTTCGCCGGCGTGGCCGAACGGCGTGTGCCCGAGGTCGTGGCCGAGCGCGATCGCCTCGGTGAGCTCCTCGTTGAGCCGGAGCACCTTCGCAATGCTGCGCGCGATCTGCGACACTTCGAGCGTGTGCGTTAGGCGCGTGCGGTAGTGATCGCCCGTCGGCGCGAAGAACACCTGCGTCTTGTGCTTCAACCGGCGGAACGCCTTGCAATGGATCACGCGGTCGCGATCTCGCTGAAAAGCCGGGCGGATGGGATCCTCGCGCTCCGTTCTCAAGCGTCCTTTGGTGGCCGCGCTCTTCGCGGCTTGTGGCACCAGGATCTCGAACTCGCGTTGTTCGAGCTGATCTCGGATCGACGGCAGCATTACTTAAGGATATCCCGTAGAAAGCTCGTGCCGTGCGCGAGGGGGCCGACGTCGAAGATCTCGGCGATCGTCTGTCCCAGATCCGCGAAGGTGGCGCGGGTGCCGACGTCCGCACCCGGCCTCACGCAGCGTCCCGTGAGGAGCAGCGGCACGTACTCGCGCGCGTGATCGGTGCTCGGGGTCGTTGGATCGTTGCCGTGGTCGGCGGTGATGACGAGCAGATCGCGCTCGCAAAGCGTCGGGAGCAGCCGTGCGAGACGCGCATCGAATCGCTCGAGATTCGCGGCATACCCTGCCGGATCGTTGCGGTGTCCGAACTGCGAGTCGAAGTCCACCAGATTCGCGAAAATCAGGCCGCCGGGCATCGCGCGCATCGCCTGTTCGATCTCGTCCATGCCGTGATCGTCATTCCTGGTGTGCACCGCTCGAGTGATCCCTCGCCCCGCGAAGAGGTCCTCGATCTTTCCGACCGCGAACACGGCGTGTCCCGCCGACTTCAGCGCATCGAGCAGTGTCGTTCCGGATGGGGGCAGCGCGTAATCGTGACGGTTGGCCGTGCGCGTGAAGTGTCCCGGCTCGCCGACGAACGGCCGCGCGATGACGCGGCCGATCCCCATGCCCTCCCCCGCCAGCTCGTACGCTATCTCGCAGATGCGATACAGCTCTCGGATAGGGATGATTTCCTCGTGTGCCGCAATCTGGAACACGCTGTCTGCGGAGGTGTACACGATCGGATAACCCGTGCGCATGTGCTCGGGCCCGAGCTCGTCGATGATCACGGTGCCCGACGCAGCCTTGTTGCCAATCGTAGGGCGCCCGATGCGTGCTTCGAACGTCTCGAGCAGCTCGCGCGGGAAGCCGTTCGGAAATGTCGGGAACGCCTTCGGCACCACGATGCCCGCGATCTCCCAATGCCCGGTGACGGAGTCCTTGCCCGCGGATTGTTCCGCCATGCGCCCGAATGCTCCCAAAGGATGGTCGATAGGAGGCATGCCATGCACACGCGCAACGCGCGGCAGCCCCAGCGATCGCAGCAACGGCAGCTGCAGCGGGACCAGACGTGAAATGTTGCCGAGCGTGTCGCTTCCGCGATCGCCGTACGCATCGGCGTCGGGCAGCTCGCCGACGCCAACGCTGTCGAGCACGATGAGGATGACGCGATTGGGAAGCACGAGAATCGAAGGCGTCGAGGAATCGAAGGCGTCGAAGAATCGAAGACGTCGGAGGATCCGCGCTACCGTTGAAACGCCGTGACGAGCAGGCGTGCGACCTCGCTTTGCGTATCCGTGAGCTCGCCTGCCGCGTGAATCCAGCGTAGGTTAGGCTCTTTTCTGAACCAGATCAACTGACGCCGCGCGTAGCGGCGGTTCTCGCGCACGATCAGCTCACGCGTCTCGCGCTCGCCGCGGATGCCGTGAAGGTGCTCGAGCGCCTGTTTGTACACGAGTCCGGTAAACGGGAGCGCCGTTTCGGGGACGCCGCGCGCGAGGATCGCGCGCATCTCGTCGAGGAGCCCCTGATCGAACTGCGCGTCGACGCGCCGGGCCACGCGCTCGGCGGTTTCTTCACGCGGAATGCGTAACGCAATGGACACAACGTCGTACTCCGGCAGCGGAGATGCCGTCTCGGCGAAGTGGTCCGTGAGGGGCCGGCCCGTCACCAGCCAGACTTCGAGCGCGCGTACCAGACGTTTGACGTCACGCACCTGGATACGCGCAGCAGACGCGGGATCGACGGCCGCGAGCCATCGGTGTAGGCACTCCTGACCGCGTTTCTGAGCGACCTGCTCGAGCCTGCGCCGCAGCGCCTCGTCGCGGCCGGGCCCGTCGAACAAGCCGCGAGTCAGCGCACGGTAATAGAATCCGGTGCCGCCGACGAGAATCGGCAGCCTGGCACGACGCGTGATCTCCCGAATCACCATGGACGCCTCGCGCGCATAGCGCGCCGCGGAGTACTCCTCGGTCGGGTCCACGACGTCGATCATGTGATGGGGAATGCCGCGCTGCTCGGGCGGCGGGACCTTGTCGGTGCCGATATCGAAGCCGCGATAGACCGCCGTCGAATCGCAACTGACGATTTCGCCGGCGAAGCGCTCCGCGAGTGCGATCCCGAGCGCGCTCTTCCCCGTCGCGGTCGGGCCGACGATGGCCACGAGGCGCGGCCGCGCGCTCACCGCCAGGCAACGTCCGCGAAGACGTACAGGGCGAGCGCCGTCAGCACGAGAAACAGGCCGACCTGCTGCGCGCGTGACGGCATCTTCACTGCGACCCGCCGGCAGGGTTCTCGTTGAAGTAGAACGTGACCGTGAAGAAGGCCCGGTCGTCCGGATACTCCGGCGGCAACGGCATGGTCGGGTTCGACGACTTGATGGCGCTGAACGCCGACGTCGTGAAGGCGTCGATCGTCGAGGGCCTCAAGACCTGGAGGTCGGTGATGCTGCCGTCGCGGTGCACGTTGAACGTGAGCACGACGTGACCGTGCAGGGACATCACCGCGTAAGGCAGGAACCAGTTGCGGCGAATCTGCGCGACGAAGCGGCGCAGCCACGGCCCGAAGTCAACCCCTTTCGTATCGAACTGGATCGACGGTCCGAAATCGCCGTTCCCCTGCACGTTCTGCAGCGAATCCCCTTTCGCGTAACGCTGCACGTTGCGGATCGCGTCGCTCAGCACGCCGACGGCGGGACCCCGCGCAGGATTATTGCGATCGGGATCGTTGCGCGCGATCGTCGCGACGGGAGAATTCGGCAAGGTGAGCGCATCGGGATTGCCGGGCGACGCGCTGGCGCCTTGATCGCCGCGCGACGCGGTCGGCGGCTCCGCTGGCTGCTTCGGTCCCGGGTTCGCATCCGTGATGACCTTCTCGGGGGTGTTCCCCCGCGAGAACGGCTCGTCGTTCTTCGGCTCCCGCGCACGTTCGAGCGTCTGCGCGCGTCTGTTCTTGTCGGAGAAATCCGCGATGTTGGGAGCTGTCTTCGCTTCGAGGTCGACTTTCGGCTCGACGAACACGAATTGCGCGCGGCTCTTCAGGTCCTCGAGCTCGCGACGTCGCTGCTCTTCGAGCGCCTGCTCCTGTCGCGCGTACATGGCCTTCACGAACGGCAGGTTCGGCCAGACGAGGAGAAGGATCACGGCCGCGAGGTGGAGGATGATCGTGACGAGCACCGCCTCCCGTCTGGAGATCGGTTGGTCCAGCGTAGGAGTCTCCGGCCGGAGATCCTCAAAGTCGAAGTACATCAGGAACTTACGTTTGATTATAGCAGGCGTCGCCGCTCAGCTGCGCGTCGCCGTATACAGATAGACGATGCCCAACGTCAGAGAGACGGCCTTGACGTCTGAAAAGCCGTGCGAAGAAATCGTGGCTGCGAACTCCTGAGGCGGAGGAAAGGTGCCGACCGATGCCGGCAGGTAGGAATACGCGCTCTGGTGCTTCGACACCAGACGGCCGAGCCTGGGCAGCACGGCGCGGAAATACACGTTGTACATTCCGCGAATTCCAGGAATGCATGGCTCGCCGAATTCGAGGATGCCGAGGCGGCCGCCAGGTTTCAGCACGCGCGCGAGCTCGCGCAGCGCCGCTTCCGGCTGCGCGACGTTTCGAATGCCGAACCCGATCGTCGCGGCATCGGCCCACTGATCGCGCACCGGAATGCGCGTCGCGTCTCCACGCACGAGCGCGACGACGTCATCGAGACGGCGTGCTCGCAGCTTCTCCAGCGCGTAGTGGAGCATCACTCCGGCGAAGTCAATCCCCACGACGCGGATGCCCTGAGCGGCCGTCGTGGCCTCAATCGCCAGATCCGCCGTCCCGGTGCACAGGTCGAGGACCCGCGCCTTCGTCGGCAGATGCAGATCGGCGATGGCACGCGTGCGCCAGCGCCTATCGAGTCCGACGCTGAGGAAGTGATTCAGGAAGTCGTAACGGGCGGCGATCGCGTCGAACATCGACGCGATCCGCTCGGGAGATTTGTCGGGCGGCGCAGTCATTGATCCCGCAAAGATGCTACTATTGTTCCTCCATGTCTCAGCTTATCGGTCGGTGCCGCGCGCACTTGTGTGCGGTGACGCTGGTCGCATTGTCGGCGTGTGGTGGCGGTGGCGGCAGCCGTTCGAACACGACGCCCACGACGCCGACCACGCCTACAGCTCCGACGACACCGACGACGCCGACGAACACCTGGTCGGTTGCCGGGCAGGTGATTGCCACGGGTACGCAGCAGACTGTGAGTGGCGCGACGCTGACGCCGGGCTGGTCGCTCGCCGCGGTCACCGCCGATGGCGATGGCAACTATCAACTCGGCGACAACGCGAACCCGCCGTCAACACCATATCCGGTCACCATTTCCAATTTAGGCTTTCTGTCCCACGACGTCTGGATCACATGGCAGCGAGGTCCACGAGACAATGTCATGCTGGACCTGATTCGCAACGCGGCGCCCTTCTCCGCCGATTTCTATGGGCAGCTCGTGCGCGGAAGGTACGACCAACCTGGCGCTCCCTGGCCGGTCCTCCGCTGGACCAACGCGCCAAGTTTCTATGTCAGGACAGTGGACCAGAACGGCCGCGCAATCGAACCCGAGGTCCTCGTGAGCGTGCTCGCTGCGCTGCACCGCGCGGTCCCGTTGTGGAGCGGCGGCCGCATGGCGGCGTCGGCGATCGAAACCGGCACCGACCCGCGCCCAGCGGCGCAGGACTGGATCAACGTCGACATCAAGCGTGACCCGCACGAGGACCGTATTTGCGGCTTCGCCAACGTCGGCGCGAACCCCGGCTCGATCACGCTCAACGACGACGTGTGCTCGTGCGGCAGCAATAAGATCCCGGGCGCCGTCACGATGCATGAAGTCGGTCACGCCATGGGATTCTTCCACGTTGGCGATAGGAGAAGCTTGATGTATCCCTTCATCGCGGGGGATTGCCCGCCGGGCGAACTGTCCGCGGCAGAGTTGTACCACGCCGGAATCGCGTACTCGCGGCCGCGGGGCAACACGGAACCGGATCACGATCCCTCCACTGGAGCCGCCGCGACGATGAGCGCACCAATCCTGCGCGTGCAGTAACTCGACGACCGCTAGCCTTTCCATTTCGGGTACAGCGTCTGATCGAATCCGAGCGCGCTCAGGATCTTGCCCGCCATGAAATCGGCGAGATCGTCGAGCGTCTTCGGCATCTGGTAGAAGGCCGGCATCGCGGGCATCATCATCGCGCCAGCTTCCGCGCAGAGCACCATGTTCTTCAGCTGCGGCAGGCTCATGGGCGTTTCGCGCGCGACGATCACGAGCGGACGTCGCTCCTTCAGCATGACGTCCGCCGCGCGCTCGACAAGGTTGCGTGAGAGGCCGTGCGCGACCCCCGCCAGCGTCTTCATCGAGCACGGCACGATGATCATCCCTTCGCAGTCGTGGCTTCCGCTCGCGATGGGGGCGCCGAGATCCTTGTTGCTCAGGAGCGCGTAGCTGCCGCGCCGCGCCGGCTCGCCATATTTTTCGACGAGGAACTCGCGCAGCCGATCGACGGCGGCCGCCTCGCCGAGCTCGTCGCGCAGCAGCCGGCGCCCGTAATCCGACACGACCAGTTCGACGTGGCAGTCGCGCTCGAGGAGCGCTGCCAGCGTCCGCATCGCGTAGAGCGCCCCGCTCGCCCCGGTGATCGCCAACGCAAACGTGCGCCTCGCGTCACCTGACATATATCGAGAGTGCCGTCACAGCGAAGTAGAGAATGCCGACGTATCCGTTCAGATCGAACGCACGCTTGAGCTGCGACAGATCATGCTCGCTGACGAGCGACTGCTCGTAGACCAGCAACACGGCAACGAGCCCCACACCCACCAGGTACAGACGCCCGAGGTCGACAACAGCGGCAAGCGCCGCGAGACAGACCACCGCGATCACGTGCATCAGGCGCGACATGAGCAGGGATCGACGGACGCCGAACCGCACCGGGATTGACTGCAGTCCGGCCTCGCGATCGCAATCCAGATCCTGGCAGGCATACAGGATGTCGAACCCGCCGACCCACGTCCCAATGGCAGCGCCGAGCAGCCACGGCTCGACCCTGCCGATCGGCCCCCCCGCCGCAAGCCACCCGCCAACCGGAGCCACGGCCATGGCGAGCGCGAGGAAGAACTGCGTGTACGACGTGTAGCGCTTCGCGAGCGAATACCAGAAGACGATCGCGAGCGCGACCGGCGAGAGCAGGAAGCAGATCCACGCGAGCTGCCACGCAGCGCCGATGAACACGAGCGACGAGACGACGATGAAGACGCTCGCCTCGCCGCGGGTCATCACGCCGCGCGGCAACTCGCGCATGGCGGTACGCGGATTCCGCGCGTCGTACTGCGCGTCGACGAGCCGATTGAACCCCATCGCCGAGCTGCGCGCCGCCATCATCGCAATGACAATCCAGAACACGCGCCACGCGACTTGACGTGAGGTCACCGGCACCTGCTGGATTGCCAGCAACGCGCCCGTCAGCGCAAACGGCAGCGCGAAGACGCTGTGGCTGAATCTGACGAAGGACAGATAGGTGCTCAGTCGGTTCACGGTTCACGGTTCACGGTTCACGGTTCACGGTTCACGGTTCACGGTTCATGGTTCATGGTTCACGCTTCATGGTTCGTAATATCGAGCCACCTGATGTCGGCTGGCTGGATGCCGCTGAGCAGGTATTCTTCCACATCAGCCACGGCCGCCGGCAATCGGACGGCTAGTAGTTGTGCGCGCTTCCCTGGTTCCAGCGTGCCCAGCTCGGACGCGAATCCGAGCGCTTCGGCGCCTCCCTGCGTGGCACTGCGCAGAATTGCGCGCGCCGGCACAGACGGCGCAAGCCGCCGAATTTCGGCCATCTCCGCAAACAGGTTCAGATCTTCAACACTGGCGAGGCTGTCGGTGCCAACTGCGACACGGATCCCGGATGCATAGAACCGCTCGATCGGCGGCAGGCCCGCTGCCGTCCGGCGGTTGCTGCGCGGGCACGCTACGATCGTCGCGCGCGCGACAGCCAGCCGCGACAGCTCGTCGTCGGTGAACTGCACGCCGTGGACCGCTATCAGGTTCTCGCTGACGAGACCGAGGCGATCCATGTACTCGACGGGTCCGCAGCCTGGTGGTGTCCATGACGGATTCCATGCGCCAAGCGACTCGAGCAGCGTGCGCCACGCGCCGGAACCATCGCGAAGAAACTCGATTTCCGCGGCCGATTCCCCCAGATGAATGCTGAGCGGCGCACCGCCTGCTCGTCGCTGGATCGCAGCGAACAGCGACGGCGAGACAGAGTACGGCGCATGCGGAACGATTGAGGGACGCAGCCATGCTATCGGCGTCAGCTCGTGGATCTGCCGTGCCGCCGCGCTGACGACCGCGTCCGGATCGGCCGCGCTGAATCCGATTAGCTCGCGAAAGACCGCCGCCGAGAGATCGCTGTCGGCCAGGGGCTCGTACGTCGCGAGCGTATTGGTGACGTCGCCGACCAGGCCGGTGCCCGACGCGCGCGCCTCAGCGATTGCGGCGATGATCGGTTCCACGGGCTCGTTCGAGACGCTGCGTCGCAGCTCGATCAACGACGCCGTCCACGCCGGCATCGAGCCGACCGCCGGCAGCCGCCCGCGCATCCAGGACAGCTCGAGATGTGTGTGGGCGTTGACGAGACCAGGCAGGATCGCTACTGAGCCGAGATCATCGGCATCGCCGATCACCGTTTCGTCGACTCTCGCTATGAGACCGCGCTCGACAGTGACGGTTCCGCCAGGCACGGGCGGCCGATCGATCGGTAGTACCCACGCCGCCCTGTACCGCACCACGGGCTATCGGACCAGACAAGAACAGAGCACGAACGAACGCGGAAAAACCATAGAAGCGATCCGGGTTCATCCGTGCTGTTCCGTGGTCCGTCGTCCGCCGCTCGCACGGAGCCGCTTTTCCGCGGCACTGCGAGCCGCGTAGCGGTCGATCTCGGGCGCTCGGCTCGTGTCTCCATCGGCGCGTGCGACGGCGAGCTCGAGCTGTCGCGGCACGGACTGCTGGCGGAAGAACGGATCGCCCAGAATCTCGTAGTGCATGTTGCGCCGCTTGGCGATGAAGCCGGCGTTCTCGATGTTGCGGACGATTTCAACTTCGTCCATGCAGTAGTTCGCGCCGGCCGCGCGCACGACGTTCTCCTCAATCATGACGCTCCCCATGTCGTTCGCGCCGAACGCGAGACTGAGCTGGCCGACCTTCCCGCCCTGCGTCACCCAGGAGGCCTGCAGGCTCGGAAAGTTGTCGAGGACGATGCGCGCCAGCGCCAGCATGCGGAGGTACTCGATGCCCGTCGCCTCGGCGCCGCCGAGCTCGGTGTGCTCCGGCTGATAGCTCCATGTGATGAAGGCGGTGAAGCCGCCGCTCTCGTCCTGCACATCGCGAAGTCGCAGCAGGTGTTCGAGGCGGTCCTCGATCGTTTCGACGTGCCCATACATCATCGTCGCGGTCGTCCGCAGGCCGGCGCGGTGCGCGTGGCGCATGACATCGAGCCACTCGTCCGCCGTCGCCTTGCCGTAGCAGTTGAGCAGCTTGCGCACGCGGTCGACGAGGATTTCCGCACCGCCGCCGGGAATGCTGTCCAGTCCCGCCGCGATCAGGCGCTCGATCACCTCGGGCACGGAGAGCCGCGACAGGCGGGTCAGATGGATCACTTCGGGCGGAGAGAGCGCATGCAGGCGGAACTCGGGATAACGCTGCTTCACCGCGCGGAACAGATCTTCGTACCACTCGAGCGGCAGATCCGGATTGTGTCCGCCCTGCAGCAGCAACTGGACGCCGCCGAGTGCGATGGTCTCGTCGATCTTCTTGAAGACCTCCTCGAAACCGAGAACGTACCCCTCACCCGAGCCGACGGGGCGGTAGAACGCGCAGAAATTGCAGCGCGCCACGCAGATGTTCGTGTAGTTGACGTTGCGGTCGATGATGTAGGTGACAACGCCGTCGGGATGCTTGCGCACGCGCACGACGTCCGCGAGCGTGCCAAGCAGCGGGAGCGGCGCGTGATGATAGAGCTCCAGCGCTTCAGCACCGTTCACGCGCTCGTCGTCTCGAACCTTCGCCGCAATGCGATCGATTGACATGGATATTGATGCCGGGTCTAAAGACCCGGCCTACCTGAGACCCGGCTACCTGAGACCCGGCCTACCTGAGACCCGGCTACCTGCGCCTCGTAGAAATCTGCCGTGCGCACGCCCTCGATGATGCCGTGCCTCGCCGCCAGCTCGTAGTAGCGCCGCAACCCCGCAGCCTCGCGTTCGCCGAGGCGATACTGGATATTGTCTCTCAAATAGCGGCGGCATACGGCCGCCCGCTCTATGCCCCCATAGGCATCCGCGATTGCATCCGAGCCGGCGACCCCGGCGTCCCGGGCCTCCTGCAGCGCCATGATGTGAGGCGGCGTCAGTGCATCGGCGCGGCCGACCCACACCGCCCAGACGAACGGCAGGCCGGTCATCCGCGTCCACTCGGCCCCAAGATCGATTCTCGCGAACCCGGACGCCGCATGATCGAGGAACAACGCGGGATCGCCAATCAGCAGGGCGGCGTCGCATCCTTCGACGCGCGCGGCCGATTCGGGTGGAATCGGCAGGAACCGAGGTTCGATGCCCCATGCCTCGCGGCAGAGCACGCGCGTCAGGCCGGACGACGTGCGTGAGCTCGTGTCCAAGCCAATCGTGCGGATGTTCTTGATTGGCACGCGCGTGAACAGCGCCACCGAGGCGACGTCTCCATCCGAAACTATGCCGAGGTCCGGCACGATCCGATAGGTTTGCCGCCCGCGCTGATACTCGATCGACGGAATCATCCCGAGATCGATGTCACCCGCGTGCAGGAGCGCAGCGCATGTCGACGGCACATCGAAGCGAAGCGAGAACAGGTCGCTGCGCGCGTCGAGTCCGTGCACGAGCGGGCGCGCATTCAAGTAACCGACAGCCCCCAAGCGAACCACGCTCATGCGCGCACCTTGTAGTGCCCGTCGCGCTCGACGGGCTCGAGCCCGGCCGCCTTGATGTTTCCCTTGATCTCTTCGAGCGGGCTGCGACGGCGCCCCAGGTCTCCCTGCAGCGCCGACACCGAATCCACATCGTCGGCGCCCATCGTGAGCGCCACCTGCGCGAGCTTCGGCCCGTAACGCGCCCAGTCCACCTGGATCGATTCGATGTTGTCCGCCAGAAGCCGCGCGGTCGCAACCAATCTCACATCGTCGTATCCCGTCGAGGGATGCGCAATCGAGCTCGTGCGTGGCAGCGGGGCGAACGCGCGGATGCCGCCAACCGCAGCCTGCAGATCCCTTATTCGTCCAATCAGCTCGGCCGGGTCTGTAGACCCGGCGTGCACGGTCACGCGCGGCACCATCAATCCCGCGTCATGCGCCATGCGGATCACGCCGGCCGCATCCTGCAGCATATCGATCGGCGCCTCGGCAACGAGCTCGAGGCCCCCCGCGCGAAGGGACGCAAACAGTTCGGGCAGCCGGCCTGCCGCGAGGTCCACCAGGTCCGCAAGCGAGAACGCCGTGACGGACGCGCCGGCGGCGAGGGTCAAGGCTCGCGTCACCGCGGCGACAGCGGCGTCCACCGAATGGGGACGGCCGATTACGCGAATTTCTCCTGCCTCGGCGGTTGCCGGGAACGTCCGCGGCACCGCGTCGACGTGAACCTCGAAGACCCGCACGAATGTCGTGCGCGTGCCATGCCGCCGGCGCCGTTCATCGTCGCCGCGCGCGCCAATCGCGATTAGATCGCGCCCGGCGAGCAACTCCTGCGCTTCTTCCATCGACATTGCGCTCATGCCTTCCATCCCTGACGGACACGCTCCCAGATTTCACCGGCGCGTCGACCGGCCGCTTCCGTTGTCGCGATTCGCTTCGGCCACGGACGCATGAATCCCTCGGACGGCCACTTTCGCGTAGCGTCGATCCCCATCTTGGTGCCGTACGCGGGCAGGTCGCTTGCGTCTTCCAGGTCGTCGACTGGACCGCGCGTGAACTGGATGTCGCGCTCCGGGTCGATGTGGGTGCCGACGATCCACGCAACTTGCGATAGGTTCTGCACGTCGACGTCGCTGTCGACGACGATCACGGTCTTCGAGAACATCAGCTGCCCGAGGCCCCAGACCGCGTTCATGATCTTGCGCGCGTGCCCTGGATACCGCTTGTCGATCGAGATGATCACGAGGTTGTGAAAGATTCCCTCGGCCGGAAAGTGCATGTCGACGATCTCGGGGACCGTCTTGCGAATCAGCGGCAGAAAGATCCGTTCGCTCGCCTTGCCGAGATAGTAGTCTTCCATCGGCGGAATGCCGACGATGGTCGTGAGGTAGACGGGGTTCCTCCGCCGCGTCACGCAGGTGACGTGGAACACCGGGTAATCATCCGGATACGAATAGAAGCCGGTGTGGTCGCCGAACGGTCCTTCTCGCCGCCGCTCTCCCGGTTCGACGTAACCCTCCAGCACGATCTGTGCGTTGGCGGGCACCTCGAGATCGATCGTCACGCATTTTACGAGCTCGACGCGCTCATGGCGGAGAAAGCCCGCGAGCAACAGCTCGTCCAGCCCCTCGGGCATCGGGGCGGTCGCCGCAAACGGCAGCGCCGGATCTGATCCGAGCGCGACAGCGACCGGCAGACGCTTTCCGAGTCGTTCCGCCACGCGGTAGTGCTGCGCCCCTCCCTTGTGCCGCTGCCAGTGCATGCCTGTCGTGCGCTCGTCGTATACCTGCATTCGATACGTTCCGATGTTCCGCATGCCGGTTTCCGGATCCTTCGTGAAGACCATCGGCAGCGTGATGTAGCGGCCGCCATCCTCAGGCCAGCATTGCAGGATCGGGATCTCCTCGAGCGTGCCGTTCTTCTGCACGACCTCCTGGCATGATCCGCTGCTCACGGTCTTCGGCATCAGATCCTTCAACCGCCCGAGCGTCGGCAGCATCTTGAGTGCGTCCAGCATCCCCGTAGGGATCTTCGGGTTCGTGAGCTCCTCGATCTCGCGCGCGAGATCGTCAAGCGTGCGCACGCCGAGCGCCATGCACATCCGCTTCATCGAGCCATAGAGGTTGATCGCGACTGGCAGGTCGTAACCCGTGGGCTTCTCGAACAGCAGCGCGGGGCCGCCACCGGGAGACTTCGACACGCGATCCGTCACCGCGCAGATCTCCAGGTTCGGGCTCACCGGCTCGGTGATCCGCGCGAGCTCGCGTTCCTTGTCGAGCGCGTCGATGAAGGCGTTCAAATCCTGATACATGGTTCGTCAAAGGCCACGGAGACTTTAGTACTCAGAGGCCACGGAGGCCACGGAGCAATTCTGGTACGGAGGGCACGGAGCAATTCCGTTAATGAATTGTCTTCTCAGTGGCCTCCGTGGCCTCTGAGCGAGATCCTCCGTGGCCTCTTACACGGTCTCCATCTTCTCCGCAATCGCCTGCGCCAGGGCCAGCGCGCGCCGGCCCGCCTCGCCCGTCACCAGCGGTGCGCGCCGACTGCGGACGGCTCCGATGAAGTCCGCGAGCTCGCGCTTCAGCGGCTCTTCATGGACGATCGGCAACTGCCCTCCCTGGATCTCGGGACGCTGCCCTTCGCGCCGGATCAGGCGGTACCCTTCGACTTCCTGCGCCGAGTAGTCGATCGAAATGTACGCATCGGGCTGGAAAAAACGGATCTTTCGCACACGATCGCGGCTGATGCGACTCGCGGTCACGTTCGCGATGCACCCGTTCGCGAACCGCAGGCGCGCGTTCGCGATGTCGTACCGCTCCGTCAACACCGGCACGCCAACGGCCTCGATGGCGGTGACCTCCGACTTCACCATCGCGAGGATCACGTCGAGGTCGTGGATCATCAGGTCGAACAGGCTGCGATCGGGAAAGACGCCCAGGCGGTGGACTTCGATGAATCGCGGGCTCGACACCAGCGGCAGCACCGCCGACACCGCCGGATTGTAGCGCTCGGTATGACCCACAGCGAGCACCGCGGCCGATGCGCGGGCCGCGGCAATCATGTCGTCGGCCTCGGTCAGCGATCGGGCGATCGGTTTCTCGACGAGCACCGCCGTGCCGCGCTCGAGGAAGGGCAGCGCCACCTCGCGATGCAGCTCCGTGGGCACCGCGACGGTGACGGCATCGACGTGCCCGAACAGCTCACGATAGTCGCTGAGCGCGCGCGCGCCGGTCTTGTCGGACGCGGCGGCCGCCCGCTCCGGCACCGTGTCGACGACGGCGGCCAGATTCGCGCCGTCGAGCTCCGCGAGCAGGCGCGCGTGATGCCGGCCGAGATGCCCGACGCCAATCACCGCCATGCGCGTGGGTGCTTCAGCCACGCGCGGGCTCCGGGCGGCCGACGATCGCGATGCCTGCGTCGTTCGCGGCGCTGAACACGCGATCGCCGTCGACCACGAGCGTGCGCCCCGCATCGATCGTCATCGCCGTCGCACCCACCGCGCGCATCGCCTCGATGGTGGCGATGCCAATCACCGGAACGTCGAAGCGCATATCCTGCTTCGGCTTCGCCACTTTCACGACGCGCGTGCCCGGACCCGCGATCTCGCCGCCGCGCCGGATCGCCGCGTCGGTCCCTTCCATCGCCTCGACCGCGACGACCGCGCGATCCTTCACGACGATGGTCTGCCCGACGTCCATGCCCGCGACCTGATCCGCCACACGGCAGCCGAAGGCAAAATCCGTCGCTTCATCCTCGCTCGGCCCGCGCCGGGTCAACACGCCCGCCGCGGCAAGCAGCGGCGCAAGGAATGCGGTCGAGTCGAGCAGTTCTATGCCCTCCTTGCGCAAGACGTCCGCCACGCCGGAAATCAGCGCGTCGGTATTGCGCGCCTGGAGCTTCATCAGGACGGAGAGCAGCGTGAAGTCCGGGACGATGCCGGAGAAGATCTTCGCATGCTTGATCTGCCCGGCCATGACCGCCTGCCGCGCGCCGGCGCCCTTCAGGACCTTGATACACTTACCAAGATGCCCGAGCGAAACCCAGTGCAACTCCGCCGCGGCGGCGCGCGCGGCCTGCTCGAGCTCGGGAAACGCCTCTTCTTTCACGGCGACCACCGTGACGTCGTGACCGAGGCTGCGGGCGCCCTGGAGCACAAGGAAAGGAAACCGGCCGTTGCCGGCAATCAAACCGATGCGGGACACGTGGAGTCAAAAGCCATGTCAATGCTGAATGCAAACCCATCGACACTGGGCATTGACAAGCCGGCTGCGTTGTTCACAGCCGCTAAGTTTATCATTGGGTAGGAGACGAAATGCGCCGACTGAGAGTCCGAGGGGTCCTGCTGTGCGCGATTGCCGCGCTCGCGGGCGCCTGCGGGAGCACCACCCCCACGACGCCGACGACCCCGACGCTGGTGACCGACACGTTCACGGGCACGCTTGCGCAGAATGGCGGGGTGACGCACCAGTTCACGATCGGCGCGGCCGGCACGATCACGGCGACCCTCACATCCGTAGGTCCCGATAGCACGAAGACCGTTGGCTTCAGCCTGGGCATAGTCATCGGCACGGCGTGCCAGGCAGTGCTCGCCAACGACGCGGCGGTCCAGACCAAATCCCTCAGCTCATCGGCGCAGCTGGGCGGCAGCGGCTTCTGCGTGCGCGTCTACGATGTCGGCAGCATCACCGCGGATACGGGACCATTCACTTACACGGTCACCGTCACGCATCCCTAATCCGAGGTCCGAGGCGCGAGGCGCGAGCTCCGATGGCCGGACCTAATCTTCCACGACTTCCTCGAACCTTCGGCTCGGTCTGCGCAAGCCGACCCCGCGTTTGGACGATCGAATGAACTCGACGACGTAGCGGACTTCGTCTGACTGCAGCGTCGCGTCGCGCTCGATCTGCGCAAGGGCGCGGCTGGTGTTGGAGTGCAGCAGGTGACGGTAGGCGCGGCGCAGCTTCGCGATCCGCTCCTGCGAGAACCCGCGGCGGATCAAGCCAATCGTGTTGATGCCGTAAATGCGCGCGCGGTTGCCGACGGTCTTCGCGTACGGCAGCGCGTCCTTCGTCACGACCGAATAGCCGCCGATGAACGCGTACTTGCCCACACGGCAGAACTGGTGCACGCCGGAGAACGCGCCGATGTTGGCGAAGTCGTCGACGAACACGTGGCCTGCAAGCGTGGCAGCATTGCCGAAGATCGTGTCGTTGGCGACGTGACAGTCGTGCGCGATGTGCGTGTAGGCCATCAGCAGGTTGCGATCGCCGATGCTCGTGAGGCCGCCGCCGCCCGACGTGCCGCGGTGGATCGTCACGAACTCCCGGATGACGTTGCGGTCGCCGATCACGAGGCGCGTCGGCTCGCCGCCGAACTTCAGATCCTGCGGCACGAGGCCGACCGAGGCCATCGGGAAGATCTCGTTGCCATCCCCGATCGTCGTCCAGCCGTCGATCACCGTCGACTTGCCGATCTTGCAGTCGCGGCCGATCTGCACGTTCTCGCCGATGGACACGTACGGTCCGACCACGGTGCCTGCGCCGATACGCGCGGCGGGGTGCAGGATCGCCGTGGGATGGATGTCCGCGCCGTCCCGGGTGCCTACCGCCGCCGCGCGCTCGAGGGCCATCACGAGCTCCGCCTCGGCGACGACCGCGCCGTCGATGCTTGCAACGCCCTTGGCGCGTGCCATCGACGTGCGCCGTGCGCCGAGCGTCACTTCGAGCTGCAGGCGATCGCCGGGCACCACCTGCCGGCGAAACTTCGCCTTGTCCACTCCTCGCAGCCAGGTTCGCGCCGTCGGCAATCCCCCGCCGGAGCCGTGCGTCAACAGGATCGTCGCCACCTGCGCCAGCGTCTCGATCATCAGTACGCCCGGCATCAG
>QHWT01000027.1 GCA_003222675.1 Acidobacteriota bacterium | reverse complement strand
CAGCGGGAAGCTGGACCGGCGGGCGCTGCCCGAGCCGGAGCCGGCGGCCGGGCCGGAGTCGGCCTACGTCCCACCGCGTACCGGCACCGAGCGCACCCTGGCTGAAATCTGGGCCGAGGTGCTCGGGGTCGAGCGGGTCGGCGTGGAGGACAACTTCTTCGGCCTGGGCGGCGATTCGATCCTGAGCATCCAGGTGGTATCCCGGGCGCGGCGCGCCGGGCTTCCGTTGGCCACCAGGGACATCTTCCTGCACCAGACCGTCGCCGAGCTGGCTCCCGTCGTCGACGGCGCGCGGGTGCCCGAGCCGGCCGCGGCGGCGCTGATGCCGGGGCCGACCGGCCTGAGCCCGATCCAGCACTGGTTCTTCGCCACCCACGGGCCCCTGCGGCACTTCACCATGTCGATGCTCGTCGACGTCGCCGAGGATGTCGACGAGGCCGCGCTGCGCACCGCCGTGGCCGCCGTCGTCGGGAGACGGGTGGCTGCAGGACGTGACGCAGCCGGCGGCGGATCCGGTGTTCCGCACCCACGAACTGTCCACTGTGGACGAGGTACCCGAGGTGGCGGAGAAGGTCCGGGCGGACCTCGACCCGCGGGCCGCACGGGTGTTCGGAGCCGCGCTGTTCCGGTTCGGGCCGGGACGCCGGCCGTGGCTGTTCCTCGCCGCGCACCATCTCGTGGTCGACGGCGTGTCGTGGCGGATCCTGCTTGAGGACCTGGAGACCGGGTACCGCCAGGCCGTTTCCGGCGCGCCCGTGGTGCTGGGCGCCAGGACCATGGACTTCCGGGCCTGGGTACGGCAGCTGACCGCGCACGTGCGGTCCGGCGCGTTCGACGACGCCCTGCCGTACTGGACGGGCACGCCCGACCGGGCACCGGCGGGGCTTCCGGTGGACCGGGACGGAGCGGCGACCGCCGGTACCACCGGCACGGTCTCGGTGCGGCTGGACCGCGAGCACACCGCCGCGCTGCTGCGCCAGGTACCGGCGGCGTACCGCACCCAGGTCAACGACATCCTCCTCAGCGCGCTCGGTACGGTGCTGTGCCGGTGGGCCGGGCGCGACGCCGTGCAGATCGCGCTGGAGGGCCACGGCCGCGAGGACGTCGTGGACGGCGTCGACCTGTCCCGTACCGTCGGCTGGTTCACCACCCAGTTCCCGGTGGCGCTGCGGGTACCGGCGGCGGGCTGGGGGACCGTCCTCAAGTCGGTCAAGGAACAGCTGCGTGCGGTACCGCACCGCGGGCTGAGCTACGAGGCGCTGCGCTACCTCACCGAGGCCGGGGCGCCGCTGCGATCCCAACCCCTGCCGGCGATCTGCTTCAACTACCACGGCCAGTGGGACGCCGGTACCGACGGCGACGGGCTCTTCGGAACCCGGCACGCCGGCGCCGGGGCCGACCTGGCGCCCGACGCCGACACCACGTATCCGCTCGACGTCGCCGGCATCGTGACCGGCGGCGAGCTGGAACTGACGTGGCACTACGCGCGGCAGGTGTACGACGAGGCGACCGTGCGCCGGCTGGCCGAGGGCATGACCGGGGCGCTGCGGGACATCGTGGCGCACTGCGCGGAGCCGGACGCGGGTGGCCGCACGCCGTCGGACTTCCCGCTCGCCCGGCTGACCCAGGAACAGGTCGACGCGATCGTCGGCGACGGCCGTGACGTCGAAGACCTGTACCCGTTGACGCCGCTGCAGGCCGGCATGCTGTTCCACCGCCTCGTCGAGCCGACCGGCGCGTACCTCGACCAGATGACGCTGCACCTGTCCGGCGTTTGCGACCCGGCCGCGCTCGCCGAGGCGTGGCGGCGTGTCGTCGACCGTACCCCGGCGCTGCGTACCAGCGTGGTGTGGCAGGGCGTGGACGAGCCGGTGCAGGTGGTGCACCGCGCGGTGCCGGTACCGGTGGCGCAGCACGACTGGCGCGGACTGTCCGATGTGGACCGTGCCGGGGAGCTGGACCGGCTGCTGGCCGAGGACCGCGCGAGAGGCCTCGACCTCGCCGCCGCCCCGCTGCTGCGGCTGGTCATCGCCCGACTCCCGGCACCCGACGAGGTCGCGCTCGTGTGGACCTCGCACCACATCACGCTGGACGGCTGGAGCGCCGGTCAGGTGTTCGCCGAGGTGTGCGAGCAGTACGTCGCGATCACCGGCGGGCGCGAACCCCGACTGGTCGCGCGCCGGCCGTTCCGGGACTACCTGCGCTGGCTCGCCGGGCAGGACCTGCGCGCCGCCGAGGAGTACTGGCGTGCCGAGCTTTCCGGCCTCGAATCGGCCACGCCGCTGCCGTACGACCGGCAACCCGGGCAGGCGCACAGCACCGAGTCCGCCGAGACCGTGCCGCTCGACCTGTCGGTCGACGAGTCGGGCCGGCTGCACCAGGTGGCGATGCGCAACGGGTTGACGGTGAACACGGTGGTGCAGGGGGCGTGGGCGCTGCTGTTGTCGCGGTATAGCGGGCAGCGTGAGGTGGTGTTCGGTACCACGGTGTCGGGGCGGCCGGCGGAGTTGGCCGGGGTTGAGGACATGGTGGGGATGTTCATCAACACGGTGCCGACCCGGGTGCGGATCCAGCCGGGTGTGCCGGTGTTGGTGTGGTTGCGGGAGTTGCAGGCGCGGCAGAGCGCGGCGCGGCGGTATGACTTCGTGTCCCTGACCCAGCTTCAGGCATGGAGCGCCGTCCAGGGCGCGCTGTTCGACAGCGCGCTCGTCTTCGAGAACTACCCCGTCGACGAGGGGCTGGCCGCCGACGGGCAACTGGCGGTGCGCGCCGTCGACGCCGTGGACACCACGAACTTCCCGCTGACCCTCAGCGCGTACCTCGCCGACCGGCTGCACTTCGAGCTGGCCTACGACGCCCGGCTGTTCGACGCGTCGACCGCGCACGCGATCGCCGACCGGCTCCGGCTGATTCTCACCGGGATCGCCGCCGAGCCGGATCGTCCCCTGGCCGCGCTGCCCTGGCTGACCGACGCCGAACGGCGCCAGGCGCTGACCGGGTGGAACCGCACCGACCTGCCGGTACCGCCGGCCACCGTTCCTGAGCTGTTCACCGCCCAGGCCCGGCGTACCCCCGACGCGACCGCGCTGGTGTGCGGCGACGTCGGGTGGACCTTCGCCGAACTCGACGCGCGGGCCAGCCGCCTGGCGCACCAGCTGATCGCCGCCGGCGTCGGGCCGGAGCGGGTGGTGGCGCTCGCGCTGCCCCGCTCGGCGGACATCGTGGTGGCGATCCTGGCGGTACTCAAGGCCGGCGGCGCATACCTGCCCGTCGACCCCGACCTCCCGGACAGCCGCGTCGACTTCCTGGTACGCGATGCCGGTGCGGCGCTCGTACTGTCCACTGTCGACGGTGTGGACGCACCTGCGACGGAGCAGCGCGACGCTGCCCCGCTGCGCCCCGACAACCCGGCGTACGTCATCTACACCTCCGGTTCGACCGGTACCCCGAAGGGTGTGGTGGTACCGCACCGGGCGCTGGTGAACCTGCTGTACCAGCACCGGCAGGGCTACGCCGGGGTGGCCGGCGGCGGCCGGATGCGGGTCGCGCTGACCGCCGCGTTCTCCTTCGACGCCTCGCTGGATCCGCTGCTGCTCCTGGTCGACGGGCACGAGCTGCACGTGGTCACCGACCCGGTGCGGCTGGATCCCCGGGCGCTGACGGACTACGTGGCCGCACACCGGATCGATCTGGTCGACCTGACGCCGTCGTTCCTGCGCGAGGTGCTCGCGGCCGGCCTGTTGCGGGGCGACCGGCACCGGCCGCGGATGCTCGTGGTCGGCGGCGAGCCGATCGGTACCGACCTGTGGCGGGAACTGTCCGCGGTCACCGACACGGCGAGCTTCAACGTGTACGGCCCGACCGAGTGCACAGTGGACGCCTTGTGGTGCCGGGTCGGCGAGGCACCGAAGCCGGTCGTCGGGCGCCCGATGGCGAACATCCGCGCGTACCTGCTCGACGCCGACCTGGCGCCGGTACCGGTAGGGGTACCCGGTGAGCTGTACCTGGCCGGCGCTCAGCTCGCGCGCGGGTACCTGAACCGTCCCGGCCTGACGGCGCAACGGTTCGCGGCCAACCCGTTCGGGCCGCCCGGTGAGCGGATGTACCGCACCGGCGACGTGGCGCGCCGGCTGCCTACCGGAGAACTGGAGTACCTGGGCCGGGCGGACGCGCAGGTGAAGATCCGGGGCTTCCGCATCGAGCCCGGCGAGATCGAGGCGGTGCTGTCCGGCCATCCCGCCGTCGCGCAGGCCGCCGTCGTCGCGCGCGAGGACCAGCCCGGTGTCCGGCGCCTGGTCGCCTACGTGGTGCCGGCCGGCGACGTGACGCCGGACGAGCTTCGCGACCTGACCCGCGCCGCGCTGCCGGAGTACCTGGTGCCGTCGGCTTTCGTGACGGTACCGGCGCTGCCGCGCACAGCCAGCGGAAAGCTGGACCGGCGCGCGCTGCCGGCACCGGACTTCGCCGGCGCGGCCGGCGGCGCGTACGTCGCCCCGCGTACCCCGGTGGAGCGCGCGATCGCGGACGTCTGGGCGCAGACCCTCGGGCTGCAACGGGTGGGCGTCGAGGACAACTTCTTCACC
>QHWT01000110.1 GCA_003222675.1 Acidobacteriota bacterium | reverse complement strand
TGAGCCGTACCTGATCGTAGAACACGTCGGGGTGGCGTCGCGCCCAATTCCACGCCCGGATGGCCGCCGTGAGGGCGGAATCGGGCAACCCCGGCATCCCTTCGAACGGTCTCAGGACGCGGGCTCCCTGCGCCATGACCGCCGCGAAATCGAGCGCCGCCGCCGTGCTCTTCTGCACCACGTAGCGGGGGGATCTCGCCTCCGCGGGGCCCACGAAGCCTTCGAACCGCGGCTCGGTCAGCTTGTGGTACACGCCGCCGTCGCTCGGGTCTTGCATGGTCAGCATCCAGCGCAGGTTCCATAGCGCTTCGTGCACCAGATCGGGCACGGCATCACCGGACTCGGGGATGTCGACGTGGGGGGCGCGTACGTATTCGGGGAAATCCTCGTACAGCGACAAGAGCGTCGCGACGGTGATCCCGGAATTCACGATGTACTTGTTGTAATCCCCGGCGTCGTACCACCCGCCGGGCGAGGAGATCACGGTTCCGGGCGGTCGGCCGGCGCTCGCGGCGGAGGGATGCACGAGCACCTGGGTGTCGGGGTGGCCCGCCGCACGGCTCCACCTGTCGGCGTAGCGCGGCTCGAGCGCCAGCGACGCCCGCTGGAAGTAGAAGGCCTTCAACGCCGCCCGCACCAACTCCTCGTGCACGCGAGGCCGGATCGCGAACGGGTACGAAACGCCGAGTCCCGGCACCACGACGACGTACTGTCCGGGCGTCCGCAGCGCGGAGAAGTCCGCCGCGCGAGTCGTGTCCGTGGACCGCGCGGTGACGCGGCGTGGGCCCAGCAGGCCCGTGAAGGCCGTGTCGCGCAGGTCGGCAGTCAGGACGTAAAACGTCGCGCCGGTCTCGACCACCACGCAGGCGATCTTGGGCGCATCCGGATAGAAGCCGACCTGATTGAGGCGAATCGCCTCCACCGATGGCGGGGGGACGCCGGGGGAGGCGAGCAGGACGAGAGGCAGAATTGCCAGCAGACGAGGGGCTTGCATTATCAAAATGTTTGGAATAAGTTCGCCCCGTCCCAGCCTGCGACGCTAGCCCTATGTCCAAATCCAACGTGTGGATGGGTGGGAAGTGGCTTCCTGCCCTGACGCTCCTGCTGCTGTGCGCGCCACCCGCGCGGGCGCAGCAACAGATCTCCGGTCGCGTGACGGCGGCCGGCAGCGGCGAGCCCATCGCCGGTGCCTACGTCCGACTGCAGGGTAGCTCGGCCAGCGTGCGTACCGACGCGTCCGGCCGCTACACTCTGGCCGTACGCTCTTCGTCGGGCGTGCTGGTGTTTTCCCGGATCGGCTTCGCGAGCCGGGAGGTGCCGTTCGAAAGCCAGGCGGTCGTCGACGCGGTGCTGTCGCCGGCGGCCATCGAGCTGGACCAGCTCGTGGTCGTGGGCTACGGCGAGAAGTCGCGGGCGACGCTCACCGAGTCCGTGGGCACGATTTCCAGTGACGAGATCCGCCAGATTCCGGCCGCGAGCCCCGAGGTTGCGATTCAGAGTCGCGTCCCCGGGATTCAGGTGCAACAGGAATCGGGGAATCCGGGCGCCCCGGTCGCCGTGCGCATCCGGGGCGTGGGCACCGTGGGCAACACGCAGCCCCTGTTCATCGTGGATGGGCTCCCCGTGGGCCGGGCAGACGACGCGACGAGCAGTCCGTTGCGGACCATCGACCCGGACGACATCGAGAGCATCTCGGTCCTCAAGGATGCGTCGGCCGCGGCGCTGTACGGGGTGCAGGCGGCCAACGGGGTGGTGTTGATTCAGACCCGTCGCGGCCGCGCGGCCAAGCCGACGGTCGAGTATCGGATGTCGGCGGGCGTGCAAAACTTTCCGAAGCGCTACCAGATGTTGAACTCGGCGCAATGGTTCGATCTCGGGCAGCAATCGTTCGACAATTACAACGCCCAGTTCCGCTACACGCCGGACAGCTCGTCGTACCGGAGGTTCAGCACCTGGCTGGTGGCGCAGAAGCCGCAGCTCCTCACGCGCAACACCGACTGGCAGGACGTAGTCGCGGTCCCGAATGCCCCGCTCATGGATCAATCTCTATCGGTTTCGGGCGCGAGCGACCGAACGACGTACTACGTGTCCGCCGGCTACTACCGCCAGGATCCGATCATCTCCAAGTGGAACTTCAGACGGCTCAATTTTCGCGTGAACAGCGATTACCGGGTGAACGATCGCGTGCGCTTCGGCGAGAGCTTCGGGATCTCGGACGCGTGGACGCTGCGGGGGCAGAACGACGGGTACAACGGCCAACTGCTCGTGAACGCCCTCAGGTTGCCGCCCTTCTTCCGCTACCGCGACGACAATGGCTCGGTGCCGGGCAACCGGTACGGCTACACCGGGAACGCCGAGTTTGCCACCAACGCCGGCCTCACGTTCAGCAACGAGCCCGCGCTGAACCAGCTGGTCGAGCTGCACGACCGTGACGTGCACGTGCTGGGCGGCCTGTTCGCCGAGCTCAATCCCGTGCCGGGGCTGACCCTGCGCTCCCAGGCCAGCCTGGACTATGGCGTCACGCGGAACACCGGCTTCAGTCCGAGCTACACCCTGGCGGAAATCGGCCTCGACCGGGGCGATTTCGACACCGAAAACCGGTCTGACGCTACGTCGCTCGTCTGGACCAACACGGTGACCTACGTCCGGGCGATCGGGCGGCACGGGTTCAACCTGATCGGCGGGACCGAAATGCAGCAGTCCCAGTGGGACGGCACGTCGGTGGGGACGACGAACCTGATCACCTTCGATCCGGCGTTCGTCGCCGTGCCCACGACCGGGAACAGCCTGCTCAACCTGCCCGGGGGCTTTGCGGGGAAGCGGGCATTCCTCGGTTTTCTTGGCCGCTTGAGCTACAACTATGCCGACAAGTATCTCGCCACGGTGTCGCTGCGACGCGACGGCGCCTCGACCTTCGCGCCCCAGCACCGTTGGGGCACCTTCCCCGCACTGTCCGCGGGATGGCGCATCAGCCAGGAGCCGTTCTTCAAGGTGCCGTGGATCTCGGAGCTCAAGCTGCGCGGGAGCTGGGGCCAGCTCGGGAACTCGGAGGTGCCCGGCGCGGAATACCCGCACCTGTTCCAGGTCGTCACCACGCCGGACTACGGTCTCAACGGGCAGACCGTGGTCAGGGCGCCGGCTCCCCGAGGGTTCGTCAATCCGGACCTCGTCTGGGAGACCAACGAGACCGTGGACTTGGGCGTCGAGTCCGGGTTGTTCCAGAACCGGATCTTTTTTTCGGCCACCTACTACCGGCGCAATACGAAGAACTTCCTCGTGAACGTCCCGGTGTCGTACACATCGGGCTTCTCGATGAACGAGGTGTATGGCAACTTCGCCGCCACCGCGCCCGTCAACAGCGGGCTCGTGCGCAATACGGGGGTCGAGCTCGAGGCGGGGTACAGCTTCACCCTTCCGGCCGGCCTTGACATGAGACTGTCGGGGAACCTGACGACCGTGCGCAACAGGATGGTCTCCTTGGCGCCAGGCCTTAAGGAGTACTCTCAAAACAGCGCCTATCGCACCGCCGTGGGATATCCGATCGATTTCTTCTACGGCTACAAGACGTGCGGGATCTATCAGACGGCCGCCGCCGCGGCCGCCGCCCCGCCGGATCTCAATATCAGCAACAACCGGCCTCAGGCCGGCGACCTCTGCTTCCAGGACATCGACGGCAACGACACGCTCGACGCACGTGACCGCACGTATCTGGGGAAGGCGATCCCGGACTTCTATTACGGCCTGACCCTCAACGCCAGCTACCGGCACTTCGATCTGTCGCTGTTCTTCTCCGGTGTGGGCGGCGTGCAGAAGTTCGACACGAGCAATGTTGCTGGAGTCGGTGAGCGGCGGCGGAGCGAATCGCTCGGTGGCGGTGCTGGACCACTGGACACCTACGAACCCGAGCAACACGGTGCCCCGGGCCATTGTGGGTGACCCCAACCAGAACGACCGCCAGTCGGACCGCTGGATCAGGGACGCCCACTACTTCCGGCTGCGGAACGCGCAGATCGGCTACACGCTTCCTCCGGGCCTTTGGGGCCTGAACAGCACTCGCGTGTGGGTGTCGGCGACCAATCTGTTCACCCTGACGCCATACAGCGGCCTCGATCCCGAGTTTACCACGAGCATCGACTACTCCC
>QHWT01000109.1 GCA_003222675.1 Acidobacteriota bacterium | reverse complement strand
CCGGCCCCGATCGGAAGATCGGGACCGGCGTTGTGAGGTTACGGCCGGCGGATTTCGACCACGGCCAGGTTCCACCGGTCGGGCATCGTCGCGCCGTAGGTGGACCTGATCGTGACCGCTGTGCCCGCGGCCGTGACCGGCGCACCCGTGCGCTGCACCCAGTAGGTGTCGCCCACGGTCGGCCGGAACTGGTTGACGATCGTCTGACCCGCCGCCGCCGTCATGACGCGCGGCGCATCCCAGTCAGTACCGACGCCAATGACCAGCGAGTTCGCGCGGGTCGTCGCCACGCTCCCGGTCGGCGCGCCGCCGACCCCGCTGGCGGCGAGGCTCGCCGCTCCGACGAGTGACGGCGCCGCACCGGTGAAGGTCATCACCGTCATCGAGGCCGCCTCGGAGTTGTTCAGCACGGCGGTCACCGTGGACGACGCCCGAGCCGTCGTGGTGAACGCATACCAGATTTCCGCCGTTCCGAGTTGCGCGTTGGATTGCACCGCTCGGTTCCACGTCAGCACGGCGCCGGTGTTCGTCATGTTATTGACGACGGTGTTCACGCCGTCGACCGGCGCGTCCGCCGAGATGAACGCGACGATCAACGCGTTGGCGGTCGTCGTGAAGGCCGGGCTCGTGACCGTGAGGTTCGGTGCGCTCGCATTGCGCACGAACGTCCCTGCAATCGTGGGAGCCGGCCCGATTGAGACGACCAGGTTAACCGCGCTTGCGCCCGTGACACGCGTCCCTGCGGTCGGCGTCGCACTGATGACGCTGCCCGCCGGCACCGTCGCACTGGGCGCCGTCGTGACGGTACCAACCACCAGGCCGGCACCCGTGATCGCCGTCGTCGCCGCCGCCTGCGTCAAGCCGACGACGTTCGGCACGCCCACGCCGGTCGAGACGACTAGGTTGACCGCGGTCCCGACCGGCACCTTCTTGGCGGCGACCGGATCCTGGCTGATGACCGTTCCCGGCGGGAAGATCAAGCTGCTCGCCGTGGTCACGACGCCAACCACCAGGCCAGCGCCCGTGATCGAGGCCGTCGCAACCGCCTGCGTGAGGCCGATGACGCTCGGCACCACCGCGCGCGGTGCAATGGCGACCTCGAGGTTCACGCGGCCTCCAAGCGCCAGCCTCGTGCCGGCGGCCGGGGCTTGGCTGAGGACGGTGCCCACCGGAACCGTCACGGTTTCGATGCCGACCGAGTCACCGACCAACAGGCCGACCGCGGTGATCGCGTCCGCCGCCGCCGTGTCGATCAACCCGACGACGTTCGGGACGATCGCCGTGGCGACGAAGACCGGGGCCGGGATCGTCATGTCGGTGAACTGCAGTTGCTCGATATTCCGCAGCGTGTCCGTGCCCTCGGCGAGATGGGCAGCAACGGCGGCAAGGGAAGGATGGTGCGTGACCGTTACCGTGCCGTTCGCGTTGGGGGTGATGTCGTACTCCGATCGCGGGAAGTTGTACACGGCCGTGTCGCAGTTGAGCGGCTTCACGGCTCCGCAGTCGGCCGGAACGGCCGGCGGCGTCACGATTTCCTTGACGATCGTGATGTTGCCCGGATTCAGATGCACGGGCGCGAGGGGGTCCGAAGGATCCGCGAACACGTTATCCACGAGATCGACCGGACTGTCGACGAGCCTGACGGTCCCGTCGTCCAGCACGGCGCGCAGCTGCACGTTCAGCCACACGTCGCCGTCGATCAGGTCGTCAGCCCCCTTGCCCTCGAGCAGGTCGCTGCCCTTGCCGCCCAGCAGGATGTTGCCGCCCATGAAGCCCACGCCTTTGATGAGCGGAATGGCAGGGTCGTTCAGGTCCTTGTTGAAGCCGGCGGGTCCCATCAGCTCGGTGAGGCCCTTGATCTTTGCCGCACCGGCCGCCGTCAGTTCCATGCCGATAACGAAGCACTCCGCGATTTCACCCGGAGGGTTGCACAGGCCAGTGTTTGAGCCGGCGATGTGATCGTCAAGGTCCCAACCCGACGCTCCGTCCACGAAGCGGTACTTGTTGCGGAGGTCGTTGAAGTTGAGCGGGACGTTGGGCAGCGCCAGCAGACCCAGCTCGATGAATTCCGGGAAGGGCCATCCGCGCAGCGTGATCCAGTCGAACCCGTAATCACCCATGAACTTGTTGCTGCCTTCCGACATCAGCATGATGTCGTCGCCACCCTCGCCGAAGTGGTTGTCCTGTCCGGGACCGCCACCGAGGACGTCGTCGCCGCCGACCGGGCTGAGACCGGCGAGGAGGTCGAAGACGTTGCCGCCGTCGCCGAAGATGCCGCCGTCGTGGCCTTCGCCGTCGAAGATCCAGTCGTCGCCGTCGCCGCCGAAGATGCCCTCAGCGCGCATCGCGCCATCGACGATGACGTCGTTGCCTGGACCGCCGAAGTACTCGACGCCATCGTTGCCGCCGAGCATGAAGTCGTTGCCATCGCCGCCGATCTCGATGTCACCACCAAACCCGGGACCGGAGCTCAGCGCGTCGTTGCCGGCGCCGCCCTTCAGCACGTCGTCACCGTTGCCGCCGAAGAGCACGTCATCGCCGTTGCCGCCCTGCAGCGTGTCGTTGCCTTCGAAGCCGTCGAGGCGATCGTTGCCGTCGTTGCCGTACAGCGTGTCGTCCCCGATGTCTGCCTTGAACTTGTCGTCACCGGGGCCACCGTTGAACGTGATGTTCTTGCCCGTGTGCAGCGGATCGAAGAACAGTTTGGTTCCGTCGGGCTGCGTGATCAGCTGAATGCCGCTTCCGAGATCGATCGGCGCGGTGCCGGTCAAATCGGCGGCATTGAAGATGAAGTCCGCCGTCCGGAAGATGATATCCATGCCGCCCGAGAAGTCGGTGTTGCGGCGGATCAACTCCGCGAACGAGTTGCCTTCGAGCTGGAACCTGAAGTTCAGGCCGTCCGTGCGCTGCAGGTAGTAGAAGCGATCGCCGTCCTGCAGGTTCTCGAGCTGCTTCTCGAACACGAAGTTGAACGTCGAACCCAGGAGTCCCCCGAACACCGCCTGGCGCTCGGCCATGCCGGCGGGCCAGAAGTCGACGTTGTCGAGACCGCTCGTGGCAGCGGGCGCGAACATGAATGCGCCGTTCGCCAGGACCAGCGCCTGGGCCGCAGTACGCTTCGCTGCGAGTGTCGTGGCCCCCGTGATGGTCGGATCCGTGCCGTACGCGGCGACGAAGTTGGCCAGCGACTCGATGTGCTTCAGGTTCTGTCCGAACTCGAACCAGTTCGCATAGGGCTTGACCGCCGTATCGCGCGTCGCGGTGAAGAACTGCCTCCGCGCGACGTTCAACGGCGGAATGCCTTCACTTCGGCCGCGCGCGATGTTGATCGCCGGCAGATCGAGGGGCAGACCGAGCAACTGGTTGCGCACCGATTCGGTCACGAATTCGTCGAGCTCGTTGCCGATCGACCGCGACATGCCGCGCACGATGCTGCCGGCCGCCTTGTCGGCCGTCAGCGGTCCGAGCGGGCCGCCGTCGTTGTACGCGACCGGGTTGAGGAACGCATCGAACAGCCGGATGTCGTTCGGGGCCTCGACGCCGGTCACAGGATCGACGTTGATGCGCGTCACGATCTCGGGCAGCATCGAGTGGCCGAGACGATACACCGTGTGCGCGAACTCGGCCGAGATCGCCGCGTTGATCGACGTGAGGCCGCCGAGGAACGGATTGATCAGCGGCTGCAGGGTGCGCGCGAACTCTTCGAACACAAGGTGCTGATACTGCATCTCGGTCCCGAAGCGCGCGGCCTGGAACAGCCGTTCACCGTATCCCCAGCCGGATCCCGGATGCACCGCGTGCCATGCCGCGATCTCCTGTGGCGTCAACAGCGTGTTGATCTGTCGGTCGATGTAGTGCGCGAGGCGGTTGTGCTCCGCGTGGAAGATCTGGTGCACCATCGTCAGCGCGATGTTCTCGTTGCCGCGGCCATCGCCCGTGACCATGTGGAGGCCGAGCAATTCGTCGTCATAGGTGCCGGGAGTCTGGACGCCCGTGCGGAAGTTCGTCACGGTCGTGTCCGGATCGGGAGTAAGACCGGGCGACGGCACGGCGTTGTGCGCGATGTCGTTGAGGAACGCATGACCGGTGCGGAACGCGTTGGCGGGAATCAGCACGCCTAATCCGCCGTTCGCCGCGGGATTGCCCTCGAGGACGCCGCCACCCCTAAGCACGATCTGGGGGAATCCGTTCGGGCCGGGCTTGAAGTGGCCGTAGGGATCGGTCAGCAGCAGCGGCACGTCGAAGATGTCCTGATCGACCAGCTGGATGCCGAGTTTGGTGCGTGCCTGCAGCTTGACGTCGTTCCAGTTGCCAATGTTGCAGATGTTGTCGCCGGCGATGCCGGTCGGCCGCGGCGCGCAGAAGCCGCCGTCGAGCACCTTGCCGGTCGGAAGGGGTTTCCCCAGCGCGTTCTGCACGTACTCGCGCAGGAACACCTGGTGGGACGGATGCGACGTGTAGGTCTGGTTCTGATCGACCCACGGCGTCGTCGTATTGATGGCCTCCTGAATGTCATCGGCGGTGCCGAGAATGCCGTCCGGGCCGGGCTGGTTCGTCGCCCGCGTCATGACCATGAAG
>QHWT01000064.1:87911-167261 GCA_003222675.1 Acidobacteriota bacterium | reverse complement strand
CAGCGCGCTCTGCGTGGACCTCGACGTCACCTACAAGTTCATCGACGACATCGTGCGCGAAATCGCGGCGTTGACGCCCGGGCCGTACTTCCACGCAGGCGGCGACGAAGTGAAGATGCTGACGCCGGATCAATACCGGCGTTTCGTCGAGCGCGTGCAGACGATCGTGCAGTCTCACGGCAAGCAGATGATCGGATGGGACGAGGTGTCTGTGGCCACGCTCCTTCCGGCGTCGATCGTCCAGCACTGGCGACCCGATGCGTCGAAGCAACTGCTGGCCGGCTCGCCGCATCTCGTTCTCTCGCCCGCGGACCGCGCATATCTCGACATGAAGTACGACGATTCGACGCTGCTCGGTCTGAACTGGGCCGGGAATGTGTCGCTCCGGAAGGCATACGACTGGGACCCCGAAGCGCTCGTTCCGGGCGCGCGCGCGGGAGCGGTGCTCGGCGTGGAAGCGCCGGTCTGGTCCGAAACGCTGACCAACATGGACGGATCGCTTGGACGCCGCAAGCCCAGCGCTCGTGGGATGCGTTCAAGGAGCGCCTCGCCGCGCAGGCGCCACGCTGGACCGCCTTGGGCATAAACTTCTACAGGGCGCCCGAGGTCGCGTGGCGCCGGTAACAGAGCGCCATGTCAATGGCGAGTGCCCAATGCCGAATGCCACATGCCAAAACGGGGAAGAAAATGTCAAAATGATTCTGGCATTCGGCGCTCGGCGTTCAGCATTGACAAAGATCCTTCTCATCTCGACCTACGACCTCGGCCGGCAGCCGTTCGGGCTCGCGTCGCCGGCCGCGTGGCTGCGAGAGGCGGGACACCAGGTCCGCTGCCAAGACCTTACACGCGCGAAGTTGGACGAAGCCGCCGTGCGCGATGCGGGACTGGTCGCCTTCTTCCTGCCGATGCACACCGCGACACGCATGGCGCTGCCAGTGATGGATCGCGTGGGCGCGATCAACCCCTCTGCCCACTTATGCGCGTACGGGTTGTACGCGCCGCTCAATGCCGACATTCTTCGCCAGCATGGCGTGCAGACGATCCTGGGTCCGGAGTTTGAAAGCGACCTCGTTGATCTGGCCGCCGACTTCCGCCCAGAGGCGGCAGCCACAAGAAGTAAGGGAGGGACGCACGCCTCTTTTGAGTCCCGTGGCGGCTCTGATGAATCCCGTGGCTTCCGCCTGAAGGCAGAAGGCTTGGCGCGCCTGCAGTTCAAAACGCCCGATCGCTCAGACCTTCCCCCGCTTTCGAAATATGCGTCGCTGCAGGTGGGAGACACGCGCAAAATCGTCGGCTACACGGAAGCCAGCCGCGGCTGCAAGCATCGCTGCCGCCACTGTCCGATCGTGCCGGTGTACGACGGCCGGTTCCGCGTGGTCTCGGTCGACGTCGTAATGGCCGACATCGCTGCGCAGGTCCGTGCCGGCGCCGAGCACATCACGTTCGGCGATCCGGACTTCTTCAATGGTCCGCGCCACGCGATCGCGATCGTTGAGGGCCTTCACAAGGCATTCCCGGAGGTCTCCTACGACGTGACGATCAAGGTCGAGCATCTCGTCGCCGAGCGCGCGCTGCTGCCGGTCCTTCGCGGCACCAACTGCGCGTTTGTCGTCAGCGCCGTGGAATCGATTGACGATGTCGTGCTTGGCAGGCTCGAGAAAGGGCACACACGAGCGGATTTCGAAGCGGTGGTTGCCGCGTTTGCCGAGGTGGGCCTGTCGCTGTCGCCTACGTTCGTCGCGTTCACGCCGTGGACGAGCCTCGAAGGCTATTGCGAGCTGCTGCAGGCGATCGATCGTCTCCGGCTGGTTCCGGCCGTGGCGCCGATCCAATATGCGATTCGGCTGCTGATTCCGCAGGGCTCACACATGCTCGAACTGGAAGACGTGCGCGCGCGCATCAGCCATTTCGATCCGCGATCGTTGACATACCTATGGCGGCACGCCGATCCGCGAGTCGATGCGCTCCAGCGCGACCTCGAAGCTGTCGCCGGATCGAAATTGAATGCACACAGAGCAGAAATGTTCGCGCGCGTATGGACGCTTGCGCACGAGGCCGCCGGACTGATCGCGCCCGCGCGCGAGCCCCTTGCTGCGCGCGCGACGGTCCCTTATCTGAACGAGCCATGGTACTGTTGAGCGGAACCCCACGCAGAGCAGGTCGCTCTGATCTGATACTTGTCAATGCTGAATGCTTAATGCCGAATGCTGAAAAGATTCGCATGCATTCGGCATTGAGAAGCGTCAGTTGACGTCAGGCATTCAGCATTGACAAGAGTCCTCCTCTTATCCACCACGACCGGCTATCAGCTTCGCGCGTTCAACGACGCGGCGATCGCTCTGGGCGTTGAGTTGTCGTTCGCGACCGATCGCTGTGATCACCTCGACGATCCATGGCAGGACGCCGCGATCCCCATTCGGTTTCACGAGCGCGACGCGGCAGTCGCGGCCATCGTCGAAGCCGCCGCGGAGCGGCCGATCAACGGATTGATCGCGGTCGGCGATCGTCCCATGGTGGTAGCTGCCCGCGCCGCCGAAGCGCTCGGCCTCACATGGCACAGCGTTGCGGGCGCGGCGGCAAGCACCGACAAGCGGCGGTCGCGGACGGCGCTGGCACGGGCCGGACTGCCGTCGCCACACTTCGCCGTGCTGCCCGTGACGGCCGCCGTCGGATCAAGGCGCGGCGCCCGCGAGGTGCCCTCGGCACCCGTCGATTTCCCTTGCGTGCTCAAGCCGGTCGGGCTGTCCGGCAGCCGCGGCGTGATCCGCGCGAACTCCGAGGGCGAGTTTGCGGAGGCCTTTCGCCGTATCCGGGCACTGCTGGCGCGTCCCCAGGTTCGCGCCGCGCGCGACGGGCTCGAGGGGCAGATCGTCGTCGAGGAGTACATCGTCGGGCGTGAGTACGCCATGGAAGGAGTCATGACGCATGGCGCGCTGACGACGTTCACGATTTTCGACAAGCCGGACCCGCTCGTCGGTCCGTACTTCGAGGAAACGATTTACGTCACGCCTACGCATCTCGCATCGGCGAAGTACGACAGCATCGTGGCGCATGTCGAGCGTGCGGCGCGCGCGCTTGGACTGGTCCATGGTCCGATCCACGCCGAATGCCGCATGACGCTCGACGGCCTCGTCTACGTGCTGGAAGTGGCGGGGCGGCCGATTGGCGGGCTCTGCTCGCGTGTTCTCCGATTCCAACCGGGGCTGGCGTCGCTCGAGGAGGTGCTGCTGCGCCACGCAGTCGGCGAACCGATCGAGCGATTCACGCGCGAGGCTTACGCGGCGGCCGTAATGATGATCCCGATCCCGAAACGCGGTCTGCTGAAGCAGGTCACGGGAGAAGACATCGCGCGCGGAATCCCGGGCGTCGATGATGTGCGCATCACGGCGAAAATGGACCAACTGCTCGAGACGCTGCCCGACGCGGGAAGCTACCTCGGTTTCATCTTCGCGCGCGGCGCAACCGCAGATCACGCGGAACGCGCGGCGCGCGCCGCCCACTCGGTGCTGGAGTTTCAGATAGATGATGAAATCGCCGTGAATGCCGCCGGGCAGGTGTAAACGGTAACGGTTAGCAGTTAGCGGTCAGCGGTCACACGGCCGACCGCAGACCGCCAACTGCAGACCGAAGACCGCTGACGGCTTACTGTTTTCCCTGTTGTGGAACATAGCCAGGAGGGAGCGCCGCCCCTTCGCCGAAAAAGAAATCCTCCATGTGCTTCGCGACCAGCTGCTGCGCCTCCTTCTGCCAGGGCATCAGCCGGTACTCGTTGAGGATCATCTTCATGCGCTCTTCCCACAACTTCCATGCTTCCGCGGAAATGTTTTCGTAGATACGCTGCCCCAACTCGCCGGGCCAGGGGGGAGTCTCGAGTCCGGGCGCTTCGCGCTGCAACTTTTTACACATCACCATTCGGGCCATCGCGTGATCCTACCGACTAATCGGACAATTGAGAAATTACTCGATTGCGCAGTCATCGATACACCAATTGACGAGTCGAGCGGAGAAGCTCATGTATGACGGTGCGGAGACAGTGTAGCAATTCCCTTCAGGCTCGTGCGCACGGGTAGACGCAGGATGCGTTATCCCCGCGTTTTTCAGTTACTTGCGGACGGTCCACGGCGGATCGCGCGGGCTAACTCTGGCACAGCGTTTGATACGGCAGCCCGACGGTAGATGGCTGTGCCGATGAGTCACTTGGGTACTGAAACGGAGAACGAGCGTCGTCCGCCTGACGATCCGGCCGATGTACCCGAGACACCGCCGGATGAACCGCAACCTGCGCCCGTCCGGGATCCGCCGGCGGAACCCACCACCGTACCTTACGTGGTGTCGCGGGTGGACGGCGGAACTGGCACCGGGTAACGCCATGAGTGATGGAAAGGATCGTACGATGGTCAACTTAGAGCGCAAGGAACGCCGCGGCTTCGCTTCGATGTCACCCGAGAAGCAGCGGGAGATCGCCAGCAAGGGTGGCCGCGCCGCACACCAGAAAGGCACCGCGCACGAGTGGACGTCAGAGGAAGCCCGCTCGGCTGGCCGCAAGGGAGGCCAGATCAGCCGTGGAGGCCGTGGTCGTCTCATCGAACCTGCCGATACAATGGGGACAGCCCCGCAACCGATGGGCGAGTAGCCTGCAGGAGGCGGATCGAATCGTACGGAGGCATGTGCGTATGTTGAAGAGCGTGAGTTTCGCCGTAGCGCTGACGCTGGCCCTGGCCGGCGGCGCCGCGGCCCGGACGACGACGCCCGGGGACGAGGCGTCCCCGCAGCAGTCTTCGTCTCAGACTCCGGCGACGGCGGGTACGGCGTCGCAGGGGACAACGCAGCCGCAGACGACCCGGGCGAGCGACACGATGTCGACCGAGGTGCAGACGCGGCCGGCGACCACCACCTTCATGGGCGATACAGGTCTCTGGTACGTCCCCACGGGAGAGGTGTTGCCCCGGAAGAAGTGGTCCATCAGTGCATATCGCGTGAATTTCGACGACAACCAGGGATTCACCGACGTGTCGAATTGGCCCCTGACGTTCGGATACGGCCTCGGCGATCACGCGGAGATTTTCGGCTCGTTGGTGCTCGTCAATCGGATCGACCGCGACATCCGTCCGTTATTTCTGTCGTCGCTCCCGCAGGTGGGCGGCGTCGTGCCGCAGAACCCGCTTGCGCGCGACACGTGGAGCGGGAACAACCTTGGCGACCTGTGGGTCGGCGCCAAATGGAATCTGATGTCGCAGTGGCAGCAGCGGCCCGCGGCCTTCGCGCTGCGCGGCATGATCAAGCTGCCCACCGGTGATACCGACAGCGGCGCCAGCACCGGCAAGACAGACTTCGAGCTCGATGCAATTCTGAGCAAGGAAGTGAATCAGCGCGTCGAGTTCTCGGGGTACGGCGGATTCCTGTTCCGCGGTAACCCCGACGAAGTCGACACGACGAACAGCTTCAAATGGGGCGTTGGCGCCGGGTTCCCGTCGCGCAAGGCGCTGCGTCTGACGGCGGAACTCGAAGGCGAGGCGTACACCAAGAGCTCCCTGCAGACGAAGACGCTCTTTCTCGCGACGGATGGATCGTTTCTACCCAACGGCTTCGCCTCGGACGTCACGTCGCCCGTCAATCTGGATCTCGGGTTGACGTGGCAGCATCCGAAGGGATTTTTCGCTGGCGCAGGCTGGACGTGGCGCCTGAACATGGACACGCGCGACGAGTTCCTCAGCCAGTACACGAACGGCGCCGGCGACAAGATGGATGTCGTGGCGCGGGTGGGCTATCACCCTGGCGTACGCATCTATGTCGCGCCGCCGCCGCCACCGCCACCACCGCCACCGCCGCCACCGCCGCCTCACGATCTGTCGGTGAAGGCGAACTGCGATCCGTGCACGGTCGAAATCGGAAAGACCTCGACTCTTTCTGCCGCGGCAACGGATTCGACGGGATGCTCGGTCACGTACAACTGGACGGCGCCCGCCGGGACCTTCACCAATCCGCGAGGCCAGCAGACGCCGTGGACCGCTCCGAATCAGGAAGGCCCGGTGCCCGTAACGGTCACGGTGACGTGTCCGACCGACAGCAAGACGGCCAGCGACACCGTGAACATCCAGGTGGTGCGGCCGGTAGTGAAGGAATTCGTGTTCGAGGACGTACACTTCGACTTCGACCGGTACAGCCTGCGTCCGGAAGCCACGCGCGCGCTGGACGAGGCGGTGCGCACGTTGCAGGCGAACCCGGACCTGCGAATCGAGATCGAGGGGCACACGTGCAACATCGGCACGGCCGAGTACAACCTGGCGCTCGGCGAGCGGCGCGCCACAGCCGTACGCGAATACCTCGCGTCGCGCGGCATCAACGCGGATCGCCTGCGCACGGTGAGCTACGGCGAGGAGCGTCCGAAGTACGACAACGCGCGCGAGGAAACGAGACGGCTGAACCGCCGCGCGGCGCTGCTCGTCCGGATTCAGAGGTAATTTCGGTCAATCGGGTAATCGGATATCGGGTAATCGGGTAATCGGGTAATCGGGTAATCGGGTAATCGGGTAATTTCAATTACTCGATTACTCAATTATTCAATTACTCAATTACCCGATTCCTGAATTGCTCAATTACCCGATGGAGAAGGTTCCAATGCGTTTCATCAACATGTATCTGATCGGGTACTTCGTCCTGTTGATCGGCGCGCTGCTGGCACTGTGGTATGGGGGTGTCCTCCGTCAGGTCTCCGCCGCATGGATCATCATCGGCATCGTGATCGCAGTCGGCCTGGGGATCATGCTCTCGGTTTCCGGGGGAAAACCCGAGATCACCCGCGAGTAACTCAACCTCGACTTGGCACGTGATGTGTTTGCACCACATCACGTGCATCTCTTTCGCATCCACCCTGCCCGTCGGTTACCGCGTCTATACCCGCTCCTGCCCGTTCTGTGTGTCCTCACGGTCGCCGGAGGCTGTGTCGAAGGTGAGCAGGGCGTCATCCGGGTGAACCAGCTCAAGTTCACCGGTGTCAAGGCCGTCAAGGAAGGTCAGCTGCGCGCCGCTCTGGCGACCGTGAAGAGCTCGAAGCTCCCGTGGGGTGCCAAGCATTACTTCACCCGCGACCGGTTCGACGCCGATCTCAAACGCATGACGGCGTTCTATCGCGACCGCGGTTATTCCGACGCGAAGGTCAAGACGTTCGATGTGAAGCTGAGCCCGAAACAGGATGCCGTCGACATCACGGTCAATATCGATGAGGGACAGCCGACCGTCGTCGAGTCTATCGAGTTCAACGGTTTCGATGTGATTCCCGCGGGGCATTTCGCCGAGCTCAAGAACCGCATTCCGCTGAAGGCGGGGCAGCCGCTCGATCGCGCGCTCGCGCAGGTCACGCGCGAGACCGCGCTGGACGAAGTGAAGGATCACGGGTACCCGTACGCCTCCGTTCGCCTGACGGATCGCATCGGCAGCAACGACCACGCGCGCGTCCTGACGATTTCGACGACGCCTGGGACGCTGGCGCGATACGGTCCGATCGAAATCACCGGCAACTCGAGCGTCAGCGACGCCGTTGTCCTGCGGCAGCTCACGTTTCGGCCCGGCCGCCGGTATCGCCTCAGTAACATCGAAGAAAGCCAGCGCAAGCTCTATCAGATTCAGACATTTCAGTTCGCGAACATCGAACCGGAAGTCCCCGAAGGGCAACAGCCCGAGCTCGTGCCGACGAAAGTCACGCTTACCGAAGGCAAACACCGCAAGGTGAACTTCGGCGTCGGCTACGGCAGCGAAGAGAAAGCGCGCACGACGATCGACTGGCGTCACGTGAACTTCTTCGGCGGCGCGCGGACGATGCAGATCACCGGGCGTTACTCGTCGCTGGATCGAGGCATCCGCGCGAACTTCAAGCAGCCCGCGTTCCCGGCTCCCAGATACGGGTTGACACTCAGCGGACAGACGTGGCACAACGACGAGCCTGCGTACGTGCTGGACACGCAGGGTGGAAGCGTCACCGTCGAGCGGCCGCTCGCTCGGCCGGGCCCTTTTTCGCAGCGCCTTGCGACGACGAATCTGGCGTTCACCTATACAAATCAATACGAGCGCTACAGCGTGACGCCGGAAGCCCTGGCCGATCCGACGTTCAGAAATACACTGATCGCATTGGGCCTCAACCCGGAGACCGGAACTGATCGCGGATTGCTCTCCTCGCTCGCCTTCGACATCCGCCGAACGACGGCGGAAAGCCAGGTCAATGCGCGGACCGGGTATGTCGCGAGCGCACACATCGAGGAGGCTGGCAACGTAGTGGGAGGCAAGTACAAGTATTGGGAGACGATTCTCGAAGGGCGGGGCTACCTGTCGCTCGGACAACGCGCGCTGGTTGCCGTCCGCGCGCGCGGCGGTTCGATTCGGGCCTCGGGCAATCAGGACGCCAACATTCCGTTCTTCAAACGGTACTTCCTCGGGGGCGCTTCCAGCCTCCGCGGATGGGGACGGTTCGAGGTGAGCCCATTGACCGAGCAAGGATCGCCCGTCGGTGGATACACCCAGCTCGAGACGTCAGCCGAGCTGCGCGTGCCCGTGTGGGGCAGCTTGAGCGCCGTCGCGTTCGCCGACGCGGGGAACGTGTGGGGGAATGCGTGGGACTTCAACCTTAACGATCTGCGGTACGACATCGGCCCGGGCCTTCGCTATAACACGCCCGTCGGTCCGATTCGCGTCGATCTGGGTTATCAGCTCAATCCAATCCCGGGTCTGCTCGTGAACGGCAAGGAGCAGACGCGGCGCGTGCGGTTCCACTTCTCGATCGGCCAGGCGTTCTAAGGGCTTCAGGCCTCAGGCCTCAGGCTTCGGGCTTCAGGCACAAGGTTCATGCTCCAGCGAAGAGTCTTACCGGCGAAAAAATACCTGCGGCGCACGCTGCAGGTCGTCGCGCTCGTCTGCACGCTGCTCATCGGCATCATTGCCCTTCTGTTGATCGCATCGCAGACGCCGTGGTTCAAGGACTGGCTGCGGCGATTCGTGATTCGCGAATCGAAGCAGTACGTCAACGGCGATCTGTCTATTGGCAGCCTCGGAGGCAACCTCTTTTATGGCGTGCAGCTCGGCGATGTAGCCATCGATGTCAACGGCGAGCACATCGTCACGCTGAAGCGGCTGGAGATCAAATACAGCATCGCGGAGCTCGTCTCGAGCGGCATGACGGTGCGGCAGATCCGAGTCGAGCAGCCATTCATCTTGCTGCGTCACGATCGCACCGGCTGGAACGTCGCGAATCTGGTGAAGCGGCAGGAGCAGGAGGCGGATCGCCAGGGCCCTGGCAAGCCGCTCTCGATGCCGGACCTGGAGATCGTGGACGGCCGTGCGGTCGTCGAGGACAAGGCGCCGTCGGATACGTATACGCTTCCGAGGCGCATCGACGGTCTGAACGTGAAGGCGGGCTTCGAATATGCGCCGGTGCATTACAGCCTCACCCTCGATCAGCTCCAGTTCGCCGGGAAGGCACCCGATCTCACGGTGACGCAAGTCGCGGGGCGGATCGGCACGCGCGAGGACAATCTCAACGTCGAGAAGCTCTCGGTGCGGACGCCGCAGAGCAGCGTCACCATCGATGGCGTCATCCAGAACTATCTGCAGAATCCGTCCCTGCAGCTGACGGTCTCCGCGCCGAAGATGTCGCTTCCGGAATTTGCGGGCGTGCTGCCCGCGGTGGGCGGCTACGACCTCCATCCGTCTCTCGACCTGAAGGCCGCAGGTCCGCAGGACAACCTGAAGCTGACGCTGAACGCGCGCTCGGAAGCGGGGAACGTCAATGGCACGATGACGGCCGACGCGAAGACGCCGGACTTCGGCGCGCGCGGCGACGTCAATGTCGAGAGGCTGAATCTGGCGCCGCTGCTCAAGGACCGGAAGCAGAAGAGCGACATCACGGGGCACGCGACCGTCGACGTGAAGATGGCGAGCGCGCCTGCCACCGCGCCGGCGCTCGATCGCATGCGTGGCAGCTTTGCTGTCGACGCGCCACATATCGTCGCGGCCGGTTATCGCGCGAACGACGTGCGTGTGCGGGGAAACATCCAGGGCCGGCACATCGCGATCGACGGACGTGCCGCGGCGTACGGCGGCACCGCCACTGCGAAGGGGGCCATCGTCGCCCCGGTGACGGCCGATGAGCCGCTGCAGTTCGATCTCGCCGGCGCCGCGTCGCACGTGAACCTCGCCGGACTTCCGGCCGCGATCAACGCTCCGCGGGTAACGACGGACTTCAACGCCCGCGCGTATCACGTGAAGGGCACGATAGCAAAGGCCGCGACGAGCATCGATGGCACCGCGACGATGGCGCAGTCGTCGGTCGCGGGCGGCACAATCGTCGACGGCACGAGCGCCGAGTTCGGGATCGTCACCGGGCCGCGGCGGCCGCTCGACGCGCGGTACTCGGCACGCGGCGGCATCCGCAACGTGAACCTCCAGTCCCTCGGCCAGGCATTCAATATTGCGGCATTGAACAAGCCGGACTACGACAGCCGCATCAACGCCGACTTCGACGTCAAGGGCAACGGCACGGCGATCGATACGATGACCCTCGACGGGAACGCGACCATCACGGATTCGCAGGTGATGGGAGGCACCGTTACGCGACTCGCCGTCGAGGCGCATCTCGCAAACGGCGGCGTGCGGGGGCGCGCGAACGGCGCGCTGCAGCAGTTTGATCCGGCGCGCATCACCGGCAACGCGGCCTATAAGGGACAGGTCAATGGCACCGTCGACGCGGCGTTCAGCATCCGCGACGTGTCCGCGCCGATCACACCCGATGCAATTACCGCGGACGGACGCGTCACGCTGGAGAATACGAATATCGCCGGACTCGATATCACGACCACCGACATCCAGGGGCAATACGCCGGCCGGCGCGGCGAGCTTCGGCAGGCGACCATCAAGGGGCCCGACCTCGATGTGCAGGCCTCGGGTCCGATTGCGCTCGATGACGCCGGCCGCACCAACGTGAAGTTCCACGTCGGCTCCACCGATCTGGCCGCGCTCGGCAAGCTGGCAAATCAGCCGATTGGCGGATCCGCCGTTATTGACGGCACCGTGACGGGCAACGCCTCATCGCTCAACGTTGCAGCCACGCTCGACGGATCCAATATCAGCTATCAGGACAACAAGGCGCTCGATCTCGACAGCAAGTTCAACGCGACGGTACCCAATCTCGAGTTCGCGCACGCAAGCGTGCAGGCGGATACGACATCGACGTTCATCCAGGCCGGCGGCCTGCAGATCAACGATTTCAAGGCGAGCACGAAATACGCAGATCAAAAGCTCGATTTTCAGACGCACGTGGCCGAAGCGCCGACCGGAGGCAGCGCGGAGAAGGCCGCAGGACAGAACGCCTCTGGCGCGCGCGAGCTCGATGCGAGCGGCAGCGTGATCCTGCATCCGGACCACCAGGAGATTCACCTGCCCAATCTCGCGGTGCGCACGCAAGGGATCGAATGGAAGACCGGCCCGGGCAGCGCGGCAACGGTGCAGTACGGAAAGAATCAGATCGATTTGCAAGGCGTGCGGCTGGTGAGCGGCAATCAGTCACTCGACGTGAACGGTACATTTCCGCTGGGCGAGAACACGACGCCTGGCACCATCAGCGTGAGCGCACGGAGCGTCGATCTCTCGCAGCTCGAGAAGCTGCTGCTCCAGAACCGCGGCATCAGCGGCACGCTCAACGCCAACGCGAAGATCACGGGAACAGCCAAGACGCCAGCCGTGGAGGGACACGTCGAGGTGGCGAATGGGGGTTTCCAGCAGTTCAAATACCAGTCGCTGACCGCGGACGCAAACTACGGCAGCGATCGCATCGTGCTCGACACGCGCCTGCAGCAGGCGCCAGGCGTGGAGCTGACCGCGAAGGGCACGATCCCGATGAGCGCACTACGGCCAAACCCGCCCGGCGTTACGGGGCACGTCGAAGCCACGGCGGGAGACACGATCGACGTGCGTATCCAGTCGTCGCGCATCGATCTCGGCATCGTCCAGGGCTTCACCAACCAGGTCACCAACGTGACCGGGACACTGCAGGCCGACGTGCGCGTCACGGGTTCGGGTGAGGATCCGCACCTTCAGGGATATGTCGACGTCCAGAACGGTGGCTTCGCCGTGGTGCAGGCCGGCACGCGGTTCACCGGAATGACCACACGCATCGAGCTCCAGCCGGAAAGGATCCACATTCCCAAGTTCCAGATTCTCGACCAGCACGGAAATCCCTTGACGATCGCCGGTGATCTCGCCGTGCACCAGCGCCAGGCGGGCGCGGTGAACGTGTCAATCGACAGCGATAATTTCAAGTTGATCGACAACGAGCTTGGAGACATGCACGCCGAGACGCATCTCAAGCTGACGGGTGAAGTGCGCAAGCCGCGCCTCGAAGGTGAAGTCCGCATGGACCAGGCACGGCTGGAAATCGACAAGATCCTGCTGATGTTCGCCTCTCCCTATTCCGAAGAAGCGCTGCCCGAGGTGGTCACCGCGCAGGAGACGACCGTTACCGACAAGGGGGCGGACGAAGCCACGCGCGACGCCTTTGCAAAGGGCCGGCAATTGAACACACAAGTTGCTGACAAGCTGAACGCGACGGCGCCGGAAACGCCCGCGCCGCAGGCGGGGCCGATGGCGGCGGTTGCGCTCGACGTTCACCTTGTGGTTCCGGACAACATGGTCGTTCGCGGGGACGATCTCCGCCCGGGCGGCGCGACGGCGATGCAGATCGGCAACGTAAACGCGACCGTCGGCGCGGACCTCCGGATCCAGAAGAACTCGAACGGGCCGATCACGATCCGCGGCACGGCCGACACCGTGCGCGGCTTCTACGAGTTCCAGGGCCGCCGCTTCGAGCTGGTGCGCGGCGGGACGATGCAGTTCCTCGGCCTGTCGGAGATCAATCCAAACCTCGACGTGAGCGCGACGCGGTTGATTCCAAACACGGGCGTGACAGCCAACATTCACGTCACGGGCACGCTGCGCGCGCCGGAGCTGTCGCTCTCGAGCGAGCCGCCGCTCGATGAAGCCGACATCCTGTCGCTGATCGTATTCAATCGTTCGGTGAACGAGCTCGGCACCGGCGAACGCGCATCGCTCGCCGAGACGGCCGGGGGCATCGCGAGCGGATTCATCGCTTCGCCTTTGAGTCGATCGATCGGCAAGGCGCTCGACGTCGATCTCTTCGAGATCACGACGTCCGATCCGCAGACGGGAGAAACGGCCGGCGGCGTCACGCTCGGCAAGCAGGTCAGCGACAAGGCATTCGTACGCTTCCGCCAGCAGTTCGGCCAGCGCAGCTTCACCGAGTTCATGCTCGAGTACGACCTCGCGAAGTTCCTGCGCCTGCAGACCTCCGTCGCGCCCGAAACGAGTGTCGCGGCCAACCGCCTCACGCAGCGCCGCGTCGAGAAGGCCGGCGTCGATCTGATCTTCTTCTTTTCGTATTGATGTCGTAGCGCAGGGCTTCAGCCCTGCTCGTGACGAGCAGCCCTGAAGGGCTGCGCTGCGGGAGCGAAAGACTCAGTGACGTCCCAGCAGCGCGACTTCGACCCGGGCGTCGTTGAAGCAGGCGCCCGCGCCGAGATCCGTGAGGCTGTCGGGCACCAGGGCGTTTGACGTTGAGCCGTTGTACGTGTTCCGCCGCCAGACGCCTTTCGAGAACGCAACCGTGCCCTGGCGGATGTCGGCCGTCAGGTTGGCGGGGCACTGCAGCTCGCCGAGCGCATTGAACACGCGGACCGGATCGCTCTGCGAGATTCCGCGTCGCGCCGCGTCTGCGGGATGGATGTGGAGCATCGCCGCGCGCTCGCGCAGCTCGCCAAGCGTGGATGAAATCGTCTTCTCCGTTGCCGGGGAAATGAGGGCGAGCGGGAACTGGTTCGTGGCCGGATCTTCCTGGTATCCGTACATGCCGCGCGGCGCGGCGGATGCGATCGCCTCAGGAAACAGGTTGACCTTGCGATCAGGCGTCAGCGGGAAGACGTCCACGAACTGCACGGGCGTCCCGCCGTGCGGCGGCGACGCGACGCCGTGTTCCAGCAGTTCCGATCCGATTGCCGGCGGCATCCGTCCCGCCACGCGCATCAGCGTTTCGTAGTCTTCTTCCGCCGCGCCGATGCCGAGGCGATCCGCCAGCTCGGAGAAGACCTCGGCGTTGCTGCGCGCTTCGCCGCGCGGCTCGATGACGGGACGCACCAGCTGCAATGAGATGGGACCGTAGCTCTTGGCAATGTCGTAGTGCTCGAGGAATGTCGTAGCCGGGAGCACGAGGTCGGCGTAGCGCGCCGTATCCGTGAACACCTGCTCGAACACGACCGTGAACAGATCGTCGCGCTGCAGTCCCTCGAGCACGCGGTTCTGATCCGGCATGGTCGCCACCGGATTGCAGTTGTAGACGAATAACATCTTGATCGGCGGGTTGGCGTACTCGAGCAGCGCACGGCCGAGATGATTCATGTTGACCAGGCGCGTGGCCGGTTCCGGCGTGTCGATCCACGACGCGGCGCGCAAGCCGAACGCCAGCGAATTACTCATCGAGTAGCCGCCGCCCCGGACGCCGAACTTGCCGGCGACCGCCGCGAGAGCGAGCACGGCCGCCGCCGCATTGCCGCCGTTGCGATTGCGCTCGAGCCCCCAGCCGCATCGTACGAGGGCAGGCGACGTGCTGACGTAGAGATCCGCGAGCTGCCGCAGGTCAGCCGCGTCGATGCCCGCTTCCCTCGCGGCGCGCTCGATCGTCCACGGCGCTGCTGCGGCGCGGAGCCGGTCCGCTCCCGTCGTGTGCGTGTCGAGGAATGCCTGGTCCGCGTGTCCTTCCTCGAACAGCACGCGATGCAACGCGAGCGCGACGGGCAGATCGGTGCCGGGATGCACCTGCAGGTGCAGGAACGCCTGCTTCGCCAGGCTCGTTCGCCGCGGATCGATCACGACGATCTTCGCCCCGGCGGCCCGCGCGTCGTTCACGAACGGCACGAGGTGAATGCCCGACGCCGCGGGATTGACGCCCCACAGGATGATCAGCCGCGCGTGCGGATAATCCGCGTAGGCGACGCCGGCCATCTTGCCGTAGAGCGCGAGGTTCGCGGCGCCGGTCGGCGCGGCGCACACCGTCCGCGCGAGCCGCGACGTGCCAAAGCGGCGGAACAGTTCCGCGTCATTCGTGTCCTGCGTCAGCAGTCCATTCGACCCGCCGTAAGAGAAGGGCAGGATGGCCTGGGCGCCGAATTCATCGCGGATCTCCGTCATGCGGCGGGCGATCAAATCCATCGCTTCGGGCCAACTCACGCGCGCGAACGTGCCCAGACCTTTGGATCCTTGCCGGACAGCCGGAAAAAGGAGGCGATCGTCCCCATACACGCGCTCGCCGAAGCGGCGCACCTTGGCGCAGATGAAATGGCGGGTCGCCGGGTTCGCGTCCCCGCCGTCGATCTTCAGCACACGGCCGTTCTCCACGGTCACGTCCAGTGTGCAGGCGTCAGGACAGTCCAGTGGACAGGCGGTGCGGATCGTGGAGTGACCCCATGAGTCGGACGGCGCGGTGCGCGGCATGGAGCGATTATAGCCGCGCGGCCGGCTTACCCGGAGTCCGCACAAGGCAAAGGACCGGCCGCGGGCTGTCCGACCTCGTGCTGAGCGGCGCTACTCGATGTCGGTGCCTTCACCTCCAGCGCCCATGTCGATGCCCGTCGCGCCGGCGCCATGGTGGACGCCGCCGCTCTTCTCGATCCCGCCCGGCGTCACTTCGTCCGCGCCTTCGCTCATGCGCTTACGCCGACGCTGCTGGTCTTCGTCGACCGTCCGGGCGGGGGGTTCAATCGTGTCGCTGCCGCCGACGCTGCCGCCGAGTCCGAGCACGTCACCGGCGGGGTTGTCCTTGCGCTCGTCAGAACGATCCATGCGGTGCCTCCTGCGCACCGAGCAGCAACCGCGATGCCAGCGGTTACACGAGATAACGCCGTAAGCCTGAGTTACACTGACGCCGCCGCGGGCTGCACCTCGGTGGCCTGAGCCTTGGCGGCAGGAGGACGGTATGGCGAATCTGACGGAGCGCATGGTCGGAGCGATGAAAGCGGACGTGAAGACGTTCCAGGAAATCGAGGCGGATCCCAACGCAATGGGGCAGGCGGTCACGGTCATCGTGATCGCCGGCGTCGCAGCGCTGATTGGCAACATCTTCCGTTCGAGCATTACTGGCGCGTTCATGGCGCTGGTGGTCTCCCTCATCGGCTATGCCATCTGGTCGATTCTGGTGGTCCTGATCGGCACCAAGGTGATGCCGGAGCCGACGACGAAAGCGGACTTCAGCCAGGCGTTCCGGGTGATTGGATTTTCGGCGGCGCCCGGCGTGTTCAAAGTGCTGGCGATCATCCCGTTTCTTGGACCGCTGATCTCGTTCGTGATCAGCATCTGGATGCTCGTGATTGGAGTCATCGCCGTGCGCGAGGTGCTCGATTACTCGAACATCGGCCGCGCGATCATCGTCTGCCTCATCGCCTTCATCATTTACATCTGCGTCTCCTTGTTCATCCTCGGTCCGCTGCTGCTCGTCGGCAGGGCGCTACCCTAGCGCACCGAGGACTCGCCAGGGGGAACCGCACCACGCGCCCGGTGTCTAACGATGGGAGAAGGGCCGCTCCGGAGAGGAGTTCTCCCATGTTCGCGAGAAGTCTGCCGGTCTCGATCGCGGTACACCTCGCAGCGCTCGTACTGCTGTTCATCGTCCCGCTTGCGGCGCCGGTTGTACTGTCGGTCCCGGCCTCCCCTTTGCCGCCGTACATACATGCCGCCGCGATACCGCCGCCTCCCGCACCGCCGCCGTCCACCGCCACGAGCCGCGTTCCGCCGAGCCCCGCGCGGTCGGTTGCGCCGACTGTTGCGCCGGCGGCTATTGTTCCGGAAATCGACCGCGCTATCGCACCGCTGGCGATCGCGGATCCGTTCGACATCCCTGGACCGCCGATGGACACCGGTGGGCTTGGCGACGCTCGGAAATCGATCGACCTTCCACAGCCACCGCCGCCGCCTCGACCGACAGGACCAGTCCGCGCGGGTGAGTTGCTCGTGGCGCCGAGAAAGCTTGTCGACGTGCGCCCCGTGTATCCCGACATCGCGCGGTCGGCGCGCGTGGAAGGCACCGTGATCCTCGAAGCGGTGCTGGACCGCAGCGGACGCGTCGGCCGCGTGCGCGTGACGCAGTCTTCGCCGCTGCTCGACCAGGCGGCGATCGATGCCGTGCGCCAGTGGCAGTACTCGCCGAGCACGCTGCACGGGCAGCCGGTCGAAGTGTTGATGACTATTACGATCACGTTCAAACTGCAGCAATGATTCGTGCGTTGACCCTGTTGTGCCTGGTGGCCGGTCAGGCGCAGGTTGCGCCCAGTCCACCGACGCCGCAGGCCTCGTCGCGCGCACAGGCTATCGCGGAATTCGCCGAAACGCTCATCGCCGCGCGAGCCGAAGATCGCGCGCGCCTGCTCGCCGAGAATCCGTCGCTCGTGACGACGGCACTCAGGTATCTCATCGCGGCACGCGCCAGCCAGGCCGCGTTCGCGAAGCGGTTCCGCGCGGCGCTCGAGCTGTACCAGACCGCGCTCGACGTCGCCCGCGCGGCGGGCGATCGCGGTGGTGAAAGCGACACGCTCCAGGAACTTGGCAACAGTCATTACTTTCTGCACGAGTTCGACGCGGCGGAGCAGGCCTACCAGGAACGCCTCGCGCTCGCGCGCGCGATGGACGATCGGGACGCGACCGCCGCGTCGATTGTCGGTCTCGCAACGGTCGCGTACTCACGCGCCGACTACACGCCTGCGCTGGCGTCCTATCGCGAGGCGCTGACGATCTACCAGGCGATCAGGAATGACGCCGCAACCGGGTCGACACTCGTCAGCATCGGCAACGTGCAATATCTGCAGGCGGATTACGATGCCGCAGCGGACGACTATCGTCGCGCAATCGGTCTGCTGACATCCGCAGCGGACCTCAACGGCGTGGCGCTCGCGCGCAGCGGGCTCGGACGGGTGTTCGCCGCGCAGGGAGATCTCGCGTCCGCGCTCGGCGCGTACGGTGAAGTGCTTGCGGATGCGCGCTCCAGAAGCGTCCGCGGAAACGTTGCGAGCGCGCTCGAGAGCATCGGCGAGCTGCACTATCGGCTTCGCAACGTCGACCAGGCTCGGGCGTCGTTCCAGGAAGCGCGCCGTCTGGCCGACGCAACCGGAGATATGGCCGCCGCCGGACGCCTTCTGAGCAACCTTGGCTTGACCGAACTCGTCGCCGGCCAGTTCGACGCGGCATTCGACGCGTACTCGGAGAGCCGTGCGCGATTCGAACAGGTCAGGCAGCCGGAGGAGGTCGCCCGTGCATGGGTGGGCTTGGGGTTCAGCCAGGCGGCGCGCGAGAAGTTCAGCGAAGCGATGTCGGCATATCGAACGGCCATCGACGCGTTCGATCGCGCCGGACGCGCCGAGGACTCGGCTCGCGCCTGGCTGGGGCTGTCGCTCGCGCAGTCGGCTGCGGGAGATTCCAAGTCGGCCCTCGAGAGCGCCCGCCGCGTCCGGCGCCTCGCCGAAAAGGCGCGAAGCGACGATCTGCAATGGCGTGGGGCGGTGCGGGAAGGGGAATCGCTTGACGCTCTCTCGCGGCTGGACGAGGCGCAGCGTGCATTCAACGAGGCGATGGTGTCGATCGAGCGGCTTGCCGTCGAGGCGCCGCTCAGCGCGGATGTCCGCGCCGAGCTCGACGAGAGCGACAGCGCGTGGGCCGGCCTCGCATTCACACTCGCCGCACGCGGCGACGCCGCCGGCGCCCTCGCCGCTGAGGAGCAGCGGCGCGCCCACCTGCGGCGGCTCGCGCTGGCCGCCGCGGAGCGCGACATCTTCCGCGGAATGACGGCGGAAGAACAGCAGGCGGAACAGCAGGCGGCGCGTGATCTCATTTCCGCCCGGGCGCAGGTTCGCGCGGAGCGCGCGATGCCGAAGCCGGATCCGGCGCGGCTCGCACGCCTCGAGCGACAGCGTGCCTCGCTCACATCCGCGCGACGGGAGCAGCAGGCCGCCGTCTACGCGCGTCTGCCTGCGCTGCGGCGGTGGCGCGGCCTCGATCCTGCGCCGCGCGCGGAAGACGTCCGAGGGCTGCTGCCCGACGCGCACGCGATCGCCCTCGAGTACATCGCATCTCTGGATCGCCTTTTGATCCTCGCAATCAGCCGCACCGACACGGGCGTCGACGTATCGTCCACGATTGTGCCGTTCAAGCGCCGCGAGTTCGCCGCTTCCCTCGCCAAAGCGCTGGAGCCCGCCGCGCTTCGTGACGTGGACGAGTGGACCGCGCGATCGGCGCCGCTCGCGGCCGCAGTGCTCGCGCCGGTTTCCAATCGTCTCGCGGATCGCGATCGGATCGTGGTGCTTCCCGATGATCTCCTGTGGAAGGTGCCGTTCGAGGCGCTCACGGTCGCCGGCTCGGACCTCGCGGCATTTGCGAGCGTCACCTATGCGACATCGTTCGCCACGTGGATTCAGCAGGCCGCTCTCTCACCAGCTGAATCGGGCGCGTTTGCCGCGGTCGCGGGTCCGGAATTATCGCCAGCGCGCCGCGCCCGCCTCGAATTGACGCTGCCGGGGTGGACCCCGCCCGATGCCGCGAATGCCATCGACGAGACGCGCACGTTCGCCGGGATCTATGAATCGCGCGCGCGCACCTCCTCGGGCCGTGACGCGACGGAAGCGGTGGTCCGCGCCGCTGTCGAATCCGCGGATCTGATTCATCTGGCAGCGCCGCTGCACGTCACGGCCGCGAGCCCGCTCTTTTCCGCCGTGCTGCTCGCCGACGGCGAGTCGAGGCCCTCGACAGACGGCCGGTGGGAAGTGCGCGAATGGTTCGCGAGCGCCGGCCATGCGCAGCTGATGGTGCTGCCGGACGCTGGGTCGTTTGGCGCGGCGGGCGCCGGCGCCGCGATGGATCCGCTCGCCTGGGCCGCCGCGGCCGCCGGTGTGCCGTCGCTGGTACTGGGAAGATGGCCGCCGGACGGATTCGATCAGGCCGATGTCATGGTCGAGATGTACGACTGGTTGGCGCACATCCCCCGCCTCACACCGATCGAGGCCTGGGGCGCAGCGATCGCGATCACGCGCGGAATCGGGCGCGCCCCGTCGGCGTGGGCCGGCCTCCGCTTCATCGGCGCGGGATAGCCTGGCGATCTGCGAGGAAATCGCGCCCGCGCGCGAGTTCGATCGCGGTCTTCGTCGCCCCGACGAACGGGATCGCATTGAGGCCGGTATCGAGCGCGCCGCGGAAAAACCCCTTGCGCTTCATCGTGGCGCCAATCGTCACCAACGCGATCGCCGTTCCCACCCAGGGGGCCGCCCGCACCATGCGGCGCGACAGCTTCGCTCCGCCCCACCGCACCAGTCGATCCGTGGTTGCCATTTGTTCGTCCTGCTGAAAATTCTTCCGCCTGAAGGCGGAAGCCACGCAGAGGAATGCCCCGCGCCCCGCGCCCCGCGCCCCGCACCCCGCACCCCGCACCCTGCGCCCCGCACCCCGCACCCCGCGCCCCGCGCCCCGCGCCCCGCACCCCGCGCCCCGCGCCCCGCACCCCGCAACGAAGCTGAAGTGCAATCAACATTCCAATGACATACAGTTGAGACGGATGCCGCATGTCGTCATCGTCGGGGGCGGCTTCGGGGGCCTGTACGCCGCGCGCGCGTTTCGGCGACAGCCCGTGGACGTGACCGTCATCGATCGTCGCAACCACCACGTATTTCAGCCGCTCTTGTACCAAGTCGCCATGGCGGCGTTGTCGCCCGGCGACATCGCGTCGCCGATCCGGTGGATCCTGCGGCGCGAGCCCAATATCGAGGTGCTCCTCGGACACGTCGATCGCATCGACCCGTCACGCCGCGTCGTTCACTTCAGCGATGACGATGAGATCGGCTACGAGTTTTTAATCGTGGCTGCCGGATCGACGCACGCGTACTTCGGGCACGACGACTGGCAGCGGAATGCGCCGGGGCTCAAGACGCTCGAGGATGCGCTCGAGATTCGACGGCGCGTGCTGCTCGCCTTCGAGCGCGCGGAGCGCGAGAAGGATCCTGTCGAGCGACAGGCGCTCCTCACATTTGCGATCGTCGGCGCCGGGCCGACCGGCGTCGAGCTCGCCGGTGCGCTCGCCGAGATCGCCAGGCAGTCGCTCGCGCGCGACTTCCGTCATTTCGATCCGGGCTCCGCCACGATTGTGCTGATCGAAGGCGGAGGATCGGTGCTGGCCAGTTTCCCTGAACCGCTCCGCAAGGCGGCGCAGCACGATCTGGAGCGGCTTGGCGTCCAGGTGCGCACCGGCACGATCGTGACGCGGGTCGCGCCTGGCCTCGTCGAGGCGGCGGGCTGGCAGCTGCGCGCGGCCACCATCCTGTGGGCGGCGGGCGTTGCGGCGTCGCCGCTTGGCAGAACGCTGGGCGCGCCCATCGATCGCGCGGGGCGCGTGCTGGTGAATCCCGATCTCACGATTCCCGGACATCCCGAGGTGTTCGTTATCGGCGACCTCGCGTCGCTCAACGACGCCAGCGGACGTCCGCTTCCGGGTGTCGCGCAGGTCGCGATGCAGATGGGGGCACACGCCGCTCACAACATTCAGCGCGCGATCGAGGGGCAACCGCTCCGTCCGTTTCACTACCGCGATTACGGCAACATGGCGACGATCGGGCGTGCATCGGCGGTCGCGGATCTGCACTGGCTGCAGTTGAAGGGTTTTCTCGGCTGGCTCGCGTGGTTGTTCATCCACCTCGTCAAGCTCATTGGCTTCCGCAACCGGATTGTCGTCTTCGTGCAGTGGGCGTGGGCGTATTTCAGCTATCAGCGCGCGATACGGCTGATCACCGGTGCGGAACCGCGCGCGCAATGATCCGCCGCCCGCTCGGCCTCTTCGTGATACTTGCCGCCATGGCGGCGGCGCTGCTGCCGGTACCCGCGTGGTGGATCGAACGCTGGTACTCCGAAGGCGTGTACTCGCGATTGCAGCGGTCGGTTACGGCCGCCTCGAACGCCATCGACTGGTCGCTATTCGATCTCGTGTGCCTTCTTGGCGTGACCGCCGGGTTGTTCGCCATCGTGCGGTCGGTCCAACGCGCCGGCTGGATACGCGGCAGTGCGCGCGCGATCTGGCGTGTCGCGATGCTCGGATCGATCGTTTACCTGACGTTTCTCGCGATGTGGGGGTTGAACTATCGTCGCGTCCCGCTGGCGGACAAGCTGGCGTTCGATCGCGCCCGCGTGACGGCTGCGGCGACGGCGGATCTCGCGATGCGTGCCGCCAACGAGCTCAATCGCCTGCACGACGCGGCGCACCACGTGCCGCCCGACGACCGCAATCTCGTCGCGCCATTTCACGACGCGCAGCGCGCACTCGGATCGCAATGGGCGATCGTCACCGGCACGCCAAAGCGGACGCTGCTCGGGTCGTACTTCAGGCGCGCGGCCATCGCGGGCATGACCGATCCGTTCCTGCTCGAAGTGATGCTGGCGCCGGACCTGCTGGACGTCGAGCGGCCGTTCGTGCTGTCGCATGAATGGGGACACCTGGCAGGCTACGCGGACGAGTCCGAAGCAAACTTCATCGCGTGGCTTGCCTGCGCACGCGGCAACGAGCGCGCGCAGTACAGCGGTTGGCTCGCGCTCTTCGGCCATTCAGCGGGAGCGCTGGCACCCGCGCAGAGACGCGCGGCGTTCGGGGCGCTCGAAGCCGGCCCACGCGAGGATCTCGCGGCCATCGCCGCACGCTACGAAGCCACCTCCCGCATCGTCCGCGTGGCCGCGCGCGAGACCTACGACCGCTACCTCAAAGCCAACCGGGTGACGGAAGGGATCGAGAGCTACGATGCGGTCCTGCAGCTCATCCTCGGCACGGCTTTCGATGCCAACTGGACGCCGCGCTTGCGGTAACGGTATTCTCTGTCGAACTTTCCCAAGCCCCAGGGAGGTCGCGTGAAAGGCCAGTCGGTCGGGCCGTACCGCGTGCTGAGCAAGCTCGGCGCCGGAGGCATGGGAGATGTTTACCTTGCGGAAGACGACCGGCTCGGCCGTCGTGTGGCACTCAAATCGCCGTCCGACGCCTGGCTCGAAGCCCCGAATGCGCGAGCGCGCCTGCACCGTGAAGCGCGCGCTGCCGCGCGCTTGAACCATCCCAACATCGCCGGCGTCTATGACGTGCTCGAATCGAACGGGCGTCCGTTCATCGTCATGGAGCACGTGGAGGGGGAGAGTCTGGCGGCCGTCCTGTCGCGTGGACCCGTTCCGCTCGAACGCGCGCTCGCGATCGGCGTTGAAATCGCGCAGGCGCTCGAAGCCGCCCACGCCGCCGGGATCGTTCACCGCGATCTCAAGCCGGGCAACGTCATGATCACGCCCGACGGCCACGTGAAGGTGCTGGACTTCGGCCTTGCCAGACTCACGGACGTCGATTCCGCGGCGGGACCGCTCACCAGTCCGGGCCAGATTCTCGGGACGCCGGGCTACGTCGCGCCGGAGCAGCTACTCGGGCATCGCGCAGACGCGCGGAGCGATGTCTACAGCGCGGGTGCGATCCTTTATCAGCTGTTATCGGGCAAGCCTCCCTGGGGATCGCTCGACGAACGCGGGCGCGGCCTGAGCGCGATCCTCGCGCCGGTGCCGAACCTTGCGACGGTGACTGCGGCAGTGCCGCAAGAGATCTGCGACCTCGTCGCGCGCGCCATGGAACGGGAGCCGCGCGATCGGTTTGCGTCTGCATCCGATCTGCGCCACGCGCTCGAGCACGCGACGGCCGCGGTGCATGACCAAACGACTGTGGCCGACGGGACGCCGGCGACGAGGAATCGGCGCGTGTCGCGATTAGCGGTCGCGATTGTCTGTCTGTTGCTGCTCGTTGCGCTTGGCACGCCAATCGTGTGGCGCTGGCGCACGAACAGGGCGTCTCCGTCCAACGCCTCGGCGCTTCCTGTCATCGCGGTGCTGCCGCTGCAGAACATCAGCAGCGATCCCAACCTCGAATATGTCGGCGCGGGATTCGCGGAAACCATGAGCACGAAGCTCGCAACCGTCAACGGTCTCGCGGTCGTGTCGCGGTCGGAAATCCACGACGCATTGAGCCGGAAACTCGACATTTCGAAGTTGTCGCGTGCCCTGGGTGCGACATATCTCGTCACGGGCGGGGTGCAGCAGGTCTCCACGCAGATTCACGTCACGATCAATCTACTGAGCGCCGACGGCGGCCGCATCATCAGCGGCGCCATCTACGACGATTCGTTCGAGAACGTCTTTGCACTGCAACGGCGCATTGCCGAGCAGCTGACCAAACAGATAGTCGGGACGCTCTCGTTGGCCACCGAGCAGCGACTCGCGCGGGACCCGACGAGCAACGTCCGCGCGCTGGCCGAATACTGGCGCGGTCGTGACTACCTCGACAAGCCGGGCCCGGAGCCGATTGATCCGGCGATTGCCGCGTTCGAGGAATCAGTCCGGATAGATCCGTCGTTCGCGCTCGGATATGCCGGGTTGGGGAGTGCGTACTGGCGGAAGTACGGGCAAACGAAAGACGCGACGTGGGCGCGCCGCGCGATCGACACGACCGAGCAGGCGAAGCGGCTCGACGCCCGTGATCCGGATGTCGGATACACGCTGGCGAGCGTTTATAGCGGAAGTGGCCATGCGGACGAAGCGATTACCGAATTGCTCCGCGTGCTGGACCTGCAACCGTCGAACGATGCGGCTCATCGCAAACTTGGCGAGATCTACGCCAAGCGTAGTCGCATCGACGAAGCTGTAAGAGAGTTCAACGAAGCGATCAGACTCCGTCCGGACTATTGGGAATCTCATCGTGCGAAGGGACTGGTGCTCTGGCGCGCGGGTCGGCTCACCGAGGCGGAGCAGGCGTTCAAAACAGTCATCGAACTGCAGCCCGATTCAGCAATTGGATACCAGCTGCTTGGAAACGTGCATACCAGCGCGGGGGACCTGACATCGGCCACGCGCGATTTCGAGACAGCGGTAGCGCGCGGCGGAAGCTTTGGTACGTATTCGAGCGTCGCGTACATCTACTACATTCAGGCACGATTTCAGGATGCCGTGTCCGCCTATCAGAGCGCTATCGCAGCGCGGCCCGGAAATGCCACCACACATTGGAATCTGGCCGATGCCCTTAGGCATCTCGGCCGCGACGCCGAAGCGCGACGCGAGTACCAGAAGGCCGTCGATCTGTTCGATATAGACCTCGGTGTCGATCCAAACGACGCCGGGTCGTTAGCGGTGCGTGCGACGTGCCAGGCGCGCCTGGGGCGCACGGAGAACGCCCGTACGGACATCGCTCACGCGACGGCACTCGCGCCTGATGATCCGGACGTGCAATACCAACGGGCGCTCGTGCTCGCGATCGCAGGGCGGCGCGATGATGCGTTGGGTGCGCTCGAGAAGGCTGTTGCCGTGGGCTACAGCCGTGCGCTGCTCAAGGTTGATCAGGATCTAGGCACGCTTCGTTCCTCGACGCGTTTTCAGGCGCTTCTCAACGGCAACAAAACGCAAAGGAGCGATCGATGAAGGCAGGGCCGCTGGCGATCTCGGTTGCTGTTGGCATCATCGTGGGACTGCTCATCGGGCTGGCCATCAAGAAAGGCGGAGGTGGTCCGGTTCCGGGCCCTGTGACTCGAAGCATGCTCATCGTCCTCCATCCCAAGGGCGGCAGTGAATGTGAAGCTGTCTTCCCTAAGGTCCCGGGACGTGTTCGCCGCGGCGACAAGTTCGTGTGGGAGGTCATCAACACGTGCGGCGCCCAACGCACGATCACGATCAGCCCGAAAAAGGAAGGCGACGACGCCGAAAACGTTTTCGACCAGCGGCCGCCGTATGCGGTGTCGGCGCCCGACGATAATGCCAACTCTCCGGCGCAGTCAGGCGCGCTGACCATCAAGACAGGGGCTGCATACAACCACACGTACGAATACAACGTCAGCGTGGTGGGCGGGAAAACGTACGATCCAAAACTCGAGGTGGATCCGTAGCGGGACGTCCCACATGGCGGCGCGCGCCTTGCACACGCTCGGGCGTATGCTCGGCGGCGCGCTACGCGGGATCGAGTTGATCGACGTCGGAAGGCGTCACCGGCGCAGGCCCGCGGCCGGTCCGCAGATCCTCCGGATGCACGTCGGGATTGCGGTCGAGGAATTCCACTTCACGCCAGCGCCGCCAGCCGCACTCGTGGCAGCGGTATGGCTGATGATCGGTCAGCTTCTGACGCAGCCGCTCGAGGCTGCCGCGCAGACGGGACGGGTAGACCCGCGCGGAGGCACACCGCGGACACTTCATACCGGTAACCTCTTGGGGAGTCCGGTCATGTTACCACAGCCGAGGTCATGCGTCGCACGCTGAAGGATCAGGCCGTGAAGGACCGCGTCGCGTCCGCCCGCGCCGCCCGGCTGCACTACAGCACCGACACCAAACCAGGTATCCGGCGCGTGAAGAGCGGCAAGGGCTTTCGGTTCCTCCGGCCAAATGGAAAGCCGGTGACCGCGCGCACGGATCTCGAGCGCATCCGCGCCCTCGTCATTCCACCCGCCTGGACCGACGTCTGGATTTCACCGGATCCTCTGGGTCACCTGCAGGCCACCGGACATGATGCCCGCGGGCGGAAACAGTATCGCTATCACGAACGCTGGCGCGAGGTGCGCGACGAGACGAAGTACGGACGTCTGCTCGAATTCGGCCGGGCGCTGCCGGCGATCCGTCGTCGCATCGAAGCGGACCTGCGACGCAGTGGACTTCAGCGCCGCAAGGTGCTCGCCACGATCGTCACGCTCCTCGAGAAAACGCTGATTCGCGTCGGGAACGAGGAGTACGCGCGCGACAATCAATCGTTCGGCCTGACGACGATGCTCGACAAACACGTGAAGGTGAACGGATCGAAAGTCGAGTTCGTCTTCCGCGGCAAGAGCGGGATCCGGCACAAATTCGAATTCAACGATCGCAAGCTCGCGCCAATCGTCAAGAAATGCCAGGAGCTGCGCGGACAGGAACTGTTTCAGTATCGCGATGACAATGGCAGGATCGTGGATATCGGATCAGGCGACGTGAACGAGTACCTGAAGGAGATCACCGGAGAGGATTTCACGTCGAAGGATTTCCGGACCTGGTGCGGCACGGTCGAGGCCTTGAAGCGGTTGCTCGAATGCGAGGCAGCGGAGTCGGAGTCTAAAGCGAAGAAGGTGATCAGCCGCTGCATCGAGGAAGTGGCCAGGCAGCTCGGAAACACAAGAGCCGTCTGCCGCAAGAGTTACGTCCACCCTGCGGTGATCGATGCGTACCTGGACGGATCGATCAAGCGTCGCGCGGGCCGCGGCATCAGAGCAGTGGGAAAGCTGACGCGGGCCGAGACCGCCGTCCTCACCTTGCTCAGACGCCGGTAAGCTCAATGCTCAATGGCCAACACCGATCGGATCAATTGAATTTGAATTGAATTGCAATTGAACATTCAACATTGAGACTGTCGTTTTCGACAGCGCTCTTAGCGCCCGTTCAGCGTAATGCCGCCGTTGGTGCCTTCGATCTCGAGGCGCGGGCCGCCGCCGTTCAACCGTCCTTCGAGGCGGCGCCGCGACTGATCGCCGATCGTTTCGATAGCGAGCCCGTCGGCATTGATGCCGCCGTTGCTGATGCGCGCCGAGATCGTGGCCTTCGCCTCGCGCGGCAGCCGTACCCGGATGCCGCCGTTCGTGCACTCCAGCTTCACGCCGCCTTCCGGCATCTGCGCGAGATCGATGTCGAGGCCGCCGTTGGTCGTGCTCGCGACGAGCGTGCCCGCGATGTCGCGCGCCTGAACGCCGCCGTTGGTCGTCTCGGCGTTGACCCGTCCCTTGAGGCCGGTCACCTCGATCCCGCCATTGACCGTTTCGACTTTGACCTCGGCGCCCGCCGGCACGCGCACGCGGTATTCAACCTGGAGTCCGCCGCGGTTGAACATGCCTCCGTCCGCACGCCCGACCTTCGTCTCGATCCGCACGTGTCCTGCGGACGCATCGTCAACGATCTGAATGCGTTCGAGCGCGGCCTTCGCGGCCTCGGGCGACGGGCCCTTTGCCTTCTTGATAGCGACGACCTGCAGGGTGTTGCCATCGGCGGGCTGCACGTCAATCTTGCCGTTGATGTTGCTGATCTCGACGCGCCCCGACGCGTCGAGCGGGTAGGACTTCCGCCACTCGGCTGTTTCCTCCGAGCGGAACTCGGCGGTGACGATGTCGCAGCCGGCGCTGGCGAGCAGAAGCGGCAGCACCAGCGCGGGCAGCAGATGGCGCGTGACCATACGGTTCATGGCTCTCTCCCTATGGCGATATACGGCCAGTCAGGGTAACGCGTTCCTTGAAACGGCGCCACAGCCTGGGAAAATCGTCCTAAATCCGGCTATACTCGGCGCACTCATAGAAGCGTCTCGAAGGTTTCAAGGGTTCTATAGCTTCTGGTTCGAGGTTCAGGGTCCTTTTGTCATGTCTGAGCGGAAATATCGGCAGCGAGGGTACCAGGACGAGCCGCGCGAGCGGCGGCCGGAGCAGAGGCCGGAACAGAAGAAGGAGTACGCGCCGCGCGGGCAGCCGCCCGTTCAGCCGAAGACCTTCAACATGCCCGGCTTCCGCGAAGTGCTGAAGTGCGCGCGGTGCGGAACGGAGCTCACCATCGCGGCCGCCTGGGGCCCGACGAGCCAGTGCTCAAAATGCCAGGCCGACCTGCACAGCTGCGCGCAGTGCGCCCATTTCGATAGCGCCGCCGCGTTCGAATGCCAGCGGCCGATCGCCGCGCGCGTTTCGCCAAAGGATGCGCGTAACGAGTGCACCTATTTCGAGCCGCGCACCACGGTGGAACGCGAAACGAAATCCTCCGTATCCCCCGATAGCGCATCGGGGGCCAAAAAGGCGTTCGACGATCTGTTCAAGTAGCGCGGACGCGTGGCCGCGGCCCGCGCGAGGCGACGGAGTGATCGGGGCCTGAAGCGACAGCGTCGAGCGAGAGCGAGGCGGGGATGGCGCCCCGCGAGCACTGAGAAACGTCGCGCGCGCCCGGAGGTGCTCCATGACGTGGCTCTCTCTGGTTCTTGCCGCGGCGATTGCCCAGGCAACGCCCGCGGCGCCGCCGCTCACCCGCGCCGAGATGGCAGTGTTCCTCCAAAAAGCGCCAATTGTACGGTCGCGATCCATCAGCAAGGGGATCACGGCCCCGGTCCGTCTCACGTTGTCGGACGGACGCGTCACGCATGACGCCGCATTCCAGAGGGTCGACGAGCAGAAGTCGGTGCAGGAGTTCGGCAGCGGCCGGCGCGAGTACAACTTCGTCGACTCGTGGCGCTATAACGTCGCCGCGTTTCAGATCGCGGAGCTCATTGGCATCGGCGAGATGATGCCTGTGACCGTCGAACGAAAATGGGCTGGATCGTCGGGCGCGCTCAGCTGGTGGGTTGACACGCTCATGGATGAAGCCGAGCGGCTGAAGAAGAAGCGCGAGCCCCCTGACTCGGAACGCTGGAACCGCCAGATGCAGACGCTGCGTGTATTCACCGAGCTGGTGGACGATACGGATCGCAATCTCGGGAACGTGCTCATCACCCCCGAGTGGCAGATCTGCATGATCGACTACACACGCGCGTTCCGTCTCTCCTCGGCGATTCGCGACGGGGAGATCACGCGCTGCGATCGCAAGCTGCTCGAGGCGCTCGAGGCACTGACGCTCGCGTCGCTGACGAGCGTGGCGCAGCGGTACCTGACGCCCTATGAAATCAAAGCCGTGCTCGAGCGCCGCGATCGAATCGTGGCGCGCGTGCGGCGCTTGATCGCCGACAAGGGGGAGGCGGCCGTGTTGTATTGAAGGGGTGTCGCTGTCTGTGTTGTTCTGTGTTCTTCTGTGGTCCTGTGCTGTGGCCCTAGTTCCACTTCAGACCCTTCAGCTGCTCGAGATTGATGTTGCCGCCACTCAGGACACAGACAACCTTTGCACCTCGCGGTGCGCGGACGAGGTCGTGGAGGAGGGCCGCCACAGGCGCCGCCGCCGCACCCTCCGCGACAACCTTCAGGTGCGACATGATCCAGATGACCGCGTCGAAGATCTGTTCGTCCGGCAGCGTGACGAGATCGTCCACATGCTGCCGGACGATGTCGTAGGTTTTTTCGCCGACGCGTTTCACGCGCAGGCCGTCGATGATGCAGTCCACGCGATCGAGCGTGAGCAGGCGCCCTTCGCGCACACTGCGTGTCATGCCGGGAGCGCCCGAGGACTCGACGCCAATGACTTTGATAGCCGGGTTGCAGCTCTTGAGTGCGAGCGTGACGCCGGAGATGAGTCCGCCGCCGCCGATCGGCACGACCGCGACCTCCACTTCGGGCCAGTCCTCATAAATCTCCAGGCCGAGCGTGCCCTGTCCCGTTATCAGCTCCTCGTCGTCGAACGGATGGATATAGGTGTAGCCGCGCTCTTCGACGAGCTGTCGCGCCTTCTCATTCGCCTCGTCCCAGATGGTGCCGTGGAGCATGACCTCGGCGCCGTACGCACGCGTCGCCGCGATCTTTGACGGCGTGGCGTTCTCCGCCATGACGACGATTGCCTTGATTCCGTAGTGCGCGGCGGCGAGCGCGACGCCTTGCGCATGGTTGCCGGCGGAGGAGCAGACGACGCCGCGTCGTTTCTGAGCATCCGTCAGATAAGAGAACTTGTTCATCGGTCCGCGAATCTTGTACGAGCCGCCGCGCTGGAACATCTCTGCCTTGAGACGGACATCGAACCCGGTGTGCTCGCTCAGCAGCCTCGAGGTCAGCAGCGGCGTGTGGTACACGTACTCGCCCATGCGCGCGCGTGCCTGTTCGAAATCCGATCGCGTCAGCGGGAGCATGCGCGCGAGTATAACGAAACGGGGTCAGGCGCTCGTCGCACGTCAACATCGAGACGCAATATGCTTGTCACGTACGACTTCACGCAGAGGTCGCGGAGCACGCGGAGCCGCTCTTTCCTCAACGTCCTGACGACGCGGATACCAGTTGACGGTCTGTGCGACCTCGGCGGGCTCCGCGTGAGTACGTTCGTGGTACGCCACTGCAGTTACACAAGATCTGGCGCAGCAGCAGCCGGTTCAATCGAACGAGCTATCGCACCGGGCCGAACGCCGGATTCGTCAGAAATGATTTGTCGGTGAGGCTCTCGAGAAACGCGACGAGATCCCTGCGCTGCTCCGGCGTGATGGGAAATCCCTTGATGCGCTTGCTCTTCAATGGGCTCGTGACGCCGCCGCGCGCGTAGTGGTCGATCGCCGCCTGGAGCGTCTCGATGCTGCCGTCGTGCATGTACGGAGCGGTGACGGCGACGTTGCGCAGCGTCGGCGCGCGGAAGCGTCCCATGTCCGCCGCGTTGTGCGTGCGATCCATCAGTCCGCGGTCGGTCCGCGGGTACGCCCCGCGCCCGTTCACGTTGTAAAGGCCCGTATTGTGGAACAGCGGTTCGACCCGCGTGGCCCGCTCGAACGTGACGGGGCCCGAGAGGTTGAACGATGCGTGGCACTCGCTGCAGCCAAGCGTCTCCGAGAAGAACAGATCCTTGCCGCGCAGTGCCGCGGCGCTCATCGCATTCTTGTCGTCGCGGTACAGATATCGATCGAACGGCGAGTCGGCTGAGACCAGCGTGCGCTCGAACGATGCGATCGACTTCACGATGTTCTGCAGCGACACGGGCGCAGGCTCGCGCGGGAACGCGGCGCCGAACGCGGCCACGCTCGCGCGGTCCGACGAGAAGCGCGCGACGATCCGCGCCTCGTGTCCCTTCAGGCCCATTTCAATCGGATGCTCGTTCAACATCGGCACGAGCATCTGCGCTTCGAGCGTGCGGAGACCCGAGTCCGCCCACCCGTACGTCACGTTGTAGGCCACGTTGGTCAGCGTCATCGTGCTGCGCGCGTGCTCGGCGCCGGTGGATCCGACGGCGCGCGCAAGACCGTCAGTGAACGCAAACGCCTGCTGATGGCATGACGCGCACGAATACGAGCCGTTGCCCGACAGCCGCTTGTCGTAGAACAGCCGCCGTCCGAGCTCGATCTTCGGCTGGCTGATGGAATTGTCGGCGGGCACACGCGGCACTGGAAGGCCGCGGGGAAGGCTCCAATGAAACGAGTCGATGCCGAAGGCTGAATGCCGAATGCTGAATACGAACACGAGTGCGACGACGAGGACCGTGACTCTCATTCAGCATTCAGCATTGGGCAGTCGGCATTGAGCATTGCGAGCGCGCGAGCGCCGGCCCTACTGCCAGGCCGTGTGCACGGGCGTCAGCCCCATGCTGACGGTCTGGCCGGCGAGCGCACCGCGCTCCTTCATCCAGCCCTCGAACGCGGTCAGGGCCGCGGGATCGACGCCGGCCGGCTCCGCCTTTCGCTGCGTCACCCAGTCGCCCATCGCCTTCATCAAGATATCAGCCTGCTTGCGATCGCTGGCGAACAGCTCCATGTAAGCCTGCTTCGCGTCGTCAACGCGATTGAGCGCCAGAAACGCTTCGCCGCGGTACTCGATCGCGTCGGGGAAACCTGGCGCCATCTGCAGCGCCGTGCCGTACATCTCGAGCGCCTTCTCGTAGTCGCCGCTCTTGCGGTACGCGAACCCCATTCCGTTATATGCCTGGAACATGTTCGGCACCAGCTCGGTGGCGTGCTTGAAATCTTTCAGGGCCTTCTCGTACTCGACCTTCGCCTTTTTTGGATCGCTCTTCTCGGCCCTGAGCCCTTTGTCCTTGTGTCCGATGCCGCTGTTATACGCGTCGCGCGCCATCTCCTCCGGCGTCATCTCCCGCATGGCGGAGCCGGACCGTACCGATCGGCCGCTCGCGCCGAGGTTGAGAGGCGAGATCGCCACAGCGGCGGCCAGCAGCACGCCGGTTTTCCATATGCCGTTCATCAGCTACTCCTTCGCGGGTTGACGTGTGAGTTCCAGATCGATCGAAATCGTGACGTCGTTGCCGACCACGGCGCCGCCGCCTTCAAGAATGCGGCTGTAAAGCAGACCAAAGTCGCGGCGATCGAGAACTGTTGACGCCGTTGCGCCGACGCGGGCGTTGCCCCAGATGTCCTTGATCTCCGGCGTGGGCCCCTCCACGTCGAGTACGACTTCCTTCGTAACGCCGTGCATGGTGAGGTCGCCGGTCACCTTGAACCGTCCCGCCGCCCCTTCCGCGTGTTTCGACTTGAAGGTGATCCGGGGAAAGCGGTCAACGTCGAAGAACAGGTCGCTCCGCAGATCCTTGTCGCGGTCGTCATTGCGTGTGTTGATCGTGCGCGCGTCGATCGACGCGTCGACGCGCAGCGTGCCCGGGATGTTTGCGGGATCGAACGTGACCGTTCCGGTCGGACCGTCGAATTGCCCTTTGACATTCGAGACGATCATGTGCCGGACAGCGAACTGCGCGGCCGAATGGCCGGCGTCGATCGCCCAGGTGGCCGGCTGTGCGCGCGCCGGGAGCGGCTGCGCCAGCGCCATTGCGAATAGACCGAGAGCTGTCGCGGGTCGCATGGGCCTCAAAAGAAATGGGGATGTGAGCAATATGCATTCCCGCCGGGTGCGGGCGCAACACCTAATTTGACGGCAGGGCCCGTCAAAAAGCCGGGCGCGAAACACGAAACTCTTTTCCGTTTCCGTGCCCGAACGCCTGGCAGGTTGTCGAAAAGCCGATGTCCGTGGCCAATCCCGCTGGGGACTAGAGGCCGCCCGCCGGCTTTGCCTTGAGCACGCCGACCTGCACGAGCACCCCTGTGAAATCGAGAATCCGGCGCTCGTGCGTGATTCGGCCGTCGGAGAGGGTCAGGAGGATCGCGCAGACGACATCCACTTTCCGGCCGGTCGCCGCCACTCCGAAGAATTCGCCCGCGTGGGTACCGCTCACCCGCGCGATCTGCACCACGCGGTCGCCGTCGATCAGCACGTCCTCAGCGTGGAACCGGAGGTCGGGGAACGCCTGGAACCACTTTCGGTAGATCCGCTCGATTTCCTCGGGACCCTCGAGCACGCCGCCGGTCGGGCTCGTCACGGTTGCGTGCGGCGCGTAGGTGCTCGCGAGCGCCGCCGGATCGCGGGCGGCCCACGCGGCGCTCTGCCGTTCCAGGACAGACAGAATGTCGTCCCGCGTCATGACGCGTCATGCTACGCCTGCGCCACCGATGACGCAAACCGGTGATCGGGCGGTCCGCGGCTACACTTCGGACCCGATATACTCCGTCGGATATGCGCGTCGGAACTCCGTTCGCCGCTCTCGCGCTCTGCGTTTCCGTCGTCGTGAACACGCGGGACTCCGCATCGCCCGCGCAGGACACGATCGGTCGCAGTGCAAACACGATTGTCGATCCGCGGGATTACCAGGACCTGCGGTGGAGGAACGTCGGCCCGACGCGCGGCGGACGCGTGACGGCCGTTGCGGGCGTGCGCAGCCAGCCCTGCACCTTCTATATGGGCAGCACCGGCGGCGGCGTGTTCAAGACCGATACGTGCGGCGAGCGCTGGACACCCATCAGCGACGGACAAATCGCTGACGGCTCGATCGGATCGATCGACGTGTCGGAATCCAATCCCGACGTCATCTACGTCGGCACCGGCAGCGCCGCGATCCGCAGCAACGTGATCATCGGCCGCGGCGTGTACAAATCCATCGACGCGGGACGCACGTGGAGGTTCGCGGGACTGACTTGGATCGCCGTTCGGGCCGAACCAGGAGCGCGGCATCTTCAAGACCACGGATGGCGGCACGATCTGGCGCAAAGTGCTCTTCGTCAACAACGAGACCGGCGGCCGCGCCCTCGCGATCAACATGTCGAACCCCGACGAGATCTACGCGGGCATGTACAAAGGTTTCCGTAAAGGCTGGGACATCATCAGCGGCGGTCCCGCGAGTGAAGGGGGCATCTACAAGTCGACTGATGGCGGGGAGCACTGGACGCACCTGGCGAATGGTCTTCCGCAGAACTTGATCGGCAAGATCGACATCGACATCGCAAGGAGCCAGCCTCGAACTGTCTACGCCATGATCGAGGCGCCGGCTCGCGAAGGCGGCCTCTACCGATCCGACGACAGCGGCGCGTCGTGGCGCAACGTGAATCCCGCGGACATCCTCCGATCGCGTCCGTTCTATTTCAACTACGTCGACGTGAACCCGAAGAACGCGGAAGAAGTCTGGGTCAATGCGCTCAGCCTCTTCAAGTCGACGGACGGCGGCCGCACATTCCAGACGGTGCAGGCGCCGCACGGCGACATGCACGGCATCTGGTTCAATCCCGATAGTCCGAACATCGCGATCCAGTGCAACGACGGCGGCGCAACGGTGACGATGGACGGCGGGCGCTCGTGGTCGTCGATCCTGAATCAGCCGACCGCGGAGATCTACATGGTCTCGGTCGACGATCAGTATCCCTACCGCCTCTACGGCCCGCAGCAGGACAACACGACGTTCGTCGTATCGAGCGTTCCGCCGTACTCGTGGGGCTGGGACAATCCCGCGCAGGCCTGGACGCAGGCCTCCGGCTGCGAGACAGGCGGTATCTGGCCGCGTCCTGACGGCACCGTCATCTGGGGCGCCTGCAAGGGCGAGGTCGAGCGTTACAGCGCGCTCTCGGGTCAATCGCAGGGCACGTGGATTTATCCGCAGAACCGTTACGGACAGGACCCGAACCACATCCAGTACCGCTTTCCGCGCTCGACCGTCATCTATCTCTCGCCGCATAACCCGGGTGTGATCTACCAGGCGTCGCACGTCCTGCATCGATCGGTCGACGATGGCGCGACGTGGCAGGTGATCAGTCCGGACCTCACGGCGCACGAACCGGATTTACAGGTGGTGCCCGGCCGGCCCATCACGCGCGACATCACGGGTGAGGAAGTGTATTCATCGATCTATTCCATGGTGGAGTCGCGCCTCGAGCCGGGCGTGATCTGGGTGGGCGCGAACGACGGGCCCGTCAGCGTGACGCGCGACAACGGACGCACGTGGAAACGCGTGACGCCGAAAGATCTTCCGGCTGGCGGACGCGTGCAGAACATCGAGGACTCGCCCCGTCGCAAGGGCTCCGCGTACATCGCGGTGTATCGCTACCTGCGCGAGCACGATCTGCAGCCGTATATCTACACGACTACCGACTACGGTGAAACATGGAGGCGGCTCACCGATGGCACCAACGGCATCCCGAACGACTTCCCGACACGGGTCGTCCGCGAAGATCCCGATCGGGCGGGGCTGCTGTATGCGGGCACGGAGTTCGGTGCGTTCGTGTCGTTCGACAACGGCAGGCACTGGCAATCGCTGCAGCAGAACCTGCCGGCCACGCCGGTCACCGACATCCGTGTGCACCGCAAGGATCTCGTCATCTCGACCATGGGGCGCTCGTTCTGGATCATGGACGACGTGTCGCCGCTGCAGCAGCTCGGGGCTGAGCAGACTCGGAATGCGGGATCCTATTGCAACCTCGAGACACCATTCGGTATCGCTACGCCGCGCGCGGACGCGGCGGGAGTGGCGTACCGCAATATCCACCCGTCGCAGCGACGATCGATTATGTGCTGCCGCAGGGATTTGCCGGTGATCTCACGATCGAGATCGTCAACGCGGCGGGTATGGTGGTCCGCACGGTTCGTTCCGCTGGCGACGGCGGAGGAGTCGGACCGAGCGGTCGCGGCAGCGGCAAGGCGGCGGCGGACGCGCGAGAAACATCGTCAACGGAGCAGGAAGAACCCGAGTTGCCGCAACCGGCCGGCGGGCGTGGCCGCGCCGTCGGGCGGCCGCTGACGACGCGGCCTGGCCACAACCGCTTCGAGTGGGACTATCGCTGGAATGGCAACGGACCGATGGTGGCGCCGGGCCGCTACGCCGTGCGTTTGACGAGTGGCGCGGTGAACCAGTCGAAAGCATTCACGATCAAGGTCGATCCTCGCGTCACGACAGACGGCGTGACGCAGGCGGACCTCGTCGCCCAGGAACAGTTCCTGCTGAGAGTGCGTGATGCGATCGCGCGGGCGAACGGGCTTCGCGGCCGCATCCAGCAGGCCATGCAGCAGAAGGGGGTGGCGCCCCCGTCCGCTCCCGGCATCGGCGAGTCGCCGGAGTCGGCGCGATACAGCGATCCGCTGCAAGGCCTCTGGGCACGCGTCGTATCCGCAGGGGGCGCCTACCCAGAGCCGATGCTGATCGATCAGCTTCAGAACATCCAGCGAATGGTCGGCAGTGCGGACCAGAAGGTCGGCCAGGAAGCAATCAAGCGCTTCGATGATCTGCTGAAGGAGCTGAAAGCGATAGAAGCCGCCCTGCCGCGATGACGGAGGCGACCACGGCTGTTCCGAAGGACACGGACCCGCAAACGAAGCAACGAAGCTACCGAAGATGAACGAAGCTGACGATCGACGCGCATCGGAAGACGGTCGTGCGCCGGCCTTCGGCCGGCGTCTGGACGGACGTGCGATCTGAAAACGCAAGCGGCGGAAAGGCGGCCGGGAAGCGATCAAGCGCTTCGATGATCTGCTGAAGGAGCTGAAGGCCGACAGAAGCCGCCCCTGCCGCGATGACGAAGGCGACCACGGCTGTTCCGAAGGACACGGACCCGCAAACGAAGCAACGAAGCTACCGAAGACGAACGAAGCTGACTCGCCACGGGTCAACACGGATCACGAATGACCGAAGAGCGCGCGACGTGGACCGAGGACGCTGAGGCGCAAAAGCGCCGAGAACGTCGTCGCAGACACCTGCGATCGACGCGCATCGGAAGACGGTCGTGGGCCGGCCTTCGGCCGGCGTCTGGACGGACGTGAGATCTGAAAACGCAAGCGGCGGAAAGGTGCAGCGCCGCTTGTGTTTGTCAGATCTCACGTCCCTCCAACCGCGCGCAGCGCGGCACGACCGTCGTATCATGCGCGGCCGAAGCAGCTTCGTTGACGTCCGTTCCCTCCGTTGCGTGTTTGAAATCCGTTGCCGTCGAGTTCTTCGGCTCCTCCCGTCTTCGTCTTCCTCCGTGTGCTCCCGTCACTGCAGAAGATCCAGCGAATGGTCGGCGGTGCGGACCGAAAGTCGGCCAGGAAGCAATCAAGCGCTTCGATGATCTGCTGAAGGAGCTGAAAGCGATAGAAGCCGCCCTGCCGCGATGACGGAGGCGACCACGGCGGTTCCGAAGGACACGGACCCGCAAACGAAGCAACGAAGCTACCGAAGATGAACGAAGCTGACGATCGACGCGCATCGGAAGACGGTCGTGCGCCGGCCTTCGGCCGGTGTCTGGACGGACGTGAGATCTGAAAAACACAAGCAGCGGAAAGGTGCAGCGCCGCTTGTTTTTTCAGATCTCACGTCCGTTCAACCGCGCGAAGCGCGGCACGACCGTCGTGGTCATGCGCGGCGAAGCGCTTCACGGTCTTCTTGCAGTCCATGCCTTCGTGACTGACCGTGGCGTGCGCTCGGTGCCTCCGCGCCTCCGCGCCTCACGCGTGAATCGTAGGTGGACACGCGTACTCTCTTCGTTGAACTTCGTTACCTTCGTTGCTTCGTTGGTGAGATCCGTGTCCTTCGTCTGTCTCCGTTTGCCGCCGGTCACATGTCACCGTCAACTGACCGGCTGCGCGACCACGCGGCCATTCGCGAGGCAGACGGTCGCCCCCGCGGCGTTCAGCTCGCGCAGCATCTCCATCACCGCTTCGCCGCTCTTCGAATCCAGATTGCCGGTGGGCTCGTCCGCCAGCACGATCGGCGGGCGTCCCGCGATGGCGCGCGCGATCGCGACGAGCTGCTGGTGGCCGCCGGACAACGATCCCGGCCGCTGTTTCGCGCGCGGCCCGAGGCCCACGCGGCCGAGCGCGGCGTCGACGCGCGCCTTCCGTTCCTCTCCGGTCACGCCGCGCAGGGTGAGCGGATACTCGACGTTCTCGTACACCGTCATGTCGCCAATCAGGTTGAAGCTCTGAAAGATGAGCCCGATCTCGACGTTGCGCACTCGCGCCTTTTCCGCAGGCGAGAGCTGGTCGACGCGGCGGCCGTTGAACGTATAGCGGCCCTTGGTCGGCGCATCGAGCAGCGCCAGCATTGAAAGGAACGTCGACTTGCCGCAACCCGACGGCCCCGAGACCGAGACGTACTGGCCCCGCTCGATATCGAGCGTCACCTCGTCCAGCGCGCGCGTCTCTTCGTCGGCGTCACCCTTGAAGATCTTCGTGATGCCCTCGAGACGAATGAGGGGCATGTTCGGATCGGCTGCTGTCCTTTCGGGCTTGCTGCGTTTCCACCAGGCCATCAGGTTCCTCCGAAGGTATTGGACGGACGCGGGCGACGGGACGTTGGGAACTGCCAAGCGGACGAATCCGGCGTGAAGGAAGTATGTAGTACGATACGCATCCTCTTCTGTGGTCAAGACTTCCGGCCTGAAGGCGGAAGCCACGAGAGTTGGTAAAGCGACACTGCCGTCTGAACCCTGAAGCGCGATCGATGGACTTCGTCGAAGGTGACTTGATGACCCCGCGCCGGTTCCTGCCCGGCCTGCTCCTGCTGTTTGTCGGCAGCGGTTGTGCCGCGCTCATCTACGAAGTCGTCTGGTTTCAACTGCTCCAGCTCGTCATCGGGTCCTCCGCCGTGTCCATGGGAGTGCTGCTCGGCACGTTCATGGGCGGTATGTGCCTCGGCAGCCTGCTGCTGCCGCGTGTCGCAGCCGCGCGCGAGCAGCATCCGCTGCGCATGTATGCGTTTCTCGAGATTGGCATCGGCATCATCGGCGTGCTGGTGCTCTTCGGCATGCCGCTCCTCAATAGCGCATATACGTCGCTCGGCGGCACCGGGATCGGCGGCATCCTGCTGCGTGGCCTGACGGCTGGAATCTGCCTCCTGCCGCCAACGCTCCTGATGGGCGCGACGCTGCCGGCTATTTCGCGCTGGGTCGAGTCGACGCCCGAGGGAGTGTCGTGGCTCGGATTCTTCTACGGCGGCAACATCGCCGGCGGCGTGCTCGGCAGCCTGCTCGCGGGGTTCTACCTGCTGCGGGTGCACGACCTTGCGTTCGCCACATACGTGGCGGTGGCGCTGAACATCAGCGTTGCGGCGATCGCGATGCTGATCGCGAGCCGCACCCCGATGGTCGAACAACTCGAGAGCGATCGCGATGTCGGACCCTCGGCGCGGGTTCCCGGCGCATGGGCCGTCTACGTTGCGATCGCGCTCTCGGGCATGACGGCGCTCGCGGCCGAAGTGATCTGGACGCGGTTGTTGTCGCTGTTGTTCGGCGCAACGGTCTACTCCTTCTCGCTGATCCTGGCGGTGTTCCTCTTCGGGCTCGGCATCGGCAGCAGCATCGGATCGGCGCTCGGCCGCAGCACCGCGAGACCGCGGGTGGCGCTCGGCTGGTGTCAGATGCTGCTCTGCGGCGCTGTCGCGTGGACCGCGTTCATGCTGACTCAATCGCTGCCGTACTGGCCGATCAATCCTGCGATCTCGACCGACCCCTGGTACAACTTCCAGCTCGATTTCGTGCGCTGTCTCTGGGCGGTGCTGCCGGGCGCGATCCTCTGGGGCGCGAGCTTTCCGCTGGCGCTTGCAGCAGTGGCGTCGCGGGGACAGGATCCCGCGCGCCTCGTTGGCGGTGTCTACGCCGCCAACACGGTGGGTGCGATTGTCGGATCGGTGCTGGGCAGCCTGCTGCTCGTTGTATGGCTTGGCAGCCAGCACGCACAGCAGGCATTGATTCTCGTGAGCGCACTGTCGGGCCTGCTCGTGCTGTCGACGGGCGTCGCCGAGGAGGTCCCAGGTAAAGGCCAGGCCGCCTTCGCGCGCACGCTCGTGATCGTTGCGGCCGCGGCAGGCGCAGGTCTCCTCTCGCGAACCGTCCATCCAGTGCCCGGCATTCTGGCGGCATACGGCCGCTACGCCGCCACGCGCATCGGATCGGCGGACGTCATCTATATGGGCGAGGGTTGGAATGCGACCGTCGCGGTTTCGCGTCTCCCGGGCGGCGTGCTCAATTATCACAACGCCGGGAAAGTCCAGGCGTCCAGCGAGCCGCAGGACATGCGCCTCCAGCGGATGCTCGGTCATATGACGACGCTGATTCCGACGCAGTCGACAAAAGTGCTGGTCATAGGCTGCGGCGCCGGTGTGACGGCGGGCGCCGTCTCAATCGACCCCGGCGTCGAACACGAAACCATCGCTGAAATCGAGCCGCTCGTTCCAAGCGTCGTCTCCAAATATTTTGGCGATCAGAATTTCAGGGTCGTCGACAATCCGAAAGTCCACATTCTCGTCGACGATGCGCGGCACTTTCTGTTGACGACGAGAGAGAAGTTCGACGCGATTACGTCGGATCCGCTGGACCCGTGGGTCAAAGGCGCCGCCATGCTCTACACCCGCGAGTTCTTCGACATCGCGAAGGCGCACCTGAATCGTGGCGGCGCCGTCACGCTCTTCGTGCAGCTCTATGAGAGCAACACCGAGGCGGTGAAGAGCGAAATTGCGACGTTCTTCGAGGCCTTCCCGAACGGCATCGTCTGGGGCAACACGAACAACGGCGCCGGGTACGATCTCGTGCTGCTCGGACAAGTCGACCCGACGAAGATCGACGTGGACGCGGTCCAGCAGAGGCTGCAGCGTCCCGAGTACGCGCCGGTGGTGCAGTCGCTGCGCGAGATCGGCATGAACTCGGCGGTCGATCTCTTCTCCACGTTTGCGGGCACGGCGAACGATCTCGCGCCGTGGCTGAAGGATGCGTCCATCAACCGCGATCGGAACCTCCGCCTGCAGTTCCTTGCGGGGCTCGGCTTCAATCTCTATCAGAGCGACGTCATCTACTCGAACATGCTCGCGTATGCGGGGCGTTTCCCGGACAATCTCTTCATCGCGTCTCCCGGCACGATGGAGGCCCTCCGTCAGGGCATCCGGCGGGAACAAGGACGATAGCGGATGACGGTTGGCGGTTGTCGGACGTCGGCGGGTGCGTTGGTGGCGCTGCTCCTGCTCGCCGCCCCTGCAGCCGCGGCGCCGCCGATCCGTCACGACGTCGACGTCGACGGCCACAAGCTCGCCGTGTGGCAGAAGCGGGCCGCGCAGCCGCGCGCGGCAATTCTGCTGGTGCACGGCCGCACGTGGAGCAGCCTGCCGAACTTCGATCTCCAGGTCGGGCCCGACCGGTCGTTCATGGACGCGCTGGCCGCCACCGGTCTCGACGTGTACGCAGTCGATCTGCGCGGATATGGCGGGACCCCACGCGACGCAAGCGGATGGCTGACGCCGGATCGCGCCGTGGCCGATGTGCTCGCGGTCATCGAGTGGCTGCGCGGCCCCGCGCACAGCGCCGGACGTCCCGTTTACGTGCTCGGTCTATCGCGCGGTGCAATGGTCGCGGCGCTCGCGGCGCAGCGCGCGCCGGAGAAATTCGCCGGACTCGTGCTGCTTGGGTTCGGCCTCGATCCGGATCTGCGCGTGGCCTCGGTCGAGGCGCCCGCGGCGCCGCCGCGAAAGCGCAACACGACCGATGCCGCCCTCTCCGACTTCATCACCCCTGACGCCGTGTCGGGCGCGACGATCGACGCCTTCGTGCGCGCCGCGCTGCGCGCCGATCCGGTCTATGCCGACTGGCGTGACGAGCAGCAATTCAACGCGTTCGTGCCGGCGAAGCTGATCGTGCCGTCCCTGCTCCTTACCGGGGAACGCGACCCGCAGGCGCCGATGTCGGTACAAACGAAGTTGTTCGCGCGCTTTGGCGCGGCGGACAAGGCGTGGGTGATCCTGCCTGGCGCGGACCACGCCGCGCACCTCGAGAAATGCCAGGGCGAGCTCGTTCGAACCATCACGTGGTTCATCCGGCGTCACGACACGTCACCACCATCAACGCCATGAAACAGATCGCGCCCGCGTTGCTGCTCCTCGCGCTCACCGTCCCTGCGATTGAGCGCCGACCACAGCAATCGCGGCCGAACCCCGCGTCGACCTTCAGCATCTTCGAGTCGAGCATGCCCGAGATGCAGGCAGCCATGAAGGCAGGACGCGTCACCTCGCACGATATCGTCCAGCAATACCTCACGCGCATCGCGCTGTACGAGGACAAGCTGAACGCAGCGATTACGATCAACCCCGACGCGTTGAAAGAGGCGGACGAACGCGACCGCGAGCGCGCGCAGGGATACGTCCGCGGGCCGCTGCACGGAATACCGGTCGCGCTGAAGGACAACATCCACACGACGAACATGCCCACGACCGGCGGCGCACTGGCCTTCGACGGGTTCGTGCCGCCGTACGAGGCGACGCTCGCGAAGAACCTGCGCGACGCGGGAGCAATCATCATCGCGAAGACGGGGCTCACGGAACTGGCCAATTGGGTATCGAGCAACATGCCGGGCAATTACAACTCGCTCAAGGGCTACGGGATGAACCCTTACGATCCGCGCCGCGATCCGCGCGACGCGACGTTCGATGGCCGTCCCGCGATGGGCACGGGCGGGTCGAGCTCCGGCATCGGCACATCCGCGAACTTCTGGAGTGCAAACGTCGGGACCGAGACATCGGGATCGATTCTCAGTCCGTCCAACCAGAACATGCTGGCGGCGGTGAAGCCGACGGTGGGACGCATCAGCCGTTACGGCGTGATTCCGATCACGGCCGACCAGGACACGCCGGGACCGATGGCGAAATGGGTCACGGACGCGGCGATCATGCTCGGCGCGATGGGCGGCCCCCCCGATCCGAACGATCCCGCCACGCGCGCGTGCACCGCGCCTCCAGGTCGCGACTACACGCAGTACCTTCGTGCGGACGGCCTGAAGGGGGCCCGCATTGGAATACCGCGCGCGTCATTTTACGAGCGCGTCACCGTGCCGGGATCGGAACGTCTCCGCGGCGGTCTCAACCCCGATCAGTTGAAGGTGATGGAAGACGCGCTTGCCGTACTGAAGCAACAGGGCGCGATTGTCCTCGATCCCGCCGACATCCCCAGCGTCACCGCGAAGGATGCGAAGGAGAATTTTCTGCTCTGGGGAATCTGCTCGGGCACCGACAACGCAAAAGGCAAGGACGACAACTGTTCGGTCGATCTGAAGTACGGAATGAAGCGCGACTTCAACACGTGGCTCGCGTCGCTCGGACCGTCCGCGCCCGTCAAGACGCTCGCCGAGCTGCGCGCATGGAACAAGGCGCACGAGAAGGCCGGCGCGCTCAAATACGGCCAGTCGCAGCTCGATATCTCGGACGAAATGGACGTGGAAAAGGATCGGGCGCGTTACGAATCAGATCGCGCGAAGGACATTCGTCTCGGGGGGACGCACGGCATCGACGAAGTGATGAAAGCGAACAATCTCGACGCGCTGCTGTTCCCCGGCGCGAACGGCTCCGCGCTCGCCGCGCGCCCCGGATATCCAACCGTCATCGTCCCGTTCGGAATGGTCCCGAACGTGCCGTTTATTCCCCCTCCGTCCGTGGAGACGCGCGGGCGCGCATCGGCGGGGGAGGCTCCGAACCCGAATCCACCGCCCGCAAGTCCGTTTCCTCCGGGATTCAATCCGAAGCCGCAGCCCTTCGGTCTCAGCTTCACCGGCATGGCCTGCAGCGAGCCCACGCTCCTCCGGCTCGCCTACGCGTTCGAGCAGGCAACGAAGAAACGCACACCGCCGCCTGGACTTCGGTGACTTGGCTCACGGCGCATGACGTATGGCTCAAGCTGCCTTAGTACGGCCAGCATGAGTGCTGAGGGTTGCGAGGTCCCTGGTCGTGCTGACGAGCTGAACAATTCGAATCGGCATTGCGATCAGGCAGCGGCCTCAGCATCTCATGCGATCGCTCGGCGACAGTATGGGATGAGCTCTGCGATGTCACCTGCATTTCCTTCGTTGGGCGTACAAACCGCGTACGCATCCGAATCGCCCCACGCACAAAATGCGCCTGTTTTGCGCGGGTCCTGACGAGCGCCCTCGGGCGATCCGTTTGCAGCGCGCTAGAGAGAGACCTTACGAGAACCAGGAGGCATAGATGAGACGCGAATTCGTAGTCGGCGCCGTTATGGCCACGGCGATTGCCGTTGGCGCAAGCGCCCAGAGCACATCCCCCGGCAGCCAGAGTTCGAGCGATCGCGACCAGAGCAGTCGCGGCCAGAAGGTCACGGTGACCGGATGCTTGTTGAACGCGGACCAGTGGAAGGGCGGCACCGCGGGAACATCAGGTACCGGCTCAACGGGTTCGGCCACAGGCGCGACTGGAGCCCCAGGCAGCACCAGCGCCAGCCGCTCGAGCGGCAGCGGCGGATTCGTGCTGACCGAGGTTTCAATGGGCGCCGGATCCAGCAGCGGATCGACCGCCGGTGGTTATGGCACCACCGGTTCGAACCCGAGCGCAACCAGCGGCACCGCCGGCACCAATCCGAGCAGCACCGCCGGTACCAATCCGAGCAGCACCAGCGCAAGCGACGCCTCGTCGGCGTCAGGCAAGGAAGCGCTGACGCTCAAGGGGAAAGACGATGATCTCCAGAAGCACGTGAACCATCGCGTGGAAATTCGCGGCACGCTCGACAAGTCGGCAACCGGCGGCGATACGTCGATGACGAATCCGCCGTCGACCACAGCCGGCACGGCGGGCAGCACAGCGAGTTCGCAGGGGCTGACGGGCACGCTGACTGTCTCGTCGGTCCGCGAGATTTCGGGCAGCTGCTCCGGCGGGGGCAACCGGTAAGCTGCCGGGCGAGCCGCTTCGTCCTCCCGCGACTCGCCCTCTTTCCAACCACCGAACTTCGTGAGTTGGTGATTTGATGATTTGGTAACGCAGCGATTGGCCCCGACACATCGCTCAATCCGACCATTACCAAATCACCAAATTCCCCAATTATCAAATTCCCCAATTACCTGATCACACAGCCTGCCACGCAATTTTCACGAGTCCCATTTCATCGTGCGCTCTCGATCCGGTGTTAAATAGTTGCCCACGTCTATCGAAAGGACGACCTCAAGTGATCGGACGAGATCGGATCCGGTTGTTCATTGTTTCCGCGGCGATCGTCCTGGCGATTGGCCTCAGCGTGCGCGCGCAGCAACCGCCGCAACCGCCTACGGGAGCCGCGCCTACAGGACAGCCTCCTGCCCTGCCGTCCCAGGGACCACCGCGGCAAGGGGCGCAGCAACCCAGGCGCCCGCCGCTCCCGGGTGAAAAGGCCGCTGAGTACTACAAGAACATCAAGATCCTCAAGGACCTGCCCGCCGACCAGCTTCCGATCACCATGCAGTTCATCGCGGCATCGCTTGGCGTTGGCTGCGATTTCTGCCACGTCACCGGACCGCAGGGAGGTTTCGACCGCGACGAGAAGAAGCCCAAGGACACCGCGCGCAAGATGCTGCAAATGGTGGAGACGATCAACACGCAGCAATTCGAGGGACGCCTGCAGGTCAACTGCACGACGTGTCACCACGGCAATAATCGGCCGGACCGGAACACCGTGCTCGCGGTGGAGATGACGCCGGGCGAAGCGGCGGCCGCTCAGCGCACCGCGGCCGAGCGTCAGGGCGGACCGGGTCGAGCGGGGTTTGGTCCGCAAGGTCCGCCGGGGGCGCCGAGTGGTCAAGGCTCGCCGGCGCAAGGTCCGCCGAGTGCTCAAGGTGCGGCTGGGACACCAGGTGTGCCAGGTGCGCGCGGTGAGCAGCCTGTCGCGCCGGCCGGACGCGGCGCCCAGGGGGAACCGGCAGAGCCGCCGCCGCCGGCGGAGTCCGTCGATCAAGTGCTCGACAAGTACGTGCAGGCGATCGGCGGCCAGGCCGCGCTCGCGCAGGCGAAGACGCGCGTCATGCGCGGCACGGCGACGAGCCGCGATCTGCAGACCACGCAGATCAACGTTCAAGAGAAGGTGACGGGCGAGTATCGGATCGACGTGGAGGGACGGCAGGGGACGCAGAGTCGCGTCTACAACGGCAAGGCCGCCTGGATACAGATGCCGAACGGCGTTCGGGAAGTGGAAGGTGTGAACGCGCAGCAGATCGCGCGGCTCGCCGATCTCGGCCTGCCCCTCAACACGAAGCAGCGGTACATGAATCTGCGCTCCGCGCGCTACGGAACGGTCGACGGGACCCCGACAATCGTGCTGATCGGATCGCCGGCGGCCAACGTGACCGAACAGCTGCAGTTCGATCGCGCAACCGGGCTGCTGCTGCGCCGCACCGTGTTCACGCGCACGGCGCTCGGTCAGCTGCAGGAGCAGATCGATTACAGCGATTACCGCTACGTGTCCGGCGTGAAGATGCCGCACCAGGTGCGCTACGCGACGTGGAACTCCGTCACGACGCAGAAGTTCAGCAGCGTCACGCTCAATGCGCCGATCGACGAGGCGCAGTTCACGAAGCCCGAGGCGCGCCGGTAATTCGACACTCGTGGCTTCCGCCTTCAGGCCGTCCGTTGGCTGCGCATCGATCTTCGGCTAAAGCCGGAAGCCACAAGATTGCAAGGGATCATTTCCCGGCGGCCGCTCTGCGATCGACGACCACCGCGCCGTCTTTCATCACCCAGCGCACACCGTTGATCACGTCGCCGATGTTCTCGAGCGGCGCGCCCTCGATCGCGACGAGATCCGCGGCGAAGCCGGGGGCAATTCTGCCGAGTCGCTCGCGCTGATCCAGGAGGTCGGCGGCGATGGTCGTGGCCGCCGCGAGCGCCCGCGCGGGCGTCATCCCCGCCTTGACGAACCATTCGAGCTCGCGCGTGTTCTGTCCAAACATCGAGAATACCGCGTCAGATCCCATGCCGATTCGCACGCCGGCCCTTACGGCGCGTTGCGTGGACTCGAGGTTGCGCGCGATGTACTTCTGCAGCGGAAGAATCGCCTCGGGCCTGAAGCCGTAATCGTCCTTCGCGTCGACGTAATAGCGATTGTGATCGATCGTCGGCACCCACACCGTGCCGCGCTTCACCATGTCCTGCAGCGTCTCCTCGTCGAGATCGATCCCGTGCTCGACCGAGTCGGCGCCGGCGCGGACCGCGTCCTTCACGCCTGACGGACCGTAAGAGTGTATGGCCACCTTGTGACCGAGCGCATGCGCGGCGTCGACGATGGCCTTCATCTCGTCGAACGTAATCGTCTGTGTGGTCTCGACGCTGTCAAAGCTGCCGCGCGACCCGTACACCTTCACCCAATCAGCGCCCGCCTTCACGCGTTCCTCCGCGGCGCGCCGCATGGCGTCGGGATCAGGTCCGGCGGCATCACGCGGCGCGGAGATTCCCTGCCCGGCGACGAACATCCGCGGTCCCTTCATGGCGCCCATCGCGATGAGATCGCGCATTGCGAAGTCCGCGTCTCCTGACGCGCCGAGGTCCCGCACGGTCGTCACGCCGGTCTCGAGCGTGCGCAACGCGTTGTCCTGCGCCAGGAATACCGTCACGGCCGGCCGACGCCGCTGCCCGAGCGGCCGCATGCCCGCCTTGCGGTCCCAGTAGTACGTCATGTGCGTATGGAGATCGATGAGTCCCGGGATTGCGGTATAGCGCCGCAGATCGGTGACGGCCGCGTCGCGCGGAATCTCGCTGCTCCCGAATGCGACACTCTTGATCCGGTCCCCTTCGAGAACGACCACCGCGTCGTCGACGAGCCGCGTCCCGTCCCACAGGTGACCGAAGCGAATGGCGATTGGCGGCGCGTTGGTTTGCGTCAGTAACGTCATGGCAATGAGCGCCACAAACATACCCCTCATGCGCGCATCTTAGCTGACGCTGGACAAAAGGGGACAGTACGCTTGTCACGTACGAATCACGCAGAGAACGCCGAGACGCAGAGAAAATGCCCGCCGCGCATGATAGCCGCGATCGCATGGATAGCTGTCGCTACACGCGTGCGGAGAAGACAGTCAAAGAAACGGCTGCGTTGGCGCATTGGCCGCCGTGCTTCGCGCGGCCGTTACGCCCGCTGCAAGGCGGGCGCGGCGAATGCGCTGGCAGCCTTCTTGGCGATCTCTGGCTCTCGGCGAACTCCGCGAGAGATCGTCTTCTCCGCACGACACTGCTAATGTAGCCGCGTGACCTTCTCAGAACTCTATCGCCGCTCTCCATCCGCGCACGGTGAAGCGCCCGGACGGGTGAATCTGATCGGCGAGCACACCGATTACAACGGCGGCTTCGTCCTGCCCGCAGCGATCCCACGGCGGACCATTGTCGACCTCGCGCCTCGCGATGATCGTCTCGTCCGCGTGTGGAGCGCGCAGTTTCCCGACATCGACCCAATCGAGTATCGACTTGGCGACGAGCGCCGCCGCGGCGCCTGGGTCGATTACGTGCAGGGGTTGACGTGGGTGCTCGCGGCCGAGGGGTTGCGCGCGGGGTTCGATGCGCGCATCGAGTCGACGGTCCCGCTTGGAAGCGGGCTCTCCTCCAGCGCGGCGCTCGAAATCGCTCTCGGCCGCGCGCTCCGTGACGCCTTTCAGTTGCAAATGGACGATGTGACATTGGCAGTGCGGGGGAGACGGGTCGAAACGGACTTTGTGGGCGCGCCAATAGGCATCATGGACCAGATGGCGTGCAGCCTCGCCGACACAACGTCGGCGCTCTTCCTCGATACGCGGTCGCTCACCTATTCCCGCGTGCCGCTTCCACCCGCCTCCGCGCTGATCGTGATCGACTCGGGTGTCACCCATCGGCATGCGGGCGGCGAGTACGCGGTGCGACGCGAGGAGTGCGCGCGCGCCGCGGCGCTCCTTCACGTGAAGGAGCTGCGCGATGTTTCGGGGGAAGAACTCGATCGCGTGAACGGATTACCAGAGCCGCTCAATCGTCGTGCACGACACGTGGTGACGGAGAACGCGCGCGTGCTGGAAACAGTCCGCGCGCTCGAGGCGTGCGACCTCTCCACGGCTGGCCGACTGTTCCTCGAATCGCATGCCTCGATGCGCGATGACTTCCAGGTCTCGATTGCGCCGATCGACGCGCTCGTGGAACTCGCCCGCCACGTGGAAGGCGTCTACGGCGTGCGTCTCACGGGCGGTGGCTTCGGTGGATCTGTTGTGGCGCTTGCTGATCGATCCAAGAGCGCCGAAGCCGCTCGGGTTATCGTCGAGTCCCACAACCTCAAGAGTCGGGCGTCGGCAAGGGTTCTCGTGCCCTAGACGAAACGCCGGGTCTAACCAGCCTCCGCCAGGGCTACGGCGGTCGCCGAAGGAAAGCGCTTCGCGCGGAAGTGAAACACCTGGCCTACATTCAGACCTGGCCTGCCTCCGGCATGATTTCCGCATTGGATGACCCCGAGAGGGGTTACGGATGAGTGTTTTCAAGCGAAACGTGACGTTTACTGCCGCGTGCGCGGCAGTGTTGACGGTCGCGCTCGGCGCGCAGACACAGGTGACAGCGCCCAAAAATAAGTACAGTCCGGGCGACGATGTGAAACTCGGGCAGGAGGCGGCGCAGCAGGTCGAGCGCGAAATGCCCGTGATGCGTGACGAAGAGGTCAACTCGTACCTCAACAACATCGGCCGACGGCTTGCCGACAGCATCCCGCAGGAATTTCAGCACCCTGAGTTCCGGTATTCGTTCAAGGGAGTAAACCTGCGCGAGATCAATGCCTTCGCGCTCCCTGGCGGACCGATGTTCGTCAACCGCGGGATGATGGAGAAGGCGCACAACGAAGGGGAGATCGCCGGCGTCATGGCGCACGAGCTGAGCCACGTGGCACTGCGCCATGGAACGGCGCAGGCGACCAAGGCGACGCCGTACGAGATCGGGACGATCGCTGGCGCCGTGCTCGGCGCGATCGTGGGCGGACGCACGGGATCAGTGATCGCGCAGGGCACGCAGTTCGGACTCGGCACGGCCTTTCTGCGGTTCGGCCGCGAGTACGAGAGGCAGGCCGACATCCTCGGCACACACATCATGGCGCGCGCCGGTTACGATCCGCGCGACATGGCGAACGTGTTCAAGACTATCGAGCAGGAAAGCGGACCGGGCGGACCGCAGTGGATGAGCGATCACCCGAACCCGGGGGATCGTTACGCCTACATCAACCAGGAGGCGCGGGCGCTGCGCGTCGAAGGGGGAACGCGCGATACGCGAGGATTCCCGGACGTGCAGGCGCATCTGCGGACGTTGCCGCCGGCGCCATCCGCTGAGCAGGCGGCGCGCGGCGGGGGACGGAATCCGAACACGAATACGGGGACGGGCACGACAGGCGTGCGGCCGACGCCCAACCGCGTCGCCAGGCCCGACTCGCGCTTCTCCTCATACACCGAAGGCAACCTGTTCCGCGTGAGCGTGCCGACGAACTGGCGCGAGATCGGCGGCAACAGCGATGTGACGTTCGCGCCGGAAGGGGCCTACGGCGACGTCAACGGACAGAACGTGTTCACGCATGGGGCCCAGATTGGCCTCTCGCGCAACGAAACCCACGACCTGGCGACGGCGACCGACGAGTTGATTCAGTCACTTGGTCAGGGCAATCCGCAGCTGCGCCGGGCCTCGAACAGCACGCGTGGCACGCTGGGCGGGCAGGAGGCGCTGCGGACCTCGCTGACGAATGTTTCGGAAGTGACGGGGGGCGAAGAGCGAATCGACCTGTATACCTCATTGATGCGCGACGGCACCCTGTTCTACATGATTGGCGTCGCGCCGCAGGCCGAGTACGGTGATTACTCGTCGGTCTTTTCGAAGGTCGTGCGCTCGATCCAGTTCACTCGGTGACGGCCGGACAGGCCGGCTGAAAAACCGAAGGCTGCATGCTGAATGTCAGATGCCGAATGCTGATTTTCATCAGTTCTGGCATTTGGCATTGAGCGTTCGCCGTTGACATCAGCTTCTTTCGACAACCTGCTAACCCCAGGGTCCCGGCGCGCAGTGCGTCGGGGCTCCCTACTCGACCTCGTTCTCCTTCGTTTCCTCGTCCTCTTCCCACAACGGCTTCTGCGGTCCGGGGACGATGCCGGCGATGTCAGGATCCTCGTCGCCCGCTTGACGCGGACCAGAGGCGGCCTTGCGCGCCTTCGATTCCTGGCGGCGCTGTTCCTTTTCCTTCTGCCGCTCCTGTCGTGCGCGTTCCCGCGCACGCTTCTGCTGACTTGGTTTTGCCTTCGCCACCCGTACCCCCTCGCGTAGCGCAGGCCTTGAGGCCTGCTTGACGGCCCGCCGAGCAGCCCTGAAGGGCTGCGCTACGGATTGAAACGCGCTCTAAGGGTACTCCATCTTCGCGGCCCAAACGAGTTAATCTCTGAACGAGTGGCGGAACAAGTCCTCCTGGCCGTGGGAGACATGTGTGGTCCGGCGAAGAAGAATCCCGGTGCGGCGGCAACCGCGGATCTGGCGCGGCGGCAGATCGCCCTGAACCCCGGCGCGATGATCCTCGCGCTCGGCGACAACGCGTACAACCGCGGGCGCCCCGACGAATACCGAGATCACTACACGCCGTCGTGGGGACAGGCTGATCTCCTCGGACGCACGTGGTCCTGTCCGGGGAACCACGACTATCGCACCGCGGGTGCGGCGGCATACTTCCAGTATTTCGGCGAGGCGCGCGCCGGTACGCCACGCCGCAGTTATTACAGTGTGCCGCTTCCCGAGGCCGGTTGGCACATGATTTCGCTCAATAGTGAAGTGGAGCAGGATGCCCACTCGCCGCAACTGCAGTGGCTTCGCGAAGACCTCGCGGCGCGGCGCCACCGTCCGATCCTCGCGTTCTGGCACCGGCCGCGCTGGGGCTCGGGCGCGCATCGCGATTCGAAGAAGCCGCGATGGTTCTGGAACGAGCTGTATGCCGAGCGCGCCGAGCTCGCGCTTGCCGGACACGCACATCATTACGAGCGGTTCCTGCCGCAGCGGCCGGATCAGATTCCGGATCCGCACGGCATCCGTCAGTTCATCGTGGGCACCGGCGGAAGGCGCCTGCAGGGGCGCAGCAAGGACACGCCCAACAGCGACTACGCGCGGTTCGATCTCTTCGGGATCCTGAAGCTGACGTTGTGGCCGGAGGGGTATCGGTGGGAATTCGTCGACGTCGACGACCGCATGATCGATCGCGGTGAGCAATCAATCAATCCGAGAGGGCAATAATGGAGCTGACGCTGACGATCTCCGAAGACGAGCGGCACGCGTGCCGCCGCGCGGCATCGCTGATGCGCGCGATGGCGTCCGGTCTGCGCGAGATTGGCACCGTGCAGGAAGCGGACGCTTGCGCCGGGTATGCCGCGACGCTCGATCGCATTGCGGCGAGCGGCGAATGCTGCGGCGTCAACAGCGACGGAAAAGTTGACGTCGAACAGGCCGGCTTCGTGCTCGAAGGGGTCCGCGACGGCCTCGACAATGCCGATCTTGACGAGGGCGCCGACTTCATCCAGCGCGACATCGAGCGCCTCAACGACATCGTGTTCCGGTACAACTCCTCAGCGGGAAAGGCGGTCGAGTCGTGAAGCGTGGCGCGATTCTGCTGACGGTGTTCGCCGTTTGCGTGCTGTCGAGCCTCGTGACCCTGGCCCAGCGTGGCGCGCAGCCGCCACGCCGGCCGGGCCGGCAGATCGACGGCACGACGCTGCTCCCGAACGGCTGGCGCATCTCACCCGCAGGGCGCCACATACAAGTGGGCGATCTGCCGATGAACATGGCGCCGTCGCCCGACGGCCGCTTCATCGTCATCTCCAGCAGCGGATGGGAAAGGCCCGCGCTCGTGGTCTTCGACACCAGGACGCTGCAGGTGATTTCGCGCGCGCCGATGGACCACACCTGGCTCGGCCTCGCGTGGCATCCCGATGGGACGCGACTGTTCGCCTCGGGCTCGAGCGACAACACGATCCACGAGTTCGCCTGGAAGGCAGGGACGCTGAGCGCCAAGCGCGTCATCACGCTCGGACCCGCCGAGCGGCATCCCGGCGGCGACATCATCGAGAACGCCGGGTTCGTCGCCGGGCTGGCGATCAGCCCCGACGGCCGGTGGCTGTATGCCACGCAACTTTACGGGCAGATGGTCCGCGTGATCGATCTCGAGCAGGGGACCGTGGAGGCAACCGCCCAACTACCGGCCGAGCCGTACACGTGCGTGCTGTCGGCCAACGGCAAGACGCTGTTTGTGTCGCTGTGGGGCGGCGCAAAGGTGCTGATGTTCGATGCCGTCACGCTCGACCCGCGCGGCGAGATAGTCGTCGGGGAGCACCCGAATGCGATGGCGCTGTCGAAGGATGGCACCCGGCTGTTCGTCGCGTGCGCGAACACGAACGGCGTGTGGGTGATCGACCTGGCGTCGGGAACGGCGAGCGAGCAGATCTCCGTGGCGCTGGGTACCAAGGCGCCACCGGGATCGACGCCGAATGCGGTCGAGCTGACGTCGGGCGGAAAGACGCTGCTCATCGCGAACGCGGACAACAACACCGTGACGGTCGTCGACGTGTCGGTCGCGGAGAAGAGCGACGTGCGCGGCTTTATCCCCGTGGGCTGGTATCCGACCGGGGTGCTCGCCGATCGCGACGGCTCGCGCATCTTCGTGCTCAACGGCAAGGGGCTGACGAGCGGCGCGAACCCGCGTGGCCCACAGCCCGGTGGCGCGCACATCGATGCGCAGTACACGGGCAACATGATGCAGGGCGCCATTTCCGTCATCCCGATGCCAAATGCCGCGGCACTCGCGCGCATGACGCGCGATGTGCACGACCTGACGCCGTATTCCGACGCGCACCTGCTGGCGCCGGCGGATGCGCCGTCGGCGTCGCCGATCCCGCGACGTGTGGGTCTCACCTCGCCCATCAAGTACGTGTTCTACGTGATTCGCGAGAACCGCACGTACGACCAGGTGTTTGGCGATCTTCCCAGGGCCAATGGGGATCCGTCGTTGACGTTGTTCGGCGAGGAGGTCACGCCGAACGCCCACGCGCTCGCGGCCGCATTCACGACGTTCGACAATTTCTTTGTCGATGCTGAGGTCAGCTACGACGGACACGCCTTTTCGACCGCCGCGTACGCGACCGACTTCGTCGAGAAGATGTGGCCCGCCAACTACGGGCGGCGCGAGGGCATTTACCTCAGCGAAGGCGGCTACAAGATGCGGAACGCATACGGCAACATTGCCGCGCCGCTGCAGGGATACATCTGGGATTTCGCGAAACGCGCGAACGTCTCGGTCAGGAGCTACGGCGAGTTCGGGACGTGGGAGGGGAACACGCCGCCGGTCACGGCAACGGTCCCGGGACTCGACGGTCTCGTCCATCCGACGTTTCCGCCGTTCGACCTGAGCATTCCCGACAACCGGCGCGTCGATATCTGGCTCGAGGAGTTCAAGCAGTTCGAGCAGAACGGCGATCTGCCGCGGCTGTCCATCCTTCGGCTCGGCGGCGATCACACACAGGGCACCTCGCCGGGCGCGGTCACGCCGCGATCGATGGTCGCGGAGAACGATCTTGCGATCGGCCGCGTGATCGACGCGATCTCGCACAGCAGGTTCTGGAAGCAATCCGCGGTCTTCATCCTCGAAGACGATGCGCAGAACGGTCCCGATCATGTCGACGCGCATCGGTCGCTGCTGCTCGCCATCAGCCCCTTTTCGCGGCGTCGGGTCGTCGACAGCACGCTCTATACGACGTCCGGCGTCCTGCGGACGATGGAGCTGATTCTCGGGCTGCTGCCGATGAGCCAGTACGATGCCGCCGCGACGCCGATGTACAACGCCTTCCAGACGACCCCTGAGCTCGCGCCGTTCACGCATGTCGCGGCGCGCGTTCCGCTCGACGACCGGAACGACTGGAGCGCGCCCGGCGCAGCCGCGTCGCTGCGCATGAACCTGCAGGAAGCCGACATGGCGCCGGAGCTCGAGCTGAATCAGATCATCTGGCAGTCCATTCGCGGCGCCGGGTCCGTGATGCCGCCGCCGAGGAGGACGGGATTCATCAAGCCGATTCGCGCAGGTGACGGTGATGATGATGATCGATGATGGTCGCCACGGATCATATGGCTCGATAGGCCATCAGCGGGTTTGACTGGGCGACAAACAGGGGCCACACGCGGGTCTGATCATTGGATCGGCATAGAGCTCCACGCGCACCGCATCGATCGGGTGCCCCACAAGCACAGCGTGTCCAAGAACGTTCCGGATGCCATCATCGGTTGCGCGAATGACCTCGCTCGGAATGGCGCAGGGAGAGTGCTTAGGTCCCCGTGCGGATTCTCCTGAACAGCGCGTATATGGCGAGCCACAACGCTCCCGCAACGGCCGTATCCAGCAGGACGATCACGATCCAGATCCCGAGCGGCCGGCGTGAGTAGGACATCGCGCAGAAGTAAATGATTCGCAACGTTCCCGCGGCGGCTGCGACGAGTATCCAGCCGCGCAGCATGAGACCGCTCCACCCCGATCCGAACCAGCGCGAGGAGAGCAGGAACGGCGCGCAGACAGCGATGGCGAGCCAATACTGCGCGGACGCGAAGGGTTCGCCGGCCACCGCTTTCGCCAGCTCGCCGACCGTCAGCCCCAGGACGAAGGCGCTGATTGCAACGGCGGCTGGAGCCCTCAGCAGCGTCAGCTCGCCGTCCTCAGTGTTGACGTTGATGCGCCGCGAGCGCCAGGTCATGGCAGATCGCAGAACAGCTCTCGAGGGTAAGTCAACTTGCGCCGGATTGGTCGGGCGGCCTGCCACGGCTGCTGGCGATCCTTGCGCGCACAGCCTCGACCACCTTTCGCCCTGATGGGAGCACGCCCAGCGCGGCCATGGCGCCCCCGTCAGCGACGATCTCGCCGTCGACGAACACCTTGAACTCGCCGTAGCGCCCGTGCTCCATCTCGACCTCCGACTGCAACTCGCGCCGAAGCCGCGCCGCCACACGGACGGCGTGCAACCCGGAGATTCAATACGCGCAGTAGCGAACAGCAATGCGAGCCATCATCGACCTCCAGGTGCGGATGCTCATCGTTGGCGTCATCATACGCGGCCGTTATCCGCGGCTCCATTCCCGGTATCCCTGCACGCACAGAATGAGAAACACCACGTAGAGGCCGCACGTCCAGTAGAGATCCTTGATGGCGTAGACCCCGATGTAAACGACATCCGCAATGATCCAGAGAACCCAGTTCTGGAGGAACTTCTTCGTCATCAGGAACTGCGCGAACACGCTCAGGAGCGTCGTGAACGCGTCAGGATAGGGAAGCGCGGCATCGGTGTAGCGGTGCATCGCCGTGCCGACGATGGTGGTGCCGACAGAGACGCCGAGGATCGTCCAGGTCCATCCGCGCGTCGCCAGACGGCGGATCGCCGAAAGCGAGCGCGAGTGCTCGACGGGACCCCGCGTCCACTGATACCAGCCGTAGAACTGCATGACGAGGAAGAACACGTTGAGCAGCGTGTCGGAGTACAGCTTCGCTTCAAAGAAGATGTAGATATACAGCGACACCATCACGACACCCACCGGCCAGCACCAGATGTTCTGTCGCACCGTGAGGTACACGTTGGCCAGGCCGCAGGCGACGGCGATGATCTCGAGCGTCACCGGATAACCGAGGGAACGGGCGCGGCGCCGAGCGCACGCATCACGGCGGCGTCCCGCCCGTAGACGTCGCGGGCGAAGCGGACGTCGCCGCTGGCGCCAACGCTGATGGTCCAATAGACGATCAGCACCGGCAGCGGCTCCTTCAGGAACACGGTCTCGGATTTCCCCGCATCGAACACGCACAGGACAAGGCAGGGGAGCACGGCTATTCGAGAGAACGATCGACGCACGCCGTCATTGTAGTGGCTGCCCGGCCTATCCATGAGCAGCCCAAAGAGGCTGCGCTACGACGAATCGGTCGCCATGAAGATATCGACGATGTCGGCGTCCGTCGTGTCCGGTTCGTAGGCCTGGCGCAGGATGCCGACGCGTGTGTCCTTCAATCCGTCGCGGGCGAGCGGTTGCGCACGGTTGCGTAAAGGGCGGAAGCGAGACGGTTATCGCGATGCGTGACGGCGATCGGGCGATGGATGCGATAATGGTGACCATCACCCTCGAAGACGTTCTCTCTCGTTACTGGGGCTACACCTCGTTCCGTCCGCTGCAGCGCGATGCGATGGAGGCGATTCTGTCGCGCCGCGACTCGCTCGTCGTGCTGCCGACGGGCGGCGGCAAGTCGATCTGCTTCCAGGCACCCGCACTCGTCGGCGGCGGCGTCGGCCTGGTCGTCTCGCCGCTCATCTCGCTGATGAAGGACCAGGTCGACACGCTGGTCGCGAACGGGATCCAGGCCGCGTGCTACAACAGCGCGCTGTCGGCGGATGCGAAGACGGCGACGGCGGCGGGCATCCGCGAAGGACGCTACGCCTTGGTCTACGTCTCTCCCGAGCGTCTGGCTGGCGAGGGCAGCGACAGCTTCCTGTCGCTTTTCGGGGGCCCCTCCGACGGAGCTCAGGGCAGGCCGATGTCGTTCGTCGCGATCGACGAAGCGCACTGCATCAGCCAGTGGGGTCATGATTTTCGCCCCGAGTATCGCCAGCTCGGCGCGCTCCGCGCGCGCTTTCCGGGCGTCAGCCTGCACGCGTTCACCGCGACCGCGACCGCACGCGTCCGGCGCGACATCATGTCGCAGCTCGCGCTCCGCGATCCGCTGGAGCTCGTGGGATCGTTCGACCGGCCGAATCTCGTCTACCGCGTGCTGCCGCGCGCCAGCCTCAAGCGGCAGCTGCAGGACGTTCTCGCGCGTCACCGCGGCCAGGCCGGCATCATTTATTGCACGTCGCGGCGCGAAGTCGACGCGCTCGCAGCGTGGCTCGCCGACAGCGGCATCCGCGCCCGCCCCTATCATGCGGGTCTCGAAGATGCCGATCGTCACCGGCACCAGGACGCGTTCTTGAATGAAGACGCCGACGTGGTCGTCGCGACGGTCGCGTTCGGCATGGGCATCGATCGCTCCGACGTGCGCTTCGTGGTCCACGCCGGTGCTCCGCAGTCGCTCGAGCATTACCAGCAGGAGTCTGGTCGCGCGGGACGCGATGGGCTGGAAGCGGAGTGCGTGCTGATTTATTCGGGCGCCGACTTCCTGAAATGGCGCGTCATGCTCGAACGCAGCGGAGAGCTCACCGATGCGCGGCGCGCGCTGCTGCGCGACATGGAACGCTACGCCGCCGGCGTCGGTTGCCGCCATCGTCATCTCGTCAGCTATTTTGGCGATGACTACTCGAGGGTGGAGTGCGGCGCCTGCGACTACTGCCTGGGAGAACTCGAGTCGGTTGGCGACGCGATCGTCGTCGCGCGAAAGATTCTGTCGTGCGTTGCGCGCGTCGGGCAGCGGTTCGGCGCCGCGCACGTGGCCAATGTCCTCTGCGGCAGCGAAAGCGAGCAGGTGTCGGCGCGGGGACACGACCGGCTGACGACGTTTGGATTGCTGCGGGCGGCGCCGGTCGCCGAAGTGCGCGGCTATATCGAGCAGCTCACCGCTGAAGCGCTGCTGCGCCAGACCGACGAGCCGTATCCCGTGCTCGCGCTGACCGAAGATGGGGTGGCGCTCTTGAAGGATGCCTCGTCGCGGCCGGGCCTGGCGCTCGCGCGGCAGAAGCGCCCGACAACAGATCGACTGCCTGCGCGTTCACGCGTCGAGACGGAATCGTGGCAGGACGTCGATCGCGATCTCTTCGAGCGCCTGCGTGGCGTGCGCCTCCAGATCGCGCGCGATCGCGGGGTGCCGCCGTACGTCATCTTCCACGATACGACGCTCCGCGAGCTGGCGCGGTTGAAACCGACGTCACTGTCCGCCTTGCGCGGCGTCTACGGCATCGGCGCCCGTAAAGCGGAGCAGCTGGGTGACGCGTTCGTGCAGGAGATCCGTGCCCACGTCGAGGAGAGATAACGGAGTTGTACGGAGGACACGGACCCTTGAAACGAAGCAACGGAGGCAATGGACTTCAACGGAGAATGCAGTTTCACGCTAGGCGCAGAGGCAAAGTGTGCGCCGCGTGATCTTCAATGGGCCGGCCAATGTCTGTTCCCGGCCGGCCGCGGCGCACCCCCGACTGCATCAATCATTTCGTCGGTTCTGCGCGCCTCGGCGCCTCCGCGTCAGGTAGTTCGTTGGTCTTCGTTATCTTCGTTGCTTCGTTTTCGAGATCCGTTGTCTCCGCTCCCTTCGTGCGCTGTAGTGCGCTCGCATTAGAATCAAAGTGCAAGGGTTTCGCTGATGGATAGGAGATCGATTTCATGACCGTCTTTGGTCCCAGACGCAGGCGGCTTCGCGCGGTGTTGTCGGTCGCGGCGGCGTTCGCGGCGCTGCACGCGCCGGTCGGCGCGCAGGATCGCCTGAAGATGATGCCCGGCTACGACCAGTTCACGCGGATGAGCGCGCAGACGCAGGGCGCGGCAAAGCTCGGCTCGATCGTGGCGGAGTGGAAGGAAGACGGCTCGTCGTTCGAGTACGCGTTCGACGGCAAGCGTCATCGCTTCGACATCGCGTCCAGGCAATCGACGATCATCGGCGATGCGCCGGAGGAAAAGGGGTCGGGCCGCGGCGGCCGCAGGGGGCAGTTCCAGGCGCAGGCACAAGGCGGGCAAGGACGCGGCAACGGGGGACAGCCGGCGCGCGGTCGACAGTTCGAGAGCGCCGATTCCCCCGACGGAAAGCTGAAGGCGCTCTATCGTGATCGCAACGTGTGGCTCAGCGGCCCCGATGCCGCCGCGGCGACTGCGGTCACGACGGATGGCAACGAAGCGGATCGCATCAAGTACGGGACGGCAAGCTGGGTTTACGGGGAGGAGCTGAACCAGCCCACGGCCATGTGGTGGTCGCCCGACAGCCAGAAGCTCGCGTATTACCGGTTCGACGAAAAGCAGGTGCCGGACTATTACCTGCAGATGAACCAGACGGAGGTCTACGACACGCTCGATATCGAAGCGTACCCGAAACCAGGCAAGCCGAATCCAGTCGTGGATCTGTTCGTCTACGACGTCGGCAGGAAGAAGTCGACAAGGATCGATGTGCGGGACGGCAAGCCCTTCGACAACGACGTCGTGGGCCACTACGTGTATGGGATCACCTGGTCACAGGACGGCAAGCAGATCCTGCTGAATCGGACGAATCGCAGGCAGAACGTTCTCGAGTTCGCCGCGTGCAGTCCAGAGACGGGAAAGTGCCGCGCGATTGTCCATGAAGAGTGGCCGACCGGGTGGATCGAGAACAGCCCCGAGCGCCGGTTCCTGAAGGACGGTACCCGCTTCATCTGGGAGTCGCAGCGCAACGGCTGGAAGAACTACTACCTTTATGATCTCAGCGGAAGGCTGATCGCGCCGCTCACGACGAGCACCACGTACGAAGCGGACAATGTCGTGCTCGTGGACGAGGCAAAGAACGTCCTCTACTACACGGCGCGCGACGGCGACAACTTCCTGAAGCTGCAGCTCCACCGCGTCGGCCTCGATGGCACCGAAGACAGGCGGCTCACGGATCCGGCGCTGAACCACACCGTCAACATGTCGCCGGACGGCCGGTCCTTCGTCGATGTCGCGCAGGCGCACGATGTGCCTCCCTCGTCGCGTCTCCTGGACAGCGACGGCCGCCTCGTCGCCGAGATTGCGAAGAGCGATCTGACGAAGTTCGATCAGCTCGGCCTGAAGAAGCTCGAGATGTTCACTTACACTGCGGCCGACGGCAGGACAACCCTGCACGGGCTCATTCACTTTCCCTCGACGTTCGATCCATCGAAGAAGTACCCCGTGCTGGTCAGCGTCTACGGCGGTCCCGCATCGGGGAGCAACACCGCAAACGAGCGCTTCACGGTTCCGAGCGCGACAACCGAGTACGGGTTTCTCGTGTTGAACCTCGACTCGCGCGCGGTGCCTGGCATGGGCAAGCGCACGCTCGACAGCATCTACCTGAAGCTCGGGCAGACCGAGATGGACGACATGGCGGAAGGAGTGAAGGCGCTCTGGAATCGTCCGTACTTCGACCGGAACCGCGTCGGGATCTTCGGGACGTCGTACGGCGGTTACAGCGCCGCGATGCAGATCCTCCGGCATCCGGACGTGTTCGCCGCGGCGTCCGCTTCGTCGCCGCCGACCGACTGGCGCAACTACGACACGATCTACACCGAACGCTACATGTGGCTTCCCGAGGAAAACAAGGCGGGCTACGATGCCGGCGCGGCGATGACCTACGCCGACAAGTTGAAGGGTCGTCTACTGCTGTACTACGGCACCGCGGACAACAACGTGCACCCGTCGAACTCGCTGCAATTGATCAAGGCGCTGCAGCAGGCGGGGAAGGGCGTCGACGTGCAGGTCGGGCCCGACCAGGGACACTCCGGCCTCAATCAGCAGCGGATGATGGAGTTCTTCATCGAGAACCTCGTCATCAATGCCGACACGCAGGACGGAAGGCGGAAGACGGAAGAAGGACGGCGATGAGCGCGTACATCATCGTCCAGGTAGACGTGAAGGATCCCGTCCGGTACGAGGATTACAAGAGACTCGTGCCAGCGAGCCTGGCGAAGTACGGCGGCCGCTTCGTCGTGCGTGGCGGCCGAACGGAAACGCTCGAGGGCACATGGTCGCCGAAACGCGTCGTGATGGTCGAGTTCCCCGACGTCGAGCGCGCCAAGGCGTGGTGGGCGTCCGCGGACTATGCGGAGGCAAAGGCCCTGCGCCAGGCCACCTCTCGCACCGAAATGATCGTCGTCGAGGGCGTGTAGCCGCGAGTCGCGAGTCGCATGGAATTGCAGGGCGGGTCTTTAGACCCGCCCCGGGCAGCCGGATCGTTCGACCCGCATTTCTTCAGGGCCGCGTCCCCCGCGCGGGATCCACCTTCAGCTCGCCGAGCTTCGAGGCCATGTCCTCGGCGGAGGTCGCGGGCTTGACAGCCTTGTCAATTGCGAGAATTTTGCCGTCCTTGCCGATGTAGAACGTCCACCGGCGGGCCACCCCGTTCGGGTTGTTCAGCACGCCGTACGCCGCCGCAGTTTCTTTCGTCGGATCGCTGAGCAGCGGGAAATCCGCATGCTGCTGTTCCGCGAACCCCTTGTTGTCGGTCAGCGGATCGACGCTGGCCATGAAGTACGTCACGTCATACTTCTTGATCATGTCGCCATGTTCCGCGAGCGACTTGCACTCGATCGTGCAGCCGCTCGTGTAGGCCTTGGGAAACCAGGCCAGCACGACTGCCTGCTTGCCGCGGAAATCCGACAGTTTGTAGGTCTTCCCGTCCGAGGCTTGCAGTGTGAAGTCAGGGGCCTGGTCGCCGACTTTGAGATCCGGTCCCGTGGGCGCGGCGGGTGGAGTCTGCGCCGCCGCAAGGCCGGCTGCCGCCATGCAGAACATCGCCATCACGAACACTAATCGCATGCGTCCTCCTGAACGAGTCGCATCGTACTACGTCCGAGGTCCGAGGGCCGAGATCCGAGGTTCGAGGTCCGAGGTCCGAGGTTCGAGGTCCGACCAGTAGGCCGGGTCTTTAGACCCGGCTTTCATCCAAACAAGGCTATCCCCCACCGCGAAATTGGCGGTTGAGCATATGAGTACGGCCACGAGGTTCGCGAGGATTGGCGCGACGTGGAGTTCACCGACCAGCAGCCGCATCAACGCGAGATTCCCCAGGACTGACACGACGCCGTTCAACAGGTGAAATCGCCACAGGCGCTCGGCGCGGGCCGCGCCGGCCTTGCGATCGCGCCACGTCCAGCGCTCGTGCCATACGAAGTTCTGAAGGATCGCCGCTTCCACGGCCATGACCGTCGCCGCAAGATAGTGGAAGCCAAGGCGCATCAGTCCAGCCAGCACCAGGAGCTGCAGGGCGAACCCGATCGTTCCAACGGCATTGAAGGCAATCCAGCGCCTCATTCTTGGTATAGCCCCTCGTCTCTCCCGCCTCCGCCGCGAAGCGGCGGCCTCGCCGTAGCCCCCGTGATTTGCCGCGGGCGGAGGCGGACGACCCGTAAGGCGTCAGCGGCCGCCAAAGCGGCTCGGCGCCGTAACGTCTCTTCGGTTACACTCTCCCGCGCATGCTGCGCAGTATTGGGGCCGTCGCGGCGGGCTACCTCGTGTTCTCCGGGTCCGCGGCGCTGCTGTTTCAGCTCTCGGGGCAGGAGCCGCACGCGCCGTCCAGCGCGGCGTTCAAGATCGGCAGCATTGTCTGGGGCTGCGTGTTCGCATTGATTGCGGGCTTCCTGACCGCGCACGTCGCGGGACGCCGCCCCTCGACCCACGCGGCCGTGATCGCGCTGTTGATCGCGGCGGGCGCCCTGGTCTCGTTGATGCTGCGTCCCGGCGACGGCGCGCGATGGTCTCAGCTCGCGGCGCTGCTGTTGATGGCGCCATGCGCGTGGCTCGGTGGCGCGCTCGCACGGAGAGACGTATGAAGTCGATCTGGAAAGCGTCGGCGCGCGACGATCTCCGCGCGCGGCTCGCGCGGCTCACGCCGGAATCGAAAGCGCAGTGGGGACGGATGACCGCGCCGCAGATGGTCGCGCATCTCGCCGACAGCGCGCGGATGGCGCTCGGCGATCTGCCCGTCGCGTCGAAGCGCCTGCCGATCCGGTATCCTCCGCTGAAGCAGTTGATCATCTACTGCCTGCCGTTCCGAAAGGGCGTGCCCACCGCACCAGAACTGATCGGCCGCGTGCCCGGTGACTGGGTCCATGAAGTGCACGCCGCCGGTGCGCTCCTCGAGCAGATCGCGTCTCCGCCCGACGGTCCCCGGCCTGAGCATCCGGTGTTCGGCCGTCTGAGCGAGCAGGCATGGGGCGTCCTCGTCTACCGCCACTACGATCACCATCTGAGACAGTTTGGGGTGTGATGCGGATTTGGTGATTCCTTGATTTGGTGATCTGGTGATGTCGGATCGAATGCGGCCGAACACGTCACGCAATCACTCAATCGCCAACGCGCCCAGGCCAGTATTGACCGGTATTATATAAATCAATACAATGCGCCCGCGATGGCCGACGCGGCGCTCAAAGCCTCCCATTTCTACATTCTTCTCGCCCTCTCGGTCGAGGACCGCCACGGGCTCGCGATTGCGCGCGATGTGCAGGCGCTCAGCGACGGCCGCGTTCGTCTCTGGCCAGCGACTCTGTACGGCTCACTGGAGGAGCTCCGCGATCGGCGCTGGATCGAAGAGCTGAGCGAGCATCCGGCGGACGAGAGCGAACGGCGGCGGTACTACCGGCTGACGCGCGCCGGCCGGCACGCGCTCGCGGCCGAAGCGGAGCACATGTCGCACGTCGCCCGCCTCGCGCGCTCGCGGGTTCGTCCCCGCAGCGGAGAGGCGCGATGAGCGCGCGTCGACATCATCCTCTCTATCGCGCGCTGCTGCGGCTGGCTCCGGCGCCCCTCCGCGACACGCACGCCAACGAGATGGAAGCGCTCTTCGCCGAACGGCTCGACGAAGCCCGGCGTATCGGACCATCGGCCGTCGCCCGGACCTGGATGCACGGCGCCTCCGATGTGCTGCATGCGCGCGCAGCCAGCTGGGCCCGGCGCGGCACACCCTTGACGATCGCCATCGAGGAAAGGAACGCGCTCATGGTCGGCTCCGATTTCCGCTACGCGCTGCGCTCGCTCGGACGCCAGAAGAGCGCGACCGCGCTGGTCATCTGCATGCTGTCGCTCGGCATTGCCGCAAACGTCGCGGTGTTCAGCCTCGTCAACGGGTTGTTCCTTCGTCCGTTTCCGTTTGCGCATCCGGATCGCCTCGTCTACATCAACGAAACCGCCCCGAAGTGGAACCTCGAGATCGTCGGGATCAACTATCCGGACTTCGTTCGCTGGCGCGAGCAGCAGAAGCTGTTCGAGTCGATCGCGCTCTACTCGACCGACAGCTTCAACCTCTCGGATGCGAACGGTGCGGAGCGGGTCCGCGGCGCACAGGTGACGTGGGAGTTCCCACGCGTGCTCGGCGTGCAGCCGATCCTGGGCCGCTGCTTCACCGCCGACGAAGACAAGCCGAAAGGGCCGCCCGTCGTCGTGATCGGCGAGGCGCTGTGGAAGGAACGCTTCGCCGGCGACCGCAACGTCGTGGGCAAGACGCTGCGGCTCGACGGCGCGTCGCGCACGATCGTCGGTGTCGTGCCGTCCACGGCATCTTTTCCCGATGATGTCCGACTGTGGGTGCCGATGGCGGGGGATCCGAACCAGCCGTATCAGAGCTACGGCGCAGATGGCATCGGCAGACTCAAGCCGGGCGTAACCGCCGGTGACGCGGACAAGGATCTGCAGCGCTCGCACCAGTCCATTTGGGACAAGAGCGACAGGGATCACACCGTTTCTCCCTTCGTAAAGCCGTTGCGTGAGCAGTTCGTGCGCGATTACCGGACCGCCGCCTCGACGGTCACGGGCGCAGTCGCGATGCTGCTGCTGATCGCGTGCGCGAACGTCGCGGCGGTCATGCTCGCGCGCGCGCTTGCGCGACGGAAGGAGATGGGCATTCGCCTCGCGCTCGGGTCGAGTCGTTTGCGCCTGATGCAGCAACTGCTCATTGAGAACCTCGTGCTGGCCGCGATCGGCGGCGTGATAGGACTTGTGGCCGGCCAGTGGGCGACCGGCGCACTCGTCCGGATGATCCCTGACGAGTTGCCACGGTGGGCGGCGTTCCAGATTGATGCGCGGGTCATGGTCTTCTCGCTGGCCGTTGTCGTCTTCACGGTCCTTCTCTTTGGATGGGCGCCGGCGCTGCACGCGGTGGGCGGGGATGTGCGTTCCGCCGTTCACGCCACCAACGGCAGCACCGGAGCGCCGCGCGGCCGGCGCACGCTCTGGTTTCTCGTCGCCGGAGAGTTCGCGCTTGCGGCGATGCTGCTCGTGTGCGGCACACTGCTCATCAAAGCGTTCGACCGCGTGCGTCACGTCGATCCCGGGTTTCGGGCGGATCACGTGCTGACATTCTCCGTTCCGATTTCAGAGGCGACGCGGCCCAGGCAAGAGCAATGGGTCGCCTTCTGGGATCAGCTGCTCGAGCGGACGCGCGCGGTGCCGGGCGTCGACGCGGCGGGACTGATCACCTGTCCTCCGCTCGGGTGCCACTGGGGGAATTTCTACGATGTGGACGGGGCAATCCCGTCGCCTGACGGCAAGGATCCGGTGGTGCTCACGCGCGTGGCCTCAGCTGGGTACTTCGAAGCGATGGGACTCAGGCTGCGCAGCGGACGGTTCCTGCAGGAGGCCGATGGCCGCGATAAGAATCCACCGGTCGTCATCGTCAACGAGAGCTTCGTGCGCACCTTCTGGGGCGCGAATGCGAGCGGCGTCGGGCGCCGGATCAAGTTCCGCGGCAAGGACGCCAAGTGGATGACGGTCGTCGGGGTCGTCGGCGATGTGAAGCACTATGGCCTCGAGCGGCCCATGCGCCCCGGGCTCTATTTCCCGCTTCCAGCAATCCCGCGCTCGACCTTGACAATGGCAGTGCACACGACCGTCGACCCGCAGTCGATCGCGGCCACGATGCGCGAGATGGTGCGGCAGCTGGATCCGGAACTGCCGGTGTTCGGCGTCCGCACGATGGAGGAGAGCCTGCGCCGTTCGCTGGCGCTTCGCGCCGCGTTCTCGTGGATGCTGGCGGTGTTTGCGTTTCTCGCGTTCGTGCTCGCAATCGGCGGCGCATATGGCGTTGCGACGTATCTCGTGACCCAGCGCACGCGTGAGATCGGTATTCGCGTGGCGCTCGGTGCGCGCACCGAGGACATTCTGAAAAATGTCGCCGGCCGTGGATTGAGCGTCGTCGGCGCGGGGGTGGCGTGCGGAATCATTGGCTCGCTCGGCGTGGCGCGCCTGCTGGCGGACGCGTTGTTCGGCGTCAGCCCGGCTGACGTTACCGTGCTGGCATTCGTCACGGCGGTGCTCGTGGGCACCGCGCTGATGGCCAACGGCCTTCCCGCCCGCCGCGCGGCGCGCATCGACCCGATGCGATCGCTGCGTACGGAATGATGTTCTTTGCAGGCCGGGCGGCTGTGTGTAGGCCGGGTCTGTAGACCCGGCGCGCGTTACACTGGCGTGGCGGCTCGGCGTCCCGCGGGTGTACCTCGACAGCCGTCTTACCGCCAGGAGCTACTACGAGCAGGTCGGCTTCACGATGCTGACGTCGATCCCGTGCTGGATCGAAATGGACACACTCACTTCCGCCTGAAGGCGGAAGCCACATGATTTGAAAAGTGGCGGCGCGCCTCGCGCCTGCATGTCTCGTGGCTTCCGCCTTCAGGCGGAAGGGAAGACGTAAGCGCCTCCAGATCCTCCGGCGTAATAGACTGACATGGAGGATTTGGATTCATGATTTCTCGCCCGATTGGCGCATCTCTCGCGGCACTGCTGACGCTGTCGCTTGGAGTCCACGCGTCGAGCGCGCCGCAGCCGCAGTCGGCGGCCGTGGGTTCGACCACGAGCGGCGGCGCAGCGTCCATCACGCCAGACGAGCTCAAGGAATGGTTGTCGTACATCGCATCGGATCAGTTGCAAGGGCGTCGCGTTTACGAAGAAGGGCTCGGCCTCGCCGCGGCCTACATCGCAGATCATCTGAAGGAGTGGGGCGTCAAGCCGGCAGGTGACGATGGAGGCTACTTCCAGGTCGTGAAGGTGCTCGGCGTCGATACGAAGAGCAACTCGAGCGTCACGGTCGCCGTCAACGGCCAGACGAAAACGTTCAAGGATGGCGAAGGGGTGACCTTCTCGAAGAACCAGGGAGGCAAGCAGACCGTCACGGGCGCTGCGGAGTTTGTCGGGTACGGCCTGAGTCTTCCCGAGCGCAATCACGATGATTACAAGGGGCGAGACGTCAGCGGCAAGATCGTGATTTACCTCGGCCGCGGCCCGGAAGGTGTGGCAACGCGTCTCCTTGTGGCGCGCGGGCGCAGCGCGATCGAACAGGAGCACGCGGCGGCATCGATCGGTCCCGTCCTGCAGTTTGGCGGTCGTGGACGCGGCGGGATAACCAGCGCATCCGCCACAGCCCCGAATGCTACTCCTCCGGGCAGCCAATCGGCAGCGGCCCCGCGTCCGGCCGGCGGCCGCGGCGGCTTCGGCAACCAGAGTCTCGGCGATTTCCAGACCGTGCAGCGGCTCGACACGGACGTACCCCCTCAAATCACCGCGAGCGACGATTTCTTCGAGTTCATCCTCGGCACGGCCGGGCTGAACTATGCGGCCATCAAGGGGAAAGCCGCCGCAGGTGAGCCGCTCCCGCCGATCGCGTTGAATGGCGCGTCGATCACGATCAAGGTCGACGCCGACTACACCATCGTCCAGACACGTCTCACTCGGAATGTCGTCGGCGAGGTCGAAGGCAGCGAGCCGAGCCTGAAGGATAGCTACGTGCTGTTCGGCGCCCACTACGATCACGTGGGCTATGAACAGACACCCGCCGACCAGGGTCGTGGCGGCGGATTCGGCGGGGGCAATCCGCCGGGCGGCTGCACCGGACAAACGCGCGACACTCCCAAGGCGGACGACATCATCAACAACGGCGCCGACGATGACGGATCGGGCACGGTGGTGGTGATGGCGATCGCCAAGGCGTTCGCGATCGGACCGAAACCGAAACGCTCGGTCGTGTTCGTCTGGCACGCGGGCGAGGAGGCGGGCCTGCTCGGATCGCGCTACATGGCGGATTACCCGGAAGTGCCGCTCGACAAGGTAGCGGCGCAGCTCAACATCGACATGATCGGCCGCAACCGCTGCGACCAGCCGTCAGAAGCGAACACCGTCTACATCGTCGGCTCCGATCGGATCAGCACCGAGCTGCACAATCTGAACGAAGATGCGAACACGTCGCTTCCGACGCCGATGAAGATGGATTACGAGATGAACGATCCCTCGGACCCAGAATCGATCTACACGCGCAGCGATCACTACAGCTACGCGTTGAAGGGAATTCCGATCATCTTCTATACGACCGGTCTCCACCGTGATTATCACTACCTGACCGACGAGGTCAGCAAGATCGAGTTCCCGAAGATGGCGCACATCGCCGAGCTCGTTTACACGACGGGATGGAAGGTGGCGAATCTCGATCACCTCCCGGCGCGTGACAACAAGGGACCGCGTAAGGGCAAGGGCGCATCCGGGAAGATTGTAAGCTGAGGATGCCCGTCTCCGCCCGCGAACAATTCAGGCGGGCTTCGGCGCGCGACAACCGTCTACATCCCCATGGCGTGCAGGATGGCCACAGCGAGCGGCCACACGACGAAAAGTCCCAGGCCGACGCCGGTCGGCTTGGGTACGCGCAACGGCACAACCATCGAGGCCGCCGTGATGGCGATCAAGATCGTGGTTGCAGCGGCCGATGGATGTACGAGCAGGGCCGAAGACCAGATCAGTGCGGCGACCGGAACGGGCACGCCGATGAATCCGGTCGAGGGTTCGGCCAGCGCGCCAACGTTATAGGACGCCAGGCGCGTGATCGCGCATGCAGCATAGACGAACGTTGCGCCCCACAAGGCCACCTGTCCGGGACCAGCCGGCACCTGCAGCAACAATCCTGCACACAATGGAGGCGCGATGCCGAAGGCGATGGCATCGGCGAGGCTGTCGAGCTCGACACCGAGCGCGCGCCTGTCCGGATCGGCACCGAAGCGGCGCGCGAAACGGCCGTCGAACGTATCGGCGATCACCGCAATGGCGATGGCGAGACCCGCGAGCGGCCCGCTGCCGGCGCGCGCCGACGCGAGCGCGGCGATGCCGCACAGCAGCGATACGTACGTCAGAAGGTTGCGGCGATCGAAAGCAGCAGAGGGCTCAGGGCTCATGGCTCAGGACTCGACGTGACTGATGACTCATGACTCACGGCTCACCGTTCACAGCTCATGGCGAATAACGTGTGCCACGTGCGAAGGACGCGCGGCAGGAATGTTTGCGGCTTGACGCGATGGACCATGGCGTAAACGGACAGCCGATCCACGAGCAACTCGCAGAGCGCAGCGCCGAAGCTGGCGCGCCATGCACCGCGGTCGACCGCCACGCGTGCACCTGCGCGGAACGCACAGAGATGGCGATCCATCATTGCGTCCACGCGATCGCGAGCGACGCCGGGCGGTAGCACGAAGCACAGGAATTCGGCGAGGTCGCGCACCGGCGCACCAATCGTCGCGAGCTCCCAGTCGAACGCGCAGAGGATCGAGCGGCCGCCTCGAGGGCGCAGGCACAGGTTGCGCGGATTGAGATCGTTGTGAATGAGCGTCTGCGGCATTCGGTCGAGCGCGGGGCGCCAGTCAGCGATCCGGTCGATGAGGTCATGCTGCAGCGCGGGCGAGTTGTTCGCCCATGCGCTGAACATCGGCGAGGCATGGTCCGCGAGAGCGCGCCAGAGCGGCGCCATGCTCTTCATGCGCGCGGTCGTTCGCACCTGCCCGATCCACCGCTGTCGCCGCAGCTCATCGATCCGACCGTGCCACACCGCGTGGAGCGCGGCCATGCCGTCAATTGCGGCGTCAATATGTTCACGCGTCCACTCGCCCGGTCTATCGACGGTGTCCACGAGCGTGGCGTCACTGATGTATTCGAGCAGCACGGCCCAAATCCGTGCGCTCTCGTCGGCGCGCGTCGCGACGGCATGCGGCATGTATCGACGCGCCACGACGTCAGCATCGCGATAGAGCGCCAGTTCTCGTTCGTGCCCTCCCTCCAGTCCGAGACCGCGGCCGTGACTCTCGTAGGCATCCGCCAAATCTTTGCCGCACATGCCGGCAAGCGCCAGGCCGACCGCATGGGCCTCGTCCGCATGCGGCTTGACCTTCAGCACGTACCTGCGGCCGTCCGCGCGCACGTCGAACAGACCGGTTGCGCCGCCCGATCGCCAGGCGGTCAGCTCGCTGATGACGCTATCGACCGCCGCAAGCGGAGTGACGGTCAGATCGGAGATATCGCGGCGGGTTTCGCGAAGAAGTTGCTCCGCGATGTTTCTTCCGCCTGGAGGCGGAAGCCACGGGATCCGGTTATGGGTGCCGCCCTCTGTCCTTTCAATCATGTGGCTTCCGCCCTTAGGCGGAAGGCTCTCAGTCGGCGGCGGCAGCTTGCCGTCACGAACGAACGCAGCGAAGTACGTGTCCAGCAGCGCGGCGTCAAGCGGGGGGATGCTCACGCCCAACGTCGAAATGATCGCCGCCGAACGAGTCGCGTCCAGACGTGGCTTGCGACCTTCCTCGTGGAGTTCTGGAATCGTCAGCCCGCCGTGACGCTCGTCCAGGAAGAACGATCGAAGCACGCGCAAAGGATGATCGCCAGCCGCGTCGCGCAGACGTGACGTCCATTCGCGATACGGCACGAGCGGCACGTCGTAGCCATAGAGGCGCATCCACAATACGCATTCGCGCCAGTGCCGCGGCCGCGGGTGCACGAGATGGACCGTCGCGTCCCGTCCGCCGGAGAGACCGATGATCAAATCCGTAACCGTATCGACCGGCAGCGCGTCCAGCCGCCAATCGAGATCCGGCGCCGCACTCATGCGCACGCAGCCAGCGATAAGCGCCGTCAGCATGTCGTCAGGATTGAATCGGCCGGAGCGGCTGTCACCGGTAATCAATGCCGGACGGTAGATGCGGGCGTGCAGCCCGCGTCCGGCCGCCTCGCGCACGAGCGACTCCGCGACCGCCTTCGTCTGCGCGTAGCCGAAGTGCAGACCCTCGATCGCGGTGAGCGGATTCAACGATTCGTCGACGGCGGGCCGGTGCGTCGTATAGCAGACGCTGACGCTCGAGATGAAATGAAACGACGCGTTCGCTTCGCAGGCGAGCCGCAGCAGTTCGCGCGTGCCGAGCACGTTGACGCGGCGCAGCGCCTCGTACGAGCCGATCCAGCTGATCGACGCGCCGGCGTGGCAGATGCACTCGACGCTCGCGGCGAGCCGCAGCCAGTCGTCGTCGGACAGGCCGGCTCGCGGGAACGCGAGATCCCCGCGGACGATTTCGACCCGAGCCGGATCGTGCGGGAGCGAGACGCCTGCACGCACGAGGCATGTAATCCGCGCGTCCGTTTGCGCGAGAAGGCGATTCAGTAGCTCGATTCCGAGAAAGCCGCTGGCGCCAGTAAGGAGGATGTGATCGGCGCTTGTCAGCGGAGTCAAGGCGGACCTGAAGGTCCGACCGGCACGAGGCTGGATGTCGTCCGGCAGCATCGCGTCGGCGCGCATGAGAGCGAACGCGCTCGCAGGACGATCCGTGGCGATGGCTTCGCACAGCGAACGGATCGTCGTGTACTCGGTCACCGCATCAAAGGGTACGCGCAACCCGAGCGCGGCCTCCACGTCCGCCGCGAGCTCGACGCATCGAAGCGAGTCGAGACCGAGCCGCGCGAGCAGGGCGTCCGGATCGACATGCGGCAAGTGCAGCCGTTGCGCGACGACGGCGATCACGAGCGCTTCGAGATCTGTGGATCTTCCGGCTGATGGCGGAAGCCATGAGAATTCTTTGATCGACGCGTCTGCCTCGCCGACTTGCCCACCGAAGCGCGAAGCGCGAAGGTGGAAGCCGCGAAGCGGCGAAGGCGGGCGACTCACGAGGCAGCCGCCCAGAACGAGAGGCGCGTCATGCGGCCGCTGAGAAGCCCTTCGCGGCACGCGAAGCGCTGCAGCTTGCCGCTCGTGGTTTTCGGGATCGCGCCAGGCGCGACGAGCGCGACCGCGCTCACCTGGATTCCGTGCGCCGCGCCCACGGCTTCGCGAATATCGAGAATCAGCTCGTCTGGAGAGATGCCCGGGAGCGACGCCGGCGTATCGAGCTCCGCCGCGATCGCGACATCGTCGCCATCTGCGCCGGGGACGGCGAACGCCGCACAGCAGCCCGCCCGAAGCCATGGTGACGCACGCTCGACGGTGCCTTCGATGTCCTGCGGAAAATGCTTGATGCCTCGCACGATCAGGACGTCCTTCATCCGGCCCGTCACGTGCAGGCCATCGTCAGCGATGACGCCGATGTCGCCGCTGCGCAGAAATGGTCCGGCGTTATCGCCAGGGATCCGCGCGCCGAATGTTGCGCGCGTGGCCTCCGGCTGGTTCCAGTACCCTGCCGCGACGCCGGGGCCCGCGATCCAGATCTCGCCAGGCGTTCCGGGCGCGCACTCGTGCTCGGTGTGCGGATCGACGATACGCACGTCGGTGCCGGCCGCCGGCGAGCCACACGCGACGGTCGCGCCTCTTCCCGTCGACACGAGGAGCGTGGCTTCGGCAAGCCCGTATGACGGGCGAAACGCGCCGGGCGCGAACCCGCACGGGCCGAACGCCTCGCAGAACGCGTCGAGCGTCGATTGACGGATGGGCTCGGCGCCGTTGAACGCGAGCTGCCATGTGCCGAGCTCCAGGCCGATGCGCTCCTGCACGCTGATCCGGCGGACCGACAGCTCGTATGCGAAATTCGGCCCGCCGCTGATCGTTGCGCCGGTGCGCGAGATCGCGTGCAGCCAGCGGGCAGGGCGCTGCAGGAAGGCGGCGGGCGACATCAACCATGCAGGGAAGCCGCTGAACGCGGGCTGAAGGACGCCCTGGATCAGACCCATGTCATGAATCACGGGCAGCCACGACACGGACACGCTGTGCGCACCGTGTGCCGCGAGCGCCTGCGCATCCGACAGATTGTGCAGCAGGTTGGCGTGCGTCACCATGACGCCGCGCGGCTCGGCGGTCGACCCTGATGTGTACTGCAGGAACGCCACGTCGTATGGATCGATTGGCTCGTCGATGGGATCGGAGCACTCGTGCAAGGCATCGACATCTATCCACTTCGCCGGTGCAAGGTCCGGGACGAGCATCAACGCGGCCTCCGCGCGTTCGATGACCGGCGTGGTCGCCAGTACCACCGTGGGGCTGGCGTCAGCAACGATCGCGCGAAGGCGCGTAAGCAAGCGATCGTTCGGATCGATGCCGGTGCGCCCGATCCGGGGCGGATACGCGGGGACCGCAATCGAGCGTGCGCGCAACGCGCCGAAGAACGCCGGTATGAACGACAGCCCCGGCGGACACAGAATCACGACGCGCGCGCCAGGCTCGGTGCCGTTCAGAATCGCCGCGGCCACCGCATCCGCGCGCCGGTCGACCTCGTTCCACGTCAGCGGCGCGCCGTCGCGCTCGCCATCGTCGAGAAAGGTATACGCGCGGGCATTTCCATCCGCCGCCGCGCGCGCGCGCAGCATCGCCGGAATCGTCGTCACAGGCATACGAGAGACTCCCGCTCGATCTGAAAGCGAACGAACATGTCGCGCACCCGTTCCGTGTTCGCCAGGAGATCGCCGAGCAGCCAGTCACGCGTTGGCACGATCGGCATCACGTGGACGTGCACGGTGCCCGGCCTCGCGTCGACGCCGCGTCTGGGATCGACCTCCGGCGGGATGTAGATGAACATCGGAACGATCGGAGCGCGAAGGTCCGTCGCGAGATGGAACGCGCCCTTGTTGAAGTGCCCGACCTGCCCGTTCGTGATGCGCTCGCCTTCAGGGCTCAAGTAAACCGATTCGCCGGTCCGCCGCAGCACCCGCCCGGCGCGCGAGAAGATCTTGCGCCGCTCATCCGGCCGGCTCTGCGAAACGGTGAAGAACGTCCCCATCATCGTGCTGATGATCCCGAGAGGGACGATGCGGCGAAGGAAGCCGCTGAGAAAAAACCGGGTGTTCGGCAATCCAAGCGCCACGAGAATGAAGACGTCGAGCGTTGACGTGTGATTCGATACGTAGACATTTTGCCCGGCAGGCCACGGCGGCGCGCCGTGAACGTGCAGATCGATGCCGTAGAGCCAGAGCACGGTGCGACTGAGCGCCGTCGCGCACGCCGCATAGAGGCGACGCGCCCGGAAGAACGTGACGAGGCCGAGCGGCAGCAGCACGATCGCGCCCCCGCACATGAGGAGCCCCGCCGCGATCGCCAGCATGCGTGCACGCACGACGCGCGGCTCACGTCCTCTGATGTCGTCCGCGTAGAGGGCCTTGTAATTTGGTTCCGCGACGTTCATTGCGGTCTCCGGCAGACGACGGTCTGCATGGCGAGGTTGAGGTGTTTCTCGAATGCGAGGACAGGCGCCATCAGGACGCGGCCCAGGAAATACGGATAGATCGCGCGCTTCAGATTCAGCCCGCGGCCTTTCAGCATCAGGAACGCGGTGCCGGTGAACAGGTAGAAGTACGCGGGGAACGCTCCGTAGGGGAGATAGTCCACGACCTCCAGACCCGCGCGTTCCATGAACTGCAGGAGGTGCGTGCGATCGTAGAGGACCGTATGTTGCGGCGCCTGCAGGCCCGGCCATCGATCGCGGAACAGCCAGAAGGTGAAGCTGTCGAGGCGGGGGACCTCGATGACGAGGTGCCCGCCCCGCTTCAGTACGCGATGCGCGGTGCGCAGGCTATGCAGCGGATCGTAGTCGTGCTCGAGGAAGTGCCACATCGTGACGAGGTCGAACCGGCGATCCGCGAGCGCCGCCTCGTAGAAGAGGCCGCAATGAAACTCGGTACCCTGCAGTGCCGGGTAGGACGCGAGATTCTTGAAGTCGACTCCAGTGACGGCGGCGCCGTAGCGTTGCCGCAGACGTTGAAGAAACGTGCCGACGCCGCAGCCGACATCGAGCACCGCGCTGGAGGCGTTCAGGCCGACGTAGCGCGAGACGATCCGGTCCTTGGCGGCATCGAGCTGATTCATCGCGCGATTAAATGCCGCGTTCAGCAGGCCCCAGTTCGTCTTCCGATGCGCGATGTAGTCATCGTCGTAGAAGCCGCGGATGTGATCGAGCGACACACGCGGATTCTGGAACGCCAGGCCGCACGTCTCGCATATGACGAAGTGAAAGGTGCCGGCCTTTCCGGTGAGGTCGTCCTGCGCATCGATGAAGGCGCGTCCACCCGGCCGGCCGCAGCCATAACAGGCGACATCTTCGAAAAGGGAGGGCGCTGCCGTCGACAATGCCACGCTCATCGCGAACCTCCAATCGAGAACACGGGAGATTCCCGGTCGTGCCGCCACTCGTAAGCGCACGCGGCGAGATAAACGCCGAGCGCGCTGGTCGCCGCACGTGGCGTGAGCGATGCCGGAACGATCAACGCCAGCGTGAAGACTGGGTACTTGAAAAGAAGGAGGCGATCGCCGGCGGCGGAACGGACGCCACGCAGCGCGTACCACGTCGCCAGCACACCGCTGAGGGCGATCAGCAGCAACACCGATGCCGCCCCGTGAAGGCGCATTAACGCGCCCGCGCCCGCCAGCGCGATGCACGAGGCTGCGAGCGACAGGGAGCCGATCGATCTCGTGCGAACGACGACCCTCTCGGGATGGCGCACACGATCGCGCTCGCGATCCATCACGTCGTCCCAGATGCGAAACGAGATAACGAAGCAGAACGACAGAACGACATCCGCCAGGGCAGTCGCCGCACTGGTCGATCCGCGTCCGACTTGCGCGCCCGCGGTCACGAGGAGGGCCGCGGCGAGCACTGAGCCGCGCACGAGGCGTTCATGCGCATACTCGAGCATCGCCCTCACCGGCCTGCCTCGACGGAGCCGTCCCGCGGCGGAGGCGGGCTTGCCCCGACGATTCGCACCGTTCCGCGATCGCCATCGAGGCAGACGATGGCGCCTGACGGAATGAGGTGGGTCGCATCCGCGACGCCCGCAATTGATGGAATGCCGAACTCGCGGGCGATGATCGCGCCGTGCGAGAGCATCCCGCCGCGCTCCATCACGAGGCCGGAGATGAGCGGAAAGATCGGTCCCCAGCCGGGATCGGTCTGTCGCGTGACGAGAATGTCTCCGGCACGCAACCGATGCGCCTGCGTGACGTCCGACAGCACTGTCGCGCGTCCGGTCGTCCGCCCGCCGCACGCGCTCGTGCCCGTCAGAACGGATCCTCCTGTGGCGTCCGTGATTGATTCAATTTCGGTGTTCTCGATATATGCGCCTTCCGCGAGAGTGAACGTGTCGGGAGGCTTCGTCGCGCTGAGACGCGCATGCGCACGGCGCCGCATGTCGATCAGCATGCGCACGTCGGGAAACATCGCGCTGCCCGACAGCAGCGCATCCAGTTCCTCCATCGTCAGCATGAAGACGTCTTCACGGCGTTCAATGCGGCCGGCGCCGCAGAGGTCGTCACCAACGGCGAGGGCAACGCGTCGCAAGCGGCTATAGAGGAGCGCCTGTTTCAGCCGCGCGCGTTCCCGCAGCTGGATCGCCGCTTTGGTCCAGCGGAGCAGCACGCGGAGCACGAGCGCACGACGCCACCCGACGAGGCGCAGCACGCGTCTCGTCTCGATGACGCGCTCGGCCTGTTGACGCGCAAGCAGCTCTTCCGGCGACGCGCCATCGTGATCGGCGTACGACCGCAGAATCGCGACGAGGGCTGACGCGTCCTCCTGGAAACTCGGGACGGTCAGCATCAACTCCGATGAACAGCGGAAGCCCCAGTTCTCGAGATACGCATCGCGCGCGCGCTGAAACGTCGTGAACGCGGGATTGCGCCGCAGTTCCGCGAGCACCGTATGAGGCGGGTCCGACCTGAACAGTGTCGAGAGATTGCGGTCGGCACGAATCGCACGCGACAGCTTCCACAACTCGATCGCCGGCATGCTGCTGACAAGGCCGGGGAGCGCCTTCAACAGCGTATTGTGCAGCGCGTCCTGGTCTTCACCCGGGAGCGCGCGGCCGAGATAAGCCTTCAGAGCGGCATAGCACACCATTGACCCGGCGTCGGCGAGTGACGCGTTCTTCCACCGATGACGGCGGATCGTCGTGAAGCCGCGCAGTCGGTGGAGCAGCTGCGCGGGCGTCAGACGAGACAGCGTCGAGGGTTCCGTGGCGTGCGCGTATTCGTCCACCGTTCGTTCGAATCCGGCGACGCGGCGTGCGACGAACGTGTACTGCCAGGCGACCGAGGCCGCAATGCGCGCGAGCTCCAGCGCCTGCGCCGCACGCCAATCGTGCCAGCCGGGATGACGACGCTCGTCAGGCGCGACGTGGCTGGCGCCGACGAACTGATTGAAGGCGGCAGCCAGTGCCTCACCGCACGGCGCCGCGCGGAGCACGGTGTGGATGCTCGTCAGGTTGTAGTACATCCGCGCGCCGTGCACGCCGATGATGTGCCGCAGCGGCTCATGGATCGCGTTCAGGCGACGGCGAGACAGTCCGAACGCGCGGCCGAGATTCAGGAAGTAGTGATAGTAGCCAGGGGCCGCGACAGAGTAGAGCAGCGGACTGATCGGATCGGGAAAGTTCTCGTTGACGTTCGCGTTGGACCAGAGGATCGTGCGTTCGGCGCTGCGCCCACGCGCTGGCACGGTGATAGGACGTGCCTGCACGAACCACAGAGCGCCAGCCTCGTCGATCGTCCACTCGATGTCCTGCGGCGCGCCGAACGCGTCGGCAACCCGCTTGCCCTCGATGGCGAGTGCACGCGCGGCTTCGTCGGTCAGCGCGGCATCAGAAATCGCGGCGAGGCGGCGAATCACACCCGGCGGATCGACGACAAGACGGCCCGGGTTCACGCGGCCGGCGACCAGATCCTCGCCGGCGCCCGCGCAGTACTCGATCAGCGCG
>QHWT01000064.1:0-87824 GCA_003222675.1 Acidobacteriota bacterium | reverse complement strand
CGCGCACGCGGTCCGACGAGCGCGAGCGCCAGCAGCGGAGCACCGCGTCGCGGAGCTCTGGCTCGCTCGTGACGTCGCCGATGGAGTCGAGCTGCCCGGCAAACGACGCCTCGCTCGAGTCTTCGCCGATCGCGGAGCTGCGTACGATGACCGTGTCCGGGCCAAGTCCGCGCCACGCGTCGACGATCGCCGCCCAGACGTCATCCGGAATGCCCTCGTCTGAAAACGACGCCGTTCCATCCGCAGTGACCACCACACCGCTCGGCACCGGGACACCGAGTTGCAGTAACCGGTGCAGTCCGGAGGCTTTTCCGCCGACGAGAGCGGCAGCACACGCGGACTCGAGCGGTAGCACTGGCGCAGCAACGAGTGTGGTCGTCATCGGTCTCCTGCTGTCACGTACGATGCACGCGGAGGCGCCAAGGCGCAAAGGAACGCGAAGAAGACCATTGAACGAAGCGGCTGCGCATGCGCATTCGTCGCCGCGCTTCGCGCGGCAGGAGGTCACGCCCGCCGGAGGCGGGCGCGGCGAATGCGCCGACAGGCAGCCCCATCGAGGCCCTCTGCGCCTCTTGAATTTCTTTGCGGGAGATCCGTCTTCTTCGCATCACCGAAACCGTCCTACGCCGGCCGCGTTTTCAGTCCCAGATAGAACATCACTACGCTGAACACCCAGTGGAACGTCGGGCCAATCACCAGCACGAGCAGCCACGTCATCGGCGGCGTGGGCGCGACGAGGCTGACGGCGAGCAGCATGCCGACGCCCGAGTCGATCCGGTCGATCAGGAACTGGACCGCCGCCACGACTGGGGTTCGGGCGCGATCGCCGGGCCCCACATCCAGTTGCCGCTTGACGAACGAATTCGGAAGCTCGCCGGCCATGAAGCCGACACCCGCGCACGCGCCGAGCAGGGCATAGCCGGCAATGGACAAGGGCCAGAGTCCGGCACTGGCGGGATCACGGATCAATGCGGCGACGAGCGCGAACGCGAGCGCGGCGGCGGGCACCATCACGACGAATCCGCGGACCGTCTTGTTCGCGCCGAAGACGCGGCGTCCGCGGAACGTCGCGCCACCGTCGACGGGCCACGCGAACCGCCAGGACATCGGCGCCGCGAACCATGCGGTCTGCGCCGTTCCCGCGATCACGAATGCAGCAATCAGGAACCACGCGCACGCCAGCGCGCTCATCTAGCAGCCCTATGCGCTGACTCGGTACCGCACGACCGCAGCAGCGCCGCGGTATTTCCGGCCACGACGACGGAGTGGCCGTTCGTGATCTCGGGCAGACACAACATTAGATCTCCCAACCAGATGTCGACCGGTTTTGAAAAAGGAACACCTCGCCAGGCACCCGCTTCGCCGCGCGAATCCACCGCCAGCATCCGACCTCGTTGTGCGGCGTGTAGTCGACCCCACGCAACCGATATCCGGGCACGAACGGATACATGTGGTGCAGTTCGTGCGCGTCGAAGTGCAGAAGCAAAGTCGACAGCCACGCCGGCAGCCGGAGTGATCTTGTGAACGCCTCCTGCTCGATCGCTGGAAACGGTCGCACGTGCTCGCCGTGGCTCACGTGCTGCGGAATGTGCGTGTGCTGACTGAGGAGCAGCACGTCTTCCGCGACGAGGCTGAGCAGCACCGCCGGCCCGATCATCACGATCAGCGCGCGAGGTCCGAAGAAGATGAACAGCGCGAGGTACGTGACGATGAGCGCCGCCGCGTCACGAACCAGACGGATGCGATCGTCGGACGCGCGGAACATCCTGAAAAGACGCGCCAGGTGCCAGTAGTTCTCGACTCTGTAGACGATGGCGAAGAGAGGGATTGAGCATTTCCAGCAGACGTTGACGATCGCGCGCTCGAGGCGGCGGCGCTCGCGCGGTACCAGCGTCTCGGTCGTCGGATCGAGATCCTGCCAGCCGGTCCAGCGATGATGACGCCCGTGGACCCGCCGCCACGACGCAAACGGGATCGCCGCAAAGGCCCCCGCCACGCGGCCTACGGCCATGTTCACCCGTTTCGAGGCGAAGAGCGTGTCGTGCCCGCACTCGTGCAGCACGACGAACCATTGGATCAGGGCGAGGCCGAGAACGAGTTGCCCAAGAAACCACACGAAGTGGGGCTGCGCCGCCAGTGCCAATCCCAGCGCGGTCGTCCCTGCGACAACCGAGACGATTAACCAGCCTGCCGCATTCGACGGCCGCAGCTGCTGCAATTCCGAGGGGCGTGGTCGGGTCCGCGGCATGTCTGCCTCCTCCACTGAAGTGGGGATGACCGCGACACGATAGCTAACGGGTGATGAGAAGTGGTGAGACTAGTGTGAGGAAGGGGTGAAAAGCAACGTCAATGTTCAACGTCCAATGCTCAACGTCCCCCTTTGGACACTGAACACTGAACATTGAACATTCCACGCAAGCGGTTAGCGGAGCTGCCCGCGCGCCGCGCCGGCGCCGTTCAACGGCGAGTGCACGTTGAAGTAGAAGTTCTGCGGCGCCGCGAGGATCTGGGTGGCCTGTTCGACGGTCGTCGACACACCGTTGAAGGAGAACGTGCCGCTGCCGTTCGCCAGCGTGACCGCGGTGCTCGCATCCATCCCCGTGCTCAAGAGGACGCCGCCGGCGACGCCGGCCGCACCAGGATGGATGTGCGCGGCACGAATGACGGTGCCGTTCGGGAAGCTGTTGAGAGACACGTTGAAATCAGTGGTCGCCGCCGTGATCGTCCCGGCGGAATCCTTCGTCGTGTGCATTGTGATGATCGCAGTGCCGCGGCCGGTCGATTCGGCGTTCGACACCGGCGGAACCTCATTGAGGGCGCTCAACTGAACCGTGAAGACCGTTGGCTGGTTCGACGGTGTCGTTGGGGAACTGCTGCCGCATCCGGCAACGGCCAGCGCGGCGAGACACGAAACAATGGCCAGGCGCTTCATTAGTGTCCTCCCGTTAGAACTTGCGACTCAGGTTGAATCCCATGAACAGATTGTGCTTGTCGCCGCCGCGGGCAACCATGCCCGGGGTCGTCGAAAAGTTGTTCCCGAAATTAAGCTGCAGCACGTGGCCGTGCGTCAGCTTCTCGACCCCGACGTTCCATGCCGCGCGATCCGGCGTGTAGCCGGCGAGCCGCGGCGACACTTCGCCGACAAAGAATGCGCTGGGCAGAAAGCGGACGCGCCCGCCCAGGCCGATGAAGAACGTGTCGCGCTTGTCCAGTTGCGCGTCCGGGTCCTCGCCGCCCGCGGTATCGTGCGAGTGTCCCTCGTGGAGTTCCAGCAGTGTCGTCGTGTGCGCGTGGTGCACGTACGCCGGCGAGGCATAGAGCGCGAGCCATCCTCCGTGCGTGCGCGAGATGCTCGCGGAGACGCCCGGTTGATAGTCCTGCTGCATGTTATTCGTCCCTTCGAACGATCCGCCGATCGAGAGGCCGACAGGGTGTCCGGTCTCCTGCCCCAACGCGTCCCAGTAACCGAACGCCTCGATTGTCTTGTTCAAGATCGAGCGATGAACTCCGGCCTGCAGGTTCGACGTGATGCCGAACCGGTATTCGAGGGCGATGATCGCGCCGTTGTCAAGGCTGAACAGGTCCTCGGCGAGCTGCCCGAACGTCGTGCCACGCCGCCGCAGGTCCCGCGCGAACCGGTGCGTCAGGCGGAAGTAGCTGTGATGTGCCTTCAACGGCAAGGTCGTCGGCACGTTGATCACGGTTTCATCAATCTGCGACGGCTGAGGGGGAGGCGGCTGGTCGGTCTGGGCGAACGCGAGCGAGGGCAGGAGTATGACGGCGAGTACCAACACTCCGACCCGCCACTGGTGTCGCCAGTGCATGGGCGGTCCGGTGGCAATTCGCGTGCCCCCGCCGACCGGCCTGAATCCATGGATAACTCCGACATTTCTTTACCCTTTCAGTAACCTCTTACGCGTCGTGTAAGGTAGACGTCATATGAATTGGCGCCAGCCCTCCAGCGCCGTCAGCCTGCCCGAAGTGCACGGGTCAATCCCGGTCCCGACCGGCAGCTTCTGGCGGAAGCTGTTTGCATTTACCGGCCCGGGGTATCTCGTGGCCGTCGGATACATGGACCCGGGCAACTGGGCTACGGACCTCGCCGGTGGCGCGAAGTACGGCTACACGCTGCTGTCCGTGATCATGATGTCGAACCTGATGGCGATCCTCCTCCAGGCGCTCGCGGCGCGGCTGGGGATCGTCAGCGGGCGCGACCTCGCGCAGGCGTGCCGCGATCACTACTCGCGCGGGACGACGATCTTCCTGTGGGTGTTATGCGAGATTGCCATCGCGGCGTGCGATCTCGCGGAGGTGATTGGCGCGGCAATCGCGCTCAACCTGCTCTTCGGCCTGCCGATGATCTGGGGGGTGTGCCTCACGTCGGGAGACGTGCTCCTCGTGCTGTGGCTGCAGAACCACCGCTTCCGTTATGTCGAGGCGCTGGTGATCCTGCTGATCGTCGGGATCGCCGGCTCGTTCGCGGTGGAGCTCGCGCTCGCCAAGCCGAATCTGACGGGCGTGTTCAAGGGCATGCTGCCCAGCGCCGGCATCGTCCGTAATCCCGACATGCTCTACATCGCTGTCGCGATCCTCGGCGCGACCGTGATGCCGCACAACCTCTACCTGCACTCGTCGATCGTGCAGACGCGGAAGTACGGCGATGATCACGAAAGCCGCCGGCAAGCTGTGGCGTTCGCCTCGATCGACTCGACCGTCGCGCTGATGTCGGCGCTGTTCCTGAACGGCGCGATCCTCGTGATGGCGGCCGCGACCTTCCACGGCTCGGGCCACGAAGGGGTCGCAGACATCTCGGACGCGTACCTGCTGCTGGCGCCGCTCCTCGGCACTTCGCTCGCGAGCACGCTGTTTGCCGTGGCGCTCCTTTTCTCCGGGCAGAACGCGACGTTGACCGGAACCCTCGCGGGGCAGATCGTGATGGAAGGCTTCCTGAACATCCGGCTGCGCCCATGGCTGCGCAGGCTGATCACGCGGGTCTTTGCGATCATCCCCGCGCTCATCACAGTGGCGCTCTACGGTGAACGCGGCACGGGGCAGCTGCTGATCCTGAGTCAGGTGGTGCTCAGCGTTCAGCTCCCGTTCGCGGTGTTCCCGCTCGTCATGTTCACCGGCGATCGCCACAAGATGGGGGATCTCGTCGCGCCTAAGTGGATGCTCGCGTTAGCCTGGCCTGTGGCGTTGATCATCGCCGCGCTCAACGCGTGGCTGTTCTGGCAAACGTTTTTTCGCTCATGACTCATGACTTGACGCGTAAGCCGGCCGAAGTCATGAGCCTTGAGCCCTGAGCCGGTTATGTATAGCAACATTCTCATCGCGATCGAGCATTCGGACGCGGACCGGACCGTGCTGGAGCACGTGCAGCAGCTCGCGACGCTCACCGGCGCATCGTTGCTGCTCGTGCATGTCGCCGACGGCTGGGCCGCGCGGCACCACGAAGAGTTGAAGCTTCGGGACTCCGAAGAGATCAAGGACGACCGCGCCTACCTGGACCGCGTGGCCGAGGACCTGACGTCACGCGGCTTTCGCACGCGGACCCGCCTGGCGATGGGCGATCCGGCGACAGAGCTGGTGAAAGTCGCGCGCGAAGAAGCGGTGGACCTGATCGCCATGTCGACGCACGGTCATCGGTTCTTGAACGATCTCCTGCGCGGGAGCACCGCCGATCGCGTCCGTCACAGCGTCGATGTTCCAGTGCTGATGATCAAAGCGGTGAAGGTTCACGAGCGCGTGTGATTGGCGATGGGCTAAGGCTTGACGTGAAGCCCCGCCAACACACCAGCGCCGCCGCATGGTGGCGCCGGCCCTTTCAGCACCTGACGCGCCTGGAGCGTCACGAGCTTTCCTGGCTGCTGATCGCGCTCGCGGGGTCGATCCTCCTGTTTGCGTTCCTCAAGCTCGCCAGCGAAGTGATGGAAGGGGAAACGCTCGCGTTCGACACGAAGATGCTCCGCGCGCTGCGCAACCCGGCGGACCCTGCGCGCCTGATCGGTCCGCCGTGGGTGCAGGACGCGTTGCTCGATCTCACGTCGCTCGGCAGCCCCGTGATCCTCAGTCTCGTCGTTCTTGCCGTCGTCGGCTTCCTGCTGCTGCAGACGCGGTATCGGACCGCGTTCTTCGTGTTCATCACCTCGACGAGCGCATGGTTCGTCAACTACGCGCTGAAGAATTCGTTCGAGCGGACGCGGCCGAGCGCGGTGCCGCACCTACGCGACGTCGCGTCGCCGAGTTTTCCGAGCGGACACGCCCTCACGTCGGCGGTCGTGTACCTGACGCTCGGCGCCGTGCTGATGCACGTGTCGAAGGGACGCGTCACGAAGATCTATTGTCTGACCGCGGCGATGATGCTGACGCTGCTCGCAGGGATCAGCCGCGTGTGCCTTGGCGTACACTACCCGACGGACGTGATCGCCGGGTGGATCGTTGGACTGCTGTGGGCATCGCTCTGCTGGGGCGCGGCGCAGATGCTCGAGCGACGCACGGGCATGAAAGCCGAGCAGCGGAAAACGGGCACGGGGTGAGTGTGCGCCTTCCGCACACGTCGAGATGCGGCGCACACGCATTGTGCGGACAGCGCGCGGCCGCGCGCGCGGATTGCGCGGATCCTCATGGATCCGCCATGAACCGACCGTGCGGGACGCGGCGTTGACCTTGCAGGCGTCCGGCGGATCCTCCACAGGAAAGGGACATGGCCGACAGTTCACGACCACTCGAGACGATTCTGCTCGTCGAGGACGAGCCCGCCGTGCGGCAGTTGTTCGCGCACGCGCTCGCGCGGGCCGGCTACGCGGTGTATGAAGCCCGCAATGGCCAGGAAGCGATGAAAGTGTTCGACCAGCACGGCGATGCAATCGACCTGCTGCTGACCGACATGAAGATGCCGTATATGACCGGCGCGGAGCTGGCGCATCATCTGCGCGGCCGCCGCCGCACGCTCAAGCTGCTCTGCATTTCCGGTTATCCCGGCCAGCTCGATCCCGATCTCGCCAACGACTTTCTCGCAAAGCCTTTTTCACGCGACGACCTCCTGAAGAAGGTCCGCGAAGTACTCGACCGCTAGCCACGGTTGCCAGCGGAGGATTCCGACAACCCGCAACGCACATCCATCAGCCGATATAGGATCCGTGCATGGTGCGGATCGCGACACTGCTGCTGGCCGCGGCGCTGCTCGCGGCGCTGGCACCCCGCCCCGGCGGAGAGAGCGGTCCGCGGTTCGCACTGGGCGTGTTGCGGCGCGACGGCGCCCTGCTCCCGTTCGCGTCCTTCGACGGATCGTGGAGCGTCCAGTGGCCGTACGGCCTCGTCAACCTTCCGATCAGCATAGACTCGGTGCCAAAGAAGTGGTGGGGCGCGCCGGGGCCCGGCGGGCGCTGGACTGCGTGGCTGGGCGACGACACCCAACGTCCATTGAAGCTGCAGAAGCTCAGGAGCCTGTCGGTATTCTGCGACATGCGGCTGGCCATTCAGACCGACTACATGGGCGCGACGTTCGACCTGCGCGAGCCGACGGTCCCGAAAGACGGCGTGGCAATCGCGGGTGACGCCGCGTTGCTGCCCGTGACGACGGTATCGGTCAATGCGCCGGACGCGCGGGACCTCGTCAAGGCGATTGCGGATGCGTTCAACGAGGAAGAACGGCTCGCCAGTCGCCGCTTCACGCGGTGGAAGCACCCCTACGACGAGGCGCAGCGGAGGACGTTTCCAATTGTGATCGAAGCGTTCTATCGCGCGCGCGACACAACGACCCGCGGCGCATGGGACACCACGTTCGTCGAAGCCGTCCGCACGTTCCCGCCGGGCGAGAAGGACGAGGGATGCGGCCTCATCACGTATGCGAGCGGATGGGTGCGGCAGCAGGCCGGGAGAGAACCGGACGTCGACCTCGGCGCGCGTGTCACCTACTGCGATCGCGAGGGCGTGTCGTTCATGCAGCCGTTCGGGCGGCTGCGTCTCAAGGACGAGATCTACTGGGTGTATCAGCTCTCGAGCTGGCGCGATGAAGCGTACGTCGTGACGCGTGTTCGCCCCAAAGAGAGCAAACCGGTTGTCGCCGTCTCGGGTGGCAGCTGCCCGCGCTAGGAATCTGATGCAGGATGCACTGATGCGGATAGGTCGTGCGCTCCGCGCAACGGCAGCAGGGTGCCTCGTCGCGCTCGGCGCTGCGAGCTGCGGCTCGGATTCACCGAACCCTGGCCCATCTCCCGGAGCAACCGTCCCCACGCCCGTCGTGGTGAAGCGTCTGCTCGTTGTTACACACACCACGGGTTTTCGACACACATCGATCCCGATCGCCGAGTCGACGTTGCAGGACATCGGCAGGCGCAGCGGGCTATATCAGACGGAGTTCTGTCGAACGCAGGATGATGTCACGAGGCTGCTGACCGCCGCGGAGCTCACGCACTACGACGCCGTGTTCTTTGCCAACACGAGCGGGAATCTCGGCATTCCAGACCTGCACGCGTTCGTGGCATGGGTGTCGGCCGGACACGCCTTTCTCGGTGCGCACAGCGCGTCCGACACATACCACGACGGGCCCGAGTACCTCGACATGCTCGGCGGGGAAGTCGCCACTCACGGCTCCATCGCCGAGGGCAACATTTTCGTCGACGATCCGTCGGACCCCTCGGTCGCGCACCTTGCGCCGCGGTTCACGATTGTCGACGAGCTGTATCGCATCACGCGTATCAGCCGATCGAACGTGCACATGCTGCTGTCGATCGATCGCAATCCAGCCGATGGGGTCGGCACAGCGGGCGCGCCGGTCGATCTGCCGATCTCCTGGCGCAAGTCCGTCGGCACGGGCCGTGTCTTCTACACGGCGCTCGGACATCGCGAAGAGGTCTGGCAGGACGGGCGCTTCCAGCAGCATCTCCTTGGTGCGCTCCGCTGGGCGCTTGGCGGATAATCAGCCGATGTGGCAGTGGTACGCGCTGATCGCCATGGCCTGTTTTGCGGCCATGCAACTCCTCTTCGCCTATGTCACGAAGAAAGGGCTCGCGCCGCCGGTGACGCTGCTGCTGGTGTTCGGGCTGGGCACGGTATTGTACCTGCTGCACGTCCGCGCGACCCGGACGCCGCTGCACCTGTCGCTGCCCCTGGCCTCGTGGCTCGTCGTCGTTGCGGCGTTGAGTTATGTCGGCAACCTCTTTTCGGTGCGGGCGATCGCGTCCGCCCCGAATCCCGGGTATGCAGTTGCGGTCGTGAGTGTCCAGGCGGCGGTGGTCACGCTCGCCGGCATCTTTCTCCTCGGAGCATCCTTCTCATGGGTCAAGACAGCAGGCGTGGTTCTCTGTTGCGCAGGGATCGCGCTGCTCGTAAGCTGACTCAGTCATGAACCATGAACCATGAACCATGAACCATGAACCGTGAACCATGAACCGTGAACCGTGAACCGTGAACCGCTTCGTGATCATCTGATCAAGCTCCTCGACTGGGAAGACGCGCACGCGGGATTTGAAAAAGCCGTCGCGAACATTTCAGCGAAGGACCGTGGCCGCCAGCCCACCGGCCTGCCGTACTGGTCGAACATCTCCGCCGCACGCAGCACGACATCCTCGATTTCTGCACGAATCCTGATTACGAAGAACGCGCGTGGCCGGACGACTACTGGCCGCCGTCGACTGTGCCAGGATCACAGAAGGCCTGGGACGACAGCATCCGCCAGTTCAAGAAGGATCGGCAGGCGCTGCAGAAGCTGGCGGCGGACCCGAAGATCGATCTGTTCGCCCGTATTCCTCACGGCAGCGGGCAGACCTACCTTCGCGAACTGCTGCTCGTGGCAGACCATACCGCCTATCATGTCGGCGAATTGATCGTGCTCCGCCGGCTGCTCGGCAATTGGAAATAGGGGTCGGGCAGGACCGCAGGTTGAAGCCGCGAACGGAGGACAGTCGTGACCGCGAATGATTTTCGGCAGATCGCCCTGAGTCTGCCGGACACGTCGGAGTCGGCTCACATGGATCACCCGGACTTTCGCGTCGGCGGAAAAATCTTTGCGACGCTCGGCTATCCGGATGCCGGCTGGGGGATGGTGAAGCTATTGTCGGTGGATCAGCAGCTCGTCGTGACGGCGGCGCCGGATGTGTTCGTTCCGGCCAAGGGCGCGTGGGGGCGTCTCGGCGCAACGTGCGTGCACCTGCAAAAGGCGACGAAAAGATCCGTCCGCGACGCGATGACCGCTGCGTGGCGAAACACCGCCCCGAAACGTATCGCGAACCGGGTCTGAAGACCCGGCCTGCAATCGGTGATCACCACACCCTCGTCCGCGCCCAGTCCCAGCCTTCCATTCCCTTCGCGTTGACAGCCTTCACGCGCACCTCCGTGCCGGGACCCGCGCCGTCGAGCGAGGCCGCCGGTTGCATGACGCGCAACGTGCGCAGCGACGGATTCTCGCGCGGTCCCCACGCGACGATGTAGCCGGTGATGCCGCTTTCCGGACTCGGCGTCCACGAGACGGTCGCGCTGCCCCCGTTGGCGGAGGCCTGCAATCCCGCAATGCGCGACGGGCTCGACGCCAGCAGCATCAGCGTCGCCGTCGTTGTCTTCGAGACCTCGGCAATCAGCTGGTGATTGATCCCCTCGAGCAGATCGTGCGGCTGGTGATAATGCGGGTTCCCCAGCACCGGATACGAGCCGATGCCTCCGACGATGTCGCCGTACGCTTCATAGTAGGCGGCCGCATCGGTGCTCTTGTAGTAGAGCGCGTCGTAGGTGATCAGGTTGCTGAACTCAATCGCGGCGCCGTGCTGGATGTCGCGGATGCCCGGGTTGGAGTAGCGGATCGTGTTGTCGAGGCGATGATCGTTGGCCCACCCAATCATGTCGTTGTTCAGCGCGCCGGCGATCCTCATGTTTCCTTCGACCGCGCGGCGGACGAACTCGCGGCTGCCGAGCAGGCCCGCCTCTTCGCCTGTGAACGATGCGAAGATGATCGTCGCGGGCATCGGATGGCCCGCGAGCACGCGCGCCGTTTCCAGCAACGCCGCCGTCCCCGACGTGTCGTCGTCTGCGCCCGGTCCGGCCGCGACCGAGTCGTAATGACTGCTGACGACATAAACGAGCTCGGGATTCACCGTCCCCTTGAGCGTCGCGATCACATTGGCCGTCTGCCCGCCGAGCGCGCCGCGTCCCGCGAACCACTGGTACTCCGGCTCGTAGCCGAACGACTTGTACTTGTTGAACAGGTATTCGGAGGCGAGCCTGTTGCCGGGCCGCGTGATGTGCTTCGAGTCGAAGTCGAAAAGCGATTTCTCGTACGTATAGATGCGCGACGTGGATGCTTGCGACGTCACCTGCCTGACGTCTTCCGCGATCGGCGCGAACGTCTGCCGCCCGAACTCCTTCAGCATCCGCTCCGCTTTGAGGTTTGCCGCCACGCGGTCGCGGAGGTCGGCGACCGTCACCTTCGCGGAAAGATCCATCAAATACACGCCGCGTTCCGGCGAGACGGTATCGCCGTCGCGCTCGGCGACGATCAGCACCTTGGACCCGTCGCTGCTCGGGACCCAGGCGTACTCTGGCGCAATCGTGCGCACGGTGTTGTTGTGAAAGAGCCTCGTTCGGCTGAAGCCCGGCGCGCCGCCGGACGGCTCGTATAAATACGATCGCCGATGGCGCGGCTCGCCAATCGCAGCGAGGAGCCGATCGTTCGTGAGGAACTCGGGCAGGACGTCGTGCTGGATCTCGCGCGTGACGCGCGTTTCGTGCTCGCCGCCGCGATCGACGATGAAGATCTCCCAGTCGTCCTCGCTCATCATTTGAAAGGCGACGCGCCCGCCGTCGGCGGCGATCGCCGGCGCATCGAGACGCTCGTTGCCCTTGTGCAGGATGGTGCGCGCCTCCAGGGCGTCGATAGAAGCCGCCACAAGTCGCTGCTCGCCGCCGGCATTCGCGGCGCCGGCGCGCTCAATCCAGGCGAGGTAGCGGCCATCACGTGAGAGCGCGGGCGCGATTCCGTTGACGATCGTGCTTGTTCGCGCCGCCGTCACGATGCCGAAGCTCATGGCGGCAGAGTTGAATCCGCCAGCGCCGCCACCCCCGGTCACGGTCTCCGATGGCATCCGGAATGGGCCCTGACGCGGCACCAGGAACAGCAGCGTGCGCCCGCTCGCGTCGATCTCCAAGGGCACCTTGAATCCGTCGCCCTGGGTCAGCGCTTGCGCGGGCGTGCCCGACCTGGCGGAATAGATTTCCGTCGAGGCGAGATTGTCCGCTGTGGCGCCGGCAAAGAGCACCGCGTCTTCGGCGCCGCAGGTGACAGCCGTCTTCAGCAGGTCGCCCGTGTTCATCTCCAGGTCGGCGCCGGTATCGAGATCGCGAACGATGACCTGGCCCGCCCGCGCGATCAGACGGTTCAGCGCGAGCAGCCGAGGCGTTCGCTGCGCGGTTGTCGTGGCTTCGTCAACGAGGGCTTGTGCTCTCTCGATCTCTGGAGATGAAGGTACGCGGAGATATGCGACGTGACGGCCGTCGGGACAGAAGCTCGCGTCACCGCCGGCGAGCGTTGTTCGATCGGTGGCGGGCGCGGCGGTCGCGCGGATATGGGTGATCCGCTCGCTGCCCGACCCAACGCCAGCGACGATCCCGGGACCGGTTTCGAATGAGAAGCGACGGCCGTCCGCGGAAAACGTGGGATTCGCGCCGTCCGTCGTGAGCTCCGTCGTGCGATAGAGTTCGCCGGTCTGCAGGGCGATCGTCTCGAGCGCCTGTGCGGCGTCCGGCCCGGCCAGCAGATCCTGATAGATCGTGAGGGCCGCTACGTAGTCGCCACGGTCCCACTCGAAGAACGCCCGTTCGAGCGCCGTGTCGGTGATGCGATCACGTCCCGCCGCGCCTATCCAGAACGCCGCCAGGCACGCGGCGATCGCTGTCGCTCGTCTCCGCATCAGGGGTCCTCGGCGGAGGATAGCACACGGGTTTTCCTGAACTCGGCAACCGATTGTCCAAGTTGGGCGAATGATAGGACGTGAAGCGCCCGTCTTCGGACGATCGCGCGGGAATATCCGTTGCAGCACGGCCGCGTGGTGACTCGGGGACCCATCGGAATCGCGCTAGCCTTCGCAGCCGCACTCCTTCCCGGTCCGCTGCAGGGAATTCCCGCCGGATTGAAAGCCGAAAAGGGCGCGACGAAGGAGCGGCCGATCCGCCTGCGCACGCGCACCTTCGTGCCCGCGCCAAACATCAAGCCTCGCGTCGCGCGATCGTTTCGCATGACGGTCGCGGAGGCGCGACCGCTTCATTACCTCATCCAGTTCGACGCGCCCATTACGGAAGCGACGCTGGAGGCGCTCCGAGCGGCCGGCGCGGTGCCGCTCCGCGTCGTGCCGGACAACGCGCTCGCGATCGCTGTACCCGCATCGTTCGAGGCGTCCACGATCGCCGGTGCGCGGTGGATCGGTTCATTGCTGCCGGACGACAAGATCAGCGCCGACACACGCGAGGATCTTTCGTTCGTGACGCCATCACACCCGTTCACGATCGTGGAGTTCTTTCCCGATACCTCCGCGACGGAAAGCTCGGATGCGGTGGTCGCGGCCGGAGCAGTCCCGATTGAGATTCCCGGACTGCCGGGGCACGTGCGCATCGTCCGGACCGACGCTGCCGTCATCTCGGCGCTCTCGGACAATGACAGCGTTGCGTGGATCTTTCCTGGCGGGCGCGAGATTACGAGCGGACAGCCAGTGATGCTCTGCGAGGGCCTTGTCGACCGAGCGGGGATCGTCGCGCCATTTGCGACAGAGGGTGACGGCTGGGACGGGCCGGGCCTCAACTCGACACGTCTTGGCTTTTTCTTTCAGACCGCATCGAACGATCTGCCGGCGTCCGTGCAGGCCGCCGAAATCGGGCGTGCGATGCGGGAGTGGAGCCGTTACGTCGCCGTCGACTGGACGCAATCGCCCGATCAATGGACGCCTCGTTCGGTGACGCTCCTCTGGGGTCCGACGAATCACGGCGATGGCTATCCTTTCGCGCCGAACGTGCTGGCGCACACCTTCTTTCCCGCTCCACCAGGGTGGGAGCCGCTCGCAGGAGACGTGCACTTCAATGATGAATTCACTTGGGGCGCGTCGCAGCCGGGCGCGTACGACGTCTTTTCGGTCGCGCTTCACGAGCTGGGCCACGCGCTCGGATTGAATCATTCGAGCAGCCCGGACGCGGTGATGTATCCGAGCTACCAGGGAATCGTCACGGGCCTCGGTGCCCTCGACGTCGCGACAGTGAGGACGCTTTATCGTTCGCGCAGCGCGGCGGTGTTACCGGATGGATGGCAGGCCGGCGACATCGGCGCGGTCTCGATCGAAGGATCGGTCACGACCTCCGCGGCGGCGATAGTGTTGAGCGCGAGTGGAGCAGATGTCTGGAGCACGAGCGACGCCTTCACCTTCGCATCGCATCCGCTCACGGGTGACGGCGACGTCGTGGCGCGCGTCGACTGGCTGCAGCAGGTCCACCGCTGGAGCAAGGCGGGCGTGATGGTCCGCGACAGTCGCGATCCGGCGTCGGCGCACGCGTTCATGTTCGTCTCGGGCGAAAAGGGGCTGGCGTTCCAGCGACGGCGTGTCGAGCGCGGCGTCTCGTACAGCACGGAAGCCGTCGCGGGACGCGCGCCCGCCTGGGTGCGCCTCTCGCGTCGCGGCAATCGCTTTACGGCCTACACGTCCGAAGATGGCTCGGTATGGAGTGTCATCGGCGGCGACACAATCTCGATGGGCGCCACGGTGGAAGCGGGCATTGCGTTAACCAGCCATGATGCCGGCGCCGCTGCCACCGCGCAGTTCTCCAGCATCGCAGTGACGCCACTCACTGAGTGGAGCGACGCGGAGATCGGCGCGGTGGGATTGAGCGGCTCCGCCGTCATCCGGAACGATCGTATCGACGTCATCGGCGCCGGCGCCGACATCTGGGGTTCGGCTGACGCGTTCCACTTCGCCTGGCGTCCCCTCTGGGGAGATGGCGAGATCGTGGCGCGCCTGACGCGCCTCGATAGGACGCAGGCGTGGACCAAGGCGGGCGTAATGATCCGCGCCTCGCGTGACGCCGGCGCGCCGCATGCGTTCATGCTCGTATCGGCAGGCAAGGGCTACGCCTTCCAGCGGCGTTCGACAGCGGATTCAGGGAGCGTGCACACTCCGGGCGGCAACGGTGCCGCGCCCGCGTGGGTACGGCTGGTGCGCAAGGGCGATATGTTCTCGGCCTACGTGTCGAGTGACGGCATGACGTGGCGTCTCGTCGGAGTCGAACGAATCAAGATGGGAACCGGCGTGATGGCAGGCTTGGCGGTCTCGAGCCATCTCGCGACTGCCAGATCCAAAGCAGTATTCGAACGGGTGCGGGCGACTTCGTCCTGACGCTTCGTCGCAGCAACATCAGAAGATCAGAAGCGGCACTTCTGACCTTCTGATCTCCTGTGGACTTACTTCGCCTGCGCGATCAGCTGACGCAGCTGCTCGAGATGCATCCTGATCTGATCGGTCTGCGCCTTATCCAGCTTGCCGTCCTTCGACTTGCTCAGAATGTCCTGAATCGCGTCGAGGTGCTTGTCGGCGTCTGAATGGCCCTCGCGCTCCGCCGCGGGCTTGGCCGATGCCTTCGACTGGTCGTCGGTTGGTGACGGTGCCGCCGTGCCTGACGTTCCGGCTGCGCCTGCAACACCCGACGTGCCGGACGTGCCCGTCGGCATCGGTGCGCTCCTCGGCTCGGGCGCTGCGGTCGTCGGCGCCGCGCCGGCCGGTGACGGGCTGGTTGCCGATGTGCCCGCCGGGTTCGACGGGTTCGCGGTTGATGAAGGATTTGCTGCGGGCGCCATCGCGCCCGTGCTCGCCGACGGGCTCGCGCCAGCCGCGGGGCTCGTGCCGCCAGCTGCCTGTTCGAACTCCTTCAGGTGTGTACGGAAATCCTGCAACTTCGCCTTGATCGCCGGATCGACCTGCGTCGCAGGCCCCGTCGCGCCGGTGGACCCCGTTGTGCCAGCCGTCGCAGGCGGCGCGGCGGCCGTTCCGGTCATCCCCGTCGCCCTGGAGCTTGCTGAATCCGGTCCGAGCAGCGCATCGAGATTCGCCGACACCTTTGCGTATGCCGCCTTCCAATCCGATTGCGTCGTGATCAGCTCGTTGAAATTCGAGATCAGCTGCGAGACCTGCGTGCGAGCCTCTCCCTGCAGCTTCGCCGCTTCGGGAAGCGATGTCAGCTGCGCGAGCGAGTCACGCGCTTCGCTGAGATGCTGCTTTGCAGCCTGCGCGTCCACCTGACCCTGCTGGGCGGATGGCGAGGCGGCGGACGGCTGCGAAGGGCTCGACTGCGGAGCGGCAGAAGGCGACTGCGCAGAGGCCGATGGGTTCGTCGCGCTCGACGGATATGACGGGTTCGCAGCCGCGCCGGCTGCCGATGGATCCGTGACGGTCGGCGTGGGGTTCGCAGCTGCCGAGGTCGGCGTCGACTGCTGTGACGCCGATGGGTTCGCACCCATCGTGTCAGGCGATGCCGTGCTGCCGGCCGCCGACGCCTGGTCCGACCTGGACCCGCTCATCGAGCTCGCGAGCTCGGTGATGTGGCGCCGCACGTCCATCAGCTTCTGCTTCGCAGTGTCGTCCGTGCTCGCAGCCGTCAGCTCCGACACGAGCTTGTCGATCGCGGCGGCTTCCGTGCCCCAGTTCGCGGCGCCGCCCTTCGCGTTCGCGCCGCTCTTCGCGTACCCGCCGCTCTTCGAACTTTGCGTACCCGACGTTGCGGCTTGATCGCCCTTGGCGACGAGGCGATCGAGGTTGTTCAGATGCGTGCGCAGCTCTCCGAGCTTCGCGCGCGAGGCCGCCGGCACCGATGTCGGCGGAACGCTGGCGAGTGCCTGCTTCGCTTCACGAACGTGATCAGCGGCGCTCGTCGCGCTGGCGGATGTCTGGCCCTGAGTAGAGGTTGGCGAGGGGGTGGTCTGCGCGGGTGACGTCTGTGACGGCGGCGTCTGCGGCGTAGTCGCCTGGGCGAAACCGGCCGCGGGCAGGCCGATCAGGGCGGCTGCTGCGATCGCCGTCGTCCAACGTGCAGTGGAACGCTTCATCAGTGGTGCCTCCTGAGCATTTCGTGTAGTTCTCATTCAGGAGCAAATCGAGCAAGCGAGGTGCCACGGCGAACTGGGCTGGAAAATACTGAGGTTTTGCGCTCGAGGTCCGCGAGGGAGTGGAATTTGTTACGCAGTTCGCACCGTGGAGCTGTAGTTACGCTCGTGAGAAAAAAGACGGTTGACGGTTAGCGGTTGACCGTTGAGGGTTGACGGTTGGGCGGATGACCGTCCTCGGTGCTACTACTCCATCAGCACTTCGATATCGGACGCGCGGGGCCGCCATCCTTGCGCTCGCAGTTGCGCCTGCTCGCGTAAGTACCCATCGATCAGTTCGGTCGGTGAGTTGAACCGCTGCGTGCGGGGCGGCGCATCGCCGGTCGCGACTTCGAACTCGTACGCGGGACTGGCGTCTCCGGCGCGGCGGATCTCGCAGATCACCAAGTCCCTGTTGCGCTCGAGGAACCAGATCATGGCGGTATGCTCCGACAGTCAGCAATAGGGCGGCCACCAGAAATAGTCTTGAACATAAGGAATTATGCTGTGCGGCCGTGTGCGCCGTGTGCGGGTGTGCAGGGCGCGCACGCGGAAAATGACGCAGGGCTCATTGGCGCAGCGCGGCTCAGGCCGGCTGCCCTAAGCCCGCTTGAGACCTGAGCCGCCTGAGCCTTGAGTTCCAGGCCAAAACCTATCCGGGGATCAAATAGAACGCGGCCGCCAGAATGAGGTACACGCCCAGGAGCTGCAATCCCTCGAGCCAGTTGCTTTCGCCGTCGATCGAACAGAGCGCCACAGTGCCGACGGACAAGCCAATCGCGGCGATCTCGAACGCGTTGAAGACGAGCGACATCGGCGGGCCGAACAACGGGGAAATAATCACGAGCAGCGGCGCGACCATCAGCGCGATCTGCGCGCTGCTGCCCACGGAGATCTCGAGCGCGAGCGTCATCTCGTCATTTGCCGCGGCGGACACGGCGCTGTAGTGTTCGGCGGCGTTCCCGACGAGCGCGACGACGATTACGCCAGCGAAGAGTTCGGTCATGCCGAACCAGCGCAGAGCAGGCTCGAGCGCGCCGACGAGGATCTCCGCCTCGATCACCGTCAGGGCCGTCGCGAGAGCGAGCAGCGTGGTGGCGGCCGCACGTGTCATCGTTGCCGAGGAGTGGCCGGCCGTCCGCCGCAGCGGATCGCGCTGCGTCTTGAAGGAGAAAATCAGTCCGGCGCCGTACACCGCGAGCAGGACCAGCGCGGTCCAGAAGCTCAGACGATCGATGACGTCCGGGTGCGCCTTGAGCGATCCGAACGCGAATAGATCGACCACCGCGGGCATCACCAACGCGACAACGGCGAGCACGAGCATAATCGACGCGCTCGTTGCCGCCATTCGATTGAATTTCTGACTGCCGTGTTTGAGGCCTCCCGCCAAGCACGCCAGTCCGAAGACGAGCAGCAAGTTGCCCAGGATGCTGCCCGTGATTGACGCTTTCACGACTTCGATGTGATGCGCGCGGAGCGCCGCGATGGCGATAATCAGTTCGGCCGCGTTGCCGAACGTCGCGTTGAGGAATCCGCCAAGCGTGGGACCCGATCGGCACGCAAGTTCCTCGGTTGCGTGGCCAATGAGGCCCGCTGCGGGAATCAGCGAGATGCTGGCGAACAGAAACACCCATAACGGGCGGTCCATCGAGTCTGCAACCCAGCTCAGCGGAGCGGCGACGAGCAGCACGTTCAACCAGCTGGACGTAAGCGCCCGGCCCAATTGCGAAACGAGACGCACGCCTCGCATTATCGATTACATTCTGTATGTGGCCGACGCCAGCCAGGCGCTGATGCGAAGGCTGCAACCACGACCTGTTTCTCGCGCGTCAGAATGAAGTAGATGACATGGCTGAAGAAACGCTGTCGGAGGAACACGCCCGGCTGCTTCGAGAGACGGAGGCGCTTCGACGGGATCACACGGCGCTCGAGGGTGACCGTTCGGATATGACCGGCCATCGCGAGCACCGTATACGTCTTCAGAAACAGATCGACGCGCTGCACAACCACATCGATCGCATCAAACGCGAAGCGCCGGACTCCTCCTCCAGACCTAAGTAGGGATCGACAGCCTTCGCTGCCGATGACAGCGCGGAGCGTTCGGGGTCTTGGGCGGCCTGGCCCGCGCAGCGACCCTTCGAGAGCCTCAGGGTCGCCCTGAGCAAAGTCGAAGGGCGAGCGTGGGGAACGTGAGAGGGCCCCCACGCGAGCGGAGTGAAAGCGCCTGCGGCCGCAAGGGCCAGCCGGAGGGGAGCCGCAACGGGACCTCGCGCGCGCAGCGTTCGGGGGCTTGAGCGGCCTGGCCCGCGCAGCGAGCGTGGGGAACGTGAGAGGGGCCCCACGCGAGCGGAGTGAAATATGGTGCCGGAGGTGGGAATCGAACCCACACGGGCGGTAAAGCCCACCGGATTTTGAGTCCGGCGCGTCTGCCAGTTTCACCACTCCGGCGCAGGAGGCGCTCTCAGATTATCGCAGACTCAGAACGGTCGCATCACTGTCAGGGCGTCGCCGCCCCGCGTCGTGGCACGCGACTGAACGTGAGGGCGACACCGCCGCGAACCGGTACGGGCAGGAACGCATAGTTCTCGCGGCCGTGGCGGCCGACGACCGTCCACCCTGTCGCGATGCCGAGCGCTGATCCGAACACGACGTCGCTCAGGAAGTGACGGTTGTCCGTGATCCGCGAGAGCGCGACGTAGGAGGCGCCGACCACCGTCGGCCACGCCCCGCGATAGCCGAGATGCCGTTCGAGGATCGACGCGGTTGCGAACGCCGTTGCCGCGTGTCCCGACGGAAACGCGCAGCACTCGCCCGTCGGCCGATCGCGGCGCACGACGTACTTGAGTCCCTGCGTGAACGCTTGCGAGAGAATGATGCCGCGCACCATATCGAACCCGAGGTGCGACAGCCTGTTCGTCCTCGGCGCATCCTTGGCGGCGGGCGCGGCGTAGCGCCCGATCACATATAAGCCCACAGCCACGCCTGTCTCGACGTACGCCGACCCGAGATACTTACCAAGCTTGAAGAAGTTGTCGGCGGCTTTCGAACCGGGCGCGTGGTCCTGGACGTAATCATCCGCAGGATGCACGAGCGCGGCGGCCGCGGCGCCCACGCCAAGAATCACCCACGTCGACTTGCGCCGTGGAAACGCGGTGAAATCGGATGCCGTCTCGCGAATCAGCGCGACGAACCCGGTGTGCTCCGGCTTCGGATGCGGTTCGGCCTGAGCGGCCGCCGCGTCGAAGAGCGTCGCGCGCGCGGGTGCTGCATAGGGAAAGAGGAGTGGCGGCGGCGGAAACAGATCGCGAAAGAGATGCTGTTGCGCGTCCGCATTCTGGTCGGCGACCGCGGGCCGCGCGGAAAGGCCGACCGACGCAAGCATCGCACAGAAAATGACGGCTCGAGAGGTGGCACGCATCTTCCGAGCATACTGCACGCGCTTTACATTTGGTAGATTGGGGGCTTGTTCGTCGCGCTCCGCCACCGCAACTTCCGCCTCCTCTGGTTCGGCCTCCTCGTCTCCTTTTCCGGCAGCCTGATGCAATCGGCGGCGATCCTCTGGCACGTCTCGCTGCTGGTACCCGACGATCGCCGCGCGCTGGCGCTTGGCATGGTTGGACTCGTCAGGGTGCTGCCCATCGTGTTGTTCTCGCTGCTCAGCGGCGTCGCGGCCGACGTATTCGATCGACGGCGCGTCATGCTCGTGACGCAAATAGCGATGGCGGTGCTCGCCGCCGCTCTCGCGCTGCTCACGTGGCATGGGCTCGCCGCGGTCTGGCCGGTGTACGCGATCTCCGCTGCGAGCGCCGCCGCGGGGGCATTCGATCTGCCTGCGCGCCAGGCGCTCGTGCCCAATCTGGTCCCGCGCGAACACCTCGCGAACGCGCTCAGCCTCAACACGATCATGTTCCAGGTTGCCGCCGTCACCGGTCCTGCGCTCGGCGGCATCGTCATCGGCCAATGGGGGATCGCCTGGGCGTACGGCTTGAACGCGATTTCGTTTCTGGTCGTCATCGCGGCGATCGTGATGATGCGCGACATTCGCCCGGCCCGAAGCCGGAAGCCTGACGCCGAAGCGCGCGCGCAGTTCACCGTGCACGCGGCGCTCGAGGGACTGCGTTTCGTGTTCCGGTCGCCGCTGATTCGATCGACGATGCTGCTGGATTTTTTCGCGACCTTTTTTTCGTCGGCGACCGCGCTGCTGCCGATCTATGCGCAGGACATTCTCAACGTCGGCGCGAACGGCTATGGTTGGCTGTACGCCGCGCCCGCCGCCGGCGCCATGGTGACGAGTGCGATCATGGTCCGTGCCGTGGATGCGATCGAGCGGCGCGGCGCGGTATTAGCCGCGTCCGTCGTGGGCTACGGCGCCGCCACGGTGGCCTTCGGCGTCTCGCGGGAGTTCTGGCTCTCGTTCGCCTGTCTCGCGGCCACGGGCGCGACCGACACCGTCAGCACCGTCCTTCGCAACCTGGTGCGTCAGCTCGAGACGCCCGATCGGCTGCGCGGCCGCATGACGGGCGTGAACATGATCTTCTTCATGGGAGGCCCGCAGCTCGGCGAGCTCGAGGCGGGCCTCGTCGCGAACTGGCGCGGGCCGGTGGTTTCCGTCGTCTCGGGCGGCCTCGGCTGTCTCGCTGCCACGGCGTGGATCGTGGGTACCACACCCGTGCTCCGCTCCTATCGAAGCGTTGGCCACACGGCGATGGTGCCGGAAGACAATCGCCCTGCTGCACACGCCGGCCAGCCGGAATAGTGCGAGCACGTCGTAGACGGACAACGAGTCGGCATGATGGCGCGGACCTTCCGGATCGTGAGATAACGGAGGAACACACGAAGGAAACGGACTCCAAAAACGAAGCAACGAAGCGAACGGAGAAAAACGAAGAAGGATCCCGCGCCGAGGCGCCGAGGCGCGGCGCACGACATGTCATTTCTCAGCCTCGGCGATTCTACATGACATGTATTTCCTTCGTTCGTCTTCGTTTCCTTCGTTGCTTCGTTTTCAGGAATCCGTTACCTCCGGTCTACCTCCGTTACCTCCCGGACGGCAGCAGATCGCTGTTCCATACGGTGTACTCGTACCTCCAGGTGCCACCCACACTGCGGAGCACGAACAGATACTTTCCGCGGTCCCGATCGCGTGGTGCGACACCAGTCGTCGGCTTGTACTCGATCTCATACGAACCCGCCTGGTACGCGATGGGTCCGTGGCCGACCGCTTCGGAGACATCGAGCCGGAGATTCGTGGCACCCGACTGGTTGAGCAACTCGTCGTAGAAATTTTTTATCGCGTCGCGGCCGCGCAGCACCGGACGATTCGGCGGCATGAACGTGGCGTTCTCGGCGTACATGTCCATGATCTGAGGAATCTGTTTTGTGTTGAAGGCCGTGACGAACGCCTCGCTTTTCTGACGGATCGTGCCCGCATCACTGGTCGTGAATTCGTCCTGTTTCGGGCCGCCGCATGCCGACGCGATGAGCGCGAGGGCGGAAACGATGTACGCGGCTGACTTTGTCTTCATGATGCCTCCGGGCTTCTCGTGATTCAAAATCATAGCAGCGGTAGCTTATAATTCCCGCGCGTGGGAACCCTCAAGATCCTCGTCATCTACGATCGCTGGGAAGAGCCGGAGAATGAGGGCGCGCCGGCGGACAAGGCGCCGCTGACGCGCACGCTCGACAAGAAAGAAGTCGAGGAGGAAGTCGCCGAAGCGCTCGGCAAGCTCGGTCACCAGGCCACGCTGCACTGCCTCGATGGATCGACGAAGAGCCTCCACGCGCTCGCGCGGTCGGAACCGGATCTGGTCTTCAACCTGGCCGAGTCGTTTGGCGGCAACGATACCGCCGACTACTGCATCGCGGCCTACATGGAGCTGACGGGGAAGCGCTTCACCGGGTCCGGCTCCCGCGGCTTGCTGTACGGACAGGACAAGGCGAACGCGAAAAAAATCCTGGAGTTCCACGGCATCCACACGCCGGTGTTCGCGCGATCGTACCGCGGCCGCCTCGATTTTTCGCACGACCTCGAGTTTCCCGTCATTGTGAAGCCGGCGCGCGAAGACGGATCGATCGGAATCGAGTTCAACGCCGTCGTCAACTCGATCCGCGAACTGATGGAGCGCATCGACTGGCTGCACGCGAACTTCGACTCGCCGGTGCTCATCGAAGAGTACGTCGAAGGGCGAGAAATGTACGTCGGCGTCATCGGCAACGACAATCCCACCGCGCTTCCGGTCGTCGAGCTGGATCTCTCGAAACTGCCGGAGGGCACACCGCGCATCGCGGGCGCGGAAGTGAAGTGGGGCCGCGGCACGCGCGCGTACCGCGACACGAAGTCCGCCGTCGTTGAGGATCTGTCCGAGGACACCGCGGCGATCCTGCAGCAGACTGCGGTGGCGGTCTTTCAGGCGCTCGAACTGCGCGACTACGCGCGCATCGACATGCGCCTGCGGCCGGACGGCCGCGTCGCTGTCATCGAGGCGAATCCGAACCCATGGCTCGCGTCGAAAGCGGAGTTTGCGATACCTCGCGCGCGCGCGGTATGGCGCCGCCTGACCCACCTCGGGCATTCAGCCGCAAGTTCTTTCTTCATTAACGGTTACGCTCCGCAGACGCACACGGGTGCGAGTCTGCTTCCAGGATGACATTTCACAGACCCGGACGCTGCTGTGAAAAAAGTGCCATTTTTAGGCCTGTTTCCTTGCCCTAACGGCGTACCTTCTGTATACTGAAGGGACTGCTTAGGGCTCGCTCACCCTTCCGACTTACCTGCTTGCTGTGTGGGGGACATGTGACATTCCAGGTTGGTGACAAGGTCATTTACCCAAACCATGGACTCGGCGTCGTTCAGGGAATAGAAACCAAAACCATCCTCGGTACCACGTGCGGCTTCTACCATCTCCGGATGGTGGCAAACGAAACCACCGTGCTCGTGCCCGTGGATAACGTCGACGGCGTCGGCCTTCGCCGCGCGATCGGCGACGGAGAAATCGAGCGGCTCTTCGGGCTGCTCGGCGACGGCAAGATCGACAATCACCAGAACTGGAAGGGCCGCTTCAAGGACAATTCGGATCGCATGCGCACCGGATCGATCTACGACGTGGTCGAGGTGTTGAAGAGCCTCACCTTCCTGGCGCGATCGAAGAATCTCTCGTTCCGCGAGAAGCGGATGCTCGATCGCGCGAAGTTCCTCGTCATCTCGGAGATTTCGGAAGTCTCGCACGAGAAGTCGGAGGCGATCGAGCAGAAGGTGGATCGCGCGCTGGAGCGCTGCTTCCTCACCAAGAACCGATCGATTGCTCGCGCGAAGGCCGCGAAAGCGGCGCCGACCACCCGGATCAGCGCACGCCGCACCGCGAAGGCGTCGTAAACCGCTCCGGCGGTTGATTCCCGGGGCCGAGGGGTTATCCTTCGGCCCCTTTTTGTTGTACGCGAATCATCCGCCCCATGCAGATCTTCCGTCTCAAAGCGGTAGCGAGAGGAGAGAATGGGCGCGGAGTCACCAGAGAATGGGAGCGCGCGACTCTCGCCTCCGCCGCTTCACGGCTTCGGCGTGGCCGATCGTGCATCGCGCCTCGAACCTATGAGCACCGTCATCGCGGCGATCCGATCGATCGTCACGTATGTCGTCGTCGCGCTGTACGTGTTGCTGATGGGGCCGCCGTTCCTGCTGATCGCGCTCATCGTCGGGAGTCCGCGGCTGCTTTACAGCGTCGGCCTCTGGGGCGTGCGCCTGGGTTTGTTCCTGAGCGGCGTCCGGATGGAGCGCCACGGCCTCGAGCACCTGCAGCACGATCGCGCGGCGGTGTACGCCGTCAATCACGCGAGCAATGTAGAGCCGTGTTTGATCTTCGACGTCCTCCACGAGCTATTCCCGCGACTGAGGATCCTTTACAAGGCGGAGCTGCGAAAGCTTCCCATCCTCGTGCGGGCATTCGACCTTGCCGGATTCGTCCCGCTCGAACGTGGCAACCGCGACCAGAGCCTGCCGGCGATCGAGCGTGCTGCCGATGCACTGCGGGCGGGCAATTCGTTTCTGATTTTTCCTGAAGGCACGCGCAGCCGCACTGGCGAGCTGCTCCCGTTCAAGAAGGGAGGCTTCATCATGGCGCTCAAAGCGCAGGCGCCGATCGTGCCGGTGGCGATCAAGGGCGCGCGGAACGCGATGCGCAAAGGAAGCCTGATTATTTACCCCGTGACGGTGCAGGTGCGTCTGGGCGCGCCCATCGAAACCGCGGGGCTGGGCATCGAGCAGCGTGACGAGCTCGTCGCGCGCGTGCGTGGAGAAGTTGCGCGAATGCTGGAGGCGTGACACGACACGCGAGGCGATCCAAGGTGAAGTTGTAGGACGGGCCTTTGGACCCACCTCGTGCGCGCTGCTCGCATCGGAACGCGCGGCACGGCAGCCGAGCCGGGTCTGAAAACCCGGCCTACACCACAGATCGGCCTACACGGCCGGACTTGGCCGCGCGAACCGGCGCTTCACCGCGCGAATGATCCACGTCGCAAAGACGATCATCAGCAGGACGCAGACGATCACGACGATGGCGGCCGCCGCCGGGAATTTCAGCGCCAGCGCGCCGAGCCCGACAACGAAGAGGTCTTCCGCGATGCTGAGAATCCAGTTGGTGAAGGGTTCCGGGCTCGCGTTCGCGACCGCGCGCGTGCCGGTCTTGCTCAGGTGCGTGCTCGTCGCGAGCACGCCGCCCAGGAGTCCGACCAGCGTCTGCGTACCGGGTGACACGTCACCGATCGTGGCGATCGCGATCAGCGCGCCGCCGATCGGACGGATCAGCGTGTGCACCGCGTCCCAGGCGGAATCCAGCCAGGGAATCTTGTCTGCAAAAAACTCGACCACATAGAGGAGGATAGCCCCGCCGATGATCCAGTTGTTGTCGAAGACCTGATATTGCGGCGGCAGGCTCACCCACCCGTATCGGCTCGCCAGGCCGAGGATCGCCACGGTCGCGTAGAGGTTGATCCCCGCGGCAAACGAGAACCCAAGCGTCCGGCCGAACGTCGTGAGAACGTCCATCAAGCAATATTACGCCTGAATGCGGCTAAGGGTTCAGGCACGGCGCCTCGCAGAACGCGCCTCGGACCACCTCGGACCTCGGATTGAACGGACCTCGGACCTCGGACCTCGGATTGAACGGACCTCGGACCTCGGACCTCGGATTGAACGGAACTCGGACCTCGGACCGCGTCAGGATCCCGTGATGAACGTGAACGACCACGCCGCGAGCGGTTGATTGTCGACCGCGCTCACGACTCCCTCCGTGAGCTCCACTTTTACGGCTCGGAAGCGGTCGAGCGGCTCGGCGAAGCGGATCTCGAGTGCACGAGTGGCGTCGAGGTACCGATAGGTGAAGGCCGGCGGCTGGGCAGGTCCGCCCTCGGGGACCGCACCGGTGTAGCTGACCTTGAGGTGATCGCGAAACGACCGCAGATCCATGTCTCGTGAGAACTGGATGCGGATCGGCGCAGCGCGGTCGGCGGTCGTTTCACCGTCGATCGGCGCGGTGAAGACGACGTGCGGCGGAATTTCGCGCGGCGTCGACGGGATCACGACGTCGATTGGCGTTTCGGCAGGCGCGGATCCGGTCGCGATGTTGCCGGCTTCAATCCATGTCAGCGCCCCGTCGTGACGGAGCGTGCCCGTCACCTGCAGCCACTGTCCCGTGTCGACGCGGGCCATCGGATCGAGATTGAATCCTTTGCCGCGCGGGCGCATGCCTGTGACCCAGACGGCCGCGTCAGCGGATTGAAGGACGAAATCCCACCGGCTCTTGTTCACCGGCTGCGGGAGATCGCCGTAGAGGTTTGCGCCGCGAAAGCGTCCCGTGACGGTCACTGCGCGATCCTGATAGCGATCCGGCGCCAGGGCCAGCGCACGAATCAACGGCTCGGCCGGCAGTGGCGACTCGACGCTCGTGGCGGCCAGCAGCACGAACACCTGCTCGCGCGCGGGCCATTGTCCGCCGCTGGCGGCCTGCAGCAGCGGCTTGAAATCGACTGCGGAGAACCGCGAATCATCCGGCTGCAGCCGCCCGATGTCCCAGAACTCGCCGCGGATCTCCGCATCGCTGCGGGGCGTCGTCGGTTCTCTCCACAGGACGAACACCGGCTTGCGCGTGTTGGCCAGTTGCGTGAGCCCGCCGCTCTCCACGACGCCGCTGCGGACGACGACCTGCTTGCTGTGAAAGAACACGGGCGTGGCAATCAGCGCGTCGACGGTCGTTGTGACACGAGTCGGCGGCTGCGCGTGCACAGTGCTCGCGCAGGGGCCGGCGAGCAGCACCGCGAGCGTTGCGGACAGCGCGAGCATCCCGCGCACCATGCTATGTAATCTTCTTCTGCGCGGCGCGGGCCGTCACGATCGCCAATGCGAGAAACAGCGCGCATGACGCGAGTTGCCCGACCAGTCCGGCCGAGTGCAGCGCGGGAATGACGTCGCCGACAACCTGGAACGGACCGATCGTATTCGTCCCCACAAGGATCGCATAGAGGAACAACCTCCCGGCGCCGACTTCAGACTCTTCGGCGATCCCCGTCTTCTTCTCGACCCACCACCGTACGAGGCCGCCCGCGAAAATCGGCGCGGTGGTCGCGATCGGCAGATACGAACCAACGGCAAACGACAACGAATGAATGCCGCACAACTCGAGCGTGACGGCGACGAACACGCCGACGAGCACCAGCCCCCATGGCAGGTTGTGGCTGAGCAGACCTTTGATGATCGTTGCCATGAGTGTGGCCTGCGGCGCCGCGATGCTCTGCGATCCAATCGTGAACACCTTGTGCAGATACAGCGTCGTCATGCCGATCACGAAGGCCGACGTGATCACGCCGAGGAGCAGCCCGATCTGCTGATAAATCGGCGTTGCCCCGACGATGTACCCGGTCTTGAGATCCTGGGAGGTCGCGCCCGCGTTCGCCGCGGCGATGCAGACCACAGCGCCCACGCACAGCGCGATCGGCGAGTAGTAATCTCCGGTCCAGCCGAGCCCGACGAACAGCAGGCACGTGAGGATCAACGTGGCGATCGTCATGCCGGAGATCGGATTCGACGATGATCCGATCAAGCCCGTAATCCGGGACGACACGGTGACGAAGAAGAATCCAAAGACGATCACCAGGACTGCGGCAAGCACGTTGCCCTGCGTCGGCATTCGCGGCGCGACGGTCAGGAACAGCGCGAGCAGGAGCGATCCGCCGATGACGATCACCATGGGCATGTCGCGCTCGGTGCGAATGGGGGCGGCGCCGCCGCCGCCGAAATCCCTGATGCCTTCGCGGAACGAGGCATAGATCGTGGGAACCGTGCGTGCGAGCGTAATGAGTCCTGCCGCGAGCACAGCGCCGGCGCCGATGTAGCGGATGTACGCGCTCCACAACTGGCCCGCGTTCATTTCCGAGATCAGGAACGGCGCGCCCGTCGCGGGATTCGTCGCGAAGTTCGGATGAATCGGCGGGAAAGGCACCGTGATGTACGCCCCGAGGATCGAGAGGAGCGGCAGCAGCACGAGCCACGAGAGGACGCCGCCGGCGAACATGGTTCCCGCGATGCGTGGCCCGATCACGTAACCGACCCCCAGGTATTCAGGCGAGATGTCCACGTTCAGTGTCGCGTTCGGGAACTGGCTCGTGCGCGGCAGCGTGAACCCGATGACCTGCAGGAACACGTTGAATACCCACGACAGCGCCTTCCAGAGCGCGCCGATGCCGAGGCCGGAGAAGACCATCGTGGCCAGCCGCCCGCCGCGCTCGCCGGCGACGAGCACGTCCGCGCACGCGGTCCCCTCAGGGTATGGCAGCACGCCGTGCTCTTTCACGATCAGCGCCCGCCGCAACGGCACCATCATGAGGACGCCGAGGATGCCGCCCGCGAACGAGAGCATCATGATTTGAAAGTAATTGAAGTATGCGGGACCGTTCGGGGCGAGGAAGATCAGTGCAGGGATCGTGAACACGACCCCGCCCGCCACCGATTCGCCCGCCGACCCGATCGTCTGCACGATGTTGTTCTCGAGAATCGTGGAGCCGCCGAGCCGCTTCAACACGGAAATCGCCAGAACGGCAATCGGGATCGACGCGCTGACCGTCAGGCCCGCGCGCAGCCCGAGATACACCGTGGACGCACCGAAGATGAGGCCGAACAGCACGCCGAGGACCACGGCCTTCGCCGTGAACTCGGCCGGTGACTGCGTAGCGGGCACGTAAGGCTGGAATGTCGTCACGCGTGGCGCCGCGGAGGTCGTGGTCGTGTGTGCCATAGGGGGGTGATATTACCCCGAGGAGCGATGCGCGAGGAGCGAGCCGCGGAGACGGGGTGCGGGGTGTGGGACGCGGGGGTGCGCGGGTTGCGGGCGCGGCCCGCGAGGGGCGGGCCGCGATGCGCCAGGCGCGCGACGTGATGGCATCGCCAGTGGCCCGGTCGCGCCATCTACCCCGGATATGCGCCCCGGACCCCGCACCCGCGCCCCGCTCCGCCTTTATAATTTCCGCTTGTGACCAGGGAGAACAAGCTCCCGCCGGAAGAGCGGCCGCGCGCGATAGTCGAACCGGTTTCCGAGCTGACGACGAATCGCCTGTCGGTGTATCTGCGATGCCTGAATGCGCTGGAGACCTCCGGCGTGCGGACGATTTCATCGCAGGCCCTCGCCGAGCAGTTTCACCTCAACGCGGCGCAGATCCGCAAGGACCTCGCGTACTTCGGCGAATTCGGCGTTCGCGGCATTGGTTACTACGTTACGGAGCTGCGGCGGCACCTCCGGCAGATTCTCGGTCTCGATCGGGGCGTTCGCGTCGCCATCATGGGCGCGGGCAACCTCGGGCTCGCGCTCGCGGACTACGGCGGCTTTCGTGATGACGGCTTCGAGATCGTTGCGTTGTTCGACACGACCAAGGACAAGATCGGCCGGCGATCCCGCGGCGGGGTCGTCATCTACGATATCCGGGAGTTCAGGAAGATCGTGAAGCGCGAGGCGGTCCAGGTCGCCGTCATTGCGGTTCCGGCAGCGTCCGCGCAGCACGTCGTCAACATCGTCGTCGGCGCAGGCGTGAAGGCGATCCTCAACTTCTCGCCCGGTGCCCTCAAGGTGCCGCGCGGAGTGAAGCTGAAAAGCCTGGACCTGACGGTGTCGCTCGAGAGCCTCTCGTTCTTTCTCGCGCAAGGAGAGTCGGGTGAATAGCACAGCACGCAGGAGCCAGAAGTCTGGGGGCAGGAAACCGCGCCTGTCGCATATGGATTCAGCCGGGCGCATTCACATGGTCGATGTGAGCGAGAAGGAACCGACCGCGCGTGAGGCGATTGCGCGTGGCTACATCGCCATGTCAACCGAAGCGCTCCGTCAGGTACGCGGCGGCGGGATGACAAAAGGGGACCCCCTCGAAACAGCCCGGCTCGCCGGCGTCATGGCGGCGAAGCAGACGTCCTCGTTGATTCCCTTGTGCCATCCGTTGTCGATTTCGCATGCGGACGTGCAGATCACGCCGGCCCGCGGCGGTTACGACATCGAGGCCCGCGTGCGGACGACGGCAGCGACGGGCGTTGAGATGGAGGCGCTCACTGCCGTCTCGGTCGCCGCGCTGACGATGTATGACATGGTGAAGGCCGTCGACAAAGGCATGGTGATTGGCGAGATCAGATTGATGGAGAAAACCGGCGGCAAATCGGGAACGTGGAAACGCAGCAATCGCTAATCCCATGTCCCTGATCCACGATCAGAATCCGGTGGCTTCCGCCTTTAGGCGGAAGGAGAAGCGCTACGCGCTCGGGCGTCGCCGCGCGGTTTGCTAAAATTCCGGCAGTGACCCTACCCGCCGCGGAACCCGCCCCCGAGCTGGCGACCATCGCCGATCTTCCCTTTCACGTCAGCGGCCGGTATCCGAAGCCGCTGCTCGTCGGACAGGTCCGCGACGGGCACGTCGGCGGCGAGTCCACAAAGGAATGGTTCGAACGGCTCCGCGATCTCTCGCTGGGGCTGCGCGCGCTCGGCGTGAGTCCCGGCGATCGCGTGGCGATCATGTCGGAGAGCCGGCCGGAATGGCTGCTCGCGGATCTCGCGCTGCTCGTGTACGGGGCGGTCAGCGTGCCGGTGTATCCGACGTTGTCTCAGTCGCAGGCGCGCTACATCCTCGCGGATTCCGCCGCGCGCCTCGCGTTCGTCTCCTCGCAGGAACAGCTCGACAAGATCCAGCGTGTGCGGCACGACCTGCCGGCAATCGAGGCGGTGATCGTATTTGACGAGATTGCGCTGGCCGCGCCGTCCGTGTTGTCCCTTGCGTCCGTCGTCGAGCGTGGCCACAGCCAACTCCTCAATCAGTGGGGCGTCGGCCGCTCGTTCCGCGATGATGCGCGCGAGGTGAAGCCGTCGGACCTGGCGGCAATCATCTACACGTCAGGGACCACGGGAGAGCCGAAGGGCGCGATGCTCACGCACGGCAATCTCGCCTCGAACGTCATTGCCGCGCAGACGATCCTGCGCATTGGCGACGACGAGGTCGCGCTGTCGTTCCTGCCGCTCAGCCATGCGTTCGAGCGGATGCTCGCTTACGTCGGCCTCTACAACGGGATCACCATCGTGTTCGCGGAATCGCTCGAGACGGTCAGCCGCGACATCCAGATCGTGAGGCCGACGCTGATGACGGGCGTGCCGCGCGTCTACGAGAAGTTCGAGGCGCGCATCCGGCAGAAAGGGGACACGCTGCCGCAGCCGCGGCGCACGTTGTTCCAGTGGGGCCTCAAGGTCGCGAACGCGCGCGCGAAAGCGGAAATGAGCGGCCGGCGCCTGTCCGGATTGGGCAAGCTGCAAGCGGTACTGGCGGAGCGGCTCATCTGGTCGAAGATCCGCGACAACGTGGGGGGCCGCCTGCACACGATGATCTCGGGCAGCGCGCCGCTGCCGCTCGCGGTCGCCGAGTTCTTCCACGGCATCGGGCTGCCGATTACCGAAGGGTACGGACTGACTGAGACCTCGCCGGTGCTGACGGGGAACCCCCTGGGCGCCGCCCGTGCCGGCACGGTCGGCCGTGCGATCCCGGGCATTGAGATCAGCATCGCGCCGGACGGAGAAATCCTCGCGCGCGGGCCGAACATCATGGCCGGCTACTACAACAAGCCGGCAGAGACGGCGGAAGCGCTGCGCGACGGCTGGTTTCACACGGGGGACATCGGCACGCTCGATGCCGACGGCTACCTGACAATCACCGATCGGAAGAAGGATCTGCTGGTCACGTCAGGCGGGAAGAAGATCGCGCCGCAGCCGCTCGAGTCGATGCTGAAGCGCAGCCCGCTCGTCGCCGAAGCGATGGTCCTCGGCGATCGCCGAAAGTTTGCTGCCGCGCTGATCGTTCCGGACTTCGCGGCGCTGGACCGGCGGCTGCGCGACCTCGGCCGTCCTGCGGCGCCTCGCGAGGAGTTGGTGGAACGACCGGACGTGGTCGCGCTCTACGAGGAGATCGTCGAGGCGCTCAACCAGGAGCTCTCGCAGTTCGAGCGCATCAAGAAGGTCCGTCTGCTTCCGCGAGAGTTCACGATTGACTCCGGCGAGCTCACGCCCACGCTGAAGATCCGCCGCAAGACAATCGAACAGAACTGGCAGGAGGAAATCGAAGCGATATACGGGGCTTAACTGGTTAATCCACGTCACCGTTCATACGGCGGCGGCTCTATATGAATGATCGCGTCGGCGATCTGCGGGTATTTCTCCAGCAGCCGATCCTTCACGACGTGCGAGACTTCGTGGGCGTGACGGAGGGTCGCCTCGGCGGGGAACCAGACGTGGAGATCGAGGAAGACGTGATCGAACGTGCCGCGCGAGCGAATCTGGTGGCAGCCGAGGACTTCAGGCACGCTCATCACCACGCGGCGGATGTCCTCCTCCTCGATCATCACCCGGTCCGACAGGATCCGTGACGTGTCGCGGCCGATCTGGTACCCGGCGCGCGCGATCACCACTGCGATTGCGATGCCGCCGATCGGATCGAGTAGCGGAAATCCCAGCCAGACTCCCGTCAGCGACACGAGGACGCCGATCGTGGCGTACACGTCCGTTCGCGTGTGCATCGAATCGGCGTGCAGCAACTCGCTGTTCAGGCGGTTCGCTTCCCCAGCCTCATAGCGCACGACCGAGAGATTGATGATGAGCGTGACGATCATCACTGTGAAACTGAGCCACGTGACGACGAGCGGCGCCGGCGCGCTCAGGCCTTTCAGCGCGGCGCGGCCGATCTCGAGGACCGCGAGCAGCAGGAACATGAAGATCGCGGCAGCGGCAAGCGTCTCGTATTTGCGGTGACCGTAAGGATGGTCGGCGTCTGGCGGCATATGCGCTGCGCGCATGCCGACCAGGCCGATGATGTTCGACGCGGCATCGGTGAGTGAATGAAAGCCGTCGGACAGGACGCTGACGGTGCCGGTCGCGTAACCGAGGATCAGTTTCGCGCCGGCAACCATCAGGTTCAGAACCAGGACCCGAAGCAGAACGCTGGAGACCGCCTTCTGGCGGCTCGGTTGCTGGGGCAGCTCAGGACTCCGCGATCAGAAGACGCGCGCGTGTCCGAGCGGCCACCACCGGAGCTGCACCTTGCCGATGATGTACTTCTTCGGCACGAATCCCCAATGACGGCTGTCGGAACTGTTGTTCCGGTGATCGCCCATGACGAAGTAGTAGCCCTCCGGGATCACCTGCGGGCCCCAGTCATCATGGCTGCGGTACTCGGGCGGCACGAAGCTGTCGTCGAGCGGCACGTCGTTTCGGTACACGCGGCCGTCGACGACCCGGACTTGATCCCCTTCTTCCGCGATGACCCGCTTCACGAACGACTTCTCCGGTTTCAGCGGGTAGTACAACATCACGATATCGCCGACGTGCGGGTCGCCCACCCGGTACGCGAGCTTGTTGACGATGAGGCGATCCTGATCCTGCAGCGTCGGCGCCATGCTCATGCCTTCGACGCGCGCCACCTGGAAGCCGAACGTGACGATCAGCGTGGCGTAGACGGCGGCGGATGCGAGCGTCTTGAACCACGCGATCAGCTCGTCGCCGAGTCGGGTCAGCCACGCCGAGTTTCCATCGAGCGCGAGGCGCGGGTCCGCGGCGGGCGCGGCCGCAACCGCGGCGCCCTGGTCGCCCGGCACGATCATCTCGGGCGGCAGCGGCGGAGCATAGGCTTCGACCACCGGCTCCTGGAAGCGATCGGGCTCTGGCGTTTCGTACGGCGTCTCGAAGGGCATGTCGTTGGTCGTGCTCATAGCTTCAGGTACTCCCGGAGACGGCGCGTCTGCGACCGGCTCACCGGGATCTCGGTCCCCTTTCCGTCCTTCATCTTCAGGATGTAATTCCGGCTGAACCAGGGGACGATCTCCTTGATTTTGTTGATGTTGACGAGGTGCGACCGGTGCACTCTCCAGAATACCGCAGGATCCAGCCGCGCCTGCAGTTCATCCAGTGTCCGATAGTTGGACGTTCCAGACAAGCTGTTCGTTACAACCCGGATCTGATCGTCCTCCACGGAAGCATGGACCACCTCGTCGGTATGGACCAGCAGGAAGCGCTCGGCCACCTTGAGGGCGAGCTGTTCGCGGCGCTCGTGGCGCTCCGACAGCGCCTGCAACAGCCGATCGAATTCCTCGCCGGACAACGGTTTCTGCGCGGTCCGCTCGGCCGACAACCGGCGCCTGACCCGCTCGACCGCGGTCGTCAGCCGCGCTGGTTCGACCGGCTTCAACACGTAATCAACCGCGTTCACATCGAAGGCCTCGATGGCGTACTGGTCGAACGCCGTAACGAACACCACCTGCGATTCGAGGCCCGCCTGCACGACGCGCCGCGCGACCTCGAAGCCGGTGATCCCCGGCATCTGCACGTCCAGCATCACGAGATCGGGCTGATGCTCTTCGATGACACGCAACGCTTCGACGCCGTTCCCGGCCTGGCCGACGACCTCGACGCCCCCGAGCTGCTGCAGGAGAAAGCACAATTCCTCCCGCGCCAGCTGCTCATCGTCCACGACGACGGTCCTGAGGTCGTGTTCGTGCATGTTCAGGCGGTGATACGCGCGGGCGCCTCGAGCTCCGGGATGACGATCCGCGCGCAGGTGCCTTCGCCGGGTACGCTATCGAGCTGGAGCTGGTAATTCGCGCCGTAGATCACGCGCAGGCGCTCGTTGACGTTCCGGAGCCCGATGCCAGTGCCTTTTGCCCGCGCGGCGTCGCCCGCCGGCACGCCGAGGCCATTGTCGATGACGTCGATCATCGCGTGGCCGTTTTCGCGCGAGCTCCGGATCGTGATGCACCCTTCACCGATCTTCTGCGACAACCCGTGCTTGATCGAGTTCTCGACGAGCGGCTGCAGCAGCATGCTCGGAACGATCAGGTCGAGTGTGGACGGATCGATGTGCTTCTCCACCCGGAGCTTCGGGCCGAAGCGGACGCTCTCGATGTCGAGATACTCATCGATGGCTTCGAGCTCTTCGCGCAGGGGCACGAAGTATTCCTGGCTGCGCAGCAATCGCCGGAGCAGGCCCGAGAGCTTCACGATCAACGTGCGCGCCGTCTCGGGCTGCGATCGAATGAGCGACGAGATCGACGTCAGCGTATTGAAGAGGAAATGCGGGTTGATTTGACTCGCGAGCGCGTCGAGCTGCGCTGCCATCAGGAGCTTCTCCTGTTCCTGCAGCCGGTGTTCGATGCGCGCGCTGTTCCAGATCTTGATCGGAATGGCGACCGACAGCACGGTCGCGAAAATCACACACAACCACAGCACCGGCGTCTGGCCCGGGATCACGAACACGCGCGTCGGCCAGCGATAGCCGACAGCCTGGAGGATGATCTCCAGCCCGATCGGCACCGCGAGCAGGATCACGACCCAGTCGATCTCGAACCGACGCACCAGTTTCCACACGTGCCGGTGGAGTCCGGTGAAGAAGAGTGGGGAGAAGTGCCAGATCGCTTCGGGGGGACAGATCTCGCGCAACCCGCCACCCGCAAATCCGCAGCCGACGGCGAAGGGCAGCGCGGCGAATTCTTTGGCAGCGAATGCGGGAATGCCAACCATCGCGCCTACGATGGCGCCGGCATACGGGCCGGCGAGGAGACCCGCCAGGAACGCGCCCGACAACGTGAGGTCGGCGGCGTTGTTGTTCAGGAGGACGCGCCAGAGGACGCCTGCCGTCAGGGGCAACCCGAGGCTCGCCGCGAAGATCAGCCGTTCGGGCCAATCGCGCTTTTCGGTCAGCAGGATCTTCCGGAACCACGGAAAACGCACGAGCATCGTCGAGAGCACCGCCCCGACGGCGAGCTTCGCCATGAGCGTGGTCAGGACAACCTGCTCACTCGACAACAGCTTCGACTGGCTTTCCAAGCTGGCTGTAAGTATAGCATCGCCAATCCCTTATCCCTGATCCGGGATCCCTGATCCGCAATCCTGCATCGAGAGTCTTAAATCCCCCATCGCGAATGGCTACACCGCGCGCGAGATGCGCCCACCCGGATTCGCGATCCGCGACGGACGATGGTCGATTGTGGATGAGGGATTCAGGATCAGGGATCAGGGATTCACGATTTGCTATGATCACTGGATATGATCCGTGCGTTCATCGTCGGCTTTGCGACCACCTTCAAGCACATCTTCAAGAAGAAGATCACCGTCAACTACCCGGACGAGAAAATCCCGGTGTTCCCGAAATGGCGCGGCAAGCAGGTGCTGATGCGGGATGAGAACGGGCTCGAGAAGTGCGTCGCGTGCGGCCTGTGCGCCGTAGCGTGTCCGGCTGATGCGATCTACCTGGAAGCCGCCGAAAACGACGGCAGCGTCCAGGCCGGTCCGCGTTACGCGAAGGTCTACCAGATTCACAAGACGCGCTGCATCTTCTGCGGGTATTGCGAGGAAGCCTGCCCGGTGTCTGCGATCTTCATGGGTAAGGACTACGAGCTCGCGGTCTACAGCAACAAGGACTTCATCTGGGACAAGACCGACCTGCTGGTGCCCGCGAGCGTGAACAAATAGGACTTGGTGATTTGGCAATCGGATGATCTGGTGATTGAGCATCGCACGCGTTTGCGCGTGTGCTTTCAGGGGCGGCCGGAGCCGCGCGAAACCACGTCACCGGATCGCCAAGACTACAAATCACCAAATGCTGTTCGGGGCGCTAGGGGATATTCACGGCGCGTTTGAAGAGGCGCGCCGCGTGATCGATCGGCATCCGGAGGTGCCGTTCTGGTTGTGCGTAGGCGACATCGCGACCGATGAGGGGCGATACGAGCCGCTCGGCGCTCCCGTCTACTGGATCCACGGCAACAACGACAATTTCGATGCGATCGCCGCCGGCGATCTGCCGCTGGATCTGCGGTACATTCCCAACGGCACGGCCCTCGATATAGGCGGGCTCTTCAGACCCGGCGATCACGTGCGGATCGCAGGACTCGGCGGAACATTCGCCCCGACGTGGTACGAAACGCCGGCATTGGCGCTGCCGCACCCAAAGAAGGGGAGCGCGCGGGCGACGGAACTCGCCGATAAGCGGCGCCACTTTGTCCGCGAGCACGTCGAGGCATCCAAAGCGCTCAGCGGCGTCGACCTCCTTCTGACGCACGAAGCGGCGAAACCGTTCAGGCCGTTGCCGGGCGGGCGCGGTCCGGATGCGGGAAAGAGTCAGATCAACGAGGTGCTCCAGGCAATGCAGCCGCGCCTGCACCTGTTCGGCCATCATCACCGCTTCAGTGAACAGGAGCGGGAAGGCGTCCGATCGATCGGCTTGGACCTCGTCGCGCGCTCGTACCTGCTGATCGACAGCCGTTCGCTCGAATACGAATTCCATGGCACTGCCTGACTTCCGGACTGAACTCGACACGCGCGTGCTGGTCTGTGACGGCGCGATGGGGACGATGCTGTACGGGCGCGGGGTGTTTTTGAACCGGTCGTTCGACGAGTTGAACCTGACGCAGCCCGATCTCGTGGCGGAAGTGCACCAGGCCTACGCGCGTGCCGGCGCGGACGTCATCGAGACGAACACGTTTGGCGCGAATCGCGTGAAGCTCGGGGCGTTCGGCCTGGCGGATCGTGTGCACGCGATCAACGTGCAGGGGACGCGCATCGCGCGTCACGCGGCCCGCGACAGTGTGTATGTGGCCGGCGCGATCGGTCCTCTCGGCATTCGCGTGGAGCCGTGGGGGAAGACCGGTGTCGACGAGGCCGAGGAGTACTTCCGGGAGCAGGCGCGTGCGCTGGTCGAGGGGGGCGTCGATCTCTTCGTCCTCGAGACGTTTCGCGACGTGAACGAGATCGGCGCCGCGATTCGCGCAGTGCGCAGCGTCTGCGCGCTCCCGATCGTCGCGCAGATGACGACGGAAGAGGACGGCAACAGCCTGGACGGCGTTGCACCCGAAACCTTCGTGCCCCAGCTCGAAGCGGCGGGCGCGGACGTGGTCGGCCTGAACTGCAGCGTGGGACCGGCCGCGATGCTCGAGACGATCGAGCGGATGTCGCACGTTGCCCACGTCAAGCTGTCCGCGCAACCGAACGCGGGCCGGCCGCGCGAGATCGAGGGGCGGAACCTCTACCTGTGCTCGCCGGAATACATGGCGTCCTATGCGCGCCGGTTCATCAACAGCGGCGTGCGCCTCGTGGGCGGCTGCTGCGGCACCACGCCGGATCACATCCGCCATATCAAGATGGCCGTGCGGGCGCTGGCGCCGGCGGCAATCCGTCAGAAGCGGGATCCCGCGAGCGGCGTCACGCGCAAGCCGGCGGTGACGCCCGTACTGCGTGCGCAGAAGTCGCGCATGGCGCACACACTCGCGCGCGGCGGCTTTCCAATCAGCGTGGAGCTGCTGCCGCCGCGCGGCTATCAGGCCGCCGCGCTCATCGAGCAGGCACGGCAGCTGAAGATCCGCGGCATCGATCTCGTGAACGTTCCGGACGGTCCGCGCGCGAGCGCGCGCATGAGCGCGCTGGCCGCCGCGCTGCTCGTGCAGCAGCAGGCGGGCGTGGAGACGATCCTTCACTACGCCTGCCGCGATCGTAACCTGCTCGCCATGCAGTCGGATCTGCTTGGCGCGCACTCGATGGGCGTGCGCAACGTGCTCCTCGTCACGGGCGACCCGCCGCGCATCGGCGACTATCCCGACGCGACCGCGGTTCAGGACGTCGACTCGATCGGGCTCACGAATGTCGTCGCGCAGTTGAATCGCGGTCTCGACATCGGCGGGCAGCCGATTGGCGAGCCCACCGCATTTCACATCGGCGTCGCGGTGAATCCGGGCGCCTTCAACCTCGACGAAGAGTTGCGGCGATTCGCCTACAAGGTGCAGGCGGGCGCCGAGTTCGCGATGACGCAACCGGTGTTCGATCTGGCGGAGTTCGAGGCGTTCATCGTGCGTGTTCGAACGCACGATGTGCCGATCATCGCCGGAATCCTGCCGCTCGAAAGCACGCGACACGCCGAGTACATGGCGAACGAAGTCCCGGGCGTCCGCGTACCCGACGCCGTCATCGAGCGGATGAGGCGGGCCGAGACAAACGGGCGAGCCGCCGAAGAGGGTTTGACGATCGCGCGCGAAATTGCCGGGCAGATCCGTCCCCTGGTACAGGGCGTGCAAATCAGTGCGACACCGAAGGCCATCGATGTGGCGCTCGGGGTTATTGACGCGCTGGGCGCGTGATATAGTCAGCGCTTCTGCGATGGCGTTATTCGAGCGCAAGACAGAGACTGAAAACGTGACGGGTGATGCGGCCACACGGGCGCTCTCCGTCGCCGCCGTTGAAAACGATTTCGTCGAAGGCGTCTACGACAAGCTCGCGAACGTCTACGATCTCATCTTCGGTCCCACACTGCACCCCGGGCGCCTTCGAGCCATCGAGCGGATGAACATTCAGCCGGGGGAGCGCGTGCTCGAGGTTGGCGTCGGCACGGGGATCAATCTCTCGCTCTATCCACGCGAAGCGACCGTCACGGGGATTGATTTTTCGTCGTCCATGCTCGAGAAGGCGCGCGAGCGCGCCGCGCGCAAGGACGCCGCGCCCGTCCGTCTGCTGCAGATGGATGCCGCCGACCTGAAGTTCGCCGACAATGCCTTCGACATCGTCTACGCGCCGTACTTGATCAGCGTCGTCCCCGATCCCGTGAAAGTCGCGCAGGAGATGCGTCGTGTATGCCGACCTGGCGGACGGATCATCTTTCTCAACCACTTCCTCAGTCCCAACCCGATTCTCTCGCGCATCGAACGCCTGATCTCTCCTTTCACCGTTCACATCGGCTTCAAGTCGGACCTGGACCTGCCCGCGTTCGTCGCGCAGACGGATCTGAAGCCCGTGTCGATTGAAAAGGTGAACGTCCCGAAGATCTGGTCGCTGGTGACGTGCGTGAAATAGCCCCGGCGGGTCTCTAGACGCACGCGCGGGAGCGCGTGCGAAGCACAATCACCAGATTACCCAATCCAGAAATCACCAAATCCGTAGGGCTGTCTTCTTCTTCAGCAGCCTGCTAAAGACCCGCCCTACAGTTCGATGGCAGGCCGGGTCTTTGGACCCGGCGATCAGAATGGTTTCTCCAGCGATTCTGATTGAGGCGTGAAGAGTTCTGCGCCATCGCCCGTCACGTGCATATCGTCTTCGAGTCGCACGCCGAACTCCCCGCGAATGTAAATCCCCGGTTCGTCGCTGAAGACCATGCCGGGCTGCAGCGTCAGCGCCTTCTCCCAGCCGAACATGTTGTTCTTCACGAGGTACGGCCACTCGTGTCCGTCCATGCCCATGCCGTGCCCGAGGCGGTGCGTGAAGTACTTGTAGCCCGGCCCGTAGCCCGCGTCGACGATAACCTTCCGCGCGACGGCATCGAGCTGCTCGAGCGGCAGGCCGGGACGCGCGGCGCGGAGCGCGGCGGTCTGAGCCTGCTTTACGATGTCGAACACCTTGTTCATTTTGTCGGTTGCCTTGCCGATGACGAAGGTCCGCGTGATGTCCGACTGGTAGCCTTCGACCGTGCAGCCATCATCGAGCATGACGATCGAGCCTGTCTTGATCACCTGCGGCTGGATTGATCCGTGGGGGAGTGCCGTGTACCCGCCAACCTGCACGCTGGCTTCACCGGGAAAGCCGACGCGGCGATAAGCTTGTCCGATCAATCCCGAAACCGTGTTCTGCGTCATGCCCGGCTCGAGCGCGCGGAACACGGCCTCGTACACTTTCAGCGTCGCCTGCGACGCGAGGCGCATCAGCGCGATCTCGTGATCGTCCTTGATCATCCGGCAGCCGCCGGTGATCGGCGTGCCGCTGACGACCTTCAGCTGCGGCGCCGCCTGCGCGACGCTGTCGGCGAACACGAACTTCACGGTCTCTTCGACGCCCAGGCGTCCCGTCGCGATGCCGCGATCCTTCAATCCCTGGGCGACGCGCAGGAACGGGCTCTCGTCCTCCTGCCACGTGCGGATGTCCGCCTGATCGCTGCCGAACGGGCCCAGCGCGATCAGTTCTTCCGCGCGCTCCCGTTCAAAGGCAGGACAGACGAAGAACGGGTCGCCCCTGAGCGGGATCACCACCGCGAACAGCCGTTCGCTGCCGCCCCAGCGCATGTTCATGAAGTAGGCCATCGACGTGCCGCCGGCGAGCATCAGCGCGTCGATCTTGGACTGCGCCATCAACGCCTTCGCGCGCTCGATTCGCTTCCGCCGTTCGTCGTTCGTGATCGGCCGCGCCTGGTCGCGCATCGACGTGAGCGCTGCGATGGACGCTGGCAGCGGTCCCGACTCGATCGGTGCGCGCTCGGCGCGCTGCGCATCGCGCGCGAAGAGCCGCGGTGCGCGGCTGACGATCACGGCGGCGGTGGAGGACCAGAGAAAGGATCGACGACTGAACATGCGACTCCTTGAGACACGGACAAGGGTTTTATCACGAAGATGAGATCGTACGCGACTGCGGTCGCGTGCCACGGACGTACTCACGCCGAGCTCGCGGAGAGCTTCAAATCGTGTACGTCAAAAAACGCTCTGCACTGCTCTCCGACCTCTGCGTGAAGTCGTAGGTGACAGTGAATGACGCTTCGAATTACATGATCGCCGCAATCATTTCAGCGATGACTGCGGCGCCATCGGTGCGCGGATGCTCCGGCGGGGCCGGAGCGCTTGACGCGGCATTCAGGGCCGCGCGCCATTGCCCTGCGCGCAGGCAGTCCTGATGAATGTACGCGCTCCGCAGATATCGTGGCATCTCGCGGACGAGAACGTCATATTCCGGAAATCGCCCTCGCGACGTGTACACGATCGCGGTTTCGTTCGCGATGCACTCGGAGATGATCCCGTAGCCCGGTTTCGTGACGACGGCATCGACCGAGTGCACGAGATCTTCGTAGCGCAGGCCGCGATCGTAAATATCCTGTTCATAGATGAAGTGGACACCCCGCGGGATCGATCCCGGCGCCGTCGTTCCGGTGACGACGACTTCCCACATGTCCAGGCAGTCGAGCGACGGCAGGTCGAGGTCGCTGACGCCGTAACCACCGAACGACAAGAGCGCGAGTCGCCGACCCGTCGCCGGCAGGCCGAGGCGCGTGCGCGTTTCCAAGCGTTCGTGGCGCGCGTGACGCGCGACGAACGGCACGTCCACGATCGTCTGGAACGTTTCGAAGCCGCCGTGCATGGGCAGGCGCCATGCCGCGCGAGCGTGGCGATATGCCTCCTGAATCGTCGGAATCAGCTCGGGCGCACTCGACAGGTGCTCGCGGTACTCCTCATAGATCCAATCCCACGTGAAGTTCGAGACGACGATCGACGGGACGCCGGCTGCGGCGGCGGCCGCGCTGGCCAGCGGCGGCGCGTCAGAGATGACGAGTGCGACGTCGCGCGCGCGCAGCTTCGCGGCTTCGATCTCTGCCCGCTCGCCGAAGGTGCGATAGAACTCGCGCGCCTGCTCGATCGTTGCGCCCGCATCGAGGCGCAGGCTGTCGATCTGGACAACGCCGATGTCGCAAGGCTCGGGATCGACAATGAACGGCGGCGTGATCGTTCGATCGAGCAGCCAGCGCGCGGCCGACGTGCGCAGAAAGATCTGGACGGCGGGCAGTCGAGCGGCGACGGCGTTGATGATTTGAATCTGCCGCGAGGCGTGGCCGAATCCGTGGCCTGAGATGTAAAACGCAATCGCGCTCATCGAGCGGGAGACAAGGAGATCAGGAGCACCGTCATCCAAAAGAGTCCTGGTCTTCTGACCTCTTGTTTCGGTGCGCGTTCAACGGTGGGGCTCGGCTCCGGCAGCCGCGGCAGCCGCGGGACTCTCGCCTCCGGCGGTCGCGGCGGCGTTGTCGGCCGCATCGACGACGTCGGGAACGGCGACGCGGAGAACGTCTTCGAGCGTGGCGGCCGGCACGAACGTCATGTCGCGGCGTACTTCTTCCGGCAGCTCCACGAGATCCTGGCTGTTCATCTGCGGCAGCACTACCGTTTTGATTCCCTGGCGCCGCGCGGCGAGCGCCTTCTCACGGATGCCGCCCACCGGCAGCACGAGACCCGACAGCGTGATTTCCCCGGTCATCGCGACGTCCGACCGTACGGAGACGCCGCGCGCCGCGGACACGATCGCGGTTGCCATCGTCACGCCCGCCGACGGGCCGTCTTTTGGAATGGCGCCCGCGGGGACGTGAATGTGGAGATCGTGCTTGGTGAGCGCGTCGGGGGAAATCCCGAGCGCGTGCGCCTGCTGCCGTACGTGGCTCAGTGCGGCGCGCGCGGACTCCTGCATGACGTTGCCGAGTTGCCCGGTCAGCGTGAGGTGACCGTTGCCGCCGGGCAACAGCACCGCCTCGATGTAGAGCACGTCACCGCCGGTTTCGGTCCACGCGAGGCCCGTCGCGACGCCGGGGCGCGAGAGGCGGAACGCACCGTCGGATCGGAACCGCGCGGGTCCCAGATACTGCGGCACGTCTTTGGCTGCCACGCGCGCGACGTATGTGGTGTCGGTTGCCACGCGCGCCGCGACCTTGCGCGCGATCGTGCCGATCTGCCGTTCCAGCGCGCGGACGCCCGCCTCGCGCGTGTACTCCGCTATCACGCGCCGCAGTGCCTCATCGTCCAGGGTCAGCTGCTCCGGCTTCAGGCCGTGCTCGTCGAGCTGTCGGGGCACGAGGTACATCTTCGCGATGTGGATCTTTTCTTCCTCGGTGTAGCCCGCGAGCGTGATGAGTTCCATGCGATCGAGCAGCGCAGGATGGATCGTGCCGAGCTGATTCGCCGTCGCGATGAAGAGTACCTGCGACAGATCGATCGGAATCTCGAGATAGTGATCGCGGAAGGTGTGGTTCTGCGCCGGGTCGAGGACTTCGAGCAGCGCGGCCGCGGGATCCCCCTGCACGCCGACCGAAATCTTGTCGATCTCGTCCAGCATCAACACCGGGTTCGACGACCCAGCCGTCTTCAGCGCCTGCACGAGGCGTCCGGGCATCGACCCGATGTAGGTGCGCCGGTGGCCCCTGATCTCCGCTTCGTCGCGCACGCCGCCGAGCGAGATGCGCACGAACTTCCGGTTCATCGACCGCGCGATCGACTGGCCCAGCGAGGTTTTCCCGACTCCCGGCGCGCCGACGAAACAGAGGATCGGCCCCTTCATTCTCAATCCGGGCGCCCCTATCCCGCGGCCCGGCTCCGCGGGAGGCGCGAGATCCGCGCTCCGCCGCTGTCGGAGTTTCTGCACGGCGAGGTATTCGACGATGCGGTCCTTGACTTTGTCGAGGTCGTAGTGATCCTCATCGAGGACGCGCCGCGCTTCGATCGGATCGATGCGATCCTCGGTGCGCGTGCTCCACGGCACTTCGAGGATCCAATCGATGTAGGTGCGAATCATCTGGTGTTCGGGTGACGCTGCCGTCATCCGTTCGAGGCGATCGACCTCGCGATTCGCAATGCTCGCCACGTGTTCCGGCAGATTCGCGTCGGCCAGGCGTTTGCGCAGCTCCTGGATCTCGCTGTCTCCTTCGCCGAGCTCCGTTTGGATCGCCTTGAGCTGCTGGCGCAGCACGTATTGCCGCTGCGCATCCGTCATTTCCTTTTCGGCGCGCGATTCAATCTGTCCTTTGAGTTCGAGGACGTCGATTTCGCGCGCGAGCGCGGTCGCCACCGCCTCGAGCTTCACGGCAACGCTGGATTCCTCGAGCAGCTTCTGCTTGTCGTCGGCCTTCATGTCGAGCAGGCTCGCAAGCAGGTACGCCATACGGAGCGGGTCGTCGAGGCTCGTAACGAGGTTGCGCAGATCAGGCGACAGGCCGGTCGCAAGCGACAACGCCCGATCGACGAGCTCCTGGAGCCGCCGGACGCGTGCGTCCACTTCGAGCGATCGCTCGCTGCTCTCCGGCATCGGTTTGACGAGGGCCGTGAGGTAAGCGCGCTCGGATTGGAGGAATTCCGCGCGTCCGCGCGCGACGCCCTCGACGAGCACGCGCATGCCCGCCTGCGCCTTCGCCATCTGCCGGATGATCGCCACCGTGCCGACGCGATGCAGATCGTCGGCGGCCGGATCCTCCGAGTCGTTCTTCTGCAGCAGCAGGAGGACCATGCGGTCGCTGGCGAGCGCGCGGTTCACCGCCTCGACCGACATGCCGCGACTCACGCCCAGCGGCGCGACCGTCATCGGGAGCACCACCGCGCCGCGCAGCGGCACGACGGGCAACTCGGACGGAAGGGGAGCAGATTGCGGTGTCTCGGGCACGAATCGTTCCCTATCTGCGTCGGATCTGCGGCGCCGGGCCCTCGGCGACGATCCACGCGGCTCGCGCGGTCAATCTGGCAACGCGCTCCAACTTGGCGAAATCGATGCGATCGGTGTCGTCCTGCGGCGTGTGATAGTCCGGGTGCAACCCCGACGTCAGGAACACGGCGGGAATGCCGTGCGCGAGGAACGGCCACTGATCCGATCGTTGCAGCAGGTTCTGCGCGCCCCTGTCGTAGTCTTCGCGAATCGTGAGCCCCACCGCCTCGTTCGCTTCGAGCACGGCACCCGCAAGGTCCGACGTATACGAATAGCCGAGCAGGTGCAGAGTGTTGCGGTTCGAGGCGGCATCCGTCTTCGAAAACCCGTTGAACCGCCAGTCCGACGGATCCGGGATGTCTTCGTCGCGTCCGACCATGTCGAGGTTCAGGTTCGCGATCACCTTGCGGTGCGGTTCAGGCGCGTCGACGAAGCGTTCAGCGCCGAGTGAGCCCTTTTCCTCGCCGTTCCATAGCGCGAACAACATGGCCCGCGCGGGTCGATCGCCGGCGGTCGCGGCGCGTGCGAGCGCAGCCGCGGCAGACATCACGGCCGCCGTGCCCGACGCATTGTCGTCCGCACCGTTGTAGATGTGCCCCTCGGCGTCAATGCCGTCATGGTCCATGTGCGCGCCGACCACGATCATCTCGCCGCGGCGCCCGGGGTCGCGCCCTTCAATCAACCCCAGCACGTTGTGCACCGTCACGCGTTCGGCGGCAAGACCCGGCGCGAAGACGGCGACGAGCGAGTTCCGCGCCTCCAGCGCGCGGACGATCGGCCCAGCCGCCTTGTCGGAGATCGCACCGAGCGGTGCGGGATGCAAGCGCAAATCCGACAGAAGCCGGTACGATGACGTTCGCACAGACGGGTGCTCGGGCCAGACGGAGCGCAGCTCCGGCATGTAGCTGCGTATGATCAGAAGCCCGGCAGCGCCATGCGCCTGGGCGTCCCTCATTTTTCGCTCGAGGCTCGTCAGCTCGAGACGCTCCTCTTCGGGGATGCGCGTGGATGTCTGCAGCGTGTCCGGTGCGCCGTCCCGCACGACAACGATGGCGCCGCGGGCGTCGAAGCGCGCGTAATCATCGTGGTGCACGTCGGGCGCGGAGATGCCGTACCCTGCGAGCACGAGCGGCGCGCGCACGACCCGGTCGCCTGTCTCCGGCAACGGATAGAACTCCGTGCCGGCGACGAAGGACGCCACGCGATTGCCGCGCGCATCTTCGATGCTCAGTCGCGCGTCGCCGGAGAGCGCCGGTTGATAGAGCTCGACGGGCTGAAAGTACGTCCCGTCAACAGCGCCAGGCGGAACGCCGCTCTCTTCGAGCGTGTGCGCGATGAACGCTTCGGCGGTGCGGTTGCCTTCATGTCCGACGCCGCGACCCGCGAATCCATCGCTCGCAAGCGTCTCCACCATCGCGTGCAGTGCCTGGGCCGACATGCTGCCCACGGCCCGCTCGGCGCCATCCGGCAGCCGTACTTCGGCCGGACCTGGCGCGACCAACGCCATCCAGACGAGCACGATTGCGAACGAGCGCTTCAACGACACTCTTACGAGTCTATCGCAATGGCAATAACTCCCGGGACGCGGGACGCGGGGCGCGGGACGCGGGGCGCGGGGCGCGGGGCGCGGGATGCGGGGCGCGGGGCGCGGGGCGCGGGATGCGGGGCGCGGGATGCGGGGCGCGGGATGCGTCATCGATAATCAGTCCACCGTCCTCCGACCTCCATCGTCCGACAACCATTTGTTATGATCGTCATATGGCGCTGCAGGAGCGGGAATTCTTCCACGAGAAAGCGGAAACGAAACCGGCAACGCTGACCTGTCCGGAGTGTCGCCATCGCGACGAATACCAGGTGCATTGGATCCGGCGCACGAAGAAGGACCGCCTGCCGCCCGGGGCGGACGAACGCGACGGCGCCTTGTTCGGGAAGCTGCGCAACTATCTCATCCGCGTCGACGATGCCGTCGTGTGCCGCCAGTGTCAGCGCAGGTTCGAAATCCCCTCGCACCAGTCGCTGGTGTTTCTCTGAGATCGGGTAATTGAGAATCGGGTAATTGAGAATTTGAATTACCCGATTTCCAAATTACGCAATTACCAGATTCCCGGCAGCATTCTCCATCGCGTTGCGCGCTGATAACGTTGGTACGACTCGCCGAACACGTCGACCAGCGATCGTTCCTCGAACGGGACTGCTACCGCGAGATACAGCGTGCTGACTATGGCGAAGACGGCGCGAGTGCCGGTCATGTTGGGCGCTGCGGTAGGCGCCGTCCGTCTTCAACGGCATGTGCGCTGAGATCTTGCCCGATCGGGCATCGAGGACTTGACGGACCCCTGCGAGATCGAGCACATCGATGGCGGAGGCGCCGGCGACAATCATTGCGAGTCCGGCTACTTGCGCCGCGTATCCTGCGGCGCGCCACGCTCCGGGAAGCGAATAGAGAAGCCCATCCACCGGCTGCCACGATACGCAGACAATCACGAACAGCGCGCTGGCGGTCCAGGTATAGGTGGAACGTTCGAGCGAGGTGGGGACGACTGATTCGACTCTACGCTTCAGGCTAGCACGCGCGAGAAGGGAATGGTGCAGCGCGAAGAGACTGAACAGGAGTATGTCGATGACAACCCCGCGCCCGGCTGGGCCGGCGTCCGAGGCGCGACCATATGTGATGCCATATAAATAAAGGAAGACGAGGAGCGAGGCCAGGAAGGCCGCCGCACCCGTCCACGCACACATGAGCGCGCCGATGCCGGGTCGCCGCCTCGTCATCTGGGGGATTATAGAGACATGGCGCTCAACGGTTCGCCGCGCGTCGTCATCAGCGGGATCGGCGTGGTCTCTCCATACGGCGTCGGCCGCGAACGTTTCTGGAACCACATCAGCCGCGGCTGCAGCGCCACGCGACCCATCATCGAATTCGACGCCTCAGCCTTCCCGTGCACGGTAGCGGCGCCGGTGCCCGCGCTCACAATCGAGGACGCGCCGGTCATCGACGAGCGGGCGCAGGGCAATGGTGACGGAGGGGGGCGCGCGGATCCCCGGCGGTACTCGCGCGCGTCGCTCATCGGCGTGATCGCAGCGCTCGAAGCGTGGCAGGACGCGGGCCTGCGGCTGAACGAGCCGGACGCCGGGGTGCTGGTGGGCAGCGGCGCCGGCGGCATCGACGTAGCGGAACGGAGTTACTACGAGTTCTTCACCGACGGCTGGAAGCGGGTCACCCCCTACGCCATCCCGGTCTCAATCGTCGGGATGATCTCGAGCGAGATTTCGATCGCCCTCGAATTGCACGGCATCAGCCACGTGGTGTCGACGGGCTGCACGAGCTCCACCGACGCGATCGGCTACGCCACGTCCATGATCCGCAGCGGCGACGCCGAGATCATGTTGTCAGGCGGGGCCGACGCCTGCGTGACGCCCGGCATGATCTTCGGCTTCTCGAAGATGCGCGCGATCGCAACGAAGTACAACGACGTTCCCGGAGAGGCCTCGCGGCCGTTCGACCGCGGGCGCGATGGGTTCGTGCTCGGCGAAGGGGCCTGGATGGTCGTGCTGGAGCGCGAAGATCGCGCGCGCGCACGCGGCGCGACGATCTACGCGCGAGTCGAGGGTTACGGATCCACATGCGACGCATATCACCGCGTGCAGATGGACCCCAACGGCGAGCAGATCGTCCGCGCCATGCGGCTGGCAATCGAACGTGCCGGCCGTCCGATTGAAGAGATCGGGTACGTGAACTTCCACGGCACGTCCACCGTGCTCAACGACGCAGTCGAGTCGCGCTGCGTGCGCGAGCTGTTGGGATCGAGGGCTGACGCAGTGCCGGGCTCGTCGACGAAGTCGATGATCGGCCATCCGCAGGGAGCGAGCGGCGCGGCTGGGATCGTGACGTCAGCGCTCGCGTTGTCGCGCGAATTCCTGCCGCCGACGATCAATCAGCGCGAACGCGATCCCGCCTGCGACCTCGACTTCATCCCGAACACCGGCCGCAACGCATCGGCCCAGGCGGCGCTCTGCAACTGCCTCGGATTTGGTTCCAAGAACAGCGCGATAGTACTCGGCCGTGTTTGACGTGATTGTCTGCGGCGCCGGACCGGCGGGGAGCGTGGCGGCCACGCTGCTCGCACGGGGAGGCGCGCGAGTGCTCGTCGTCGATCGCGCGCGGTTTCCGCGCGACAAGTTGTGCGGGGACACGATCAATCCGGGCACGATGGTGGCGTTGAGGCGACTGGGCCTCACCTCGCGGTTCGAGTCGCGCGCGATCGAGGTGCACGGCATGCTCGTCACCGGTGAAGGGGGCGTAGAGGTCCTCGGGGAGTACGGCGAGGTGCGCGGCCTCGCGCTGCCGCGGCGGGATTTGGACTACGCGCTCATCGAGGAGGCCGCCGCCGCGGGGGCGCGCGTCGAAGAGGGCGTGCTGGTGCGGGCGCCGCTGCTCGAGAACGAACGCGGACAGAAGGTCCGTGGCATCGTGATCGCCGGTCGCGATGGACGCGACGTCCGGATCCCCTCGCCGCTCGTCATCGCGGCGGACGGCCGGCGATCGCGTCTTGCGCTGGCGCTCAAATTGACGCGGCATCCGCTGCGGCCGCGGCGGTGGGCCGTCGGCGCATATTTCGAAGGCATCACAGGGCTGACGGCGTATGGCGAGATGCACGTCAGGCACGGGCGGTACATCGGCGTGGCGCCGCTCGGCACGGGCGCGGCGAACGTGTGCCTCGTGACCGCGAACCAGCGCGGCCTCGACGATCCGCCGCGCGCGTTGCGTGAGGCGATCTCTCGCGATTGGCAGCTCGCGGACCGGGTGAGCTCGGCCCGCATGGTTTCGCCGCCGATCGTCCTCGGGCCGCTGGCCGTCGATGCCTCCGCGGCCGGCGTGCCGGGCCTGCTCCTGGCGGGTGATGCCGCGGGCTTCATCGATCCGATGACGGGCGACGGGCTGCGCTTTGCCGTCGTCGGCGCGGAGCTGGCGGCGAACGTTGCGCTCGCGGCGCTTGCGCGCCACGTGCGCACGCCGCATCGAACGCTCGCCCGGTTGCGGCGCGGCGAGTTCGCAGGGAAGTGGCGGTTCAATCGCGTGCTGCGGCAGGTCGTTGCGTCCCGCGCCGGCCTGGAGCTCGCCGGCTTTGCGGCCTCGTCCGCGCCCGTCCTGCTGCGCCGCACGATCGCGTTTGCGGGCGATCTTTCGAAACGGTGACCGTCACACTTCCGCCGGCTCAGAACGGGGACACTCACACTTTTGCGGCAAAAAGTGTTCGCTTGTGGGAAGAACTGTGAGTGTCCCCGTTCTGTGGCTCGTCCCCGTATTCCTGCCGATGCTGGTGGAGGCGCGGGTGTCCGCGCGCCACGAGCGTCGACTTCGCGCGATGGGCGCGCTCGAACCGTCGGGCGACGTGTATGGCGCGATGCTGATCGCGTATCCGGCGACGTTCCTTGCGATGATCACCGAAGGCGCCCTCCGCGGCGTGACGCTCGATCCTGGCGCCGTTGTCGGCGCCGCGGTGTTCACGGCCGCAAAGATCCTCAAGTATTGGGCGATTGCATCGCTTGGAGATCGATGGACGTTCCGCGTGCTGGTGCCGCCAGGCTCATCACGAAGCTTGCGAGGGCCCTACCGATGGCTGCGCCATCCCAACTACGTGGCGGTTGCTGGTGAGCTTGCCGGCACCGCGATGGCGATGCACGCGGTGATCGCAGGCATTCCCGCCGTCATCGGGTTCGCGGCGCTGATGTTGAAGCGCATCAGAATAGAGGAACAAGCGCTCCGGCAGGCGCAGTAAAATGCGCGCACGATGTTCACCACGCGACGATCGTTCATTCGCGCGCTCGGATTATCCGGAGTCGGTGCTGCCGCACTGAGGCCGGCGGACATGCTCGCGGCGCGCGGCCACGAATCGCTGGGCGGACTTCCGCCCGGCGCGAGATCGTCATCGGTATCGGGATCGGTGACGGCGCTCCGTCTGAACAGCAACGAGAATCCGCTTGGTCCTGGCGAGAACGTCCTCGCGGCGATCGGCGCCGCGTTCGGCGAGACGAACCGCTATCCGTACGACATGGAGCGCCATGTCCAGGCCGCGATTGCGCGCGCGCAGGGTGTCCCCGACGATCACGTGCTTGTCGGCTGCGGCTCGGGAGAAATTCTGCGGATCGCGGTGCTTGGCTACACGTCGCCCGATCGCCCGCTCGTGACGGGGCTGCCGACATTCGAAGCGCCCGCCGGCCAGGCGCGCGCGTCGGGATCAGCAGTGATCGAAGTTCCCGTCGACCGATCGCTGGCGCTCGATCTCCAGCCGATGGCCGACCAGGCGTCGGACGCCGGGCTCGTGTTCCTCTGTAATCCAAACAATCCAACGGGCACCGTGCACGGTGCATCGGCGATCGACGATTTCATCGCGTACGTCGGCCGCCGTTCGCCGCGGACGAGGATCCTGATCGACGAGGCGTACCACGAGTACGTCGATGATCCGTCGTATCGCACCGCTGTGCCAATCGCGCGGCAGAACCCGCGGGTAATCGTGTCGCGCACGTTTTCAAAGGTGTTCGGGATGGCTGGCCTCCGCGTGGGCTACGCGATCGCGCAACCCGATACGCTTGCACCGCTCCGCGCCTTCAAGTGGAACGCTGGCGTCAACGTGCTCGCGTCTGCCGCGGCGATGACGGCGCTCACCGATGCCGCGCACGTTGCGGCGGAGCGCGCCCGCAACCGTGAGGTTCGCCAGTTCACCATTGATGCGATCCGCAAGCTTGGCTACGAGGTGGGCGAATCGCATACCAACTTCGTCATGGTCGACCTCCGCCGCGACGTCCAGCCTGTGATCGATGCCTGCGCGAAGCAGGATCTCCTGATCGGCCGTCTCTTTCCGCCGTTGACGCGTATGGCGCGGATCTCGATCGGCACGCTGGACGAGATGAAACGCGGGCTGGACGTGCTCGACGGCGTGCTGCGGGCCGGCACCAGACATTGATGGCCGAGCGAGATGCACCACGACTGCCGTCGTGGGTCCGCATCCTCGATGCGCTCGCGCTCGCCGCGTTCGTCGTCACCCTGGCGGTCGTGCTCTTCGGCGGGTTCTCCACCCACGTCGGCTTCGTCCGGCTCTCGGCGCGGTCGCCGCTGCGGCTCGCGTTCATCACGCTCGCCATCATCGCCGTCCGGCACGCTGCCTTTCCGTCGCCGCCGCTCCATGGCCGCGCCGTGGCGTGGGCGCGCACCCTGCGCGACGATCCGTCTGCGGCGGTCATTACCACGGCGTGGTTCTCACGCATCGCGGTGCTCGTCGCCGGCTACTTCGCGGTGCTGGCGATTGGCTTCAGCACGGAGGTCGGGTTTCAGCTCTCTGGCGATCCGGTGATGAATCTGCCGGCGCGCTACGACGCGGGCTGGTACGGCGACATTGCGATCAACGGCTATCACTTCCAGGCACGTTTCGATCGTCAGCAGAACGTCGCGTTCTTTCCCGCGTATCCGTTCGCGATGCGCGTGGTTGGTTATCTTGTGGGGGCGTTCGAGGGAGGCGTCCCCTGGGAACGGCGCATGGCGCGGGCGCTGTGGGGAGGCGCGATCCTCTCAATCGTCACATTTGTGTGGGGTGCGTCGTACCTGGCGCGGCTGGCGCGCGACACAATCGGCGAAGCGCACGCGGCCGACGCGGTCACGCTGCTCGCGGCATATCCGTTCGCGATCTTCTTCAGCCTGCCTTACACGGAAGCGCTGTTCCTGTTGGGATCTGTCGCAGCGTTCTATCACTTCCGCCGCCACGAGTGGGTGCGCGCCGCCGCGTGGGGCGCGCTGGTTGGCCTGACGCGGCCGAACGGCTGCTTCCTCAGCGTGGCGCTCGCGTGCCTCATAGCCGAGGACCTCTGGCGCAATCGCACCATCATCAGATCACCGGATCACCAAATCACGAAATCAATTCTGTCGGCGTCGGCCGCGGGACTCGGAATGCTGGCCTACAGCGCATATGTGCACGATCTCACTGGATCCTGGTTCGGGTGGGCGCGGCTGCACGAAGCATGGGGGCGATCGTTTCAAGGACTGGCGCCGCTGGCGCGCGGGCTCGCACGGATCGACGATGAAGGCCTCGCGCGGGCGCTGATGCTCGTGCCGTACGACACGCTGAACGCGCTGGCGTTCGTATTCGCGCTGGTGATGCTCTGGCCCGTGTTCCGCCGTCTCGGTTTGAGCGCCGCGGTCTTCGTCATCATCAACATCGTTCCGCCGGTGCTCGCCGGTGGCGTGCTGTCGATGGGACGTCTCACGTCGACCTTGTTTCCGGCCTTCCTGGCGCTCGCGGCGATCCTGCCGCGGCGCTTCGTCCTCCCATTCGTCACCGCATTCGCGCTTGGACAGGGACTGGTCGCCGCTATCTTCTTCACGTGGCGCCCGCTCTTCTGAACGAGCTGCGCGTTACCGGTCACCAGTTTCCAGTTCCCGCCTATTAGTCCGCGGTTCGGCCGACAACTGTCAGCCGTCACTCGAAAACCGCTTGCGTCAGCGGACCGTCTTAACGGCACGGAGTCTGCTAGAGCGCTCATTTGCGTGGTCTATAATCGCCTCAGATCCATGCCGGACTCTCGCGCGGGCCACTTGCCGGTGCCGAGACGGCCTCTTGTCGTCGTCATACTTTCGGTGTGTCTCGGACTTGCCGGCTCGGCCGTGCGTCCCTCGCGCGTCTTCTCTCAACAAGGTGCGCAGCGCGATTTTGCGAGCGCCGCGGCCGCCGCGATTGCGCACGGTCAGCGCGCCGAGGCAGAGAACCTGGCGCGGGCGCGCGGTGCGAACGATCCGGCAGGCGCGGTCGTGCTGGCGCAGCTCGCGATTGATGCGGGCAAGTATGGCGAGGCGCAGTCGATCCTCGAGCCGCTCGCGTTGCGCGAGCCCGGTGGCGACGCGGCGCTCGAGCTGGCGCTGCTCTATCACATCATCGGGCGCGACGGCGACGCGGCGCCGCTGCTGACGGCGGTCTATCGTCGAGGATCGTCGACCGCTGAACCCGCGCTGCTGCTCCGCGGCGCGCGCGCGGCGCATGCGCTCGGCCGTCCGCGCGACGCCAACGCCCTCTATCGCGACGCCGAACGCGTGGGTGCCGATCCCGCAGCGGTGCAGACGTCGTGGGGGCGCCTGTTCCTCGAGAAGTACAACAAACCTGAGGCGCTGAAATCGTTCCAGGCGGCGTTGCAGGCGGACGCGCAATGGGCGCCCGCGCATGCCGGCCTTGCGCGCGTGCTCGAAGACGAAGACCCGCCGGCCGCCGCGGCCAGCGCGGCCCGCGCGATTGAGATCGATGCTGGTCTCGCGGAGCCGCACCTGCTTCTCGCGTCGCTGCACCTCGATGAAGATCGCGTCGACAAGGCGAAAGAAGAGATCGACAAGGTCCTCGCAATCAACCCGTCAGATCTCGAGGCGCACTCGTTGCTGGCGGCAATCGCATATGTGCGCGACGACCACGCGACCTTCGATCGCGAGGTCTCGAAGGTCCTCGACATCAATCCGTCGTATGGAGAGATCTACCGGATTGCCGGGGAGCAGGCGGCCAGCCACTATCGATTCGATGAAGCCGTCACGCTCGCCGAGAAGGGGCTCGCGCTCGATCCGTCCGACGCGCAGGCCGCGGCAGATCTCGGCATGCATTTGATGCGCACGGGCGACGAGCCTGGCGCGCGCCGCGCGCTCGATCGCGCCTTCCACGCCGATCCATTCGATGTCGTCACCTACAACCTCCTCGCGCTGCTCGACACGCTGGATCAGTTCGTCACCGTGCAGGAAGGCGATCTGATTTTCAAGATGCACCGCGACGAAGCGCCGGTGCTTCGCGAGTACGCCGTTCCGCTCGCGCAGTCCGCGTTCAAGACGCTCTCGGCGCGTTACGGGTTCACGCCGAGGGGGCCGATCCTGATCGAGATCTTTCCGCATCACGACGACTTCGCGGTGCGCAACCTCGGGCTGCCCGGCATGATTGGCGCGCTCGGCGCGTGCTTCGGCCGCGTCGTCACGATGGATTCTCCGAAGGCGCGTCCGCCTGGCATGTTCAGCTGGGAGGCGACGCTCTGGCACGAGCTCGCGCACGTGGTCACGCTGCAGATGTCGAAGCAGCGCGTGCCGCGGTGGCTGACCGAGGGGATTTCGGTCTATGAGGAGGGCGTTCAGCGTCCCGAGTGGGGGCGGGACATGGAAGTCACCTTCGCGCGGGCGATGAACGCGAACAAGGTCCTGAAGCTGCGCGATCTGAACGCCGGGTTCACGCGGCCCGACACGATCTCGCTGGCGTATTACGAGGCCTCGCTGCTGGTGGACCACATCGTCACGTCGCGAGGGGCGCCGGCGCTCCCCGCGCTCGTTCGGTCCTTTGCCGATGGCATCGATACCGAAGCCGCGCTGAAGCGCTCGCTGAACGTGTCCATCGACGATCTGCAGGTCACCTTCGACCGCGCACTCGAGGAGAAGTTCGGGACGATGCGGAAAGCGCTGGCGGATGCGCAAAAGCCGGTGGATGCGAGCTCGGTAGACGTGCTGAAGACGGCCGCTGCGGCTAACCCTGACAGCTATATCGCGCAGGTTGCGCTCGGCGAGGCGCTGGCGTCCGCGGGAGATGCCGCGGCGTACGCGCCGCTCGAGCGCGCCGCATCGCTCGTGCCCGCGGCGATTGGCGCCGAAAGCCCGCACGCGCTGATGGCCGCGCTCGCCGAAAAGCTCGGCGATCGTCCGCGCGCATTGAAAGAATACGAGGCGCTGCTTGCTGTCGACCACACGAACGTCGAAGCCGCGCGCAAGCTGTGGACGCTCGCAGAGGCGGCGCACGACGAGCGGTTGATGACGCTGGCGGTCTCGCGCGTCGTCTCGCTCGATCCCTTCGACGCCACCGCGCACATCGGGTGGGGACGGATCGCGTTGAAGCGCCGCGATGCGACGATCGCGTCGCGTGAATTCCGCGCGGCGCTCCAGTCAGGCGCGACGGACAAGGCGGCCGCGCACTGCGACCTCGGCGAGAGCTATCTCCTCGCCGGCCAGGCGGCGGATGCGAAGAAGGAAGCGCTGGCCGCCCTGGAGATCGCACCGACGTTCGAGCGCGCGCAGGAGCTCCTGCTGAACGCGATCGGGGGCTCGCGGTGAAGCTGTCGCTCGGCGCCGCCACCGCCGTTCTCGTCTGTGCGCTTGCGTGGATCGTGGCGCCGCGCGCCGCGGCGCAGCCGCCCCCGACGCCGGCGGCGCCCGACCTCCGCTTCGCCGGCCTGCAATGGACGTTCGCTCGGATTCGCTACACGGCCTGGACGATGGGGCGCGGGTTCAGCATGTACGATGAGCCGTGGTACATCGACGCGCCCGCGGCCGAGTGGAACCTGTCGCGCCGCGTGCGGACCGCGACATCGATCCAGGTGAACGATCCCGTGAACATCACGATCGAGGATCCCAATCTCTGGAAGTATCCGTGGATCTACATCGTGGAAGGGGGCAACCTGCGGTTGAAGGAGACCGAAGTGCCCATCCTTCGCGAGTTCCTGCTGCGCGGCGGCACGCTGACGTTCGACGACTTCCACGGGCCAATCGAGTGGGCGAACGTTGAACGCGAGTTGAAGCGCGTGTTCCCGGACCGCAGGATCATCGATCTTCCGAACGACCATCCGATCTTCAGCTGCTTCTACAAGCTCGATGGATTTCCGCAGACGCCCGGCCTCGGATCGTTTCTGCAGGGGCGCACGTGGGAGAAGGGCGGGTACATCGCAACGCTCCGCGCGATCGAGGACGACAACGGCCGCGCCATGGTGCTGATCAACTGGAACACCGACATGGGCGACGGCTGGGAGTGGTCGAACGTCGCCGAATTTCCGGGCTACGTGAAGTACACCGCGCAAGCCTACCGGATGGAAATCAACGAAATCGTTTACTCGCTGACGCACTGACCGTTATGCCGTCCATATTCCGAATTCCGTCGTTGTTTCGGCACAACGGTCGCGCGCACAGCGCGCCCGCGAGGAAGCGGAGCGGGGCGCAGGGGCCCCCGCGAGCGACCGAGCCGGGGTGTGGGGCGGAGCCCCACGTGAGAGGGAGCGGAGCGGGGCGCAGGGGCCCCCGCGAGCGACCGAGCCGGGGTGTGGGGCGGAGCCCCACGTGAGAAGGAGCGGAGCGGGGCGCAGGGGCCCCCGCGAGCGACGAGCCGGGGTTCGGGGCGGAGCCCCGATCTGATTATGGAAACGACCTCGCAGGCGGGGCTCACCGCCGTAGCCGAACGCGTCGCGCTCGGACGCGACCGCATCCTTGCCGAGATCCGGAAGGTGATTGTGGGCCAGGACGCGGTCATCGACGAGGTGCTGATGGCCCTCTTCACCGGCGGCCATTGCCTGATCACGGGTGTGCCCGGCCTGGCGAAGACGCTGTTGATCAAGACGCTCGCCGAGATCCTGGATCTCTCGTTCAAGCGGATCCAGTTCACGCCCGATCTCATGCCGGCCGACATCACCGGCACCGAGGTGCTCGACGAAGACGGCGGGCACCGCAGCCTGCGCTTCGTGAAGGGGCCGATCTTCGCGCAGATCCTGCTCGCCGACGAGATCAACCGCACGCCGCCGAAAACCCAGGCGGCGCTGCTCGAGGCGATGCAGGAGTATCACGTCACCGCCGCCGGGCGCACGTATCCGCTCGAACGGCCGTTCTTCGTGCTCGCGACGCAGAATCCGATCGAGCTCGAGGGCACGTACCCGCTGCCCGAAGCACAGCTCGATCGGTTCATGTTCAACGTCGTCGTGTCGTATCTGAGCGAAGACGACGAGGTGACGGTGGTGACGCAGACGACCGGTGCCCGTCCGCCGGCGCCTAACCGGGTGCTGAGCGGCGCGGAGATCCTCGAGTACCAACAGCTCGTGCGCCAGGTCGTCGTCGCCGAAGAGATTGCGCGCTACGCAGTGCGGCTCGTCGATTCGTCGCGTCCCGGGCGCCAGCAGAATCTGCCGTTCGTGAAGGACTGGGTCAAGTGGGGCGCCGGGCTGCGCGCGTCGCAGTCGTTGATCCTCTCGGCCAAGGCGCGTGCGTTGATGAACGGACGCTACCACGTGTCGGTCGGCGACCTGCGCGCGCTCGCGCACCCGATCCTGCGTCACCGCATCATTCCAAACTTCTACGCGGAATCGGAAAAAGTCACGTCCGACGTCCTCGTCGATCGTCTTCTCGAGGCGGTGCCGGCGCCGCGCAGCGGAATGTGAACCACGGATCGCACGGATCGCACGGATCACACGGATCACACGGATCACACGGAAGGTGTTCATGCCCGCCACTGCCCCGAACCGCGATCTCCGGTTCCTCGATCCGGCCGTCATCGCGCGGCTCGCGACCATGGAGCTGAAGGCCCGTACGGTCGTGGAGGGATTCCTCTCAGGACTGCACCGGAGTCCGTATAAAGGATTCAGCGTCGAGTTCGCCGAGTACCGGCAGTACCTTCCCGGCGACGATCTGTCCACCCTCGACTGGAAGGTCTACGCGCGAAGCGATCGTCATTACGTCAAGAAGTTCGAAGAGGAAACGAATCTCGATTGTCATCTCCTGCTCGACGTCAGCAAGTCGATGACGTACCGCGGCGGTGCGCCGACCAGCAAGCTCGAGTACGGCAGCGTGCTGGCCGCATCGCTGGCATACCTGATGAACCGCCAGCGCGACGCGACCGGGCTGATCGCCTTCGACGAGAAGATTCTGGCGCGCCTACCGGCGAGCGCCCGGCCGGGCCACCTCCACGCGATCCTGCTCGCGCTGGAGAAGCTGTCGCCGGGCGATCGTTCGGATGTCGGCCGCCCGCTGCATCAGCTTGCGGAAGCGCTCGTGAAGCGGAGCCTCGCGGTGCTGATCTCCGATCTGCTCGATGAGCCCGACACGGTGGTCCGCGGCCTGAAGCATCTGCGCCACCGTGGGACCGACGTCATTGTTTTCCAGCTGCTCGATCCTCACGAGCTGCGGTTTCCATTCAAGGGCGCTGCGCGGTTCACGGATATCGAGAGCGCCGACGAGATCACGGCGGATCCCTCCCGCGTGCGGGCGAGTTATCTCAAGGCGCTGGAGGAGATGCGAGCGTTTTACGAGCGCGAGCTGCGCGGTGTCGGGATCGACTACCTGATGCTCGATACATCGAAGCCGCTGGATTTCGCGTTGCTGGCATATTTGGATGCGAGGTCGAGGAGAAAGTAGGCAGGAGGCAGGAGGCAGGAGGCAGGAGGCCGCCCCAGGCGCACTGAGGAGCGCCTGCGGCCGGACCGAGTCGACGTCCGCCTTCGCGCAAGGCGCTTCGGCGGGACAGCCTTCGGCTGGAACTGACAGGCGTCGCGCCGTCGAGCGCGAGCGCGTGAGAGCCTTCAGCCGCCGCGTAGCCCGAATGGGCGTAGCGGCACGCGTCGGGGGTGGGGCCCCGACGCGATCGAAAGGGGTGGGCCCCACGCGCATTGAGAAATGCAAACACGATGTCGTTTCTCTCACCTCTTTACCTCGTCGGCGCAGCGCTGATTGCGCTGCCGATCGTGCTGCACCTGCTGCGGCGTGACGTGGCGCCGCCGCTGCCGTTCACGGCCGTGCGGCTGCTGCGCGTGAGCCCGATCGAGCGATCGCGGCGCCGCCGGCTGCGCGACATCCTGCTGCTGCTCGCGCGCGTGGCCGCGCTGCTGCTCCTTGCCGGATCGTTCGCGCGCCCGTACCTCGCGGGCGCCCGGTCGTCGACTCGCACGACAGTGATCGCTATCGATCGATCGTTGAGCATGTCGGCACCAGGGGTGATGGAGCGGGCCAGGGCACTCGCACGGCAGGCAGTTGACGAGGCCGGAGCGGATCGCGTTCTGGTGATCGCGTTCGATCAGCGTGCGGATGTGGTGGCGCCGACCGGCGCGGCAGCCGACGCGCGACTCGCGATCGACGAGATCACGCCGTCCTTTGCCGCCACGCGCTACGCATCGGCGTTCGACAAGGCGTCCGATCTGCTGCCGGATCAGTCGCCCGGGCGGCTCGTCATCGTGGGCGATCTGCAGCGGAGCGGTTTCGACGGCAGCACCGCTGCGCTCCCGCAAGAAATCGATCTCGCCGTGCGCGACGCCGGCGGCGCGTCCAGCAATCTTGCCGTCACGGAGATTCGACCGGAGACCCGGCGCCTCTTGGCGACGATCAGGAATTTCGGCGCCGCGCCACGCGAGACCGACGTGCGGCTCGAGGTAGCCGGCAGAACCGAGGTTACGCGCCGCGTCACGGTTCCGCCGGCGGCGTCGCTCGACGTGCCCTTTGACAACATGGCCTCACGCGCGGCGGTCGACGTCGCCGTTTCCGATCCCGACGGGTTCAGCGGAGACAACGTCCGCTATGCGCTGACCGACCCGCGCGGCAGGCCGCGCGTGCTGATCGTCGTCGGCGGCCCTGGATCGACCTCGGGCTTTTACCTCGCGCGCGCGCTCGAAGCAGAAGATGAGAGCGGCACCGGGTTCGCCGTGCGCACCGCGCACGGACCTGAATTCGCAGCGATGACGCCGGCGGACGTCGCGCAGTACTCGGTCATCGCAATCCTGTCGACGCATGGATTGGACCGCCGCGTTCGCGATTCGCTGCGCACGTTTCTTGGCGCGGGCGGCGGGTTGTTGATCGCGGCGGCACCCGACGTCGATCCTTCCGTGCTCTCGACCGTCCTCGATTGGCAGCCGGCGCTCGTCGCGCGCGATCGCGGAGACGCGGGCGTGCTCGCCGTCAGTGATCTGCGCCATCCGATCTTCAGGCCGTTCGACGCGGTTGCTGCGAACCTGGGCCAGGTGTCGTTTCAGCACGCCTGGCAGCTGCAGCCCGGCGGGTCGTGGCGCGTGATCGCCAGCTACACCCAGGGTATGCCGGCGCTCGTCGAGCGCGCCGCCGCCCAGGGACGGATTGTCCTGTTCACGTCGGACCTCGATCGGCGCTGGAACGACTTTCCGCTGCATCCGGCGTTCGTGCCATTCGCGCAGGAGACCGTCCGCTATCTCGGCGCGCGCGCGCCCGAGACGGCAGGGTATCTCGTGGCGGACGTCCCGGCGGGCGTGCCCGCACGGCCGGGAATTATCCAGGCTGAAGGGCGCACCCTCGCCGTCAACGTCGACGTGCGCGAGAGCGATATCGATCGCGTCACGCCCGCAGAGTTCGCCGCGCTGATCGCGCGGGCCCCCGCGCGTCCCTCGTCGCAGCCCGCGCGCGCCGCGGAAGAAGCGGAATCGCGCCAGGGATATTGGCGGTATGGCCTCATGTTGCTGCTGGTGGCGCTCGTCGCTGAATGCTTCGTGGGATCCAGATGACTCCGCATGCTGAACTGCACCGTCTCTTGAACGCCATCCGCAGGCGATGGTTCATCGCGGTGGCTCTGCAGCTCCTGGCGCGGATCTTCGGCACCGCGGCTGCCGTGATTGGGGCGGCAGCACTGACAGATCGCTGGCTGCACCCCCCGGACGCCGCGGCGCTGCTGTTGTCGATCGCCGCGCTTACTCTGATCGCGATCGCCGCGTCGTTCCTGATCTGGCCATTTCGGCATCGACCAGACGACGCGAGGGTGGCGCGTTTCGTGGAAGAACGGTGCCCGGAGCTCGATGACGCGATCGTGTCCGCCGTCGACGCGTCACGGCGCGGCGCGGCATCCGATACCTTCGGGTCACTCGTGATTGACCGCGCAGTCGAGCGCCTTGGCGAGATCGATCTCGCGTGCATCTTCGACGGCGCGTCGCTCGGCAGCAGGGCCAGGAACGCGCTGTTCGCGTCGGCCGCGCTCGCATTCGTCGTGGTGTTCGCGACGCCGCTGCTGTTCCGGGCGTTCGAGGTGGCGCGGCTGCGTTATTTGCCTGGGAGCATCGTCGTGACGGTGCAACCGGGAGACGTGCGCGTGCCGGCCGGCCGACCGCTGACGATCGCGGCAAGCCTGAACGCTCGCGCGGGGACATTGACGCACGTCGTCCCCACGCTGACGCTCGTGTCGAACGGCCAGACGCGCAGCGTCGCAATGGTGCAGGCAGGGGAACGATACGAGCTCAGGATTAACGCCGTCGATCGATCGTTCACCTATCGCGTGCACGCCGGCGCGGCCGCCTCGCGCGAGTACGGCGTCACCGCGCTCTTTCCCGCGCGCGTCCGGCGCATCGATCTTCATTACGAGTTCCCTTCGTTTACGGGCCTGCGTCCGCGCGAGGAACGCGACGGCGGCGACATCTTTGGACCTGCCGGCACCCGCGTGCGCGTGCGCGTCCAGACCGACAAGCCCGTGAAGGAAGGGCGGCTTGCGCTCTCCGAGCGTAAGCCCGCCGCGCCTCTCGTCCGCGTCGACGACCGCACGTATGAGTCCACGCTGACCCTCGCAGACGAGGCGGCATATCGCGTCGCGCTTACCGACGCCGACGGGCTCCACTCAGAGGGCACGGAATACTTCATTCGCTTGATGGACGATCGACCGCCGGAAGTCCATGTGCTGCGGCCGGCCGGAGATCAGCAAATCACGCCGCTCGAAGAGGTCACGATCGAAGCGCGCGCAGACGATGACTATGGAATCGCGAGCTTCGAGATGGTGTATGCCGTCGCGGGCGGCTCCGAGCACGTGGTCCCGTTCACGACTATTGGCGGCACGGACGTATCGCGTATCGGGTCGCGTATGGTGGCCGCCGAAGATCTCGGCGTCAAGCCCGGCGATGTGATCACGTATTACGCGCGTGCGCGCGACGTCGCGCGCGGCAAGCAGTCCACCCTCACGCGAAGCGAGATCTTCTTTCTCGAAGTAAAGCCCTTCAACGAGGAGTACGCAGCGGCCGAGAGCCAGGCGATGGCGGGAGCGATGGGCACCGAGCTCGAAAGCCTGGTCGCCGCGCAGAAGGAGATCATCAGCGCAACGTGGAACCTGGAGCGGCGCTCGGCCGCAGGGCGGTCCGCGACGGACGTCAAAGCGATCGCCGACGCGCAGTCGGAGCTCAAGGCCCGCGCCCAGCAGGCGGCTGGAGCGCTGCGGCCGCGGCGGCGCGGGTTCCCGCAGCAGATCTCCACGCGCCAACCGGCGTCCGGCGGTAGCAGCGATCCTGTAGCGGAAGCAGTGGCGGCGATGACGCGGGCGATCGCGCAGCTCGAATCACGCAGGACCGGCGAAGCGATCCCGCACGAGATGGAAGCCCTCAACGGGCTGCTGAAGGCGCAGGCAGACGTGCGCCGGCGGCAGGTGATGCAGCAGGCCAGCGGTACGAACAGCGGCGGCAACGGCCGGCAAGGGCAGGATCTGTCCAACCTGTTCGATCGGGAATTGAAGCGGCAGCAGCGCACAAATTACGAGACGCAGTCGCAGATCGAACAGCAGCCCGAGGGTCAAAAGGGTGACGAGAGCGCGCTGGATCGCATCCGGGATCTCGCGCGGCGGCAGGAGGAGCTCGGCCGTCGACAACGCGAGATGACGAACCCAGGCCTGTCAGCCGAGGAGTTGAAGCGGCAGCTCGAGAAGCTGACGCGGGAGCAGGAACAGCTCCGTCAGCAGGCGGAGAGCCTCGCGCGGCAGATGGCGCAGCAGTCGCAACAGTCTGATCAGCAGCGGCCCGGCAAAAAACAGTCCGGCCAAGAGCAGTCTGGTCAGCAGCAGTCAGGACGGCTGCAGCCTGGCCAGCAGACGCAACGTGGCGGCGCCTCGTCGCTGCGAGACGCGGCGGAGCAGATGCGCGACGCGGCATCGCAGCTGGCGCGCCAGGATCCGGCGTCGGCGGCCGCCCGCAGCGAAGAAGCGGCGCGGCAGCTGCGCGATCTCGAGAGCCGGATGCAGGCCGGTTCTCCCGACACGCGGCGCCGTGCGCTCGGAGACCTGCAGCTCGAATCGCAGCAAGTCGCCGAGGCGCAGCGCCGGATCGCGCGGGAAGCGGATCGCCTCGATCGTGAAGGAGGCGGCACCGTCGACGCGCGGCGTCGGTTGGCAGGCGAGAAGGAGCAGCTTGCCGATCGCGTCGATGCGCTGCAGCAGTCCGCACGGAGGCTCGGCACCGATCCAAAGAGCGCCGCCTCCGATCGCGCCACGGTGAATGAAGCGGCGCGGGATCTGCAATCGCAGCAACTCGGCGAACGCATGCGGGCCGCGGCGCGCGAGATGCGCGACCAGCCGTCGAAAGCGACCGCGGGTGCCGAGCAGCAGGTCGCCGATGCGCTCGATCGCGTCGCGCGCCGGCTGAATGGCGTCGACGCGGGCGGCGCCAGAGGGGACGCGCAGCGCCTCGCCGATCAGCTCGACCACGTGCGGGATGCGCGGGAACGGTTGGCGCGGCTCGAGCAGCAGGTGACCCAAGCGCAACGCGATGAGGCGGCGAAGCAGGCGCCGCGCGGCGGAGGCGGGCGCGGATCGCAGCCGTCAACGGACGGGGAGCGCGGCAGTGCATCGGGCGATCTCCAGCGCCTTCAGCAGGAATACACGCGCGAAGCGCAGCGCACGCGCGACATGGTGGATCGCCTCCAGCGCGGCGCGCCCGAATCGGGCGCGGGGGGATCGACGCCGGAGCAGCACGAGTGGAGCCGGTCCGCGCCCGGCACCGAAGCCTGGAAGCAGGACTACGCGCAATGGGACGGGCTGCGCAAGGACGTCACGCGCGCCCTCGAGCGCTACGAGGCGGGGGTCGCGGACAAGCTCTCGCGCCTGACGGCGGACCGCCTGCGCGCGGGCGGCAGCGATCGAGTGCCTGATGAATATCAGCGCCGCATCGCCAATTATTTCGAGGCGCTGGCCAAGAAGAAGCCCAGCTAGCCGTGCTTGCACGGCGAGAACGTGAACGAGCATGCGCAGGTCGTGCAAGGCCGGCTTAGGCGCGGCCGAACCGCGGCCGCGCAACTATTAACGAAGCGGCGCCACCGCCGCTTCATTTTCCGCAGGTCGAGGCGCCGCTTCGTTAATAATGACGTTCGCGAATCCGCTGCCCGGGTGGGCCCTCCTGCTGGTAATCTCCGCATCTGCGCTTGTTGCGTGGCTCGCGTATCGCCGCGTGCCGCTGTCAGCCCGTCGTCGTCATGCCCTCTCGGCGCTTCGTCTCATCACACTCCTCTGGTTGATCCTCTGCCTGATGCGTCCGGTCACGCGCGCGAGCGAAGACACGCACGATGCAATCGTCCCGATCCTCATCGACGCGTCGCGCAGCATGGGACTTGCGGACGTGGATGGAGGACGCCGGCGGATCGATGTGGCGCGCGGCCTGCTCGAGCGCCAGTTGCTGCCCGCGATCGCGCCCCGCTTTCATGCCGAACTCCTGCGCTTTGGCGACAACGTGTCCGCAGCCGAACCTGCGACGTTATCGGCGACCGATCGGCGCACGAGTCTCGGCCGGGCGCTGCAGGCGGTGAGGGACCGCTACCGCGGTCGCCCCGTCGCCGGCATCGTCCTCGTGAGCGACGGCGGAGACAATGGCGACGTTGATGCAATTGCGGCCGCAGCGACCGGCGCGCCGATCTACGCAGTGGGCATCGGACCGAAGGCGTCGCCGCGAGATCGCGAGGTCGTCAGCGTCACGGCGGCAGAATCGGTGTTGAGCGACGCCGTCGTCGACGTCGCGGTGTCGGCGGTCTCGCACGGTTACGGCGCGGCACCGATCGAGCTGCGGCTGCTCGAGAACGGCCGGGCGATCGACCTGCGGCGGGTGACGCCCGCGGCTGACGGCGTCCCCGTGACCCAGACATTCCGCGTGTCGCCCAACCGCGACGTGCCCACCGTCTATACGGTCGAAGTGCCGGCGGCAGGCGACGAGATCGTCGCCGAGAACAACGCGCGCAGCGCGCTCGTGCCGGCGGCCGCGCGTCCGCGACGTGTGCTGTTCGTCGAAGGGGCGCCCGGGTTCGAGCACAGCTTCCTTCGCCGCGCGTGGGCCGGCGATCGCGGACTCGAAGTGGACGCCGTCGTCCGCAAGGGTCGCGACGAGAGCGGCGCCGATACTTTTTACGTGCAAGCCGTCAAGTCCCGCGCCGACGCGTTGACGGGTGGGTTCCCGAAGGTGCGCGCGTCGCTGTTCGGCTACGACGTTGTCGTGCTCGCCAACGTCGATCCCGACATGCTGTCGAGCGATCAGCTCGAGCTGACACGCGCGTTCGTTGCGGAGCGGGGCGGCGGGCTGCTCGTGCTGGGCGCGCGCGCGTTCCAGCGTCAGGGATTTCGAGGCACGGCGCTCGAGGATGTCGTGCCGCTGGAGCTGACCGATCGCGTCAGCGGCGTTCAGCAGGCGACCGCCTCTCCCGGTATGAATCGTGTCGCGCTGACGCGCGCAGGCGAGGACCATCCTCTGATGCAGCTGGCGGCGACGCCGGAAGACAACCTGAAACGATGGGCGTCCGTGCCGCCGCTGGCGGCAGTGTCCCCGCTCGGAGGGCCCCGCCGCGGTGCAAGCGTGCTGGCGGTGACGGGAGGGCCGGGCGGCGTGCCGCGCGCGCTCGTCGCGGTGCAGCGTTATGGCGAAGGGCGCTCGATGGTGTTCACCGGCGAAGCGTTCTGGCGCTGGCGCATGATGCTCCCCGCGTCTGATCCGTCGTACGACCGGTTCTGGCGGCAAGCCGCGCGTTGGCTCGGCCAGGGAGCGCCCGACACTGTCTCGTTGCTGGCGCCCGTTGCGGCGACACCGGGCGATGTGCCGATCGTCATCAATGCGCGCGATTCATCGTATGCGCCTGAGCGCGACGCCACTGTCGACGTGCGCGTCACCGGACCGGGCGGCCGCGTCGAGACCGTTCGCGCCCAGCCCGACGTGTCTCAGTCGGGACGCTACCGCGCGACGGTGCACGCGGCGCAGGCGGGTGTCTATCGCGTCGCCGCCGAGGCGCGCGCGCGGTCGGCGACGCTGGGCTCCGCGACCAGTGCGGTCCTCGTCGGAGGCGTCGATCCCGAGATGACCGATCCGCGCCTCAACGAGGACACACTGTCCCGTGTGGCGCGCGCGTCCGGCGGACAGGTGCTGGCTGCAGGCGACGAAGCAACTCTCGTCGACCGCCTGCGCACAGGAGTGCCTGCCGCCGCGCTGGCCGTCCGCCGCGATCTGTGGCACACGGGATGGTCGTTCGCGATCATCGCGCTGTTGCTCGCCGCCGAGTGGCTGCTTCGGCGGAGCTGGGGATTACGGTGACCTGGCGCGCGACACTTCTGCTCGGTGCGCTCGCGCTGTCGGGGGCAGCGCCTGCGGTGGCGGCCGAGCGCTACGTGTTGATCGTATCGGGCGCGAACGGCGACGCGTCGTATGCGGATCAGTACGGCAGGTGGCGGCAGTCACTCGTCACGGCATTGCGCGAGCAGTTGAAGATTGACGACCGACACATCGAGACACTGTTCGATGGGGGCGACGCGGACCACGCCGCGACCGCGGCAGGCGTGCGGCGGGCCATCGACAGCTTGCGCTCAAAGCTCGGCGCCGACGACCTGCTCCTGATATTCCTGATCGGGCACGGCACGTTCGATGGTCTCGAAGCAAAGTTCAACCTGGTCGGCCCCGACCTTTCGGGCGCCGAATGGGCGGCGTTGATGAAACCACTTCCCGGCCGCCTCGTCGTCGTCGATTCGACCGCCGCGAGCTTTCCGTATCTCGAGCGGCTGGCGGGCCCCCGGCGAATCGTGATCACCGCGACAGATTCTCCGGCGCAGCGCTTCGACACGGTCTTTCCCGAGTACTTCATCAAAGCGCTCACGGATCCACATGCCGACATCGACAAAAACGGGCGCGTCTCGATCTGGGAAGCGTTCCTTGCATCGAGCCTCGGCGTGCGGCGCTACTACGAGCAGCGAGGCCAGCTCGCCACCGAGCGCGCGCTGCTCGACGACACGGGCGACGGTATTGGCCGGGAAGCGGGAGGAGAGGGCGACGACGGATCCGTCGCGAGCAGGTCGTACCTCGATGCGGATATCGTGGGCGCCGCGCCGACCGACGAGGAGCTGCTGGCGCTGCTGCAGAAGCGCGCGACGCTCGAACTCGACGTCGAGGATCTCAAACAACGCCGTTTGTTGATGACGCCAGAGGACTACCAGAAGGAATTCGAGCGCTTGATGATCGAGCTCGCCAGAGCGTCGCGGGATATTCGGAGAAAGCAGAAGACGTGATGACGCGAGGCGCGAGGCGCGAGGCGCGAAATCCGAGGTCCGGGGTCCGGAGTCCGAGGTCCGAGGTCCGAGGTCCGAGGTCCGAGGTCCGAGGTCCGAGGCTCGCACTACCGCTTGCCGCGCGAAGCCGCGAAGCGGCGAAGGCGGGTCAACCTTCCAGCTGCCACCTGCGATCGCGCGAGCGGACGATCAAACCGACGATCACCCCCGCCACGAAGCCGCCGATGTGCGCGAAGAACGCGGTGCCCCCTCCGGCGGCGTTGCTCACGCCGAGCGATCCGACACCGCTCAATAGCTGCAGCAGGAACCACAGACCGAGAAAGAAGATTGCCGGAATCTCCACGACATCGAAAAAGATCAGGACGAACACTGCAGTCAGCACGCGCGACTGCGGATACAGCACGAAATAGGCGCCCATCACGCCCGCGATCGCGCCGCTCGCGCCAATCATCGGCACGGTCGAATTCGGATTGATCGCGAGCTGCGCGATGGCCGCCATGACGCCTGTCGCGACGTAGAACACCAGGTAGCGGCCGTGCCCGAGCCGATCCTCAACGTTGTCCCCGAAAATCCAGAGATACACCATGTTCGGCAGCACGTGCCAGAAACCGGCGTGCAGGAACATGCTCGTAAACACTGTCGGCCAGCTGAACCACGCGGGGATCAACGCGTAGTGCTGTGTGAATAACTCGAGCGCCACGGATGGCAGCAGCAACTCGTGCAGGAACACCAGCGCGTTTACAGCGATCAACCCGATCGTGACGACGGGGACCGTGCGCGACGGGATGACGTCGCTGATGGGGAACATCGTGTCGTATGCAGTATGCAGTATGCAATATGCGGGATGCGGGATGCGGGACGCGGGACGCGGGATGCGGGACGCGGGACGCGGGACGCGGGGCGCGGGATGCGGGACGCGGGATGCGGGACGCGGGACGCGGTAGGCAGTCTGCAGTCTGCCGCTGCCGGCAAGATTACCGCGGACCGCGAGTCGCAGACCGCCGACTGCTTACAGCTATAATCAGATCGTGACCCCTACCCGGCATCAGCTGGGCTTCTTGATGAAGCTGGTCGCAGCGGCGTACGTCCTTGCGCTCGCGATGTTGCCGTTCGCGCACCACGATCTGGCGTGCCATCTCAAGTCGAGCACGCACTGCTGGACGTGCCACGTCGGCACGTCCGCAGACGAGAGCCGTCCCGACCCCGCGGCAGCGCCGATGACGCTCGGCGACGTGGGACGCGCCGACGAAGTCCCGTTGACGCTGATCCCCTCGCGCGCGCCCTCACCTTCATCCGGCCGTTCGCCACCACCATTCCCCGCAGCGGTTGCTTGAGGCGAGACGCTGGCCGTTGCCCGGCCGGCGATTTTCTCATTCCGCGTGCCCGTCCATCGAGGACGAGGAGGTGGTCGTGTTGCAATCATTCCGTGTGAATCAGGTCATCCGCCTGTTCGTCGCCGCGCTCTGCCTGGCGATGCCCGCGTCTGCGCAGTCGCAGGCACCCTCATCGCAAACTACCGCGGATCTGCGCGCCGAGCTCGAGCGGCTGCAGCAGGCGGTGAAAGCGCTCGAAGAAAAGGTCGCCGCGCTCGAGCAGCAGCCGGCCGCGGCCGCGGCGCCGACGACACCGCCAGTGGCGGTGCTCCCCACGCCACCCGCGGTGGCAGCCCCCCCGACGGCTCCAGCGGCTCCGGGTGCCGAGCCGCCAACCGTCCAGCAGCCTCCGGCGGGCGGCGTCGCCGTACCGCCCGGTGCGGCGGGCGCCGGCGGACCCGAAGGCTCGCTGCCTGTGTACGGCAGCACGTCCGCGCTGTCCAAGATCTTCAATCCCGATATGGCCGTGATCGGTAACTTCGTCGGCGCGGCTGGAAGGAACGACGTCGCGCCGCTTCCCGCGCTGCGGTTGCAGGAAGCCGAGGCGAGCTTCCAGGCGATCGTCGATCCGTATGCGCGCGCAGACTTCTTCCTGTCGGCGAGTCCAGAGGGTCTCGAGATAGAGGAAGGCTTCATCACGTTCCCGACGGTGCCCGGCGGCCTGCTCGTCAAGGTCGGGAAGATGAAAGCGCAGTTCGGCAAGGTCAACACGCAGCACAGTCACGTGCTGCCGTGGGTGGATGTGCCGCTCCCGATGGCCAACCTGCTTGGCGGCGAGGAAGGTTTGAACGATTCGGGCCTTTCCGTTTCGAAGCTCATTCTCAACCCGGTGCTGTTCCTGGAGGCGACCGGTGAGATCTACCAGGGGAACGACCACCTGTTCACGAGCCACAAGCGAGGCAACCTTGCCTATGTTGGCCGCCTGCGCGGCTATCGCGATATCACCGAGGGCACGAACCTGGATGTCGGCACCTCGATCGCTTACGGCCACAATGACGTGGGGCCAGGCTTCACCACGACCATCTATGGACTCGACGCGACTGTCCGGTATCGTCCGCTGCGCCGCGCGATTTACCGGCGTTTCATCGGACGCACGGAACTCTTCTGGAGCCGGCGGCAGCCGGAACAGGCGAACGCGTTCGGCGCGTACGTGAGCGGCGAATATCAGTTCGCGCAGCGCTGGTTCGCCGGCGCCCGGTACGACTTCTCGGATCGAGCCGCCGATCCGTTGCTGCAGGACAAGAGCGGGTCGCTGCTGCTGACGTACTGGCCGAGCGAATTCAGTCAGGTGCGCGGTCAGCTGCGCCGCACGAGGTACGCCGAGGGCGTCGACGCCAACGAGCTGCTGTTCCAGTTCCTGTTTTCCATCGGCGCGCACGGCGCGCACGTGTTCTAGTGAGGACCATGATCATGAAGAGACTGATAATCGGAGCGATCGCGTTCACCGCGATCCTTCTGGCGGACGCGGCGCAGGCGCGCGCCGCACTCAGAGTCGTGGCGACGACGCAGGACCTCGAGGCAATCGTCAAAGAAGTTGCGGGCGACAAGGTAGAGACGGAGTCGCTCGCGAAGGGATACCAGGATCCACATTTCGTGGAAGCCAAGCCGAGCTTCATCCTCAGATTGAACAAGGCGGACCTCCTCGTCGTCGTTGGCCGCGAGCTCGAAATTGGATGGCTGCCCCCGCTCATCACTCAATCGCGCAACCAGAAAATTCAACCGGGCGCGCAGGGATACCTCGACGCGTCTCTTACAGCGAAGATTCTCGACCTGCCGACCGGCCAGATCACTCGGGCCATGGGGGACGTACACCCGCAGGGCAACCCACACTACTGGCTCGACGCAGACAACGGCCGGCGAATCGCGAAGGCCATTCAGGCCAAGCTGTCGGAGCTCGACGGCGGCAACGCTGCCGTCTATGCGCAACGCGAGGCGGACTTCGAACGCCGTATCGCCGACGCGGAGCAACGGTGGAAAACCACGATGGCGCCATACAAAGGACTCAAAGTCGTGACCTATCATCGATCGTGGCCGAATTTCGCCGATGAGTTCGGCCTCGACGTCATGGGGTACGTCGAGCCCAAGCCGGGCATTCCCCCCTCGCCATCGCACTCGCTCGAATTAATCCAGGAGATGAAAAAAGACAACGTCAAGATCATCATCGTCGAGCCGTACTTCGATCCGAAGACACCCAACTCGATCGCTGCTCAGACTGGCGCGCAGGTCGTCACGCTTGCACCGTCCGTCGGCGGCGAGAAGGAAGTCACTGATTACTTCAAGCTGTTCGACTACGACATCGGCAAATTGGTCGCCGCGATCAAGGCCACGGAAGCCAGGTAGCGATGATGAACTGGGACATCCTGTCGTTTCTGGCGGCGCCATTCGTCGCGAGCCTGGTGATTGCGGGCATTCACGCGTATCTCGGCGTCCACGTCGTCGAGCGAGGTGTCATCTTCGTCGACCTCTCGCTTGCGCAGATAGCTGCGTTTGGCGCCACCGTCGCGATCCTGTTGCCCTGGTCGGACGGCGATCCGCATTCGCCGTCGGTCTACTGGGTCGCCCTTGTGTTCACGTTCATCGGCGCGGCAATGTTCGCGACCATTCGCAGCCGTCGGGCACGAATTCCACAAGAGGCGATCATCGGGATTTCGTACGCCGTCGCGTCGGCGGCGACGATTCTCGCCTTGAGCAAATCCACGTCTGAAGGAGAGCACCTGAAGGACATGCTGGTCGGGAACCTGCTCTCGGTGTCGTGGAGGGAGGTGTGGCAGACGGCGGCGCTCTATGCGGTGATCGGTGCGTTCCACTTCGTGTACCGGAAGCGTTTTCTGGCTATTTCGATGAATCCCGAGGCGGTGGAAGCCTCCGGAGTGAATCTCAGGCTTTGGGATTTTCTCTTCTACGTTTCATTCGGCTTCGTGGTGACACGATCTGTCGCGATGGCGGGCGTGCTCCTCGTTTTCTGCTATCTCATCGTGCCATCCGTGGCCGCAATGCTTTACGCCGAGAACATCGGTCCGCGGCTCGCGATTGGCTGGACGATGGGCACGATAGTGTCGGCGCTGGGGGTCTGGCTGTCGCTGCAGCTCGATCTGCCGACCGGCGCCACCATCGTGTGCACATTCGGAATCGTACTCGCGCTGATGGCTGCAGTCCGGCCGGCAATTAAGAGAGCATGAAAGACAGAAGACAGAAGACGGAAGGCGCCTTCCTTCTTCCGTCTTCTTTCTTTTATGATCTCCCGATGAAATGTCGCCAGTGCGGGACGGAGATCGCAGACAAAGCGATCGTGTGCTACCGCTGCGGGACGGCGACGACCGATCCCGTGCGGCGGCCTGTGCAGATTCGATCGCGACGCGGCGGCCTGCTGTCGATCGTCGCGTTCGTCGTGCTGCTGTTGCTCGCCCTGTATCTCGGCATGGCCGGGCGCTCGATGGGCCCGGGTCCCGAAGCCACTCGGCTCGAAACGATCGCCGGTGTCCTCACCGCGGTCGCTCTTCTCAGCCTCGTCATCCGCATCGTGCGGCGGCGACGGTAGCGAGGCTCGAGCCACTGAACCGGCATGAGCCATGAGTCACGAGCGGACCTCGGACCTCGGACCTCGGACCTCGGACCTGTAATAAACTCCCGTTGTGCCCGATGCCCGACTCGAAGTGACCGACGCCCTGGGCCGCCGGATCGTGCCGATTTCGAAGGCCCTCTTCGAGATCGGCCGCCGCGAGACGAACGATCTGCGCCTTGCGGGCAGTGAAGTCTCCCGCGATCACGCGGAGATTGCGGCCGGCGACAAGGCATTCATCATCCGCGATCGCAACTCGCGCTACGGCACGTACGTCAACGATCAGCAGGTCACCGAGCAGACGCTCAGCCACGGCGACCGCATCCGTCTTGGCCGCAGCGGCGGCGCCGAGATGGTGTTCCTCGTCGCGGACACGGCCCCCTCGCAGGATCGTGCGACGACAACGGCGATCGGCGACCTGCGGCAGATCGCGGCGCTTCTCGACGGTCTCCGGGCGCTCGGCAGCGGCCGCGTGCTCGACGATGTTCTGGCGCTGGTGCTCGATTCGGCGATCGATGTGAGCGGCGCCGAGCGCGGCTTCATCATGCTGGCGAACGCCGAGAACGAGCTGGAGTTCAAGATGGCCCGCGGCCGCGGGCGTCTCACGCTGCCCGGCACCAGCTTCGCCGTCAGCCGCAAGATCCCGGAAGAAGTCTTTCGGACGGGCGAGCCGAAGATCGTCGGAAATCTCCTCGACGGCGAGCTCGCGAACGTGCACATGGGCACAGTCGCGCTCGGCATTCGAAACGTCCACTGCGTGCCGCTGCGTCTCGTGCGCTATCTCGACAAGGCGGACGCCGTCAGCGAGGATCGCCGAATCGGCGTCCTGTATCTCGACAGCCGCGAGCAGGCGACGATCCTCTCGAACTCCACGCGCGCGGCGCTCGAAACGCTCGCCACCGAGGCGGCCGTGGCGATCGAGAACGCCCGGCTCTATCGCGAGACGATGGAGAAGGCGCGCATGGAGCAGGAGATGCGGATTGCGGCCGAGATCCAGCAGGCGCTCCTCCCGAAATCGGGCCGCATCGGCGCCTTCTTCCGCGCGGCTGCGGCGTCGCTCCCGTGCCGATCGATCGGCGGCGACTTCTTCGATTACGTCGACCTGCCGGGCGGCGCGTTCGGCTTCGCGCTTGGCGACGTGGCGGGCAAGGGACCCCCCGCCGCGCTGCTGAGCGCGATGATGCAGGGGATCTTCGCCGCGCAGGCCGCATCGAACGACCGGCCGTCGCAGACCATCACGCGCGTAAACCTCGCGCTGTATCGACGCGGGATCGAGTCGCGGTTCGTGACGCTGATGTATGGATCGCTCGAGCCCGACGGCCGGCTCACCTACACCAACGCCGGTCACAATCCGCCGCTGATCATCGCCAAGGGCGGCGTGCGGCGGCTGGAAGTCGGCGGACCGATCGTCGGCCTCTTCGAGGCCGCGTCGTTCACCGAGGAGACGGTGCAGCTGGCGCCGGGCGACTGGCTGATCGTTTTCAGCGACGGCGTGTCGGAGGCATTGTCCGCTGCCGGCGAAGAGTACGGCGAAACGCGCATCGTCCAGACCGCTCAGAAGCACACGGCCTCGGAGCCCCCGGAAATGCTGCAGGCGATTTTCACCGACGTTCGGGCGTTCACCAAGGGGGCTCCGCAGAACGACGACATCACCGCGTTGGTGTTGAGATACAGCGGATAATCTTCCGCCTGAAGGCGGAAGCCACGAGATCAACGACGCGGCTTCCGGCTTCAGCCGGAAGTCATGATCCACGATGACCCGCATCGAGAAACGGCTGTTAATCCTCTGGTTCGCCCTCGCGTTCGTCGTGTGGAACGGCGTATACGACATGCGCATGCACGACACGGTGCGAGGCTACCTGCTGGATACGGCGCTCGCGCAGGCGGGCCTCGGCGCCGGTGTCGATATGCGTACGGCGCTGCACCGCGGCCAGGTCGATGCGATTGCCTTCTCGACCGCGTGGGCGCTCGGCGTCTTCCTTGCGGGCATCGTAACCATGCGGACATATCGGCACGTTCGACGCACGGACGCGTGATGCCTGGCTTCAGGGCTCGGACTTCAGGCTTGCGGCCGCGAGTCGCACCTCGCACATCGCATCTCGGATAGACAATGCATCCGCTGATTTACGACTGGAATCGCCGCAGCGATCAGAAGCCGGTAACCGTCCTGCTCGACGATGAGACGCTGCGCGACGGACTGCAGTCGCCATCGGTCAGGTGTCCCTCGATCGACGAGAAGCTGAAGATCCTGCACTTGATCGATCGACTCGGCATCGATACGGCCGACATCGGATTGCCCGGAGCCGGCCCTCACGTCGTCCGCGACGTTGAGCGGCTCGCGCGGGAGATTACGAATCAGCGCCTGAAGGTGCAGGCGAACTGCGCGGCGCGCACGGTGATCGCTGACATCAGGCCGATTGCCGAAGTGTCCCAGCGGGCGGGAATCCCGATTGAGTGCTGCACGTTCATCGGATCGAGCCCGCTGCGTCAATACGCGGAAGGCTGGACGCTGGATCAGCTGCTGAAGCTGACGGAGGAGGCAATCGGCTTTGCGGTGAGTGAGGGCCTCACCGTCATGTACGTGACGGAGGATACGACCCGCGCCGATCCCGATACGCTGCGTGCCTTGTATTCGACGGCCATCCGCGCGGGCGCCAAGCGTGTCTGCATCGCCGACACCGCCGGTCACTCGACGCCTGCGGGCGCAGCCGCAGTCGTACGGTTCATCAAAACCGTGGTCGACGAATGTGGTGGCGGCGTCGGGATCGACTGGCACGGCCATCGCGATCGCGATTTCGCCGTGAGCAATTCGCTCGCGGCGCTCGACGCGGGCGCGACGCGCCTGCACGGCGCCGCCATCGGCATCGGCGAGCGCGTCGGCAACACGCCGATGGACACGCTCCTGATGAACCTCGTGCTCATGGGATACATCGACCGGGACCTGTCGGCGCTGTGCGAGTACTGCGAAACGGTCTCGGCCGCGACCGGCGTGCCGATTCCGCCCAACTATCCGATCGTCGGTCGCGACGCGTTCCGGACGGCGACGGGCGTGCACGCCGCCGCCGTCATCAAGGCCTATCGCAAGAAGGATGCGGAACTCATCGACGCCGTGTACTCGGGCGTGCCAGCCAGCCTCATCGGCCGCGAGCAGCAGATCGACATTGGGCCGATGTCGGGAAAGTCGAACGTCGTGTTCTGGCTGGAACGGCGCGGCATTCCCGTCACCGAGGGACTGGTGGACCGAATCTTTGCAAAGGCGAAGGCCTCGTCGACCGTCCTCACACACCAGGAAATCGAGCAGGAAATCGCGCGGTCGGCCTTGTAGGCCGGCGCTTCTCAGACGGCTCGTTGGAGCCGCCCTGAGCGGGATCTCTAGGGAGACGCACGCGCGGGAGCGCGTGCGAAGCACAATCACCAGATTACCCAATCCAGAAATCACCAAATCCCGCAGGCTGTCTTCTTCTTCTTCAGCAGTCTGCTAAAGACCCGGCCTACTTCAGCCGGCTCTCGATCGCGGGCAGCGCCGCAATCACCACGTCGCCCACCGCCTGAAGACTTCCCGCGGCTACGCGGTCGAGGCGATCCTCCGGCTGATGCCAGGCGGAGTAGTCCAGGTCGATGATGTCCACCGAGGGGATCCCGGCCGAGAGGAACTCGAGATGATCGTCTTCGATCGGCGTGGTCTGGTCGAGGAATTCGGGGCGCTCGAGCCGGCGCGCGGCGTCCCAGACGGCATCCGTCAGCCATCGCGTCGAGTTCTGCTCGCGCCGGATGTCGAGACTCCGATCCCCGATCATGTCGACGAGGATGAAGGCACGGATGTCCTTGGCGGTGCCGGCGCGCCGTGCCTCCTGCACGTAATAGCGGCTGCCGTAGGTGTGGTCCGTCCCTCGCCATTCGATCACGGCTTCCTCGCCATCGAGGAACAACAGCTCAATCGGCAGCGAGTTGACGCGTCCCTTCAGCGCGCGCGCGAGCTCGAGGAGGAATGCGGCGCTCGACCCGCCGTCGCTCGCGCCGACGAATGGAAAATCACGAAACAGCTTCGTGTCGTAGTGCCCTCCGACAACAATCCTCCCGCCGTCCTGCGCCTGGCCGGCGAGCGTGGCGCGCAGGTTGACCATGTGGATCGGGCCGAGCGGCGTGGTTGCATCGAAGGGCTGCTCTTCGACCTTCAGACCCGCGGCCGTCAGCTGCTTTTTGATGTAGTCGCGCGTCTGCTGAATGCCGGGGGAGCCCGACGGACGCGGCCCGATGGCGACCATCTGCCGCACGTCCTCGTAGGCGCGGCCACCATCGAACTTCGGGGCGGGCGCCTGCGCCGGGAGCGAGGCGCTCAACGCGAACACGGCAACGGCGGCCGCCCTCATTTGCGCTTTTCCCTGGATACGTAGTCCCGCTTCGAGTACCCGACGTAGATCTGCCGCGGGCGCGCGATCTTCTGGTCGGGATCCGTCAGCATCTCCTCCCATTGCGCAATCCAACCCGCGGTGCGCGGAATGGCGAAGAGCACCGGGAACATGTCGACAGGGAAGCCCATCGCCTGATAAATGAGGCCCGAGTAGAAGTCGACGTTCGGATAGAGCTTCCTGGTGACGAAGTAATCGTCTTCGAGCGCGATCCGTTCGAGCTCCAGCGCCATCTCGAGCAGCGGGTTCGTGCCGGTGACCTCGAATACGAGGTCGGCGATTCTCTTGATGATCTTCGCGCGCGGATCGTACGACTTGTAAACGCGGTGGCCGAACCCCATGAGGCGCTCTTCGCCCGCCTGCACGCGCTTGATGAACGCCGGCACGTTCTGAATCGACCCGATTTCGTTGAGCATGCGCAGGACCGCCTCGTTCGCGCCGCCGTGCAGCGGTCCGTAGAGCGCGGCTGCCGCGCCCGCCATGGCGGAGTAGGGATCCGCGTGCGAACTGCCAATCGCGCGCATCGTGCTGGTGCTGCAGTTCTGCTCGTGATCCGCGTGGAGGATGAACAGCACGTCGAGCGCGCGCTCGAGCACCGGGTTCGGCTGGTACTCCAGCTCCGTCATCCGGAAGAGCAGGTTGAGGAAGTTGCCCGCGTAGCCGAGCTCGTTGTCCGGCTGGTTGTACGGGCGGCCGATCGAATGGCGGAACGCATACGCGGCGATTGACGGCGCCTTCGCGATCAGGCGGATCGTCTGCAGCCGCCGCGAGGCCTCTGAGAAGATGTCCTTCGCATCGGGATAGAACGTCGAGAGCGCACCGACCGTGCTAAGGAACATACCCATCGGGTGCGCGTCGTGGCGGAACGCCTCCATCAGCTTCGCGATGTTCGTGTGGAGCATCGTGTGCAGCGTGATTTCGCGCGACCACCGCTCGTACTGCTGCGCGGTCGGGAGCTCGCCGAAGAGGATGAGGTATGCCGTTTCGAGGAAGTCGCTGTGCTCGGCCAGCTGCTCGATCGGATAGCCGCGATACTCGAGAATCCCGTTGTCGCCGTCGATGTACGTGATCTTGCTGCGACACGCGGCGGTGTTCATGAACGCGGGGTCGTACGTCATCATCCCGAACTCGTCTGCCCTCACCTTGATCTGGCGCAGATCGGTCGCGCGGATGGTGCCGTCCTGAATCGGAATCTCGTATTGCTTGCCGGTGCGGTTGTCGGTAATGGTGAGCGTGTCGGCCATAACAGAGGGGGGCGCTACTCTTCTTCCTCATCCGCTTCGGACGCCGGTGTGTCCGTCGGCACGCAGTATTCCCCGCCGAGCCATCGACCCAGATCGGCCATCTTGCAGCGTTCGCTGCAGAACGGCTGCCACGCGGGATCGATGGGACGCTGGCGGCAATACACGCACAAAGCTTCCGGTGTGCGCAACCCAACCATTCTATAGGATTTGGTGATTTGGTGATTTCAGGAGTGGGTGATTTGCCGTCGAATGAATGACTGGCGATGGGGATCTCCGGATCCTCGGTCACCAATCAGCAAATCACCAGATGACCAAATCACCAAATCACTTGAGGTCGCTGGCGTGGTGTCGGACGTCCCGCGCGGAAACCATGAAGATGACGTCCTCGGCGATGTTGGTCGCGTGGTCGCCGATTCGTTCGAGGTGCCGGGAAATGAGGATCAGATCGAGCGCCGGCTCGATGGTCTGCGCGTCGCGCAACATATACGTCAACAGCTCGCGGAAGACCTCCGTCTTCAAGGCATCGAGCGTGTCGTCCTGATCGAGCACCGCCTGCGCGAGCATCATGTCACGCCGCACGTACGCGTCGAGCGCATCGCGCAGCATGGCCTGGGCGATGTCCGACATTCGCGGAATGTCAATCAGCTCTTTGACCAGTGCATGTCCCAGGTACCGCAGCACCGCTTCGGCGATGTTGATGGCAAGATCTCCGACGCGCTCGAGATCGGTGTTGATCTTGACGGCGGACATGATGGCGCGCAGATCGACCGCCATCGGCTGGTGCAGCGCAAGCATCCTGAAGCAGCGACCGTCGATCTCGATGTGCAGCTGGTTGATCGGCTGGTCGCCTGCAAGCACCGCATCGACCAGGGACGCATCACGGTCGACGAGCGCCTTCACCGCAGAGCGCACGCGGTCCTCGGCCAGCCCGCCCATCTCGAGCAGGCGCGCCTTGAGTTGCTCGAGCTCTTCCTGGAAGTGCGGAACGCTGGATGTCGCCATGTCTGTTTCACATCGAAGGCCGAAGGACCGATCGAACGAATCGAAGGACAATCAACCTTCAATAAATCGAAGGGATGGAATGTGATTCAAAGATAAGAGCGAATCTCGTTTCGATTTCTTCCGGCTTCTTCGAGTCCTTCGTCTTCTTCGAATGCCTCGATTATCCGAATCGTCCAGTCACGTAATCTTCGGTCAGCTTCTCGGCCGGGTTCGTGAAAATCCGATCGGTCGGACCGAATTCGACGAGCCGCCCCAGCCAGAAGAATGCGGTGTTGTCCGACACGCGCGCCGCCTGCTGCATGTTATGCGTGACGATGACAATCGTGTAGTTCGCCTTGAGCTGGTAGATCAATTCCTCGATGCGCTGGGTGGCGATCGGGTCGAGCGCGGATGCCGGTTCGTCCATCAAGAGGACTTCCGGTGCGATGGCGAGCGCGCGCGCGATGCAGAGCCGCTGCTGCTGCCCGCCGGAGAGCGCCAGCGCGGACTCATGGAGCCGATCCTTGACTTCATCCCAGATCGCCGCCGCCTCGAGACTCTGTTCGACGCGCCCGGCCAGCTCGGATCGGCTTCCGGCCATCCCGTTCAGCCGCAGCCCGTACGCGATATTCTCGAAGATCGACTTTGGAAACGGATTCGATTTCTGAAACACCATCCCGACGCGGCGCCGCAGAGCCACCACGTCCGTACCGCGGTCGTAGATGTCGCGTCCGTCGATCCGGATTTCCCCTTCCACGCGTGAGCCCGTGATGATGTCGTTCATCCGGTTGAGCGTCCGCAGGAACGTGCTCTTGCCACACCCGGACGGACCGATGAAGGCGGTGACGCGTCTGGCAGGAATCGTGACGTTGATGTTCTCGAGCGCGCGCTTCGTGCCGTAATAGAAATTGAGATCCCGGACGATGATCTTGTCGGTGGATCCGGCGGTGCCGTTGCCGCGCGCTCCGCCCATTCGCCCTTCGGCGCGTGCCGCAAGCGCCGCACGCATGTCGGGAACCATGGTCGGGCGCTCGGATGAAACGGCGGGGGCAGCCATCAGCCCATGCTAGGGATAGCCCGTTTCACGTCCGTTACCGTCCTGTAACGGACGTGTAACATCTGACGCTGGTCAATCCCGGATGCCGAATGCCGCGCTCTTTGTGGCCTCCGGCATTTGGGGCCACCTGGCATTCCCGTTTCCTCACCTCTCTACTCAGTTCTGACGGCAGCCGGCACGTCAGCCTCAGCAAGGAATCCCGCGATCTGTCTCCGCAACTCGTCCTGGATCACTTCCACCTTGCGTCGCGCGTCGAGCACGCGGAACCCGAACTCGTCCGCCATTGAGCCGTACTCTTTCAACAGCGCCTTCTGGTACGCCCGGAAGCTTTCGTAGATATCGTCGCCGAGCTTCAGGTCCATGCCCGATTCCCAGTAGTCCATGCCGCGCGATTGCAGCACGCGCCGGATCAGCGTCTTTTCATCGATGCGCAGGTAGAAGACCAGGTGCGGCGCGATGCCGAAGCCGTAGAGATTTCTGATCCACGCGCGATCCACGCCGCGCACGCCCGCGCGCGCGAGCGCCGTGAAGATGTACCGGTCCGACAGCACGATGAAGCCCGCTTTCAGCGCCGGGATGATCTCCTTTTCGAGGCGGTCTGCGAAGTCGGTCGCGTAGAGGAGCACGAACGTCAGCTTGTTGAGCGTGTTGCTCCCCTTGGCGACCTCAATCGTCGGCTGCATCAGCTCCGATCGCGTCCAGCCGGTCTCGATGACGCCGTAGCCCTGGATCTCGAGCCATTCACGCAGCAGCCGGATCTGCGTGGAGCGTCCGACGCCGTCGGTCCCTTCGATCGCAATCAGTTTTCCCGGATAGTTGTCGATCGACAGGTACGGAATGCCGTAGCTGTAATAGTGGCCCGCCCGGCTGCCCTCCGTGGGCTCAGGCGGATTCGTCGAGCTGTTCATGATTCTCGATCTCCAGGTGCTGCGACACGAGCTTGCGGAACACGCGCTGCTGCTCGGTAATGCTGCCGATGGCGTTGACGACGCTCAGGCCGTACTCTTCGACAAGGCGGTCGTACTCGTCGAGCACCTTGCCCTGGAACATGCGGAAGCTCTCCACGGCGTTCGTGCTCCAGCCCATGTCGAGTCCGGCTTCATAGAATTTCAGCTTCACGCGCCGCGCGAGCAGGCGGTCTACCGAGACGTCGATCGGCACGCGGAAGTACACCGCCATGTCCGGCTTGGCCGCGAAGCTGTAAAGCTCGCGCACCCAGCGCCGATCAACGCCGCGCGCCGCATCGCGCGCGAATGCCGTGTACGAGTAGCGGTCGGCGAGCACAATCATTCCGGCCTTGAGCGGCGGGATGATGTTATAGAGCAGCCGGTCCGCGAAGTCGGTCGCGTGGAGCAGGCTGAATGTCATCGGCGTCAGCGCGTTCTTCTTCTTGCCGGCCTTTGTCGCCGCTTTCACCAGCGCCGATGAATTCCACTCGGTCATGAACACCGGGTGGCCAGCCGCGCTAAGCCACTTCGCCAGCAGCGCCAGCTGCGTCGTCTTTCCCGACCCGTCGATGCCCTCCACGACGAACAGCTTTCCGGGATACTCGTGCGGCGTGGTCAGATTGTTCAACATTCGATCTGCGTTCCTTGTGCTCTCGTCCCGACACTTCGAAGCGAATCGGGCGGCCGAGCATCTTTTCGAGCGGCGCCGCGTGGCGAACCGCCGCCCACAATTCGAGTTCCGCGTCTCCCGATGCGCGCAGGCGCACGAAGTAAGCGTCGCCGCGTGGGAACACGTCAACGCCGGAGACCGCTTGCGAGTGGCTGCGATCGAGGCCTTCGGCCAGCCGGACCATCGCCGAGAGCGCACGGACCGTTCGGCGCTCCGCGCCTTTGAGCGTGCCGTAACCGTCGTGGGATTTCTTCGGCGCCGCTTGTCGATGGTAGCGCGCGATGAGCGCGATGATCTCGATTTCCGCGGGATCGAACCCGCGCAGGTCGCCGTTCTTGATCAGGTAGTACGAGTGTCGATGGTGCTTCTCGTAGCTGATGTGGACGCCGACATCGTGCAGCAGCGCTCCATACTCGAGCCACTCGCGCTCCCGATCGCCGAGCTTGTGCATCGCGCGCGTCTGATCGAACAAGGACACCGCGAGTCGCGCGACCTGTTGCGCGTGCTCCGCCCAGTAGCGGCAGCGCTCCCCGAGTTCCACGATGCTCCGGCGGCGCACGTCGGGGTAGCGCTCCACCTTGCGGATGCGAAAGGTGTTGCGGTGGATGTAGTCGAGCACGAGCCCTTCACGCAGCGCGAGATCGCAGAGCGTCAAGTGCTGCGTGTTGAGGTGACGCAGGATCGTATCGAGCAGAATCGACCCCGCCACCGCGATATCCGCGCGGCGCGGGTCGAGGCCGGGTATGTGAAGGCGCGCTTCCAAATCGACGCTGCTGAGCCGCTTCCTGATTCGGTGGATCGTCTTCGCCGCGACGCGCCGATTCCGCAGCTCCTCCGGATTGGTGCCGCCTTCTTCGTTCAGTGCGAGCGCTCCCAGGCTCAAGATTGTGCCGGACGTGCCGATCACGCGCTCGAACTTGCGTCCTGCGATGCCGTCAACGTACGACCCGAGTTCCTGGTTTATATGTTTGACGAGCCGGCGCTCGTCACGATCGGAAAGCGGATCCGACTTCACGAAGCGTTCCGTGAGCCTGATGACGCCGAGCTTGAAGCTTTCAGCCTGCGTCAGATGGGTCGCGGATCCGAGGGTGATCTCGACGCTTCCGCCGCCGATGTCAATCACCACGGCGGGGCTGCCGCCAATATCGACTCCGTAAGCCGCCGCGAGATGGATGAGGCGCGCCTCCTCTGCCCCCGAAATCACGCGAATCCGTATGCCGGTCTGCCGTTCCACCTCCGCGATGAAATCGCCGCCGTTGTCAGCTTCGCGAGTGGCAGAGGTCGCCGAAGCCACAATCTCGTCAACTTTGTGCGAATCCGCGAGACGCTTGAACTTGGCAAGTGTCTGCAGGGCAGCCCTGATGGCCGTGGGCGTGAGACTGCGTCCGTCAAGACCTCCCGCGCCCAGACGAACCATTTCCTTTTCCCGATCAATGACTTCGAAGGACAGGTCTGGGCGGACCTGCACGACGATCATGTGGATGGAGTTCGTTCCAATGTCGATGGCGGCAATACGCATGAAGGCGGGAGCCGAAACGGCCCGGCTGGCGGCGTCCTTGCTTGTTACACCTGCGATATATACTGGCCTTCCGTCGAGCCGGCCGCAATCCTACCATGAACCGTTCACCCAACCTGGTCCGCCTCCTCGAACGCCGCACTCGCGCATTGCACCGCCATTTGCCCCGGGCGATCGCGGGTGACGATATCGGCGTGCATCAGGCGCGCGTCGCGTCGCGGCGGCTGCGCGAGGCCGTGCCGGTGCTGACCGACGGCCTCAATGGCAGCAAACGCGGCAAGGCGCGCAGAAAAATCAGGCGGCTGACGCGTGCGCTCGGCACGGTGCGCGAGCTCGACGTCACGCTTCAACTGCTGGAGGAAATGGGAGAGAAGCCCGGCGTTTCGCGCCCGGCGGTGGTCGACGTGCGCGCCCATGTCATCGAAGAGCGCGAGCGCCGGCGTGCCAGGATGCACGAACGGCTTGCAGACGTGAACGGCGATAAGCTCGCGAAGCGCCTCGAGTCCGTCCGACTGGCGCTCCTCGCACCAACGCCAGGCCACAACTGGCGCGCCGCGCTGGCCTCGCGAATCGCCAAACGCGCCCGGCGGCTCGATCGAGCGATCGAGCAGGCCGGCCAGATCTACGCACCCGAAGCGCTGCACCAGGTGCGGATCGCGGCGAAGAAGCTCCGCTATGCGGTAGAGATTGCCACTGAGAGCGGCGCCGCACCCGCGGCTGCGACGGTGCGGACGTTGAAGCGTGTGCAGGATGCGCTCGGCAGGCTCCACGATCTGCAAGTGCTGCAGCATCATGTCGCGGCGGTTGCGGCGGCTCCCCGCGGAGCGCAGCGCGATACGCCCGACGTCGGTCTTGCGGTGCTCGCGCGTCGCATCGAAGACGAATGTCGTCATCTGCACGGTCGCTATATTGCGATGCTTCCGTTGCTGCGTGAGGCGCTCGAGACCTCGCGATTGCAGGTGGCCGTGCGCCTCACTGCGCCGCGGCGGTCGCGAGCTGCCAAGATGGCGCTGCCGGCGCGGCGGCGGACCGCGGGCAGCCGAAGCTGATGGCGATGCTGGAACTCTATCTCGTCCGCCACGGCGTCGCCGAGGATCGCGGCGAGGATTGGCCCGATGACTCCAAGCGGCCGCTGACGAGTAGCGGGATTACGAAGCTGCGAAAGGAAGCGCGAGGCCTTGTTGCGCTTGGCGTGACATTCGACCAAATCATCACGAGCCCGCTGGTGCGCACGCGCCAGACGGCGGACGTGATCGCCGAGATCCTCAAGAGCAAGCCGCCTGTCGCGGCGTCCGACGCGCTCGCGCCGGCGGGCACTCCCGCCGCGGTGATCCAGGAAATCGGCCGCCACGCGCGCAAGGAGCGCATCGCGCTCGTCGGCCATGAACCGAACCTTGGAGAGCTTGCCGCGCAATTGATCGGCGCGAAAGCGCCGCTCGAGTTCAAGAAAGGGGGCGTCTGCCGAATCGATTTCGAAGTGCTGCCCCCGAAAGGTGTCGGCGCGCTGCGCTGGTTCGCCATGCCCAGAATGCTACGAAGCCTCGCCTGACAAAACACGCTGCGCTCGTTGCATGGAGGGTCAATGTCCAATGCTGAATGCTCACTGATGTTTTCGTTGAACACTGCACATTGAACATTGAACATTGATCGTCTAGGTCAGTAATTCCTTCCTCACCCGTCTCCCCGTCGTCTGTGCGGCGTCGGTATCGTAGGTGTGGAGCGCTGCGCTCGGCATGCCGATGCGCTGATACAGCCGCTCCAGCGCGCGTTCGTCGCGCACGTCGGTGGCGTCCGCGACTTCAATCGCGTGACGCAGCTCGTGGCCCATGAGCGAGATGAGCTCGGTGGGTGTGCCGGTGCGGTTGATTTGAATGCGCAGGTACCGCTGGTGGTTCGCCAACGGCAGCAGCATCAGCCGGCCTTCGAGCGTCTTCGGCATGTCGTCGGTCTGCTCGATATACACGATCACGTCGCTGGCGTTCAGCCGGGCGAGGAGCGACGCGAACGTGGCAGACCGCCTGACGCCCATCTCCAGCAGGTACCGGACGCGCAGGTTCGTCGTCCGCACGTGACGGTACGGAGATTCGAGGAGATCGGTTTTCGACTGAGGTAACGAGGACGTAATGAGTCCCGCGCAAAACAGAGCCGGCAAGAGCGAGAGCATAGGACCTCCGTCCGTGCTTCGCTCTCATCCATCCATGCGCGTTAGACGGGAATCCTGTCGAAAGGTTTGCATTTGTTCGACTTCGGTACCGCCGGACAGTCGCGGGACGAGAAATGGGATGACTTGCGGGGCACCTGGAGTGCGCGAAAGCGCGCCGACCGGACGGCAGCTTCGCGGTGGCTTCGAATACGAGCACCGACGGACGCTGCTATTGAGTACGGACAAGAAAACCGCTCTGCGGTCTTTGCGCGAGATGGTAGGTGACTCGGGAATGCGCCGCCTGTTCACCTTTCAACTCGCCGTGCCCGATCTGACCACCGCGCCTTTCGGCACGACGATGATCCCGTCGCGAATGCACCAACCCTCGCCGTCGGCATTCGTGACGTTCTGATCGTTCACCAGGCGCACGCCGTCGGCGATGCGGGCATTCTTGTCGACGATTACGCGATCGAGGACGACGTTGCGGCCGATGCCGAGTTCGACGTCGTCACCCGCCGCGCCTTCCTCCTCGTAATAGTCCGCCCCGAGCAGCACGGATCGCGTGATGGACGTGCCGGTGCCGACGTGTGTGCGGATTCCGATCACGGATGCCGAGATGCGGCATCGATCCAGGAAACATCCTTCAGCGATGATCGACGCGTCGATGGTGGAGTCGTACGTCCGCGTCGACGGCAGGAACCGCGGGTGCGTGTAGATCGGGCGGTGCGGGTGAAAGAAGTTGAAGGGGGCGCCGCGTTGCGTCAGCTGGATGTTCGCGTCGTAGAAGGCGTCGATTGTTCCGACGTCGGCCCAGTAGCCGCGATACAGGTACGAGTGCACATTGAGCGAGCGGAGCGCTGCCGGGATGATCTCCTTGCCGAAATCAATCCCGGGTCGCTGCAGCGTGTCGAGCAGCACCTCGCGCGAGAACACGTAAATCCCCATCGATGCGACGAACGGCTTTTCAGGAGAGAGCCCGCCAACTGTCGATCCTTTCGGGGCGCTGCTCTTCAGCTCGGTGAGGCGCGCCGCATCCGGCTTTTCCTCGAATC